>CAWFHJ010000019.1:0-31163 GCA_963815585.1 uncultured Actinomycetota bacterium | reverse complement strand
CGTCCTACGGGGAGAGCCAGGAGAGCTACGGCGGCCGGATGCCCCCGCAGGACGTCGACGCCGAGCAGAGCGTGCTCGGCTCGATGCTGATCTCCAAGGACGCGATCGCCGACGTCAACGAGCGGATCAAGGGCGCCGACTTCTACCGCCCGGCGCACGAGACGATCTTCGACGCGATCATCGACCTCTACGCCCAGGGGCGAGCCGGCCGACCCGGTCACCGTGGCCGCCGAGCTGCAGCCGGCGCGGCGAGCTGGCCAAGGTCGGCGGCGCGCCGTACCTCCACACGCTGACCGCCAGCGTGCCGATCGCCGCCAACGCCGGCTTCTACGCCGACATCGTGCGCGAGAAGTCGATCCTGCGCCGGCTGGTCGACGCCGGCACCCGGATCGCGCAGATGGGCTACGCCGGCGAGGGCGAGGTCGACGACACCGTCGACCGGGCGCAGGCAGAGATCTACGCGATCACCGAGAAGCGCGCCGCGGAGGACTACGCGCCGCTGAGCGCGATCATGGAGGCGACCCTCGACGAGATCGAGGCGATCTCCAACCACGACGGCTGCTTGCGCGGCGTCCCGACCGGGTTCGCCGACCTCGACGAGCTGACCAACGGCCTCCAGGCCGGCCAGATGGTGATCGTCGCGGCCCGCCCGGGATGGGCAAGTCGACGCTCGGCCTGGACTTCTGCCGGGCCGCGTCGATCCACAACAACATGACCAGCGTCATCTTCAGCCTCGAGATGTCGCGCACCGAGATCACCATGCGGCTGCTCTCCGCCGAGGCCAAGATCCCGCTGAACCACATCCGCAACGGCGGCATGAGCGACGACGACTGGGCCAAGCTCGCCCGCAAGATGGGCGAGGTCTCCGGCGCGCCGATGTTCATCGACGACAGCCCCGAACATGACGATGATGGAGATCCGGGCCAAGGCCCGCCGGCTCAAGCAGCGCCACGACCTCAAGCTGATCGTGATCGACTACCTCCAGCTGATGAGCTCGGGCAAGAAGGTCGAGTCCCGGCAGGTCGAGGTCTCGGAGTTCTCCCGGCAGATCAAGCTGCTCGCCAAGGAGCTCGAGGTCCCGATCGTCGCGCTCTCCCAGCTCAACCGTGGTCCCGAGCAGCGCGCCGACAAGAAGCCGATGATGTCCGACCTGCGTGAGTCCGGCTCGCTCGAGCAGGACGCCGACATCGTGATGCTGCTGCACCGCGAGGACGTGTACGAGAAGGAGTCGGCCCGCCCCGGCGAGGCCGACATCATCGTCGCCAAGCACCGCAACGGCCCGACCCGCGACGTCACCGTGCCTTCCAGGGCCACTACTCGCCGCTTCGTCGACATGACCCACTGACGGCTTCTCGTCCTACGGCGAGAGCCAGGAGACCTACGGCGGCCGGATGCCTCCGCAGGACGCCGACGCCGAGCAGAGCGTGCTGGGCGCGATGATGCTCTCGAAGGACGCGATCGCCGACGTCAACGAGCGGATCAAGGGCGGCGACTTCTACCGGCCGGCGCACGAGTCGATCTACGACGCGATCGTCGAGCTGTACTCCAAGGGTGAGCCGGCCGACCCGGTGACGGTGGTGGCCGAGCTCAACCGGCGCGGTGACCTGTCCCGGGTGGGCGGCGCGCCGTACCTCCACACCCTGACGGCCAACGTCCCGATCGCGACCAACGCCTCGTTCTACGCCGACATCGTCCGCGAGAAGGCGATCCTGCGCCGACTGGTCGACGCCGGCACCCGGATCGCCCAGATGGGCTACGCCGGCGAGGGCAGCGTCGACGACACCGTCGACCGGGCCCAGCAGGAGGTCTACGCGGTCACCGAGAAGCGCACCGCGGAGGACTACGCCCCGTTGAGCGCGATCATGGAGGCGACCCTCGACGAGATCGAGGCGATCTCCAACCACGACGGCAGCATGCGGGGTGTGCCGACCGGGTTCGCCGACCTCGACGAGCTGGTCAACGGCTTCCAGGGCGGGCAGATGATCATCGTCGCGGCCCGCCCCGCGGTGGGCAAGTCGACGCTCGCGCTGGACTTCTGCCGCTCGGCGTCGATCGCCAACAACCAGACCTCCGTCATCTTCAGCCTGGAGATGTCGCGCTCGGAGATCACCATGCGGCTGCTGTCGGCCGAGGCCAAGGTGCCGCTCAACCACATCCGCAACGGCGGCATGGGCGAGGACGACTGGAACAAGCTGGTCCCCAAGATGGGGCAGGTGTCCGGGGCGCCGATGTTCATCGACGACAGCCCCAACATGACGATGATGGAGATCCGGGCCAAGGCCCGCCGGCTCAAGGAGCGCCACGACCTCCGGCTGATCGTGATCGACTACCTGCAGCTGATGACGTCGGGCAAGAAGGTCGAGTCCCGCCAGGTCGAGGTCTCGGAGTTCTCCCGGCAGATCAAGCTGCTGGCCAAGGAGCTGCACGTGCCCATCGTGGCGCTCTCCCAGCTCAACCGTGGCCCCGAGCAGCGCTCCGACAAGCGCCCGATGATGTCCGACCTCCGGGAGTCCGGCTCGATCGAGCAGGACGCCGACATCGTGATCCTGCTGCACCGCGAGGACGTCTACGAGAAGGAGTCGACCCGACCCGGCGAGGCCGACATCATCGTCGCCAAGCACCGCAACGGTCCGACCCGCGACGTGACCGTCGCCTTCCAGGGCCACTACAGCCGCTTCGTCGACATGACCCACTGACCGGTCCGAGGTCCACCACCGGGAGCGTCGTGCCGTGGCGGAGGACGTCACCCGGCGGTGAAGGCGGCGCTCACCCGCAGCATCGCCTCGACCAGCGGATGGTCGTCGGCCCCGGCGAAGCGGTCCGCCGGCCCGGAGACCGACATCGCGGCCACCACCTGGCCGGGTCCGCCGACGGGCACGGCGACGCAGCGCACCCCGGTCTCCTGCTCCTCCTGGTCGGCGGCCCAGCCGCGCTGCTGCACCGCGTCGAGCTCGGCCAGGAAGGCGGCCGGGTCCGTGATCGTCGAGGGCGTACGACGGGCCAGGCCGGTGCGGGCGAGCACCGCCTCCGCGCGTTCGCGCGGCAGGTCGGCCAGCAGCACCTTGCCGACGGCCGTGGAGTGCGGCGGCACGTGCCGACCGATCTCGGCGAACATCCGCAGCGTGTGCGGCGAGGACACCTGCGCGACGTAGACCACGTCGTCGGCCTCGAGCACCGCCAGGTTGGCGGTCTCGCCCGAGATCTCGACCAGCTCGGCGAGGTAGGGCCGGGCGCTGCGCGCCAGTGACCGCTGCGCGGCCTCACCGAGACGGAGCGCCGTGCTGCCGATCGCGTACTTGCGGGTCCCGGCCCGGCGCACGTAGCCGCGGGTCAGCAACCCGGCCAGCAGCCGGTGTGCCGTGCCCGGCGGGAGACCCGTGCCCTGGGCCAGGTCGGCCAGCCCGACCGGACCATCGGCTCGCGCCAGTGCCTCGAGCAGCGCCAGCGCCCGGTCGACCGACTTCACCGACTCCGACACCGAGCACCCCCTCCGTCAGGACCGCGCTCAGGGCACCATCCAGCCCAGCACCGGCGTGGCCTGCAGCACCACGATCACGCACATGAACGCCAGCAGCAGCAGGCTCCATCCGATCACCTTGCGGAAGATGTCGCCCTCCCGGCCCGCCAGCCCCACGGCCGCGGCGGCGATCGCCAGGTTCTGCGGGCTGATCATCTTGCCGAGCACGCCGCCGGAGGAGTTCGCGGCCGCCATCAGCACCGGGTCGAGCCCGGCCTTCTGCGCGGTGGTCACCTGCAGCGCGCCGAACAGGGCGTTGGACGAGGTGTCGGAGCCGGTGACCGCGACCCCGATCCAGCCCAGGATCGGCGACAGCAGCGCGAACGCGCCACCCGCCCCGGCCAGCCAGGCCGCCAGCGAGACCGTCTGACCGGACAGGTTCATCACGTAGGCCAGCGCCAGGACCGCCATCACCGTGATGATCGCCGAGCGGAGCTCGACCCAGGTGCGCAGGTACGACGAGAGCATCTGCGCCGGCCCCACCTTCAGGATCATCGCGGTGATCAGGCCGGCCACGATCAGCATCGTGCCCGCGGCCGGGAACCAGTTGAACGCGAACGTGGTCGTGCTCACCGGGTCGCCGGCGGCGTTGAGCACGTCGAGCCCGGGCCACGCGAACGTCAGCGTGAACGGCTTCTCCGCCAGCCGTTCCTTGACCGCGGTGATGTTGATGATCGAGAAGATCACCACGATCACCAGGTACGGCGCGTAGGCCTTGAGCACCTCGCCCCGGGTGTCCGGGAGGTGCGGGGTGCCGGAGTCGTCGGGCCCGTCGGCGGCTCCACCCGTGGCGGTCGTCGTACCACCCGAGCGACCGGACGCGCTGCCCACCGACGCGGCCTCCCGGTCGGCGTCGGTCTCCTCCCGTGCCGCGACCTCGGCGGTCAGCGGCTCGGCCGGCTGCCAGACCCTCAGCAGCGCGACCACCACCGCGGCGGACACGAGCGCGGCGATGATGTCGGCGAGGGGCACGGAGATGTAGTTGGCCGCCGCGAACTGGGCGACCCCGAAGCTCAGGCCGGCGAGCAGCGCCGGCAGCCAGGTCTGACGGACGCCGCGCTTGCCGTCGACCACCATCACCAGCACCAGCGGGACGATCACGGCCAGGATCGGGGTCTGCCGGCCGACCATCGCACCGAGCGTGTCCACGTTGAGACGGGGGTCGTCGCTGGCACCGGAGGTGATCGTGCCGAGGGTGACGATCGGCGTGGCCAGGGCACCGAACGCGACCGGGGCGGTGTTCGCGATCAGCGCCACCGCCGCCGCCTTGAGCGGCCGGAACCCCAGCGCCATCAGCATCACCACCGTGATCGCGACCGGCGTCCCGAAGCCGGCCAGCGCCTCGAGCAGAGCGCCGAAGCAGAAGGCGATCATGATCGCCTGGATCCGCTGGTCGGCGCTGATCTTCTCGAAGGAGCGCCGCAGCACGTCGAAGTGGCCGCTGACCACGGTCAGGTTGTAGACCCAGATCGCGTTGATCACGATCCACAGGATCGGGAAGAACCCGAACGCCGCGCCCTCGGTTCCGGACAGCAGCGCCTGGCCCACCGGCATCTCGAAGAGCAGCACCGCGACCACGAGGGCGACACCGAGCGAGATCACGCCGGCCACCCACGCCTTGAGCCGCAGCCCTCCCAGCAGCACGAACAGCGCCAGGATCGGCAACGCGGCGCACAGCGCACTGAGCGTCAGCGAGCCTCCGACCGGATCGAGGTCTTGCTGGAACATCGCGATCAACTCCCGAGATGGGTTGGGTGGGTCAGGTCGTCGGTCAGGTCATGGGTCAGGTCATGGGTCAGGTCACGGTCAGGGCATGCGTTCGTACGCCGGCAGGGTGAGGAAGGCGGGGTAGTCCTCGGAGAGCGCCATCTCCGTGTACGTCGAGCGGGCGTCGTCCCAGCGTCCGGCGCCGAACGCCTCGGCGCCGACCTCCTCGCGGATCCGCGCCATCTCGTCCTCGATCATCGACTCGACCAGCTCGCTGGTGACCTGCGTGCCGTCGGCGAGCACGACGTCGTTGTGCCGCCACTGCCACACCTGGCTCCGCGAGATCTCCGCGGTGGCGGCGTCCTCCATCAGGCCGAAGATCCCGACCGCGCCCGAGCCGCGCAGCCAGGACTCGAGGTAGCGGATCCCGACCGCGATGTTGTTGCGCAGGCCGTCCTCGGTGATCTCGCCCGGCGTCGACTTCACGTCGAGCAGGTCCGCGGCGGTGACGTGCACGTCCTCGCGCAGCCGGTCGCGCTGGTCGGGGCGGTCGCCGAGCACCCGGTCGAAGGCGTCGCGGCAGGCCTCGACCATGCCGGGGTGCGCGACCCAGGAGCCGTCGAAGCCGTCACCTGCCTCGCGGGTCTTGTCCTCGGTGAGCTTGCGGAACGCGAAGGCGTTCTGCTCCTCGTCCTTGCTGGGGATGAACGCCGCCATCCCCCCGATCGCGTGCGCGCCCCGCTTGTGGCAGGTGCGCACCAGCAGCTCGGTGTAGGCGCGCATGAACGGCACCGTCATCGTCACCGCGTTGCGGTCGGGCAGCTGGAAGTCGCGGCCGCGGGTGCGGAAGCACTTGATCACGCTGAACATGTAGTCCCAGCGGCCGGCGTTCAGGCCGGCCGAGTGCTCACGCAGCTCGTGGAGGATCTCCTCCATCTCGAACGCCGCGGGAAGGGTCTCGATCAGCACCGTCGCCCGGACCGTGCCGCGCGGGATGCCGAGGAAGTCCTGGCCCAGCAGGAAGGCGTCGTTCCAGAGCCGGGCCTCGAGGTGCGACTCCATCTTGGGGAGGTAGAAGTACGGCCCCTGACCGCGGTCGACCTGGCGCTGACCGCTGGTGGCGAGGTAGAGCGCGAAGTCGACGAGTCCGCCGGAGGCCGGCCGGCCGTCGACGGTGATGTGCTTCTCGGGCAGGTGCCAGCCGCGTGGCCGGACCACGATCGTGGCCAGCTCCTCGGCCGGCCGGAGCGCGTAGTCCTTGCCCTCGGGCGTGGTGAAGCGGAGCTGGCCGGTGACCGCGTCCAGCAGGTTCAGCTGTCCCTCGACGACGTTCTCCCACAGCGGGGTGTTCGCGTCCTCGTGGTCGGCGAGCCAGACCTTGGCGCCCGAGTTCAGCGCGTTGACGGTCATCTTCCGCTCGGTCGGACCGGTGATCTCGACCCGCCGGTCGACCAGGCCGGGTGCGGGCTCGGCCACCCGCCAGGAGTCGTCCTCGCGCACCGCACGCGTCTCGTCGAGGAAGTCCAGGGTGCCGCCGTCGACGAGCTGCTGGAGCCGTTCGCCCCGGCGGGCGAGCAGCTCCTCGCGCCGTTGCCCGAGCTCGCGGTGCAGCAGGGCGACCAGCTCGAGGGAGCGCGGGCTCAGCACCTCGTCGTACCGGTCCCGGAGCGGTCCGGTCACCTCGACCCCGTCCGGAGCGCGCAGGTCCATCCGTCCACCTTCCCGAGAGCGGTAGCGAAACTTCCGCACCGTGGAACTTTTCGTCTGCCTAACGGAAACCCTAGGGACGTCCGGGCCGCGCGGCAAGGGGTCCGCGTCCGATTACCGCTGGAGCAGCGCCACCCGGCCGGCCGTGCCCGAGGCCCAGCAGCTGCCGTCGTGGGTGCACTGCACGGCGTCGTACCCGCTGTCGCTGAACCGGGTCCAGGTGCGGCCACCGTCGCGGGTCAGGTCGCTCCCGCTGGGGCCGACCGCGACCGCGGTCCGCGGTGCTCCGGAGAGCCAGGAGACACCGGAGCGGTAGCCGGTCAGGTCGCCGCCGTTGGTCCAGGAGCGTCCGCCGGTGCCGGAGTACGCCGAGGCGTCCGCGCCGTCGTCCGGTGCGGTGAAGTCGCCCCCGACCGCGATCCCCTGGCGCGGGTTGCGGAAGTCCATCGAGAACACGCCTCCGGCGGGGGCCGCAGGGATCGTCGAGTCGGCGACGGTCCAGGTGTGACCGCGGTCGCGGGAGTGGAAGATCCGGGAGGCACCGCCACCGGAGGCGAGCCACACGTCGCGCCCACCGGCGGTGACCAGGCAGGTGCCGCTGGCGGCGAAGCCGAACTCGTCCTCGGCCGCCCGCGGCATCCCGGCCGGGTCGACCAGCTGCCAGGAGGCACCGGAGTCGCGGGTCTCGATGATCCGGAACCTCCCGCCGACCGGGTCGCTCATCGCGACGCCGTGCTTCCCGCCCGGCCAGAACGCCATGCAGTCGTAGAACGCGGCCGGGTCGTGGTTGGTGAACGTCTGCCGCCAGCTCGCTCCGCCGTCGGTGGTGCGGTAGATGCGGCTCTGGTCACCCTCGCCGATCGCCAGCACCTGGGCGTGCGTGGCGTCGGTCGCCTCGACGTCGCGGAAGAGCAGGCCCGTCGCTCCGGCCGGGCTCACGTCCTGCCAGCGGGCACCGCCGTCGGTGGTGCGCCAGACCCCGCCGGCGCTGCCACCCACCCAGGCCACGTCCCGGTCGACCGCGTCGAGCCCGCGGAGCTGCTGGGTGGTCCCGACGTCGACCGACCTCCAGGTCGGGTCGTGCACCGGCTTGGCGCTGCCGGGCGCGGCGCTGCCGAGCAGGAGGACGGCGGAGAGAGCCGTGGACAGGGTCAGGGTTCCGAGAAGAACGCGCATCCCGACACCCTGTCGTGCCGCGGCGGACTCGGCAAGAGCCGGTGGCGGTCTCCGCAGGGGTCGTGGCGGGTGTCCGACCGGGTCATTTTCCTGGCTTTCGACCCGTCGCCCGGAGGGCGCGTCGTACGCTCCTCCTACGCCTGGAGACGACCGGGCGACGGGGGATCGACGATGACGAAGGCGACCGCGCTCGAGCGCGCTCGAGCAGTGGCCACGGTGCTGGTCACGCTGCTCGTGGTGGGTCTGGAGTTCGTGCTGCTCACGAGCGTCTACCACTCCGACGACGGCGTGGACCGGCAGCACGAGGCCCAGGTGCGGGTCGCCGCGATCCTCGGGGCCGACCGCCCCGACGTCGCCGAGCTCCGTCGCGCCACCCGGCAGCTGAGCCGGACCCGACCGGACGGCGCCGATCGGCTGGTCGGCCGGGTCCGGGTCTGGATCGCCGATCCCTCCCCGTCCGCGCTGGCCGCGGCCCGGGACGCCTCCGACGCGCTCGGCGACCGGCTCGACTCCGCCCAGCGCTGGGCCGACATCCGCGCCGGCCTCGTGCACGCGGCCCTGCTGCTGCTGGTGTCCGTGGGCTGGTTCTTCTGGTTCCGGCGGTTGGTACGTCGCCACCGCGAGCTCGAGCGCACGGTCACCGAGGCCCAGGTGGTGGTGGCCGGGGAGCGCCGGTTGATGGCCCTGGTGCAGAACAGCGCCGACATGGTCGCGGTGCTCGAGCCCGACTCCACGATGACCTTCGTCAGCCCGGCCTCGGTCGAGGTGCTCGGTCGGACCCCGGAGGACCTCACCGGCCACAAGCTCGCCCACCAGCTGAACCTGGCCGACATGCCCGTGTTCATCGGGCAGCTCGCGGCGTCCCGCGAGGGCGACCAGCGGGTGATGCTGCGGGTGGCACACGCGGACGGCCGCGAGCTGGTCCTCGAGGGCACCCTGACCAACCTGATGTCCGAGCCTGCGGTCAACGGCTGGGTGCTCACCCTCCGCGACGTCACCGACCGACTCGCGCTCCAGGAGGAGCTGAGCCACCAGGCGTTCCACGACGCGCTCACCGGGTTGGCGAACCGGCGGCTGTTCGGCGACCGGCTGGCCCACGCGCTGCGACCCCGCGGGCGCGACGGGGAGCCGCTCGCGGTGCTGTTCCTGGACCTCGACGACTTCAAGAACGTCAACGACAGCGTCGGTCACGGCACCGGCGACGAGCTGCTCGTCACCGTCGCCGAGCGGATCTCCTCCTGCATCCGGCAGGGCGACACCGCGGCTCGGTTGGGTGGCGACGAGTTCGCGATCCTGATGGAGGACGCCGACCTCGCCACCGCGCTGGAGGTCGCCGCGAGGCTGCAGGAGGCCCTGCACGCCCCGGTCGAGGTGGGCGGCGGTCGGCACTCGGTGCGCGCCAGCATCGGGATCGCCGAGGCGATCCCGGGCGAGACCAGCGGTGAGGACGCGCTCCGCAACGCCGACGTCGCCATGTACTGGGCCAAGGACCGCGGCAAGGGCACCGTCGCCGTCTACGAGTCCGACCTGCACGCGCTGGCGCTGGACGAGCTGGCACTGCGCAGCGAGCTCCAGATCGCGATCCGCACCGACCAGCTCCGGTTGCACTTCCAGCCGACCGTGGACCTGCGGTCCGGGGAGATCGCCGGCTTCGAGGCCCTGGTGCGCTGGCAGCACCCGACGCGCGGGCTGGTCCCTCCGGGTGACTTCATCCCGGCGGCCGAGCAGAGTGGGCTCGTCGTACCCCTGGGCTCGTGGGTGCTGCGCGAGGCGTGCCTGGCCGGGCTCGCGCTGCAGCACGGGACGCACGCGCCCTCGATCGCCGTGAACGTGGCCGGCGCGCAGCTGATGAAGCCGGGCTTCGTCGACGAGGTGCTCCAGGTGCTCGAGGAGACGCAGCTCCCGGCGGCCCGACTGGTGCTGGAGATCACCGAGGGCACGCTGCTGGAGGACAAGCCGACGATCGTGGACGCCCTGGCACTGCTGCGCGAGCGCGGGATCCGGGTCGCGATCGACGACTTCGGCACCGGCTACAGCTCGCTGGCCTACCTCGCCGACCTGCCGGTCGACGTGCTCAAGATCGACAAGGCGTTCGTCGACCAGGTGACCGGCGGCGACTCGCTGGTGCCGGCGATCCTGGCGATGGCCGAGAAGCTCCGGCTGACCACCGTCGCCGAGGGCGTCGAGCACGCGGCGCAGTCCGACTGGCTGCGCGCCGCGAACTGCACGCTCGGCCAGGGCTACCTCTGGTCGCGGCCGGTGCCGCTGGACCAGGCGCAGGCCCTGCTGGACACCGGCGGCGGCCCCCGCGGCCGGCACGCCGGACCCGGACCCGGACCCACCACGGCTGCCCCCACGAACCTCGCCGTCGCCGGTTGACCGCCGACCCGACGCAGATGGCGACGTTTGACCCGGCGACCCGACGCAGATGGCGATGTTTGACCCGGTGACCCGACGCAGATGGCGCGCTGACCTCAGCCATATGCGACGGCTCGGCGAGTCCGGGACCGCCATCTGTGTCGGCTCGGCGACTCCGGGACCGCCATCTGCGCCGGGTCAGCGATGGGGCGGGGGCGGTTGCTCCACGTTGACGGTCGGTACGCCGGTGCCGGCGCGCGCGATCACGCACACCGACGGCTCGTCGGTCGGGTTGCTCTCGCGGTGCACGGTGAACGCCGGGACCCGGATGTAGTCGCCGGCGTGTGCGTCGAGGTACCCCTCCATCCCCTCGCACTCGAACCGCAGCACCCCGCGCACGACGTACAGCCCGGACTCGTTGCGGTCGTGGTGGTGCCACCCGGAGACGGCGCCGGCGGCCGTGGTGACCTGGCCGGCCCACAGCCCGGGCGCCTCGAACGCGCGCTGCCGGAACATGCCGGAGGTCGGGTCGGCCTCGACCAGCTCCGCGGGGGTGATGATCCGGATCGGGTGCGCCATGCTCAGCCCACTGGCGCCAGCGGGTGGATCGCGACGTCGCCGGCGAGGTGGCCGTCCGCGGCCGCGAAGGCGGTCGCGATGTGCGGGGTCGTCATGTGCGCGTCGAGGTCCTCCTGCCCGCGCCACCGCTCGACCGTGACGAACGTGCCGGGCGCGCTGGCCGACTCGTACAGGTCGTAGGCCAGGCAGCCGTCCTCCCCGCGGGTCGCGTCGACGAGCGTCTGCAGGGCGTCGCGGACCGTGCCCTCCGACCCGGACTTGGCGGGGATGGTGGCGACGACGTGGAGCTCGCTCATGGTGGCCTCTCGGAGTGGGTTTCGCCTCACCCTAGGGTCGCCGCACGCGGTAGTCGATGAAGGTCGCGTACGGCGACTGCCGCACCCCGAGGTGCTCGAGTTCCAGGGACTCGTCGAAGCCCTCGAACAGGTGCTTGCCACCACCCAGCACCACCGGAGCCACGATGATCGAGAGCTCGTCGACGAGACCCGCGGCGAGGGCCTGCCGGATCACGTCGGCGCCTCCCATCAGGTGCACCGGCCGGTCACCCGCCGCGTCACGGGCGCGTTCGATCGCTTCGGCCACGCCGTCGACGAAGACGAAGGCGTCTCCGTCGGGCTGCTCCTCGGGGCGGTGCGTGACGATGAAGAAGGGCCTGCCCCACGGGTTGGTGCCACCCCAGTGGCCGGCCGCCTCGTAGGTCCAGCGCCCCGCGACGACCGCGCCGAGCTCGGCGACCGCCTGGTCGAGCCACTTCTTGTCCTCACCGGTGGGCTCGCCGAACTCCGTGTCGTCGTAGGACCACGGACCTCCGAAGACCCAGTTGTGAAGCCGTTCGCCGCCGACGCCGAGCCCGGCGCCGGGTCCGTCGTCCGGCCCGGTGACGTAGCCGTCCACCGATGTGGTGATGCCTGCGATGACCTTGCCCATGTTGGCCTCCTGGTGTTGCGAGGTCTGACCCGGATGAGGCTCCGGACTCATCGGGGACGCCCTACCCTGAGCCCGTGAACACGGAGCGCGACGAGACCCCGGCGGAGAAGGCCGACCGCAACTGGGTCGACCTGCTCCAGGAGCTGCGGGTCGCGCAGACCGGGGTGCAGATCCTGGCCGGGTTCCTGCTGACGATCCCGTTCAGCACGAGGTTCGACAGCCTGCACGACGGCTACCGCGCCCTGTACCTGGTCGCGTTCGGCCTCGCCGCGGTCAGCACCGGCCTGCTGATCGCGCCGGTGAGCTTCCACCGGTTCCTGTTCGGCAAGCACGAGAAGCACGCGCTGGTGGTCGTCGGCGACCAGGTCGCGAAGGCCGGCCTGGTGTCGCTCGGACTGACCCTGGTCTCGGTGGTGGTGCTGATCTTCGGCTTCGTGCTCGGCACCCTCACCGGGCTCGTGGCCGGAGCGCTGATGGCGATGTTCTTCCTGCTGGTGTGGGTGGCGATCCCGGTGCGGCTGCTCAACCGGCGCGAGCGCGACTGAGCGGTAGTCCCGACCGAACGGCACCTCGGGGGCGGCGTGTCGGGTGCCGATCGGCCGGGACTATCGCGCCCGGCCGCCCTGCCGCCCGTCCGCCCGGACAACCAGATCACCCCGCGGTCCCGTCTGGTGCGGTGAGGGACGTCGTCTGGGAGAGGATCAGCGCATGGGGGCAGGCCGCAGTGAGGCGGACTTCGCGGCGTTCGTGGCGGGCAGGCGCACGCACCTGCGCCGGATCGCGTATGCGCTGTGCGGTGACTGGCACCGCGCGGACGACCTGGTGCAGACAGCGCTCGCCCGGCTGTACGTCGCGTGGCCACGCGTGCACACGTCACCGGAGGCGTACACGCGGCAGGTGATCGTCCGCGCCAACATCGACGAGGCCCGCCGGCCGTGGCGTCGTGAGCACTCGAGCGACCTTCGCCTGGACACGCCCGTCGCCCCCGACACCTCCCTCGACGACAGGTCCGAGCTGGTGGCCGCGCTGCAGAAGCTGCCGCCGATGCAGCGGAAGGTCGTGGTGCTGCGGCACTGGCTCGACCTGTCCGTCGAGGAGACCGCCCGCGAGCTCGGCATCTCGCCGGGAACGGTCAAGAGCCACACCTCACGGGGACTCGCGCGGTTGCACGAGCTCCTCGTGACCGACGAGTCAGCACCCGACCAGATGCGAGTGAGGAGCACCCGATGAACACGATGCTGGATCCGCAGGACTTCGCCGAGCGGCTGGAGCGCTCCTTCGTCGACGAGCCACCCCACGCGTCGTACGACGCGGACCTGAAGGCCGGACGTCGTCGGCTCCGCCGCCGCCGCGCCGCCGTCGTCGCCGGCACGCTGTCGGTCGCGACGGTGCTGGCGGGCAGCTACCTGCTGATGCCGCGGTCGCAGCCGGCACAGGTGGCCGACGAGCTCACCGACGGCCAGGTCGTGGCCCGCTGCCTCGGGGCCAGGGTCTCCGACTCGTGGCAGGGCAGCGAGATCCCGCCCGCTCAGGTCGCCGACGCGATGGGCGAGGCCCGCGTCGTCACCCGCGCCCGGACGACGCACGAGATCTATGCGACGGTCCGCTCCGAGGACGGGCGCAGCTGGGGCACCTGCACGCTCCCGACCGACAAGGCGTCCCGCGAGAGCCGGTTGATCGGGCTGTACCGCACCGACGTCACGTTCCCGAGCCGCACCGTCGACGGCACCAGGGTCTACCGGCCGCGCGACGAGGGCGACTCCCGCGTCGTGTCCGTCGGCGGCACCGGCCCGGGCTGGGACGTGGACTGCTATCCCCGCGGCATCCCCGAGGACACCCACGAGTTCTTCGTGGCCAGCTCGAAGTGCCCGACCTTCCACGTCGCCTGGAACGACCGCCGCCCCCCGGAGGTCGCCGCCGCGAAGATCGTGAACCCGGACGGAACCGTCGGCTGGGCCGACGTCGAGGACGGCTACCTGTCCTACGGCTACTCCGCCGAGATGACACCGGCGCTGCGCCGCCAGGTCGCGGAGACCGAGTTCCGCAGCAGCGGACCGTACGGCTTCGTCAGGGACATCACCTTGTACGACGCCGCCGGCCGGGTGATCGCCCGTGGCTCGGACATCCACCAGGGCTACGCCGACCCGACGATCCAGAACTACCCGAGCCTCGCGGTGACCCTCGAGCAGGACCCCGAGGGCTGACGGTCATCCCCGAAGCCGCCGCCGCTCACCCGCGCCACGTCGGGTGAGCGAGTGGGCTGCGGTGACCAGACCCCTGAGCAGCCGCTTCGCGCGCGTCGGTGCCCCGCGCCGCTGGGCACGCAACAGGTCGCGGCGCAGCCGCGCGGACCCGGGCGGCTCGCGATGGAGCGGCAGCATCTCGGTCTCCAGCGGCACGCACACCCGCTCCGGTCGATCCACCATGACCCGAACCTAGCCCGCGGCCGCGGGGGGCCGGCTAGGTCCGGTGCCGGATCCGGTAGGTGATCAGCGCCTCCTGTACCGACAGCACCTGGCTCACGGTCATGGCGTACTGGTCCTCCTGGAGCACGACGGGCTCGAGACTCGTGTGCGCGCCACCCTGCGGGTCGAAGGGCTGGCTGACGACCGCCCAGCCGATCAGCGGCACGCTCCAGGTGTCGTCCGACCGGTCACCGCCTGCGGTGAACTCGACGACCCGCTCGGTCGGATCGAGGGTGAAGCTGATCACCTGCTGATCGGCGTACTGCATCACTGACTCCCTTCGACGGTTCCCTGACGTACCGGACCCTGCGACGCTTCGACCGCGTCGGCCTCGCGGAGCGCGGCCTCGACCGTGGATGCGCGTCCGGCCCGGTACGCCGCGCTCCACTCCTGCTCCGGCAACCCGGCGCGGGTCTTGGACACCGGGCCGGCGATCTCGGTGGCCTGCACCTGGTGCCGCGGTGAGCCCAGGCGCTCGCGCATGGTGTCGGCCGCGCCGAGCAGCCGGACGGCGGACCGGTGCTCACCCACCTCGGCCAGGATCGCGGCGTAGTCCTCGGCCAGGGCGGTCAACGCCCCGGGGCCGGCGACCTCCAGACCTCGTGGGACGAGGCCGCGCATCTGCTGGCGGGCATCGTCGACCCGGCCCATCTCGCGCAGCGTGCAGGCCATGTTGTGCTCCGCCGTCAACGCCCCGATCGGGTCCTCGAGCTCGCGGGCGATGGCGAGCGCCTCCGAGTCCAGCTCCAACGACCGCTCGTGGTGGCCCTCCGACGCCTCGAGGATGGCGAGCTCACCGAGTACGACGCGCAGCTGCCCCCGCTCGCCGGACCCCCGGGCCACGCCCACCGCTTCGTCGTACAAGGTCCGGGCGGCTGCGAGCTCCCCGCGCTCGGCCTCCACATCGGCGAGCTCGGTGAGCGCCATCGCCAGGGTGCCGCTGCCTCCCATCCGTCGCCACATGTCGACGCTGGCGCGGGCGCGCTCGCGAGCCCGGTCCAGGTCACCTGCCACCCGCAGGGTCGCTGCCAGCAGGGACAGGCATCGCGCCAGCTCGGGCCGGTCCCGGTCGCCGGCCCGCTCCACCGCGAGCTCGAGCCAGCGACGTCGTTCGGAGAAGTAACCGCCGACGTGCCACAGCAGCGCGAGTGCCATGCACAGTCGCAGACCCACGACGACCCGTCGGTCCGGGTCGGTGCCGCCCTCGGAAGGCTGGAACGCCCACGCCAGCGCCTCCCGCATGTTGTCGTGCTCGGACTCGAACCGGGCTCGGGCCTGCACCTGCTGGTTGCCGCCCACCAGTGGGTCCAGGTGCTCGGCGAGACGCAGGTAGTGCAGGGCATGGCTCTCGCGTGCCCGGTCGAGCTCACCGTGGACCCGCAGCTGCTCGACGGCGTACGCGCGAACGGTCTCGAGCATGCCGATGCGGGGCTCGTCGTCGAAGGACTCGGAGACCGTGACCAGGCTGGCCTCCACCAGGTCCGACACCACCTGCAGTGGGTCCGGCGCGGAGCCGCGGTCCGTGACCACGAGCATCGCGACGGCCTCCAGGTCGGCGCCCCCGGAGAACACCCCCAGCCGGCGGAACGACACCTGCAGGTCAGGCGTCAACAGGCCGTGGGACCAGGCGATCGTGTTGCGCAGCGTCTGCTGGCGGGCGGGACGGTCAACCCCGGTGTCGCTCAGCTCCAACAGGTCGTCGAGCCGCGTCAGCAGGGCCCGGGGAGTGAGCAGCCTGGTCCGGGCGGCCGCGAGCTCGAGCGCCAGCGGCAACCCGTCGACCCGCCGGCACACGGCCGACACGTCCGCCGCGTTGTCGGCGGTGAGCCTGAACCTCGAGCTCACCTTGCGCGCATGCTGGACGAACAGCTGCACCGCGGCGGACCGCTCCGCGCCCGCCACGTCGGGAGTGAGCGGCAGCTCCAGCGGCGGTACGGCGTGCTCGTGCTCGGCCGCGACGTGGAGCGGCCTCCGCGACGTCGCCACCGCGGCCAGCCGGGGGCAGCGGGCCAGCAGCTCCGAGACCACGGCGTCCGCGCCGGGGACCTGCTCGAGGTTGTCGAGCACGAACACCGCGCTGCGGTGGACGAGGTGGTCGAACAGCCGGGGCGGCATCCGGTCGGAGGCCGGTACGTCGAGGGCCGCTGCGAGGGAGGTCCACATCACCTCGGCCGTCGTGGCAGCCGCCAGCGGCACGAAGTAGACCCCGTCCGGGTAGGCGGCGGTCAACCGCTGTGCCAGCTCGATCGCCAGCCTGGTCTTGCCCGACCCACCCGTGCCGGTCAACGTCACGAGCCGCACTCCCGGTGACCGCACGAGCGCCTCGAGCTCCGCCAGCTCCCCGTCGCGGCCCACCAGCGGGGTCGGTGGCACCGGCAACCCCGACGCGGCGCCGAGGCTCCGCAACGACGGGAAGTCCCGGCGGAGACCTTCCCCTGCGACCTGGAACAGGCGCTCGGGCGCCGGCAGGTCCTTGAGCTTGTGCGACCCGAGGTCGACCAGGGTCACTCCGTCGACGACGCCCGGGTGCACGAGTGCCGCGGTCGCCTCGGACACCACCACCTGTCCACCGTGGGCGGACGCGGCGATCCGAGCCGCGCGGTGGACGTCCATGCCCACGTAACCGTCGTCGTGGGTCGCCGGAGAGCCCGTGTGCACACCCATCCTGACGCGCATGGGCACACCGTCGGGCCACGATTGGACGGCGAGGCTGCGTTGCGCCTGCACGGCGGCCTGCACGGCATCCGCCGCAGTCTCGAACACCACGAAGAAGCTGTCACCCTCGGTGCCCATCTCCCGGCCGTGCCATCGGCGCCAGGCGGCCCGCAGCAGTCGTCGATGGACGTCCAGCGCCTCGACGTACCGGTCACCCAGACGTGACAGCAGGAGTGTCGATGCCTCCATGTCGGAGAACAGCATCGTCACCGTCCCTGACGGCATCCCGGCCACAGCCGTGATTGTCCCCTCCTGTGCGCCGACGCACCAGCAGCGACCGGCCGTGGAAGGGGAGGCTACCGTCGGCGCTCAGGGCCGGCGACGAGACGGAGGAGCCACATGGAGCACCACGAGGTGCTGGTCGTGGGCGGTGGCAACGCCGGGATCTCGCTGGCCGCCCGGCTGCTTCGCGACGGCGCGTCCGATGTGGCTCTCGTGGAGTCGCAGACCGTCCACCGCTACCGACCGCTGCTCAACTACGTCGGTAGCGGGGAGGCGAGCATGGCGTCGCTGGAGAAGCCGGTGGCCGAGGTGGTCCCCGACGGGTGCACGTGGATCAGGGACCGGGTGGTGGCGGTCGATGCCGGCGGCCCGAGCGTGCTGACCCGGGACGGCCGCCAGATCGGGTGTTCCACACTGGTGCTCTGCCCGGGACTGGAGGAGGACTGGGACGCCACCCCCGGGCTGCTGGAGGCGATGGAAGCCGGCTGGGCCGGGTCGACGTTCGTCGTCGACACCGCGCCGCGGGTGTGGCCGGCGCTACGGGATCTGGTCCGGGGCCGCGTGCTCTTCACGATGCCGCCCGAGCCCGCTCCCTGCGCTGCGACCGCCCTGAAGCCGCTGTTCATGGCGTGCGACCACTGGCGGCGCGCGGGCGTGCTCGGGGACCTGGACGTCCGGCTGGTCCTGCCCGGCCCCTCGCCGCTCGGCGTCCCTGCTGCCGACAGGGTGCTGGAGCAGACGTTGGAGTCGTACGGCGTGCAGGTCCTGCGCGAGGCCCGGGTCGTGGGTCTCGAGGACCACCGGGTCACCGTTGCCACGCCCGAGGGAGCCCGGCAGCTGGACGACCTCGCGTACGCCCACGTCGTCCCGCACTACAGGGCACCCCGCTGGATCGCGGAGAGCGACCTCGCCGGCGAGACCGGGGCCGGGCTGGTGGACGTCGACCCACTGACGCTCCGGCACCGTCGGCACCCTGCGGTGTGGTCGCTGGGGGACGTCGCCGACCTGGCAACGCGGCCCTCCGGCGGGGCGCTGCGCAAGCAGGTCGACGTCCTCGCCCACAACATCGCCGCCGGCGACGACGGGGCGCTGCGGGACTACGACGGTTACACCGTCATGCCGATCACGGTCGAGCGGCACCGGCTGATGCTCGTCGAGGTCGACCGCGACGGCAGCCCGTCTCCCTCGGTGCCGTTCCCCGACCTGGTCCGTCCCAGACGTGCCACCTGGTGGGTGGATCGCTACGCCCTGCCGGTGACCTACTTCCGGCGCATCCTGCGCGGCAAGGTCTGAGCAGCCGACACCGGGAGGTGCCGCGTTCGCGGTGCCGTGGTTCGTCAGGTTCCGCGCCGTGGGGTCCGTCGCGCTCGTGAGACGCTGGGCCGGTGGCTGCAGACGAGGCTCCGCTCGACGACTGGTTGCTCGAGGGCACGACGGATCCCCGCGAGGTCGCCGACCGCTACGACGAGTGGGCCGAGAGGTACGACGACGACCTGGCCTCGTGGTGCTACCAGGCCCCCGAGGTCGTGGCCGAGACCGTCCTGAGTCGCCTCCCGGACGTGCGCTCGGTGCTCGACGTGGGATGCGGCACCGGACTCGTCGCCAAGGCGTTCCGTGCGCGCGGCTACGCGGGCCGGATCGTCGGGCTCGACATCTCGCGGACGTCCCTGCGCGTTGCTCGTCGGACTGGTGCGTACGACGCGCTCGAGGCTGCCGACCTGCAGGAGCCACTCGAGGTGGCGGAGAACGACGTGGACGCACTCGTGTGCGCCGGCGTGATGACCTACCTGCCCGACGTCGAGGCTGTCTGGCGGGAGTTCGCCCGGGTGGTCCGCCCTGGAGGACTCGTCGTCGCGACCCAGCGCGAGGACCTGTGGGAGCCACGCAGCTGCCAGGACATCGTCGAACGGCTGACGGCGGACGGCGTGTGGACGCCGGTCGAGATCAGTGGCCCGGCGTCGTACCTCCCACAGGCCAGCGGCGACATGGCCGGACTCGGTTGCTACTACCTCACCGCGGTCACCACCGACTCCGCCGATGCGACCCTCGCCACCCATCGACGCTAGCGGGGTCTGGACCGGGTGGGAACGGTTCGGTAGATTGCCTAATCGTGTTAGGCACCCCGAAGCGCGATAGGCAAGCGGAACGTCGTGAGGCGACGCGGCAGGAGATCCTCGCGGCGGCGTGGGCCATTGCGCGCGAGCGTGGTCTGGCCCAGGTCACCCTGCGTGAGGTCGCGGACCGGGTCGGCATGCGGGCGCCGTCGCTGTACTCCCACTTCGACTCCAAGAACGCGATCTATGACGCCATGTTCGGCGAGGCGTGGAGTGAGTTCCTCGCCCTGGCCTTGGCCGCGGACACCCCGCCCCCGCGGACGGCTCGGTCGGCCCTGCGCCGCTACGCTCGGGTGTTCTTCGACTTCGCCGTGGCCGACCTCGCCCGCCACCAGCTCATGAACCAGCGAACCATCCCCGGGTTCGTCCCCTCGGAAGAGTCCTACGCCCCCGCCGTCGCTGTGATCCGTCTGCTGCGCGAGCGGGTTGCGGTTCTCGGCATCCGCCGAGACCAGGACGTCGACCTCTTCACCGCGATCGTCGGCGGTCTCGTCGACGGGCAGCTGGCCAACGACCCCGGCGGGGAACGCTACGCAAAGCTCCTCGACCGAGCCATCGACATGTACGCCGACAACCTGGGCCTCTGACCCAGTGGAAGGATCGATCGTGGAAACGTCGCAGCACACCGGCACCGCTCCTCGCACCAGTGACCTTGATCGCGGCGTGGCGATGCGCCTCGCCGCCACGGAGTACGACCGCGTCGCTGCGCTTCTCGCGACGCTGACGCCGGAGCAGTGGTCGGCGCCGACGGACTGCCCAGGCTGGGACGTTCGCGCCATGGCCGGCCACATGCTCGGCATGGCGCAGATGGCGGCCACGATCCGGCAGATGCTGCGCCAGCAGCTCGGGTCGCAGCGACGAGCCAGGAAGGACGGCGTCCCGTTGCTCGACGCGCTCACCGCGCTCCAGGTGGAGAGGAACGCCGGACTGACGCCCCGCGAGGTCGTCGACGAGATGCGTCGCGTCGGCCCCAAGGCCGCCGAAGCACGCAGGCGCTCCCCAGCGTTCGTCCGCGCTCGAACCGTGCCCGGCCTCCAGGACGTGGGCGACCACCAGGAAGCGTGGACGTTCGGCTATCTCCTCGACGTGATCCTCACCCGCGACCCGTTCCTGCACCGCGTCGACATCGCGCGCGCCACAGGTACGCCGATGCACGCCGACCCCGCGCACGAGGGCGCCATCGTCGACGACGTCGTCCGGGAGTGGGCTGGCCGACACGGCGCGCCGTACCACCTGGTGCTCACCGGCCCGGCAGGCGGACGGTGGAGCCGCGGCGACGCCGAACCCGTGGAGCTGGACGCGTTCGAGTTCTGTCGGATGCTGTCCGGCCGATCCTCCGGGGACGGCCTCCTGGCCGAGCGGGTTCCGTTCTGACAGCAGACCGGCGAGGCGCACCGTCCGACCTGCCCCGACCCGTGGGCACCCTCACCAGGTGGTGCACGCCTGCCTGTACCGCGCCCACGCCGGACCGGGGGACTGGACAGGGCCGCCCCGCCAAGGGGCAGGCGGCACCCTCGGACGGCGGAGCACGCGCGGGGCACGGTCGCTCCCGCCGGGACTCCCGGACCCGACGGGAGCGACCGCCAGAGCCGCGTCAACGGCCCGCGGGCCGGCTACGACTCGATCGCTGCCGGCGTCTGCTGGCGGGCGCTGACCTCGATCTTGCGCGGCTTCGCCCGCTCCGCCACGGGCACGACGAGCCGCAGGATCCCGTCCGTGTAGGTCGCCGAGATCTGTTCCAGGTCGAGGTTGTCGCCCAGGACGAGCTGCCGGCGGAAGAGACCACGGGGGCGCTCGGAGGCGAGCATCTCCCAGTCGCCGTTGCGCGGCAGTCGTTCGGCGTGGACGGTCAGGACGTTGCGCTCGACATCCAGGTCGATGGTCTCGGCGGCGACGCCCGGAAGGTCGAACTCGATGACGAACTGGTCACCCTCGCGCCACGCGTCCATCGCCATGGCGGCCGGACGGTTCGTCGTGCCCAGCACGTGCTGGGCGAGTCGGTCCAGGTCGCGGAAGGGGTCCGCGGTGCGAATCAGCATCACTGTCCTCCTCAGGTTGACGGGTCGGCCCGGACCCGATGCGTAACCGGCTCCAAGACCTCTTGCTTCGGTTATAGGTTTCATATACCTTGCGTGTGAGATCGATGCAAGGCCCCGGGAGGAGATTTTTCGATGACCGACGCGGGATCCGAAGGTGTCTACGCGATCTCGGTGGCTGCCTCCATGGTGGCGATGCCGATCCAGAACCTGCGCGTCTACGAGAGCCGCGGTCTGGTGGATCCCTCGCGCACGCCCGGTGGCACGCGTCGCTACAGCCGCGACGACCTGGTGCGCCTGCACCGGATCCGGGAGCTCCTGGAGGGTGGTCTCAACCTGGCAGGAGTGGCGAGGGTGCTGCCGCTCGAGGCCCGGGTCCAGCGGCTGGAGGCCGAGAACCGCCGGCTGCGCCGGGGCTCTGAAGGATCTCGCTGAGCGGCCGCGCGCCGGGCGCGGCCGACGGCGACGCCTCGGCCGGCGCCGCGCCGCGCGCTGCCTCGTCCTGCATCCGCTGCAGCAGCGCACCGAGCCCGTGCCCCGCCCGGCCGGGCTGCCGCGCAGACGTGCGGACCAGAGGCGCGAACCGGCTCAGCACCGGTTCGCCGAGCGCACGCAGCCGGTCGATCAGGTCCTGGTCCTCGCCGTGTCCGGACCGGAATCCACCGGCCCGGTCGTAGGCGTCGAGCCGCACCGCCAGGTTGGCGCCGTACACGTGGGTGTGGCCGTCGGGTCCGATCCCGGCCTCGACCAGGGCCCGGTACCGCGCACGCACCGCGTCAGGTGCCTCCCAGTCGCGCAGCTCGACCATCCCGGCCACCGCGACGGCGTGCGCTCGGCGGGCCGCGTCCACCGTTCCGGTGATCCAGTCGGGCGGCACGTGTGAGTCCGCGTCGGTGCTCAACACCCAGGTCCGGGAGGGCTCCAGCCGCAGCTCGGCCACCGCCGCCTGCACCAGCCGCGCGCGTGCCTCGCCCACCGTGCCGGAGTCCTCGTCCACCTCGACGAGATGTCGCCCGGGCAGCGCCGAGAGCTCCGCGCGGGCGTGGGCCACCGTGTCGTCCCGGCAGCGATGACCGGCGACGGCGACATGGATCCGGCCGTACGACGGGGAGGACTGTGCCCACCGGACGGCGTCGGAGAGGTGCCGGAGGCACCCGGTGATCTCGTCCGCCTCGTCGTGCGCCGGGATCGCGACCAGCACATCGCTCACGCGAGACCGCCGAGCCACTGCGCGTCGCCGTCGGCGTTGAGCTGGGCCACGTAGAGGGTGAGGTCGTCGACCGCCCGGGTCAGGTCCTCGTCGAACGCCAGGGCACCCGCGCCCGCGACGGCCCGCACCTCCTCGAGGATCCGGCGCACGCAGCCGGCCGCCCCGGTGCGGGCCAGGGTCACCGCGGCCCGGGTCGTCTCGGGAGCGAGCTGGGGGAGCCGGGCCGCGGCGTCCCGGCAGACGGCGGCGGACGTCGCGAGGTCGCTGCGAGCCCTGCCGAGCCGGATCAGGTGCCCCGGCGAGCGGTGGTGCGCCGGGACGGCCGCCTCCAGCAGGTCGACGAGGCGGGCAGCCGAGCCGACCCAGACCGCGGCGACGCCGACGCCTCCGGGGAAGAACCCGGGGCGGTCGAGGTAGAAGCCGGTGCCGCCCACCTCGAGGGCGTCGGTGCGGAGCCCGGCCAGGTCGTACTGGTGCGAGCGACTCAGCTCCATCGCGCGGGTCCGCCACGTCGAGTCGTCGGCGAGCCAGGCGCTGACGTCCAGGTCCAGCAGCACGTGGTCGCGGTCGCTCAGCCACACCGGCACCAGGGCGCGGTCGAGCACACCCGCGCCCGACGCGAACCGGAGCGTCCCCTCCAGGACCCAGGTCGCCCCCTCCCGGCGCCCCCGGATGCCGCTGGCCCGCGACCGCGACGCCCACACGCCGTACGCCGCTCCGGGCGTCGGGGAGGCCCCGGCCTCGCGCAGGATCCGGAGTGCGTCCACATGGCCCTCGGTGAGCCGGCCGAGCGGGACATCGCTGCGGCCGAGGGCGAACAGGTACTCCACGAGCTCGGGCCACTCCAGGTCGCCCGCACGGGCAGGCTCCGCCAGCGCGAGGACGGCGCAGCGTTGCTCGGCGGGCGTGGGGTGGTGTCGGTCGAAGCCGGTGGGGAGGTCCAGGGCCGCCGGCAGCACGTCGTACGGCGCCGTCATGCCTGGTCCTTCCGGCGCCACGCGGCAAGCACGAAGTCGGTGTCCTCGTGCCGGACCACCCGGCTCCAGGCACCGGCGGTGAGCGCATCGTGCAGCTCGTCGGTGACGTCGGCCCCACTGAGATGGGCGTCGTCGGGGTGGTGCCGCCAGTGCACCGACACCAGCTCGCCGTGCTGCCGGGCCAGTGCCTCGATGCTCGCGGCGCGCTCCGGACCGGGGAGGTAGTAGAGCACCTCGGCGGCGACGGTCAGGTCCGCCCCGCGCACCTCGTCCGGGACCTCGGGGAGCGCGGACACCCGACACCGGACGCCGGGGAGGTCCCGGGTGCAGGAGGCACTCAAGGCCACGGCAGTGGGTGAAGCGTCGGTGGCGACCACCTCGTCGCAACGCCCGGCGAGTCGCCGGGCCAGGTGTCCGGTGCCGCACGCGCCGTCCCAGGCCAGGTCGTAGTGGCGCCGGGACAGGCTGGCGACGAGCACGTCCTCCTTGCGGCGCTCGTACCAGCTCGACCCGACCTCGAACGGGTCGTCGTCACGCCGGTAGAGAGCCTCGAAGTCGATCGGCTCAGTCATGGACCGGGCAGGCCAGGAGCTGTCGGTCGTGCCGGTCCAGCATGCGCTCGGGCACCACCGGGTCCCAGCCGGGCAGCAGCGGCTCGGTCTGGGAGACGTAGGCCCGCAACGCCTCGTTCCGCGCGTGGGTGCTGGCGGCCGAGGTCTCCGTGGCGCACAATCGGTAGTCGAGCGCGGCGCACTCCTCGGACGTCATCCACGCCGGCGCCCAGACGGGGAACTCGACGAGTCGGACCCGGACCTGCCCGCTGCCGTGGCGCAGGCCCGACCCACGGCTCGGTGGTCCGGGTGGGGGTCGTGGCGCCAGGTGGTCACCACGACGTCGGCCCCGTCGACCAGCTCGGTCAGGGCCTCGACGATCTCGGTCTCGTGCTCGTCCAGCCGGCGGTCGGGGAACCGCGGGGTGTCCCGGCTCTCCGCGCCCAGCTCGTGCAGGGCGACGCGCCACTCGGCGAGGCGCTGCGCCGCGATGTCCAGCGGGTCGATCCGCTCGCTGACGACGCACTCCTCTCCGGCGCTCATGGTGACGGCGACGACCTCACCCCGGTGGCCGGCGACCAAGCGCCCGGCGCCGATCGTCTCGTCGTCCGGGTGGGCGCCGACCAGGAGCACCCGGTCTCCGGGCGACAGCGGGTTGGCCACGAGCGGGGCGTCCCGGACCCACGGGGCCACCATGCTGACGGCGGTTTCCTGGTCGGAGCGGGACACCTCAACGAGGTTACGGGCCACCGCGCGAGGGCGGCACACCTCCGGAGGTGACAGGAGCCGCGGCCGACCCTTGTCGCGCCTCGCCCGATCCGCAGCGCGACGTGGTGGTCGGGGCCGTCACCGCGGTCGACGGGGAGTGGGGCGGTTCTGGTCGTCCCCCGGGCCGCCAGCACATCGCTCCGGCGCGGCGGTGACGCCGCCACGGCATGGCACGCCGGGCTCTGGCTAGGGCGTCGCGACGAGGTGGGCGGCAATCACCGGGGCGATCGCCTTTGGTTTCACGTCGTGGGTCTGGCCCGCCAACGTCTCGAGCCGGCCGTGCGGCAGGGCAGCGACGATCAACGGCTGGGCGTTGCGCATGTACTGATAGCTCTTGTCGCCGGAGACCATCAGGGTCTCGGCGGCGACCGAGTCGTAGTAGCCGGAGGGGAGGGGTGCCTGCTGCCGGAACGGCCCCACCAGTGCGAACTCGTAGGGCAGGGTGTGGGCCACGGCGGTGAGCTTCTTCCACAGTGGGAGCACGCGCACGAGCAGCCGGATGGGTGCGGGTACCTCCATCAACCGGAAGAACGAGGCCACGGCCTGACCGCGGCGCCCGTCGTCGACGAGGTCCTGGAGGTTGCGGGCGAAGTCGGGCTCGTCGGCAGGGTGGCTCGAGTCCAGGATGAACGGTGCCTCGTAGCACACCATCCGCAGCACGGGAGCGCCGCGACGGGCGGCCTCGAGCGCCAGGGCGGCCCCCGCGGAGTGCGCGAAGACGTTCGCTGGGCCCCCGGTGGCCTCGATGACGGCAACCAGGTCCTCGACCTCGCGCTCCACGGAATGGGGAGTCGCTCCCGGGCCGCTCTCACCGCGGCCGCGTCGGTCGTAGGAGTAGATGGAGAACCGGTCCTTCAGGATCTTGCGCAGGCCCGGGCCGAGCCCTTGGCTGCGGTGCGCGAGCCCGCCGTCGACCAGCACCAGGGGTGGCCCTGCCCCGTCGACCTGGTAGGCAATCCTGGTCCCGTCGGCACTGTCTGCGAAGCGGGTCGAGGACGTCGAAGATCCAGCGGTCATGACCTGGAGACTAGAGCGGGACGTCACCGGACCGGGCGGATTTCCCCGGTTCTCGGAGGCGGTGGACGGACGCCACCGTCGGCCGGGACCCGGCGTCAGGTGACGGCGAGGTAGACGGTTGCGGTCGACTCGCCCCGGGTCAGCGGGTTCGGGAAGGCCACGACCTGGGCCGCCGACCTCAGGAAGGTCTGGTCCAGCGCCGCGAGGAAGTCCGCGTCCGGCGGGTCGTCGGACCAGAGCCCGAAGACCCCTCGGGGCGCGAGGTGTCGCTGGAGCTGCCTCAGCCCGTCGACGGTGTAGAACGCCGCGTGGCTGGGGTGAAGCACGTGGCGCGGCGTGTGGTCGATGTCGAGCAGGATGGCGTGGAACCGGTCCGGGATCTCTGCGTCGAGCCGCGCGGCGCCGCGCATCACGGCGAAGAAGTCCCCTTCGACCAGTCTCACGCGAGCGTCGGAGTTCAGGGCGGCTGCTTCGGGGAGCAGGCCGCGCCGGTGCCAGCCGATCACCTCGGCCAGGGCGTCCACGACGGTGAGCGACCGCACCCGGTCGTCCTGCAACGCGGTCACGGCGGTGTAGCCGAGCCCGAGACCTCCGACGAGCACGTCGAGACCCTCTCCGGAGACAGCGTCCAGCCCCAGCGTGGCCAGCTCTCTCTCCGCGACCGTGAACAGGCTCGACATCAAGAACTCGTCGCCGAGCTTCACCTCGTAGAGCTCGACCCCGAGCTGGGGGTCGATCCGGCGGCGCAGGCTGATCGGTCCGAGCCGGGTCTCCTGCCAGTCGAGCTCCTCGAACCGTCTGCTGATGATGCGCCTCCAACGGCGGCTGCGTGACTCCGGCGGGGCCGTGCCGGACGTGCCCAGTGTGGCGCATCGCAGCCCTGTCGGCCGGGGGCAGCCTGCTCCAGGATCGACATCACGACGGGTAACAGCCATGGCCCGCCTCACCGCCCCCACGGGCACGACTGAGACCGTCGTGGATCAGCGGGTCGGCGTATCTTGGGCGTGTGGCGGCGGTAACCATGGCAGAGCGGGTGGTCCGGACTGTTGGCGAGATCCCGGTCTGGAGCGAGTGGCCACCGCGCTGGAGCTGGTATACGGGCGGGTGGCTGGCTGGGCGAGGCGCAGCCCGCTGCACACCGACGCACTCGGTCATTCTGTGAATCCCATGCTCACGGACATCACCCTCGGGTGCTGGTTCAGCGCCTCGATCCTCGACCTGGCTGTGGGCCGGATGCGTCGCAGCGCGAACCTCTTGCTCGGCATCGGGCTCATCGCGGCCGGGCCAACCGCTGTCGCCGGCACCGGCGATCGGCCTGCAAAACCAGGCGCACGATGTCTATCGGCGCGGTTCACGCGTTGGTAATGACGCCGCATCGCTTCTCCTGAACTTGGTTGTCGCGGGACTGCGGTGGGGCCGGTACGAAATAGGCAATAAGCCAGCTCTCTGCGGAAACCGGTCGTGGTGGCGCGAGATCTTTTTTGGACACCTGGCTTTCTCACCCGGGGGATACTGCAGCCCGGACTCCCGCTGCCTTAGCCGACATTTCTGCTGCTTCTCGCAGCTCGGTGCGGCTAGCCGCTAGCCGTGAGCCTGGTCAGCCCGTGCAGCCGTACGCCGCGCTTTCGCCGCAGGCGCAAAGGCGCGAGCACGCACGCCCTCGATACTCGCCTCGGCCGTTCCGCTCGGCGACTCCGCAGCATCGAGGTGACGGAAATCGAGGCAAAGACCGGATTTACTGAACGTCATCCGTCAAAACCCGCATTGCGGTCATTGTACGTGGAATCTGCATGTTGCTCGGATCGGGTGCATTTTGATTCCATCCCAGCTATTAAAAGCTGCGACGTCCTGCTGCTCACCGAAAGCGTCCGAGGTTCTCCAGCCGCCCAGGGTCAGAATCCAGCGCCTCCCCGATGTGAATAATCGCGCCTGAATCGCGATCGTCGCGCGCCCTGCGCGGCGCCACCGCACCCGGCGGTGGCTCGTCGCGCTGGCAGATCCACATTGGCGCATCGGCGATGGCCGAGATTGTCGGACTGGTTCGAGCCCGTCCGTCCTGCCCTCTCTTCTCCACGGCACTGCGTCGCCGTGGATGGGCTCGCCACTGCGGAGAAGACCGAGGCGGTCACCACAGAGATCATGGCTGGCAATCCAACTGTGTGGGGGTGAGGATTGGAACCACTCCACGGCTGGCCGTGAGTGGGGCGGCTCACAGCACGGGCGGAGATCGACACTCGAGGCCGTCGACCGGCTCGGGGTGGCCAACAACGTGCGTTTGTCCGGTGGCCAACGAGCCACCTCGCAGCTCGGGGGACACGGAGTTGCGCCCGACCAGCCCCAGCATGTGCGGACGCCGCCGGAGCCAGCGGTGTCCGGACGCGCCGAATGCGTTGTGGCCGATGAGCACGCAGCCACCGTTACCGCTGCCGCAGCATCGCCCGTCTCCGGCGCCTGCCGCACCGTGCGTCGATGCACCCGACGCGGGCCGCCCAGTCTCGGATCGACAAGCCCTCGACCCAGGCATCGCTCCGGATCGCCTGGATGAGCTCCACGCGAGTGGCCACCCAACCGACCTTCACGACGACGCCAAGGACGCGGTGATTCGAGGCCGGGGTTGGGCCAACATTCCTGAGGAGGACAGAGGCCCCAAGGAGAGAGCGAGGTCCGACGAGCTGCTCACCCGACGAAGCATTCGGACGCAGTAGAGGTATGTCCAGACGTCATTTCCACGATGCGCACGTAGGAAGTGCAAAGGATCTCGGGGCCGGCGGACCGAAAGTTCACGCAGATCAGCTAGGGGCAGATTCCGTTTTCATCGGCCTGCGGGCCGACTGCCGTGGCCACGGCGTTGCTCCTGCCCCTCGCCGCGGGTATCCAGATGGCGCCGGTTACGGCAGCGGAGGACGAGATTTATTAATGGGTTACGGCTCGACCGTCACCGCCGTGTTGACGCGCCATCCAACCCTGCGGTGCGGCCGTAGTCGCGACTGGCAGGCTCCCGCCGCGACAATTTCTTACCGTCTGCGCACCGACGACACGCCCTGCATCCAGCTCCCGGCGATGTCGCCGACTTTCGAGAACCAGCCCGTCCAGATGACCTCGCCAGACCAGCAGCAACCCCACTGTCAGCAACGCCGTGACGACGCCCGTCTGAAGGTGACCAACGTGACGGTCACCGGCGAAATCTGGGTCAGTTCACGGCCATACCCGCTGCTGGCTGTGATCTTATTGCGGAAAAGCGTTCCTGTGACATCGCCGTTCGCTTCGCACCGACCTCAGCGGGCGCCAAGTCGGCGACGCTTAACATTTTCGACAACGCGGTAGGTAGCCCCCACATCGTGGCGCTCGAGCGGCACCGGCACCGCGGTGGCCCCAGGTGCGCCGGTGATCAGAGCGGCGATCGGCGGCAACACGACGGCAACCGTGATCTGGTTTGCTCCCAACCCGGTGGGTCACCCATCCTCGCCTACCTGGTCCGGGTAGTCAACGCGAGCGGCACGCAGGTGGGCGCCCTTCGTCCGGCCGCCGGAGCGGCGAGCAGCCTGACCGTCGCCGGTCTGGTCAACGGCACCACTTACCAATTCCAGGTCGCGGTGGTCAACGACATCGGTACCTCCCCTTCCCGCCGCGCTCCCCCACCGCCCCTACCGGCGCGCCCATCTACCTCGGAAGCCCGTGATGTAGCAGGCCAGGCGAGAAGTATCCAACCATGGTCCGCTGGCTGCACAAGGAGAGGCTCTGCGCAGGTAACGCAAACCACGGGAGTCGGCGTTCCGCCGCCGCGGAGTTCAGGAGGCATTGGCGCACACCCGTCCGCACGACGTCTGAGCAGGGGGGTGTTCGGTCGCCGTGTTGACGATGCAACCAGCTCGACGTCCCACGCGAACATGCAGAGAACGGGTTCGGCGTCGCCTTTACTCGGGTGCGGTGCTCGTCGGGCACCTGTGTTCATGGAGCGCCGACGTACGTCAGCCGGTCTCCCAGCCGTTGTTGTAGACATCGAGCCCGAAGCGGTTCAGACCCGGCGACGCGGCGTACCCGGCGTAGGGCAGCCGCCACACGTCCTCGAGCGAGGCCAGCAGGCCGTAGTGGTTGTACGGCGTGGTGCTCCGGGTGCCACCGGTCGTCCACTGCGACAGCACGAGCGCGCCGATCCTGCCGCCACCTGGTCCGGAGATCCCGGGAAGGGGCGAGTTCGTGGACGGCCCCTCGCCGCAACAGGCCGTTGCGTCGGACTGTGGCCCGTCCGACTCGTCGGCGGTGATCACCAGTATCCCGTCCTTCCGGTACGCCGGCGACGCGAGGATCTTCGGCACCCAGTACTTCATCCAGGCGTTCACCGACGCCAGCCCGCCGGGGCGACCGTCGACGCACGGCGCGTCATGGCCGTCGGCGCACAGGTCCGGGGTGATGTAGCTGAAGCTCGGCGTGGTGCTGACCGCCTTCAGGTCGGTGGTCAGCCGGGACAGCGGGACGCACGTGGTTCTTGCAGTACGTCGCGTCGTCGATGATCGAGTGGAAGTAGACGAACGGGTTGTGCCGGGTCGCGTACTGGTCGCCCTTCTCGGCCCGCTGGGTGTCGTCCTTCGCACCGATCGCGGGGTGCCGGCAGGCGGTGTGCATGTCGTCCATGTAGCCGGTCCAGCGCAGCTTCTTGCCGTGCAGCTGCGAGGCCAGGTTGGGCGTCCCGACCGGGAACACACAGCCGGTGCCACGCAGCTGGCCGGGCGACTCTGTGCCGAGCTTGGTGAAGTTCGTGAAGTACTGGCAGTCCGCCTGCATCTGCGGGTTCGGTCCCTGCCCGGAGATCTGCGCGACGTAGTCGGGCTGTGAGTTGTGCGCGGTGCCGTAGTAGGCGTCGAGCAGGACGCCCTTGCTGCGCAGGGTCTGCGCGAGGTAGGGCGCCTTCGACGTCGGCCCCCAGGTCTTGTCGTACCCCTTGTTCTCGATGTTGATCACGAACACGTGCCTGATCGGCGGCACGTACGCCGACACGGTGCCTGCCTGCTCGGGCGCGCCGGTGGCGGGCCCGTACGAGAGCGCCACCCCGAGCATGGCCACGACGGCGGCGAGGCCGGCGACGGTGGCGGTGGTGGTCATGAGCGTCCGACGTGGGA
>CAWFHJ010000018.1:0-38957 GCA_963815585.1 uncultured Actinomycetota bacterium | reverse complement strand
CTACTCGACGTCGATCTCCCCGTCGGCGTACCACTTGCGGATGACCTTCTTGTCGAACTTGCCGACCGAGGTGCGCGGCACCTCGTCGATGAAGGCCCAGGCGTCGGGGAGCTGCCACTTGGCGAAGTCCTTGGCCAGGAACTCGCGGAGCTCCTCGACGGTGACCGAGGCGCCCTCCTTGACCACGACGGAGGCGAGCGGGCGCTCGTCCCACTTCTCGTCGGGGATGCCGACCACGGCGGCCTCGACGACGGCGTCGTGGGCCATCAGCGCGTTCTCGAGGTCGACGGAGGAGATCCACTCTCCGCCGGACTTGATCACGTCCTTGGCGCGGTCGGTCAGCTGCACGTAGCCGAGGTCGTCGAGGATCCCGACGTCACCGGTGCGGAGCCAGCCGTCGCGGAACTTGTCGTCCACGTCGGGGTCGTCCGAGTTGTAGTAGCTCGCGGTGACCCAGGGACCACGCACCTCGACCTCGCCGACGGCCAGGCCGTCGCGGGGCTGGACCTCTCCGTCCTCACCGACCGTGCGCCCCTCGACGCCGCAGAGCAGGCGACCCTGACCTCCGCGAAACTTCCACTCGGCCTCGCCCTCGACGCCGAGCGGCACTCCGGCGGCGGTCGCGACCGGGGAGGTCTCCGTCATGCCCCAGGCCTGCCGGATCTCGAGCCCGTGCCGTTCCTTGAGTGCCTTCTGCAGCGCCACCGGTACGGCGGAGCCGCCGCACAGGATCAGCCTGATCGAGTCGAGGGTCGTCCCCTCGTGGTTGTCGAGGTAGCTCAGGACGTCGTTCCAGACGGTGGGCACGGCGCCGGAGAGCGTCGGCCGGGTCTCCTGCACGAAGCGCACCAGCGGCTCGGCCTGCAACCACCGGTCCGGCATGCACAACGAGGCGCCGCTCATCAGTGCCGCGTAGGCCAGGCCCCAGGCGTTGGCGTGGAACATCGGCACGATCGGCAGCACCCGGTCGTGGAAGTCGAGCGAGGCGACGGCGCCGGTGCTGACCGCCTGCGAGTGCAGCCAGGCCGAGCGATGGCTGTAGACGACGCCCTTCGGGTTGCCCGTCGTCCCGCTGGTGTAGCACATGGCCGCGGCGTCGCGTTCGTCGACGGAGGGCCAGTCGAACTCCTCGGACTGGTCGGCCAGCAGGTCGGCGTACAGAGTGATCTCCTTGCCCGACGACCGCAGTGAGTCGAGGTCGGCCGACGCGGCGTCCGGGCCCGCGACCAGCACGTGCTTGACCGTCTCCAGCTTGCCCAGCTGCTTCGCGAGCAGCGGCACCAGCGAGTCGTCGACGATCACCACCTGGTCCTCGGCGTGGTTGGCGATGTAGACGAGCTGCTCGGGGAAGAGCCGGATGTTCAGGGTGTGCAGCACCGCGCCCATGGAGGGGACCGCGAGGTACGCCGCGAGGTGCTCGGTGTTGTTCCACTGGAACGTCGCGACCCGCTGGTCGCCCTCGATCCCGAGCGACCTCAGTCCGTTGGCGAGCCTGGCCACCTGGCCACCGAGCTCGCCGTACGACGTGGAGCGCGAGCCGCTGTCGGTCGCCGTCACCACCTCGGAGTCGTGGTGCACGGTGGTGCCGTGCTCACGGATGGAGCCGATCGTGAGCTGGAAGTCCTGCATCGTGCTGCGCATCGGGTGCCTTCCTCGGAGGGATGGTGTGATCCTCACCGACCGACGGGCGAGCGTCCAGAGGGACTACCCGACCGGGCAGGGTCAGGTCCGGGACGTGGGCCGTGGCCGGGGCGGGTCCATGACCGCGTTGAGGGCGAGCGCCTTCGACTTGTCACCCTTGACCTTCAGGGTGCCGGTGAGCACGCCCTTGACCGGGTTGAGCTGGCCGGTCACCAGCTTGAGGAAGTTCAGCCCGTCGACCGTGATCGTGGCGTCCCGTGGCGATCCCTCGGCCGGGGCGGACTCGACCCGGCAGGTGCCGTCGGCGACGTGGACCAGGTAGCGGTCGACCTCCCCGTCCGCGCGGCCCCCGATCCGGAAGCCCACACTGATCCGGGTCTGTTCCGCCCTGGCCGGCACCAGGAACTCCGGGAACCGCCGGAACACCTCGCCGAGCACGATTCCGCGGAACCCCTTGGCCATCACCTCGCGCATGTGCTTCGCCGACGTCTGCGCCACGGCCGTCGCCACGTCGACCGGATCGAGGGCGGAGGGGTCGACCGCGGGCTGGTCCGTGCCGGGCACCCGGAACACGGTGCCCACAGCGAGCGCCAGCATCTCGTCGCCGTCGATCGAGAGCCGGTCGGACAGGTAGAGCAGGGCGGCGTTGCGCTGGCCGGTCACCAGCCGCACGAAGTCGAGGATCTCGGCGCCGATCGTGACGCCGGGGGTCGCGTCGTCGAGCAGGGTGACGGTGCCGCGCGCGAACCGCACGGTGTGGCGCTCGTTCGGACCCGCGGCGCACTCGAGGTCGAAGCACACGACGCCGTCGATCGCCGCCAGCCGGTGGGCGTCGGCAAACTCGGGGAAGCGGAGCAGCAGCGCGGACACCGCGGCCGCCCGGACGGCGTCGTCGGCGACCAGGCGCCGGAGGTCATCGTCCGGGCACTCGTGGATCAGGCCGGTGAGCGTGACCGCGTCCTGGTCGGTGAAGAAAGCCCGCAGCGCCACGCCATCCAACCCCGCCAGGCGGTCGGCCAGGCTGTCCACGAGTCCCGGCATCGACGCTCCTTCGGTGCAACCCGGTGTGTCACTTCGAGGGGCGACTCTAGGACGCCGGTCAGCGGAAGGTGAAGAACGCGCCCACGAGTCCGGGGGTGATCCCGAGCAGCAGCCACGGGCTGAGCGGCGACTTCTGGTGGATCAGCCGGCCCGTCGCGGCGGCGACGATCCCGATCCCGCCCGCGATCACGTTCAGTCCGATCCGGGCGTCCAGCCGGTCGTCCGGCATGAAGATCGCGGCGATCGCGATGCCGGCCGCGAGGTGCAGGATCGTGGTGACCGCGAGCACCGACATCACCGTGCGCTGCACCCGGCCCAGCGACTTCTCGCGCTCGGCGGACGGGCGCTGCGGACGCGGGTTGTCCAGGTCGAGCAGGTGCCGCTGGCGCGGCCGCTGGGTGGGCTCGGGCATCTCTCTCCGGACGGTTGGGGCTGACCCCCCAACCTATGCGGTGTCTGCGAGGATCCGGACATGACCTCGATCACGCTGTCGGACGGCCGTTCCCTCGACTACACCGACGCCGGGGGCGACGGGCCGGTGCTGCTGTTCCACCACGGCACCCCGGGGTCGCAGCACCCGATGCGCTCGATGCTCCGGGCTGCGGAACGGCTGGGGCTGCGGTTCGTGACCTACTCACGTGCCGGGTACGGCGGGTCGTCCCGCCACGCCGGACGCTCCGTCGCCGACGTGGTGCCCGACATGACCGCGCTGCTCGACGCGCTCGGTGCCGGCCGCTGCGTGACCGCCGGGTGGTCCGGTGGCGGCCCGCACACGCTGGCGACAGGTGCCCTGCTGCCGGACCGGGTCGCCGGCGTGCTCAGCATCGCCGGCGTCGCGCCGTACGACGCCGAGGGACTGGACTTCCTGGCCGGCATGGGCGAGCAGAACGTCGACGAGTTCAGCGCAGCCTTGGCGGGCGAGGCGACGCTGCGGCCACCCCTCGACGCGGGCGCAGCCGACCTCCGCGACGCCAACGCCGCGGGCGTGATCGCGGGCATGGAGACCCTGCTGCCCCAGGTCGACCGGGACCACCTGACCGACGAGTTCGGCGAGGACCTGGCGGCGAACATCTCGCACGGCCTGGCAACCGGTGTGGACGGCTGGCTGGACGACGACCTTGCGTTCACGCGTCCGTGGGGGTTCGACCTCGGCGCGATCACGGTGCCGGTGGCGATCTGGCAGGGCAGCGAGGACCTGATGGTCCCGTTCGCACACGGCCAGTGGCTCGCGGCGCACGTGCCGGGCGCCGAGGCGCACCTGGTGCAGGACGAGGGTCACCTCTCGATCGGTGTGGGTGCGCTCGACCAGATGTTCGCCGACCTGAGGGCGACCCTCTAGCGGGCAGGCAGGTGGGTGCGCGGAGCCATCCGCGCGCCGTGCCGGGGCCGGGAGATCCGGGCCAGCTCGACCAGCCGCTGCACGCGGTAGCGGTGCGGCCGCCACGGCTCGAGCAGCTCGGCCAGCCGCTCGTCGTCGTCGACGGCCTCGCCGGTGAGCGCGTAGAAGATGTTCTTGCCCACGTGGTAGTCGCCGAAGCTCACCGCGTCGGCGTCACCGAAGGCACGGAACCGCACCTCCGCCGAGGTCCAGACGCCGATGCCGGGCAGCGCCCGCATCCGGCGGTCGGCCTCCGCGCTGCCGTCCGGGCCCAGCTCGACCGTGTGCTCGAGGTTGCGCGCGTAGCGTGCCGCCGACACGAGTGCCTTCGAGCGAGCCGGGTCTATGTGCATCTGCAGCCACGCCCAGGACGGCACCATCCGGATCGTCTCGGCCGACGGCTGCACCCAGAGCTTCACGTCGTGGCCCGACTCCGGGGCTCGCTCGCCGTAGCGGAAGACCAGCGTGCGGAAGCCGGCCAACGCCTCCTGCCCGGTCACCTTCTGCTCGATGATCGCCGGGGTCAGCGCCTCCATCACCCGGCCGGTGCTGGTCAGCCGCCAGTGCTGATGCCGGCGCCACGCCTGCTCCAGCACCGGATGGCGGGGCTCGAAGCCGGTGACGTCGTCGTCGGCACCGAGCATCGCGGGCATCCGGTCGAGCGCCCAGGTGGCACCGCTCCCCCAGGCCTCGCCTACCACGTCGCCGGTCTCCGGCCTCGCCAGCACCCGCAGCGTGGCCGGGCCGATCGGGGTGCCGATGCCCCGCCAGATCGCGCCGTCGGGAGTGGTGCGGTAGGTCGGGTCGGCACCGCCGCGACGCACGATGCGCAGGGTCTGCGCGACCGGGCACGGCCAGCCGGGCTGCCAGACCCGGACCTGCGACGCGCTCATGCCGTCACAGTAGGCGGCGCCGCCGACTTGGCCCGCACCCGGAGACTGGGCACATGGGAAGGCGGACTGCGGCTGTGGTCGGCGCGGGACTGATCTTGCTGGTCAGCGCGGTCGCGTTCCTGGCGCTCGACACCGATGCGCGGCGGCTGCTGCCCGGAGCACCCGACTGCACGGTCAAGGTCGGTGACCGCGAGGTGGGGCTCAGCGGCAGCCAGGCCGTCGCCGCCTCACGCACCGTCGCACGCGTCGTACGCGAGGGCGGGTCCGCTGCCACCGCAGCCGCGGCGCTCGATCCTGCCCTCTCGCCCGGCGACCGCCGAGCGGTGGCATCAGCGCTCACAGGCCGTTCCCCTGCGGCGCTCTCCTGCTCGTACGACGCCGATGCGGCACCGGGGTCGACCCGGCTCACCCCGAGCGGACTGGTGCCCCGGGCGCGCGACCTGCGTCGCGAGGTCGACCGGGTGTTCGGCGCCCAGCAGGTCGGCGGCTTCGCACCGGGCGGGGTGTCCACGGGGCACAGCCCCGGGTCGGCGCACTACGAGGGCCGCGCGGTCGACGTGTTCGTGCGGCCGGTGAACGCGCCCCACCTGCGGCAGGGCTGGGCGATGGCGCAGTACCTCGTCGCCAACGCGGAACGGCTGGACGTGGCGACCGTGATCTTCGACGGCCGGATCTGGACCGCGCGCCGCTCGTTCCAGGGCTGGCGCGACTACACCCCGGACGTCGGCGGCCGGAGCCGCGCCGTCGCCGCGATCCTCGAGCACCGCGACCACGTGCATGTCGACGTCGCCTGACGGTGGCTGAGACGGTGGCTGAGACGGTGGTTGAGGAGGAGTGCCAGCGCCGTCTCGCAACCCCCGTCGGCGCGACCGGGTTGAATGGGCCCGTGCAGCTGACCGATCTGGTGACCACGTTCGACGCCGTCCGGGCGACGCGTTCGCGCAAGGCCAAGACCGCCGCCGTCGCCGACTGCCTGCGACTGGCCGGTGACGACGAGGTGTTCGTGGTCGCGACCTACCTGTCCGGCTCGCTGACCCAGCGCCGCACCGGCGTCGGCTGGCGGTCGATGACCGACCTGCCCACTCCGGCCGGGTCGCCCTCCCTGACCGTGCTCGCGGTCGACGCCGCGTTCGAGGAGCTGTCCGTCGTCGCCGGTGCCGGATCGCAGGCCGAGCGCCGACGGCTGCTGGAGGCGCTGTTCGGCGCCGCCACGGCCGACGAGCAGGCGCTGCTGCGCGGCCTGGTCACCGGCGAGGTGCGCACGGGCGCGCTCGAAGGCGTGCTGGTCGAGGGCATCGCATCGGCGTTCGACGTCCCGTCCCCCGTCGTACGACGCGCGGTGATGCTGGCCGGCTCCGCGCCCTACGCCGCCCGCGCCGCGGCCACCGGCGGCGAGGAGGCACTCGCCGCGTTCGGCCTGGAGGTCGGGCGGCCCGTGCAGCCGATGCTGGCAGGCAGCGCACCCGACCTGGCCGCCGCCCTCGAGCTCACCGGGTTGCCGTGCCTCGTGGACGGCAAGCTCGACGGCATCCGGATCCAGGTGCACCGTGCGGGCGATCGGGTCACTGTGTGGTCGCGCAGCCTCGACGAGCTGACCACTCGTTTCCCCGAGCTGGTCGACCTGGTGCGCACGCTGCCGGCGGAGTCGCTGGTGCTCGACGGCGAGGCGCTGCTGGTCGACGACGCCGGTCGGCCGCGTGCCTTCCAGGAGACCGCGTCGCGCTCGATGACCAGGTCTGAGTCGGAGCTGGTGATGACGCCGTACTTCTTCGACGTCCTGCACCTCGACGGCCGCGACCTGCTCGACGCACCGGCGAGCGAGCGGTCCGAGGTGCTCGCCGGCCTGGTGCCGGAGGACCTCCGGGTGCCGCGCCGGCTCGCGACCACCACGGCGCAGGCCACGGAGTTCCAGGAGCAGGTGCTGGCCGACGGCCACGAGGGTGTCGTGGTGAAGTCGCTGGACGGCTCCTGGGAGGCCGGCCGACGGGGCTCCGGGTGGGTCAAGGTCAAGCCGCGCCACACGCTCGACCTGGTGGTCCTCGCGGTCGAGTGGGGCAGCGGCCGACGTCAGGGCACGCTGTCCAACATCCACCTCGGCGCGCGCGACGGCGACGGGTTCGTGATGCTGGGCAAGACGTTCAAGGGCATGACCGACGAGATGCTGGCCTGGCAGACCGAGCGGTTCCTCGGGCTGGAGACCTCCCGCGAGGGCCACGTCGTGCACCTCCGGCCCGAGCAGGTGGTCGAGATCGCCTTCGACGGCCTCCAGCGCTCCACCCGCTACCCCGGCGGCCTCGCGCTGCGGTTCGCGCGGGTGCTCGGCTACCGCGAGGACAAGCGCGCGGATGAGGCCGACACCATCGAGTCGGTGCGTGCCCTGGCGTAGCCGGCCGTCCCAGGGGCTGGGGACCTCCGCTCACCCGGGCTGCATCACAGGTGTGCAACTCCGGGTTACCTCCGGCGTTACGCTGACTGCATGACCACGAGCTCGGACGGACGGCGCGGCGCGGCTCTCGTACGACGCAGGGCACGTGAGCGCGAGATCCTCGACGCCACCCGGGCGCTCTTCGACGCGCGCGGCGTGCGCGACGCCCAGATCGAGGACGTCGCCCGCGCGGTCGGGGTCAACCGGGCGATCATCTACCGGCACTTCTCCGGCAAGGAGGAGCTGTTCGCGCTCACCCTGGTCGGCTACCTCGACGACCTCGAGGCGCGGCTCGCCGCGGTCAGCACCCGGCTCGGCCCGAAGAAGCGGGTCAAGGCACTGACCGAGGCGTTCGTCGACTTCGGCCTGGAGCACCCGGCGTTCGTCGACTGCGCGCAGACCCTGATGCGACGTCCCGGTCCGGAGCTGCTCGAGGAGCTCTCCGAGAGCGCGCTGTTCCGGCTCGGCCGTGGCATCGCGTCCTGCCTGCGCCACGTCACCGACGCGCTCGAGGCCGGCGTCGCCAGCGGCGAGTTCAGGATCGCGGACGTGCACCTGCTCGCGAACACGCTCTACGCCAGCGGGCTCGGCGCGCTCCAGCTCGCTCGCGTCGGGATGCTCGTGAAGGAGGCGGCGCCCGGCGTACCCGTCGTCGCGCCGGTCTCCCCCGTCCAGGTCAAGAACTACCTGGTCGCCAACGCGCTCGCCCTCACCAGCCGGGACTGAGCCCTCAGCGCTCGAGGATCGCGGTCACGCCCTGGCCGCCGGCGGCGCAGATCGAGATCAGGCCGCGACCGCTGGACCCATCCGCTGCGGCCTTCTCGGCGAGCAGCTTGGCCAGGTTGGCGACGATCCGGCCGCCGGTCGCGGCGAACGGGTGGCCGGCCGCGAGCGACGAGCCGTTGACGTTGAGCTTGGTGCGGTCGATCGAGCCCAGCGGGGCGTCGATTCCGAGCCGCTCCTTGCAGAACACCGGGTCCTCCCACGCCTTGAGCGTCGAGAGCACCTGCGAGGCGAACGCCTCGTGGATCTCGTAGTAGTCGAAGTCCTGCAGGGTCAGACCGGCGCGCTCCAGCATCCGCGGCACGGCGTAGGCCGGAGCCATCAGCAGGCCCTCGCCACCGTGCACGAAGTCGACGGCGGCGGTCTCGCACTCGCTGAAGTAGGCGAGCACCTCGTGACCGTTGGCCTCCGCCCACTCCTCCGAGGACAGCAGCACGGTGGAGGCGCCGTCGGTGAGCGGCGTCGAGTTCGCGGCCGTCATGGTGGCCGCTTCACCCTTGCCGAAGACCGGCTTGAGCTTCGCCAGCTTCTCCAGCGAGGAGTCCGCGCGCAGGTTCTGGTCGCGGTCGAGGCCGTTGAACGGCGTGATCAGGTCGGCCTGGAAGCCGCGGTCGTACGACGCCGCCAGGTGGTGGTGCGACGCCACCGCGAGCTCGTCCTGCGCCTCGCGGGTGATCTGCCACTCGAGTGCCGTGAGCGCGGCGTGCTCACCCATCGACAGCCCGGTGCGGGGCTCGCCGTTCTGCGGGATGGACGGGATCAGGTACTGCGGGCGCACCTTGGCCAGCGCGGCCAGCCGGCCCTGCGTGGTCTTGGCACGGTTCGCCGCGAGCAGGATCTTGCGGAGCTTCTCGCCCACGGCGATCGGCGCGTCCGAGGTGGTGTCGGAGCCGCCGGCGACGCCGACCTCGATCTGGCCGAGCGCGATCTTGTTCGCGACGTAGACAGTGGCCTGGAGACCGGTGCCGCACGCCTGCTGGAGGTCGGTGGCCGGAGTCTCGGGCGCGAGCCGCGACCCGAGCACGGACTCACGAGTCAGGTTGAAGTCGCGGCTGTGCTTGAGCACCGCGCCGGCGACGACCTCGCCGAGGCGCTGGCCCTCGAGCCCGAACCGGGCGACGAGCCCGTCGAGCGCTGCGGTCAGCATCTCCTGGTTGCTCGCGGTCGCGTAGGCCGTGTTGGAGCGGGCGAAGGGGATCCGGTTGCCGCCGAGGACGGCGACGCGTCGGGTAGAGGTCTTCATGGTCACCATCCTGTCCGGCGGACCGTGCGAATGAAACGTTGTGAGTGCCACGTCACGCTCTGTGGGCTCGAGTTGGATGGACACCGAGTTACACCGCTCGTTACATTCGACAGCATGAGTGATCGCTATGCCTCCTTCACCTCCAGCTCGCTGGGCAAGCTGTTGGTTCGCAACCTCGGGCTGCCCGACCCGGTCACGCTCGACCGGTGGTCGGAGGGCGCTCCCCTCGTCGACGGCACCGTCGTCACCGGCGGCACCGGCCGGCTCGCCGACCAGGTGACGGCTTCCCTCGACGCACTCGGCATCGCGAGCACGAGCGCCGCGGCCGAGGGCGAGAAGTACAAGGGCCTGGTCTTCGACGCGACCGCGATCCGCGACTCCGCGGACCTGATCGCCCTGCGCGACTTCTTCACGCCGCTGATGCGCAGCCTGCTCCCGTGCTCGCGCGTGGTGGTGCTCGGCGCCGTACCGGAGCAGCTCACCGGGCCCGAGCGCGTCGCGCAACGTGCCCTGGAAGGCTTCACCCGCTCGCTGGGCAAGGAGATCGGCCGCGGCAGCACTGTCCAGCTGGTCTACGTCGCCGAGGGGGCCGAGACCGCGATCGACTCCTCGCTGGCATTCTTCCTCTCCCCCAAGTCGGCCTACGTCTCCGGCCAGGTGGTGCGGATCGGCGCGACCGGCACCCTCAAGGCCAGGCCGGTCCCCTCGCTCGACAAGCCGCTGGCCCGCAAGGTCGCGATCGTCACCGGCGCCTCGCGCGGCATCGGCGAGCAGATCGCCCGCGTCCTGCACCGCGACGGCGCCACCGTGCTCGGGATCGACGTGCCGCAGGCGGCCAGCGAGCTGCTGGAGGTCACCCGTGAGCTCGACGGCGACAACCTGACCCTCGACATCACCGCCAAGGACGCGCCGCAACGGATCGCCCAGTACGTCAAGGAGAAGTTCGGCGCCGTCGACATCGTCGTGCACAACGCCGGCATCACCCGCGACAAGAAGCTGGCCAACATGGCCGAGGACCGCTGGAGCTCCGTGATCGCGGTCAACCTCACCGCGCCGGAGCGGATCACCCGCGAGCTCCTCGACCAGGGCCTGATCAAGGACAACGGCCGGATCATCGGCGTCTCCTCGATCGCCGGCATCGCCGGCAACCTCGGCCAGACCAACTACGCGGCCTCGAAGGCCGGTGTGATCGGGCTGGTCGAGAGCCTCAGGGGCGAGCTGAAGAAGGGGATCACGGTCAACGCCGTCGCGCCCGGCTTTATCGAGACCAAGATGACCGCCGCGGTGCCCTTCGCCACCCGCGAGGTGGGTCGCCGGCTCAACGCGATGAGCCAGGGCGGTCTGCCGGTCGACGTGGCCGAGACGATCGCCTGGTACGCCTCCCCCGGCTCCACCGCCGTCAACGGCAACGTCGTCCGGGTCTGCGGCCAGATGATGCTCGGGGCATGAGGTGACGACCCGCGAGGTGCACGGCGGTGCAGGCCTGGCCACGATGCTCAAGGCGGCGCTGCCGGTGCTGCCCGGCGTCAACCTGGTGCCGGGCATCGCGAAGCAGGGCGGCGACCTGCCGGACCTGACACTGACCCGGACCGACCTGGCGATCGACGCCGACCACGTTGCGGCGTACGCCGAGGTGTGCGGCTTCCCTGCGCGCCAGCACGTGCCGCTGACCTACCCGCACATGCTTGCGTTCCCGCTGCACATGGGGATCATGACCGACGGATCGTTCCCGCTTCCCGGCGATCGGCACCGTGCACGTCGCGAACACGATCACCCGGCACCGGCTGGTGCTGCCGACCGAGCGGCTCGACGTCTCCGCGACCGCGGTGAACCTCCGCGCCCACCCCAAGGGGCAGGTCTTCGACCTGGTCACCACGGTGACCAGCGAGGGCGAGACGGTCTGGGAGTCCACGTCGGAGTACCTGCGCGTGGGCAAGGGAACCGAGGACGCCAGTCCCGAGCACCCGCCGCTCGACCTGGTGCCGTCAGGTCCGACCACCTGGAAGCTCGGCGGTGACCTGGGTCGCCGCTACGCCGCCGTCTCGGGTGACCACAACCCGATCCACCTCTACCCGCTGACCGCCAAGGCGTTCGGGTTCCCGCGGCAGATCGCGCACGGCATGTGGACCAAGGCTCGTTGCGTGGCCGCGCTCGACAACCGGCTGCCCGACGCGGTGACGGTGCGCGTGGAGTTCAAGAAGCCGGTGTTCCTGCCGGGCTCCGTTGCGCTCGGCTCCCGCATCGAGGCAGATGCCGTCGGGTTCTCGCTGACCAGGCCGAAGGATGGCGCCCCGCACCTGCTCGGCCGGGCGGCCCCTGCCTGACCCCGCCCGGCGGTCGAGCCTGTCGAGACCCAGGTCTCGACACCCGCTCTCTGCCCAGCCCCCGGCGGTCGAGCCTGTCGAGACCAGGTCTCGACACCCGCTCGCTGCCCAGCCCCCGGCGGTCGAGCCTGTCGAGACCCCAGGTCTCGACACCCGCTCGCTGCCCAGCCCCCTCGGCGGTCGAGCCTGTCGAGACCAGGTCTCGACACCCGCTCGCTGGCGCTCGCTGCTCGACCACCAGAACACCGTCGAGACCAGGTCTCGACACCCGCTCGCTGGCGCTCGCTGCTCGACCACCAGAACACCGCCGAGACCAGGTCTCGACACCCGCTCGCTGCCCAGCCCCGGCGGTCGAGCCTGTCGAGACCCGGTCTCGACTGCCGCTCGCTGCTCGACCACCAGAACACCGCCGAGACCCCAGGTCTCGACACCCGCTCATGGAGACCTAGCCGCGCTTGGCGCCGTACGTCACGGTCTTCGTGATCGGGGTCGTCGTCCCCTTGCCCACGTAGCGCAGCGTGAAGATCGCCTTCGACGGCGACCAGACACCGAGGTCGTCGATCTTGTCGCCGTTCCAGTCGCCGACGACCGGCAGGTCTCCGGCCGCACCGAGCGCGACGGTCGTGGTCGACACGGCGCCGTTGCCGGCGACCTTGCGCATCAGGAAGCTCCTGGTGCTGGGGCGGTAGACGCCAAGGTCGTCCCTGCCGTTGCCGTCCCAGTCACCGGCCAGCGGCAGGTCCCCGTCCAGGCCGTAGGTGGCGTACGTCGACACGCCCTCGGCGCTGCGCGTCGCGAACCGGTGGATGTCCGGGCGCCACACCCCGAGCTGGCTGATCCCGTCGCCGTCCCAGTCACCGACCAGCGGCAGCGCCATGCTGCTGCCGTAGGTCGTCGGGGTGAGCTTGCCGGTGTTCTGCCGCTGCACGAACGTGGCGCTTCCGGGCGGGCGGACGCCCACGTCCGCCTTGATGTTGCCGTTCCAGTCGCCGACGTAGACCCGGTCCCAGCCGGTGCCGAAGGTCAGCGTCTTGGTAGTGGTGCCGATCAGCTTCTGGAACGACGAGCCGGCCGCAGTGCGGTGGAAGACGCCGAGGTCGGTCTTGCCGTCGCCGTCCCAGTCGCCCGACACCGGGGTGTCCGAGCAGTTGGTCGAGGTCTGGGTGGTGTTCATCTTGAAGCTGGCCCGGTGGAAGTAGGCCGCGACGTCGCTGCCGTTCAGCCGCTCCTCGAAGTGCAGGTGCGGCCCGCTGACGTTGCCCGTGTCACCCAGGAGGCCGACCGGCTGTCCCTGGTCGATGCTCATCCCCTCGACCAGCCAGGTCTCCTTCATGTGCGCGTAGAGCGAGCTGGTGCCGTTGCCGTGGTCGATGATCGCGTAGCGGCCGTAGCCGGTTGTGCCGTCGGGCACCACCCGGGTGACCACGCCGGGTGCGGCCGCCAGCAGCGGGTGGCCGTAGTCGTCGGTGCGGTTCCAGTCGATCGAGTAGTAGCTGGGTGAGTGGTAGGACCGCGACGTGCCGGTCCAGGACTCGCCGCACAGGAACGGCATCTCGTAGTCGGGCCCGGAGGCCGGGTCCACGCCGGCTGCGGGTGCCGCGGTGGCCGCGTGCGGAGTCCCCAGCGCGAGGCCGGCGGCCAGCAGCAAGGTGCTGCCGGCGAGCAGGGAACGGGTCCGGAATCGGGTCACAGCGAAACCTCACTAGTCACATCAGTCACATCAGCGGCCAACCGTACCCGCGATTCCGGCGCGTCGGACCGTCTCGGCCGAACTACAAGCACGTAGTTCCGCCGGGCCCGTGACCGGGACCCAACGGAGGAGTGAAGTAGTGGCGTCTCCCCACTGAGGGAAGGGGCCGGCATGCGGGACGAGGCGACGTACATCGCGTTCGTCGAGACGCGCTGGCCCGCCCTGCTCCGGCTCGCCCACCTGCTCACCGGCTCGCAGCAGACCGGGGAGGACGTCCTCCAGGGCGTGCTGCTGAAGGTCTACCTCGGCTGGGGCGGAATCTCCCGCGTCGAGAGCCCCGACGGCTACGTGCGGCGGATGCTGGTCAACGCCACGATCTCGCGGGGGCGCACCCAGACGCGGCGAGGTGAGCGCCTGGTCGCCGTCGTGCCCGAGCCACCCCCGTACGCCGACGACACGGTCGACCGTCGGCTCGCGCTCTGGCAGGCGGTCCGATCTCTGCCGGCGCGGCAGCGGGCCGTGATCGTGCTCCGGTACTACGAGGACCTCTCCGAGGCCGAGATCGCCCGCGTGCTCGGGTGTGCGCCGGGCACCGTCAAGTCCCAGGCCTCCGACGCGCTGCGCTCGCTGCGCGGCGCGCTCGGTGACACCCACTTCGTCGAACCCTCGGGAGTCCACCGTGACCATGCCTGACCTGCTCACCGAGGCCCTCGAACGCGAGGCCCGCACCCTGGACGTGCCACCGGCACCGACCGTGGCCCTCTGCGCCCGCGGCCGCGGCGTCGTCCGGCGCCGGCACCGCAACGCCGGACTCACGGTGCTGGCGCTGGCCCTCGTCGCGGGTGCCGCGCTGGTGCTCCTGCGGCCCGACCCCGCCTCGACGGACGTGGCGGGACGACCGAACAGCGTGGCCGACCTCCCGGTCGGCGTGCGACCCAAGGTGCCGTACGTCGACGGGCTCGACCTGGTGACGACCGACCAGAAACGACGACGGCAGTTCAACCATCCGCCCGTGCTGCTGGGCCCGGACGTGGTGGTGATCTCGGGTTCGACCGGTCCCGGCATCGCCTACTCCCGCTTCGACGGCACCGGCTACGGAGCGTTGAACGGCAAGCGGAACACCTACCTGACGCCGTGGTCCGTGGTCAGTGCCGACGGCCACTGGGCCGCAGCGACGTACTTTCCGAGCCCGTCGTCGGCAGCGGTGCAGGTGTTCGACCTGCGCAAGGAGGTGCGGGCCCGGATCGTGACGTTCGACTCCGCGGAGGACAACTTCCAGCTGACCGGCATCGACGACGACGGAGCCGTCTACGCCGAGCAGTCGCCGGGGACCGGATCACCGAAGGCCGACTGGCGGTCGGACCCGGACACCGGTGAGACCACGACCCTGAACGGCATCGACGGCTCCGTGGTGTCGGTGCGCGGCGACGGACGGCTCGTCGTGGCCGTCAGGACGGGCATCACCTGGAGAGCCACCATCGGCCGCCTCGACCGCTCGCACACCTTCCGGCCAGAGGCGACGGTGACCGGAGCCCAGGCGCTGTGGTCGCCGGACGACGCCTTGGTCGCCTCCATCTCGAGCGACAAGGCGACGGTCCGGGTCGGTGCGGGCTCCCGCGAACGGCTGCTCGGCGTGCCGAGCATGGTCACCGTGCGGGGCATGGTCTGGGAGGACGAGGACGACCTGCTGGTCTGGGTGGTCGACACGGGCAGCCGCGGCTCGCTGCTGCGCTGCCACGCCGGGGACGGGCGGTGCGAGCTGGCGCTCGCGCCGTTCGGCCCGGACGCCGCCCTGCCGGTGCGGAATTAGTTGCGAGTGGGCCGGACCAGGCCCTCCTGGGCCACCGTCGCGACCAGCCGGCCGTCCCGCGTGAAGACCCGGCCGAAGGCGAGCCCGCGCCCACCGGAGGCCGACGGCGAGAGCTGGTCGTAGAGCCACCACTCGTCGGCGCGGAACGGCCGGTGGAACCAGATGGTGTGGTCCAGCGAGGCGGACTGCACCTCCGGCGATGCCACGTGGACGCCGTGCGGCACCAGCGTGGCACCGAGCAGGGTCATGTCGCTGGCGTAGGTGAACGCCGCGTCGTGCAGCACCCGGTCGTCGGGCAGGTCGCCGTTGACCCGGATCCAGAGCCGGGCCTGGGCCGGGTGGACGCTGCCGTCGAGCTCGCCGTCGGCTCGTGAGTCGCCGGCCCAGCGCACGTCGAGCGCCGCCCACTCCCGCTCCCACTCCTCGGAGTGCTTCGGCGACCGTCGGCCGAACAGCTCGCCCAGGCTCGGGCAGTCCTCGGGCGGCGCCACGTCGGGCATCGCGTCCTGGTGCTCGAAGCCCTCCTCGTGCTTCTGGAAGCTCGCCGTCTGGAAGTAGATCGGACGGCCGTGCTGGCGTGCGACCACGCGCCGGGTCACGAAGGACCGGCCGTCACGCAACGGGTCGACGTCGTACACGATCGGGACCTTCACGTCGCCCGGCCGCAGGAAGTAGGAGTGCAACGAGTGCACGGCGTACTCGTCGGGCACGGTGCGCGTCGCCGCCACCAGGGCGTGCGCCGCGACCTGACCGCCGAACACCCGCTGCAGAACCGTGTCCGGCTGGGTGCCACGGAACAGGTTGTCCTCGATCGCCTCGAGGTCGAGGAGCTCGACGAGCTCCCGGACGGACCCGGGCACTACTGGTCGCCCCCATCCGGACGATTGTCGGGCTTGTCGTCCAGGCCGGCCAGGAACTGCTCGAACTGGGCGCCGATCTCGTCGCCGGACGGCATCGGCTCGCCCTCGGCGAGCAGGTTGGACTCGCTGTCCTGGGCCCGGTGGAACGCGTCGTACTGCTGCTCCAGGCCGTGGACCACGTCGCGCACCTCATCGGACTCGGCGAGCTGCGTCTCGATCTCGACCGTCTGCTTCGCCCCGGCCTCGCGCAGCGACTCGACCTCCCACGACAGGCCGGCCGTGGAGCCGATCGCCTCGAGCAGCGCGACCGAGGCCAGCGGGTAGCCCAGCTGCGCCACGTAGTGCGGGATGTGCGCCACCCAGCCCATCGCGTCGAAGCCCCACTCGCCCAGCCGCAGCTCGAGGACTGCCTGCGCGCTCGAGGGCACCCGGAGCTCGCCGCGCCAGACGTTCTCCTGCGTGAGCAGGTGCTCCGAGGTGGCGTGGTTGGTCAGCTGCACGGGCCGGGTGTGCGGCACGGCCATCGGCACCGAACCGAGCGAGACCACGAGCCTGACGGCGAAGTGCTCCACCACGCGTCGTACGGCCTGGGCGAACGCCTCCCAGCGGATGTCGGGCTCGGGACCGGACAGCAGCAGGTAGGGCGTGCCCTGCTGGTCGTCGAGCAGCCGCACCACCAGGCGCGGCGCCTCGTAGTCGGTGTAGCGGTTCTCCTGGAACGTCAGCGGGGGACGACGAGCGCGGTAGTCGTAGAACTCGTCGATCTCGAAGCTGGCAACGACACGACTCCCGTTGGTCGAACCTGTCGAGGCCGTCGAGCTCCCGAGGAGGTGCTGCACCACGAGGGCGGAGGCGTTGCCGGCGTCGAGGAAGCCGTCGAGGGCGACCAGCATCACCGGTCCCTCGTCCAGCTCGTCGAGCTCGGGTACGTCGTCCACGATGTGCACGAACCGTGCCTGGGTCATCCGGCTCCTTCCGTGGTGGTCCAGCCTAGTGTCGCAACGGCACCAGCCTGCTGATTCATGCCCCGGTCCCCTGCCACGTCGGTCACACCCGACTCAGCGGGCTGAGCCGGCGAGAAGCACCCCACCGACGGACCGATCGAACCCCTGAGAATGCCGAACGGCCCCGCATCAGGTCGTTCGGTCCGTCGGTCGGGTTGTCGTCTGTGGCATGGTGCCGTCACCCTCACCACCAGGAGACCCATGTCCTTCGTCGACGCCATCCGCCGTGTGCTCGGCCAGTACGCCACCTTCTCCGGTCGCGCCCGTCGCTCGGAGTACTGGTGGTTCGTCCTGGCCTACGCCATCGCGGCGATCGTGGCGTCGGTGATCGACCTCGCACTCGGCACCGACGCCAAGGTCGGCAACTACGGCCTGGTCGGCGGCGTGCTAGGGCTGGCACTGCTCGCTCCCACGCTGGCGGTGGGCTGCCGTCGGCTGCACGACACCGACCGGAGCGGCTGGTGGCAGCTGCTCGGCATCATCCCGATCGTCGGCGCGATCATCCTGATCATCTGGTTCTGCGGCGACAGCAGGCCCGACAACCGCTTCGGCGCCAACCCCAAGGCGGCGCGCGCCTGATCAGCGCGCGCGCGGCACCACGGCGACCGGCACGCGAGCGTGCCGGACGACCCGTCCGGAGACGCCGCCGAGCAGCACGTGGGCGACCGGTCCGTAGCCGCGCGAGCCGCACACCAGCAGGTCGGTCTCGTCAGGTCCGAGCTCGACCAGGGTGTCCACGACCGGGCCCTCGGCGATGCGCGAGGTGACCCGGACGTCACCCAGGTCGCTCAGGCCGTCGACCGCCCGCTGCAGTGCCTGCTCGTACTCCTCGCGCTGACCGGCCGCGAACGAGGACGGCTCGCCGGCGTGCCGCCGGGTGTCGGGGATGACAGAGAGGACCTGGAGCTCCGCTCCCAGCTGCTGGGCGAACCGGCTCCCTCGCGCCAGCGCGGCGTGGCCGTCAGTGGTGTCGACGAACGCGACCGTGACCCGCTTGAGGCCACCGTCCTCGCGCTCGGCGTAGTCGCTGGGCACGATCGTGACCGGACTGGCGGAGCCGTGGAGGAGTCGCTCGGCGGTGGAGCCCGGATAGGTGCGACGCAGTCCGCGCGCGCGCCGGGCGCCGAGGACCAGGACGCAGTCGCCGGCCTGCACCAGGTCGCTGAGCCCGTGGGCCGGCGAGCTGGAGTCCACCGAGCGGAACTCGGCGGCGTCGGGCCCGATCAGCGACCGGGCCTGCGCGAGGAGCGCCCCGGCCTCCTCGCGCACGTAGGCGCCCCACTCGGCGTCCACCCGTCCGGCCCCGACAGGCGCCTGCCCGGGGTGGACCGTGACCACGACCGGCTTGGCTCCGGACGCGGCGCTCCAGCGGCGGCCGAACTCGAGCGCGTCAGCGCCGTTCGGTCCACCCTCGTAACCAACGATCAGGCGGTCGCCCGACATGTCACTTCGCCTCGGGCGAGCCGGTGCCGCCGTGGGTGCCGCCAGCGGTGCCGGCAGCTGCGTTCTCGGGGCGCAGCCGCGAGTGCTTGTAGCCGTAGAAGGCGTAGATCACCATGCCGATCACGAGCCAGACCACGAACCGGATCCAGGTGGTGCCCGGCAGGTCCTTCATCAGGTACATGCACAGCAGCACCCCGATGGCCGGGAACACCGGGGAGAACGGCACCCGGAACGGGCGCTCCATGTCGGGCTTCGTGCGGCGCAGCACGATCACACCGATGTTGACCAGGATGAAGGCGAACAGGGTGCCGATGTTGACCAGCTTGACGATCTCGCTGAGCGGCACGAAGGCCGACAGCACCGCGATCAGCCCACCGAAGACCAGGGTGAGCTTGGCGGGGGTGCCGTAGCGGGGGCTGACCTCCGCCAGCTGCTTCGGCATCAGGCCGTCGCGGCACATCGCGAAGAAGATGCGGGTCTGGCCGTAGAGGATCACCAGGATCACCGAGGTGATCGCGATCAGGGCGCCGAACGCCAGCACCGCCGCCGCCCAGTCGAGCCCGGCGCCGTCCTGCAGCGCGGTCGCCAGCGGGGCGTCGCTCTTGCCGAGCGTCGCGGCCGGGGCCAGGCCGATCGCGCCGATCGCGACCAGGATGTAGAAGACGGTGGAGACCACGAGCGAGCCGACGATCGCGATCGGCAGGTCGCGACCGGGGTTCTTCGACTCCTCGCTGGCGGTGGAGACCGCGTCGAAGCCGATGTAGGCGAAGAAGATCAGGCCGGCGGCCACGGAGATCCCGCCGAAGCCCTCCGGGTTGAACGGCTTGATGTTGCCGGACTTGAAGTGCGTGAAGGCCGCGACGATGAAGAAGACCAGGATCAGCAGCTTCACGCCGACCATCACCAGGTTGACGGTCGCGCTCTCGCGGGTGCCGCGCACCAGGAGCAGCGTGACGGCCAGCACGATGATCACGGCCGGCAGGTTGAAGATGCCGCCGTCCTCGGGTGCGAGCGCGATCGCGTCGGGCAGCTGGAAGCCGAACGCTGCGTCGAGGAACGCGTTGAAGTTGCCGCCCCACCCGACGGCCACGGCCGCGACGGAGACGCCGTACTCGAGGATCAGGTCCCAGCCGATGATGTAGGCGACCAGCTCACCGAGCGTCGCGTAGGAGTAGGTGTACGCCGACCCGGAGACCGGCACGGCGGAGGCCAGCTCGGCGTACGAGAGCGCCGAGAAGAGACAGGTGACGGCCGCCAGGATGAACGAGATCACGACCGCGGGTCCGGCCTCGGCCGCTCCCTCGCCGATCACCACGAAGATGCCGGTGCCGATGATCGCGCCGACACCCAGGGCGGTCAGCGCCAGCGGCCCGACGCTCCGGTTGAGGGTGTGCCCCTCCTCCTCGGTCGACCCGACGATGTCGGAGACGTCCTTCGTTGCCCACCAGCCTGATGCACCGATTGCCATGGCAGCCCTTCCGAGATGCGCCGGACGGGCCGGGAGTGTGGCCCGCTTCGTAGTTAACGCACAGGTGCGGGCACCACGGCAAGACCTCTTTCCCTATTGGTTCAACCCGCGGGAGGTCCGAACAGCCGCAGGGTGCGCCGCGCAGCCTTGTCGGCGAGGGTCTGCCCGTCGAGTCCGGTGACCACACGGAGCACAGCGTCCTGCCCCCGCCCGTCGCGCCCGACCCCTGCCTGCTGCATCGCGTCGAGCAGGTCCCACAGCACCGCCGGACCCCGCGCATCGGCGAGGTAGTCGCACGCCATCCAGGCCTCGGAGTAGTGCAGGTCCTGCTCGGCGTCGTGGAAGGACGCCGTGTCGGGCAGCCCGTCGAAGCCGTCGCGGGCGCGGTCGACGGCGAGGGTGGCGATCCGCTGCCGGGTGGGCGGGATGGGTCGCGCCGCAACGTACTCCGCGAGACCCTCGGCCAGCCACAGCGGTACGTCGTCGTCGCGGGTGCCGATGGCGACGTGGGTGAGCTCGTGGCGGACCACCCGGGCGAGCCCGATCGGGTCGGCGTCGAGCGCGGTCGGCAGCAGCGCGACCCGCTCGCCGACCACGCGCGAGCCGCTGCGCACCGGGAAGCTGAGCGCGCCGAGGTGGTCGACGTTGCCGCCCGGCACCTGTGAGTACGCCGCGAGCACGGCGGGGTCGCGGAACGCGTAGACGACGGCGCGCTGCGACCAGTCCCCCGGTACGACGGACGCCACCTCGCCGATCCCGGCGTCGACGGTGTCGATCAGCTCGTTCGCGCGCGACAAGTCGGCGTCGTCGTACAGGAGCAGCGCGCGGTCACGGCGCATCACGCGCACCGTGGTCAGGTCCCAGGGATCCCGTGGCTGCTGGCCCGCACCCACAGCGGGCACCACGACCAGCCGACCGGCCCGGCGCTCCACCGCGAACCCGGCAGGCTCCCAGACCGGAGCGCTGTCGAAGCCGGCCAGGCGGACCGAACGTCGGACCGCGTGCGGCCCGTCGGCGCGGAAACCGAGGCCCGCGAGCGGGAGGGCGCGGAGGTTGTCGAAGAGCCGCCGCTGGGATGCGAGGAACGAGCCGTCGTCGCGCACGACCGCGGCCAGGAACGCCTTCTCGTCGCCGCTGCCGACCGCTGCCGCGCGCTGGTCGAGCAGCTCACGGGTGGTTGTGGGAGGAGTCGTGGTGCTCGCGGTCGACACGCTCGGGGACGGCGAGGGACTGCCCGAGCCGAGCAGGCTCTCGTCCCGGCGCCCTGATCCGCAGCCGACGAGTGCCGCCATCAGGGAGACCAGCAGGAGCACCGAGAAGGATGCCCCGGGCCGGCGCAAGCTCACGCTTGGTCGGTGGCGGGGTGCGGCGCCGTGACGGCGTCGAGCTCGCTGACGTCCTCGACCGTGAGGCGCGCGATGGTCTGGGCGGTGAGGCCGATCCGTTCGAGGACGCTGGCCCGCTTGGCGTGGTCGAGGAACTGCTGCGGGATGCCGTGCAGCCGCACGGGCGTGGTCACCCGGCGCTCGTTGAGCAGCTGGAGGAGGCTCGAGCCGCAACCCGCGGCGATGCCGTTGTCCTCGATCGAGACCACCAGCCGGTGGTCGCGGGCCAGGCCAACGATCGCCTCGTCGTAGGGCTTCACCCAGCGCGGGTCGACCACCGTCACGCCGATCCCCTGGTCACCGAGCCGGGCGGCGACCGCGACCGCGGTCTCGGCCATCGAGCCGATGCCGACGATCAGCACGTCGCGGGCACCGTCGCGGACGAGCACGTCGAGGTCTCCGACGCGGTCGACGGTGGCGATGTCGTCGGTCGGGGGGCCCTTCGGGAAGCGGACGACGGTCGGTGCGTCACCGACGGCGACGGCCTCGCGGAGCAGCTCGCGGAGCCGGGTCGCGTCGCGCGGTGCGGCGAGCCGCAGTCCGGGCACCACCTGGAGGAACGACATGTCCCACATGCCGTTGTGGCTGGCGCCGTCGTCGCCGGTCACCCCGGCCCGGTCGAGCACGAACGTGACGCCGAGCTGGTGCATGGCGACGTCCATCAGCACCTGGTCGAACGCGCGGTTGAGGAACGTGGCGTAGACCGCGACCACCGGGTGCAGGCCACCCATCGCCATCCCGGCGGCGGAGGTGGTGGCGTGCTGCTCGGCGATGCCGACGTCGAAGGTGCGGTCGGGGTACGCCGCAGCGAACCGGTCGAGCCCGACCGGGTAGAGCATCGCGGCGGTGACCCCGACGAGGTCCTGGCGCTCCGAGCCGAGCGCGACCATCTCCTCGGCGAACACGTCGGTCCACTGCCGGCCCTTCGGCTTCTGCTCACCGGTCTCGACGTCGAAGGCGCCGAGCGAGTGCATCTGGTCCTCCACGTGTGCCTCGGCGTGTCCGTAGCCGAAGCCCTTGTGGGTCATCACGTGCACGATCACGGGGCCACCGAAGCGCTTGGCCTGCCGCAGCGCCTGCTCGACGGCCACCCGGTCGTGGCCGTCGATCGGGCCGACGTACTTGAGGCCGAGGTCCTCGAAGAGTCCCTGCGGGGCGAGCGCGTCCTTCATGCCCTTCTTCATCGCGTGCAGGGCGTCGTACACGGCCGGGCCGACGCCGCGGACGCCGTTGAGCCGCTGCTTCACGACGTCGAGCACCTGCTCGTAGCGCGGGTTGGTGCGCAGCGCGGTCAGGTGGTCGGCGAGGCCGCCGACGGTCGGGGTGTAGGAGCGGCCGTTGTCGTTGACCACGATCACCAGCCGCCGGTTCTTGCCGGCCGCGATGTTGTTGAGCGCCTCCCAGGCCATGCCGCCGGTGAGCGCGCCGTCGCCGATCACCGCGGCCACGGCCCGGTCCTCGCCCCGGATCGCGTAGGCCTTGGCCAGCCCGTCGGCGTAGGACAGCGAGGTGGAGGCGTGCTGGTTCTCGACCAGGTCGTGCTCGGACTCCTGGCGGCTCGGGTAGCCGGAGAGTCCGCCCTCCTGCCGGAGCCGGTCGAACCCGGAGGCGCGGCCGGTGAGGATCTTGTGCACGTAGGACTGGTGGCCGGTGTCGAAGATGATCGGCTCGCGCGGGGAGTCGAACACCCGGTGCAGGGCCATGGTCAGCTCGACGACGCCGAGGTTGGGGCCGAGGTGGCCGCCCGTGCGCGAGACCTGCGTGACCAGGAAGTCGCGGATCTCGGTGGCGAGCTCGTCGAGCTCACGGTCGTCGAGCGCGCGCAGGTCCGCCGGACCTGTCAGCTTGTCGAGATGACCCATGCCGGCGAGTTTATGCGGTGGGCACGGAGATCACCGCGACGGCAGGCTCGTGCAGCGAGCCGAGCCAGACCTGACCGTCGTGCTCCCGGACACCGGTGACCATGTGGTACGCCGACGCCTCGCCCTGGAGGTCGTGCACCAGGCGGCCGGTGTCGTCGTACGCCTGCACGCGGACGGTGCGCCTGGGCTGAGGCTGCAGCCGATCGGCGATCCGGCTCACCTGCTTGCGCAGGAACAGCGGCGAGCGATGGATGCGCTCGAGCACCGGGTCGACCGGGCTGGCGACGGTCACCCAGATCAGGCCGTCGGAGCCACGGGAGATGTTGTCGGGGTAGCCGGGCAGGTCGTCGACCAGCAGGTCGCGCTGACCGGCGAGGGCGCCCGTGAGCCAGTGCCGGACGACGGTGCGTGCGCCGGTCTCGGCCACGGCGACGTAGGACTCGTCGGCCGCGAGCGCGACCCCGTTGGCGAAGGCCAGCCCCTCGAGGACCACCTCGACCTGCCCGGTCGCGCGCCGCACCAGCAACCGGCCGGTGCGGGTGGCCTCGACGAGGTCCTTCTTCCAGTGCTGGATCCCGTGGAGCCGGCTGGAGTCTGAGAACCAGATGTCACCGTTCGCCGCGACTGCGGCGTTGTTGCAGAAGCGCATCCGGGTGCCGTTGACCGTGGTCACGAGGGGCTCGACGGCGCCGTCGTACGGGTCGAGTGCGAGCAGCCCACGGTCGGCGTCGGCGACCAGCAGCCGGCCGTCGGGCAGCAGCTCGAGTCCGAGCGGTCGGCCGCCGGTGTGGCCGACCCGGTCGATCCGGCCGCCGTCGGGCCGGACCCGGAAGATGCTGCCGTCCGCGGTGCCCGTGTAGACGAGTCCGTCCACGACGAGCACGTCCTCGGCGCCGTACGCCGGCACCGGCACCACCGAGACGTGCACCTGCGAGCCCAGGACAGGCGCGCTCACGGCGCCATCGTCCGGTAGGTCTCGGACTCCAGGAACGGACGCAGCGCGACCCGCGCGGAGGCTGTCAGGTCCAGCGCGTCGAGCCCGGCCGGGTCGACGAAGCAGATCTGCCGGCCCTCGTGGCACTCGATGTCGGCGTCGCCCAGGTCGGTGCCCATCACCCAGAGCTGGAACTCGTCGTCCTGGCCCCCGTTCTCGGCGCAGTGGTCGTGCCAGACCAGGAACGTGTCGAACAGCTCGAGGCCGTGCTCGATCGCGACCCCGGTCTCCTCGCCCAGCTCGCGGTAGGCGGCAGTGCGGTAGTCCTCGCCCTCCTCGACGCCGCCGCCGACGAACCCCCACTTCTCGGGGTCGATCACCGGGTGCTCGTCCCGCTCCTGGAGCAGGACCCAGCCGCGGTTGTCGACGAGGACAACGCTGGAGAATCGGTGCATGCCGGCGAGGCTACCGACCGCGCCCCGCGGTCCTCCTCAGAGTCGCGCCACGAACCTCCGGCCGCGCAACGCCTCCTCGACCAGGCCGACCGCACGTCGCTGACCGATCAGCCGTGCGGACTCGCGCTGGTAGGTGTCGACCGCTGCCTCCACCGCATCGCCCTCGGCCACGTCGCGCAGCGCGCCGCGGGCCTCGCTCAGGCCGCGGTTGACCGCCGTCTGGCAGCCCTCGACGTGGAGCACCGCGAACCGCGCCAGCACCACGACGTGACGTCGCAGTGCCGGGTAGGAGCGGTACTCCGGTGGGCAGATGTCGAGCAGCCAGCTGCCCGCGGTGCGCTCCCAGTCGGGGGCTCCGGGAGGACGGACGGCGGACGGCCAGCCGGGCGGGGCGACGAAGGAAGCCATGACCCGGAGCCTAGCCCAGATTCGAACATATGTTCTAGTCCGATCTGTCTCAGCCGGGCAGGAACGACAACCGCACCTGACGATCGGGGTTGTCGACGTTGAGGTCGACCAGGCAGATGCTCTGCCAGGTGCCCAGCGCCAGCCGGCCGTGCAGCACCGGCACGGTCGCGTACGGCGGGACCAGCGCCGGCATCACGTGTGAGCGGCCGTGCCCGGGCGACCCGTGCCGGTGCCGCCAGCGGTCGTCGGCGGGCAGCAGGTCGGCCAGCGCGGCCAGCAGGTCGTCGTCCGAGCCGGCGCCGGTCTCCAGGATCCCGATGCCTGCCGTCGCGTGCGGCACGAAGACCTGGAGCAGGCCGTCGTCCTCGCCCTGCACGAACGCCGCGCACTCCCGGGTGATGTCGAGCACCACCTCGCGCGCTCCGGTGTGCACCTCCAGCGTCTCGGACCTCATGCGAGCCAGCCTGTCAGACCCCGGTCCCACGGCAACATCACGGCAAAGGGGTGCTCGGCCTGCTCGCCTAGTTGTCCAGCTCGGCGAAGCGTTGCTCGAGGTCGGCCAGGCGCGGGTCGCGGAGGCCCGCCGCGTCGTAGCGCCACCAGACGTCGCGGTAGACGACCTGCCCGGTCATCCACTCCTCGTGCGCGTCGAACAGCACCACCTGGCAGGCGGCGCCCGGCGTGCGCACGGAGGCCGGGCGGATGCCGTGCCGGCCGGCACGCTCGAAGCCGCGGCTCCCGTAGAACGCCGGGCTGCCCTCCAGCACCAGCATCGGCGCACCTGCGGCGCGAGCGGTCTCCACCGCCGCGGCGAGCAGGGCAGTGCCGATGCCGGTCCGCTGCCGGTCCGGGAGCGTGCTCAGCGGGCTGAGCATCCAGATGTCCACGAGCTCGCGGCGCGCGTCGAGCCAGGCCCGGCTCAGCCCGACGTGACCGACGATCCGGCCGTCCTGCTCGTCGACCAGTCCGGCCAGCGCGAGCTCCTCGCGGACCACGTCGGCCCAGAGCGACGCGACGTCGTCACCGTGCGTGCCGCCGAACGCCGCGCGGATCACCGGGCCCGTGTCGTCGTCGGGGCGTTCGGCCCGGATCACCGATCCGCCGCCGGACCGGGACGCAGGGTGGTGGTCAGGGCGGCCAGCCAGCCCAGCGCGAACAGCATCGCGACCAGGGTGTCGCTGAGGTGGTGGGCGCCGAGGTAGAGGCGGGAGACCAGCACCAGCGGCGGGATCAGCACGAGCAGCGGCACCAGCCAGCGGGCGACGCCGGGCAGGTACGCCCGGGCCAGCACGGCGACGGCGCCGTACAGGACCGTCGCGGCAGCGACGTGGCCCGACGGGAAGCTGTGGTTGGGCACCAGCCCGGGGTCGAGGATCTTGACCGGCGGCCGGTCGCGGTGGTCGACCGTGAACCCCAGCACGTAGATCGCGTAGACGCCGCCGATCGCGAGCACCACGAACAGCACCGAACGCCACGACCGGCGCCACACCGCCAGCCCGATCGCGAGCAGCAGTGCGAGCCCCAGCGCCACCGGGGTGTTGCCGGGCGTCGTGAACGCGTTGGCCAAGGTGGTCAGCGTGGACGTCCGCTGGTCCTCGAACCAGCGTGCCAGGTCGTTCTCAGGGTCGCCGATCGAGTGCTCGAACGGGTGCGTCAGCAGCCAGCCGGCCGCCACGGTCAGCGCCGCGAGCACCGCCCAGGCGACGACCAGTCGCACGGCCGAGGTTCGGTTCGAGGGCACGGCGTCCGCAGGCATGGCGGACAGTCTGCCCGGTTGTCCGGGTTCGAGGGTGCCGACGAGCGGGGCCCCGTCTCCGGCCCTGCCGGAGACGAGGCCCGCTCACGCGTCAGGCCTTGCGCAGGTTGCGCAGGACGTACTGCATGATCCCGCCGTTGCGGTAGTAGTTCGCCTCGCCCGGGGTGTCGATCCGCACCTTGGCGTCGAACTCGACGTCGCCGGCCTTCACCTTCACCGTCTTCGGGGTGGTGCCCTCGTTGATCGCGGTGACGCCCGTGATCGAGAACTCCTCCTCGCCGGTCAGTCCGAGCGACTCGGCGGTCTCACCCTCCGGGTACTGCAGCGGCAGCACGCCCATGCCGATCAGGTTCGAGCGGTGGATCCGCTCGTAGGACTCGGCGATCACGGCCTTCACACCCAGCAGGGCCGTGCCCTTGGCCGCCCAGTCGCGCGACGAGCCCGAGCCGTACTCCTTGCCGGACAGGACGACCAGCGGGGTGCCGGCCTCGAGGTACTTCTCCGAGGCCTCGAACACCGTGGTGACGCTCTGCTCATCACCGGCGTCACCGGAGAAGTCGCGGGTGAACCCTCCCTCGGTGCCCTGAGCCAGCTGGTTGCGGAGCCGGATGTTGGCGAACGTGCCGCGGATCATCACCTCGTGGTTGCCCCGGCGCGAGCCGTAGGAGTTGAAGTCCCGCTGCTCGACGCCGTGCTCGGCGAGGTACTTGCCCGCGGGCGAGTCCTTCTTGATCGCACCGGCCGGGCTGATGTGGTCGGTCGTGACCGAGTCGCCGAGCTTGAGCAGCACCCGGGCACCCTCGATGTCGGTGACCGGCTCCGGCTCGTCGGGCATGCCGTCGAAGTACGGCGGCTTGCGGACGTACGTCGACTCCTCGTCCCAGTCGAACGTCTTGCCGTCGGGAGTCGGCAGCGCCTGCCAGGTGGCGTCTCCGGCGAAGACGTCGGCGTAGTCGTCGGTGAACATGTCGGACGTGATCGCCTGCGCGATCACCTCCTCGACCTCTGCCGCGGAGGGCCAGATGTCCTTCATGAACACGTCGTTGCCGTCGGTGTCCTGGCCCAGCGGGTCCTTGAACAGGTCGACGGTCATCGAGCCGGCCAGCGCGTAGGCGACGACCAGCGGCGGCGACGCGAGGTAGTTCATCTTCACGTCCGGGTTGATCCGGCCCTCGAAGTTGCGGTTGCCCGACAGCACCGAGACGACCGCGAGGTCCTTCTCGTTCACCGCGTCACTGATCTCGGGGATCAGCGGACCGGAGTTGCCGATGCACGTCGTACAGCCGTAGCCGACGAGGTTGAAGCCGAGCTTGTCGAGGTACGGCGTCAGGTTGGCCTTCTCGTAGTAGTCCGAGACCACCTTCGAGCCGGGCGCCAGCGTGGTCTTCACCCACGGCTTGCGCTCGAGGCCCTTCTCGACGGCGTTCTTCGCCAGCAGCGCAGCGCCGATCATCACCGACGGGTTGGAGGTGTTGGTGCACGACGTGATCGCCGCGATCGACACCGCGCCGTGCGTGAGCTCGAACTCCTGGCCGTCGGCCAGCTTCACGTGTGCCGTGGCGTCACGGTCCTCGGTGTAGTCGGCGAGCGCGGTCTCGAAGGACTGCGCGGCGTCGGACAGGGAGACCCGGTCCTGCGGGCGCTTCGGGCCGGCCAGCGACGGGACGACGGTGGCCAGGTCGAGCTCGAGCTTCTCGGAGTAGCGCGGCTCGGCGTCAGGGTCGTGCCAGAGTCCCTGCTCCTTGGCGTAGGCCTCCACCAGGGCCAGCTGCTCCTCGGAGCGGCCGGTCAGCTTCAGGTACTTGACCGTCTCCTCGTCGATCGGGAAGACCGCGATCGTGGAGCCGAACTCCGGGCTCATGTTGCCGATCGTGGCCCGGTTGGCCAGCGGAAGCACCGAGACGCCGGGTCCGTAGAACTCGACGAACTTGCCGACCACGCCGTGCTTGCGCAGCATCTCGGTGATCGTCAGCACCAGGTCGGTGGCGGTCGCGCCCTCGGGCAGGTCGCCGTTGAGCTTGAAGCCCACGACGCGCGGGATGAGCATCGAGACCGGCTGGCCGAGCATCGCGGCCTCGGCCTCGATCCCGCCGACGCCCCAACCGACGACGCCGATGCCGTTGACCATGGTGGTGTGCGAGTCGGTGCCGACGCAGGTGTCGGGGTAGGCCGTCAGGCCCTGCTCGCCGTTGGCGTCGATCTCCCGGGTGAACACGACGCGCGCCAGGTGCTCGATGTTGACCTGGTGCACGATGCCGGTGCCGGGCGGCACGACCTTGAAGTCGTCGAAGGCGCCCTGGCCCCAGCGCAGGAACTGGTAGCGCTCGCGGTTGCGCTCGTACTCGATCTCCACGTTGCGCTCGAACGCGTCGGGGGTGCCGAAGACGTCGGCGATCACCGAGTGGTCGATCACCATCTCGGCCGGCGCGAGCGGGTTGATCTTGGTCGGGTCGCCGCCGAGGTCGCTCATCGCCTCGCGCATGGTGGCGAGGTCGACGACGCACGGGACGCCGGTGAAGTCCTGCATGATCACGCGCGCCGGCGTGAACTGGATCTCCTTGTCCGGCTCGGCGTCCGCGTCCCAGCCGGCAAGCGCCTTGATGTCGTCGGCGGTGATGTCCGCGCCGTCCTCGGTGCGGAGCAGGTTCTCCAGCAGCACCTTCAGCGAGAACGGCAGGCTGTCGACGTCGAGGCCGTCGCCCTCGACCGCGCTGAGCCGGTAGATCTGGTACGACGTCCCGTCGACGTCGAGCGTGCCCTTGGCACCAAAGCTGTCCGCACTGGCCATGGAGGAATCTCCTTGCTCCTGGGGGTCCACGGCCCATCTTGCCGACCCGGCCGTGACCGGGGAAGCCGGGGTCTCGCAGCCCGCAACCAAAGTATCTTGATGTCAAGATAACTTTAGCACGATGGGACCGTGCCGCATGGGTGGGCTGGGACCGGATAGTCCCGGCCAGAATGCACCTCCTGGGTGCCGATCTGGGTGCCGATCGGTCGGGACTATCCCTCCGGGAGCCGGTCCCCGCGGCGCTCACGCAGCCGTGCCGAGGCGGTCAGCCGCCAGGCCTCGAAGACCAGCTCGGCGAGCTCGTCGCGCGCGACCAGGTCGAGCTGGACGACGACCCAGCCGAAGCCGCCCATCGTGAACTGGACCTCGAAGACCTCCGGCCGCTCGGCGACCAGGGCGAGCTGCTCGGCCAGGGTCTGCTTGAGCCCGATCGTCCGGGTCGGGTACCAGAGGTAGCCGAACGTGTGGCCCTCCACCTCGAGCTTCGTGTAGCGCGAGAGCTCGGTGCGCACCACCTCGTCGAGCTGGCCCAGCAACGCCAGCGCGTCCTCGATCGTGCAGGACACCGTCAGACCCGCTCCAGCAGTGCGACGCACTCGACCTGGAGCGTCATCGGAAAGACGCCGATGGTGCTGCGCGTGAGAGGGACTCCCTTGTCGAAGCCTGAGTTCATGAGCGCAAACTAGCCGCTGACCTGCGGCTGTGTCGCCTGGGGCGCCGGTTGCGTCGGTCCCCTCTGCGAGCCTCCGCGTCCACGATGACGCACCCCCACATCGAATCTGGCGGTGAGCGGTCGAGGCCAACGTGCCGTCAGGTCGCTCAGGTGAGGGCTGGGTCGGTGGCGTCTTGGTCACGCAGCCAGCGGGAGAAGGCGACTGCCTGGCCGCTGAGCGGTTCTGCGTTGTCCGGTCGGAGCAGGTAGTGGGCTTGTCGCATCCGGATGGGCTCGCCTGGGGCTTGGAAGATCCGCTCGTCCTTCACGCTTTGTCGTGCGAAGCGTTCGGGGAGAATCGACCACATGCTGCTGGTGGCAACGATTTCGATGGCGGCGACCGAGGTGTCGACGCTGATGGCTGACCGCGAGGTGGTCGCTGTGCCGTCGTCATCGCCGCCGTCGTCTTTGAAGAAGCGACGCCACAAGTCGTCGAAGCCCAACACCTGCACGCGTGGCTTGTCCATGAGTGAGGTCCGCTCGATGCTCGGACCGTACTGGTCGAGGTAGCCGGGTCCGTAGACCGCAATCGCATAGTCGTCATGCAGTTTCGAAGCTCGGTAGCCGGGCCAGAACCCATTGCCTTGGCGAATCTCGAGGTCGACCTCGCTCGGTAGCAGTGTGTCGGCCCAGATGGTGGTGACCACCTGGAGCTGGATGTGTGGGAAGGCCGCTGCGAACCCGGCCAGTCGGCTGGCCAGCCAGGTCTGCGCGTAGGAGACCTGGACCCGGATGGTCAGGCTGGAGTGTGCCGCCGTGCCGAACAGGCCGTTCGTGGCAGCGGCGAGGTCCTCGAAGACGTCGCGAACGGCGGGCAGGTAGGCCTGTCCGGCTTCGGTGAGCCGCAGGCTGCGCGGTCGTCTCTCGAACAGGTCGACGCCGAGGTGCGCCTCGAGGTTCCGCACCCGCTGACTGATCGCCGAGGGTGACATGTGGAGCTCGGCGGCCGCGGTCACGAAGCTGAGGTGGCGGGCGCTGGCCTCGTAGGCGTGCAGACCCAGGAGCGGCGGGATACCGCCAGCGGGGGCGTGGGCAAGCTTCATGCCACACATTCTGCGCCCCATACGGCTCTGAAATGTGCTTTGACGCAGCCAAGACGTTCGGTCAACACTGAATCAGTCATCACATCGTCGGCTTGGAGGACCCCCGTGTCAGGCACCCTCAGCACCCAGGTCACCGCTCACCCCGAACCTTCCCCGGCTGACCGGGTGCTCCTCGCCGATCGCCACCTGACGTTGCCGTTGGAGACGGGGGTGGCGGCCTTCCACTACGTCTGGCTCCGCGACAACTGCTGGTGCACGGCATGTCGTGTGGTCCAGTCCGGAGAGCGGCGACTGTTCACCGCCGATATCGGCGACGACATCGCTCCGACGACGGCCGAGTTCGAGGCGGAGGTCCTGCGGGTTTCCTGGAACGACGGTCACTGCTCGACCTACACGGCAGGTTGGCTGTCCCTCCACGACTACTCCGGTCGCGGACGAGTGGGACATGTGCACGAGCCGAGATTGTGGGACGCGACCTTGAGCAACGTGCCGGCGTTCGATCACGCCGACGTGGTGGGCACCGCAGCGGGTCAGTTGGCCTACCTCGAAGCGGTTCGTGACTATGGCGTGGCGCTCGTACGACGCACTCCGTCACGTGACGGCGAGGTCGCCCGCTTCGCCGAGACCATCGGCCATGTCCGGGAGACGGCCTTCGAGCGGATCCACAACGTCCGTCACGACCCGGCCGGCTACAACGTGGCCCACACGTCGATCGAGCTGAAGCCGCACACCGATATGCCCAGCTACCACTGGCCACCCAGCGTGCAGCTCCTGCACTTCCTGCGCAACGACGCCACCGGCGGAGAGACCACTGTCACCGACGGGTGGGCCATCTTGGCGGACCTGCGTCAAGGCGACCCGGCTGCCTTCGAGACGCTCGCCCGGGTGCCGGTTGCGTTCCAGCTGTTCAGCGACACCGAGGACACCTACGCTCGGGCGCCGATGATCCAGCTGGACGCGCAGGGACACGTCGCCACGTTCCGGTTCTCGAACCAGCTCGCCCAGCCCTTGGACACCTCATTCGAGGTGATGGAGGAGTTCTACCGTTCCTACCGCAAGCTCGGGCGGCTGATCGACAGCGACCGCTACAAGGTGGCTTTCAAGACCTCGAGCGGCGACCTGCTCACCGTGCACGGCCACCGGGTCCTGCACGGGCGCCTGCCCTTCGACCCGGCCAGCGGCGAACGACACCTGCAAGACGTGTACATGGAGTACGACGACCTCATGGCTCGACGACGTGTCCTGCTCGGTCAACACAAACCCGTCTCGGCCCAAGCAGGTGTGTGGTGAGCGGCATCGTCAGCTTCACCCGCATGGAAGACGGCACTGCCGAGGAGTACGCGCTCCTGGCCCGTATCGAGGCTGAGGAGATGCACGGTTTCGCCGACCGCGTCCTCGGTTGGCTGGACACCATGAAGGACTCTGCGGGCTACCAGGTCAGCCGCCTCGAGCACTGCTTGCAGGCCGCGACCAGGGCTGAGCGAGCCGGCGAGGACGAGGAGACCGTGGTGTGCGCACTCCTGCACGACATCGGTGACTACCTCGCACCGGCGAACCACTCAGAGGTGGCCGCCGCGGTTCTCCGCCCCTACGTCAGCGAGAAGAACTACTGGATCGTCAAGCACCACGGCGTCTTCCAAGGCTTCTACTACTTCCACCATCGCGGCGCGGACCGCAATGCCCGGGACCGCTGGCGCGAACACCCCTACTACCAGGCCACGGTCGACTTCTGCGCGAACTACGACCAGAACTCCTTCGAACCCGGCTACGACTCGGAACCACTGAGCCACTTCGCGCCCATGGTCCGGCGCATCCTCAGTGAAGCCAACCGCACGGCGTTCAGCTAGTGGCCATGACGCCCGAGATCGAGTGCGTGGGTTTCATCGGCCTGGGCAACGTGGGCGCAAAACTGGCCGGGTCGCTGCTGATCGGCGGACATGACCTGACGGTGTGCGACCTGGACCGCGAGGCCGCCGCGCCGCTGCTCGAGAGGGGCGCTCGCTGGGCCGACTCACCCGCCGAAGTAGCGGCGCGTTGTGACCTGGCCATCACCTGCCTGCCCAACCCGGCAGCGAGCGCCGAGGTGGTCGAGGGCGACGACGGGTTGCTCAGCGCCATCCGGCCCGGATCGGTGTGGGCGGAGATGAGCACGACCGACGAGGCCGAGGTACGCCGTCTCGCCGATCGGTTCGCCGACGTGGGCGTGGCCGCCGCGGACTGCCCGGTCTCGGGCGGCTGCCACCGCGCAGCGACCGGGAACATATCGATCTTCGCCGGTTGCGACCGCCCGGTGTTCGAGCGACTGCTCCCAGTGCTCACCACGATGGGTCGCCAGGTCCTGCACACCGGACCCCTGGGCACAGCCTCGGTCCTCAAGGTGGTCACGAACTACCTCGCCACCGCCCACCTGGTGGCGCTGACCGAGGCCCTGGTCACCGCGGCCGGAGCCGGCATGGACCTGGCCACGACCTACAACGCGATCCGGATCTCGTCCGGGAACTCGTTCGTGCACGAGAGCGAGGGACAGGTCATCCTCAACGGCAGCCGCGACATCGGGTTCACCCTCGACCTCGTGGCCAAGGACCTCGGCCTGTTCCAGTCCGTGGCCGAACGTGCGGAGGTGCCGCTGACGTTGTTGCCACTGCTGCAAGAAAGGGTCGCAGAGGCGGTCGACCGCTACGGCCCCCGCGAGTGGTCCCCGAACATCATCCGCAGCCTGGAAGCGGCCACCGGCCTCGACGTTCGTGCGCCCGGATTCCCGGCTCAGCTGGTCGACCACGAGCCACGCTCCGAAGGCGTCGAGACGATCACCAACCGGGATTAGCACGGTTCTCGGCGCCACGTAGCCGCAAGGCCCGTCAAGCGATGCAGGCTGACGCCCCGGTCCGCGTAGCGTCCGTGCGGCTCGGCGGGATCGCCGCCACTCGCAGGTGCGGCTCCACAATCTCAGCCCTGCGGTTGCCGTCCGAAACCGACTGCGTCGCGGACCGCCGGCGGGAGCGATTGTGCGAGCTCGACGTCCGGAGTGGACCCCAGCGCGTCGTTCACTGTCGAGAACGCGAGCCGAGCCGCAACATAGACGGTGATTGCGAAGATCTGCAGGTCGTCGAAACCTGCGTCGCGCAGCCCTTGGACGTCATCGGCCGTGGTTGCGTTGGGGTCGCTGGCGACCCGCCGCGCCCACGCCGCGAGTGCCCGCTCGTGAGGGTCGAGGCCGATATCGTCGCCGCGCAGGACGCCGGCCGCGATCTCGGGCCCGGCCTTCGCGGCGAACTTGCTACCCCAGGCCATCGAGCAGTAGGAGTCACGGATCGTGCCAGCAGTGGCCGTCACCAGGATGGCGCGCTGTCGGAAGCTCAGACCGCCGACCTCGGTCGCAGTCGCGATGAGCCCGAAGAGTGCCTCCCAGGACTCCGGGTGCCGTCCCCAGAGGCGCGTGCCGTTCATGACGTAGCCGAGCTCCTCGAGATCCTCGGCATAGAACTCCCTGACCGCTGGGCTCGGCTCCGGATCCGGCAGAAAGTTGTCTCCCTGGGACACCGCGCGTGTGGCTGACTTACGAGCCAGGTAGCCGACCACCTTGATCTCGGCGCGCAACGGAAGGCCATCTCGAACCTGTTCACGGGCCACCTCGACGGCGTACTGCTCGAAGGCCTCCTCGCCCACGGACTGGATCGCCTCGTAGCCCGGTCCGCTGGTAGCCAGGGCGCGGGCATAGGTCTCGGGATCGGCGAACTCCCAGGCGAACGGGATCTCGACACGCTGAACATCCTCGAAGCCCCAGCGGGACAACAGCTCCTCGCCTGCTCCCGGGCGGCCCAGGGACACCATCGCTGCCTGATTGGCGACCTTCTCGTCAGTGGCGAGCGTGAACGGCTTCAACGCCCAGGCGCCGGCCGAGGCCTTGATGTGTCCCCAGACCGTCAGTCCCATCCGGCCACCGGGGCGCAGGACCCTGCGGACCTCGGCCACGGCCTCGGGCGTGGTTCCCCAGATACCGCGAAAGCTGGTGACCACGTCGAACGAGTCGTCTGCCCAGGGCAAGGCGTGCATGTCACCCACCCGAACATCGGCTTCGGGCGAGCGATCCTGCGCGACGGCTACCAGCCGATGCGATGCGTCGATTCCAGCGCAACTGGCGCCGCGAGCCAGCGCTAGCTCGATGGCCAGCCCGGACCCGCACGCGACATCCAGCAGTCGCACGCCGGGACCGACCGCGAGGTGCTGGTGCATGGCGACGTACTCCCGGCAGTTGCCGGGCTCCGCCAACGCTGCGAACTCCACGGCGCGCCTGCCCCAGCCTTCGTCGACGCCTCGCCATTGCTCCACCGGGGCCTCAGCCATCGCTCCTCCTCCATGGATCAGGGTCCAGCGCGGGTCCAGCCCTGCTGTGGGAGACCGCGCCCTGAGCGCCTCCTGCCTTCGAAGTGTGCCAGCAACCGAGATCTGCTCCGCTCGTCCAGTGTCCCGTGCTCCTCAGTAGCTGAACGTGACGACCTGCTCGTCTCCGATCCACTCCCAGAGCTGCACGGTGCCGCCGAGCTCGGCGTTGGAGGCCGTCTCGGCAGCGTCGAGCTGGCGCGAGTTGAAGCAGATCGGACAGACCAAGAAGCGACCGCCCGCCCCGAAGTAGCGCCGCATCAGGTCCTGCAAACCCGGGCAGCCGTCGCACGCGACCCCCGTCGCGTAGCCGGGCAGCACCAGCCGAACGGCCTCCTTGGTCAGGAACATCACGGTCTCGCGCCCACCTTCGGCGGCGCCGACGGCCACGAGCATGGCGACGGTCACCTTCTCGGGGTCCTCGAGACCGGTGGTCAGGCTGATCGCTGCTCGGTTGGTCATCGTGGTCTCCTCGTGGTCGTCGTGCCTGGTCACGGAAGCGAGCTGATCAGGGTGGTGGACGGCGCGTGAAAGCCGGAGCAGAGCAGGTCAAGGGTGCGAATGACCTCGTTCCCAGTCGTGAAGAGGTGCTGCTCGACGACGCGCTCCTCGGTCGGCGTGCCAACCGGATGCATCTTGACGCGCCAGCGCAGGTAGATCCGGGGGCCGATCTGGCCTACCGAGGCGTCGAGGACCTCGAACGCGTCATCGCCCCCGAACCAGCGCCGAAAATGATCGACGGCCCGGCTAGCTCCGACGACTTCGATCGGTCCGCGGGGCAGCATGCAGCGGAAACGTACGTCGGGAGCCAGGCAGGCTGCCATCAGATCGAAGTCACGGTTGCTGAGGCCATCCAGGAAGACTCCTGCGACGCTCCAAGCCTGAGTGGGTGCAGCCTGTCGTGGTGCAGCCTGTCGTGGTGCAGCCTGTGGGAGTGCGGGGGGCAAGGTGTCCATGCCCTGATTCAACGGGCGTAGGCACTCATCTCACATCGGCAGGATGACCGATCTTCGCGCGAGTCCCCGACGCATCGACGAGGCCGTGCTGGAGCGCAAACATCGCTACTGCCCCCCGGCCAGTGACGCCTGTCTTGGCGTAGATGTGCTCGATGTGGGTCGCGGCGGTCCGCGACGACACCGTGAGCCGGGCGGCGATCTCCTTGTTCGAGAGCCCGCGGACCAAGAGCTCCAGGACCTCCAGCTCGCGGGCCGTGAGCCCGGCCACCCGGCGGACGCGGCGCCGTACCTTGTGCCCGGCCGCTTCCAGCACCGCGTGTACGGCGACACCGTCGAGGCGGCCGGTGTCGACCTCGGCCGCGCAGGATTCGGAGCGTGCGCGCTCATCGAGCGCAAGGCGGCCGGGACGGTCCTCGGCGAGGGTCTGGTAGTGGTCAGCCGCGGCCAGGATCCGCGCAGGGACCGGGACCGCGGCACCGGAGAGTCCACGCGGATATCCGCTGCCGTCCATCCGCTCGTGGCACATACCGGCGACGACTCCGAGGCGGGCGAGCTCGGGCTGCCGGGACAGGGTTCGCTCGGTCAGGTAGGGGACGGTGCGAAGCCGTTCGGCCTCGGATGAGGAGTACGGCGGCGGCTTGTTCCAGATGCCGGTGGAGACACCGGCAGCGCCGAGTCGGTGGACGAGGCCGGCGCGACGCACCAGGATCACGTCCTCGGGTGGCAGACCGGCTGCTTCAGCCGTCCGAGCCGCCAGGTCGGCGACTGCACGCGAGTGGCCCAGGTACCAAGGCGACTTCAGGTCTCCATAGTCAGCCAGGATCTCCAGCGCGGACTCCAGCTCGGCATCGTCCAGCGTCCGGTCCAGGGGCCCGCATCCGTCGATCGCCAACGCCCACGCATCCACGCTGTCGAGGTCGCCGAGGACCCGCTCGGCGTGCGTGACGAGCAGGTCCACCAGCTCCGGGTCGAATTCGGTCCCGCGCCGGGTCAGCAGCATCTCCACGGCCGCCGGCTGACCGCCGAGCCGGCAGAAGACCTCGGTGTCATCGGCAATCTGCACGATCCGCATCGCTCGTTCGATCTGGTCCCCGCGATGGGCCCCGGGTATGCCTCTGCCGTCCCAGCGCTCGAAGGCCTGGGTGAGGCCCCGGCGGACGCGGTCGTCGAGGCCGAGGCGCTCCGCGATGTTCCCAGTGGTCTGACAGTGGGTGACGAACCCGTTGACGGCGTCACGGAACCCGCCGCCGAGGAACCGGCCGAGAATGGTCATCCGGCGTACCGGCCCGGCTCCCGCACCGACGTGGCTGAGCATCATCCGCATCATCGGCAACCCCACCTTGTCGACCTGGTAGCTGTCACCGCGGATCTGCCGGTCGTCCCCGAACCAGTGCGCCAGCTCGTGCGAGTCCGCGATGCACCCGACCCAGGCGAGCAGCGAGATGTAGAAGGTCGCCGCCTGCTCCTCCGGGCCGAGGTCGGCAAGTTCGGCCAGCCGGCTCCCGATGACGGTCTGGCGGAGCACGTGCTCCTCGGGCAGTCCCAGCCCGAGGTCGGTCGCCAACGACAGCGACGCGATCATCTCAGCCAGGTTCACCGGCGTAGCCGCCCCCATCGAGGCAGCCTAGCCGCCCGTTGTCGGGGCTGCGGGGTCGCAGGAAACGTTCCTCTTGTGGGTGCGGTGCGAAGGTTTGCGATCAGACCACGCCCTCGGACAATCGGCTCCGATGGGTCACAACCGACCGCAGAGAGGGCACCGGGCCACCCAGCCCGCACTGAGCCAGCTCAAGCTGACCAACAGGAGGCATTGTTCGACTCGCTGGTTCGTGGATGTTGCCGGCTGCGTCGTTGGGGAGATCCCCCTCCGATGCGCGTTGGCCGTCCACCCGCGGTCATGAGAAGTCCCGCAGCACTCGCCCCTCGATGTCGCGCAAGACCTCATCGGCGCTGGCGGGGCTCACTCGGCCGCCGCGTCGCGCGGCGAGCACCAGCGAACGCTCGATGTCCGTCGCCTGACGCAGGACGGAGCTGAGCTCCTCGCGCATGTCGTCGTTCCCCTCCTCCTCCGTGCGTCGAGCGTGCTCGAGTGCCTTCTGCGCAGATAGATATCCCTCGTACTGGAGAGTGGCAGCGTGAGCGACCTCAGCACGCACGCCGTCCAGGCCCGGACCGCGCAGGTGGTCAAGCGCGGCCTGGGCAGCGCGCCGCCGCAACTCAGCGATCTCGCTCGAGTCGTCGTCCTGGCGACCGACTCCCAGGAAGGAGGTGAGGGGTG
>CAWFHJ010000017.1:0-24244 GCA_963815585.1 uncultured Actinomycetota bacterium | reverse complement strand
GTGGTTGAGGAGGCGCGCCAGCGCCGTCTCGAACCTCCGCCCTTCTTGGCGGTCGAGCCTGTCGAGACCCCTACGGAATCCCTTCTCACACAAGGGAAACTCGACGGAATCAAGCCTTGATTCGAACGTATGTTCGAGTAGAATGGGACCATGACCACCACGGCACCCGACCTCGACACCGCACAAGCGGTGCTTGACTTCGCGCGTGAGCGTCGAGCCGCAGCCAACACTGCCGAAGCCGATCTGCTGCAGGCCGCCGTCGCGTGGGCGGACCTGCACCCCGCGGAGTCGATCCACGACGCCGCCCTGCTCTCCCGCTACGGCGACCAGCCGTTCGCGGTCGCCGGACCGGGCGCACCGCTGGTCTCGGAGTTCTGCGTGGCCGAGTTCGCGCTCGCGGTGGGGCTGCCCACCGAGACCGGCAAGGCCTACCTCGGCGAAGCGGTCGAGCTGGCCCACCGCCTGCCGCGCACCTGGGCTCGGGTCCTGGCCGGTGACCTGGCCGCGTGGCGGGCCCGGCGGATCGCCCGCGAGACGATCAGCCTCTCGATCCAGGCCGCTGGGTTCGTGGACTCCCAGGTCGCACCCTTCGCGCACCGGATCGGTCCCGCCGAGGTCGACCGCCTCGTCGCCGACGCGGTCGGCCGGTTCATGCCCGCCGAAGCCGAAGAACAGCGCCGTCGAGCAGCCGATGGCCGGTACTTCGCGATCGAGCACACCCAGGTCTCCTTCACCGGCACCTCCCGGGTCCACGGAGAGCTCGACCTCGCCGACGCCCTGGACCTGGAGACCCGGATCGCCCACGAAGCCGCCGTCCTGGCCGCCTGCGGGTCCCAGGAGCCGTTGGACGTGCGGCGGTCCCAGGCGATCGGCCAGATCGCCCGCCAGCAGACCAGCCTCGACCTCCAAGCTCCTGACGATGTCGAAGATCGCCCCGTCCGCACGCCAGACCATCGTGCACGTCCACCTCTCACCCGAAGGCCCGTTCGCCCGCGTCGAAGCCTCCGGCCGCCGGATCGTGAGCGTCGACCAGGTCCGCGAGTGGCTGCACACCCCGCTCACCGCAGGTGATCATCAAACCGGTGATCGACCTGGCCGACCACCTGCACGTGGCCCAGTACGAAGTCCCCGACCGGCTCGCAGACCAGACCGCCGAACGCGACCTCACCTGCGTCTTCCCCTGGTGCACCCGACCAGCGATCCACTGCGACGACGACCACGTCATCCCCTACTCCGAAGGCGGACCCACCGCCTCCGACAACCTCGGACCACTCTGTCGCACGGCACCACCGGCTCAAGACCCACTCGCCCTGGAGCTACACCGTCCTCGAACCCGGCTCCTACCTCTGGTCCTCACCCCACGGCTACCAGTACCTCCGCGACGACCGCGGCACCACCGACGTCTCCCGCGACAACGGACCGCCACCCGACACCTGAACCCACCGCCCCACACCCCGCCATGCCTCGGCGGGGCTACCGGCATGTCCGACCGCTCTCATCGGGATACGAAACCACCTGTTCGTGTCGTTGACACCGATGAGGCGTGGTCGGTCTGATGAAGAGATGAGCGATCGGGAGCCGACGGACCAGAAGCAGGACGAGCAGCAGGACGAGCAGGAGCAGCCGGACCAGGAGCAGCCGGACCAGGAGCAGCCGGACCAGGAGGAGGTCCTCCAGGAGCGCGAGGAGCGGCTCGACCCGGACAACCGGCCGGACAACGTGGAGGTCGACAACACCGACCGGACGTTCGACCCCGAGACCGGCTTCTTCGAGGACCGCGACGAGCACGACGAGGCGCCCAAGCAGTTCGTGAACGAGGAGGCGATCTCCGAGGACAGCGAGTCGACCGAGTCGGAAGAGGACTCGAAGGACTGAGCGGTAGGCCGGGGGTGAGCCGGCCGGAGCGGGCGGGGAGAATGGAGGGGTGACCCAGCCCCAGGCCCCCGCGCGGACCGATGTCCTGGTCGTCGGCGCCGGACCTGCGGGGGCGTCGGCGGCGGCGTGGGCGGCGCGCAGCGGGCGCGAGGTGGTGCTCGCGGACGCTGCGGTGTTCCCGCGTGACAAGACCTGCGGCGACGGGCTGACCCCCCGCGCGATCGCGGAGCTCCAGCTGCTCGGTCAGGACGACTGGGTGCGCGCGCACACGACGAACCGCGGGCTGCGGGCGCACGGGTTCGGACAGACACTCCTCCTGCCGTGGCCGGGTGGCAGCCTTCCGGACTACGGCTCGGCGGTGCCGCGGACCGTGCTCGACGACCACCTGCGGACGACGGCGCTGAAGTCCGGCGCGATCGGTGTCGACGGTGCGCGCGCGGTCGACGTACGACGCGAGGGCGGGCGGGTCGCCGCGGTCGTGTTCCAGCGCGTTGGTGAGCGCTTCGAGATCGAGTGCGAGCAGCTCGTGGTGGCCGACGGCGTGCGCTCCCCGCTCGGCAAGGTGCTGGGCCGCGAGTGGCACCGGGACACGGCCTACGGCGTGGCCGCCCGGTCCTACGTGCGCTCCGAGCGCTCCGACGACGAGTGGATCAGCTCGCACCTGGAGCTGCGCGGCGTCGACGGCGAGATCCTGTCCGGCTACGGCTGGATCTTCCCGCTCGGCGACGGTGAGGTGAACATCGGCGTCGGCACCCTGGCCACGGCGAAGCGGCCGGCTGACGTCGCGCTCCGTCCGCTGATGGAGCACTACGCCAACCAGCGCCGCGAGGAGTTCGTGCTCGACGGACCGCTGCGGGCGCCGACCTCGGCGCTGCTGCCGATGGGTGGCGCGGTGTCCCACGTTGCGGGGCCGAACTGGGCGCTGATCGGCGACGCCGCCGCCTGCGTCAACCCGCTCAACGGCGAGGGGATCGACTACGGGCTCGAGACCGGACGACTGGTCGCCGAGGTGCTGGCGGAGCACTCCGGTCAGTCCTCAGACCTGTCGGTGGTCTGGCCGGCGCTGCTGCGAGACCACTACGGCGAGTCGTTCTCGATCGCCCGCCGGCTGGCCGGCCTCGTCACCGTGCCGCGGCTGCTGCCGGCGCTGGGACCGCCCGGCATGCGCTCGACCTGGCTGATGACGCTCGCCTTGCGCTGGATGGGCAACCTGGTCACCGAGGAGGATCGCGACCGCGCCGCCCGGGTGTGGCGGTGGGCGGGGCGCCGGTCCGTGCGCCTCGACGACCGTCCGCCGTTCAGCTGAGCGGCGCGGGACCACCGGGCATGGGAGAGAAGACGTACCGGCTGGCCAACCTGGTCGGCCGCGGGGTGATCGGGGCGCTCGGCGCCGACGTGCGGATCGAGGGGCAGGAACACCTGCCACGCTCGGGGCCGGTGCTGGTCGCGGCCACGCACGTCTCCTTCCTGGACTTCGTGATGCTCGAGAAGGCGGCGCTCGAGCGTGGTCGCTACCTGCGCTTCCTGACCCAGAGCCAAGCCTGGCTTCGCCCGCTGGTCTGGCGTGCGATGGACGCGATGCGTCACGTGCCGGTGGACCGGCAGGCTCCTGCGGCGGCGTACCTGACCGCACGGCGGCTGCTCCTGGAGGGCGAGGCCGTCTGTGTGTTTCCCGAGGCAGGCATCAGCCACGCGTTCACGGTGCGTGCCCTGATGCGCGGGACGGCGTCCCTGGCGCGCGAGACGGGGGTGCCTGTCGTGCCGGTGGCACTGTGGGGGCCGCAGCGGATCACCAGTGTCGGCGACCCGACCGTGCGTCCGGACCTGACCCGTGGGCGGATCGTGGACGTCGGCTTCGGCACCCCGATGAAGGCAGCGCCTGACGCGGACCTCGATGACTGGACCCGGGGCCTCGGGGAGCGGCTGACCACGATGCTGGAGGAGCTCCAGCAGCGGCCGCACCACCGACCCCGTCCGGGGGAGTACGCCGCGTGGTACCCGGCCCACCTCGGCGGACACGCCCCGCACCTCGAGCGTGGCCGCGAGCTCGACGAGCTGCCGCTCAGGGCGCTGCCTCCTTCGTGGGGGCCTCCTCTTCGTGGGGAGGCACGTCCCCCAGGGGCGGCAGACCCCGACGACGCCGGAACGAGGCGGTCGCGCCGATCGGGTCCACCGCCTTGTTGAGCACGCGGGCCACCGACGGCCAGGACAGGAACGTCGACAGCAGCACCGCCATCGGGGTCAGCACCAGCAGGCCGAGGTTCTCGTGCCCGCCGAACGTGATGCCGGCGTAGAGCAGGGACTTCACCACGAACCCGTGGAACAGGTAGACCACGAGCGTGGCGCCGCCGAGCTTGGTGTACCAGGTCTTCGTGGGCGGCACGAGCGCGAGGAACGCGAAGGCGCCCAGGGTGCCGATCGCGATCAGCGCCGTCCGGATCAGGATCGCCTGCAGGTCGTGCGGCACGAGCTCGTCGTAGCGCGCCCGGTAGTAGAGCCACTCGGTGTTGATCCAGGCGTCGGTGAAGCGGGCCGCCACGAAGATCGCGGTCAGCACCACCAGCCCGGAGATCCGCGCCCAGCGCCGGTGCAGCACCTCGAAGTGCTCCTTGCGCAGCGAGATGCCGATCACGAAGAACGGCAGCAGCCCGAGCACGCGGGCGAGGTCGAGCCAGTCGGTGGCGCGGATGCCGGCGAGCAGGCTGATCACGATCGCGATCGGCACCGCGGCGTACGACGCCCTGCGGAACGGCGGGGTCAGCAGCCGCCAGAAGAACAGGGCGGCGAGGTACCACATCGGCCAGTGCGGGTCGGCCCAGATGTCGTTGATGTTCTCGTGGCCGACGTAGACCCGGAACAGCGCCAGCACCAGCTCGAAGACCATGTAGGGCACCACGACCGTGCGGAACAGGGCGCGCAGCCGCTCGTGCGAGTAGTCGAAGTTGCGGGACAGGTAGCCGGTGACGATCACGAACGCCGGCACGTGCCAGTAGTAGAGGAAGTCGTAGAGCCAGGTCCGCGCGCCGGTGTCCGCGAGCAGCGTCCACGTGTGACCGACCACGACCAGGGTGACCAGGGCGAACTTCGCGTTGTCGAACCAGGGGTCGCGGGCGGGCTTCTGCGCTGCAGGGGCAGGCGCGGTGGCGGGCGCGGACATCGGGGCCAAACTATCGATTCGGACCGGGTCCCGACGAGTCCGGAGCGGTGCCGTCTCCCACCTCTAGAATCGCCGCCATGACCGACGTCGAGCGGCCCCGACGGCAGCGGATCGGGGCGTACGCCGTGATCGTCCGCGACGGGCAGATCCTGCTCGCCCGGCTGGCACCATGGCTGAGCGAGGAGCCGTTGTGGGCGCTGCCCGGTGGCGGCGTCGAGTTCGGCGAGGATCCCCACGACGCCGTGGTCCGCGAGGTGCACGAGGAGACCGGGCTCGCGGTCACGGTCGGTGACACCGCGAGGGTGTACTCCGTCCGCAACCCGCACGCGTCCTCTGACGTCGACACCCACAGCGTCCGGATCGTGTACGACGGGTGGGTGCCCCGCGACGCACCCGAGCCGCTACGTCGTCGAGGTGAACGGCTCCACCGTCGACGCGGCGTGGCTGCCGTTGGCCGACGTCGCGTCCGGAGCCGTGACCGTGACCCGGGCGGTCGCCGACGCGCTCGCCGACCATGCGCCGGCGCAGCGCCAGCGGCTCGCCGCGTACGCCCTGTTCCGCCGCGCCGACGACGTGCTGCTGACCCGGATCTCGGCGGCCGGAGCCCACCCCGGTGTCTGGACGCTCCCCGGCGGTGGCGTCGACCACGGCGAGTCGCCGGCGACGGCCCTCGTGCGGGAGGTGCACGAGGAGACGGGTCTCGAGGCCAGCATCGGCGACCTGCTCGGCGTCCACGACGAGCACTTCACCGGCACCGCGCCCACGGGACGCACAGAGGACTTCCACGGCGTGCACCTGGTGTTCGACGGCACCGTAGCGGCGGACGAGGTCCGGGTGGTCGAGGAGGCCGGCACCACCGACCGGGTGGCCTGGGTCCCGATCGCCGAGGTGCGCTCCGGAGCGGTGCCGGTCACCGACGTCGTGGGCTACGCGCTGTCGCTCTGAACCCGGACACTAGGCTTGGGCGATGCCACAGGAGACCGTCTTCACCTACGGAGCGCCCCAGCTGAAGTTCGGCAACGGGGCCTCCGACGAGGTCGGCCACGACCTCCTCCAGTACGGCGTGCGCCGCGCTCTCGTGGTCACCGACCCCGGCGTGGCCGCCACGGGGCACCCGCAGCGGATCGCCGAGCAGATCGGCACGTTCGGCATCGAGGCGGTCGTCTACGACGCCGTCCACGTGGAGCCGACCGACGAGAGCTTCCGGCACGCCATCGACTGGGCGCGCGCCGAAGGTCCGTGGGACGCGTTCGTGGCGGTCGGCGGTGGCTCGGCGATCGACACCGCGAAGGCGGTCAACCTGCTCACCTCCAACGACGGTGACCTGATGGACTACGTCAACGCGCCGGTGGGCAAGGGCCGCGACCCCGAGCGCGCGCTCAAGCCCCTGGTCGCGGTGCCGACGACGACCGGCACCGGCGCGGAGTCGACCACGGTCTGCGTGCTCGACGTGCTCTCCCTGAAGGTGAAGACCGGCATCTCCCACGCCCGGCTGCGACCGACCCTCGCGGTGGTCGACCCGGCGCTCACGCTGAGCCAGCCGGCCGGGGTCACGGCGGCGTCCGGGATGGACATCCTGTGCCACGCGCTCGAGAGCTACACGGCTCGCCCCTACACGTCGTACGACCGCAAGCGGCCGGAGCAGCGGGTGCCCTACTGCGGGTCCAACCCGATCGCGGACATGTGGTCGGAGAAGGCGATGTCGCTGCTCTCCACGTCGTTCCGGCGGGCGGTGCGGGCGGGTGACGACGTCGACGCGCGCGGGGAGATGGCGATGGCAGCGACCTTCGCCGGACTGGGCTTCGGCAACGCCGGCGTGCACATCCCGCACGCCAACGCCTACCCGATCGCCGGGCGCGTGCGCGGCTTCCACCCCGACGGCTACCCGGACGACGAGCCGATGGTGCCCCACGGGATGGCGGTGTCGCTGACCGCGCCCGAGGCGTTCCGGTTCACCTTCGAGTCCGCGCCCGAGCGACACCTCCGTGCCGCCGCCCTGCTCGCACCCGACAACAGCTACGACGCCGGACCCGACCTGCTGCCGCGCGTGCTGACCGACCTGATGAGCGACATCGCGATCCCCAACGGACTGGCGGCGGTCGGCTACGACTCCTCCGACGTGCCCGACCTGGTCGCGGGGACCCTTCAGCAGCAGCGGCTGCTGGCGACAGCCCCGCGCGAGGTCGACGAGGAGGCGGCCGCGGGGATCCTGTCCCGTTCGATGGAGCTCTGGTGACCCGGCCCGGGACCGTCGTACCGACCCTGCTGGAGAGCCTGCGCAACAACGGTGTGCGCGACGTCGACGACTCGTCGCTGGCTCGCGCTCTCTACTCCTCGGACGCATCCCTCTACCGGATCCCGCCCCAGGTCGTGGTGCGGCCGCACGACACCGACGAGGTGCTGGCCACCCTTGCCGCCGCCCGCGAGACCGGCACGCCGCTCACGATGCGTGGCGCCGGCACCTCCATCGCCGGCAACGCGGTCGGGCCCGGGATCGTGGTCGACACCAGCCGCTGGCTCAACCGGGTGGTGGCGATCGACGCCGAACGCCGGACGGCACGGGTGCAGCCCGGCGTCGTGCACGCGGCCCTGCAGCGGAAGGCGCGGTCCCACGGACTGCGCTTCGGCCCGGACCCGTCGACCCACACCCGCTGCACGATCGGCGGGATGCTCGGCAACAACGCCTGCGGATCGCGCGCGCTGGGCTACGGACGCTCGGTCGACAACGTGGTCGGGCTGCGGGTCGTCCTCGCCGACGGCACGGTGCTCGAGCCGGGAGCGACGCACGACGGGCTGGGCTCGCTGGTGGACGACCACCTCGGCCTGGTCCGCACCGAGTTCGGCCGGTTCACCCGGCAGGTGTCCGGCTACTCCCTCGAGCACCTGCTGCCCGAGAACGGACGCCGGCTGGACCGCTTCCTGGTCGGGTCGGAGGGCACGCTGGCGGTCGTGCTCGAGGCCGAGGTCAGCCTGGTCGAGGACGCGCCCGCGCGGGCACTCGCGGTGCTCGGCTTCCCGTCGATGGCCGACGCGGCGGACGCCGTGCCGGCCCTGCTGCAGCACCCGTTGGTCGCCTGCGAGGGACTGGGCCACCGGATCGTCGAGGTGGTGCGCACCCACGGCGGCCACGTGCCCGACCTGCCGCCGGGGGAGGGCTGGCTGTTCGCGGAGGTGACCGGCGGCACCGTGCCGGAGGTGGAGGCGCTGGCTCAGGCCGTCGCGCGCACCGCGGGGGTGCCGCACCGTGTCGTCACCGACCCGGCGGAGCAGGCGGTCCTCTGGCGGATCCGTGAGGACGGCGCCGGGCTGGCGGCGCGCTCGCTCGACCGGCAGGCGCAGTCCGGCTGGGAGGACGCCGCGGTGCCGCCGGACCGGCTCGGCGACTATCTGCGCGACTTCGACGGGCTGCTCCGCGAGGCCGGTCTGGACGGTGTGCCCTACGGCCACTTCGGCGACGGCTGCGTGCACGTGCGGATCGACTTCGCGCTCGACGACGGAGACGGTCGACGCCGCTTCCGGCGGTTCGTCGAGGACTCGGCCGACCTGGTCGCGGCGTACGGCGGCAGCATGTCGGGTGAGCACGGTGACGGGCGGGCCCGCTCGGAGCTGCTGCCGCGGATGTACTCGCCCGAGGCGGTCGGGCTGATGCGGCAGGCGAAGCGACTGCTCGACCCGGACGGCGTGCTCAACCCCGGCGTGCTGGTCGACCCCGCGCCCTTCGACGCCGACCTGCGGCTCGCGTCGCCGCGCCGCCCGGTGCTGCCGATGCTGCGGTTCACGCACGACGGCGGCTCCTTCGCGACCGCGGTCCACCGGTGCACGGGCGTCGGCAAGTGCCTCGCGGACCCGGCGCTGACCTCGGGGGCGTCCGGCGGCGTGATGTGCCCGTCGTACGTCGCGACCCGGGACGAGAAGGACTCCACCCGCGGGAGGGCCAGGGTCCTCCAGGAGCTGGTCGACGGTGATCTCGTCGGTGGCTGGGACGACCCCGCCGTCGAGCAGGCGCTCGACCTCTGCCTGTCCTGCAAGGGCTGCTCGCGCGACTGCCCGACCGGCATCGACATGGCGACGTACAAGTCGGAGGCGCTGCACCAGCGCTATCGCCGCCGGCTGCGCCCGCGCTCCCACTACGCGCTGGGCCGGCTGCCGCAGTGGGCCCGGATGACCCCGCCGCGGCTGGCCAACCGGATGCTGCGGATCGGGCCGCTGGCCCGGCTCGCGAAGGCGGCGTCCGGGGTGGACCAGCGACGCAGCCTGCCCGCGTTCTCCGAGCGCCCGCTGCGGAGTGGTCTCGACAAGCTCGACCAGCGAGGGCTCGACCAGCGAGGGCTCGACCAGCGAGGGCTCGGCCAGAGGGCGGTCGACGTCTGGGTCTGGGCCGACTCCTTCACGGACCGGTTCGCCGCCGACAGCGGGCGGTCGGCGGTCCGGCTGCTCGAGGCCGCCGGGCTGCAGGTCGGCGTGATCCCGGAGCCCGCCTGCTGCGCGCTGACCTGGATCACCACCGGCCAGCTCGTGCAGGCGCGCAGGATCCTCGGCTCTGCCGTGGCGACCCTGCACCCCTACGTCGCCTCGGGCATCCCGGTCGTCGGGCTGGAGCCGAGCTGTCTGGCCACGCTGCGCTCGGACGCCGAAGAGCTGCTCGACGACCCCCGCGCGGGAGAGGTGGCCCGCGGCGTGCGGTCCCTGGCCGAGCTGCTCACCGGGCTCGAGGGCTGGACGCCCCGCGACCTGACCGGTGTCGAGGTGGTCGCGCAACCGCACTGCCACCAGGCGTCGGTGTTCGGCTGGGAGGCCGACCTCGCCCTGCTCACCCGGGCCGGGGCCAGCGTCACCCGGCTCGGCGGCTGCTGCGGGCTGGCCGGCAACTTCGGGGTGGAGCAGGGCCACTACGAGGTCTCGGTGGCGATCGCGGAGCACACCCTGCTCCCCGCCGTACGACGGGCGGGGGAGGGTGCGGTCGTGCTCGCGGACGGCTTCTCCTGTCGCACCCAGCTCGACGACCTGGCCGGCATCCGCGCGCTGCACCTCGCCGACCTGCTGGTCGGCGACGAACCGTTTTGACCCTGCCACGGGCAGCCGGTAATCTTGCTCCTTGTGTCTGGGGAGACCCAGGCCGTCCTGCCTGCCCGTGCGCCGTCCGCGCGCGGCGACCCACTGGTCACAGGCGCGACCTAGGAGCACGGAGCAACATCATCGTGCCCGGCAAGGTGCCGGGTACAGAGAGCAACAAGAGAGGGAACCACCAAGGTGCCCACGATCAACCAGCTGGTCCGCAAGGGCCGCCAGGACAAGGTGTCGAAGAACAAGACGCCTGCCCTGAAGGGTTCGCCCCAGCGTCGCGGTGTCTGCACCCGCGTCTACACGACCACCCCGAAGAAGCCGAACTCTGCCCTGCGGAAGGTCGCCCGCGTGCGCCTGTCCAGCGGCATCGAGGTCACGGCCTACATCCCGGGTGTCGGTCACAACCTCCAGGAGCACTCGATCGTGCTCGTGCGTGGCGGCCGGGTGAAGGACCTCCCCGGCGTCCGCTACAAGATCATCCGCGGCTCGCTCGACACCCAGGGTGTCAAGAACCGCAAGCAGGCGCGCAGCCGCTACGGCGCCAAGAAGGAGAAGAGCTAATGCCCCGCAAGGGTCCCGCCCCCAAGCGGCCTATCGACATGGACCCGGTCTTCGGGTCGCAGCTCGTCTCCCAGCTCGTGAGCAAGGTGCTCCAGGACGGCAAGAAGCAGGTCGCCCAGCGCATCGTCTACACCGCTCTCGAGGGTTGCCGTGAGAAGACCGCGACCGACCCGGTGGTGACGCTCAAGCGCGCGCTCGACAACGTCAAGCCCGCGATCGAGGTCAAGAGCCGCCGTGTCGGTGGCGCGACCTACCAGGTCCCGATCGAGGTCAAGGGCACGCGTGGCACCACGCTCGCGCTGCGCTGGCTGGTCGGCTACGCCGCGGACCGTCGCGAGAAGACGATGTCCGAGCGTCTGATGAACGAGATCCTCGACGCCTCCAACGGCCTCGGTGCCGCGGTGAAGAAGCGCGAGGACACCCACAAGATGGCCGAGTCCAACAAGGCCTTCGCGCACTACCGCTGGTGATGTGGTCGCGGAGGCCACGCATCACCTCCTGTGGTCCCGCACCGCTCTCAGCAAGCAATCTCTAGGTTAGGAAGCAGACTTCAGTGGCTGTCGACATCACCACGGACCTCAAGAAGGTCCGCAACATCGGCATCATGGCGCACATCGATGCCGGCAAGACCACCACCACCGAGCGCATCCTGTTCTACACCGGCATCACGTACAAGATCGGCGAGGTCCACGAGGGCGCCGCCACGATGGACTGGATGGAGCAGGAGCAGGAGCGCGGCATCACGATCACGTCCGCCGCGACGACCTGCTGGTGGAAGGACCACCAGATCAACATCATCGACACCCCCGGGCACGTCGACTTCACCGCTGAGGTCGAGCGCTCCCTGCGGGTGCTCGACGGCGCGGTCGCTGTCTTCGACGGCGTCGCCGGTGTCGAGCCGCAGACGATGACGGTCTGGCGCCAGGCCAACAAGTACTCCGTCCCGCGGATGTGCTTCGTGAACAAGCTCGACCGCACCGGCGCCGACTTCTGGCGCTGCGTCGACATGATGCGCGAGCGGCTGAACTCCACCCCGCTGGTGCTGCAGCTCCCGATCGGTGCCGAGTCCGACTTCCTCGGTGTCGTCGACCTGGTCGGCATGCGTGCCCTGACCTGGCGCGGCGAGACCACGATGGGCGAGGACTACGAGATCGAGGGGATCCCCGCCGAGCTGGCCGACCAGGCCGCCGAGTGGCGCGAGAAGCTGCTCGAGACGCTGGCCGAGGCCGACGACACGATCATGGAGAAGTACCTCGAGGAGGGTGAGTTCACCGTCGAGGAGCTGGAGGCCGCGATCCGTCGCGCCACCCTCGCCGACCTGATCAACCCGGTCCTGTGCGGCACCGCGTTCAAGAACAAGGGCGTGCAGCCCCTGCTCGACGCGATCGTCAAGTACCTGCCCTCGCCGCTCGACATCGACGGCATCCAGGGCCACTCGGTCAAGGACGAGGACGAGGTCATCGTCCGGCAGCCGTCGGACGACGAGCCCTTCTCGGGCCTGGCGTACAAGATCGCCACCGACCCGCACCTCGGCAAGCTGATCTACGTGCGCGTCTACTCCGGCAAGCTGGAGGCGGGCGCCTCGGTGCTCAACTCGGTCAACGGCCGCAAGGAGCGGATCGGCAAGGTCTACCAGATGCACGCCAACAAGCGTGAGGAGATCGCGTCGGTCGGCGCCGGCCAGATCGTGGCCGTCATGGGCCTGAAGGACACCAAGACCGGTCACACCCTGTGCGACCAGCAGCACCCGGTGATCCTGGAGTCGATGACGTTCCCGGCCCCGGTGATCGAGGTCGCGATCGAGCCCAAGACCAAGGGCGACCAGGAGAAGCTCGGCACCGCGATCCAGCGGCTGTCCGACGAGGACCCCACGTTCACCGTCAAGGCGGACGAGGAGACCGGTCAGACGATCATCGCCGGCATGGGCGAGCTCCACCTGGAGATCCTGGTCGACCGGATGAAGCGAGAGTTCCGCGTCGAGGCGACCGTCGGCAAGCCGCAGGTGGCCTACCGCGAGACGATCCGCCGCAAGGTGGAGAAGCACTCCTACACGCACAAGAAGCAGACCGGTGGCTCCGGCCAGTTCGCGAAGGTGCTGATCTCGATCGAGCCCAGCATCGACGAGGAGACCGGCCACGGTGCCGGCTACGAGTTCGTCAACAACGTGAGTGGTGGCCGCATCCCCCGGGAGTACATCCCGTCGGTGGACCAGGGCGCCCAGGACGCGATGGAGTTCGGCGTACTCGCCGGCTACCCCATGGTGGACGTGAAGGTGAGCCTCGAGGACGGCGCGTACCACGACGTCGACTCCTCCGAGCTGGCGTTCAAGATCGCCGGCACTGCGGCCTTCAAGGAGGCCGCGCGGATGGCCAAGCCGGTGCTGCTGGAGCCGATGTTCGCAGTCGAGGTCGTGACCCCGGAGACCTTCCTGGGTGACGTGATCGGTGACATCAACTCCCGCCGCGGTCAGGTGCAGAACATGTCCGAGCGCTCCGGCGACCGGGTCGTCGACGCGCTGGTGCCGCTCTCCGAGATGTTCGGGTACGTTGGCGACCTGAGGTCCAAGACCTCTGGCCAGGCGTCGTACTCGATGGAGTTCGACTCGTACGCCGAGGTTCCGCAGAACGTCGCCGACGAGATCATCAAGAAGGTCCGCGGCGAGTAGTTTCGCTGCGGAAAGTTACGGCCATCACACGAGTCCCAAGCTCAAGACAGAGAACATCAACAGGAGGAGCCCACAGTGGGTAAGGCGAAGTTCGAGCGGACCAAGCCGCACGTCAACATCGGCACCATCGGTCACATCGACCATGGCAAGACGACGCTGACCGCAGCAATCACCAAGGTGCTGCACGACAAGTTTCCGAACCTCAACGAGGCTTCGGCGTTCGACCAGATCGACAAGGCGCCCGAAGAGCGTCAGCGTGGTATCACCATCTCCATCGCGCACGTCGAGTACCAGACCGAGGCGCGCCACTACGCGCACGTCGACTGCCCTGGTCACGCCGACTACATCAAGAACATGATCACCGGCGCGGCCCAGATGGACGGCGCGATCCTCGTGGTCGCCGCCACCGACGGTCCGATGCCGCAGACGCGTGAGCACGTGCTGCTCGCCCGCCAGGTCGGCGTGCCGGCCCTGGTCGTGGCGCTCAACAAGTGCGACATGGTCGACGACGAGGAGCTCATCGAGCTCGTCGAGATGGAGGTGCGCGAGCTCCTCTCCGAGTACGAGTACGCCGGCGACGACATCCCTGTCGTCAAGGTGGCTGCCTTCCCGGCGCTCCAGGGCGACGAGAAGTGGGGCGAGTCGATCCTCGAGCTCATGACCGCTGTGGACGAGCACATCCCGCAGCCCGTGCGCGAGATCGAGAAGCCGTTCCTGATGCCCGTCGAGGACGTCTTCACGATCACCGGTCGTGGCACCGTCATCACCGGTCGCATCGAGCGCGGCGTGGTCAAGGTCAACGAGACCGTCGACCTGATCGGCATCCGTGACGAGAAGCAGACGACGACCGTCACCGGCATCGAGATGTTCCGCAAGCTGCTCGACACGGGCGAGGCCGGCGAGAACGTCGGGCTGCTGCTCCGCGGCACCAAGCGCGAGGACGTCGAGCGCGGCATGGTCGTGATCAAGCCGGGCACCACCACCCCGCACACCAACTTCGAGGCGAGCGTCTACATCCTCTCGAAGGAGGAGGGTGGCCGGCACACGCCGTTCTTCAACAACTACCGTCCGCAGTTCTACTTCCGGACCACGGACGTGACCGGCGTGGTGACCCTCCCCGAGGGCACCGAGATGGTGATGCCGGGTGACAACACCGAGATGTCGGTGGAGCTCATCCAGCCGATCGCCATGGAGGACGGCCTCCGCTTCGCGATCCGCGAGGGCGGCCGCACCGTCGGCGCCGGCCGGGTCACCAAGATCACCAAGTGATCGCAGCCTGACCCGACCACACGGTCAACGCGAGAGGCCTCGTCCCCCTGGGACGGGGCCTCTCGTGATTCCCCAGGAGAGGTGCATGACGGACGGAGTCCGGCCGGCCCGGCCGCACGAGAGATTCACCGACGACGGGCGACGGGTCCGCGAGGTGCTGTCCTACTCGCGCCGGGGCAGCCGGTTCAGCGAGCGCGAGCAGGACGCCTGGGACCGGCTCGCGCCGGAGTGGGTGGTCCCGGACGAGGCCGTGGACGACCCCGGGTTCGACCTGTCCCGCTGGTTCGGCCGCTCGGCACCGCTGGTGGTCGAGATCGGCTCGGGCGTGGGGGAGTCGCTGGTGGCCCTCGCGGCGTCGCGCCCGTCGTACGACGTGCTCGCGTTCGAGGTCTGGCGGCCCGGCGTCGCCGGTGCGCTCTGGCGGCTGGAGGCCGCCGGCGTCGACAACGTGCGGCTGATCTCGGTGGACGCGGTGTGGTCGATGCGGCACCTGTTCGCGCCGGGGTCGATCGCCGAGCTGTGGACCTTCTTCCCCGACCCGTGGCCCAAGAAGCGGCACCACAAGCGTCGGCTGGTGCAGCCGGCGTTTGCCCACGACGCGGCGACGGCGCTCGCCGACGGCGGCCGCTGGCGGCTGGCGACCGACTGGTCCGAGTACGCCGACGCGATGCGGACCGTGCTCGACGCCGAGCCGCTGCTGAGCGGTGGCCCTGCCGAGCGGTGGGAGGAGCGACCGGTCACCCGGTTCGAGGGGCGCGGCCTCGACGAGGGCCGTCCGGTCACCGACCTGACCTACCGGCGGGTGTGACCCTCAGCCGGTCTGCTCGAGCACCAGGCCGGCGCGGGTGAGGAGCCGCTCGACGCGTTCGCGTTCGGCGTCGAGCTCGGGACCGGGCGGCAGCACCCCGAGCAGGACTGCGTAGCCGAGGGCCGTGCAGGCCTCACCGAGCACGGCGTCGTACGAGCGCAGCAGGGTGGCCACCCGCGAGGCGCTCCGGCCGTCGTCGGGGTGCCGCACCTGGCGACCGAGCCGGCGGACGTCGAAGGCGATGTCCTCGATCGGGCGGCCGAGCGACAGGTCGGGGTCGTAGCTGCGGAGGCTCCTCACCCAGCGGGTGACCTTGGCGTACAACGTCCGGCTCCACGACGCCTCGGGGTCAGCGAGCAGCGTGACCAGACGGGCCGTCAGCACGACCGGTGTGGCCAGGAACAGGAGGATCACCCACGGACCCATACCTGACGGTAAGTCCGAGCGCGGAAACCGGCAAGGAGCGGGGAGAGGTTCGTGCCAGACTCGGCGCGTGACCGAGCATCCCGACCCGGAACCGGCGCGCCAGCAGCCCGGGCCGCCGCCGTCCTACCCGCCGTACCAGGCGTACTACGCGCCGCCGGACCACCCGCAGGCCGGCACCACGCTGGTCCTCGGCATCCTCGGGCTGGTCGTGTGCGGCGTGCTGGCCCCGTTCGCGTGGTCGATGGGCAACCGCGTGCTCACGGAGATCGACTCGTCGCAGGGCCACCTCGGTGGTCGCAGCAGCGCCAACGCCGGGCGGATCATGGGCATCATCGGCACCGTGCTGCTCGGGTTCAGCCTGCTGGTGCTGATCGGGGTCGGACTGATCTTCGCCTTTGCCGGGTTCGGCGCGATCGCCGTCTCGAGCGGGTAGGCCCTGTGCGTCCGCTCCGGATCCACCGGGCCTGGTGGGTCGCCCTGGTCACGCTGCTCGCCCTGGTGGCGGCGGCGGGGTTCCGGTCGTCGACCGGCGCGCTGCTGGAGCCGCTGGAGGCCGAGTTCGGCTGGTCACGCGGCACCACGTCGGGGGCGGTCAGCCTCAACCTGGTGATCTACGGCCTGACCGCACCGTTCGCGGCGGCCCTGATGGAGCGCTTCGGCGTGCGCCGGGTGGTGGCCGGTGCTCTCGCACTGGTGTCGCTCGGCGCCGGCCTGACGCTGGTCATGCAGGAGGCCTGGCAGCTCTGGTTCCTGTGGGGCGTGCCGATCGGCGTCGGCACCGGCGCGATGGCACTGGTCTTCGGCGCGATCGTGGCCAACCGCTGGTTCGTCAGCCACCGCGGCCTGGTCACCGGGATCTTCTCGGCGGCGAGCTCGACCGGGCAGCTGGTGTTCCTCCCGGCGATCGCCCGGCTGGCGGACGAGCCGGGCTGGCGCTGGGCCGCCGGCCTGGTGGCGGTCTTCGCCCTGCTGCTGGTCCCGGTCTTCCTGCTCGTGATGCGTGACCGTCCCTCGGACGCCGGCACGCTCCCGTACGGCGCCGAGCCCGGTTTCGTCGAGCCGGCACCGACGGTGGGCGGTCCCAACCCGGCCAGGTTGGCGGTGCGCACCCTCGCGCAGGTGTCGCGGCGCTGGACGTTCTGGGCACTGTTCCTGTCCTTCTGGATCTGCGGCTGGTCGACCAACGGCCTGATCGGCACCCACTTCATCCCGGCCGCCCACGACCACGGCATGCCGGCGACGACGGCGGCCAACCTGCTGGCGCTGATCGGGGTCTTCGACATCATCGGCACGATCGCGTCGGGATGGCTCTCGGACCGCGTGGACCCGCGCTACCTGCTGTTCGTCTACTACCTGTTGCGCGGGCTGTCGCTGCTGGTGGTGCCGAACCTTCTCGCCCCGCACGTGAAGCCGAACCTGTTCCTGTTCATCGTGTTCTACGGCCTGGACTGGGTGGCGACGGTGCCGCCGACGATCGCGCTGTGCCGCACGCACTTCGGGCTGGAGCGGTCCGGGATCGTGTTCGGCTGGGTGTTCGCCTCGCACATGGTCGGGGCCGGGATCGCGGCGTCGTACGCCGGCCTGGTGCGCGAGCACCTCGGCGACTACTTCCTCGCCTGGATGACCGCGGGTGGGCTGTGCCTGCTGGCGGCGATGATGTGCCTGTCCATCCCGCGGCGGCCGCGGGACGAGGACGTCTCGGCGTTCGAGGAGATGGGGCGGGAGTGCGCCCAGATCTAGGTGGTACGGCGCTGGGCCAGCCGGTGCCGGAGCTCGGACTCGCGGTGCAGCCGGCCACGGTCCCGCTCGCGACGCTCCGCCGCGACGGCGGCCAGGAACTGCTCCGGCGAGGTGCCCGGCGGGGGTGGCGGGGCGACGTACGTCATGGTGCTGTCGGCCAGCCGCACCACCAGTGAGCGCCAGGCGTCGTGGCTCAGGTCGGTGCCGCGCCCGAGGAACTGCCGGATGGAGATCGCGAGGCCCTCGGGGAGCGGCGCGATGTCGGCGGCGTGCGCCCAGTGCGCCAGGTGCGGAGGCATCGGGACGGGGGCCGGGAGCACGAGGCCGACCTTGTCGCGGACCACGTAGGTGCCTGCGACGAGGTCACCGAGGCGCTTGCCGCGGGAGTTGACCAGGGCGGTGACCAGGGCAGGCACGCCGTACAGCGCGAAGATCTCGACGACGCCGACCAGGGACCGGATGAACGCGTGGTGGAACGAGATCGGGCCGGCGTCGTCGCGCACGGTGCGGGTGCCGACGGCGTACTTGCCGACACTCTTGCCGCGGGTGAGGGTCTCCATGGCGGTCGGGAAAAGCACCAGCGCGCCGACGAAGGTGAGGATCGCGCCGACCGCGTAGAGCGCCTCGTCGGTCGCGAGCAGCCCGACCGAGATGAAGCCGACGAACAGCAGCACGCCTTCCACGATCACGTCGATCACGCCCGAGAGCAGCCGCGTGCCGAGGGACGCCGGGGGCAGCTCCAGCGTGACGGCCTCGCCGGTGACGAGGTCGTCGGTGTCGAGTCCTGCGTAGATGTCGGCCATCGTGGGGAAGCCTAGGTGCTGCCCTGTGAGCCCCGCATACCCTTGCGCGCATGGACCTCGACGCCTACGTGGGTGCGCACCACCTGACGTGGCGCCGGCTGGAGGAGCTCAGCGGCAGGCGCCCGGCAAGCGGCGCCGAGGCCGACGAGCTGGTCGACCTCTACCAGGAGGTCGCCACCCACCTCAGCGTGGTCCGCTCCAGTGCGCCTGACGCGGCCACGGTGAGCTACCTGAGCGGGCTGCTGGCCCGCGCCCGCACCAGGTCGGTCGGCACCCGGTCGACCGGGTGGGCGGAGGTCGCGAACTTCTTCGTCCGCCGGTTCCCGGCCGCGCTGTACCGCACGCGGCGCTGGTGGCTGGGGGCGATGCTGGTCAGCTACGCGATCGCCGCGGTGATGATCTGGTGGCTGCTCGCGCACCCGCAGGCCGAGTCGGCGCTGCTCGACCCGAAGCAGGTCGACGCGCTGGTCAAGAACGACTTCGCGGACTACTACAAGCAGGCCGCCGCGTCGCACTTCGCGGCGAAGGTGTGGACCAACAACGCGTGGGTCGCAGCGTTCTGCATCGCACTCGGCGTGCTCGGGCTGCCGATCGTCTACGTGCTCTGGCAGAACATCCTCAACCTCGCCGTGATCGGCTCGATCATGATCCGGCACGACCGCGCAGGCCTGTTCTTCGGGCTGATCCTCCCGCACGGCCTGCTCGAGCTGACCGCGGTGTTCGTCGCGGCCGGTGTCGGGCTGCGGCTGTTCTGGGCCTGGGTCCACCCGACCGAGGACACGCGCTCCCGCTCCTTGGCGGCAGAGGGCCGGTCGGCGGCCGGCGTGGCGCTCGGCCTGGTCGTGGTGCTGCTGGTCTCCGGTGTGATCGAGGGCTTCGTCACCCCCTCCGGTCTGCCGACCTGGGCCCGGATCGGGATCGGCGTCCTGGCCGAGGTGCTGTTCCTGGCCTACGTCTTCGTGCTCGGTCGCCGAGCGTTCCGCGCCGGCTGGACCGGCGATCTCGACGCGTCCCTGCTCGAGGACGGCGTCGCCACGGTCGGGTAGGCGCCTACAGCAACCCGCGCGCCTTGAGCGCCAGGTAGTGGTCGGCCAGCACGACCGGGAGCCGGTCGGCGTCCTCGTCGAGGACGTCGACGCCCAGGGCGGTGAGCAGGCGCGCAGTGCGGTCGCGGTGCGCGATGGCCTGCTCCGCGGCGGCCGCGTGGTACGTCGCCGTGGCATCGGTGCGGCCGGCGGCGATCCGGGCCAGGGCCGGGTCGCGCACGGAGCCGATGACCACCTTGTGCCGTGCGGTGAGCGGGCCGATCAGCGGCAGCAGGCCCTGCTCGACGGCAGAGGGTTCGAGCGGCGTGAGCAGGACGACGAGGGCGCGGTGCCGGCCGAGGGCGTCGAGCGCACCGACCAGCGCGTGCCAGCTGGTCTCGGCGAGCACCGGTTCGAGCTCGGCCATCGTGTCCTGCAGCCCGGCCAGCACGTCGCGACCGTGACGGCCCTTCACGCGTGCACGGACGGCGCGGTCGCCGGCCACGAAGTCGATCCGGTCGCCGGCGCGCGCGGCGAGGGCGGCCAGCAGCAGCGCGGCGTCCATCGCCGAGTCGAGGCGCGGGATGTCGCCGACCCGGCCGGCGGACGTGCGGCCGGTGTCGAGCACGATCACCACCCGGCGGTCGCGCTCGGGCTGCCAGGTGCGGACCACGACGTCCTTGGTGCGCGCGCTCGCGCGCCAGTCGATGCTGCGCACGTCGTCGCCGCGCACGTACTCGCGCAGGGAGTCGAACTCGGTGCCCTGCCCGCGCACCCGCACCGCCGCCCGTCCGTCGAGCTCGCGCAGCCGCGCGAGCCGGCTCGGCAGGTGCTTGCGGGAGTGGAACGGCGGCAGCACGCGCACCGTGCCGGGCGCGCGATGCGTGCCCTGCCGGGCGGCGAGGCCGAGCGGGCCGAGGCTGCGCACGGTCACCCGGTCGGTACGACGGTCGCCGCGGCGGGTCGGCACCAGCGTGGTCGTCACGTCGGTGCTGCCCCCGCCGCTGAGCCGGACCGGGTGCCGGTTGGCGACGGCCCCCGCCGACGGCTGCCACGCGTCGCGCAGCGCACCGCGGAAGCTCCGGCGCCCGGTGTTCTGGACGCTCAGCACGGTGTCGGTGGGCTGTCCCTGCCGCACCGACCCGCTCGCGCGCCGTACGACGGAGAGCAGGCGGGTGGACGGCGCCAGGACCAGGTCGACCAGCACCAGCAGCACGACCAGCCCGAGCCACAGCAGCACCGTGCCGGCCCGCGGGCGCAGCAGGACCGCGCCGATGCCGAGCAGCAGCAGCGCCGGCACCCGCCAGGTGATCACCGACCGCTCACCGGGGGACCGTCACCGACCCGAGCGCGGTCGCCAGCACCTGGTTGACGGCGACGCCCTCGAGCTCGGCCTCGGGACGCAGCGACAGCCGGTGCGTGAGCGTCGCCTGGGCCAGGGACTTCACGTCGTCGGGGGTCACGAAGTCGCGGCCGGAGAGCCACGCCCATGCCCGTGAGGTGCGCAGCAGCGCGGTCGCGCCGCGAGGGCTGACGCCGAGGCTGAGCGACGGCGAGGTGCGGGTCGCCCGCGCGATGTCGACGATGTACGACGCGATCTCGTCCGACACACGCACCGTGCCGACCGCCGCCCGGCCGGCCGCGATGTGCGCAGGCGTGGCCACGCGGGTGACGCCCGCGCTGGCGATGTCGCGGGGGTCGAAGCCGTCGGCGTGACGGCGCACGATCGCCACCTCGTCGTCCTTGCCCGGCAACGGCATCTGCACCTTGAGCAGGAACCGGTCCAGCTGGGCCTCGGGCAGCGGGTAGGTGCCTTCGTACTCGACCGGGTTCTGCGTGGCGGCCACCAGGAACGGGGTCGGCAGTGGCCGGGTGACGCCGTCGGCCGAGACCTGCCCCTCCTCCATCGCCTCCAGCAGCGCCGACTGGGTCTTCGGCGGCGTGCGGTTGATCTCGTCGGCGAGCAGCAGGTTGGTGAACAGCGGGCCCTCGCGGAAGGTGAGGTCGGTGCCACCGCCCTCGATCACCATCGAGCCGGTGATGTCTCCGGGCATCAGGTCGGGGGTGAACTGCACGCGCTTGGTGTCGACGTCGAGCGAGGTGGCCAGGGTGCGCACCAGCAGCGTCTTGGCAACGCCGGGGACGCCCTCCATCAGCACGTGCCCGCCGGAGAGCAGCGCCACCAGCAGCCCGGAGACGGCGGCGTCCTGCCCGACGACCGCCTTGGCCACCTCGGTGCGGACGGCGGAGAGCGCCTCGCGGGCCTCGCCCGCCTGGCGCCGGTCCTCGTGCGTGGTCTCGGTCATCGGGTGCGTACCTCGTCTTCCAGTTGCAGGAGCCGGCGGCCGAGATCGGCCAGGGTGGAGTCGTTCGTGACGGTGTCGGGCGCGAGCAGGGTGTGCAGCTCGTCGGTACGGCGACCGGTGCGGTCGGCGACCGCAGTCACCACCTCGTGCAGGGGAGCGTCGGCGCGGAGCGCGAGCTGGTCGGCGAGCCGGCGCTGGGTCGCCCGGCGCAGGATGTTCGCGGCGTGGCCGCGGTCGCGGGCGCGGTGGTAGAGCCGACCCCGGCTCTCCGTGGACTCGGACGCGCGCACCACCACCGGCAGCGGCTCGCGCACCAGCGGCCCGAACCGTCGACCGCTCCACACCAGAAGGGCGACCGTGCCGAGCAGCAGCAGCCAGAGCGCCGGGTAGAGCCAGCGGGGGAGCAGCGAGGAGATCGTCACGCCGTCGCCTGCGGCGACATCGGTGCCGTCGGCGACGTACCAGACCAGCTTGGGGTGCTGGCCGAGCAACCGCAGCGACAGCGCCGCGTTGTCGGCCTCGGTCACGTGCTCGTTGGTGAGCACGTCGGGTGCCAGGAACAACCAGAACGTGCGATCGGCCACGGGCCGGTGCAGCGCGACCGCGTCGCCATCGACGAAGCAGCCCTTGCCGGCGACGGCCGCGGCGTACGGCGCCCGGATCGTCAGCCCGTCCGCCACCGGCTCGTCGCAGTCGGCGAACAGGTCCCCCTTGCCGAGGCTGCGCGGCTGGAGGTCGAACGCGTCCTGCAGCACCTCGGCCGGTCCGACCACCACCATCGCGCCGGCCAGCGGGGCGCGCGAGCGCACCACGTCGAAGGTGCTGCGGCCGAGCTCGGTCGGGTTCGTGACCACCACGGTCGTGTTCTCGTCGACGGGTGCGTCACGGAACGCGCGCTCCCCTCGCACGATCCGCACGTCCACGCCGTGCGCGTCGAGCACCTTGGCGACGGCCTGGGCGCCGGTGGGCCCCGGGTTGCGCGGGTCGAGGCCGCCGGCGAACCTCGCGTTGTCCCGGTTGAGCACGGCCAGGCCCACGATCGCGACCAGCACCACGAGCCCGAGGAGGAGCGGGGTGCGGTTGCGACGCAGGACCTCGCTGGACCGGACGCTCATCGGGGCACCGCCGCGACCGGTCCGCGCCCGGAGCCGCCGTTCGTGGGTGCGGCGCCGCCCAGCGCGGCCTCGAGCCCGAGCATCTCCCCGGCCCGCTCGCGGGTGGCCCGGCGGTCGCCGTAGCGCGTCTCGTCGAAGGCCGTGGCAGCCGCTTCCAGCCGCTCGGCGTACGACGGGAAGCGCGGTGCCGCGAGCGTGATGACCTCGTGGGCCGTCGCAGCGGGCATGTCGTCGACCAGCTGGCGCTCGACCAGCCCGGCCGCGAGCGCGCGCATGCCCTCGACCACCGCCTCGTCCCAGGCTCCCGACTCGTTCGCGGCCCGCGCCAGCCGCCGGTGCTCCGCGGCGGTGCGCCGGACGTCGCCGAAGACCGGGAGCGGGGTCCGGTCGGCGCCCACGCTGCGCCGCAGCCGCGAGAGCACCAGCACCAGGCCGACCGCGAGAAGGACCGTCAGCACGATCACCGCGATGTCGCTCAGGCCGCCGACGTTGCCGGTGCTGCCCTGTGCCTTGCCGAGCAGGTCCCGGAACCACTCCTGCAGCCGCTCGAGCAGGTGGGGCCGGTACTCACGGCGCAGGAGCTCCTGGCGCAGCCAGTCGCGCGCGGTGTCGGCGTCGGGGTGCAACGGGTCGCGCGGGACCACCCCCGCGAGGAGGGCGAAGGGCATCAGGGCTGCCGCCGGGACTGGACGTGGTTGACCAGCTCGATGTCGAACCCCTCCTTGCGGAAGCGCTGGTCGACGTACTGGAGCACCGCGATGGCGCCGGCGAACGGACCGACGATCGCGCCCGAGAGCACCGAGGCGACGTTGGACGCGAGCAGCAGGCCGACCGTGCCGCCACCGCTCTGCAGCCCGAAGGCCAGGCCGGCGCCGATCAGTGCGAACGGCACGGAGATCACCTGGTTGACGATCACGGTCGCCAGGAAGGCGAGCAGGAAGACGCCGAGGATCCGCCAGAACTGGCCCTTGCCCAGCCGGCTGCTGCGGGAGAGGGCCGCGAACACGCCCCGCCGCTCGACCACCACGATCGGCGCGGCGAGCTGGAACCAGCGGACGTGGATGGCCAGCGCCGCGCACAGGGCCAGGAGCACCGTCAGCAGGCCCACCAGGACCACGACCACGAGGCCACCGTCGGTGTCACCGATGCCGAAGCCGAGCAGCACCACCAGCAGGACCGGCACCCCGACCACCAGCAGGAAGACCAGGCCCTCGAGCAGCGCCAGCCCGAGCAGCCGGACCAGCCGGCCCTTGGCCTGCTGCCACGCCTGCCCGGCGGTGAGCCGCTCGCCGATCACCGCCCGGGTGACGACCGGCGTCACGAGGCCGGTGACCACGATCCCGGCCAGGAAGCCGAACAGCGACGCGATCGAGTTGGCCGTGGTGACCCCGGCGTCGGCGAAGGGCGAGGAGCCGGTGGCACGGGTGTCG
>CAWFHJ010000016.1:0-85841 GCA_963815585.1 uncultured Actinomycetota bacterium | reverse complement strand
GGCCGGTCACCGCTGTAGTCGAAGCCGACCAGCTTGTTGCGCGCCGTCAGCGTCACCCACACGGTCTGGGTCGACGGGTCGGACGTGATCCCGTAGGGACTGCCGGGCAGGTCGAGCGTGCCGAGCCGCTTCAGCGGGTCGAGCCCGTAGAGGAGGAGGCGGTTGCCACGGGTGTCGGTCACCACCAACCGATGGTTGCCGGCGAGCACTCCGTGGGTCGGACCGGCGCCTGCCCGGAGCCGGGCGATCCGCTCCAGACCGTCGAGCTGGTACGTCGTGACAGTGAACGCGCCGACGTCGACGACGGCGACCGTGCCGGCGTCGATGACCACGCCGCCCGGCTGCTGGAGGTCGTCGTTCGTGGTGACCAGCGTGCCGTCGCGGACCAGCGAGACCGATCCCGAGAACTCGTTGCCGACGACCAGGTTGCCCTCGGCGTCACCGGCGGCGTCGTGCGGGTGCCGCTCGACCTTGGTGATCCGGGTCCGGCCCGTCGGGCAGTGGCACCTCGACCAGCTCGTTGGCGGTCTCGACCCCCACCAGCACCGGTCCACCGGGGGCGGCGAGCTGGAGGTGCCGTGCCTTGCCGGCGAGCGGGACGCTCCGGCGTACCTCGAGGGTGTCGGGGTCGAGGACCAGCAGCCGGTACGGCTCGCGTGCGACGACCGCCAGCGAGCGGGTCTTGTCGTCGTACACGATGCCCTGGGGTAGCGCTCCGACCTTGGTCACCTGGCCGTCCGGTGCCGCACTGGTCTCGGGCGCGGTCGCCGGCTCGGCCGCGCCCAGCTCGGCGTCACCGCCGGAGCCTCCGCCGCATCCGGTCGCCAACAGCAGCGCCGCGAGGACGGTTCCGAGCGCCGTACGAGGGGAAGGCATGTCGGTCAGTGTGCCTTGGCAGGGGTGAACAACCTCACGTCGGCGCCGGCGTACCGGCTGGCATGATCAGCGCCATGGCACGTGACTTCAAGACCATCGGCGTTGTCGGGCTCGGCACCATGGGGGCGGGCATCGCGGAGGTGTTCGCCCGCGAGGGCTACCAGGTAGTGGGTGTGGAGGTCTCCGACGAGTCGCTCGACCGCGGACGGCAGCACCTCGAGCACTCGACCGGTCGCGCCGTCGCCCGCGGCAAGCTCAGCGAGGAGGACCAGCGCAGCCTGCTGGACCGGATCACGCTGACCACGAACATGGCCGACCTCAAGGAGGCCGACCTCGTGGTCGAGGCCGTCGTGGAGTCGCTGGACGTCAAGAAGAGCATCTTCCGGCGGCTGGACGAGATCGTGGCCCCGGAGGCCGTGCTCGCGACGAACACCTCCTCGTTGTCGGTGACCGAGATCAGCACCGCGAACAACCACCCCGGTCGTGTGATCGGCATCCACTTCTTCAACCCGGCGCCGGTGCAGAACCTGGTCGAGGTGGTGCGCACCGTGGTCACCTCGCCCGACGTGCTCGAGGACGTCACCGGCCTGGTGAAGGCCGTCGGCAAGTCACCCGTCGTCGCCGGCGACAAGGCCGGCTTCATCGCGAACACGCTGCTGTTCGGCTACCTGAACCACGCGGTCTCCATGTACGAGGGGCGCTATGCCTCGCGGGAGGACATCGACGCCGCGATGCGCTTCGGCTGCGGCTACCCGATGGGGCCGCTGGCGCTGCTCGACCTGATCGGCCTCGACACGGCGTACGAGATCCTGGAGACGATGTACCGCCAGGGCCGCGACCGGCTGCACGCGCCGACGCCGATCCTCAAGCAGATGGTGACCGCGGGCATGCTCGGCCGCAAGACCGGCCGCGGTTTCTACACCTACGAGGCCGCCGACAGCCCGGTGGTCGTGAACGACCCGCTGACGCCGTCGGCGGACGACAAGCCGCAGCTCCAGCACAACATCCGCCAGGTCGGCGTCGTCGGCACCGGCACGATGGCGACCGGCATCGTCGAGGTCTTCGCCAAGGGCGGGTACGACGTGGTCTACGTCGGCCGTAGCCAGGCCAAGGTCGACGCCGTCCGCGCGACCATCGAACGCTCGCTGGACAAGGCGATCCAGCGCGGCAAGCTCGAGGAGACGGCCAAGTCCGACGTCCTCGCGCGGCTCACCGGCAGCACCTCGCTGGACGACCTCAAGGACGTCGACATCGCTGTCGAGGCGATCGCCGAGGATCTGGCCGTGAAGACCACGCTGTTCGAGAACCTCGACGAGATCTGCCGGTACGGAAATGGGGGGCAAGGCGCGATCCTGGCCACCACCACCTCGTCGCTGCCGATCATCGCGTGCGCCCGCGCCACCAAGCGCCCGCAGGACGTCGTCGGCATGCACTTCTTCAACCCGGCGCCGATCATGAAGCTGGTCGAGGTGGTCAGCACCGTCTCCACCTCCGACGAGGTCGCCGACACCACGCGGGCGCTGTGCGCGAAGGTCGGCAAGGTGCCGGTCTCCTGCGGCGACCGGGCCGGCTTCATCGTGAACGCGCTGCTCTTTCCCTACCTCAACGACGCGATCAAGATGCTGGACGCGCACTACGCGACGGCCGACGACATCGACATCGCGATGAAGCAGGGCTGCGCGCTGCCGATGGGACCGTTCGAGCTCCTCGACGTGGTCGGCAACGACGTGTCGCTGGCGATCCAGCGGGAGCTGTACCTGGAGTTCCGCGAGCCGGGATACGCTCCTGCGCCGCTCCTCGAGCACCTGGTCACCGCCGGCTACCTGGGACGGAAGACCAAGAAGGGCTTCCGGGACTACACCACGGTATGAGGGCCGGCGGCCGTCACACCCGGTCGCCGCGCCTCAACGCGAGGCCGCCGCTGACGTAGCCGTCACCGTCGCACTCCTTGCCGTTGGGGTAGTACCTCCTCAGGCTGATCGTTTGGGTGCGCTCGGCCACCAGCTGTCCGTGGGAGCCGCGCAGCTCGACGGTCATGGTGACCTGTCCGGGCTTGAAGGCCCGGGCCAAGTCGGCGAAGGAGATCCTCAGCGCGCGCGACGCAGGCGCAGCACCCGGTGGCTTCTCAAACCGCCGGAAGGCGGATGCGCAGTCCTGGTCGCTGCACACTGTGACGGTGAGCCTGCCAGTGGGGATGTACAAGGATTTCGGCACATCGACTCGGACCCCGTCGACCCCTCCGACGTCGCCGCAGCCGCGAAGGACGCAGGCCTGCAACGAGACGCAGACCAGCGCCACGATGAGCATCAGCAGCCGGTTGCGCACGCCCGCGCCCTAGGTGACCGACGCGCCTCTGCCCCGCACGGCGTGGCCGTACGGGGTGTGGGGCGGTGGGTTCAGGTGTCGGGTGGCCGGTTCGGCGGCTTGTCGCGGGAGACGTCGGTGGTGCCGCGGTCGTCGCGGAGGTACTGGTAGCCGTGGGGTGAGGACCAGAGGTAGGACTCCGGGTTCGAGGACGGTGTAGCTCCAGGGCGAGTGGGTCTTGAGTCGGTGGTGCCGTCGGCAGAGCGGTGCGAGGTTGTCCGAGGCGGTGGGTCCGCCTTCGGAGTAGGGGATGACGTGGTCGTCGTCGCAGTGGATCGCTGGTCGGGTGCACCAGGGGAAGACGCAGGTGAGGTCGCGTTCGGCGGTCTGGTCTGCGAGCCGGTCGGGGACTTCGTACTGGGTGACGTGGAGGTGGTCGTCGAGGTCGATCACCGGCTTGATGATCACCTGCGGTGAGCGGGGTGTGCAGCCATTCGCGGACCTGGTCGACGGTCACGATCCGGCGTCCGGAGGCTTCGACGCGGGCGAACGGGCCTTCGGGTGAGAGGTGGACGTGCACGACGGTCTGGCGTGCGGCGGGGCGATCTTCGACATCGTCAGGAGCTTGGAGGTCGAGGCTGGTCTGCTGGCGGGCGATCTGGCCGATCGCCTGGGACCGCCGCACGTCCAGCGGCTCCTGGGACCCGCAGGCGGCCAGGACGGCGGCTTCGTGGGCGATCCGGGTCTCCAGGTCCAGGGCGTCGGCGAGGTCGAGCTCTCCGTGGACCCGGGAGGTGCCGGTGAAGGAGACCTGGGTGTGCTCGATCGCGAAGTACCGGCCATCGGCTGCTCGACGGCGCTGTTCTTCGGCTTCGGCGGGCATGAACCGGCCGATGGCGTCGGCGACGAGCCGGTCGACCTCGGCGGGACCGATCCGGTGCGCGAAGGGTGCGACCTGGGAGTCCACGAACCCAGCGGCCTGTATCGGACAGTCCGAGGGTCTCGCGGGCGATCCGCCGGGCCCGCCACGCGGCCAGGTCACCGGCCAGGACCCGGGCCCAGGTGCGCGGGAGGCGGTGGGCCAGCTCGACCGCTTCGCCGAGGTAGGCCTTGCCGGTCTCGGTGGGCAGCCCGACCGCGAGCGCGAACTCGGCCACGCAGAACTCCGAGACCAGGGGTGCGCCGGGTCCGGCGACCGCGAACGGCTGGTCGCCGTAGCGGGAGAGCAGGGCCGCGTCGTGGATCGACTCCGCCGGGTGCAGATCGGCCCAGGTGACCGCTGCCTGCAGGATCCGGGACTCTGCGGAGTCGGCAGCGGCCCGGTCGGCACGAACCTGTGAGAGCACCGCGGTGGCGGTGTCGAGGTCGGCTGCCGTGTCCATGGCTCCATTCTACTCGAACATACGTTCGAATCAAGGCATGATTCCGTCGACTTTCCCGTTATGGACAAGGGATTTCGTAGGCGGTCTCGACAGGCTCGACCGCCATGAAGCTCGGAGGTTTCGAGACGGCGCTGGCGCGCCTCCTCAACCACCGCAAGCCGGCGTACCTCTCCTCTGTCGCTGCGCCTTTCGACCATCCACGTGCCGCCGGGTCTCGACAAGCTCGACCGCCAAGAAGGGCCGGCGTACCTCTCCCTGTTGCTGCGCTTTTCGACCACCCGCGTACCGCGCAGTCTCGACAAGCTCGACCACCAGAAGTGCGGAGGTTTCGAGACGGCGCTGGCGCGCCTCCTCAACCACCGAGGAGCGCGAGGTCGTGGTCTCGACAAGCTCGACCACCGGGAAGGTCTCGACAAGCTCGACCACCAGTACCGCCGGCGCGCCTCCTCAACCACCGCAAGCCGGCGCACTTCTCCCCGGTCGCTGCGCTTTTCGACCACCCAAGTGCCGCCAGGTCTCGACAAGCTCGACCACCCGTACCGCCGGCGCGCCTCCTCAACCACCGCAAGCCGGCGTACCTCTCCTCGTCGCTGCGCTTTTCGATCACCCGCGGAGCCGCAGCCGCGGCGTCGTGGTCTCGACGCGCTCGCTGGCGCTCGCTGCTCGACCATCAGAACTGCGGAGGTTTCGAGACGGCGCTGGCGCGCCTCCTCAACCGCCGAAGAGCGCGAGACGGGAACCTGCCGGGGCCTCGCCCCGTCGCTGCGCATGTCACCACCCGTGAAGCAGCACTGGGAGCAGGGGTCTCGGCAAGCTCGACCGACGGTGCGGCGGATACGCTCCTGCCATGCGGACGAACCGGCTCGAGGCGTTCAGTGACGGGGTCCTGGCGATCATCATCACGATCATGGTGCTCGAGCTGCACGTCCCGGAGGGGCATGCGCTGCACGACCTGTGGGACGAGGCCGGCGTCGGCTTCCTGACCTACGTGCTCAGCTTCGTCTACATCGGCATCTACTGGAACAACCACCACCACATGTTCCAGCTGTGCGAGAGCATCACCGGCGCCGTGCTCTGGGCCAACCTGCACCTGCTGTTCTGGCTCTCGCTCTACCCGTTCACGACGGCCTGGATGGACGAGAGCGACATCGCGCGCACGCCCACCATCGTGTACGGCGTGAACCTGTTCGCCGCGGCGGTCGCGTTCACGATCCTCCAGCAGGTGATCATCCGCGGTCCGGGTGGCGCCGGACTTCGAGAGGCGATGGGGCCCGACCTGAAGGGCAAGCTCTCGCCGGTGCTGTACGTCGCCGGCATCCTGATCGCCTTCGTCTCCCCGGTCCTGGCGCTCCTGCCGTTCGTCGCGGTCGCGGTGATGTGGCTGGTGCCCGACCGCCGGATCGAGTCCTACCTCGCCGAGCACCAGGTGCAGGGCTCATGAAGCTGGTCATCGCGCTGCTCCTGCTGCTGATCGCGATCATCGGGGCGATGTTCATCGCGATCAACAAGCCCTCGAGCAGCAACGACCTCCGCCGCTCGGCGGTCGAGGTCCAGGTGCCGCCGGCGAACGCCGACTGGGACTACCGGCTCGGCGAGCCAAAGGCGCCCGCCGCCAACGTCGGCATCGTCTCGCGCGACCGCACGGTGAAGCCGGCCGTGGGTCGCTAGATCGTCGGCTGCGACGACAGCGGCTACGAAGCGGTCGAGTTCGACAACCTGGACTTGTTCCTGCGTTCGAAGGGACTCATCACGCGGGCGCAGAACAAGGCGTTCACGTCGCTGCTGATCGAGCGCGCCCACCGACGCCACGTCGACCTGACCCCGGGCGGCGCCCGATCGTTCTGCTGAGGCGACAATGAGCCCCATGTCGTCCCCGATCCGCGCCAACTCCGTGCTGCCCGCCCGACGCACGCCGATCACGCTGCACACGGCCGACGGGCTCGAGCTCGTCGGCGAGCTCGCGGTGCCGGAGGACCGTGACCCCGTGGCGACGTTGGTCTGCCTGCACCCGCTGCCGACGCACGGCGGGATGATGGACAGCCACATCTACCGCAAGGCGGCGTTCCGGCTGCCGGCGCTGGCCGGGCTGGCGGTGCTGCGGTTCAACACACGCGGCACCTGGAGCGAGCAGGGCACCAGCCAGGGCGAGTTCGACAACGCCGTGGGGGAGAAGTACGACGTGGCCGCGGCGGTCGAGTACGCCGAGTTCAACGACCTGCCGGAGATCTGGCTGCTCGGCTGGTCGTTCGGCACCGACCTCGCGCTGATGCACGGGCTCGACCCCCAGGTGAAGGGCGCGATCCTGCTCTCTCCGCCGCTACGGTTCAGCAGCGAGGCCGACCTGGCCCGCTGGGCCGAGTCCGGCAAGCCGGTGACGGCGCTGGTGCCCGAGCACGACGACTACCTGCAGCCGGCCGAGGCCGAGGAGCGGTTCGCGCCGTTGACGCAGGCCGAGCTGGTGCCGATGGCGGGGTCCAAGCACCTGTGGGTCGGCGACGCCGAGAAGGTGCTCGACGAGGTCGTACGACGGGTCGCACCGGACGTGGCGCTCCCGCTGCCGCGCGAGTGGGACGGTCCGATGGAGACCGCCGACACCTCGGCGTACAACGCGCACAACGTCTCGGCCTACAAGGACGTCCCCGTGCCGAAGCCGGAGCGGCCTCAGGCCTGACGCGCCCGGTAGGCCGCGACCGCGACCCGGTTGCCGCAGGAGGTGCTGCAGAACCGGCGTGACCGGTTGCGCGACAGGTCGAGCACGATCGCCGCGCAGTCGTCGGCCGCGCAGGTGCCGAGCCGGCTGAGCTCGTCGGCGCGGACCACGTCGATCATCGCCATCGCGGCCTCGACCGCGATCCGGTCGGCCAGCGGGTCGGCCGGGTCGGTGGCATGGAGGTGCCAGTCCCAGCCGTCGTGCCGCACCAGCTGGGGGAGCGCGTTGCGCGTGGAGAGCATCCGGTTGACCAGCTCGACGGTGTCGTCGCGCTCGCTGGTCAGCAGCTGCCAGAGCTCGACGCGCAGGGTGCGCACGGCGTCGAGCTCGGCCCGGTCGTGGGTGCGCGAGCCGGTGAACTCGTGCTCCACCACGTAGCGCTCGAGGTCGTCGAGCGTGGCCAGGGTGTCGACGCCTTCGGCCGAGTTGGCGAGGGCCACCGCAGCCTGGAGGGACAGCTCGGTGTCATGTGCGAAAACCACGTTGACACCTTACACGGGTCTCGCCTAGTGTCATGTGCCATGAGCACGTTGACCCATGACGCCATCGAGAGGCCCGCAGTCCGGACCGGTGCCGGGCTGGGCTTCGCGCTGGTGTCGGCAGGCTCGTTCGGCCTCTCCGGTGCGCTCGCCCGTGGGCTGATGGACGCCGGCTGGACGGCCGCGTCCGCGGTCGCCGTCCGCGTGCTGGTCGGCGCCCTGGTGCTGCTCCCGTTCGCCGCGGTGACGCTGCGTGGCCGGTGGTCCCTGCTGCGGCATCACGCCGGCCGGATCGCCGCCTTCGGGCTGGTGGCCGTCGCGGGATGCCAGCTCGCCTACTTCAACGCGGTCGCGCACATGCAGGTCGGGGTGGCCCTGCTGATCGAGTACACCTCGCCCGTGGCCGTGATCGCCTGGCTCTGGCTGCGTCGCGGGGAGCGTCCGCTTCGCACCACGGTCGTCGGAGCCGTGGTGGCCGGCGCCGGGCTGGTGCTGGTGCTCGACCTGGTCTCGGGTGCCGACGTGAGCCTGGTCGGCGTGGTCTGGGCGCTGCTCGCGATGCTCGGGGTGTCGTACTACTGGCTGGTCTCCGCCGACGAGGGCGGTGACCTGCCCGGCATCGTGCTGGCCACCGGGGGACTGCTCCTGGGTGGCGCCGCCCTCCTGCTCGCCGGACTGCTCGGCCTGCTGCCGTGGTCGGTGTCCTCCGACACCGTGCACTACGACGGCATGACGATGGCCTGGTGGCTCCCGGTGCTGGGGCTCGGCCTGTTCACGGCCTCGCTCTCCTACGTGACCGGGATCGCCGGGATCCGCCTGACTGGGCTCGCGGATGGCGTCCTTCGTCGGGCTGGCCGAGGTGCTCTCGGCGCTGCTCTGGGCGTGGCTGCTGCTCGGCGAGCTGCCCCGGCCGGTGCAGATCGTCGGCGGTGCGCTGATCGTGGTCGGGGTCGTGCTGGTCAAGCTGGGCGAGCGCGACGTGAGCAGCGGTGCCGTCAGCGAGCGTCCTGCCGCCTGATCACGATCTCCTTCGACAGCAGCACCAACGCCGCCGCGGTCGGGATCGCGAGCAGGGCGCCGACTACGCCGAGGAGCGACGCGCCGATCAGGGCCGCGATCACGGTCAGCAGGCCGGGCAGGTCGACGGCGTGCGACATCACCCGCGGGTAGATGACGTAGTTCTCGAGCTGCTGGTAGATCACGTAGAAGATCACCAGCGCGATGCCGGTCTGGACGTCGGTCGCGAACCCGATCGCGCACACGATCACGGCACCGATCGTGGCACCGATCATCGGGATCACGTCGAGCAGCGCGACCACGAGCGCGAGCGCGAGTGCGTACTTGCCCAGGCCGATGACGAACAGGAAGACCAGCGAGCTCAGGCCGGCGCAGAGGGCGACGATGAAGGCGCCCGAGACGTAGGCGCCGATGCCCTGGAGGATCTGGTTGCCGAGCTTGGCCACCCGGTCGCGGCGACTGGCCGGCGCGAACTGGTAGAGCGACGACTTCACCTTGGGCAGCGTGGCCAGGAAGTACAGCATCATCACGAACACCACGAACGCGTTGGCGAGGAACCCGAGGATCTTCAGGCCCGACACCCAGCACGCCACCGGCGACCTGCTGGGCGAGCCCGCCGTTGGTGACGTACTCCTTCAGCTTCGAGATCACGTCGTACTTCGCGTCGAGCCGCTCGATCGTCCTGTTGTTCTGGAGCTGGTCGAGCCAGGCCGGCGCGCTCTTCGACGAGGGACGAGACCTGGTCGCTGACCACCGGCACGATCGCGACCATGAACAGAGCGAACGCGATCACCACGAAGGTGATCACGACGACGACCGCCCAGTGCCGCTTCAGGCCCCGGCGCATGAAGAACTCCGTCGCTGGGTCGAGCCCGACCGCGAGGAAGAAGGCGACGACGATCAGGATCAGGACCGAGCCGACCATCAGGAACAGCCCGTAGAGGAAGAACGCGACCAGCGCTCCCAGACCGCCGAAGAACCCGATCACGAACGGTGACCGGTTGCTCATCGGCGGACCCGGCTTCCCGAGGTCGTCGTCCTGCCCGCTGGCCTTGGCGGCGGCCGAGCCCTTGCCTCGTGCCGCCTGCTGACCCGCCACCTGCTAGCTCTCGTCCTTGTCGAACCCGGAGACGACGTCGCGCAACGCACCGAGCTGGGCCGTGATCGCGTCACGCCGCTTGGTGAGCCGGTCGACCTCCGCCTGCAGGGCGGCGAGCTCACGGTCCTTGTCGGACTGGCCCGAGGCGCGCAGCGTCTCGGCCTGCGCCTTGGCCGAGCTGACGATCTGCTCGGCCTCGCGGCGGGCCCGCGTGACGGCGTGCCCGGCCTCCTGGTCGGCCGCCTCGCGCGCGGCGTTGGCCGCTGCCAGCGCCTCGCGGGTGCGGGCCTCGGCGGCGTCGGCGCGCTCCTCGGCCTCCTTCACCAGTCGGGACGTCTCGCCGGTGGCCATGTTGTGGTGCTCGACAGCCTCCCGGGTCAGCCGCTCCTTCTCCACGGCCAGGGCGCGGCGTGCCTCCTGGACCTCACGGTCGATCGAGGCCTTGGCCTGCTCGGCCTCGCGGGAGGCAGAGGTGCGTAGTGCCTGCACCTCCTGCTGGGCGCCGAGCCGGAGCTGGTCGGCCTCACGGGTCGCGGAGGCCCGGATGTCGTCGCCCTCGGACTTGATCCGGGCGCGCTCGGAGTCGACGTCGGCCATCGCCCGTTTGCGGGTCTCGTCGAGCTCCGAGAGCTGGACGACGCGCATGTCCTCGGCGTCGCGCTCGGCCGTGGCCTTGATCGCGACGGCGTCGCTCTGTGCCTGCTGACGGATCTTGCTCGCCTGCGCGTTGGCCTCGGCGAGGACCTCGTCGGCCTGCTCCTCGGCGAGCCTGCAGGAGCTCGCTCGCGCGGCCCCCGAGTCCGGCGTACGAAGGGCTGTCGGACTCCTGGGCCTTGCGGGAGAGGTCGGCGACCTTCTTCTCCAGCTCGGCGATCTGGTCGCGGGCGCCGTCGAGGCTGGCGCTCAGGCCGTCCTTCTCGCCGGCGAACTCGAGCAGGCGGCGGTCGACGGCGTCCTTGTCGTAGCCGCCGCGGCGGACCACCGGGAACGCGCTGCCGCTCGTGAAGGGCGACGACGTGCGGCTGGCGTACGACGGGCGGGCCGGTGCCGGGGCAGCGGCCGGAGGCATCACCACGCGTGCCGGCGGCGGCGCGCTGCTCGCGGCGGGAGCGCTCTCCTCCTCGGCCTTCCCGGCCGGCTCCACCGGTGCCTTCGCCGGTGCCTTCTCGGGTGCCTTCTCGGGCGCCTTGGCCGGGGACTTCTCCGAGGCCGGCTCGTTGGCCGCGGGCGTCCCGGCGGCGTCGTCCGGCACCGGGATCGCCTGCGTCGACGAGGCGTCTCTCCGCCGTCGTCCGGCAGGCGAGTCGTCGCTCGAGGATGACGTCTCGGTGTCCTTGCGGGCGCTGACCGGGATCACGACCGTGGGCTCGTCGGCCGCACTCCCGTCGTTCCCGGTGGAGGGCACTTCGCGCGAGTCGTCCGGCTCGTCATCGAAGATGGACAGTCCCCGACCTTCGGTCATGCGCTGATTCCGCCTTCCGGGTGCGGCCTTCGAGGCCGCGGGTTGGGTGCGTGTTGGGGTGTGGCCCCCCAGTGTTGCCGATGCTGACGCATCGGCAACCCCCGGCTCGCAGGCGAGGGGGTGCCGAGGCGGGCAGAAAGGGTCTAGAAGCCTCGGAACCGGTTGATGGCGTCGAGGTGCAGGCTGCGCTTCTCCGCGTCGCGCACGCCGAGACCCTCCTCGGGGGCGAGGCAGAGCACACCGACCTTGCCCTGGTGGGCGTTGCGGTGCACGTCGAGCGCGGCCTGGCCGACGTCCTCGAGCGCATAGGTCCGCGACAGGGTCGGGTGGATCATGCCCTTGTCGATCAGCCGGTTGGCCTCCCACGACTCGCGGTAGTTGGCGAAGTGGGAGCCGATGATCCGCTTGAGGTTCATCCACAGGTAGCGGTTGTCGTACTGGTGCATGAAGCCGCTGGTCGAGGCGCAGGTGACGATGGTGCCGCCCTTGCGTGCGGCGTACACGGAGGCGCCGAAGGTCTCGCGACCCGGGTGCTCGAAGACGATGTCGACGTCCTCGCCGCCGGTGAGCTCACGGATCCTGCCGCCGAGCCGGCGCCACTCCCGGGGGTCCTGGGTGTTCTCGTCCTTCCAGAACTTCCAGGCCTCCTCCGAGCGGTTGATGATCAGCTCGGCACCCATGGCGCGGCAGATGTCGGCCTTCTCCTCGTTGGAGACCACGCAGACCGGGGTGGCGCCGCCGTTGAGGGCGTACTGCGTCGCGAAGCCGCCGAGGCCGCCGGAGGCGCCCCAGATCAGCACGTTGTCGCCCTGCTTCATGCCGGCGCCGTTGCGGCTGACCAGCTGCCGGTAGGCCGTGGAGTTGACCAGGCCGGGAGAGGCAGCCTCCTCCCAGGTGAGGTGCGCCGGCTTCGGCATCAGCTGGTTGGACTTGACCATCGCGATCTCGGCGAGCCCGCCGAAGTTGGTCTCGAAGCCCCAGATCCGCTGCTCGGGGTCGAGCATCGTGTCGTTGTGGCCCTCGGGGCTCTCGAGCTCCACCGACAGGCAGTGGGCGACCACCTCGTCGCCGGCCTTCCACAGGTGGACGCCGGGTCCGGTGGCGAGCACCACGCCGGACAGGTCGGAGCCGACGATGTGGTAGGGCAGGTCGTGCCGGGCCGAGAGCGGCGAGAGCCGGCCGTAGCGCTCGAGGAAGCCGAACGTCGACACCGGCTCGAAGATCGAGGTCCAGACGGTGTTGTAGTTGATCGCGCTGGCCATCACGGCCACCAGCGCCTCGCCCGGCCCGAGCTCGGGCAGGGGCACCTCGTCGAGGTGCAGGCTCTTGCGCGGGTCCTTGTCCTTGCTGGCCTCGCCCTCGAACATGTCGGCCTCGTCCTTGTGGACGGTGACGGCTCGGTAGGACCGCGGGACCTCCAGGGCGGCGAAGTCTCCCGCAGCGGTGTCACCCGCGAGGATGGCGTCGAGGATCTGTTGCACGTCTGCTCCTGGGCTCGGGGCTGTCGGGTTCAGATATTACTGGTGGGTAACCATCAACGGACGGCCGGCTCGACGAGCTCGATCAGGACGCCGCCTGTGTCCTTGGGGTGCACGAAGTTGATCCGGCTGCCGGCGGTGCCGCGCCGCGGCTCGTCGTACAGCAGCCGGAGGCCGCGGTCGCGAAGGACGGCGGAGACCTTCTCCACGTCGGTGACGCGGTAGGCGAGCTGCTGGAGCCCGGGGCCGTTGCGGTCCAGGAACTTCGCGATCGTGGACGACTCGTCGAGCGGCGCGAGCAGCTGGATGCTGGACCCGGAGTCGCCGACCGCGACCATCGCCTCACGCACGCCCTGGTCCTCGTTGGTCTCCTGGTGCGTCACGTGCATGCCGAAGGAGTCGCGGTACATCGCGATCGCCTGATCCAGGTCGGGCACGGCGACGCCGACGTGGTCGATGCAGACGAACAGGTCGTCGGGCAGCCCGTCAGGCAAACCGGGGGGCACGTTGGTCATGCCGGTCATGGTGGCGCGTGGCGGGCGGGGGCGCCAACGAGTGTGACCTGTCCGACAGGACCGGGAGCCAGCCGGGCCTCCCGGACCGTGCCTCGGGCTGGGTAGGGTCGAGGGCAGTTCCGACCCTGCTCCAGGAGGCTCACATGTCCGGATCCGTGATCGTCGCCGGTGCCCGCACCCCGATCGGCCGTCTGCTGGGCGGTTTCAAGACCCTGTCCGCCGCCGACCTCGGAGGCGTTGCGATCAAGGGCGCGCTCGAGAAGGCCGGCGTCTCCGGTGACCAGGTCGACTACCTGATCATGGGCCAGGTGATCCTGGCCGGTGCCGGCCAGAACCCGGCCCGCACCGCCGGCGTCGCCGCCGGTCTGCCGATGTCGCTGCCCTCGATCACGATCAACAAGGTGTGCCTGTCGGGCATCAACGCGATCGCGACCGCCGACCAGCTGATCCGCGCCGGCGAGGCCGAGATCATCGTGGCCGGCGGCATGGAGTCGATGACCAACGCGCCGCACCTGCTGCCGAAGTCCCGCGAGGGCTTCAAGTACGGCGACACCACGCTCGTCGACTCGATGGCGTACGACGCCCTCTACGACCAGTCCACGCAGCAGGCGATGGGTGCCCTGACCGAGACCTACAACGCCGACCAGGGGCATCTCACCCGCGAGGAGCAGGACGAGTTCGCCGCCGCCTCGCACCAGAAGGCCGCCGCTGCCTGGAAGAACGGCCTGTTCGACGACGAGGTCGTGCCGGTCTCGATCCCGCAGCGCAAGGGCGACCCGATCGTGGTGAGCCAGGACGAGGGCGTGCGGGGCGACACCACCGCCGAGTCGCTCGGCGGCCTGCGCCCCGCGTTCTCCAAGGACGGCACGATCACCGCGGCGTCCTCCTCGCAGATCTCCGACGGCGCCTGCGCCGTGGTCGTGATGAGCAAGGCGAAGGCCGAGGAGCTGGGCCTGACCTGGCTGGCCGAGATCGGGGCGCACGGCATGGTCGCCGGCCCGGACTCGACGCTGCAGATGCAGCCCGCGCGCGCCACCGCCAAGGCGCTGGAGAAGGAGGGCATCACTGCCTCCGACCTCGACCTGGTGGAGTTCAACGAGGCGTTCGCCGCGGTCGGCATCCAGTCCACCCGCGAGCTCGGCCTCGACCCGGAGAAGGTCAACGTCAACGGCGGTGCGATCGCGTTCGGCCACCCGGTCGGCATGTCGGGCGCCCGGATCGTGCTGCACCTCGCCCTCGAGCTCCAGCGCCGCGGCGGCGGCGTCGGTGCCGCCGCGCTGTGCGGTGGCGGTGGTCAGGGCGACGCGCTGATCATCCGCGTCCCGTAGAGCCCGGTGGTTGAGGAGCGAGCGCCAGCGAGCGTCTCGAAACCAAGACGCTCGCACGGTGACGTCCCCCAGCTGGTCGAGAAGGCCCGCCAGGGTGACGCACGCTCGGTCGCCCGGCTGATCTCGCTGGTCGAGGACGCGTCCCCGCTGCTGCGGGACGTGATGGCCGGACTGGCGCCGTACGCCGGCAACGCGCAGATCGTCGGCCTGACCGGGTCGCCGGGCGTCGGCAAGTCGACCTCCACCAGCGCCCTGGTCGGCGCGCTCCGCAAGGCGGGCAAGCGCGTCGGCGTGCTCGCGGTCGACCCGTCGTCACCGTTCTCCGGCGGCGCGCTGCTCGGCGACCGGGTCCGGATGCAGGACCACGCGCTCGACCGCGAGGTCTACATCCGCTCGATGGCCTCGCGCGGACACCTCGGTGGGCTGTCCTGGGCCACCCCCCAGGCTCTCCGGGTGCTCGACGCCGCCGGCTGCGAGGTGATCCTGGTCGAGACCGTCGGCGTCGGCCAGAGCGAGGTCGAGATCGCCGGCATGGCCGACACCACGATGGTGCTGATCGCGCCGGGCATGGGCGACGGGATCCAGGCCGCGAAGGCCGGGATCCTCGAGATCGGCGACATCTACGTGATCAACAAGGCCGACCGGGACGGCGCCGACCAGGTGCGCCGCGAGCTCCGCTCGATGATCGCGCTCGGCGACCGTCCCGAGGGGTCGTGGAAGCAGCCGATCCTCAAGACCGTTGCCAGCAAGGGCGAAGGTATCGACGACGTGGTCGAGGCGATCGACGAGCACCGGGCCTGGCTGGAGTCCAGCGGCGAGCTCGAGAAGCGTCGGCTGCGTCGCGCCCGCGACGAGATCGAGGCGATCGCAGTCACGTCGCTGCGCGAGCAGTGGCGCAGCGTGCACGAGCACACCGAGCTCGACGGCCTCGCCGAGCAGGTGGTCGCCGGTGACTCCGACCCCTACACCGCGGCCGACAGGCTGCTGGAGGCGTACGCCGAGCAGGGCTAGCTTTCGCGCGGCGAGTCAAGGGTGACGTTGGGCATGTGGATTCGGCCGGGCACGCCTGATGGCGTCCGGTTGCGGTCGCGGTGAGGAACTTCGCGAGGTTGGCTCGGGGGTCGGGCCGCCGTGGTCGGCAGGCTGATCAGGCGCCGTCGTGCGGCAGGCTTTCGTGTGCGCCGTGGTCGGCGGCCCAACCCCGGGCGGGCGACAAGCTAGGTTGCGCCGTCACACCCGGAGGTGCGCGGCATAGCTAACGTGGCCGTCACCGTCCGGGGCTGAGCCTTCCTCGACGATAACGCTCTTCATCGAAGGGTTGTTGGGTCTTCAGGAGCCGGAATGTGAGCCGGCAGGCGTGGCGCGCGACAGCGACGCGGGCCTGGATCGGCGCCATGCCGCGGGCCCGGTACTCGGCATCGCGCTGAGTGAAGGCGGGCGAGTAGAGCGCGAGTCCCCAGGCGATACCCATCAGGGCGTCGCGGTGCTCGGCCAGGCCCTGGCGGGAGATCCGGCCACGTTTGCGTAGCGTCGCGGACTCATACATCGCCGGCGCCAGCCCGGTGGCGGAGTAGAGGTGCTCGGCGTCGGGGAACCTGCTGATCGGCAGGCTGTGGACCGCGAAGGCCGCAGCGCGGTTGGTCGCGACCCCGGGCAGACTGGTCAGCACCTGTCCGTCCGTGCAGGCCAACAACACCGCGATCTCGTCCTCGAGGATGTCGATGTCGACGCGCAGCAGCCGATAGCGCTGCAGGTCGCGGCCCAGCCGCACCGCACGCTGTTCGGCATCCGCCGGTGGAGGAAGACATCCCCTCCACCGATCGACCCAGTAACCCGCATTGACCTTCGTCAGGCGCCCAGGGGCTCGCGCGATCAGGGAACGGACCGTCGGCGGGCGGCCCTCGAACGCGACCGCGCAGGCCAAGACGGCCTGTCCCGTCGAGCCCTCGATCGCCAGTGACCGGCCGTGACCCGAGGGTGCCGAGAGACCCGGACACAGCGCGTTGAGCTGATCGTGGAGCCGCTGCTGAGCGACCTTGCGGTCGCCGACCAGTGCTCGACGGTGCCGCACCGCTGAGCGCAGCGTGTCGACCGGTGACTCCTCCGCATGCGGGCGTCCCGCACCCTGACGGGCCAGATACGTCAGCGCCGCGCAGTCGCGGTCGTCGGTCTTGAATCGTCCCGAGCCGAGCTGGGTGCGCGCCGCCTTCGTCTCCGAGGGTGCGAACAACCGCGTCGAGCCTGGATGACGCCGTTCGAGATCCGCGACAAATGCCCGGTGCAGACTCCCGGTCGCCTCGACCGCGATCACGGGCATCAACGAGGTCGGGTGCGACGAGAGCATCCGTTCGACCTGCTCAACCCCATCACAGGAGACCGGCACCGAGACCGGGTCCTCCAACAACCCGTCCCCGTTGCTGACCCAGACACGGTTCGACACCTTCCCCGGATCCACCGCAACGACCACCGTCGCGGGATCCAGAGCCACCTTCAAGATCGACATGAGCCCTCCTTCTGATCGGACTCACCACAGTCCTCTCAGGCCAGGCTCATGACCTATCAGCTATCCCACGACCACGTGCTGGCGCCCGTCGATCAGCTCACGCGCGGCGTCGAGGTGGCCGGTGTGGGTCGCCACCTCCGCGTGCACGTGCATCAGCACCTCGCGCACCGAGTCCATCCGCCACTCGCCGAAGAAGTCCGGCCACCAGGTCAGCCCGGCGTCGAGGTCGGCCGCGAGCACGATCGCGTCTGCCCGGGCGGACGCTGCGCGGTAGCGCTCGAGCACCTGCTGCGGCGTGACGTCGTCGGGGACCGTCCACGAGTCCGGGTCGAGCCGTTCGAGGACGGTCGCATCGCCCGTGACCACGCCCTCGATCCAGAACGTCTCGGCGTCCTCCGCGACGTGGTGCACGAGGTCGAGGCAGCTCCAGCCCGACGGAAGCACGGGCCGGGTGAGCGCGGCGTCGTCGAGACCCTCGATGGCTGCGAACACGTGACGGCGCAGACCGCCGAGGTGGTCGACCCAGAGCTGGTTCTCGTTCATCCGGCTGCCGCCGCCTACGCGTAGTACTGCGCAGCAGCACCGTGCTGCTGGACCGCCGAGCGGTGAGCGAACCAGTCGTTCGCACCGCCGACGAAGAGCAGCACCAGCGCGGAGATCGCCAGGATCAGCGTGATCGCGGAGACCATGGACAGGATCATCACCAGGCTCACCAGTGCGGCCATCACCGCCGAGACGGCGAGTACCACCCGGGCCCAGCCCTGGCGCTTGAGCGTGAGCAGCGCGAGCACCGAGGCGATCACCGACCAGACGAAGCCGACCACCCCGACGCCGACCAGGATGCCCCTGGCCTGCGATCGCGTGAAGGTGCCGTCGCCGTCGCGCACGACCCCGTCCATGAAGCCCTCGGAGCCGCTGAAGGCCAGGGCGAGCACGACCAGGCAACCGATCGCGGCCAGTCCGCAGCCCACCCAGGTGACCACGACGGCCGCGGTGACCGTGCCCGGGCGCTTGTCGGTGTTGGCGGCGTAGGGGTGCGAGGGCGAGGCGCCGTACTGGGGCTGCTGCTCCTGAGGGGGATGCCAGTCGCTCATGGCAGAACCCTAAGGTCCGGCCGTGTGGTCCGGGTGCCCGTGGGTGCGGCGTCCCTCCTTCATCCGCGCCTCGTGCAGGTGCGGACGTCCGGCCGTGAGGGACTCGCGCGTCTCACGCTCGAGCTGCCGAAAGAGCGACCAGTAGCCGTCGTCGTAGTCCTCGACGACCTGGAACGTCCACCGGTCCTCGATCACGTTGCGGCCGACCAGCTCGGTGGTGATCCGGTCGGCGAGCTCGGTGTGACCTGCCTCGCGCAGCGCGTCGACCGCCTCGCCGAGGGCCAGGTCGGCGCTGCCCGTGAGCTGGTGGAACGAGTACAGGTGGCCGCGCGCCCGCTCCGTGGTCTCCAGCGCCTCGGTCAGCTTGCCGACGGCCTCGATGGTCGCGGCGTCGACGCCCTCGGGCGCGCTGTGCTGCTCGGTCGGGGCGTCGTTCACGACGCCTGCCCGACGATCGCCTGAGCCACCCGCTCGGTCGCGTGCCGGGCGAACAGGATCGTGTAGTGGTTGACGTCGGGAATTGTCTCGACCGTCACGTGCTCCACATCGTCGTACGCCGCCAGCCGGTCGGCCGGCAGCAGTCCGCCGGGCTGCCCGAACATGCCGTACGGCGCCGCGAGGAGCTCCACCGGCAACGTCATCGCCCGGAGCTCGGGCTCGTAGTCGGCGCCCGAGACCAGCAGGTCGCGGCCATCGGCGCGGACCGCGTGCTCCAGCGCCCGCGGCCTGACCCCAACGGGGGTCTCGAGGGTGTCGTAGCGGGCGTAGGCGTCCATGGCGTCGTCCCACGTCGGTGCCATCGCCGGGTGCGTGCGGAAGACGTCGACGTAGTCGTCGACCGACGCGTAGGTGCGGCCGAGCCGCTCGATCGCCGGGCCGAGGGTCTGGTCGAGCACCTGGTCCGGATCGGCGTCCTCCGGGAACGGCAGGGCGACGCCGCCGTCGACCAGCACCACGTGCGAGAACAGCTCGGGCCGGTCGTGGGCGGCGTGGACCGCGATGAACGCGCCCATCGAGTGCCCGGCGAGCACCACGGGCTCCCCGATCGCCTCCGCCACCGCGTGCAGGTCGGCCGCGTGCGCACGGAGACCGTACGGGCCGGGCAGGTCGCGAGAGTGGCCGCGCCCGCGCAGGTCGACCGCGACCATCGACCAGTCCTCGGGCAGCCGGGCCGCGACGGCCGGCCAGGCCATCGAGGTGGACGTGATGCCGTGGGCCGCGAGCACGACGTGCGGCCCTTCGCCGAAGCGGAGTGCGTGCAGGGTGCCGCCGGGGACGTCGTACGAGACCGGTGTCGGTGCCATAGGTCGATCCTTGCACCGCGACCCTGCGCGCCGTCCCCGCCGTAGGGGTGACGTTTTGCTAGAAAGGACCTTGGACCTTGCTGACCGCCAGGGCCGGAGAGGAGCTGTGATATGGACGCAACGCTGAAGAAGGGTGTCGGCCTGCTCCTGCTCATCTTCGTCGGTTACTACCTGTTCACCGACCCCAGCGGGGCCGCCAGCTCGGCCAAGGACGTCTCCGGTGCTGTCTGGGACGGACTGAAGAGCCTGTTCGGGGCGATGATCGACTTCCTCAACGCGCTGTTCGCCTGACCGCCGTGGTCGCCTGGTTCTGGCGCACGTTCGCCACTCCGCGGATCTCCGAGCGACTCCTGCGCCACCTCGACGAGACCCTGGTCGAGGACGTCCGGCACCACTGGGTGGTCTACGTCGTCCCTGTGCTGATCGCGACTGCCGGGTGCTGGTTCCTGCTGCTCGGGTTCTTCGTGAGCGTGGACGCCGGCTGGTTCTGCTTCCTGGTCGGCGCCCTCCTGCTGCTGTGGGGCGGGTGGAAGGCGCTCAACCACCACATGGACCGGTTCGTGATCACGAACATGCGGGTGTTCCGGGTGCGCGGCGTGATCGCCGAGTCCGCCGCCACGATGCCGCTCGCACGCGTGCTCGACATCACCGTGCAGAAGACCCTGGTCGGGCGGATGCTCGGCTACGGCCACTTCGTCTTCGAGTCCGCCGCCCAGGAGCAGGGGCTGCGTGACATCAGGTTCGTGCCGCACCCCGACCGGCTCGACCTGATGATCCAGGAGCAGGTCCAGCAGGCGGGGCTGCGCGGCCGCAGCGGTGCCGCCGCCGCTCAAGGGCTCGACCCGCGCACCGGCTGGTAGGGCTCGTCGCGGGTGGACCTGGCGGGGGTGTGGCTTCGTCGTGGGATCTGCGGGTTCACCACGGTATGCAGGGATAACCACGGCAAGTCGGACAGTCGATCGGCGGCGGGTGTGCTTCCCGCGACGAACCCGCGCTCCCCACGACGAGCTCATCGTGGGGAGTGCATGTTCGTCTACATACCGTGGTGAACCTGCACGCCAGCCACGCTCGGCCCGACCCGGACACCGACTGGTAGCCAGGAGACTCAGGCGCTCCCGAAGGTGACGACACTAGTATCGCCACCACCATGGAGGGAAAGCTGCCGTTCGACCCGATCGACGAGGCCGCCAGGCAGTGGGCGGCACGCTGGGACGGCGTCCCCCAGATGCACGCGGTCACGTCGTTGATGCGCGTGCAGCAGCTGGTGCTGATCCGGCTCGACGCCGTGCTGAAGCCGCACGGTCTGACCTTCGCCCGCTACGAGGCGCTGGTGCTGCTGCGCTTCTCCTCGGCCGGATCGCTGCCGCTGGGCAAGATGGGGGAGCGGCTGCAGGTGCACCCGACGTCGATCACCTCGATCATCCAGCGGCTCGAGTCCGGTGGCTTCGTCGTACGACGCCCGCACCCGGCCGACGGCCGCGCCGTGCTGGCCGAGATCACCGACCCCGGCCGCGCGGTGGTCGAGGCGGCCACGGCCGACCTGGTGGGCGCCGACTTCGGGCTGGGTGCGCTCGACGACGACCGGCTCCGCGAGCTGTCGGAGCTGCTCCGGCCGATGCGGCAGGCTGCCGGAGACTTCTGACCTTGGCGAATTTAGTTGGACGTCCTACTATCTTGTCATGACGGACACCGCGCGCGAGCGCTGGCAGGCGAGGTACGACGAGGCCCAGGACAAGGGCCGGGTGCGTGACGCGGACTTCACCACCCTGTCCGGCTCCGAGGTCGCGCCGGCCTACGGACCCGAGACGGCGGAGGACGAGGCTGCCTACCCGCGGTTCTCCGAGATCGGCTGGCCGGGCGAGTTCCCGTTCACCCGCGGCCTCCACGCGACCGGTCAGCGCGGCCGCACCTGGACGATCCGTCAGTTCGCCGGCTTCGGCAACGCGCAGCAGACCAACGAGCGCTACAAGATGATCCTCGGCCGCGGTGGCGGCGGGCTCAGCGTCGCCTTCGACATGCCGACCCTGATGGGCCGCGACTCCGACGACCCGAAGGCGCTCGGCGAGGTCGGGCACTGCGGCGTCGCGATCGACTCCGTCGCCGACATGGAGATGCTCTTCGACGGCATCGACCTCGGTGAGGTCACCACGTCGATGACGATCAGCGGACCGGCCGTGCCGGTGTTCTGCATGATGATCGTGGCCGCCGAGCGCGCCGGGGTCGACACCGGCATCCTCAACGGCACCCTGCAGACCGACATCTTCAAGGAGTACATCGCGCAGAAGGAGTGGCTGTTCACTCCCGAGCCGCACCTGCGCCTGATCGGCGACCTGATGGAGCACTGCCAGCACGAGATCCCGGCGTACAAGCCGCTCTCCGTCTCCGGCTACCACATCCGCGAGGCCGGCTCGACGGCCGCGCAGGAGCTCGCTTTCACGCTCGCCGACGGTTTCGGGTACGTCGAGCTCGGGCTGTCGCGCGGCCTCGACATCGAGAAGTTCGCGCCGGGGCTGAGCTTCTTCTTCGACAGCCACCTCGACTTCTTCGAGGAGATCGCGAAGTTCCGTGCGGCCCGCCGGATCTGGGCGCGCTGGATGCGCGACGTCTACGGAGCGAAGACCGACAAGGCGCAGTGGATGCGGTTCCACACGCAGACCGCCGGTGTCTCGCTGACTGCCCAGCAGCCGTACAACAACGTCGTCCGCACCGCCGTGGAAGCTCTGGCCGGCGTGCTCGGTGGCACCAACTCCCTGCACACCAACGCGCTCGACGAGACGCTGGCGCTGCCCAGCGAGCAGGCCGCCGAGATCGCGCTGCGCACGCAGCAGGTGATCATGGAGGAGACCGGCGTCGCCAACGTCGCCGACCCGCTCGGCGGGTCCTGGTTCGTGGAGGCGCTGACCGACCAGATCGAGGCCGAGGCCAACGCGATCTTCGACAAGATCCTGTCGATGGGCGGTTCGACGCTGACGCACACCGACACCGACAAGCTGCACGCCCAGATCGTGTCGTCGACCGGCGACGCGGACGGCGCGGTGTGGCCGATGACCGACGGCATCCTGCGCGGCATCGAGGACGGCTGGTTCATGTCCGAGATCGCCGAGGCGGCGTTCCAGTACCAGGTGGCGCTGGAGAAGGGCGACAAGAAGGTCGTGGGCGTCAACTGCCACACCGACTCCGTCACCCACGCGCTGGAGATCCTGCGGGTCTCCCACGAGGTCGAGGTCGAGCAGGTGCGCGCGCTCGCCGCTCGCAAGGAGGCGCGTGACCCGGCCGCCGTGGAGGCAGCGATCGCGGCGATGGTGGAGGCCGGTCGCGCCGACGAGAACATGATCCCGACGATGCTCGAGGCCTGCCGCGTCGAGGCCACGCTGGGCGAGATCTGCGACGCCCTGCGTGCCGAGTGGGGCGAGTACCGGGAGCCGGCGCGCTTCTGAGCCTCGCGTAGCGTCCTGCACATGAGCGTACGCAAGGTCGGCATGGAGGAGGAGCTGCTCCTCATCGACCCGGACAGCCGACGGGTGGTGTCCGTCTCGGGAGCGACGGTCGAGGCCAACGAGCGCGACGAGGAGGTCGGCAGCGAGCTCTTCCAGCACCAGATCGAGACCTCGACACCACCGGTGCTCGACGGAAACGACCTGGAACGGCACCTGCGCACCGGCCGCCGCGCTGTCGGCGAGGCGGCCGCTGCGGCGGGTGCCCGGGCCGTCGCGGTCTCGACGCCCCCGCTGCCGCCGGAGGACGCGGTGTTCGTGAAGACGCCGCGCTACGACCGCTTCGCGCCGCGGTACGGCGAGCTCGCACGTGACGCGCACGTCTGCGGGATGCACGTGCACGTCGACGTGGCCGACGACGACGAGGCAGTGCGGGTGGTCGACGGTCTCCAGCCGTGGCTGCCGTTCCTGCTTGCGGTCAGCGGCAACTCGCCGTACTGGGAGGAGCGCGACACCGGGCATGCGAGCTGGCGGTCGCGGGTCTGGGGGCAGTGGTCCACCGCCGGACCGAGCCAGCCGTTCGGCGACCTCGCGACCTACCGCGAGGTGACCCGGCGGATGGTCGACTGGGGCGGAGCCATCGACGCCGGGATGGTCTATCTCGACGCGCGGTTGGCCGAGCAGTACCCGACGGTCGAGATCCGCGTGGCCGACGTGTGCACCGACCCCGAGGACGGTGTGTTGGTCGCACTGCTGGCCCGTTCCCTGGTGACGGCGGTCGCGACGGCACCGCAGGCCGAGCCGTGGCGGGCGGACCTGCTCCGCGTCGCGGCCTGGCGTGCCTCGCGGCACGGCCTCACCGGCGACCTGGTGCACCCGGTCGAGGGCCGCCTCGTGCCCCCGCGGGAGATGTTCGCCGCGCTGCTGACGTTCGCCGGCGAGGCGCTGCGCGAGGCCGGTGACGAAGATCGCGTGTCCGACGGCTTCGAGCGGCTGATGTCGGGGGGGACGGGCGCGACCCGACAGCGGCGGCTGCTCGAGGCCGGCGGTGACATGGTCGGCGTGGTCGACGACCTTGCCCGTCGTACGGAGGAGTCCTGGGGGTGAGCCGCTCGTTGGCGGCGGCTCCTACGGTGGAGGCATGAGCGATCCCGACGACACCGAGAGCTACAACACCTACAGCGTCGACGACGAGGACCAGCCCCAGGGCGACGGCGAGAGCATGGCCGACGACCGGGGCCTGACCGAGCCGCTCGACGAGGGCTACTCGCCACCGGAGAAGTGGTCGGCCGGCCAGGGCTACGGCAACACCCCGCTGGAGGAGGAGCTCGGCGAGACCCTCGACCAGCGACTGGCGCAGGAGGTGCCGGAGCCCGACCCGTACGTCGAGGCGGAGCGAGAGGCGTCCGACCCCGACAGCGGCGAGGTCGACAGCGAGGTCGGCGACCGTCGCTCCGGGCGGCTGGTCGCCCCCGACCAGGGACTCGGCGAGGACATCGACGCCGAGATGCTGGGCACCGACGTCGGCATCGACGGCGCGGGCGCCAGCGCCGAGGAAGCGGCCATGCACGAGGTCGAGGAGTAACCCGGCTGGGTCTCAGGAGGTTCCGTCGGCCAAGATGGACCCCATGACGCAGCAGCCCTTCTCCCGACCCGGCGCGATCGACCTGTCCGGGCTGAGGAAGCCGGCCCCAGCTCCGGGCGGATCACCGGGCGGCCCCGGGGGCGGCGGAGGTGGCGGGGGCGGCGGCTCTGCCGCGAGCGGCGCCTACGCGGTGGACGTCACGGAGCAGAACTTCCAGGGCCTCCTCGAGACCTCGATGAGCGCTCCCGTGGTGCTGGTCTTCTACAGCAGCACCCGGTCGCCGGAGAGCGCCCGGCTGGCCGAGGACCTGCAGGTGCTCTCCAACGAGTTCGAGGGCAAGTTCCTGCTGGGCAAGGTCGACATCGAGGCGGCGCCCGAGATCGCGCAGGCGATGCAGATCCCGTCGGTGCCGCTGGTGGCACTCGTCGCCCAGGGCAGGCCGGCTCCGCTGTTCCAGGACGCGCCCCCGATCGACGAGCTGCGCACGGCGCTGACGCAGGTGTTCCAGCAGCTCGCCACCCAGGGCTTCACCGGCCGGCACCAGCCGCGCGCCGCGACCGGCACGGCCGACGAGAACGGCGAGCCCGAGCTCGACCCCCGCTACGCACCGGCGCAGGACGCGCTCGAGTCCGGCGACATCGACCTGGCGGTGGCGGAGTACCAGAAGCTGGTGGAGGCCAACCCGGCCGATGCCGAGGCTGCCGGCGGGCTGGCGATGGCCCGGGTGCTCCAGCGCACCCAGGGCGTCGACCTCAACGCTGCGCGTGCGGCCGCGGCGGAGAGCCCGGACGACGTGCCGGCGCAGACCCTGGTGGCCGACCTGGACCTCCTCGGCGGCCACGTCGACGACGCGTTCCGGCGCCTGGTCGAGCTGGTGCGTCGTACGTCGGAGGCGGAGCGCGACCAGGCCCGCAGCCACCTGATCGGGCTGTTCGCCGCGGTCGGCAACGACGACCCACGGGTGCTGGCGGCGCGGCGCAACCTCGCGTCCGCGCTGTTCTAGGCGCCCGGGTCTGACCACCTCTGGGCGACACTGGGGCGTGCCCCGACTCGTTGCGCTGCTGCTGGCGGTCGCCCTCGTGGCGAGCGGTTGCGGGGACGCGCCGCAGCGTCCGTCCGGCCGCGCGACGGCTTCCCGGACACCGTCACCGAGCAGCACGGTTCCGGCGTCGTCCGGCAAGCGCTGCGACGGTGTGGGGTTCCGCGACGTCCGCGGCCGCGCTCCGTCGTACGGCGCCCGCGAGCTGCGGCGCTTCCCTGCCCGGAACTACGCCTGCCGGGCGATGTGGCTGCCGCACCTGGAGCAGTGGTTCGTGCCGCAGTCGCTGGCCCTGGACGGCGACACCGCGTGGGTGTCCGGCTACACCTGGCACCGCCACGTCGCCGACCGCGCCTGCCGGCTGGTGCGGGTGCGCCTGGCCACCGGCGCCGTGCTCGCCGACCAGGGTCGCCTGGTCGGGGCGCCGGGCGACCGCAAGCCGACCTTCTGCCGCCACGGCGGAGGGCTTGTGCAGGACGGCCACGGGCTCTGGATCGCGGAGAAGGAACGGCTCTGGCTGGTCGACCCGGCCAAGGTCGGCACGCGTGAGCAGGCGGTGCTCCGGGTGTGGGGAATCCGCAAGCCCATCTACGGATCGACGGCCGTGCTGCGCGGGGACCGGATCGGGCTGGCGCACTTCCGGACCGCGCCGCGGGTGCGGATCACCTGGTTCCGGATCGAGGACCTGCTCGCCCCGGGGGTGCTCGACCTCGAAGGGGTGCGCACCGACCCGAGCCAGGTCGCACCCGTCGAGACCGGCAAGGTCGCGGGGTCGGTCCAGGGGATGACCTACCGGCCCGGTCACGACGGCCTGCTGATCTCGGCCTACCGCCGCGGCTGCGGGGTGATCGTCGCCGACGACGGCACCGCGATCGACGTGATGCCCGGGATCGAGGACTTCGAGTTCACGCGTGACAACCGGCTCTGGGTGGTCTCGGAGAGCTCGTCGCGGGTCTACCAGCGCAAGGTCGGCCCGTTGACCCCGATGCTCACCGAGTACGACGCACGGAAGGTGATGGCGTTGCCTAAGGGCGACCGTTGCCACCGGTCCTAGGCGGTGCGCCGGAGAGCTCGTCGAGTGAGCACCACCAAGTTGCCGATCGCGGCCGCGAACGCCGCGATCACGACCCAGGCAAGAACGGTCTGACCCGTCACGCCGGCGACCTTGCCACCGAGCCACGGCAGCAGGGCGCCCAGGACGAGGAGGCCCGGTGCCGTGATGATCACCAGCGTCTTCTCGCGCTGGGACCAGGTCGGGGCGAGCGCGGCGAGGGCAGTCGCGGCCAGCCAGAACGGCAGCATCACGAAGCCGGCACCCAGCACGAAGACACCGGGTCCGACGACCAGCTCGTTCGAGGTCACCTGCGTCGCGTTCCCGTCCGCGTCGAGGGTCGTGACCGTTGACGATGACGACCCGGGCGAAAGGCCGAAGACGAGAAGCATCAGGAGGACGGCCAGCACCATCAGGACGCAGGCCACGACCGGCATCCAGTGCCGGGACTTCGTGGGCATGGGCGGGGGAGCGAACCGGGGCCCAGGTGCACCGGCATACGCCTCGTCGGCGACGGCCTGTGGCGGTCCCAGCTCACCGAGCACGCGTCGTACCTCCTCGTCGCCCGGGCTCTGGGGGAGGGATGCCTCGATGTGCTCGGAGACGCCGGCCAGCATCTCGGCGCGGTCACCCGGTGGAAGATGCGCCAGCAGCCGGTCGAGGTCGGTGAGGTAGCGGCCGACGAGAGGGTGCGCGAGCGGGGTCATCTGGTGCCTCCACGTGATCGAGCGACGCGTCGACCGCGTCGCGGAACTGCTTCCAGGCGGGACGGAAGGCGTCGACCGCCTCGCGCCCCCCGAGTGTGAGCGCGTAATAGCGGCGCGGCGGCCCTTCCGTCGACTCGCGCCAGCTGCTGGTGACCTGGCCGGCCTTCCGAAGCCGGGCCAGCAGCGGATAGAGCGTGCCCTCGCTGGCGATCAGCGTCTTGTCGAGCCTGCGCGCGATGTCCAGGCCGTAGAGCTCCTCGACCTCGAGCATGGCGAGGACGCAGTACTCCAGTGCACCTCGGCGCAGGTGGGGAAGCATGGTGTCGTCGCCCAGTACCATGCGAGGCACGTTAGCAGAACTGGCGCTCAGCACCCGACGAACGGACCCATCGCATTGGTGGCACGTTCCAACGGCCGGGTTTAGAGCTGTTCGGTCCGCCGGTCGGGTGGTGGCGAGGGTCGGGGCGCGTGGAAGGCGCCCTCGCCGAAGATCCGCTCGGCGAACCGCTGACCGATCAGGCGATGCGTCGCCGGGTCGGGGTGGAGCTGGTCCGGTAGCGGTCTCAGGGAGAGCGACGGCGCCTCATCCGGCGTACGTCAGGCTCGGGACGCGAAACCAGCCGGCCTCGGTGGCTCGCTCGAGGTCCTGCGCCGTGAACGAGACGCCCGTGAATGCCTCCGCCATAGCCAGCGCGACGGACAGGGGTCCCGGCCCGTCGTCCTCGTCCGTCACTTCGTCGTCCAGGTCGATCCAGGCTTGTGCGAAGAGGTGGGTCAGTGCTTCGGGGATCCGCGACCGGTCGTCGATGTAGATGAACTCGTCGTCGTCGAACACCAGCTCACCGTCCACGGCACAGCCGAACCTGAGATGGCCTTGGATGTTGGATCGGGCGACGGCGGCACGTCCGCCGTCGGCGGAGAGGAGTCGGAGCACGTCGTTCGCTGGGTCGGCGAAGCCCGTGGGCTCATAGCCCAGCGCTCCACCGGTCACGTCGGCGAGCGCACAGGCCGAGCTGTCGATGTCGTCGGGATCCGGATCGCCCGTTGTCCGGGTGAGATCGGCTCCGAGGGCTCGGGCGAGGAGGCCTCGATCCGCCTGCGAGACGAGCACGATGGTGCAGGACTCGGGCTCGATGCCGGCCTCGTGAAGGACACCTTCGTAATACGCGGGATCGGCCGTCATGCGGGAACCCTAGGGCGACCGGGTCTCAGGCACCCGGCGAACGGACCGATTGCCTCAGTGGAACGTCGCAGTGGAAGCTTCAGGGCCGTTCGGGCCGATGCTCGGGTGCTTGGGCGGTCAGACGGTGAACGCGCCGCCCTCGCCGAAGACCTTCTGGGCGAACCGCTGACCGATCAGGCGATGCGTGGCCGGGTCGGGGTGGAGCTGGTCCGGTAGCGGCAGCCTCTCGGCGTCGGCCTCGCCGTACAGCTCGCGGCCGTCGAGGTGGTGCAGGTGCGGATCGGTGGCGGCCCGCTCCTCGCAGAGGCGCGCGAGCTCGGCGCGGATGGAGGTGAGGGTCAGCCGGGTCGGGTCGGACGGGTCGCCGGAGGCGCGGAAGCTCAGGCGTCCGGCGGCGAAGTCCGTGAGGTCGGGTACGGCGGGGCCGGGGGTGTGCTCGTGGATCGGCGCGAGCACGGAGCTCACGACCAGGAGCGGGGTGGCCGGGTGTCCCTCGCGGATGATGTCGAGGAAGGCGTCGACCGCCGGGGCGAACTCGGCAAGCGACATCAGGTCGACGTTGACCAGGTTGATGCCGAGCTTGACGCTGACCAGGTCGGCGGGGGTGTCCCGCATGACCCGAGCGACGATCGGGTCGAGCAGGGCGCTGCCACCGAACCCGAGGTTGACCAGCTCGACCCCGCCTGCCGCTGCGGCCAGGGCCGGCCAGGTCGTGGTCGGGCTCTCCGCGTTGGAGCCGTGGCTGATCGAGCTGCCGTGGTGCAGCCAGACGCGGCGCCCGGACTCGGCCGTCGGCGCGAGAGGAGCGTCGCTGCGCAGCCGGACCAGCTCGGTGGTCTCGTTGTGGGGGAGCCAGACCTCGACGTCCTTGGCGCCGTCGGTGAGACCGTCGAACCGGATCGTGGCCACCGGGCCGGGCGTGATCTCCGAGCCGCCCGTCGTCAGGTCGATGGTGCGCACGTTGCCGCCGCTCGCCGTCGCCTGCCCCGCCAGCCGCCCGTCGACCAGCAGGTCGTAGACGCCGTCCGGTCGCGGCGGGGCGCCCGGGTAGGCCAGCTTGGTCGGCAGCGCGTCCAGCTCGATGGCGGTCGCCGCCGTGCGGAACACCAGCCGCACACCGGAGGGCTGCGCCTCCATCATGGCCAGCTGCCCGTCCGGGATCTGCTCGCGCGCCCACGCAGGCAGCCGGTGCGGCAGCAGTCCGTGCTCGGTCGGCTCCAGGTCGAGCGCCCCCCGCACGAGGTCGGAGGTGATCGGCGTACTCATCAAGCTCATGCATCCACCCTGCCGCAGGGACTCCCGGTGGTCTCGACCCGGCTCGACCACCGACGTTCGCTGGTCGAGACCCTGCCTCGCTGGTCGAGCTTGTCGAGACCCGCCTGTGGTGGTTGCTCAAGACCACGACATCGAGTTCTCCACAGATCGTCGACCGGTCTGGAAAATGTCGGTGTTGCCGAGTAAAATCGAACACATGTTCGAGTCCGCGACCACTGCTCCTTCCGTCCTGGATCGTGCTCGCGCGGCACGTCGGACCGAGCTGGCTGCGGCTGCCGAGCTGCTGGTCGCCGCGGCGGAGTGGGCCGACCTGCACCCCGTCGCCCGTGGTGGCGAGGCGGCCGGGTGGGGTGACGTCGACCTGCACGGCGAAGGTCGGGTGCCGCTCGCCGGTCCCGGCACCCCGGAAGTGGCGGAGTTCGCGCCCGCCGAGCTGGCCGGGCACCTCGGGATCAGCCACGATGCCGGGCGGCAGCTGATCGGTGACGCCCTCGAGCTGCGTCACCGGCTGCCGCGGCTGTTCGACCTGGTCCTCAACGGCACGGTGCCGGCCTGGCGGGCTCGGCAGGCGGCGTCGCTGACCACCTGGCTCACGGTCGAGATGGCCACGCAGGTCGACAAGATGCTGGCCTGCGACCCCCAGCACCTGACCCTGGTCCGCGCTCGCCGGGTGGTCGACGAGGTGCTCCTGCACTTCGACCCCGACCGCGCGGTCGCCGACGAGCACGCGGCCCTCGCCGCACGGCGCGTGACCCTGGTCCACGACGCCGGTCCGGCCACCACCGACGTGCACATGACCCTCGACACCGTCGACGCCCTGCACCTCGACGACACGCTCTCCGACCTCGCTACCAGCCTGCGTCAGCTGGGCGACACCGACACCCTCGACGTACGACGCGCCAAGGCCGTCGGTGTCCTCGCCGACCCTCAGCAGGCCCTGGACCTGCTGGCGGGACACCGGCCGGACAAGCAGCCGGTCGGACGGGTGGAGCTGTTCGTGCACCTCGATGCCGCGCACCTGGAGGACCCCACCCGTGCGAGTGGCACCATCGAGCGGCTCGGCGCCGCGACCGGTGATCTGGTCCGCGACTGGCTCAACCGACCCGACCTCGCGGCGGTCACCATCCGACCGGTCCTCGACCTCCACCGGGCCGATGCCGTCGACCGCCACGACCCGCCCGGCTGGATGCGGACGTCAGCGGTCCTCGCCGACGCCACCTGCGTGTTCCCCGGCTGCCAGCACGACTCGCGCGGCTGCGACCTCGACCACATCGAACGCTACGCTCCGCCGGCGGACGGCGGCCCGCCCGGCCAGACCCGGCTGGCCAACCTCGCGCCCCTGTGCCGCACCCACCACCGGCTCAAGACCCATGCGGGCTGGCACTACGCACGTCTCGACGACAACCACTACCTGTGGACCACCCCCGCTGGTGACCTGATCGCCGTCCGCACCCGCCGCCGACGAACCTGACCGCCCACCGCCCGCCGGGACCACCCACCCAGCGGGCCACAGGCGTGCCCGTTACCACCGGGCCTCAGACTCCGCCGGACTCCACGTACGCCGGGGCCGCACCGCCGAGGTTGGCGACGGCGGAGGCTATCCGGCGGGCGGTGAAGTCGGCGCAGCGGTCGCGGGTCTGCTCGAGCGTGCAGAACTCGGCGGAGCGGATCTCGCGCTCCTGGCGCACGATCCGGTCCACGATCGAGGGCTCGTGCACGCCGCCGTCGAAGACCAGGCAGAGCGCGTCGTCCCAGCCGCTCCAGGGCGGCAGCCAGTCGGTGAGCAGCAGCGGGCCGGCGGGGATCGTCAGCGCGAGCTCCTCCTCGACCTCGCGGGCGACGGCGACCTGGGGCGACTCACCGACCTCGACGACACCGCCGGGGAGGTCCCAGTCGCGCTTGTAGGTCAGGTTGCACAGCAGCACCCGGTCGTCCGGGTCGCGGACCAGGAGCTGGCTGATCGCCCGCTTGCGGGGGAGGAACGAGTTGAGCAGGGCACGGAAGCCCTCCGGCTGGTCCGCGGGTACGTCGGAGGCCAGCCGCGCGTAGACGATGCGATCCTCGCGCTCGTCGATCCCGCGCGAGACGCCCTCCTTGCGAAGCCCGCTGAACGTCGCAGCACGCTGGGCCGTGACGTCGCCGGGGTCGACGTACGCCTCGACCCGGTGCGCGCCGTCGTCGAACACGGTGGCCACGGTCAGGCGCACGGCGTCGATCGTCGTCGTCTCGCTCCACGAGATCCGGACGACACCGTCGCCGACCGGCGTCACTTCCGGGTCGCTCATCCAGCCCAGCCTAGGCGGGACGCAGCCAGATCGTGCCCAGCGGCGGGACGGTGACCGTGGCGGACGCCGGCTGGTCGTGCCAGCCGCCCTCGGAGGCGGTGACGGAGCCGAGGTTGCCGACGCCGGAGCCGGTGTAGGAGTCGGCGTCGGTGTTGAGCACCTCGTGCCACGTGCCGCCGGACGGAAGCCCGACCCGGTAGCCCTCGTGCGGGACCGCGGAGAAGTTGGCCACGCACACGACAGGGGCCTCGCCGGGAGCCGAGCGCACGAACGAGAAGACGTTGCGGTCGGCGTCGTTGGCGTCGAGCCACTGGAAGCCGGCCGGGTCGTTGTCGCGGGCCCACAGCGCCGGCGACTCGGCGTACACCCGGTTCATGTCGCGCACCAGCGACTGCACGCCGCGGTGCTCGGGGTGGTCGAGCAGCCACCAGTCCAGCTCACGCGACTCGGCCCACTCGGCCTCCTGGCCGAACTCGCTGCCCATGAACAGCAGCTGCTTGCCGGGGTGGGCCCACATGAAGGCCAGGTAGTTGCGCAGGTTCGCGAGCTGCTGCCAGCGGTCGCCCGGCATCTTGCGCAGCAGCGAGCCCTTGCCGTGCACGACCTCGTCGTGGCTGATCGGGAGCACGTAGTTCTCGGAGAACGCGTAGACGAGCGAGAACGTCAGCTGGTCGTGGTGGTAGGAGCGGTGCACCGGCTCGTGCTGCACGTAGCCGAGGCTGTCGTGCATCCAGCCCATGTTCCACTTGAAGCCGAAGCCCAGACCGTCGGCGGACGTCGGCCGCGTGACGCCCGGCCACGAGGTGGACTCCTCGGCGATGGTGATCGCGCCGGGCACCCGCTTGTAGACGGTGGCGTTCATCTCCTGGAGGAACTGCATCGCCTCGAGGTTCTCGCGACCACCGTGCACGTTGGGCGTCCACTCGCCGGGCTCGCGCGAGTAGTCGAGGTAGAGCATCGATGCGACGGCATCCACGCGGAGGCCGTCGATGTGGTACTCCTCCAACCAGTACAGCGCGTTGGCGACCAGGAAGTTGCGGACCTCGCGGCGGCCGAAGTTGAAGACGTACGTCCCCCAGTCGGGGTGCTCGCCGCGCGAGGGGTTCGGGTCCTCGTAGAGCGGCGTGCCGTCGAACCGCGCGAGCGCGAACTCGTCCTTCGGGAAGTGGGCAGGCACCCAGTCCAGGAGAACGCCGATCCCGTGCTGGTGCAGGGTGTCGACCAGCTGACGGAAGCCGTCGGGGTCACCGAAGCGCGATGTCGGCGCGTAGTACGACGTGACCTGGTAGCCCCACGAGCCGCCGAACGGGTGCTCCATCACGGGCAGGAACTCGACGTGGGTGAAGCCCAGGTCCTGGCAGTACGTCGCGAGCTCGTCGCCCAGCTCGGCGTAGGACTTGCCGCGACGCCAGGAGCCGAGGTGCACCTCGTAGGCGGACATCGGCTTGTCGACCGCGCCGCCCTCACGGCGTGAGGCCATCCAGGCGTCGTCGGCCCACTGGTGCCGGCTCTCGAACACGACCGACGACGTCGCCGGCGGCACCTCGGTGTGGAACGCCATCGGGTCGGCCTTCTCGCGCCACTGGCCGTCGGCGCCGAGCACCACGAACTTGTACTGCGCACCGCTGGCGACGCCGGGCATGAACAGCTCCCAGACGCCGGACGTGCCGAGCTGCCGCATCGGGTGCTCGCGGCCGTCCCAGCTGTTGAAGTCGCCCTTGAGCCGGATGCCGCGCGCCTGCGGTGCCCACACCGAGAACGACGTGCCGGAGACGCCACCGGCTCCCATCCCGTCGTAGTGCTGCACGTGGGCGCCGAGGACCTGCCAGAGGTTCTCGTGCCGGCCCTCGTTGATCAGGTGCAGGTCGGTCTCGCCGAGCGTGGGGAGGAAGCGGTAGGGATCGTCGAGCAGCATCGGCTCGCCACCGCCGTAGGTCACCTCGATGCGGTAGTCGGGGACGTCGGTGACGCCGAGGTCGCCCTCCCACACGCCTTCGTGCACGTGGGCGAGGTCGGTGCGCACGTCGCCGTGCACGACGACCACGGACTCGGCCAGGGGCTTGAACACCCGGACCACGACGGAGCCGCTGTCGCTGTGCGGGCCCAGGATGCGGTGCGGGTCGCCGTACTCGCCGCTGACCAGCAGCTCGAACTGGTGGGTGTCACTCACGGTGTCTCCTCAGCGTGCTGTTCGTCGAGTTTCGCCAATGCGGCAAGGGGGATCCCTATCCACGTCGGTCGGTTGCGGGCTTCGTAGCCCACCTCATAGATGGCCTTGTCCGCCTCGTACGCCGCCACCAGCGTGCTCTCCTCCGGGGTCAGCTCTCGATCCCCGAGGTAGCCGGAGAGGAACGCCTCCCGGTTGCGTGTGGCCCACTCGGTGGAGCGGAAGGAGAGCTGCTCGGCCTGGTCGGTCGCGAGCAGCACGAAGTCCTTCTCCACCGAGCGCGCGGCATAGTCGAACGAGCGCAGCATCCCAGCGACGTCACGCCAGGGGGAGTCGGGCAGCATCCGCTCGGTGAGCAGCTTGGCCGGCTCGCCCTCGAAGTCGACCAGCTTCCACCCGAGGGCGGTGCGCAGGGTCTGTCCGAGGTGGAGGTCGCCGTGCACGCGCTGGACGGTCTCGGTGCCGAGTCCCGCCAGCCGGTCGAACGTGTGCCCGACGATCGCGGCGTAGGGCTCCAGCGCGGGCACCTGCTCGGTCCAGCGGTCGAAGCGCTCGCGCATCTTGGCCGCCACGCTCGCGGCGTCGACGGTGCTGGTCGGGAAGTGCTCGCGCAGCACCCCGTGGATCTGGGCCACGGCGGCGCCGAGTCGCTCGGCCTCGCCGGCGAAGTCGCCGCCCACCTCGTCGGCGTGCAGGTCGGCCTCGGCGAAGAGGTTGCGGACGCTGGCGAGAGCCAGGTCCCAGCCGTCGGCCGCCGTGCGCAGGAACTGCTGGATCAACGCCAGGTCGTCCTCGCCGGCCTCGATCCAGCCGTAGAGCGCGGCGACGTTGGGGTTGGCGGCCTCGGTCAGCACCTTGTGGATCTCGATGTCGGGGTTGCGGCCCGGCGTCACCTTGCGGAACACCTTGAGCAGGCTGTCCTCGCCGAAGGCGACGGAGGAGTTGCTCTGCTCGCCGCTGAAGAGGGTGGAGTGCGCCTCGGTGTCGAGGTCGTGGCCGCCGATCCGGTGGAAGGTCAGGCCGCCGTACTCGCGGGTGGAGTCGTCCGGGGTCGCCGCGAACGCGTCCAGGTAGACCGCCATCGCCTCGCGGTCGTGCACGGCGTCGTACGCCTGCGTCAGGCCGAGGTCCTCGTGGGTGGCCGCGCCAACGCGGGCGTGCGCGATCCGGTCCTGCTCCTCGGGGTAGTGCGAGAGCGGCATCTGGTAGCGCTCCTCGACCCCGCCCGTGTCGTAGCGCACGGTGACGATGTCGATCGTCACGATCGGCGGGCCGGGCAGCGTCGCGACGCGCTCGACGTCGACCACGTCGTAGTCCTGGCCCTTGCCGGCGAACCACCGGGCGGTGGCGAGGTACTCCGTCATCTGGGGGTGCGCGCTCACGCGGGTGCCCCCGTCGCGTCGGCGTTGTCGGGCAGCCGGATCCAGTAGAAGCCGTAACCGCCGAGCGTGAGCAGGTAAGGCAGCTCGCCGACCGGTGGGAACCGGACGCCGCCGAGCAGCTCCACCGGGACCACGCCCTCCCACCGGCGCAGGTCGAGCTCGACCGGCTGCGGGAAGCGCGACAGGTTGTTCACGCAGAGCACGGTGTCGGTGCTGCCGTCGGGCGCGACGTACTCGCGCACGTAGGAGAGCACCGTGGGGTTGGAGCCACCGAGGTCGATGAACTCGCCCAGACCGAAAGCGGCGTGCCGCTTGCGGGCCAGGATCATCCGGCGCGTCCAGTGCAGCAGCGACGACGGGTTGTCCAGCTCGGTCTCCACGTTGACCCGCTGGTAGCCGTAGACGGGATCCTGCACCGGCGGCAGGTGCAACCGGCCCGGCGTGGCGCGGGAGAACCCGGCGTTGCGGTCGGGAGTCCACTGCATCGGCGTGCGGACGCCGTCGCGGTCACCGAGCCAGATGTTGTCGCCCATCCCGATCTCGTCGCCGTAGTAGAGGACGGGGGAGCCGGGCAGGGAGAGCAGGAGCGCGGTGAACAGCTCCATCTGGTTCAGGTCGTTGTCGAGCAGCGGAGCGAGGCGGCGACGGATCCCGATGTTCGCCTTCATCCGCGGGTCCTTGGCGTACTCGCCCCACATGTAGTCGCGGTCCTCGTCGGTGACCATCTCGAGGGTGAGCTCGTCGTGGTTGCGCAGGAAGATGCCCCACTGGCAGCCGTGCGGGATCGGCGGCGTCTGCTCGAGGATCTCGGAGATCGGGTAGCGCGACTCGCGGCGTACGGCCATGAAGATGCGCGGCATCACCGGGAAGTGGAAGCACATGTGGCACTCGTCGCCACCGTTCTCGATGTCACCGAAGTAGTCGACGACGTCGGAGGGCCACTGGTTGGCCTCGGCCAGCAGCACCCGGCCCGGGTAGTGCTCGTCGACGTACTTGCGGACCTTGCGCAGGAAGGCGTGGGTCTCCGGGAGGTTCTCGCCGTTGGTGCCGGGACGCTCGTAGAGGTACGGCACCGCGTCCAGCCGGAAGCCGTCGAGTCCCATGTCGAACCAGAAGCTCAGCGCCTCCAGCATCGCGTCGTGGACCGCGGGGTTGTCGAAGTTCAGGTCCGGCTGGTGGCTGAAGAAGCGGTGCCAGAAGTACTGCTGGCGGACCGGGTCCCAGGTCCAGTTCGACGGCTCGGTGTCGACGAAGATGACACGTGCGTCCTCGTAGAGCTCGTCGGTGTCGGACCACACGTAGAAGTCACCGTAGGGACCGTCGGGGTCCTCGCGGCTGGCCTGGAACCACGGGTGCGCGTCGGACGTGTGGTTCATCACGAAGTCGATGATCACCCGCATGCCGCGGCGGTGCGCCTCGTCGAGGAACTCGTGGAAGTCCTCGACGGTGCCGATCTCCGGCAGCACACCGTTGTAGTCGGCGACGTCGTAGCCGCCGTCGCGCAGCGGGGAGGGGAAGAACGGCGGCACCCAGAGGCAGTCGACGCCCAGCCAGGCCAGGTAGTCGAGCTTCTCGGTCAGGCCCTTGAAGTCGCCGACCCCGTCGCCGTTGGAGTCGTTGAAGGACCTGACCAGGACCTCGTAGAAGACCGCGGTCTTGAACCAGTCCGGGGTCGGGTTGTCGGGCTCCGCACTCACGATGGCGCCCTCCGGCGCGGACCCGGGGATCACGTCGGGAATGCCGGCGGTCACGCCGCTCCTCCGATCGACAGGATGTGGGCGGGCTCGTAGCCCGGGTCGAGCCGCACGTAGTTGTGCGCACCCCAGTGCCAGGTCTGGCCGGTGACCTCGTCGTGCACAGCGAAGGTGTCGTCCCACCCGAGCCCGAGAGCGGGCAGGTCGAGGTGCACCATCGTCTCGCGCGTTCCGTGCGGGTCGGTGTTGACGACCACCACCACGACGTCGTCGGGCTCGCCCGGGACGTTGCTCGGCGACACCTTCGAGAAGACCACCACCGCGTCGTCGTCGGCCGAGTGCACGCGCAGGTTGCGCAGCTGCTGGAGCGCGGGGTGCCGGCGGCGCACGTCGTTGAGCATCGTGAGGTACGGCGCCAGCGAGCGGCCCTCGGCCTCCGCCGCGGCCCAGTCGCGGATCCGGATCTGGTACTTCTCCGAGTCGAGGTACTCCTCGCTCCCCGGCTTGACCGCCACGTGCTCGTACAGCTCGAAGCCGGCGTAGACGCCCCAGCTGGGGGATCCCGTGGCCGCGAGCACCGCCCGGATCTTGAACGCCGGCGGGCCGCCGTACTGGAGGTAGGCATGCAGGATGTCGGGCGTGTTCACGAAGAAGTTCGGGCGCATCAGGTGCGCGGAGTCGTGCGAGACCTCCTTGAGGTACTCCTCGAGCTCGTAGCGGGACGTGCGCCACGTGAAGTAGGTGTAGCTCTGGTGGAACCCCACGGAGCCGAGGGCGTGCATCATCGGAGGCTTCGTGAACGCCTCGGAGAGGAACAGCACGTCGGGGTCGGTGGCCCGGACCTGACCGAGGATCCACTCCCAGAACGCGACCGGCTTGGTGTGCGGGTTGTCCACGCGGAAGATCCGGACGCCGTGGTCCATCCAGTGCCGGAGCACGCGCAGCGACTCCTGGTAGATGCCGTCGGGGTCGTTGTCGAAGTTGACCGGGTAGATGTCCTGGTACTTCTTCGGCGGGTTCTCCGCGTAGGCGATGGAGCCGTCGGCGCGGGTGGTGAACCACTCCTTGTGCGTCGCGGCCCACGGGTGGTCGGGCGCCACCTGCAGGGCGAAGTCGAGCGCCACCTCGAGACCGAGGGCACTCGCGCGCTCCACGAACGCGTCGAAGTCCTCGAGCGTGCCGAGCTCGGGGTGGACCACGTCGTGGCCGCCCTGCTTCGAGCCGATCGCCCACGGCGACCCGACGTCGTCGGGGGAGGGCGTGAGCGTGTTGTTGCGGCCCTTGCGGTTGATCTCGCCGATCGGGTGGATCGGCGGCAGGTAGATCACGTCGAAGCCCATCGAGGCGACCGCGTCGAGCCGCTTGACGGCCGTGCGGAACGTGCCGGAGGTGACCTTGCCGGTCGTCTCGTCGAGGGTCGCGCCCTCGGAGCGCGGGAAGAACTCGTACCAGCTGCCGTAGAGCGCGCGCTGCCGGTCGACGAAGACCGGGTGCGGTCCCTCGACACTGACCAGGTCGCGCAGCGGGTGGGCGTGAGCCAGGGCCCGCAGCGCCTCGGAGGTCGCGATCCGGAGCCGCGCCTCGACCGGGCGGGTGGTGTCGCGCATGCCCTTGGCGGTGTCCTTGATGAAGGACGTCTGCTCAGCCGTCAGCGCCGGGTCCCTCTGCATCCGGTCGAGCAGCAGGCCGCCCTCGGTGAACATCAGCTCGACGTCGACGCCGGCCGGCACCTTGAGCTCCGTGTGGTGGAGCCACGTGGCCAGCGGGTCGCTCCACGCCTCCACCTCGAACGTCCACGCGCCCTCGCTGTCAGGCGTGACGCGGGCCTCGTAGCGGTCGACCTGGTCCGGGATCCGGGTCATCCGGACAGGTGGCCGACGCACGCCGGCAGAGTCGGTCAGCACGACCTCGCAGCCGAGCTCGTCGTGCCCTTCACGAAACACCAGGGCAGTCACGGGAAACGTCTCGCCCACACTGGCTTTCGCCGGGTAGCGCCCGTGCTCAATGAGCGGTGTCACGTCCATCACCGGTATGCGTCCGACCATGCCCTCCACACTTCCGGCTACAGCAGGTGAGAGCAAGTTGAGTGTCAGTCGCTGGGCGCGGCCCCCACTCGTCGTACGGCGGGCTCGTGCATCACCCAGGCCACGGCGGACGTGGTGGCGCGGCCCAGCGGCATCGCGAACCGGCCTGAGCGCACCCCGATCATGTCCCTGGCCCAACCGGGAAGCGTCGCCACGGCGGCGGTCGCGATGCACCCGTAGACCGGCCGCGCCCACCGGGAGAGCGGCGGCTCGTGCAGCACCAGCCGGGCGGCGTCGAGCGCCGGGGGGGTCACCTCGAGCTCGGGCCGGTAGGCCTCGATCGTGGCCCGCAGCTCCGCGACCGTGCGCGGGGCGTCCTCGACGCCGAGCAGGGTTGCGGGCAGCGCGGCCTGGGCGACGTAGGTGTCGGCCTCATCGGCCGTGAGCGGGTGGCGACCGAACGCCTGCTGGGTGGTGAGGAAGCTGTCGATCTCCGCGACGTGCACCCACAGCAGCAGCCGCGGGTCGTCGGCGGAGTAGGCCAGGCCGTCGGGCGTGGTGCCCCGCACGTAGCGGTGGATCGAGCGAACCTTCGCGATCGCCGCCTCGGCGTGCTCGATGGTGGCGAACGTGGTCTCGGCGATGTAGGTGCTGGTCGACGCGACGCGCGCCCACGGGTCGTCCTGGTAGCCCGAGTGCTCGGCCACGCCGTACATGGCGAGCGGGTGGAGCGACTGGAGCAGCAGGGCACGCACCCCACCGGTGAACATCGAGGCGTCCGAGTGCACCCGCCAGATCGGGTCGCCCTCGGCGAACCAGCGCTCGCCCTCGGTGCGCCAGATGCGCTCAGCGGCCCGCTGGCCGTCGGGTCCGGCGATCTTGGAGCGGAGCGAGCCGGCGAGGGCCCGGCGGACGGGAGCGGTGATCACGTCCTCAGTGTGCCCGGGTGGTGGTCGAGCAGGCGGCACCCGATGTGCCGGGGGTTCCTGCTCGACCACCCGAGTGGGGTCAGTACACCTGCAGCTCGGCTGCCCGCACCGACAGGTCGGCGTCCGAGTTCGCCTTGCAGTCGGTGCTGTTCGCCGGATCGTTGTCCTGCTCCCCGGCGTACGCCGCCGTGCCCGTGCACTGGTTCTCGAGCGCGACCAGGCGCACCGCCTCGGCCTGCGTGTCCGGGACGTCGAACGTGCGCATCAGCAGGTTCGGCGCCAGCGGCCGCGGAGCCGCACCCGGGAAGGCCGACGCGGAGCTGGTGAAGATCCGCGTCCAGGTCGCCGTGCCGCTGTCGCACGCGGAGGTGCAGACCTCGATCCCGAACTTCCGCAGGGCGGTGAAGCGAGCACCTGCGTCGGGGTCGTCGACCTGGGCGGCGGGGAGGTCCGTCGCGGACGGGTCGCCCGGCCGCAGCATTGCGGACACGTTGACGGACTTGACCGTCTGCGGCCCGGTGCCGGCCAGGTCGACCGCCACGAAGGGGTTCTCCGCGTCGACCGAGGCGCTCGCGTTGACACCGGCCCAGTTGGTGGCCTCCGTGTCGTCGATCAGCGAGTCGGCGTTGAGGCTGCCGGCGCTGGAACCGATCACCGATGCGCCCTGGGTCTTGGAGGCGAGGTTCGGCGAGACCCTGAACGTCTTGGTCACCGCTCCGGTGCCCGAGACGGTGATCGTCGAGCGGGTCGCGCCGAATCCCGGCGCCACGAACAGGACCTTGTAGGTGCCTGCGGTGAAGCGACCGGTCTGGGCGACGGGGCCTGTGGAGCGGTCGGTGTCGGAGATCGGCGTGGCGCGGGCCTCATAGTCACCGACGTAGACGTTGCCTGGAGGCACCAACGTCCCGTCGGTAGAGGTAGCCTTGAAGTTGACGTCCGTGTGCGGCGACAGCGGCGAGACGAACCCCGGCTTGGGGTCACCCGAGTCGGCGTTGGGGGTCGAGGCGTTCCCGCCCATGCCGCGCTGCGCGAACGCATCCCAGAGCACCTTCTGGTTCTTCCCCGCGAAGCGCATCCGGTCGGCGGCCAGGAACGCGTCCCGGGCGTCGAGCATGCTCGTCGCACCCTGCTGGAGCAGGAACGCGTCGAACATCAGCTGGATCCAGCGCCGGTTGCCGGGACAGGTCTCCGCGGGACGCGGGCTGCTGGTGCCGGTGCTGGTCGCGCAGGCCTTCTGGAGCGCCTTGTCGGTGTAGGGGTAGCGGCGGTTGTACTTGGTGACCAGTGCCTGCCGGACCGTCCACATGGTGCCGTTCCAGATCTCGCCGTCCGCGTGGACCTCGTTCCCGGTGGAGTCGAAGCCGTAGTCGGAGTAGTTCAGCGGGTTGGCGTTGATCGGGTAGTCGCGGATCCCGGTCCTGGTGTTGCCCGTGGCGTACGGACCGACGACCCACGGGTTCGCGCCCGTCGAGTAGTCGTTGGCGAACATGTACTCGCCCGCGTCCAGGTCACCCCACGACTCGCCCATCGCGCCGCCCTGCTCGGAGGTGATCCCCTGGTCGGGGCCGCCGATCATGCGGTTGCTGATCGCGTGGGTGTACTCGTGGCCGACGACGCTCATGTCGAGCGCGCCGTCGACGCACGGCGAGTAGAACGCACCGGCGATCGGCTGGAAGAGGTACTGGTTGGTGATGCCCGGGACACCGTCCTGGAGAGCGATCTGGTTGGCGTTGTCGCGGCCCTGGTACGTCGGCGCACCACCGGAGACGGCGCCGGCCTGGGCGTTGCCCAGCTCCGGGTCGTTCTCGCGGCTCGGGTCGCCGTTGCCGAAGTTGCTGCTCTGCAGGTTGTAGTTCTTCTCGGTGAAGCCGAGCGCGTAGGACCAGTCGTGCATCCGGTTGTGCGAGACGAACAGGTTCGTCACCGAGGCGTTGATGTCGTTGCCACCCGGGTGCAGCTCGGTCGGGTCGCACTTGGAGTTGTTCCACGCGTCGGTGAACGCGTCGGTGTACTCACGCGTGGGCGACGTCGGCGCCTGCGCCGTACCGCCGGGGGTCAGCGGGCTGGCCCAGGCCTCGTGCGTGTTGGCCGCGTTGCCGACGGTGGTGAAGGTCGGCAGGCCGGTGCGCACGTCGACGTCCCACGGGGCGCGGGCGGCGAAGTTCTCGAGCGCGCCGGGAGGGGTGCTGCACCGGGGTACCCGCACGCCCTCATGACGCGTGACCCAGCAGCCCGTGACCCGGTTCGTCGGGGTTGTCGTCGGTGAGTAGTCCAGCGACGGGTTGGCCAGAAAGTAGGCCCATTTCGGCGGGTATGGCACAGCGCCGCCCCCGGTCGAGGCGCCCTGGTCGGACGTCACCGCGGTCGCGGCGTAGTCGCCCGGCGCGGTGAACGGCACGGTCGGGTCCTGGAAGGGGCAGACCTGCATGGAGTAGATGCCCTGCGGGATCGATGCCGCGCTGTAGGTGGCGACCTCGGGGCTCGTGGCCGAGTCGCCGGACGTGAGCAGCGCACCGCTCGGGTCGAAGATCTTGACCACGATGTCGTTGGTGGTCACGGCCTCGGCGGCGGTGGCGACGATGGACTTGCTGTTGCCGTCCTTGACCTCGAACTGGTGCTTGGGGCCGCAGTCCGTGGCGGTGACGGTGCCCTGGAACTGGTAGGAGTCGTTGGCGTTGTCCACCTGGTTGTGACGCACCAGCACCTTGCCGGTGACCGCGTCGACCAGGGACGTGTACGCCGTGGCGCTGCCGCCCTTGGCGTCGACCACGTTGGCCTCGAAGACCGGTCGGACGCTGCCGTTGGCGAGGGCGACGGAGCGCAGCCGCGAGAGCTGGTCCTGCGCGAAGCCGGCCACCTTGAACCGGGTCCAGCCCAGCTTGGTGGTGACCTGGGTGATCTTGGCGCCGCTGACCGCGCGGCCGACGTTGGCGGCCGCCTTCTGCCAGCCAGCGGTGGGGGAGAGCGTCGCCGCCGGGACCGAGTTCGCGGTCGAGCGGGCGAGCGAGGACGAGACGTACTGGATCGCGCCGTTGCCGACCCCGACCGTCACCATGCTGTCGATCGCTGGGGAGGCGCCGCCGAAGTCCTGGCGGAACAGCACGGCACGGGCGTCGCTGCCCGCGAACGGCTGGCTGCTGACCAGCGTGAGGCCGCTGACCTGGGCCGAGCTGAGGCCGAGCAGCTCGGCGTGGGAGCCCAGCCAGGACCGGGCCGCGGTCACCGCGTTGCGCGACGACGCCTTGCCCAGGTCGCCGTCGAGGGGCGCGATGCTCGCCGGGGTGCCGAAGCGGTTCCAGCGGACCAGTCCGCCGAGCGAGGCCGCGGAGGACTTCTGCGCCGCCGTCGGCTGCAGGCGGCCGCGGAGGTCGAGGTCGCCGAGACCGGCGGTGGCGTCCTCGAGCACCGTCGGGGCGGAGGCTGCGGTCGGGGCGCTGGGAGACGCGATGACCGGGACCTGGGTGAGACCGGCGAGCAGGGTCGCCGTGATGACGGCTCCCAGCATGCGACGGGGTGGGTGCGACATCGTGCCTCCGGGTTACGGATGGGAGCGGGTTGCCCCCTCAAACGACGGACCTGTGTCCCGGGTTACGTTTCGCGGGCCCGGGGGGCAGGCTCTCGTCCGTCATGCGGTCGTTCTGCAGGTTGATTGGATCGATCCAAGGATGTTGCGTTAGCGTGTCCGGGTGCGAGCGATTCGACGATTCACGGTGCGCCCTGTCCTCCCCGAGCCCCTGGCCGCCCTCGGCGACCTGGCCACGAACCTGCGGTGGTCCTGGCACCCCGAGACGCAGGACGTCTTCCAGGCTCTGGACGCCGACGCGTGGGAGGCAACCGCGCACGACCCGGTGAAGCTCCTCGGTGCGGTGTCCCCGGCCCGGCTGGCCGAGCTCGCCGAGGACGAGAGCTTCCTCGCGATGCTCGAGGTGGCCTCGGCCGACCTTCGGAAGTACCTGACCGGCGACCGCTGGTTCCAGACCTCTGCCGGCGCCGACGCACCTCGCTCGATCGGCTACTTCTCGCCCGAGTTCGGCATCACCAGCGTGCTGCCGCAGTACTCCGGCGGGCTCGGCATCCTGGCCGGCGACCACCTGAAGACCGCGAGCGACCTCGGCATCCCGATCGTGGGCGTCGGGCTGCTCTACAAGATGGGCTACTTCCGGCAGTCGCTCTCTCGCGAGGGCTGGCAGCAGGAGACCTACCCCGTGCTCGACCCCGACGGGCTGCCGATCGCGCTGCTCCGCGAGCCGGACGGCAGCGCGGCCAAGGTGAGCATCGACATACCGGGTGACGCACCGCTGGTCGCGCGCATCTTCGTGGCCCACGTGGGCCGGGTGCCGCTGCTGCTCCTCGACTCTGACGTGGAGGAGAACCCCGAGTCGCTGCGCGAGGTCACCGACCGGCTGTACGGCGGCAGCGAGGAGCACCGGCTGCTCCAGGAGCTGCTGCTCGGCGTCGGTGGGGTGCGCGCGCTGCGGGCACACTCGCGGATCACCGGCGCACCCGACCCCGAGGTCTTCCACACCAACGAGGGCCACGCCGGCTTCCTCGGCCTGGAGCGGATCCGGGAGCTCTCGGCGGCCGACGACGGGCCGCACCTCGACTTCGACACCGCGCTCGAGGTGTCCCGTGCGGGCACCGTGTTCACCACGCACACGCCCGTGCCGGCCGGCATCGACCGCTTCCCGCGCGACCTGATGGAGCAGTACTTCGGCGCCAGCACGCCACTGCCCGGCGTCCCCCTCGACCGGATCCTGGCGCTCGGCGCCGAGGACTTCGAGAAGGGCGACGCGGGCGTCTTCAACATGGCGGTGATGGGCTTCCGGCTCTCGCAGCGCGCCAACGGCGTCTCCCTGCTGCACGGCCAGGTCAGCCGTGGCATGTTCAACGGCCTGTGGCCCTCGTTCGACCAGGACGAGGTGCCGATCACCTCGATCACCAACGGCGTGCACGCCCCGACCTGGGTGGCGCGCGAGGTGTTCGAGCTCGCGGCGAAGGCCGGCGCCGACACCGACTCGGCCTGGGACCACCCCGACGTGTGGGACGTCATCGACCGGATCCCCGGCGCAGATCTCTGGTCGACCAAGCGTGAGCTGCGCTCGCGGCTGGTCAAGGACGCCCGCAAGCGGGTCCGTCACTCGTGGGGGAAGCGCGGCGCGGCGCCGGCCGAGCTCGGCTGGATCGACAACGTGCTCGACCCCGACGTGCTGACGATCGGCTTCGCCCGCCGGGTCCCGTCGTACAAGCGGCTGACGCTGATGATGCGCGACCCCGAGCGGTTGAAGCGGCTGCTGCTGCACCCCGAGCGCCCGATCCAGCTCGTGATCGCGGGCAAGTCGCACCCCGCCGACGAGGGCGGGAAGAAGATGATCCAGGAGATCGTCCGCTTCTCCGACGACCCCGAGGTGCGGCACCGCATCGTGTTCCTGCCGAACTACGACATCGCGATGGCGCAGCCGCTCTACCCCGGCTGCGACGTGTGGCTGAACAACCCGCTGCGGCCCTACGAGGCGTGTGGCACCTCCGGCATGAAGGCGGCGCTCAACGGCGGTCTCAACCTCTCCATCCTCGACGGCTGGTGGGACGAGTGGTACGACGGCGACAACGGGTTCGCGATCCCGTCCGCCGACGGCATCGACGACCCCGACCGCCGTGACGACATCGAGGCGACGGCGCTCTACGACCTGATCGAGAACGAGGTCGCTTCGCGCTTCTACGACCTCGACCCGTCGGGCGTGCCGCTGCGCTGGATCGAGATGGTGCGCCACACGCTGAAGTCGCTCGGCCCCAAGGTGATCTCGACCCGGATGCTCCGCGACTACGTCGGACACCTCTACACGCCCGCCGCGGTCTCGTCGCGCGAGATCAACGATGACTACTCCGGCGCGTCCGAGCTGGCCGCCTGGAAGCACCGCGTGCTCGCCGGCTGGTCCTCGGTCCACGTCGACCACGTGGAGTCGTTCGGGGTGGCCGACATCCCGGAGATCGGCGGCGCGGTCGACGTCCACGCGTTCGTGTCGCTCGGCGACCTGGCCCCCGACGACGTCGATGTCCAGGTGGTGCAGGGCCGGGTGGTCGGGGACGACACCCTGGTCGACCAGGTGTCGCAGTCGCTGAAGCTCTCCGAGACCTACGAGGCTGGCCGCTACCGCTTCGACGGTCACGTCGAGCTGCGGCGCACTGGACCGTTCGGCTACACGGTGCGGGTGCTGCCGAAGCACGCATACCTGGCCAGCCCGGCCGAGCTCGGTGTCGTCACGCTTGCCTAGCGCTGGTCGGGCCTAGGTCTGCTGCAGCAGCACCAGCGACCGCGGGCCGACCACCAGCTTCCCGCCCGCGTGAGCGGTGGTGCCGATCGGGTTGTCGGGGTCGGTGGAGAGCACGACCTCGCCGTGCTGCACCCAGTCGTTGACCGGGAGGGTTACCTCGCGGTCGACGGCGGAGCCGTTGAGCCACAGCAGGAACGAGCTGTCGCGCTGCTGCTCGCCGCGGGGGCCGGGCTCACGGATCGGGTCGCCGGAGACGAACATCCCGATCACGTGCAGCTTGTCGTCGTGCCAGTCTTCGCCGTCCATCTCGCGGCCGGTCGGGTGGATCCAGGAGAGGTCCTTGGCGCCGCCGACCATCGCGGGCCGGCCCTCGAACCAGTGCCGCTGCCGAAGGGCTGGGTGCTCGCGCCGGATCCGCAGCGCGGTGCGCGTGATCTCGTAGATGTCGAGCCACGCGTCGTCGGGCCGCCAGTCGACCCACGAGATCTCGTTGTCCTGCGCGTAGGCGTTGTTGTTGCCCTGCTGGGTGCGCCCGCGCTCGTCGCCGGCGGTCAGCATCGGCACCCCGTTGGACAGGCAGAGGGTCGCGATCAGGTTGGCGGCCTGCCGGCGCCGCAGGGCGAGCACCGAGGCGTCGTCGGTCTCGCCCTCGTCGCCGCAGTTCCATGACCGGTTGTTGTCGGTGCCGTCGCGGTTGCGCTCCCCGTTGGCCTCGTTGTGCTTGCGGTCGTAGGAGACCAGGTCTCGCAGCGTGAACCCGTCGTGCGCGGTCACGAAGTTGATCGAGTTGTACGGCGAGCGCCCGTCGTCGGCGTACAGGTCGGACGAGCCGGCGAGCCGGGTCGCGACGGTGCGGATCCCGTCCGTCGTCGACGCTCGCCAGAAGTCGCGGATCGTGTCCCGGTACTGGTCGTTCCACTCCACCCACGGCGGCGGGAACTCGCCCACCCGGTAGCCGTCGGGGGAGGCGTCCCACGGCTCCGCGACCAGCTTCACGTGCCGCAGGACCGGGTCCTGCCCGATCGTGGTCAGCAGCGCGCCGTTCATGTCGACCTCGTGGCCGGTGCGCGTGATCGCCGGCATCAGGTCGAACCGGAAGCCGTCCACGTGCATCTCGGTCACCCAGTAGCGCAGCGAGTCCAGGATCAGTCGCAGCGCGTTGGGCCGGTAGGCCGCCACGGTGTTGCCGCAGCCGGTCACGTCCCAGTACCTCGCCGGGTCGGTGGCCCCGCGCTTGTCCACGGCGCGCTGGTAGAACCCGAGGTCGTCGAGCCCCCGGAACGACAGCGTCGGCCCCTTCGCGTCCGACTCGGCGGTGTGGTTGTAGACGACGTCGAGGTAGACCTCGATGCCGGCCGCGTGCATCGCCTTGACCATCTGCTTGAACTCGGTGACCTGCTGGCCGCGGTCGCCGGAGGACGAGTACGCCGCGTGCGGGGCGAAGAAGCCGATCGTGTTGTAACCCCAGTAGTTGGTCAGCCCGCGCCCGACCACGGCCGGCTCCGAGGTGAACTGCTGCACCGGCAGCAGCTCCACGGCGGTGACGCCGAGGTCTCGCAGGTAGTCGGTGACGGCGGACTCCGCCAGCCCGGCGTACGTGCCACGCAGGTGCTCGGGCACCCGGTCGTGCAGCGCCGTGAAGCCCTTGACGTGCAGCTCGTAGACGACCGTGTCGCGCCAGCGCCGGCCGAGCTTGGGGTCGTCACCCCAGTCGAAGGTGTCGTGCACGACCACGCTCTTCGAGACGTACGGCGCCGAGTCCTCGTCGTTGTCACCGAAGACCGCGTCCTCGGGCGTCACCTCGCCGCTGACGGCGCGGGCGTAGGGGTCGAGCAGCAGCTTGTGCTCGTTGAACCGGAACCCGAGGTCGGGCTCCCAGGGCCCGTCGGCACGGAACCCGTAGCGCTGGCCGACGGAGATCGCCGGCAGCGCGCCGTGCCAGATGCCCAGGCTGCGCTCGGTGAGCTCGTGCCGGGTCTCGGCGCCGTCCTCGTCGAACAGGCACACCCACAGGCACGTCGCCTCGGGGGCGTAGACCGCGAAGTTGGTGCTCTCCTCGTCCCAGGTCGCGCCCAGGGGCCAGTTGCGTCCGGGCCACACGGCGACGGATTCCCCCGCTGCGGTCCACTCTCCAGGAGTCACCCGGTTGATTATCACGGTACGCGCTCAGGTATTCGCAACGGACCGGATCGCGAGTACGTTGTGCCGGGTCCGACTCACTCCTGGAGGAACTCCATGCGCCGATCGCGCACCGCTCTCGCCTACACGGCGACATCTCTCGCCGTCGCTGGCCTCGTGCTCACCGGCACCACCCCGAGCCAGGCCACCAAACCGGGCAGCGGCGGGTCCACCGGGACGGGGCGGATCTTCATGGTCAACCCGGTGCAGTCCTCGGGCAACCAGAACCTGACGGACGACAAGGACTCCGCGACGTCCGTCCCGGCCTCCGAGTACACCGACGCCCAGCTGCGCAACCTCGACGGCTCCGGCTACCTCGTGGGCAAGTGGGTGACCATCAAGTCGTCCACCGGTGCGCCGGCGTTCAGCACCACGAACACCTACCTCTACAACCGTCACGACGACCAGTTCGAGCAGGTGATGGCGTACTTCTGGATCAACCAGGCAGAGGAGTACCTCCAGAAGCTCGGCTTCGGGTCGACGCTGCCGCCGATCCTGAAGCGCTCCTACCCGGTGCTGATCAACCAGTACGGCGCGGACAACAGCTTCGAGGACGACGCCAAGGGCCGGATCCGCTACGGCAAGGGCGGCGTCGACGACGCCGAGGACGCCGAGGTGATCATCCACGAGTACGGCCACGCGGTGCACGCCGACCAGGTGGCCGGCTACGGCACCAGCCTCGACGCCGGCTCGATCGGTGAGGCGTTCGGCGACTACCTCGGTGTCACCGTCGGCCTGGCCGCGGACAAGCAGTACGGCTGGCCGAGGAAGGCCGAGGAGCCCTGCCCGATGGACTGGGACTCGACGTCCTACACCAGCGCGCCGCACTGCATCCGTCGCTTCGACCGCAACATCACGGTCGCCACGCGCAGGAGCGAGGTGCACTACGACGGCCAGATCTGGAGCCAGGCGCTCTGGGAGATCCGCAAGGACTACGTCGCGATGGGCAAGTCCACCGAGGCCTGGGACACCACGCTGATCGACGCCCAGTTCGGGTTCGCTCCCGGCACGTCCTTCTCGGCAGCAGCCAGGGCGACGTACCTCAAGGCGCAGTCGCGCGACGGCCAGGCCGCCGCTGACGCGGTCAGGACGAGGTTCGCCGCTCGCGGCATCACCTTCTGATTCGCCTCACCCAGGGGGCGGTAGGTTCGGGCCACCGTCCCCTGCGAAAGGTGAACCATGGGTGAGCTCGCCCGCCTCGACGTCTCCGACGGAGTCGGCACGATCCTGCTCGACCGTCCGAAGATGAACGCGTTGGACGTGCAGATGCAGGAGGAGATCCGGGCCTGCGCCCACGAGGCGACGGACCGCGACGACGTCCGGGCCGTGGTCGTCTACGGCGGCGAGAAGGTGTTCGCCGCCGGTGCCGACGTCAAGGAGATGGCTGACATGTCCTACCCGGACATGATCAAGCGCTCGACCGGCCTGATCTCCGCCCTGACCGCCGTCGCCCAGATCCCGAAGCCCACCGTCTCGGCGGTCACGGGATACGCGCTCGGCGGTGGCTGCGAGCTCGCCATGTGCACCGACATCCGGATCGCCGCCGACAACGCCGTCCTCGGCCAGCCCGAGGTGCTGCTCGGGATCATCCCGGGCGCCGGCGGCACCCAACGGCTGACCCGGCTGGTCGGTCCGAGCAAGGCCAAGGACATCATCTTCACCGGCCGCTTCGTGAAGGCCGACGAGGCCGAGCGGATCGGGCTGGTCGACCGGGTGGTGCCCGCAGACCAGGTGTACGACGAGTCGATGGCGTGGGCCGGCCAGTTCCGCAACGCGGCGCCGTACGCCCTCCGCGCGGCGAAGCAGGCGATCGACCACGGTCTCGAGGTCGACCTCGCCACCGGCCTGGAGATCGAGCGCGGACTGTTCGCCGGCCTCTTCGGCACCGAGGACCGGCAGATCGGGATGCGGTCGTTCGTGGAGAACGGCCCCGGCAAGGCCGAGTTCAAGGGCGCGTGATGGCCGAGCAGACCGCCGAGTCCGGCACCAAGAAGCAGAAACGGGGCGGCCCTGCCCTCACCAGGGCGCGGGTGCAGGTCGCCCGCCTGATCCTGCTGGCTTTCACGCTGGTCGCGGCGATGCTCGCGATCGGAGCGCTGCTGGTGGCCCTGCGGCACAACATCAACGAGGACAACCCGGTGGTCCGTCTGATCACGCAGTTCGACGACGTCGTGGACGGCCCGTTCGGTCGCGACAACGGGATCTTCCAGTTCCACGGCAAGAACGAGGTAGCCAAGGAGGCCTTGGTCAACTGGGGGATCGCGGCGCTGGTCTACCTGCTGATCGGCCGCGTCCTGGCTCGGCTGGTGCGACCCTGACCAGCCGTCACGCGTGAGTAAACCGGTGTGACAAGACCCACCCGAGGGCCCACACACGGCCGCCGTACGCGTGGGTAGGCTGCGGGACATGAACATTGTCGTCTGTGTGAAGTACGTGCCCGACGCAACGGCCGACCGGCACTTCGAAGATGATTTCACCGTTGACCGCGTGGGTGTCGACGGCCTGCTCTCCGAGCTGGACGAGTACGCCGTCGAGCAGTCGCTGCAGATCAAGGAGAAGTCCGACGAGGACGGCACCGAGGTCACGGCCCTGTGCGTCGGCCCGGAGAAGGCTGCCGACGCGATCCGCAAGGCGCTGCAGATGGGTGCCGACAAGGGCGTGCACGTCGTCGACGACGCCATCGCCGGCTCCGACGCCATCGCGACCTCCAAGGTGCTGGCTGCTGCCGTCGAGAAGATCGGTGGCGTCGACCTGGTCGTCTGCGGCATGGCCTCGACCGACGCCGCGATGTCAGTGGTCCCGGCGATGCTCGCCGAGCGCCTCGACCTGCCGCAGGTCACCTTCGGCTCCGTGATCGAGAGCCAGGGCAAGGACTTCCGGATCAAGCGGGACGGCGACACCGCCACGGAGGTGATCGGCGCGACGGCACCCCTGGTGCTCTCGGTGACCGACCAGTCCGGTGAGGCGCGCTACCCGTCGTTCAAGGGGATCATGGCCGCGAAGAAGAAGCCCTTCGAGACCTGGTCTCTCTCCGACATCGGTGTCGACGCGGGCGAGGTCGGCCTGGAGCAGGCCTGGACCAGGGTCGAGGAGACCGAGGCCCGCCCGCCGCGCACCGCCGGCGAGATCGTCACCGACGACAGTGGCAGCGGCGCCGAGGCGCTGGTCGGCTTCCTGGCGTCCAAGAAGTTCATCTGAGCCGGCTGCCCCAGAAGACGACAGAGAGACTTTGAGGAGACAACGAGCATGACTGAGATCCTGGTTCTGGTGGACCACGTCGACGGCGCGGTCCGCAAGCCCACCTACGAGCTGCTGACCATCGCCAAGCGGCTCGGCGAGCCGTCCGCCGTCTTCATCGGCGCGACCGACAAGGCCGACGGCGTGGTCGAGGCGGTCAGCAAGTACGGCGCCGAGAAGGTCTACGTCGTCGACGACGCCGAGATCAAGGGCTACCTCGTGGCGCCCAAGGCCGAGGCGCTGGCCCAGCTGGTCGAGAAGGCCGGCCCCGGCGCCGTCCTGATCTCCTCCTCCGCGGAGGGCAAGGAGATCGCGGGCAGGCTGGCGATCAAGACCGAGTCCGGCCTGATCACCGACGCGGTCGACGTCTCCGCCACTGATGGGGGAGAGGGGCCGGTCACCACGCAGAGCGTGTTCGCGGGCAACTACACCGTGCAGGCGAAGGTCACCAAGGGCACGCCGATCATCACGGTGAAGCCCAACGCAGCAACCCCGGAGGAGTCCGAGGGCGCGGCTGCCAAGGAGGAGTTCGCGGCGTCGATCTCCGACTCGGCCAAGAAGGCGAAGATCGTCGCCTCCCAGCCCCGCAAGGCCTCCGGGCGTCCCGAGCTCAACGAGGCCGCGATCGTGGTCTCCGGAGGACGAGGCACCGGCGGTGACTTCTCCGAGGTCGAGGGCTTCGCCGACTCGCTCGGTGCCGCCGTCGGCGCCTCGCGCGCCGCCGTCGACTCCGGCTGGATCCCGCACGCCTTCCAGATCGGCCAGACCGGCAAGACCGTCTCGCCCCAGCTCTACGTCGCCAACGGCATCTCCGGTGCGATCCAGCACCGGGCCGGCATGCAGACCTCCAAGACGATCGTGGCCGTCAACAAGGACGACGAGGCACCGATCTTCGAGCTGGTCGACTTCGGGGTCGTGGGGGACCTGCACACCGTGCTGCCCGCCGCCACCGAGGAGATCAACAAGCGCAAGGGCTGACCCCACCTACGTGGGGAAGCTCCGGGGTCTCGTCGGCGTCGTCGCCGCGCTCGCACTGGTGGGCGCGGCGACGCTCACCGTCCTGCGCCTGGTCGACACCTCGGCCGGGCTGCCGGCCCTGGCGACCGCCTTCGCGTCGTACGGCATCCTCGGCTTCCTGCTGGCGCTGCTGCTCCTCCTGCTGCTGGCACGACGTCCGGGACGGCCCAGTCCCGGCGTCGTCGCCGGGCTGGCGCTCTCGCTGCTCGGACTGGTCGTCCAGGGGTCCTGGGCCTCGCCGCTGTTCCTCGGCTCGTCGGGTGCCCGCACCGACCTGACGGTGATGACGGCCAACCTGCGGTTCGGGTCCGCCGACCCCAACACCGTGGTGCGCAGTGCCACCGCCCGACACGTCGACCTGCTGGTCCTCGAGGAGGTCACGCCCACCGAGCTGGTGGCGCTCGACCGCGCCGGGCTCTCGGAGCTCCTGCGCTATCGGGCCGGGACTCCGGCATCGACGGCCGCGGGCACCATGGTGTTCTCGCGCTACCAGCTCAGCAACGAGGGTGCGCTGCGGCTGGTCAACGGTGGAGTGGCGGTCGACGTGGCGGCGTCGCGACCGTTCCGGCTGCTCGCCGTGCACACCGCGCAGCCGGTCAGCGAGCCCGGTCCCTGGCACGACGACCTGCGCGAGGTGCGCAAGCAGGCGGCGCTGGCTCTCGGGGCCGGCCCGACGATGGTGGTCGGCGACTTCAACGCGACCCGTGACCACCCGGCGTTCCGGTCGGTGCTCGGTCTGGGGCTGCGCGACGCGGCAGAGCAGGCGAACGCGGGCTGGCAGGCGACCTGGCCGACGAGCTCCCGCGCCCGCTACCTGCGACCAGTGGTCACCATCGACCACGTGCTGGTCAGCAAGGACTTCGCGCCGGTGCGCACCTCGACGGTCGACGTCGAGGGCACCGACCACCGTGCGCTGGTGGCGGCGATCGACCTGCGTTAGCGGTCGCGCGGCCCGCCCGGCGACGTCGGGTGGTCGGACTCGACACTGCGGGCGCCGAACAGCCGCACGGCGACGTAGAGCCCGCCGACCACGACGATCGCGATCATCAGGAACATGAACAGGAACGTCATCGAGTGCATCGTCATGGGGGCCTCCTCGGGCTCCCTTCGACGGTAGGTCCGATCGGGTCCGGTGACCTTACGGCGGCGTTACGCCCCGAATGCCCGCTGCACGAGGGCGATCGCACCGTCGCGTTCCACGCCCAGCTCGCGCAGCCTCCCGACGTACGTATGGGTGGCTTCCCGCGCCGCACGCTCGACCTGGTCACCGCTGACGAAGCTGCCGGCCCGACCCCGGGTCTCGATCATGCCCAGCCCCTCGAGCTCGCGGTAGGCACGGGCGACCGTGTTCGCGGCCAGTCCGAGGTCGGACGCGAGCCAGCGGACGGTGGGCAGTCGGGTGCCCGGGACGAGCTCCCCGGAGAGCACCTGGTGCCGGATCTGGTCCCGCAGCTGGGCGAAGGGAGAGCCCGGGGAGGACGCGTCGATGCTGATCCGCATCCGCACGACTCTGGCGTCATCCGGGCACGGCGTCAATCACCCGCAGGGACGCCGTACGCTTGATCAGCCATGACTGACGCCGCGCCGGCACCCCGCCGCACCTACCTCGACCACGCTGCCACGACCCCGATGTACCCGGAGGCCGTGGCGGCGATGACCGAGCAGCTGGTGCGGGTCGGCAACGCCTCCTCGCTGCACGCCTCCGGGCGCGACACCCGGCGGATCGTCGAGGAGTCCCGCGAGCAGATCGCCGGTGCCCTGGGCTGCCGTCCGGGCGAGGTGGTGTTCACCTCCGGAGGCACCGAGGCTGACAACCTCGCGGTCAAGGGACTGTTCTGGGCGCGTCGCACCGACGACGCGCGGCGCACCCGCATCCTCTCGACCGCCGTGGAGCACCACGCGGTGCTCGATCCCCTGCACTGGTTGGCCGAACGCGACGGAGCGGTGGTCGAGCTGCTGCCCGTCGACGCGGAGTGCCGGCTCGACATCGAGGCGCTGAAGCAGTCCATCGACAGTGACCCGGGGTCGGTCGCGGTGGTGTCGGTGATGTGGGCCAACAACGAGGTCGGCACGCTGCAGCCGCTCGCCGAGGTGGTCGACCTGGCCCGTGCCCACGGCATCCCCGTGCACACGGACGCGGTGCAGGCCGTCGGCCAGGTGGACGTGGACTTCGCCGCGTCCGGCACCGACGCGCTCACGCTGACCGGGCACAAGCTCGGCGGCCCGTTCGGCGTCGGCGCCCTGGTCGTACGACGCGACCTGGACGTCACCGCGCTCCAGCACGGCGGCGGCCAGGAGCGCGACATCCGCTCCGGCACCATCGACGCGCCCGCGATCGCCGGGTTCGCGGCCGCGGTCGACCTGTCCGTCCGGTGCCGCGAGGAGTACGCCGCCCGGGTGGCCGCGCTGCGTGACGACCTGGTCCGGCGGGTGCGCGAGATCGTGCCCAGCGCCGTACCCAACGGGGACCCCGTGCGCCGGCTCCCGGCCAACGCCCACCTGACGTTCCCGGGCTGCGAGGGTGACTCGCTGCTGATGCTGCTCGACGCCCGCGGGGTCGAGTGCTCCACCGGGTCCGCCTGCTCCGCCGGCGTGCCCCAGCCCTCCCACGTGCTCCTGGCGATGGGGGTCAGTGACGACGACGCCCGATCCTCGCTCCGGTTCTCGCTGGGGCACACGTCCACGCAGGCCGACGTCGACGCCCTCGTCGAGGCGATCGGTCCGGCCGTCGAGCGCGCGGCCGAGGCCGGCGCGGTGGCGGGTCTCGGGGGGCGTTGAGATGAAGGTCCTCGCGGCGATGTCCGGCGGGGTGGACTCGGCGGTCGCGGCTGCCCGGGTCGCCGAGGCCGGCCACGACGTCACGGGCATCCACCTCGCGCTCTCGCGCAACCCGCAGTCCTACCGCACCGGTGCGCGTGGCTGCTGCACGATCGAGGACAGCAACGACGCGCGTCGAGCCGCCGACGTGATCGGTATCCCCTTCTACGTCTGGGACCTGAGCGACCGGTTTCACGCCGACGTGGTCGAGGACTTCCTCGACGAGTACGCCGCCGGACGCACCCCCAACCCGTGCCTGCGCTGCAACGAGAAGATCAAGTTCGCGGCCGTGCTCGACCGGGCGCTCGCCCTCGGCTTCGACGCCGTGGCGACCGGTCACTACGCGCAGCTGCACACCGGGCCCGACGGCCTGGTCGAGATGCACCGCGCCGAGGACATGGGCAAGGACCAGTCCTACGTGCTCGGGGTGCTCACCCAGCGCCAGCTCTCCCATGCGCTGTTCCCGCTGGGCGACAGCGCCAAGTCCGACGTACGCCGCGAGGCCGAGCGCCGTGGCCTGGCCGTGGCCGCGAAGCCGGACAGCCACGACATCTGCTTCATCAGCGACGGCGACACGGGTGGCTGGCTCGCCGACCGGCTGGCCGACCGCGAGCTCGCCCACGCGGGGTCGATCGTCGACCGCGAGGGCGAGGTGCTGGGCGAGCACGACGGCAGCTACCGGTTCACCGTCGGCCAGCGACGGGGCCTGCGGATCGGGCGTCCCGCGGCCGACGGGCAGCCGCGCTACGTGCTCGACATCGAGCCGGTGTCCGGCACCGTCACCGTCGGCCCGCGCGACGCCCTGGCGGTCGAGCGGTTGACCGCGATCCGCCCGCTGTGGTGCGGCACCGTGCCCGACCGGCCGCTGGAGTGCACCGTGCAGCTCCGCGCGCACGGCGACGAGCACCGCGCTCTGGTCACGGTGGTCCCGACAGGCTCGACCGACAGCGGGCTCGACGTCCGGCTGCACGACCCGGCGACCGGCATCGCCCCCGGCCAGGCCGTGGTCGTCTACGACGGCACGCGCGTCGTCGGTTCCGCCACCATCTCGGCGACCGCATGACCTGGGCCAGCGGCGTCGGCTCGATGCCCGGAGGCGGCGTGGGTGAGGAGCAGGACAACGCCCGCGACTACGCCGAGGCGACCCGGATCGTGCTCGGCGAGCTGGACCTCCCGCACGTGCCCGAGATGCCGGGGCGGGGTGCCGTCGCGAACCTGACCGGGCGCACCCTCGGACTCGTCACCGACATCGGCGCCGACCTGCAGCCCGCCGGCTGGCGGCTCACCGACGCGGCCGGGATCGACCAGCGCCGTGCTCGCTCGTTGCTCTCGCAGGACCTGGACACCGTGGAGGAGCAGGCCCAGGGCCACACCGGCTGGCTCAAGGTGCAGGTGGCCGGACCGTGGACGCTGGCAGCGACCGTGGAGAAGCCGCGCGGCGACCGGGTGCTGTCCGACCACGGCGCCCGGCACGACCTGGCCCAGGCGCTCGCGGCGGCGGTGACCGACCACCTGGCCGATCTCGGCCGCCGGTTCCCGGGCAGCCTCGCTCCTGGTGCAGGTCGACGAGCCGTCACTGCCGGCCGTGCTGGCCGGGCAGGTGCCGACCGCGTCCGGCTTCGGCCGGCACCGCACCGTGCACCCGCCCGAGGCGTCGGCGCTGCTGACCGAGGTGTTCGCCGCGGTCACCGCCGCCGGCGCGACGCCGATCGCGCACTGCTGCGCCACCGACGTGCCGGTCGACCTGCTCCGCGGCGCGGGCGCCCAGGGCCTCTCGGTCGACGTCACGGCCATCGGTCCGGCGGCGTACGACGGGCTCGCGAGCGTGCTCGAGGCGGGGGAGTGGGCGCTGCTCGGCGTGGTCCCGTCCGTCGACCCGGCCACCGCCGACGACCGCGGTCCCAGCACTGCCGTGCACCGGCTGCTGGACATGATGGGCCTGGCGCCCACCGAGCGCACGGTGGTCACGCCGACGTGCGGGCTCGCCGGAGCCAGCCCGGCCTGGGCTCGCCGCGCGCTGACCCAGGCCCGCGCGACCGCCGATCGGCTCGACCCCGGTGAGGAACAGCCCTAGCGTGCAACCCCGCAGCCCTCTCAGCACGTTGAGACAGTGACAGGGCAGGCGGCGACGGGGAGGCGCGGATGCGGGACGACCGGGAGTTCGAGGACTTCGTGGCCGTGAGCCAGCCGGCGCTGCGCCGGACGGCGTACCTGCTCTGCGGTGACTGGCAGCTCGCGTCCGACTACGTGCAGGAGGGCCTGATCCGGGTCTACCGCCGGTGGCCGCGGCTCGAGCGCGACGGTCGGCTGCACGCCTACGCCAAGCGCGCGGTCGTCAGCGCCGCTCTCGACGCGCGGCGTCGCCGGTCCTCGACCGAGGTGGTGTCCGACACCTCGGTCGTCGGCGCCGGCAAGGTGCCGGACCACGCGCACCCGAGCTCCGAACGGCTGGCCCTGATGCAGGCGCTGGCGGCACTGCCGCCGCGGCAGCGCGCGTGCGTGGTGCTCCGGTACTACGAGGACCTGCCGGTCGCCGAGGTCGCCGAGATCCTCGGCATCAGTGGCGGCACCGTGAAGTCCCAGACCTCACGCGGCATCGCCTCGCTCCAGTCCGCCTATGCCGTGATCCGCGACGACGACCTCGTCGTCCGCTGAGAAGGAGTCCCGATGGTCACCGAGCTGCGCCACCTGCTCGAGGAGAGCGTCCAGCACCCGCCGGCCGAGCCGCACGACACGCACGCCATCGTCGGGCGGGCGCGGCGCCGCCGGACCCGGCAGCGGCTGGGTGTCGCCGGGTCGGTGCTCGCTGTCGCCCTCGTTGCGAGCGGCGGCTATGCCGTGGTGCACGGGTCCGCCGGCGGCGACGTCCCCGTCGCGCACACCGCCCCGGTCGGCCCGGTCGTCCACCTGGACGACGCGAGCCGTGCCGCTGACGGGGACCAGTACCGGCTCACGACCTCGTACACGAACCAGGACCTGGACGAGGGGAACGGCCGGCTGTTCACGCAGGTGACCGACGACGGGCGGGTGGTGGTCAGCGACGCCCAGCGCCGCGATCCGGCGGACCCGATGAGCGAGTACAACCGTTACGGCCTGGTGGACCCGGCAACCGGTGACACCACCTGGCTCCCGGAGCCACCGGACGCGCACTTCAGCACCGACCAGGCGCCGTCCGGCCCGTCGGTGCTGACGGTCGCAGGCGACCAGGTGGTGTGGGTCGACCGAGGGGGCTCCCCCCTGCGGATCGACGTCTACGACCTCGGTGCCCGGTCCTGGTCCCACCTGGACCTCGACCTCGCCGCCGTGCTGTCGGGGTCGCAGGCCAACATGCGTGACCTGCGTGGTGCGGCCGTCTGGGACGGGCGGCTCTACTTCGTGCCGGAGGACTTCGGTGGAGGGGCGACCTACACGGGGACCCTGTGGTCCGTCCCGCTCGACGGTTCGGCGGCGCCGGCGAAGGTCGCCACCGTGGGCGACTGGGCGGTCGACGACGGCACGCTGGCGTTCAGCAACCGCTCCAACGACCCGATCGACTCGATCACGGTCCGCAACCTCGCGACCGGGGACGAGCACTCGTTCGACCCGCTCTCGGGAGATCGCTGCAACCAGCTCGGGCTCGCCCTCTCCGGCGGCCGCATCTCACTGACCGAGTACTGCGGCACCCGCGGCAAGGTCCGCGACGACCGGGTGCACGTGGTCACCACCGATGGCGCCCAGGTGGTCACCCTCCAGGGCAGCGGAGTCGAGGGCGGTGGGCTCGGGAGCGGCTTCGTCACCGCCACCTCCTACGACGACGCGGCCGTCCCCGCGGGGACGTTCGTCTACGACTTCCAGACGCGCCGGCTCTCGCGGATCGGCGACGGCGCACCGAAGTTCTCACCGGGGACCCTGGCCGGCGGCTCGACCGTGGTGTGGTCGACGCCGGTCAACAACCGGCACGGGATGCGGATCTGGGCCGCCCGCTGGGGATGAACCGAGCCACTGCGGCCGTCGTACATCACCACCGAAGTGTCTGCTCCGCACGGGAGATCTCGATGGCGAAGCGGCGAATTACCACGTGAACGTGGTAATTCGCCGCCTGCAAACCCGCGACGGACGAGGTCAGGCGACCCCGACGCCCTCGGGCGCACCGTCGGTGGCCATCTCCTCGTGCTTCACGTTCAGGAAGATCCACACGATGGCGCTGGCGGTCCAGATCATGAACGCGCCGGCGAGGAAGGCGTGCGCCGCGCCGGTGGTGAACCCGGCGAGGCCGGCCAGTCCGCCGACGGCACTCGGGTCCAGCTGGGGTGCGAGCTTCGACAGGGCCGGGATCAGCTCGTCGGTGCGTGCCTGCGTGAAGTGCACCGCGACCGTGGAGAGCGTGGCCAGGCCGAGTGCGCCACCCACCTGCTGCATGGTGTTCAGCACGCCGGACCCGATGCCGGAGTCGCGGTCGCTGCACGCCGTGCACGGCCGCCAGCGTCATCGGCACGAACGTCGCACCCATGCCCAGCGACATCAGCACGATGAACGGGAAGATGTCCGCCCAGTAGCTCACGTTGCTGCCGAGGTCGCCGCCGGCCGACAGCACCTTGAGCAGGTGCCCCGGGCTGTCGTCGATGCCCAGCCGGGAGAACCCGAGCAGGGCGGTGCCCGCCATCGCGGTGCCGATGCCGGCCAGCCAGCGCGGGTCGACCGTCGTCATCAGCTTGGAGGAGACCGTCGCGGCGATCACGATGCCGAAGCTGAACGGCAGGAAGGCGACACCGGTCTGCAGCGGCGAGTAGCCCATCACGTTCTGCACGAACAGCGAGAGGAAGAAGAACATCGCGAACATCGCGGCCGGGACGATCATCATCGCCACGAACGCCGTGCCTCTGGTGCGGTTGGTGAGGATCCGGAACGGCAGCAGCGGGTGCTCCGCGCGCCGCTCGACCACCACGAAGACCGCGAGCAGCAGCACGCCGACGGCCAGGGCCGTGAGCGTCCAGGTGTCGCCCCAGCCGTACTGCTGCTGGCCGGCGCGGGAGAGGCCGTAGACGATCGAGATCAGGCCGAAGGTGCCGGTGAGGGCGCCCGGTACGTCGAGCTCACCCGGGTGCGTCTCGCTCTCGCCGAAGACGCGGGGCGCGGCCGCGGCGGCAGCCAGACCGATCGGCACGTTGATCAGGAAGGTCAGTCGCCAGCCGTCGATGTCCAGACCGAGCAGGTGCGGGGTCAGGCCGGTGAGCCAGCCACCGAGGATCAGGCCGACGGCCGCGCCGACGCCCGACATGGCGGCGTACACGGAGAACGCCCGGTTGCGGGGCGGTCCGGCCGGGAACGTGGTGGTGATCAGCGCCAGCGCGGTGGGCGAGGCGAGTGCGGCGCCGAGGCCCTGGAAACCACGGGAGCCGAGCAGCATCAGCTCGTTCTGGGCGAGTCCGCCGAGTCCGGAGGCGACCGCGAAGATCGCCACGCCGACCATGAAGATCCGGCGGCGACCGTAGAGGTCACCGAGGCGTCCGCCGAGGAGCAGCAGGCCACCGAACGCGAGCGAGTAGCCCGTGACGACCCACTGCAGGTTGGCCTGGCTGATGTTCAGGTCCTCGCGGATGAAGGGCAGCGCGATGTTGGCGATGGTGGCGTCGAGCACCACCATCAGCTGCGCGACCGAGATCAGGACGAGCGCCCACGCGAGGCGGCGTTCGGTGGTGCCGGCGGGCTTCTGCTCCGTCGTGGTGCCCGTCTCGGGGCTGTCTGCGTCTCTCATGGGAGCTCCTTGCTCTCTCGCAGGGTCGGGGTGGTGGTGCGGGCCGGCTCCGGGCGGAGGACGGCGGGGAGAATGACGTGGTCGACGACGCGCTCGACGATCGAGTCGTCGGTCGGCAGGCCCATCAGGAACGCGCGGTGGAGCAGGATCCCGGCCATCGCGGGGCCGATCACCTCGAGGTCGACGTCCGCGCCGATCTCGCCGCGGGCCTGGGCGCGCTGGTAGATCGCGGTCGACACGGCCAGCTTCGGCTCCACGAAGCGTTGGCGGAACTCGACCGCGAACTCGGGGTCGCTGGCCAGTGCGGTCACCACGGCGCCGAGGGCGTGGGTGCCGGCGTGGCCGGTCGGGCCGCTGGCCCCGCAGAACATCGCGAGCAGGTCACCACGGAGGGTGCCGGTGTCGGGCAGCTCGACGTGCGGAGCCCCCTTGGCGCGGAGCAGCGCGTCGATCACGAGGCTCGCCTTGGTCTCCCAGCGGCGGTAGAGCGTGGCCTTGCTGGCTCGTGCCTGGCGGGCGACACCGTCCATCGTGAGCCGGTCGTAGCCGACCTCGATCAGGACGGCGAGGGTGGCGTCGAGGATCTCGTCCTCACGGTCGCCCGCGACGCGTGGGCGGTTCACCGGAACCATCGGGGTCTCCTCCCGTCGACCTGGATGAAACGAAACGGTTTCGTTTCAACTGAGCGTAGGGAGCAACCCGAGGGGTCCGCAATTTCATTCCCGGACCGGGCGTCGGTGTCTAGACGTCCGCGTGGGAGAGGACCCCGAGGGAGTGCCGGAGGGCGAACCGGTTCCAGCGCTTCGGCCGGTAGAGCAGGTAGTGCCCGGCACCGCCGAGCGGGTGGAACTCCGCGCGGGCGGCGACGGTCGCGGCGCGCTCCGTGAAGGCCCGGGTGTTGCGCGCGGACGTGATCCGGTCGCGCAGGCCGTGGCCGGCGACGAAGTCCTTGCCGGCCAGACCGTCCACCGGGTCGCCGGGCTCGAACCAGGGCGCCAGGCCGACCACGCCACGGACGTTGGGGTGGTCGGCGACGCGGGTCGCGGTGCGGCCGCCCATCGAGTGACCCAGCAGCACGACGGGTACGTCGCCGTACGTGTCGCGCACCTGGTCCAGGGCCCACCGGGCGTCGGGCACCGGGCCGCGCGCCGTGCCCCCGTTCCAGCCGCGGCGGGCGTAGCGCAGCAGCCACAGCGCGTGGCCGGCCCCGAGCACCTTCGGCTCGAGAACGTCGCGCAGGATCTCCATCCGCTTCAGGGAGCCGCTGCGGGCGCCGACCGGCTCCAGGCTCTGCTGGGTGCCGCCGTGCAGCATCAGGACCAGGCCGCGCGGCGTGCCCTCGGGGGCACGGCGGTCGAGGGCGCGCTCCTCGGCGGGCGTGCCGTCGTACGGTGCGGTCATGGCGGTCCTCCTCGGAGACTTCAAGGAACGTTCGGTGCGGCGTATTCCTGGGATGGGTGGGCGTCGGTGGGGCACGGCAAGATGGGTCCCGTGAGCGAGATCAGCCTGGAGACCGATGCCGAGGTGGCGCCCGCCACGCCGGAGGCCCGCGAGGAGCACGCGCGGACCTCGGAGGAGATCGAGGACGCGCGCTGGCGCTACTACGTGCTCGACGACCCGACCCTCGACGACCACGACTTCGACCTGCGGATGCGCCGGCTCGAGGAGCTCGAGGAGAAGTTCCCCGAGCTGCGCACGCCGGACTCACCGACGCAGAAGGTCGGAGGTGCGGTCTCGACGATGTTCACGGCCGTCGACCACCTCGAGCCGATGCAGAGCCTCGACAACGCGTTCTCCTACGACGAGCTCCAGACCTGGGCGTCGCGGCTCTCCCGCGACGGTGTCGACGACCCCGCGCTGCTGTGCGAGCTCAAGGTCGACGGGCTCGCGATCAACCTGCTCTACGAGGACGGCCGACTGGTCCGCGGCGTGACCCGGGGCGACGGACGCACCGGCGAGGACGTCACGCCCAACGTGAAGACGATCGCCAACATCCCGCACCGGCTCACCGGCACCGACGAATACCCGGTGCCGAGCCGGGTCGAGGTGCGCGGCGAGGTGTTCCTGCCGGTGGCCGCCTTCGAGCGGCTCAACGTCTCGATGTCCGAGGCCGGCAAGCCGATGTTCGCCAACCCCCGCAACGCGGCTGCCGGCTCGCTGCGCCAGAAGAACCCCAAGGTCACGGCCACCCGCGAGCTCGCCATGGTCTGCCACGGCGTCGGCCTTCGCGAGGGGTTCGAGCCGAGCGCCCAGTCCGACGCCTACGCCGCGCTCAAGGCGTGGGGGATGCCGACCAGTGACCGGGCCACGGTGGTGCCGGGGCTCGAGCAGGCGCAGGAGTTCATCGAGCACTACGGCGAGCACCGCCATGACGTCGAGCACGAGATCGACGGCGTCGTGGTCAAGGTCGACGACGTCTCCCTGCAGCGTCGGCTGGGGTCCACCTCGCGGGCGCCGCGGTGGGCGATCGCCTTCAAGTACCCGCCCGAGGAGGTCAACGCCAAGCTCCTGGAGATCCGGGTCAACACCGGTCGCACCGGACGGGTCACGCCCTACGGCGTGATGGAGCCGACCAAGGTCGCTGGCTCCACCGTCGAGAACGCCACCCTCCACAACGCACACGAGGTCAAGCGCAAGGACGTGCGCCCCGGCGACACCGTGATCCTGCGCAAGGCCGGCGACGTGATCCCCGAGATCCTCGGGCCGGTGCTGGCGCTGCGGCCCAAGGGTCTGCGCGCGTGGAAGATGCCGACGAAGTGCGAGGCCTGCCACTCCACGCTCGTGGAGGAGAAGGAGGGCGACAAGGACCTGCGCTGCCCCAACCACGAGAGCTGCCCGGCGCAGGTGCGCGAGCGGGTCTTCCACGTCGCCGGCCGCGGGTCCTTCGACATCGAGGGGCTCGGCTACGAGGCCGCGGTGGCGCTGCTCGACGCGGGCGTCATCACCAACGAGGGCGACGTGTTCGGGCTGACCGAGCAGGACCTGGTGCAGGCGTCCCTGTTCACGCGCGCCGCGAAGAAGGGGGAGGGCGACGACCCGGTGCTGTCCGCCAACGGGCGCAAGCTCCTCGAGAACCTCGACGCGGCCAAGGACCGGCCGCTGTGGCGGGCGCTGGTGGGACTCTCGATCCGCCACGTCGGGCCCACGGCCGCCCGCGCGCTGGCGACGGAGTTCGGCACGATGACCGCGATCCGCGAGGCTGACGAGGCCCGGCTCGCCGGCGCGGAGGGCGTCGGCCCGACCATCGCGGAGTCGATCCGGGCCTGGTTCGACGGACCCGAGGCGGCCTGGCACAACCGGATCGTCGACGCCTGGGCAGAGGCCGGGGTGCGCATGGAGGACGAGCGCGACGAGTCCATCCCCCGCACGCTCGAGGGCAAGACCCTCGTGGTCACCGGGTCGCTGACCGGCTTCAGCCGTGACGAGGCCCGGGAGGCGATCCTGACCCGCGGCGGCAAGGCGTCGTCGTCGGTGTCGAAGAAGACCGACTACGTCGTGGTCGGCGACTCGCCCGGCTCGAAGGCCGACAAGGCCGAGCAGCTCGGAGTCCCGGTGCTCGACGAGGACGCCTTCCGGGTGCTGCTCGAGACCGGGGCGGTGGGCTGACGTGGCCGAGTCGTTCGACCTGCTCCTCCCGGGACGCACCGTCGAGGACGTCCGCGCCGCCGCCACGTCCAACGGCAGGCCGTTCTACCGCTCCGGCCTCCACGTCCGCGTGCACCGCGACCGGATCCGGGCACGCTACGCGGCCGGCGGCAAGTACGACTTCCCGCCGGTGCTGCGGGGACACCTCGTCGAGGAGTCCGGCGGCACCCGGATCGTCGGTCGGATGCGGTGGTGGACCAGCAAGACCTTCCACGGCATCTTCTGGTTCGTGGCCGCGCTGATGGTCGTCGTGGCAGTGACGGCGGGCAGGTCCGGTGCGCCCACGGGGGTGGTTGCCGTCTGCGGGGTCACGGCCTTCGTTTTCGCCCTGATCGCGCTCCTGAGCCTGCTGCTCGGCGCGCTGGCCGGCGACCGTGACCGCACCCGGTTGTCCGACGCGCTGACCGGCGCGCTCGGAGGCTGATCGCCCTCAGCCGGCCGCTTCGGTTGCCAGGACCTGCTCGCGCAGGATGTCGGCGTGGCCGGTGTGCCGGGCCAGCTCCTCGATCAGGTGCAGGTGCACCCAGCGCAGGCTGACCGGGCTGCGCCGGTTGTGCAGGGCGTGCTCGTCCGGGGCGTACGACGACGCGATCTCGCGTGCCTCGCCGCAGACCCGCTGGTACTCCGCGACCAGCGAGACCACGGTGTCCTCGGGCGTCAGGGTGAACGACTCGTCCACCGTCTCGGGGATCCCGATCTCGGCCCGGGTGCGACCCGCGAGCGCGACGTGGAACCACACCTGCTCGACGAAGGCGGCGTGCTTGAGCAGGGACAGCGGGGTGGTCAGCGACGGCACCAGCCGGCGGCGGGCCTGCTCGTCGGTCAGCCCTTCGACCGTCTCGAGCAGCTCCGCGCGTACCTCGTCGAGCTTGGCGGTCAGCTGGGCGTGCTCGTCGGCGACGAAGATCGGCTCGTGGGACATGGGGGGACCCTAGTTGCGCTCAGGGAGCGGGCCGCTCCCAGGCCCCGATGTCCGTGAACGCCCCGCCGGAGCCGTTGCCGTCGGTGGGGACGGCCTGGCCGGCGATGTCCTCGTCGTACCCCCCGGCGGCGCCGCCGCTGTCGATCGCCGGGCTGTCGGGGCGCAGGGTCACGAACCGTCCGCCCGCGTCGACGCCCGGGTCGTCCACGAACCGGTCCGGGCAGGGCGTCGTGCGGCCGTCGACGACGCACTTCGGGCGGCCGCCGGCATAGAGGTTGCGGCTCTCGGCGTAGGTGCCGCTGACGCTCCCGGCGCGGTACGACGCCACCACCAGGTTGGCGCGCATGGTGAGCACCTCGGGCTCGCAGTCGGGACCGCAGACCACGCCCTCGCTGCCCGAGCCGCTGAGCACGGCGGTGTTGTGCACGAGCAGGGTGCCGGCCACCCGACCGAACGTGCCGCCTCCGCGTGTGACCACGAACTTGCTGTCGGGCTGCCGGCTGGTCACCTGGTTGTAGGCGTAGACGGTGCCGCTGGACGCGTCGTCGGCCGATCCGCCGAGCTCGGTGAACGTGTGGTTGTCACGGGCCACGTTGTAGCTGACCAGGGTGTCCTCGGCGCCGAAGATCTCGACCGCCGACCCGTCGGTGCCGTAGTCGGCCGAGGGCGCGGACTGGCCCGAGATGGTGTTGTGCGTGATCAGGGCGTGGTCTCCGTTGACCAGCACGCCGAACGCTCCCGAGTCGTCGTCCGGTCCGGTGGTGCCGCGGTTCATGGTGGTGTTGTCGTGCACGTCGCTGTCCCGCACGGTCGCGTGGTCGGCGCCGGTCGCGATCCGGACGCCGGCGAGGTTGCCGGTCGACTCGACCCCCTCGACGGTCACGTGGTCGCCCGACACCGAGATCCCCGAGAAGGCGCACTCCCGCGTGGTCAGGTCACGGACCGTCACCCAGGACGCGTCGACGCGCAGGCAGGTGCCGTCGGAACCGGCGATCGTGGCTCGTCCGGCGCCGTACGACGCGACCACGATCGGGTGGTCCTCGTCACCGGACGCGTCCGCCGGCAGGTAGAGCCGCTGCCCGTCGAACCGGCCCGCGAGCAGGATCCGGTCGCCGGCCACGAGGTCGACCTCTCCCAGCCGGGAGAGGCTGCGCCAGGCCGAGCCCGGGCTGCTGCCGCTCGCCCGGTCGGAGCCGTCGGGGGAGACGTAGAACGTCCGCGGGTCCCGGTCACCGCGGACCGCCAGCAGGGTGACCGCGAGGACCACCGCCAGCGCCACCGCCAGGGCGACGAGGGCCGGGACCAGCCATCGGGTGTGCCCGAGCGTCACGATCAGCCTCCCCGTGTCGGTCCGTCGCCATGCACCCGCTCCGGCCGGCGCCGTGAGCGCCCCTAGGATGACGTGTCCCCATCCTTGCAGGAGATTCCGCATGCCAGAGAGCCCTGGATCGAGCAGGTCGCGCGGCGACCGCGTCGAGATCAGTCGTGACGAGGTCGCCCACCTGGCCGACCTCGCCCGGATCGACCTGGATGACGCCGAGCTCGACCACCTCGCCCCGCAGCTCGCGGTGATCCTGGAGTCGATCGCGTCGATCCGTGAGGCCGGCGTCGACGACGTGCCGGCCACCTCGCACCCGCTGCCGTTGAGCAACGTGTTCCGCGACGACGTCGTGGTCCCGTGCCTCACCGCCGAGGAGGCGCTCAGTGGAGCGCCCCGCGTGGAGCAGCAGCGCTTCGAGGTCCCGCGGATCCTGGGGGATGAGCAGTGACTTCTCGGGGGAGCGACCTGACCCGCCTCGACGCCTCGGTGCTGGCGCAGAAGCTCAGCGACGGCGAGACCACGTCGGTCGAGATCACGCAGGCCCACCTCGACCGGATCGCCGCCGTCGACGGAGCGGTGCACGCGTTCCTCCAGGTCGACGGTGAGGGCGCGCTGGCGGCCGCCCGGGCCTCGGACCGGCGCCGCGCCGCCGGCGAGGTCGCGTCGCCGCTCGACGGGGTGCCGATCGCGGTCAAGGACGTGATCGCGACCAAGGGCCTGACCACGACCGTCGGCTCGAAGATCCTCGAGGGCTGGGTCCCGCCGTACGACGCCACGGTTGCGGCGCGGCTGCGGGCGGCCGGCCTGCCGATCCTGGGCAAGACCAACATGGACGAGTTCGCGATGGGCTCGTCGACCGAGCACTCCGCCTACGGTCCGACCCACAACCCGTGGGACCTCGACCGGATCCCCGGCGGCTCGGGTGGCGGCTCCGCCGCAGCGGTCGCCGCGTTCGAGGCTCCGCTGGCGATCGGCACCGACACCGGCGGCTCGATCCGCCAGCCCGGCGCGGTCACCGGCACGGTCGGCCTCAAGCCCACCTACGGCGGCGTCAGCCGCTACGGACTGGTCGCGATGGCGAACTCCCTCGACCAGGCCGGCCCGGTCACCCGCAGCGTGCTCGACGCGGCCCTGCTCCACGAGGTGATCGGCGGTCACGACCCGCTCGACTCGACCAGCCTGACCGACCCGCTGCCTCCGCTGGTCGCGGCCGCGCGTGAAGGGGCGTCCGGAGACCTGGCCGGGGTCCGGATCGGCGTGGTCCGCGAGCTCGGCGGCGAGGGCTACCAGGACGGGGTCGAGGCCCGGTTCGACGACGCCGTACGCCTGATGACCGACGCGGGTGCCACCGTGGTCGAGGTGTCGTGCCCGAGCTTCGTGCATGCGCTGGCGGCGTACTACCTGATCATGCCGAGCGAGGCGTCCTCCAACCTCGCCCGCTTCGACGCGATGCGCTACGGGCTCCGGGTGATCCCCGAGGGGATCGACAACCCGAGCGCCGAGGACGTGATGCGCGCGACCCGCGACGCCGGCTTCGGCGAGGAGGTGAAGCGGCGGATCATCCTCGGCACCTACGCGCTCTCGAGCGGCTACTACGACGCGTACTACGGGCAGGCGCAGAAGGTGCGCACGCTGATCCAGCGCGACTTCGCTGCCGCGTTCGAGCAGGCCGACGTGCTGGTCTCCCCGACCGCGCCGACCACCGCGTTCCGGATCGGCGAGAAGCTGGCCGACCCGTTGGCGATGTACCTCAACGACATCGCCACCATCCCGGCCAACCTGGCCGGCGTACCCGGGATCTCGGTGCCCAGCGGGCTCGCCGACGAGGACGGGCTCCCGGCCGGCGTGCAGGTGCTGGCGCCGGCGATGGCCGACGACCGGCTCTACCGGGTCGGCGCCGCGCTGGAGACCCTGCTGCAGAAGACCTGGGGCGGCCCGCTGCTCGACCGGGCACCCGCACTCGAGGAGGCGACCCGATGACGGACACGCTGGTCGGCTTCGACGAGGCGCTGGAGCAGTTCGACCCTGCGCTGGGCCTCGAGGTCCACGTCGAGCTCAACACCGCGTCGAAGATGTTCTGCGGCTGCCCGACCGGGTTCGGGGCCGAGCCGAACACGCAGACCTGCCCGACCTGCCTGGGGTTGCCCGGCTCGATGCCGGTGGTCAACCGGAGTGCCGTCGAGTCCGCGATGAAGATCGGGCTCGCGCTCAACTGCGAGATCGCCGAGTGGTGCCGTTTCGCTCGGAAGAACTACTTCTACCCGGACATGCCGAAGAACTTCCAGACCTCGCAGTACGACGAGCCGATCGCGTTCGAGGGCTACCTCGACGTCGACGTTGACGGCCACAACGTCCGCGTCGAGATCGAGCGAGCCCACATGGAGGAGGACACTGGCAAGTCCCTCCACGTCGGAGGCAGCACCGGCCGGATCCACGGAGCCGACTACTCGCTGGTCGACTACAACCGCGCCGGCATCCCGCTGATCGAGATCGTGACCAAGCCGGTCATGGGCACGGGCGCCAACGCGCCGGCCGTGGCGCGCGCGTACGTCGCCCAGCTCCGCGAGATCCTGCTCGGGCTCGGGGTGTCCGACGTACGCATGGAGCAGGGGTCTCTCCGCTGCGACGTGAACCTGTCGCTGGCGCCGAAGGGATCCGGCGGGCTCGGCACCCGCACCGAGACCAAGAACGTGAACTCGCTGCGCTCTGTCGAGCGAGCGGTCCGCTACGAGATCGGACGTCACGCGGCCGTGCTCGGGGGCGGCGGCTCGATCCTGCAGGAGACCCGGCACTGGCACGAGGACACCGGGATCACCACCTCCGGTCGCGAGAAGTCCGACGCGGATGACTACCGCTACTTCCCCGAGCCCGACCTGGTGCCGGTGGCGCCGTCGCGCGAGTGGGTCGAGGAGCTGCGGTCCGCGCTGCCCGAGCCGCCCCGCGAGAAGCGGTCCCGGCTGCAGCAGGACTGGGGCTTCAGCGACCTCGACATGCGGGACACCGTGGGCGCGGGTGCGCTCGGCCTGGTCGAGGAGACGATCGCCGCCGGTGCTTCACCGCAGGCCGCCCGCAAGTGGTGGCTGGGTGAGCTCGCCCGCCGCGCCAACGAGTCCGACACCGAGCTGACCGCGCTGCCGGTGACCCCGGCCGACGTGGCGCGGGTGCAGGCGCTGGTCGACGAGAGGACGATCAACGACAAGCTCGCCCGCCAGGTGCTCGACGGTGTCCTCGCCGGCGAGGGCAGCCCGGACGAGGTGGTCGCCGCTCGTGGCCTTGCTGTGGTCTCCGACGACGGCGCCCTCTCCGCCGCGGTCGACAACGCGATCGCCGCGAACCCCGACGTCGCCGACAAGATCCGCGACGGCAAGGTGGCCGCGGCCGGTGCCCTGATCGGCGCCGTGATGAAGGAGATGCGCGGCCAGGCCGACGCCGGCCGGGTGCGGGAGCTGATCCTCGAGAAGCTCGCCTGACCGGTCGCAGACGCAGGTCTGCCGAATCGTCAGCGCGGACCGGGGGAGTTCCGTAACGTCCCGGTATGACCAGATCGCGCATCGCGCTGCTCATCGACGCGGACAACGCTCCGGCCAGTGCGCTCGATGCGATCGTGGACGACCTGGCGGGGTACGGCGAGATCACCGTTCGCCGCGCCTACGGCAATTGGGACCAGCCCTGTCTCGAGCCCTGGAAGAAGCGTCTCAACGAGCAGGCGATCCGGCCGATGCAGCACTACGACGTCGCGAAGGGCAAGAACGCCAGCGACATGGCTCTCGTCGTCGACGCGATGGAACTCCTCCACACGCACCGGCCCGACGCCTTCGCGATCGTCTCCTCCGACGCCGACTTCACGCCGCTGGTGCTGCACCTCCGTGAGCGAGGCGTCGAGGTGTACGGGTTCGGGGAGGGCAAGACGCCGGGATCCTTCGTCAGGGCATGCACGAGGTTCGTGAGAACCAGGCCGTCGTTGCCTGCCAAGACAACATCAGTCGTCGTAGCCACACCCCGTAAACGCTCCAGCACGCAGCAGCTCCGTGCCGACACCAAGCTCGTTGCCCTCCTTCGCGATGCGGTCGGCGCTGCGATACGCGAGGACGGGTGGGCGACGATCGGCGCCGTGGGCGTCCACCTGAACAAGCAGCCGGCGTTCAGCCTGAAGAAGCACGGGTACGCCAACCTCAGCAAGCTGCTCAAGGCGACCGAGCTCTTCGAGATGCGCGACGAGGGCACTACAGCGATCTCCGTGCGCGACAAGCGCACGAAGTCTCGGCTGTAACGCGGGGTTATCGTCGCTGCACACGCGGTAGACGCCGTTCGCAGCGTCGACAACGCGTGGGGAGAGCGCTCAGAGCAGCCCGGGCGCCGTACTGCGGCACCTGGAGCGGCACTGCCCACGGCTTGTTGACGCTGCACACCCCTGACACGCCGTGTGCAGCGACCATAACCCCGCGTTACAGCCCGCCGCCGCTCACGCCCCCGGCTTGACCAGCAGGATCCGGTCGTCCTTCGGGGCGGGGTTGCCGCGGCCGTCGCGGTTGGACGTGGTCACCCAGAGGTTGCCGTCGGGGGCGGCGACGACGGTGCGGAGCCGGCCGTACTTCCCGACGAAGAAGTCCGTGGGCCTGCTCGCGCGGCGGCCCGCCACGTCGATGCGCCACAGCCGGTTGCCGCGCAGCGCGCCGAGCCACAGGTGGCCGTCGAGGAACGCCAGGCCCGAGGGCGAGGCCTCGTCGGTGCTCCACACGACCTGCGGGTTGCGGTAGCGGTCCTGGTCGCCCTTGCCCTCGACCTCCGGCCAGCCGTAGTTGTTGCCCTTCTGGATCAGGTTCAGCTCGTCGAACGTGCTGTCGCCGAACTCCGAGGCCCACAGGTTGCCGTGGTCGTCGAACGCGAGGCCCTGCACGTTGCGGTGGCCGATCGTCCAGATCGGGGAGCCCGGGTCGGGGTTGCCGGGCGCCGGCTTGCCGCGCTCGGTGATCCGCAGCGTCTTGCCGCCGAGCGAGCCCGGGTCCTGCGCGAGGTCGCGGTTGCCGGTCTCGCCGGTGGAGACGAACAGGTTGCCGTCGGGTGCGAACTGCAGCCGGCCGCCGTCGTGGATGAAACCGTTCGGGATGCCGGTCAGGATCGGCTTCGGCGCGGACAGCCGCGTGCCGTCGTAGGTCATCCGGACGACGCGGTTGTCGCGGTCGGTGGTGACGTAGGCGAACACCGCGCGGTTCGTGTCGTACGACGGGGAGACGGCGATGCCGAGCAGCCCCGCCTCACCCTCGGCCCGGGTCTCGTCCACCCGGCCGGCCACGGTGACCTTGCCGTCGGCGACGTGCAGCACCCGGCCGGAGTCGCGCTCGGTCACCAGGGCCGAGTCGTCCGGCAGGAAGGCGATGCCCCAGGGAGCCGCGAGCCGGGACGCGACGGTGCCGATCACCCGTGGCGGCCCGCTGGGCTCCGGGGACGACGGGTCGGAGGCGGGCGCCGGGGACGCGACCGTCGGGTCCGGCCCACGGGACGACGTCTTGAACGGACCGGTGTCCTTGTTGTCACTGCCACAGCCGGCGACCAGCGCCAGCAGGGTGAGCAGGAACAGCAGACGCCTCATCTCGACACGGTAGCGACCCGCTCCAGGAGCTCGAGGAGCAGCGCGTGCACCTCGCGCGGCTTCTCCATCTGCAGGAAGTGCGTGCCCGCGAGCTCGACGTAGTGCGAGCCGGGAATGCGCTCGGACGCCGTCCGCATGTCGTACGACGCCGCGAGCACGTCGTAGCGGCCGGCGACGAACGCCGTCGGCACGTCGACCGTGCGGAGCGACACCCTCGAGTGCAGCGACGAGGTCAGCGCCAGGTGCATGTACCAGTCGATCGGCGTGGTCAGGAACTCCCGGATCGCCTTCCGCGCGAGCGGCACATCGGGCACCGGCATCATGAACCCGCTGTGGGTCACGACCTGGCCGGCGACCGGCCCGATCGTCGAGCCGACGGGCCAGCTTCGTCAGTGGTTTGCCGGCCCGCTCCATCAGCCGGGCCACGCCGATCGCGATCGGCTTGCGCGTGAACCGCGGCAGGAACAGCGGCGCGCCCATCGACGCGAACGTCTCGCCGGGCACCCCGGCGACGGCGAACAGGCCGGTCACCCGCTCCGGGTGCGTCACCGCGAGCTCGAACATCGTGTTCACGCCGATCGACCAGCCGGCCACTGCGCACGCGTCGACACCCGCGTCGTCGAGCACCGCGAGGGCGTCCTCGACGAACACCTCCTGCCCGACCCGGTCCGGGTCGGTCGGGCGGGCGGAGCCGCCGACACCGCGGTGGTTCCAGGAGATCACCCGGACGCCGCAGTCGGGGTCGAGCAGGGCGGGCCACGTGTAGGGGTTGGTGCCGAGCCCGTTGCAGAGCAGCAGGGTCGGGCCCTCGGCGTCGTTGGTCCAGGCCCTCAGCTCGGTGCCGTCGGCGCTGGTGACGTCGTAGTAGCGCAGCGCGAGGCCCTCGTCGGGGTCGGGGACGACGCTGAGGCGCTCGGCAGGGGCGGACATGCCGGGGATTCTGCCCGAGCCGGACGTCCGCCACTCCGGCGAGTGGCGGACGTCACTCGCCGGTCAGCCGGTGCACGGCACCCGCTCCCGGCTCAGCAGCCACGGAGAGCAGGGCCGGCGGTCTGTCGGTGACCGATGAGAAAGGCCCCGGTCACGAGTCGGTGTCATCGAGGTCCGAACCTCTGGCGGCGGCATGCGCGGCAGTGGAGACTCGGACACGGAACGAGGAGGACACATGGACGGCACCGTCTTGCTGGTCGGCACCCGCAAGGGACTCTGGATCGGACGCTCCGACGAGGAGCGCCGGGAGTGGGAGTTCGAGGGTCCCCACTTCGACATGGAGGAGGTCTACTCCTGCATGGTCGACAAGCGTGGGAGCAGCCCGAGGCTTCTGGTCGGGGCCTCGTCGAGCTGGATCGGCCCGCAGGTGCAGCGCTCCGACGACCTCGGCGGGAGCTGGTCGAAGAGCGCCGACGGTGCGATCCGGTTCCCCGACGACACGGGCACCTCGCTGGAGCGTGTCTGGCAGCTCACGCCGGGGGTGGGGGACGGCGTCGTCTACGCCGGCACCGAGCCGGGCGCGGTCTTCCGGTCCGACGACGGGGGCGAGACGTTCAGCCTCGAGCGCGCCCTCTGGGACCACCCGCACCGTGCCGAGTGGGGCGCCGGCTTCGGCGGCCAGGCCTTCCACACGATCCTGCCGCACCCGACCGACGCGTCGTCGGTCACCTGCGCGCTGTCGACCGGTGGCGTCTACCAGACGGTCGACGGCGGCTCGTCCTGGTCACCGCGCAACCAGGGGATCCGTGCGGAGTTCCTGCCGGAGGGGCAGCAGTACCCGGCGTACGGCCAGTGCGTGCACAAGGTGACCCGCCACCCGTCCGTGCCGGAGCGGCTGTTCCTGCAGAACCACGGTGGCGTCTACCGCTCCGACGACGAGGGCGGTGAGTGGACCTCGATCGCCGAGGGGCTGCCGGCCGAGTTCGGGTTCCCGATCGTGGTGCACCCGCACGAGCCCGAGACCGTCTACGTGTTCCCGATCAACGGCGGCGACCGGCGCTACCCGCCCGAGGGCAAGGCACGGGTCTGGCGCTCGCAGGACGCCGGTGACAGCTGGGAGCCGCTGGGGGAGGGGCTGCCCGACACGTTCTTCGTCGGCGTCATGCGCGACGCGATGTGCGCCGACGACCACGAGCGCAGCGGGCTCTACGTCGGCGCGCGCAACGGCTCGGTCTGGGCCTCGCCCGACGGGGGCGAGACGTGGGCCGAGGCCGTCGGCAACCTGCCCGACGTGATGGTGGTCCGCGCCGCTGCGCTCTGAGTCGACCCGGGGGAGCGGGGGCTCAGGCGGCGACGAGCGGGCGGCGGTCCTCGTGGACCTTGCCGGTGACCCAGGTCTGGTCGGCGCCGCACCAGCACGTGTAGCCGACCACGATGCCGGCGTCGGTGTTGGTGATGGCCGAGATCTGGGTCGGGAAGATCAGCTGACGCTTCCCACAGGCGGTGCACTCGTTGTCGAACATGTCGATCCTCCCTCGAAGAAATGGGGCCGAAGCCCTTTCGAGGACCATTCTGACCGAACGACAAGGTGAAGGGGTAGCCTCTCTTTTCTTGATCACCTCAAGGCTATGCCTATGATTGGGCACGATGCTCTCCCTGCACCAGCTGCGCTGCTTCCTCGCCACCTACGAGCACGGCTCGTTGACCGGCGCCGCGGACGAGCTCGGCTACGCACAGCCGTCGGTCTCCGAGCAGGTGCGGCTCCTGGAGCGGGCGGTCGGCTCACCCCTGTTCCGCCGGGTCGGCCGCGGCGTGGTCCCCACCACCGTGGCTGAGACCCTGCGTCCGCATGCCGAGCGCACGCTGGCCGCTGCTGACGAGGCGATGCGGGTGGCCCGGAGCGTGACCGCGCTGGAGACCGGCACGATCCGGTTCGGCATGTTCGGCACGGCGCGGCTCTACGCGAGCGCCGGACTGGTCGCGGACGTGCTCGCCCGGCACCCCGGCGTGAGAGTGGAGCTGGTCGGCCAGAACTCCAGCGACGTGCTCGAGGACCTGCGCCGGGGCCGGCTCGAGGCCGCCATGATCGCCGTACCCCAGATCAGCAGCGAGGGCATGGAGGTGACCCCGGTCGCCCGTGACGAGCTGGTCTACGTCAGCGCCCACCACGACCGGCTGTTGACGCCGGTCACGGCGGCCCGGCTCGCCCAGGCCGAGCTGGTGATGCCGGAGACCACCTGGCGGGCCGTCGACTCCACCCGGATCGTGCTGCGCCGGATGATGCACGAGTCCGGCCGCAACCCGCAGACCCGGATCGAGGTCGAGGACGTCGAGACCGCGGTCGAGCTCGTGGGCCTCGGACTGGTCGACACGGTGATCCCGAAGGGCGCCGCCAGCCAGCTGCTGCCGCGGCTCGCGCCGGACGCCGGCTACGTGTCGCTGCGGCCACGTCAGTACGACTCGATCGCGATCGTGCACCGTGCGGGCGCGACCCTGTCACCCGCCGCGCAGCTCATGATCGAGGTGGCCACGCGGCGGATCCAGGAAGTCGCCGAGGCGATCTAGGCTAGGCGTTCGCGTTCGCCGGCTTCTTCTCGAACACGGAGTCGTCGTTGATGTCGGACTTGCTGCGGTCGTCGAGCAGCGCGACCGCGATCAGCGACACCACCGAACAGCCGGCGATCGCCGCGGCGATCGACCAGCCGGAGCCGGTCTGCTTCAGCAGGAAGGTGGCCACCAGCGGGGCCGGGCCACCGGCGATCACCGACGCGAGCTGGTAGCCCATGCCGGCGCCCGCATAGCGCAGGTTCGTCGGGAACGACTCGGCGATCATCGCCGCCTGCGGGCCGTACTGCATGGCGTGCGGGATCAGCGCCACGAACAGGCCGAGGAACGCGACGAACGCCACCCCGCTGTCCATGGCGGCGAAGAGCACGAAGCCGAAGACGCCCATCAGTGCCGAACCGGCCATGTAGATCTTCTTGCGCCCCACGGTGTCGGAGAGGTGGCCGAACAGCGGCACCGCGACCAGCTCGAGCGCAGCCGCGGACAGGATGCCTGCCAGAGCGAACGTCTTGGTGTAGCCCTGCTCCTGGGTCAGGTAGACCAGGGTGAAGGACGTGATCACGTAGAACGGCGCCTGCTCCGAGAGCCGGGCCAGGGCGCTGAGGATGATCGGCTTCCAGTGCAGCCGGATCGCGTCGAACGACGGCAGCTTGCTGATCTTGTTCTCCTTCAGCCGCTTCGCGAACATCGGCGTCTCCAGGATGCGCACCCGGATGTAGAGGCCGATCGCGACCATCACGAGGCTGAACAGGAACGGGATCCGCCAGCCGTACGACGTGAAGCTGTCGTCGGACATGACCGCGCTGAGCAGGTAGAGGAAGCCGGTGCCCAGGATCAGCCCGAAGGCCACCCCGAGCTGCGGCAGGCTCGCCATGAATCCGCGTCGGTTCTGGTCGCCCCACTCCATGGAGAGCAGCACCGAGCCGCCCCACTCGCCGCCGACGGCGAGACCCTGGAGCAGACGCAGCAGCACCAGCAGGATCGGGGCCGCGACCCCGATCGTGTCGGTGCCGGGCAGCACGCCGACCAGGGAGGTGGCCAGTCCCATCATCAGCAGGGTGATGATCAGCGTCGCCTTGCGACCGATCCGGTCGCCGTAGTGGCCGAAGATGTAGGCGCCGACCGGGCGCGCAGCGAACCCGACGGCGTACGTCGCGAACGACTCGAGCTGACCGGCGTAGTCGGAGGACGACGGGAAGAACAGCGCCGGGAAGATCAGCGCCGCGGCCGTGTTGTAGAGGAAGAAGTCGTACCACTCGATGGTGGTGCCGACGGTGCTTGCCAGCGCTGCCCTGCGCACCTGGGACCGGTGCTCGGGACTGTCGACGGCGACCGGCGTCGCTGCGTCTGCCTCGTCAGGATTGAGCGTCATGATCTGTTCGCCTCTCTCCCGCAACCCGATGTTGCAGGTGGGTGGCCCGAGAGTCGTCCCGTGACCCCCAACACACATGCCTACTGCATCCGGTGAGGGATTGCACCACCCCGGGGCAGGGGTTGAGACACCGGCGACCTACGGAAGGCGCGGCGGATTAGGCTCGGCGCATGACCGCCGACGCGTCTGGCACACACGACATCAAGCCCCGCTCGCGCGACGTCACCGACGGCCTCGAGAAGACGGCCGCCCGCGGCATGCTGCGCGCCGTCGGGATGGGCGACGACGACTGGGAGAAGCCACAGATCGGCGTGGCGTCGAGCTGGAACGAGATCACGCCCTGCAACCTCTCCCTCGACCGGCTGGCCAAGGCGGTCAAGAACGGCGTCCACGCCGCGGGTGGCTACCCGCTGGAGTTCGGCACGATCTCCGTCTCCGACGGGATCGCGATGGGCCACGAGGGGATGCACTTCTCCCTGGTCTCCCGCGAGGTGATCGCGGACTCCGTCGAGACCGTGATGATGGCCGAGCGTCTCGACGGCTCGGTGCTGCTGGCCGGCTGCGACAAGTCCCTGCCCGGCATGATGATGGCCGCTGCCCGGCTCGACCTCGCCAGCGTCTTCCTCTACGCCGGCTCGATCATGCCCGGGCAGGTCGACGGCCACGACGTCACGATCATCGACGCCTTCGAGGCGGTCGGCGCCTGCCTGGCCGGCAAGATCACCCGCGAGGAGGTCGACCGCGTGGAGCGGGCGATCTGTCCCGGCGAGGGCGCCTGCGGCGGCATGTACACCGCGAACACGATGGCCGCAGTCGGCGAGGCGCTCGGCCTGTCGCTGCCCGGGTCGGCGGCACCGCCCGCGGTCGACCGGCGGCGCGACGGCTTCGCCCACCGCTCCGGCGAGGCCGTGGTCGGGATGCTGCGGCAGGGGATCACCGCCCGGCAGATCCTGACGATGGAGGCGTTCGAGAACGCGATCACCGTGGTGATGGCGCTCGGTGGTTCGACGAACGCCGTGCTGCACCTGCTGGCGATCGCCCGCGAGGCCGACGTCGACCTGACCATCGACGACTTCAACCGGGTCGGCGACAAGGTGCCGCACCTCGGTGACCTCAAGCCGTTCGGCCGCTACGTGATGAACGACGTCGACAAGGTCGGCGGCATCCCCGTGGTGATGAAGGCGCTGCTCGACGCCGGGCTGATGCACGGCGACGTGCTCACCGTGACCGGCCGCACGATGGCCGAGAACCTCGAGGCGCTGGCCCCGCCCGGCCTCGACGACGACGTGATCCGCAGCCTGGACCGACCGATCCACAAGACCGGCGGGTTGACCATCCTGAAGGGGTCGCTGGCCCCCGAGGGCGCCGTCGTGAAGTCGGCCGGCTTCGACAACGACGTGTTCACCGGCACCGCCCGGGTCTTCGACGGCGAGCGGGCCGCGCTCGACGCGCTCACCGCCGGGAAGATCGTGGCCGGCGACGTCGTGGTGATCCGCTACGAGGGACCCAAGGGCGGCCCGGGGATGCGCGAGATGCTGGCGATCACCGGTGCGATCAAGGGCGCCGGACTCGGCAAGGACGTCCTGCTGATCACGGACGGCCGCTTCTCCGGGGGTACGACGGGCCTCTGTGTGGGCCACATCGCCCCGGAGGCGGTCGACGCGGGGCCGATCGCGTTCGTGCGCGACGGCGACACGATCACACTCGACATGGCCGACCGGGTGCTCGACGTCGAGGTCGGCGCCGACTGGGACAGCCGCCGCGACGGCTGGGAGCCGAACCCGCCGAAGTACACCCGCGGCGTGCTCGGCAAGTACGCCAAGCTCGTGCAGTCGGCCGCCCACGGCGCCGTCTGCGGCTAGGTGTACGGCTAGGGCACGACGGCCCCTGCCGGCAGGTCGAACCAGCGCAGGTGCTCGAAGTCGGCCGAGGTCGACGTCGGGGGAGTGAGGTCCGGATCCGGGGCGGCGGCGAGCAGTGCCGCTCCGTCGCGCAGGTGCTCGGCGAGCAGCTCCTCGCCGCCGGAGAGCCGTGACGTCGGAGCGTGCATGCCCTGCCCGTCGTACGTCACGTCGTGCAGGCGCAGCGGTGGCTCGACCACGCCCTCGCGGTGGGTCCAGCGACCGGAGACGACGTCGAACCGGTAGTCACCGAGCAGCCGCCAGCCGTCGCGGGCGACCAGCCGCACCGCCTCGATCACGTAGTCGGCGACGGTGTCGGAGAGGAAGTAGTTGAAGTTCACGCGCACCCAGCCGGGCTTGATCCCCTCGCAGCCGCCGGTGATCTCGCGCTCGAACTCGCGACTCTGCTCGAGGTCGATGCCGAGCAGCCGGTGGCCGTAGGGTCCGGCGCACGAGCAGCCACCGCGGGACTGGACGCCGAACAGGTCGTTGAGCAGCGCGACCACGAAGTTGTGGTGCAGGTAGCGGCCCGACGGCGCGCGCACCACGAACGAGACGATGGACAGCCGCGGTGCATCCGGGTTGCCGAGCACCTCGATCGCCGGCTCGGAGGACCAGGTCCGCATCGCCCGCTCGAGCAGCCGCTCCTCCGCGGCCCGGATCGTCTCCACGCCGACCGCGCCCTTGAGCTGGAACACCAGGCCGGCGCGCACCGCCTCGATGATCGCCGGGGTGCCGCCCTCCTCGCGGTGCTCGGGGTCGCTCAGGTAGGCGTGGTCGGCGTCGTTGACGTAGGCCACCGTGCCGCCACCGGGGACGTCCGGCACCCGGTTGCCGAACAGCTCGCGACGGGCGACCAGCACGCCCGGTGTCGAGGGGCCGCCGATGAACTTGTGCGGGGACAGGAAGATCGCGTCCTTGTAGGCGAGCGGGTCCTCGTCGTGGCCGGCGTACATGTCGATCTCCATGTACGGCGCCGCGGCTGCGCAGTCCCAGAAGGACAGGGCGCCGTGCTCGTGGAGGAGCGCCGAGATCCCGGTGGTGTTCGTGACGATGCCGGTGACGTTGGACGCGGCCGAGAAGGAGCCGATCCGCAGCGGGCGGTCGGCGTACTCGACCAGGCGTGCGCGCAGCACGTCGAGGTCGATCAGGCCGTCGGCGTCCTCGGGGATGGTGACCACGTCGGCGACGCACTCGCGCCACGGGATCTCGTTGCTGTGGTGCTCGAACGGCCCGATGAACACCACCGGACGCTGCTCCGGTGGGATGTGCTCGGACAGCTGGTGCCGGTCGTCGAGGGCGCTGGGGATGCGCAGCCCGAGCACGCCGATCAGCTTGGAGATCGCCCCGGTGGTGCCCGACCCGGCGAAGATCACCGCGGTCTGGTCGTCGCCACCGACGGCGTCGTGGATGATCCGGCGCGCGTCCTCGCGGAGCCTCGTGGTCTGCAGGCCGGTGCCGCTGGACTCGGTGTGCGTGTTGGCGTAGCTGGGCAGCACCTCGTCGCGGATGAAGTCCTCGATGAAGGAGAGCGCCCGGCCCGAGGCGGTGTAGTCGGCGTAGGTCACGCGCCGGCGACCGTAGGGCGTGACCATCAGGTGGTCCTCGCCGATCACCGCGTCGCGGACCATGCGCACCAGGTCGTCGCGGGTCCCTTCCATGTGCGCAGGCTACGCGTGTCAGGGTCGGGTCATGCGCACGAACGAGTTCGGCCAACCGATCGGTGACGAGGTGCCGGGCTGGAGCGGACGACCGACGATCGAACCGGTCACCCTCGAGGGCCGCACCTGCCGGCTCGAGCCGCTCGGTGAGGGCAACCTCGACGCGCTGTACGACGGCCTGTGCGTGCAGTCGCCGCCGGAGACCTGGACCTACATCATGGGCGGCCCGTACGACGACCGCGACGGCTTCGCGGGCCACGTGGCCGACCTGCACCGGCTCCCGGCGTGCGTGCCGCTGGCGATCGTGGCGCCGGAGGCCGGCGGGCGGGACCGCGGGCTCGGCATCGCCTGCTACCTGCGGATCGACCCCGCCAACGGCTCGGCCGAGGTCGGCGGGATCGTGATGGCGTCCGCGCTCCAGCGCACCACCGCGTCGACCGAGTCGATGTACCTGATGATGCGGCACGTCTTCGATGACCTCGGCTACCGCCGCTACGAGTGGAAGTGCGACTCCCTCAACGAGCCGTCGCGCCGGGCGGCCGGCCGCTTCGGCTTCCGCTACGAGGGCCGGTTCCGCAATGCCCTGGTCTACAAGGGCCGCAACCGTGACACGGACTGGTACTCGGTGACCGACGAGGAGTGGCAGCGGCTGCGCCCGTCGTACGAGAGCTGGCTGGACCCGGCGAACTTCGACGAGGCCGGCCGGCAGCGGCGACCGCTCGCCGCCGCCACGGCACTGCCCGGATGATGGGCACCGCGTCCACACTGTGGGACGCGTGCGACACTTGCTTGACCGGGCACCGACCCGGACGGGACCGTTGGCGCATGCGCACACTTCTCCTCGTACGCACGCGACGCGTGTGCTGAGGCAACTCAGACCACGACCTGGCCGCAGCCACGCGTCGACCCCTCGTCCGCCAGTCGGCCCGAGGGGTTTTTTGTTGTCGTGAACCAGAGACCCACCAGCCGAACCAACCAGAAGGTCACCGATGACCCAGCAGCACACGACCGGCGAGCCGGTCACGGGTGCCCAGAGCCTGATCCGTTCGCTGGAGGCGGCCGGCGCCGACAACATCTTCGGCATCCCCGGTGGCGCGATCCTGCCGGCGTACGACCCCCTCTACGACTCCGTGAAGCTGCGCCACATCCTGGTGCGCCACGAGCAGGGAGCCGGCCACGCCGCCCAGGGCTACGCGGTCGCCACCGGCAAGGTGGGCGTCTGCATGGCCACGAGCGGTCCGGGCGCGACCAACCTGGTCACGCCGATCGCCGACGCGCACATGGACTCGGTGCCGATGGTGGCCGTGACCGGCCAGGTCGGCGCCAGCATGATCGGCACGGACGCCTTCCAGGAGGCGGACATCCGCGGTATCACCATGCCGATCACCAAGCACAACTACCTGGTGACCGACCCGGCGCAGATCCCGCGGATCATCGCGGAGGCCTTCTACCTCGCCGGCACCGGCCGTCCGGGTCCGGTGCTGGTCGACATCGCCAAGTCCGCGCTCCAGGCGCAGACCACCTTCGAGTGGCCGACCGAGCTGAACCTGCCCGGCTACCGGCCGGTGAGCCGCCCCCACTCCAAGCAGATCCGTGAGGCCACCCGGCTGATCGTGGAGGCCCGCAAGCCCGTGCTGTACGTCGGCGGCGGCGTGATCCGCTCCCGCGCGTCCAAGGAGCTGCGCGCACTCGCCGAGCTCAGCGGGATGCCGGTCGTGACCACGCTGATGGCGCGTGGCGCGTTCCCCGACAGCCACCCGCAGCACCTCGGCATGCCGGGCATGCACGGCACCGTCGCGGCGGTCGCAGCGCTGCAGAAGAGCGACCTGATCATCAGCCTGGGCGCGAGGTTCGACGACCGGGTGACCGGCAACCTCGACTCGTTCGCGCCAGGCGCCAAGGTGATCCACGCCGACATCGACCCGGCCGAGATCGGCAAGAACCGGCTCGCCGAGGTGCCGATCGTGGGCGACGCCCGCGAGGTGATCGCCGACCTGACGGTCGCGCTGCAGGCCGAGCACGACGCCGGCACCACCGGTGACTACGAGGGCTGGGTCTCGTTCCTGTCGGGGCTGAAGAAGCAGTACCCGCTGGGGTACGACGTGTCGCCCGACGGCCTCGCCCCGCAGTACGTCATCGAGCGGCTCGGCAAGATCGCCGGCCCGGACACGATCTTCACCTCGGGCGTCGGCCAGCACCAGATGTGGGCCTCCCACTTCATCGGCTACGAGCACCCGAACACCTGGATCAACTCCGGCGGCCTCGGCACCATGGGCTTCGCCGTACCGGCGGCCATGGGCGCCAAGGTCGGCCGACCCGACAAGACCGTCTGGGCGGTCGACGGCGACGGCTGCTTCCAGATGACCAACCAGGAGCTGGCCACCTGCACCATCGAGGGCATCCCGATCAAGGTCGCGGTGATCAACAACGAGTCACTCGGCATGGTGCGGCAGTGGCAGACCCTGTTCTACGAGGGCCGCTACTCGCAGACCGACCTGCAGAGCAAGCGGGTGCCCGACTTCGTCAAGCTGGCCGAGGCGTACGGCGCCGTCGGGCTGTCCTGCGACAACGCGGAGGACGTCGACGCCACGATCAACAAGGCGATGGAGATCAACGACGTGCCGGTGGTCGTCGACTTCCGCGTGCACCGTGACGCGATGGTCTGGCCGATGGTCGCCGCGGGCACCTCCAACGACGACATCAAGTACGCCCGCGACCTGGCCCCCGAGTTCGACGAGGACGACCTCTGATGTCGGTACACACTCTGTCAGTCCTGGTGGAGAACAAGCCCGGTGTGCTGGCGCGCATCGCCAGCCTGTTCAGCCGCCGCGGCTTCAACATCGACTCACTGGCGGTGGGCCCGACCGAGCACGCCGAGATCTCGCGGATGACGATCGTGGTCAACGTCGAGGAGTCCCCGCTCGAGCAGGTCACCAAGCAGCTGAACAAGCTGGTCGAGGTGATCAAGATCGTGGAGCTCGAGGCACGCGAGACCGTCGAGCGCGAGCTGCTGCTGGTGAAGGTGAAGGCCGACGCGGACACCCGCGGCCAGGTGCTGGACGCCGTGCAGCTGTTCAAGGCGAAGGTGGTCGACGTGGCCGTCGACGCGGTGACGATCGAGGTCACCGGCAACCACGACAAGCTCTCGGACTTCCTGCGCGTGCTCGAGCCGTTCGGGGTGCGCGAGCTCGTGCAGTCCGGCATGGTCGCGATCGGACGCGGCTCCCGGTCGATCACCGAACGCACCCTCCGCCCGATGCCGGTCGCCGTACCGGCTCCCGCCAGCTGAACCAGTCCGACGGTCGGGCTTGTCGCGACCACCCAACGAAGAAGGAGAGCCCACCCGTGGCTGAGATGTTCTACGACGACGACGCCGACCTGTCCCTGATCCAGGGGCGCAACGTGGCCGTGCTCGGTTACGGCAGCCAGGGGCACGCGCATGCGCTGTCGCTGCGCGACTCCGGCGTCGACGTGCGCGTCGGCCTGCCCGAGGGCTCGAAGAGCCGCGCCAAGGCGGAGGCCGAGGGGCTGCGCGTGCTGACGCCGGAGGAGGCGGTCGAGGAGTCCGACCTGATCATGATCCTGGCGCCCGACCACATCCAGCGGAAGCTGTACGCGGAGTCGGTCGAGCCCAACCTGGTCGAGGGCGACGCCCTGTTCTTCGGCCACGGCTTCAACATCCGGTTCGGCTACATCAAGCCGCCGCCGGGTGTCGACGTGTGCATGGTCGCGCCGAAGGGGCCCGGCCACCTGGTGCGCCGCGAGTACACCGAGGGCCGCGGCGTCCCGGTGCTGGTCGCCGTCGAGGAGGACGCGACCGGCAAGGCGTGGGACCTCGCGCTGGCCTACGCCAAGGGGATCGGCGGCCTGCGGGCCGGCGGCATCCGCACCACGTTCACCGAGGAGACCGAGACCGACCTGTTCGGTGAGCAGGCCGTCCTGTGCGGTGGTGCCTCGCAGCTGGTGCAGTACGGCTTCGAGGTGCTGACCGAGGCGGGCTACCAGCCCGAGGTCGCCTACTTCGAGTGCCTCCACGAGCTGAAGCTGATCGTCGACCTGATGTACGAGGGTGGCATCGCCAAGCAGCGCTGGTCGGTCTCCGACACCGCGGAGTACGGCGACTACGTCTCCGGTCCGCTCGTGATCGACGAGCGCGTGAAGGAGAACATGCAGGCTGTCCTGGCGAAGATCAAGGACGGCTCGTTCGCCCAGCGGTTCATCGACGACCAGGACGCCGGCGCGCCTGAGTTCAAGGCACTGCGCAAGAAGGGCGAGGAGCACCCGATCGAGGGCACCGGCCGCGAGCTGCGCAAGCTGATGGCGTGGGTGAAGTCCCACGACGGCGACTACACCGAGGGCACCGCCACGCGGTGAGG
>CAWFHJ010000015.1:0-28743 GCA_963815585.1 uncultured Actinomycetota bacterium | reverse complement strand
GTCGGTAGTCATTGGCACGATCCAATCACAGCCCCGGTGCACCGTAGGGGTGTACGTCCATGAGCGCCCCTACGCTGGCGGGCATGACCGCGCTCCCCACCTCGTTGCCCGACAACGACCGCCTGCACGCCGCCGGCCTGTCGTTGCACCTCGACAGTGCTGTCGCCACGGTCACGCTGAACCGTCCCGAGCGGCGCAACGCGATGACGCCGACCACCTGGCACACGCTGGCCGAGATCGGGGCCGGGCTGCCCGACGACGTCCGGGTGGTGGTGGTCAAGGGCGCCGGCGACGCGTTCTCCGCCGGGCTCGACCGGGCGATGCTCTCACCCGACGGGCCGCCGGGGGAGAAGGGCTTCCTGGAGCTGCTGGAGCTGAACGACGAGGAGTTCGCCGACGAGATCGCGGGCTACCAGGACGGTTTCGTGTGGCTGGCCCGGCCCGACCTGGTCACGATCGCCCAGGTGCACGGCTACGCCATCGGCGGCGCCTTCCAGCTCGCGCTCGCCTGTGACCTGCGGGTGGTCTCCGACGACGTCCAGTTCTGCATGAAGGAGCCGGCGTTGGGGCTGGTGCCCGACCTCGCGGGAACAAAACCGCTGGTCAGCGCTGTTGGCTATGCGCGGGCGCTGGAGATCTGTGCGACCGCGCGCTACGTCGGGGCCACCGAGGCCGCGGCGATCGGGCTGGCCACGCTCGTCGTGCCTCGCGAGGAGCTGGACGCGACGGTCACCGACCTCGCCCAGGCGATCCTGGCCAACGCGCGCGATGCGGTCTCCGGCACCAAGGCACTGCTGCAGCAGGCGGCGGGCCGCACGCTGGACGACCAGCGGCGGGCCGAGCGCACCGCGCAGGTGGGCCTGATGCGGGCGCTCGCCCGACAGTTCTGACGCGCCGCCCCCGGCGGCGCCCGACGGGAGGAGATGCCCGATGAGTGGCATGCACCCCATGGGTGGTCGCTGGTTGCGCACCGACCGCAGCGCGGTCAACGCCCGGCTCACCCGCAAGACCCTCGGCCGGATCGGCCGCTTCGCCGTGCCCCACCGCGCCGTGATCGCGGCGTTCCTGTTCGTGACCGTCCTCGACGCCTCGATCGTGGTCGCCAACCCGCTGATCATCAAGCACCTCGTCGACGACGGGATCAGCAAGGGCGACGGTGGCCTGGTCACGACGCTCGCCTTCGCGATGGTCGGCGTCGCCATCGTCGACGCCGGCTTCGGCGTGCTGATGGGCTGGCTGTCCTCGCGCATCGGCGAGGGCCTCATCTACGACCTGCGCACCCGGGTGTTCGCCCACGTGCAGCGGATGTCCCTGGCGTTCTTCACGCGCACCCAGACCGGTGCGTTGGTCTCCCGGCTCAACAACGACGTGATCGGTGCCCAGCGTGCCTTCACGTCCGTGCTCTCCAGCACGGTGTCCAACTCGATCAGCGTGGTCGTGGTCGGCATCTCGATGTTCTTCCTGAGCTGGCAGGTCACCCTGCTGTGCCTGGCGACGTTCCCGATCCTGATCCTGGCCTCGCGCTGGGTAGGCTCCCGGCTGGCCGGCCTGACCCGCCAGCAGATGGACGGCAACGCCGACCTCGGCAACATGATGACCGAGCGGTTCAACGTGGGCGGCGCCCTGCTGCTCAAGCTGTTCGGGCGTCGTGGCGAGGAGGACGAGAAGTACGGCGAGAAGGCGGCCGTGATCCGCGACCTCGGCGTGCGGATCTCCCTGATCTCGCGGGTGTTCGGTGCCGCGATGATGCTGGTGCCCGCCATCGCGACCGCGCTGGTCTACGGCGTGGGCGGCCACCTCGCGATCCAGCAGACGTTGAGCGTCGGCACCCTGATCGCGCTGGCCACCCTGCTGCTCCGGCTGCTCGGCCCGCTTCAGGGCCTGAGCAACGTGCGCGTGGACGTGATGACCGCGTTGGTCAGCTTCGACCGGGTCTTCGAGGTGCTCGACCTTCCCTCGACCGTGCAGGAGAAGCCGGGCGCCGCGGTGCTGCCGGCCGGTGCGGCGAGCGTGGAGTTCGACCACGTCGGCTTCGCCTACCCGAAGGCCGACGAGGTCTCGTTGGCCAGCCTGGAGACGGTGTCCCGCAAGGAGAGCCGCGACAACGGACAGGTGTTGCACGACATCAGCTTCCGGGCCGAACCTGGCCAGATGGTGGCCCTGGTCGGTCCGTCCGGCGCCGGCAAGACCACGGTCACCCACCTCGTGGCGCGGCTCTACGACGTCACCAGCGGCACCGTGCGCGTCGGCGGTGACGACGTCCGCGACGTCACGCTCCAGTCGCTGGAGGACAGCGTGGGCTACGTGACCCAGGACGCCCACATGTTCCACGACACGATCCTGGAGAACCTCCGCTACGCCCGTCCGGGCGCCACCGAGGAGCAGGTCTGGTCGGCCCTGGAGGCGGCCCAGATCGCATCGCTGGTGCGGGGCCTCCCAGACGGGCTCGACACCGTCGTCGGCGACCGGGGCTACCGGCTCTCCGGTGGCGAGCGGCAGCGGCTGGCGATCGCCCGGCTGCTGCTCAAGGCGCCGCCCATCGTGGTCCTCGACGAGGCCACCGCGCACCTCGACTCCGAGTCCGAGCACGCCGTGCAGCAGGCGCTCGACACGGCCCTCTCCGGACGCACGTCGCTGGTGATCGCCCACCGGCTGTCCACGGTGCGCAACGCCGACCAGATCCTGGTCGTCGAGGACGGTCGCGTCGTGCAGCAGGGCACCCACCTCGAGCTGCTGGCCCGGGGCGGCCTGTACGCCGACCTCTACCGCACGCAGTTCGTGGGCGACGAGGCCGGCGAGCCGGTCGGGTGATGATGGGGGCATGGACCTCCAGCTCACACGACCGTGTCTTCGTCGTCACCGGTGCCGCTGGCGGCCTCGGTCGCGCCAGTGCCGGCGTGCTGGTCGCCGAGGGCGCCCGCGTCGTGGTCTCCGGGCGCCACCAGGAGTCGCTCGACACCGCCGTGGCCGAGCTCGGCGAACGCGCTGTCGGCGTGGTCGGCGACAACGGCGACCCGGATCAGGCGGAGCGACTCGTGCAGGCGGCCTTCGACACGTGGGGCAGGCTCGACGGGGCGCTGATCTCGGTCGGCGGCCCGCCCGCCAAGACGGTGATGGACACCTCCGACGACGACTGGAGTGCGTCCTTCGACTCGGTCTTCCTCGGCGCGGTCCGGATCGCGCGGGCGACCGCTGAGCGGCTGGGCGACGGCGGGTCGATCGCGTTCGTGCTGTCCAGCTCCGTGCGGGCACCGATCGCCGGGCTGGCGATCTCCAACGGGCTGCGGCCCGGGCTGGCGATGGTGGCCAAGACCCTCGCCGACGAGCTCGGCCCTCGGGGGATCCGGGTCAACGGGCTGATGCCCGGCCGGATCGCCACCGACCGGCTGCGCGAGCTCGACGGTCGGGGCGGCGACCCGGAGGGGTCGCAGGCACGCGCCCGCGCCGGCATCCCGCTGCGCCGCGACGGTCGGCCCGAGGAGTTCGGCCGGGCTGCGGCGTTCCTGCTCAGCCCGGCGGCGTCATTCGTGTCCGGCGTGATGCTCCCGGTCGACGGGGGCATGGTCCGAGCGCTCTGAGGGCCTGCCACGCTGCTGCCACTCGTCGTACACCAGGTAGAGGAAGCCGCCGACGGCGAGCAGCCCGAAGAACCACCACTGGAGTCCGTAGAAGAAGTGTGGCCCGTCGTTGATCTCGGGCAGCTCCACGGCGGCCAGCGGCTTGTCGGCGCGCGGTGACTGCTTCGCCAGCTCGAGGAAGCCGCCGTACAGCGGCTGCGGCACGACCTTGCCGATCGCCTCGCTCGAGATCGAGCGGGTGGACAGGTCGGTGACCGCCGTGGAGCCACCGGTGCCGTCGACGCGGACGTAGCCGGTGACGGTGACCAGCCCGACTGTCGCCGGCGGCAGGTCGGGGCGGCGGGCGCCGGAGTTCTCGGCCGCCATCCAGCCACGGTCGACGAGCACGGCGTCACCGCTGCGCGTGACCAGCGGGGTCACCACGTCGACGCCGGAGGCGCCGTCACGGGTGCGGTAGCGCACGACGACCGAGTGGTCGTCGTCGTACTCGCCCGTCGCGGTGACCTGGCGCCACTCGTCGCGGGCCGCCGCCTCCCGGCCCACGGCCAGCACGTCACCGAGCGGCGCCGGCGCCGCGGACAGGTTGTGCTCGATCAGGCTGTTGCCGGCGCGACGCTCGTCGAGCCGGTGGAACTGCCAGTCGCCGAGCCGCAGCGCGAGATAGGCGAGAGCACCCACCACCAGCAGGAACCCCAACCAGCGACGGGTCAGCAGGAAGCGCACGTCGCGACGATAACCGCCGACCCCGGACGCTCCTGCGCCAGTGCCCAAGGGGCACCTAGGATGATGACATGACGACCACCGGACTGAAGGACACCTGGGGCCGCACCGCGACCGACCTCCGGGTCTCCCTGACCGACCGGTGCAACCTGCGCTGCAACTACTGCATGCCGGCCGAGGGCCTGGAGTGGCTCCCCACCGACGACGTCCTGACCGACGACGAGGTGGTCCGGCTGATCACGATCGGGGTGGAGCGGCTCGGCATCCGCGAGGTCCGGTTCACCGGCGGCGAGCCGCTGCTGCGGCGAGGTCTGGTCGACATCGTCGCCCGGAGCGCTGCCCTGGAGCCGCGTCCCGAGCTCTCGCTGACCAGCAACGCGCTCGGTCTCAAGCGCACCGCCCACACGTTGGCCGAGGCGGGTCTCGACCGGGTCAACGTGTCCCTGGACACGATCCGGCCCGAGACCTTCCTCACGATCACCCGCCGCGACCGGTTCGACGACGTCGTCGACGGGCTGTCGGCCGCGTCCGACGCCGGGCTCACCCCGATCAAGGTCAACGCGGTGCTGCTGCGCGGCGTCAACGACGACCAGGCGCCGGAGCTGCTCGGCTGGTGCCTCGAGCGTGGCTACGAGCTGCGGATCATCGAGCAGATGCCGCTCGACGCCCAGCACGACTGGAGCCGGGAGGCGATGGTCACCGCCGAGGAGATCTTCGCCTCGCTCGACAAGGCCTACACGCTGACGGCGGCCGAGGAGCCGCGCGGCAGCGCCCCGGCTGAGCTGTTCACGGTCGACGGCGGTCCGGGCACGGTCGGCGTGATCGCCTCCGTGACCCGACCGTTCTGCGGTGACTGCGACCGGGTGCGGCTGACCGCCGACGGCCAGGTGCGCAACTGCCTGTTCGCCCGCGAGGAGTCCGACCTGCGTGCCGCTCTGCGTGGCGGCGCCACCGACGACGAGATCGCCGACCGCTGGCGGCTGGCGATGATGACCAAGCTGCCGGGCCACGGGATCAACGACCCGAAGTTCCTCCAGCCGACGCGGTCGATGTCCGCGATCGGCGGCTGACCGCTCGCTGACCTCAGTCGCGCGTGAGCGGCTGGACGTCGCGCAGGAACTGCCGCGCAGCCAGGAAGTCGCCCAGCGACTGCCGGTGCTCGTCACAGGCCAGCCACGACTTGCGCCGGTCGGGCGTGTGCAGCTTGGGGTTGTTCCAGAGCAGGTCCCAGACCGCGTCGGCCTGGCATCCCTTGGCCGAGCAGATCGGCCGGTCGGGTTCCATCAGCGGCTCCACCTGGTCCGGACATGGCAGTGCCGGACGGCTACGGGGGGGAGCCGTCCGGCACTCAAAGTCGTGCCCAGACGGGGGAGACCAGACACGACTTTCGTTGATTCTTGCACGAGTACATTTTGGAAGTCCACCACGACCCCGGCGTACCGTAAGTCACTGCGCACTTTGTCCCGGAGGGAGAGATCTGCGACGGACGTCCGGGCTCTCGGGCATGGTGCCGGGCACCTTCGGGCTGGCTGCGTTGGCCATCACCACCGCGACGTACGGCAGCACGAGTGCTCCGGCGACCAGGACCCAGCGGAGCCAGTTGTTGCCGACCACGATCGCGCCCACGAAGCACAGGGTGCGCAGGCTCATCGACAGCAGGTAGCGACGCTGCCGGGCGCCGATCTCGTCGGCGGTGCTGATCGGGGCGTCGGTGATCGCGACGACGTCCGGTTCAGTGCGCGGTCGGCGGGCCATGTCCCGAGCGTACGCCGCGGTACCCACGCCCTTCCGGGCGCCGTGACATCCTTCGGGGAGCCGGCCGACCGGGCCGTCCCCGACGCGAGGAGCACCCCCATGTCCGACCGCACCTACCGGCTCACGGAGATCGTCGGCACCTCGCCGGACGGCATCGACCAGGCGGTCCGCAACGGCATCGAGCGGGCCTCGCGCACGGTGCGTCACCTCGACTGGTTCGAGGTGCTCGGGGTGCGCGGCCAGGTCAAGGACGGCGGCGTCGAGCACTTCCAGGTCACGATGAAGCTCGGCTTCCGGCTCGAGGACGACTGATCCCCGCGTCTTTCGCCTACCGGGCGGTAGTCGATAGCGTCGCCGGGTGAGCAGATCCGTACTCGTCACCGGCGGCAACCGCGGCATCGGCCGCGCGATCGCCGAGGCGTTCGTGGCCCAGGGCGACGACGTCGCCGTCACCACCCGCAACGGCGAGGCACCCGAGGGAGCGTTCGGGGTGGCCTGCGAGCTGACCGACCCGGCGTCCGTCGAGGCGGCGTTCGTGGCGGTCGAGGAGCACCAGGGCCCGGTCGAGATCCTGGTCGCCAACGCCGGCATCACCCGCGACACGCTGCTGCTGCGGATGAGCGAGGACGACTGGGACGCGGTGATCCAGACCAACCTCACCGGTGCGTTCCGGCTCGCCAAGCGCGCCACGAAGGGCATGCTCCGGCTGCGCAGGGGCCGGATCATCTTCGTGTCCTCGGTGGTCGCCCTGCTCGGCTCGCCCGGTCAGGTCAACTACGCGGCCAGCAAGGCCGGTCTGATCGGCATGGCCCGGTCGCTGGCCCGCGAGGTCGGCAGCCGTTCGATCACGGCCAACGTCGTCGCACCCGGCTACGTCGAGACCGACATGACGGCGGACCTGCCCGAGGACCAGAAGGCGGCGTACCAGCAGCAGATCCCGCTGCGACGCTTCGCCGCACCGGCCGAGATCGCGGCCACCGTGACCTGGCTGGCGTCCGACGGCGCGGCCTACGTGACCGGGGCCGTGATCCCGGTCGACGGCGGCCTCGGCATGGGCCACTGACCCACCCCACCCCCAGCACCACCGACGACGGAGGAACCACCATGGGCATTCTCGACGGCAAGCGGATCCTGGTCGCTGGGGTCACGATGGACAGCTCGATCGGCTTCGCGGTGGCCCGCGTGGCGCAGGAGCAGGGCGCGCAGGTCGTGGTGTCCAACTTCGGACGCGCCCTCGGCATCACCAAGCGGATCGTGAACCGGCTTCCCGAGCCCACCCCGGTGATCGAGCTCGACGTGACCGACGACGAGCACCTCGCGCGGCTGCCCGACCTGCTCCGCGAGCACGTCGACGGGCTCGACGGGGTGGTCCACTCGATCGCCTACGGCAACCCGGAGACGCTGCTCGGCGGCAAGTTCGTCGGCGGCCCGTGGCCCGACGTGGCCCAGGCGGTGCAGGTCTCGGCCTACTCCCTGATGTCGCTGGCCCAGGCCTGCCAGCCGATGATGAGCCCGGGTGGCTCGATCGTCGGGATGACCTTCGACGCGTCGGTCGCCTGGCCGGCCTACGACTGGATGGGGGTGGCCAAGGCCGGACTCGAGTCGTGCTCGCGCTACCTCGCCCGTGACCTGGGGCCGGACGGCATCCGCGTCAACCTGGTCGCTGCCGGTCCGCTCAAGACCCTTGCTGCGAAGGCGATCCCGGGCTTCGAGGAGCTCGAGTCGATGTGGAGCGACCGCTCGCCCCTGGGCTGGGACGAGAAGGACCAGACGCCGACCGCGAAGGCCGTCGTCGCGCTGCTCTCCGACTTCTTCCCGGCCACGACCGGCGAGATCGTGCACGTCGACGGCGGCTTCCACGCGATGGGGGCCTGACCCGCCGACGGCGGGGCGCTAGCGTGCTCCGGTGACCTCTCTCGTCGAGCTGCGGATCCTCGAGGGTCCCAACCTCTACTTCCCGCGGGCGGCCGTGAAGCTGACCCTCGACGTGTCGGGACTGGCGGTCGCGTCCGACCAGGACCTGAAGGTGTTCGGTGCCGCCCTGGGCATGACCGGCGTCCGCCCGGGCTCACCGGGCAGCGGCTTCCGTCAGCGCGCCGTGATGCGCCTGGTCGAGCGGCTGGTCCGCCGGGTCGCTGCCGGTGCCGGCACCACCCGGCTCGCGGTGCGCGTGCGACCCACCAGCGACTCCCAGCGCGTGGTCGTGGCCTACCCGTGGCGCGACCGCAACCGGGCCCGTGCGCTGGGTGAGGCCGTCGCCGACGTGCTGGACAAGGGCGTCGACGCATTGCCGGAGGTCATCGCGACGGTCGCGGGCACCGAGCGCGGGCCGGGGCCGACGACGCTGAGGCCCACGGTGCCGGTGGTGGCGGTCACGGGCACCAACGGCAAGACCACGACATCGCGGATGATCGCGCACATCGCGCGGGTGTCCGGCCGGCACGTCGGCTGGTCGAACACCGACGGCATCTACATCGACGGTGAGCTGGTGGAGGGCGGCGACTACTCCGGGCCGAGCGGCGCGGGGAGGGTGCTGGCGCACCGGGAGGTCGAGTTCGCGGTCACCGAGACCGCCCGCGGCGGCATCCTGCTCAAGGGCATCGGACTGGTGCACAACGACGTCTCCGTGGTCACCAACGTGACCGCCGACCACCTCGGGCTCCAGGGCATCGACACGGTCGACCAGCTCGCCGAGGTGAAGGGCGTCGTACCCCGGATCACGAAGAAGACCGGCTGGGCGGTGCTGAACGCCGACGACCCGCGCGTGCTGGCGATGCAGTCCACCACCCGGGCACAGCCGTGGCTGTTCTCCCGTGACCCCGACTCGCCGGCGCTGCGAGACGTGCTCGCCCACGGAGGCCGGGCGACCACGGTGATGGACGGCTGGTTGACGGTGCTGCGACCCGGCGCCGATCCCGACCCGCTGCTGGAGATCGCCGACGTGCCGATGACGCTGGCCGGCCTCTCCCGGTTCAACGTGGAGAACGCGCTGGCGGCGGCTTCGGCGGCGCTCGCGGCCGGCATCGAGCGAGCCGAGGTGGTGGAGGGACTCGGCTCGTTCCTGCCCGACGTCGAGCACAACCCGGGCCGGATGAACTTCTTCACGCTCGACGGCTGCTCGGTGGTGATGGACCTCGCCCACAACGAGGCCGGGCTCGAGGCGCTGCTGGAGGTGATGCGCGGCGTGGTCGCACCGGGGAGCCGTTCGATGCTGGCGCTGGGTGCCGTCGGCGACCGCACCGACGAGCTGGTCACGAACCTCGGTGAGATCGCGGCGAAGGGCGCCGACATGGTCGTGGTGGGGCACAAGCAGAGCTACCTGCGCGGACGGACCACGGACGAGCTCGACGCGCTGATGCGTGAGGGCGCCGCGCGGGTGGGCGTCGACCACCTCCCGTCGTACCCCACCGAGCTGGAGGCCCTCCAGGCCCTCTGCGAGCTTGCCCGGCCCGGCGACGTGGTCGGGCTGATGTGCCACGCGGAGCGGGATCAGGTGCTCGCGTGGATCGGGCAGAGCGGTGGCACGGCGGACGGCCCCGACGACCTCCGGGAGAAGGTACGACGCGCGCGTGGCTGAGACCGTGGAGCCACTGAGCCGCACAGAGCGCCGGGGCCGGCTCACGTTGCTCGCGGTCACGCTCGGCTCCGGGGTCGCGATCCTCGACGGCTCGATCGTCAACATCGCGCTCAAGACCATCGGCGAGGACCTGCACGCGTCACTGGCCGACCTCCAGTGGGTCTCCAACGGCTACCTGCTCGCTCTCGCCTCCCTGATCCTGGTCGGTGGCGCCCTCGGCGACCGGCTCGGCCGGCGCCGGATGTACGTGACCGGCATCATCGGGTTCGCGGTCTGCAGCGCCCTGTGCGCCGTCGCCCAGTCACCGCTCCAGCTGATCGGCGCCCGCGTCCTGCAGGGCGTCTCGGCGGCGTTGCTGACGCCGGGCAGCCTGGCGATCATCGAGAGCAGCTTCCGCAAGGAGGACCGGGCCGGCGCGATCGGCTGGTGGGCAGGCGTCTCCGGTGTGACCACCGCACTGGGACCGTTCCTGGGCGGGTACCTGCTCGGCCACGGCGGCTGGCGGCTGATCTTCCTGATCAACCTGCCGCTCTGCGTGGCGGTCATCGTGCTCTGCCGCTGGGTGCCCGAGACCCGGGCCGGGGGAGAGGCACGACACTTCGACGTGCGCGGCGCGGTCCTCTGCGTGGTCGGACTGGGCGCGATCACCTACGCACTGACCGTCGGCAGCACCGGCAACCCGGCGGTCGTGTGGACGTCCGCGGCGGTCGGCGTGCTTGCGATGGTGGTGTTCGTGGTCCTCGAACGCCACCCCGGCGCGATGGTGCCGGCCGAGCTGTTCGCGTCGCGGGTGTTCTCCGCGGCCAACCTGATGACGTTCCTGGTCTACGGCGCACTCGGCTCTGTGTTCTTCTTCCTGGTGCTCCAGCTCCAGGTGAGCAGCGGGTTCAGCCCGTTCCAGGCCGGGCTGTCCGGGCTGCCGGTCACCATCGCGATGCTGCTGCTCTCGTCGAGGTTCGCGGCGCTCGCAGCCCGCACCGGCCCCCGGCTGCCGATGACGATCGGGCCGCTGCTGTGCGCCGCGGGTGTGCTGCTCCTGGTCGGGGTCGGCGCGGGCACGTCGTACTGGACGGGCGTGCTTCCCGGCATGGTGCTCTTCGCCCTCGGCCTCTCCGGCCTCGTGTCACCGCTGACCGCCGCCGTGCTCGCCGCTGCCCCCGACGAGTTCGCCGGCGCCGCGAGCGGGATCAACAACGCCGTGGCGCGGGCCGGGTCGCTGCTGCTGGTCGCCGCGCTGCCGGCCGCGGTCGGGCTCAGCGGTGCCGACTACCGCCGCCCCGACGCGCTGACCCACGGCTACCGCGAGGGGATGCTCGTGTGCGCCACACTGCTGGCCGTCGGCGGGATCGTGTCCTGGTTCGGCCTGCGGGAGCTGCCGGAGGGCGTCTCGGACGCGTGCACCGGACGGCTCACCGGTGAGCACAAGCCGCACTGCGAGTGCGGGCAGCAGCAACCCACCTACTCGCGCTAGAAGACACCCGCCACATCCGTGACGTACGACGGTGGCGCAGGGCGAAAGAGGGAGCCACCAGCTCTTGCCAACCACCCGCAGTGGGATCACTCTCGACAGAGGTGGGCCCCTCCAGCGGGGTCGGGCCCCTTTGAGACTGGGGAAGCCCGATGGTCCGTCCTCGCATCCTTGCCACCGTGGCGGCACTGTCGCTCGCCGCCACGACCTTCGCAGCCCTCGACGGTGCCAGCGCGGCACCGGGTGACGACACCCTGGTGTCCGTCGGCAGCCCGGTCACCCCGTTCTCCCAGAACAAGCAGAACGAGCCCGCGGTCGCCATCGATGCCCATGCACCGAACGTGGTCGTGGCCGCGTCGAACGACGAGATCGACGAGGAGTCCTGTGCCGCCGGCGATCCCACCACCTGCCCCTTCACCCCCGGGGTCGGCGTCTCGGGCGTCTACTTCTCCTTCAACGGCGGCGCCTCGTGGACACAGCCGACCTACACCGGGCTGACCGCCCGAAACTGCCTCGGACCCGCGGCCTGCACCCCGTCCACCGGACCGATCGGTACGCTCCCCGGCTACCAGGAGGCCGGCCTCGTCTCGGACGGCGATCCCGCCATCGCCTTCGGCCCGCGGCGCGGAGCGGACGGCCGCTTCTCCTTCTCCAACGGCTCACGGCTCTACTACGCCAACCTGACCTCGACCACCCTGGGCGGGCGCGAGGCCCCGATCAAGGGCTTCGAAGCGGTAGCCGTCTCACGCACCGACGACGTCGCGGCTGCCGCGGCCGGCACCAACACCGCCTGGACGGCACCGACCATCGTGTCGAAGCAGTCGTCCACCACGTTCTCGGACAAGGAGCAGATCTGGGCCGACAACGCCTCGTCGAGCCGCTTCTTCGGCAACGTCTACGTCTGCTGGGCGTCCTTCCGCAGCAACAGCCGGGGCCAGGCCCTGCCGACTCCACTCACGGTGGCCCGCTCCAGCAATGGCGGCGACACCTGGACGACGAAGCAGGTCGGACCGGCGACCGACAACCGGAACAGCGCGCAGGCCGACGGCTGTACCGTGCGCACCGACAGCAAGGGCAACGCCTACGTCTTCGGCATCGGCGTCCGCGGTGGTCGCAGCATCCAGATGATGTACAAGTCCACCGACGGTGGGGCCCACTGGACCGGGCCGACCGAGGTGGCGACCGTGGTGGCGCCGGGGGTGCTCGACCCGCAGCTCGGCCGCCCGGTGATGGACGGGATCGCCGGGGCTCGCGTGGACCTGGCGCCCGGGCCGAGCGTCGACATCGCCAACGGGGCCCCGACCGGCGCAGGGGCGACGGACGAGATCTTCATGACCTGGGCCGACGGGACCGCCGGGCTCAACCACGAGCAGCTCCTGCTGACGTGGTCGCGCAACGGGGGTGCCACCTGGACCACGCCGGGTCCGGTGCCGCTGCTGGCAGGTGACCGCCCCGTCTACACGGCGCCGGCGTCGTCGCCGGACGGGTCCGACCTGTACATCGTCGCGAACGCGTTCACCACCCCTTACCGCAACAACACGACGAGTCCCCGCGGCCTGGTGGGCGAGGTGCTGCACGCGGACGTCGTCGCGGGTGCCCCCGGTGGCTGGTCGTCGCTCCACCGCGGTGCAGTCGGAGATCCCCGCGGGTCCAGCCAGAACGGGCTCACGGCGGAGTTCCTCGGTGACTACGTGTACGCCGCGGCCACGAACGACGCGGTCGTCGGCGTCTGGAACGACGCGCGGGCGGCAGCAGACTGCCCGGCCATCGACTCCTACCGCGCATCGCTCTACACGAGCAGCCCGAGCGGGCCGCCGAACGTGCTGGCGGAATGCCCGAGCGCGTTCGGCAACAGTGACATCCGGGGAGGCCGCTTCGCGGATCCGACCCCCTGACGTGGCGCTGAGCCGACACGGGCGCGCTGCGCTCACAGTCGTAAGGCGATCCGCCCGCCCGAGCACAGGTACCCACGCCCGTCGTCCAGCCGGCCGAACTCGACCGGCCACCAGGGCAGGTCGTCCGAGTGCCTCCCGACGAACCTGACACCGCTGCCGTCGGTGGGGCGCATCCGCAGCGTCTCGGCCTCGCCGCCCCACTGCAGGTCACCGGCAGGGATCACCTCGATCGTGAGCCCCCCGCCGTCCACGGTCACCTCGTACTCCGAGGCCCGACGCCGGTAGCGCCCCACCAGTCGACCGAGGTCGCCCGGGGCCGCGTCCGGGTCGGGGCGCGGTCCGTCCGGCACCGTGAGACCGGCGTACGACGCGAACACCTCGGGCAGCACGCGCTGCTCGAGCGACTCGCCCTCGGCCGAGTTGGTCAGCAGACAGCACGCGAAGCCGCGCTCGGGCACCAGCCTCAGCATCGCGGTCTGGCCGAGGGTGGAGCCGTCGTGGGAGAGCACCTGGACGCCGTCCCACTCGCCGAGCCACCAGCCGAGACCGATGTGGGAGAACGCCTTCGGGTTGGGTACGACGGCCTGTGGCTCGCGCATCTCCGTCAACGGCGACCCGGCGTCGAGGTGCAAGCGGGCGTAGCCGAGCAGGTCGTGGGCCGTGGTCGTGATCAGACCGGCCGGCCCGAGGCTGCGCGGCAGCATCCACTCGTCGAAGGGCCGGGCGGTGTCCGGGTGCTCGTGGTGCCCGACCGCGGCCCGGCGCAGGATCGCCTCCTCGGGGAGGAGGCACACGTCCTCCAGTCCGAGCGGCTCCACCAGCCGTGCCCGCAGGGACGCGTCGAAGACCCGGCCGTCCAGGACCTCGATCATCCGGCCCAGCAGCACGAAGCCGCTGTTGCAGTAGCAGAAGATCGCACCCGGCTCGGTGATCTGCTCGGCCTCGGCGAGCAGCGCCACATAGCGCTCGACGCAGTCGTCACCGCGGCCGGTGTCGGTGAACAGGTCGCCGTCGATGCCGCTGGTGTGGGTCAGCAGGTGCCGCACCGTGACCCGTCCGGAGACGTCGTCGACCCCGATCCGCACGCCGGGCAGCACGTCGGCCACCGTGGCGTCGTACGTCAGCCGGCCCTCGTCGACGAGCTGGGCGATCATCGTCGCGGTCCAGGTCTTGGTGATCGACCCGACCTGGAACACGCTGTCCGGCGTGACCTCGACGCCGGTGCGCGTGCTGAGGACGCCGGTGGCGTGCACGATCTCCTGTCCGTCGGCCCAGACGCCGAGCACGGCTCCGGGCACGCCGGCCTCCTGGGCGGATCGTTCGAGAAGCGCGGCCAGGTCGATGCTCACGGGCTCATTGTCGCTACGCACTTGCGGGGAAACAGCGCGCCAGGAACGGACACACCTACCCGACGACCGGCTCGTCTGCCTGCGCAGCGGCCGGCACGTAGTCGGGATCGGCGACCGGCGCGTCCGGGTTGGACGCGGCGCCTGCCTGGGCGTGCGTGGACCAGGTCTCCAGCTCCGACATCACGGCCGGGTGCTGGTCCACACAGACCACGAGCAGGTCGCCCGGGTTGGCCCGCGCCATCGCGTGCCGGACGGCCTCGATCTCGTCGAGCACGACCTCGACCTGCTTGCAACGGGCGCCGTCCTCCATCGCCCGTCGCACGCCCTCGTTGACCAGGCCGGCGGTCTCGCCGCGCTCGCGCTTGCGGAGCGCGACGTCCTCGCGGACGACCACCACGTCGAAGTGCCGGGCGGCGATGTCGCCGAGCTCGCGCATGTCCTCGTCGCGGCGGTCGCCGGCGGTGGCGATCACGCCGATCCGGGACGGCTTCCCGAGCTCGTGGGTCGAGGTGAGACCGTCGCCCACGCGGTCGACGAAGTCGCCGAGCATCCGCATGCCGGGCGCGTTGTGGCAGTAGTCGACGATCACGTTGACCCCGTTGACCTCGACCTCGTTGAGGCGGCCGGGGGAGAGGTAGTAGCTCGTCGAGAAGGTGCGCAGGCCCTGCCGGATGTCGTGCAGCGGGGCACCGGCGGCGAACGCGGCGGCGGCGGCGCCGAGGGCGTTCTGCACGTTCATCCGGGCCCGACCGCCGAACGTCGCGGGCAGCAGGTGGGTCCACGCGAGCTGCATGTCGCGGCGACCGTGGCGCACGACGATCATCTCGCCACGCTCGGTGGGTTCGAGGACCAGTGCCTTGCCGCCGCGCCGGCAGTGCGCGTCGATCATGTCGCGCACCTCCGAGCCCGGCTCCTCCATCGAGAACCAGACCACCTGGCCGGAGCACCGGCGGCGCATCTCGCGCACCAGCGGGTCGTCGGCGTTGAGCACGGCATGGCCGTCGCGCGGCACGGCCTCGACCAGCACCGCCTTCACGTCGGCGAGCTGCTCGACGGTGTCGATGCCGCGCAGCCCGAGGTGGTCGGGCTGCACGTTGAGGACGACGGCGACGTCGTTGCGCTCGTAGCCCAGGCCCTCGCGCAGGATGCCGCCGCGGGCGACCTCGAAGACCGCAAAGTCGACGCGGGGGTTCTGCAGCACCATCCGGGCGCTGCGCGGGCCGGACGCGTCGGCCTTGATCAGCAGTCGCTCGTCGATCACGACGCCGTCGGTGGAGGTCATGCCGACCTTGCGGCCCATGCCCTTGAAGATGTGGCTGATCATCCGGCTGGTGGTGGTCTTGCCGTTGGTGCCGGTCACCGCGACGATCGGGATCCGGCTCGGGGTGCCGGGCGGGAAGAGCATGTCGACGACCGGCTTGGAGATGAACTGCGGCTCACCGATCGTCGGGTGGGTGTGCATCCGGAAGCCGGGTGCCGCGTTGACCTCGCAGATCGCACCGCCGGTCTCGCGCACGGGCTGCGTGATGTCGGGGCAGATGAAGTCGATGCCGGCGATGTCGAGGCCGACCATGCGGGCGGCCTCCTCGGCGATCTCGACGTTCTCCGGGTGTGCCTCGAAGGTGCGGTCGATCGAGATGCCGCCGGTCGACATGTTGCCGGTGAGCGCCAGCTTGACGGTCTCGCCCTCGGGCGGGACGTCGCTGATCTCGTAGCCCTGCTCGCGGACCAGCTCGATCGCGGCGGCGTCGAGCTTGATCCGGGTCAGCACCTTCTCGTGGCCCACACCACGGCGCGGGTCGGCGTTGGCGGTGTCGACCAGCTGCTCGACGCTGCTGGTGCCGTCGCCGGTGACGCTGGCCGGCACCCGCTCGGCGACCGCGGCCAGCCGGCCGTCGATGATCAGGCAGCGGTAGTCCTTGCCGGTCACGAACGACTCGACGATCACCCAGCCGCGACGCGACTGGTCCTCGGCGATCACGAACGCCTCGCGCACGTCGTCGTCGTCCTGCAGGTCCAGGCAGACCCCACGGCCGTGGTTGCCGTCGAGCGGCTTGACCACCACCGGGAACCCGATCCGGTTGGCAGCGCGCACCGCCTGGTCGGCGGAGCGGATCGACTCCTGCTTCGGCACCGGCAGGCCGGCCGCGCCGAGCAGCCGCGTGGTGAGGTCCTTGTCGCCGGCCACGTCGACGGCGATCGCGCTGGTCTCCGAGGTCATCGTGGCCCGGATCCGCTTGGCGTGGACGCCCTGGCCGAGCTGGACGAGGGAGTGCTGGTTGAGCCGGATCCACGGGATGTCGCGCGAGACGGCCTCGTCGATGATGGCCTGCGTGGACGGGCCGAACGCGGTGCGTTCGGCGCGCAGGATGAACGCCTCGAGCTCCTGCTCGAAGTCGAAGTCCGGGTCGTGCCGGACCATGTCGTTGACCAGGCGTACGGCGAGCTTGCTGGCGGCCAGCCCGACCTGCTCGTCGACGTAGCCGAAGATGATGTTGTACCGGCCCTTCTCGCCCTTGACCTGCCGGGTCTTGCCGCGGCGGATGTCGTGGCCGACGGTCTGCTGGAGTGCGAGCGCCACGTGCTCGGTCACGTGGCCGAGCCAGGTGCCCTCGTTGAGCCGTTCGACGAAGCCACCGCGGCGGCCGCGGGAGCACGAGTGCTCGCGGAGCCCGGGCAGCAGCCGCAGGAGCTCGTCGGTGAAGCCGGGAAGCGTGTTGGTCGGGAACTCCTCGAGGCTGCCGAGGTCGACGACGAGGTGGATGGAGCGGTCGTAGCTCCACACGTTGGCGCCGCGGTAGACGCGGGTCTCGACGATCTGCAGGTCGGGAGAGGGGGACTCAGTCATGCGTGGCTCCTCGGGTACGGCGCGCGCGGCGGCGTCGAAGGACTGTCGGACTCACGTCACCCGCAGCGATGTCGCGGGCCAGCTTGCGCAGGTCGCGCCCGGCGGCGGCGAGCTCGGCGACGGGGCCGAGCTCGTCGACCTCCTCCTCGATCACGTGCTGCTCGTCGGGGATCAGGGTGCGGCTGCGCATGTCGAAGCGCGCCCCGGCCGGCAGCACGTGCAGCTGGACGCCGGAGGCGAGGATCGGCGTGTTGCGCTTGGCCTCGTAGGCGTTGGAGACCATGTGCGTGCCGTCGAGCACGGTGACCGCACCACGGCCGACCACCTCGAGCACCGGGCTGCCGGTCTCGTGGCGGACCACGGCCCCGGTGTCCTCGTCGACACCGATGCCGAGCAGCTGGGGACTCTGGGCGACGATCATCAGCAGACGACCGTAGCGGTTGCGCTGCTCGAAGTGCTGGTCGACGACGCAGCCCTGGAGCAGGCCGAGCCCCGCCGCCACCTGGGTCATCCGCTGCTTCGGCGTCGTACCCCCGGAGCCGAAGGCGACCATGTGGGAGGACTGGATCGAGGCCCCGGCGGACGTGCCGCCGACGGTGACGCCGCGGCGGTGGGCGGCGATGATCGCCTCGCCGAACACGGTGCCGGCGATCACGGCCGACAGCTTGAGCTGGTTGCCCCCGGTCATGAAGATTCCCGTCGCGTCGCCGAGGTGCTCGGCGAGCGCCGGGTCGTTGGCCTGCTCACGATCCTCGGGACGCGCCCCGAACACCTCGCGGGCGCCGAGCTTGCGGAAGACCGCGTCGTAGACCTCGACCACCTCGGGACCGAGCGAGCTGGCGGTCGGGATCACGGCGATCCGGGCGGCTGGGCCTCCCGCGCTCTCGACGAAGCGGGTCAGGACCTCACGGCGGCGCAGCTTGTCCTCGGCCCCTCCGATCACGAACAGCGGTCCGGGAGTGTCACCGGAACCGCGGTCAGGACTCTCCGGGGACGGCATGACAGGCACACTATCGGGATGCCAGAGTGGCGCCCGTGGGCACCCGAAACCGGACACTTGTGGTCATGCGCCACGCCAAGGCCGAGGCCTTCGGCGAGGAGGACCACGCACGTCGGCTGACCGAGCGCGGCCGCCGTGACGCGGCCGAGGCGGGAGCCTGGCTGGCCGAGCAGGGGATCGCCCCGACGCACGCGATGGTGTCCTCCGCGGCCCGTACCACGTCCACCTGGGAGTCGTTCGCGCGCGGCGCGGGCAGCTCGGCGGAGGCGTCGTACGACGACGGGCTGTACTCCGCCGGACCTGACGCGGCGCTCGAGGTGCTCCGCACGGCCGACCCCGACGCGAAGGTGCTGGTGTTCGTCGGTCACAACCCCACGGCGGCGTACCTCGCCCACCTGCTGTCCGACGGCACGCCCGACCCCGACGCGTTCCGCGCGATGTCCTCCGAGGGCTACCCCACCGCCGCGCTGACCGTCTTCGAGGTCGCCGTCGACTGGGCCGACCTGGCCGAGGGCAGCGCCACCGTCACCCACTTCCACGTGGGCCGCGGCTGAGCCGCATGATCGAGATCGTCAGCCCCGAGCGACTGCCCCGAGCACGGGAGGCAGGGTCCCTGGTCGCGCACATCCTGCAGACGCTGAAGGGCCGCAGCGCCGTGGGCACGAACCTCCTGGACGTCGACCACTGGGCCCAGCGCATGATCGTCGAGGCCGGGGCCGTGTCCTGCTACGTCGACTACGAGCCGTCCTTCGGCCGCGGCCCGTTCGGCCACTACATCTGCACGTCCGTCAACGACGCCGTGCTCCACGGGCTGCCGCACGACTACCGGCTCGCTGACGGCGACCTGCTCTCCCTCGACCTCGCCGTCTCGCTGGGCGGGGTCGTTGCCGACTCCGCGATCAGCTTCACGGTGGGCGACTCCCAGCGTCCGGAGGACGCCGCGATGATCGGCGCGACCGAACGCGCACTGGCTGCGGGGATAGCCGCTGCGGGCCCCGAGGCTCGCATCGGCGACCTCTCCCACGCCATCGGCACGGTCCTCGAGGAGGCGGGCTACCCGGTCAACACCGAGTTCGGAGGCCATGGGGTCGGCTCGACGATGCACCAGGACCCGCACATCACGAACATCGGAAGACCCGGCCGTGGCTACCGGCTGCGCCCCGGGCTGCTGCTGGCACTGGAGCCGTGGGTGATGGCGGACACCGCCGAGCTCGTCACCGACCCCGACGGCTGGACGCTCCGCAGCGCGACCGGCGCCCGGACCGCCCACAGCGAGCACACGATCGCGATCACCGCCGACGGCGCCGAGATCCTCACCCTGCCGTAGCGGGGCGGACGGCTCAGACCGGGGGAGACGGGGTGACGATCCCGTGCTCGGCGTCGGCGAGCTCGATCTCCTCCCGGGAGATGCCGAGCAGGTACATGATCGCGTCGAGGTAGGGGACGTTGACCGAGGTGTGGGCGGCCTCCTGCACCACCTGCTTGGCGTTGAACGCGATCCCGAGGCCGGCCGCGGAGAGCATGTCGAGGTCGTTGGCGCCGTCACCGATCGCGATCGTCGCCTCCTCGGAGATCCCGGCCTGGGCGGCGAACCGGCGCAGCGCCTCGGCCTTGCCGGCCCGGTCGACGACGTCGCCGACGACACGACCCGTGAGCCGGCCGTCGACCACCTCGAGGTCGTTGGCGGCGGAGTAGTCGATGCCGAGGTCGGCGGCGATCCGGTCGGTGATCTGGGTGAAGCCGCCGGAGACCATCGCGAACCGGTAGCCGAGCCGCTTCAGGGTCCGGACCAGGGTGCGGGCGCCCGGGGCGAGCTCCACGGCGTCGTACACCTTGTCGAGGGCGCCCTCGTCGAGGCCCTCCAGCAGCGCGACGCGTTGCCGCAGGCTCGCCTCGAAGTCGAGGTCGCCCCGCATCGCCGCCTCGGTCACCTCGGCGACCTCGCTCTCGCAGCCGGCGTGACCGGCCAGCATCTCGATCACCTCACCCTGGATCAGCGTGGAGTCGACGTCCATCACCACCATCCGCGCGCCGCGCATCAGCAGGTTCGCCTTCTGCACGGCGATGTCGACCTCCTGCAGGGCCGCCTCGGTGGCGAGCACCGCGCGCAGCCGGTCGGGGTCGGCTCCGGAGATGTGCATGTCGATCGCGGTGACCGGGTAGCGGGCGATCCGCTCGATCCGGTCGATGTTGGCGCCCGAGTCGGCGATCCGACCGGCCACCGCGGCGAACGCCTTCGACTTCAGCGGGCTGCCCAGCACGGTCACGCGGGTGCGCCCCTCGGGCCGGTTCCGGTTGTCACCGGAGCCCTTGTCCACCTCCACCTGCATGTCGAGGTCGGCAGCGGCCTGCTCGAGGGCGTCGCGCAGCGACTTCCAGTCGCGGGGCGCGGTCACGAGCACGCCGAGGATCAGCCGGCGCCGGAGCACGATCTGCTCGATGTCGACGACCTCGACGCCGTACGACGCCAGGGTGCCGAACACCCGGGACGTGACCCCGGGCCGGTCCTTGCCGGTCAGCGTGATCAGGAGCGTCCGAGGGATCTCGAGGTCGGCGTTCATCGCGCGGCCACGCTATCCCGTACGGCGGGCGGGCGAGGCACGTCTCACACCGAGCAGGCGGCGACCAGCGCGTGGCGCGCCGCACGGTCGAGCGGCACCAGGGCCAGCCGGCGGGCCTCGATCTCCGCCGCGGTGACCGCGCCGCCCTCGTGCTCGACCGCCAGCCCGACCACCTCGCGGCACAACATCGCCCGGTCCACGGTCTCCACGCGGCGGGCTCCGAAGTTCGGCGGGAGCAGCGCGGCGCTGTCACGGCGCAGGTCGCTGAGCACGTCGGCGATCTCGGGCCGCCAGCGGGCCACGTCGAGCTCGACCAGCCGCTGCGTGGTCTCCATCAGCTGCCGCCGCAGGTCGGAGCCGGCCTGGGAGAGGTCCGGGGGCGGCGGCTCCTGACCCCCCTGGGCCCGCCAGGTGATCCCGTGCGGGGACGATTCCGGCACCAGGCCCAGCCCGGACCCGGTCACCACCACCGCCTGGCCGGCCTCGAGGGCGCGCTCGTTGAAGGCGGACGGACCGGCCAGTCCCGCGGGGTCACCGGGCGCGGGAAGCGCCAGCGAGCACCCGGACGCGCCGAGCCGGCGCAGCCTGCCGACGGCGAGCACCAGCGTGAGCGGTTCGTCCTCGAGACCGACCACGGTCTGCTCGGGACCGGTGACCTGCAGCGACTCCAGCAACCCGTCGAGGGGTGCGTGACCGGTCAGCACGCTGCCCAGCCAGCTCGACAGGATCGCCGAGACCGGGAGCATCGGGGCGGACACGGGGGCAATGTAGCGGTGCCACCGTCCGGGGCGCGGTTTGGGTAGGTTGTGCCGTGCCTGCGTGGTCACGACCACCCACCGGCACCCGACTCCCCGCCCCGCCGACCCCGAGGTACCCGATGGCCGCCGTCCTGGAGCTCGCCGACGTCACTGTCCGGCGCGGCCAGGCGACCCTGCTCGACGCGATCAGCTGGTCGGTCGACGAGTCCGACCGGTGGGTGATCCTGGGGCCCAACGGCGCCGGGAAGACCACGCTGATCCAGGTCTGCTCCGCTCAGATCCACCCCAGCGGCGGAGTGGCCGGCATCCTCGGGGAGGTGCTCGGCACCACCGACGTGTTCGAGCTGCGACCCCGGATCGGGCTGACCAGCGCCGCGATCGCCGAGCGCATCCCGCGGGACGAGCGGGTGGGCGACGTCGTCGTGTCTGCGTCGTACGCCGTGATCGGGCGGTGGCGCGAGCACTACGACGAGCTCGACCACGACCGCGCCCAGGCGCTGCTGATCGAGGTCGGCGCCGACCACCTCGTCGACCGCACCTTCGGCACCCTCAGCGAGGGCGAGCGCAAGCGGGTGCAGATCGCCCGCGCCCTCATGACCGACCCCGAGCTGCTGATCCTCGACGAGCCGGCGGCCGGCCTCGACCTCGGCGGCCGCGAGGACCTGGTCTCGACGCTCTCCACCCTCGCGCAGGACGCGAGCTCGCCGGCCACAGTGCTGGTCTCGCATCACGTCGAGGAGATCCCGCCGGGCTTCACGCACGCCATGCTGCTCCGCCAGGGAGCCGTGGTCGCGCAAGGTCCGGTGCCCGAGGTGATGACCGCCGAGATCCTCTCCGAGACGTTCGCGATGCCGCTGGTGCTGGGCCACGCCCACGGTCGCTACACGGCACGACGGGCGTCGCGGCGCTACCGGCTCTGAGCAGCGGTTCTGCGACCGGCTGCCGGGTAGTCTCGGCACATGGACTGGATTCGCGGGCACCTCTGGGAGACCTGGCTGCTGGCCGCGGTCGGTCTGGGCGTGGTCGAGCTGATCAGCCTCGACCTGATCTTCGCGATGCTCGCCATCGGCTGCGTCGTCGGCGTGCTCTCTGCACTGCTCGGTGCACCCGGGGTGCTGACGCTGCTGCTGGCGATGGGCTCCGCGGTCGGGCTGCTCGCGTTCCTGCGGCCCAACCTGGTCAAGGTGCTGCACGCCGGGCCCGACCTCAAGATCGGGTCCGCGGCCCTGGTGGGTCGACCGGTCCAGGTGCTCACGCTGCTCGCGCCGGGCCAGTCCGGCCGGGTCAAGATCGGCGGCGACGAGTGGACGGCAGCGCCGTACGACGAGTTCGACGAGATCGAGCCCGGTGAACGCGCCGAGGTGGTCGAGATCAGGGGCGCGACGGCCTACGTCCGCCGCGCCTGACACAGTGGACGGGCTCCAGACAAACGGGCACGACAACAGATAGGGGGCACCATGACCGGGCTCATCATCCTCGCGGTCTTCGTGATCTTCGTGATCGTCTTCCTCGCGAAGACCGTCCGGATCGTCCCGCAGGCGCGGGCAGGCATCGTCGAGCGCTTCGGCAAGTACCGCGTCACGCTCTCGCCGGGGCTGAACATCGTGACCCCGTTCGTGGACCGGGTCCGCTACGTGATCGACATGCGCGAGCAGGTGGTCTCGTTCCCGCCGCAGCCGGTGATCACCGAGGACAACCTGGTCGTCTCGATCGACACCGTCATCTACTTCCAGGTCACCAACCCGGTCTCGGCGACGTACGAGATCGCCAACTACATCTCCGCGGTCGAGCAGCTCACCATGACCACCCTCCGCAACATCGTCGGCGGCATGACGCTCGAGCAGACCCTGACCTCGCGCGAGGACATCAACCGGGGGCTCTCCGGCGTGCTCGACGAGGCCACCGGCCGCTGGGGCATCCGGGTCGGCCGGGTCGAGATCAAGGGCATCGACCCGCCGCCCTCGATCAAGGACTCGATGGAGAAGCAGATGCGCGCCGACCGCGACAAGCGCGCCGTGATCCTGACCGCCGAGGGACAGCGCCAGTCGTCGATCCTCACCGCGGAGGGAAACAAGCAGGCCGCGATCCTGTCCGCGGAGGGTGACCGTGAGGCGCTGATCCTGCGGGCCCAGGCCAACCGCGAGGCCGCGATCCTCAAGGCGCAGGGCGAGGGACAGGCCATCCAGACCGTCTTCCAGGCGATCCACGACGGCCAGCCCGACCAGTCGCTGCTGGCCTACCAGTACCTGCAGATGATGCCGGAGATCGCGAAGGGCGACGCCAACAAGGTGTGGATCCTGCCCTCGGAGTTCACCAAGGCGCTGGAGGGTCTCGGCTCCTCCATCCACGAGGTCGCCGGCATCCCGGCGAAGACCGGCGGACCTCTCAAGCGGGTGGACGCGCCCACGATCGAGCCGCCCACGACCCCGGACTCGTCGCTGTCGAAGGCACACGAAGAGGTGCAGAAGGCGATCCGCGCGGCCGAGGAGTCGGCCGCGGCGGCAGGGGGCAGGCGATCGGGCTCCGCTCCGGACGCGCCCTCCACGCCGCCGGCCGACGAGCCTCCGGTGAGCTGACCTGATCTCCTCGGTCTGGGAGGCGATCGCCGTCCTCCTGGCCGGGGTCGCGGCCGGCACCATCAACGCGGTGGTCGGCTCCGGCACCCTGGTCACGTTCCCGACGCTGCTCGCCTGCGGGCTGCCCGCGGTGACCGCCAACGTCTCCAACACGGTCGGCCTGGTGCCGGGCAGCCTGTCCGCAGCGATCGGCTACCGGGCCGAGCTGGCCGGCCAGCGCGGCCGGGTGCTGCGGCTGACGTCGGCGTCGGTGGTCGGGGCCGTCGCCGGCGCGCTGCTCCTGCTGGTGCTGCCGTCCTCCGCGTTCGACGCGATCGTGCCGGTGCTGATCGCGCTCGGCGTGCTGCTGGTGGTCGTCGGCCCGGCGATCTCGAGGCGGGTCACCGCCCGCGCCGAGGCGCGCGGAGGGCTCCCGGAGCACGGTGTCTGGTGGGTCTGGCCCGCGGTGCTGCTGGCCGGGGTGTACGGCGGCTACTTCGGCGCCGCGCAGGGCGTGCTGCTGATGGCGATCCTGGGGATCGGCGTCGCCGACTCCCTGCAGCGCCACAACGCCACCAAGAACGTGCTGGCGCTGGTCGTCAACGGCGTCGCCGCGGTGGTCTTCCTGTTCGTCTCGCACCTCGACTGGCGGGCGATCGCCCTGATCGCCGTCGGCTCCGTGATCGGGGGCCAGATCGGTGCCACCGTCGGGCGGCGGCTCCCGTCGAGCGTGCTCCGGGGCCTGATCGTGCTGGTGGGCGTGGTCGCGATCGTCACCCTGCTGCTGCGTTGAACGCGTCGATCAGTGCTTGGACATGGGGCACCCAGTGCCCGGCGTACCTCCGCTGGAGCTGGGGGATCCGCCAGTCGGTGCCCTCCACCATCTGCCGGCACCGGTAGGTCTCGCAGTGGCACCTGAGCAGGTACGACGGGTCGGCCGTGCTGGTCGCGTAGTCGTGGGTGACCTCGTCGCCGGGCGCGAGGTCGCGCAGCGCCACCAGCGTGTAGCCGTCGGACCAGCCGACCGACGGCTCGCAGCTGTGGTTGCCGAAGTGCAGGTCGGTGCCGGACGGCAGCACCAGGTGCCGGTCGTCGTCGACCACGATCGTGTCGACGTAGCCGTCGGAGCTCGCGAACAGGTCGCTGAGCTCGGCCGTCGTCACCAGCCGCCCGCCCAGCCGGGCGACCTCGGAGCCGGCCGGGATCGGTGTGGAGCCGAACAGCCCGGTGCCCGCGATCGGGCTCGGTCCCGGACGCACGTCGGGGTGCAGCCAGCAGTCTTCCGAGGGCCGCGTCACGCGTTCGAGCGTAGCCCGCGGCGGGGCTGGTGGGAGCTTGTCGAGACCTCCGTGCTGGTGGGTGGTGAAGAGCGCAGCAACGGGGAGAGGTACGCCGGCTTGCGGTGGTTGAGGAGGCGCGCCGGCGGTACTGGTGGTCGAGCTTGTCGAGACCTGGCGGCATGCCGGGTGGTCGAAAGGCGCAGCAACAGGGGAGAGGTACGCCGGCTTGCGGTGGTTGAGGAGGCGCGCCCGGTACTGGTGGTCGAGCTTGTCGAGACCTTCCCGGTGGTCGAGCTTGTCGAGACCTGGCGGCATGTGGGTGGTCGAAAGGCGCAGCAACCAGGGAGAGGTACGCCGGCTTGCGGTTGTCGAGGAGGCGCGCCGGCGGTACTGGTGGTCGAGCTTGTCGAGACCTGGCGGCATGCGGGGTGGTCGAAAGGCGCAGCGACCGGGGAGAGGTACGCCGGCTTGGCGGTGGTTGAGGAGGCGCCCCAGCGCCGTCTCGAAACCTCCGCAGTTCTGGTGGTCGAGCTTGTCGAGACCCGGCGGCACGTGGATGGTCGAAAGGCGCAGCAACGAGGAGAAGTGCGCCGGCTTGCGCTCCTCGGTGGTTGAGGAGGCGCGCCAGCGCCGTCTCGAAACCTCCGCGCGCTTCTGGTGTTCGAGCTTGTCGAGACCTGTCGGCACGTGGATGGTCGAAAGGCGCAGCGACGAGGAGAGGTACGCCGGCTTGCGGTGGTTGAGGAGGCGCGCCAGCGCCGTCTCGAAACCTCCGCGCTTCTTGGCGGTCGAGCCTGTCGAGACCCCTACGAAATCCCTTGTCCATAACGGGAAACTCGACGGAATCATGCCTTGAATCGAACGTATGTTCGAGTAGAATGGGGCCATGACCACGACGGCACCCGACCTCGACACCGCAGCAAGCTGCCGGGGTACTCGACGACGCGCGTGCCGACCGTGCCCTCGCGGACGCGGCCGAGGCGAGCTCCTCCACACGCCGTCGCGTGGGCCGACCTGCACCCCGCGGAGTCGATCCACGACGCCGCCCTGCTCTCCCGTTACGGCGACCAGCCGTTCGCGGTCGCCGGACCGGGCGCACCGCTGGTCTCGGAGTTCTGCGTGGCGGAGTTCTCGTTCGCGGTCGGGCTGCCCACCGAGACCGGCAAGGCCTACCTCGGCGAAGCGGTCGAGCTCGCCCACCGCCTCCCGCGCACCTGGGCCCGGGTCCTGGCCGGTGACCTGCCCGCGTGGCGGGCCCGGCGGATCGCCCGCGAGACGATCAGCCTCTCGATCCAGGCCGCTGGGTTCGTGGACTCCCAGGTCGCACCCTTCGCGCACCGGATCGGTCCCGCCGAGGTCGACCGCCTCGTCGCCGACGCGGTCGGCCGGTTCATGCCCGCCGAAGCCGAAGAACAGCGCCGTCGAGCAGCCGATGGCCGGTACTTCGCGATCGAGCACACCCAGGTCTCCTTCACCGGCACCTCCCGGGTCCACGGTGAGCTCGACCTCGCCGACGCCCTGGACCTGGAGACCCGGATCGCCCACGAAGCCGCCGTCCTGGCCGCCTGCGGGTCCCAGGAGCCGTTGGACGTGCGGCGCTCCCAGGCGATCGGCCAGATCGCCCGCCAGCAGACCAGCCTCGACCTCCAAGCTCCTGACGATGTCGAAGATCGCCCCGCCGCACGCCAGACGGTCGTCCACGTCCACCTCTCACCCGAAGGCCCGTTCGCCCGCGTCGAAGCCTCCGGACGCCGGATCGTGAGCGTCGACCAGGTCCGCGAGTGGCTGCACACCCCGCTCACCCAGGTGATCATCAAACCGGTGATCGACCTGAACGACCACCTCCACGTCACCCAGTACGAGGTCCCCGACCGGCTCGCAGACCAGACCGCCGAACGCGACCTCACCTGCGTCTTCCCCTGGTGCACCCGACCCGCGATCCACTGCGACGACGACCACGTCATCCCCTACTCCGAAGGCGGACCCACCGCCTCGGACAACCTCGGACCGCTGTGCCGACGGCACCACCGGCTCAAGACCCACTCGCCCTGGAGCTACACCGTCCTCGAACCCGGCAGCTACCTCTGGTCCTCACCCCACGGCTACCAGTACCTCCGCGATGACCGCGGCACCACCGACGTCTCCCGCGACAAGCCGCCGAACCGGCCACCCGACACCTGAGTCCTCCGCGCCGTCGCGTGGGCGGACCTGCACCCCGCGGAGTCGATCCACGACGCCGCCCTGCTCTCCCGCTACGGCGACCAGCCGTTCGCGGTCGCCGGACCCGGCGCACCCCTGGTCTCGGAGTTCTGCGTGGCCGAGTTCGCGCTCGCAGTGGGGCTGCCCACCGAGACCGGCAAGGCCTACCTCGGCGAAGCGGTCGAGCTGGCCCACCGCCTCCCGCGCACCTGGGCCCGGGTCCTGGCCGGTGACCTGGCCGCGTGGCGGGCCCGGCGGATCGCCCGCGAGACGATCAGCCTCTCGATCCAGGCCGCTGGGTTCGTGGACTCCCAGGTCGCACCGTTCGCGCACCGGATCGGTCCCGCCGAGGTCGACCGCCTGGTCGCCGACGCGGTCGGCCGGTTCATGCCCGCCGAAGCCGAAGAACAGCGCCGTCGAGCAGCCGATGGCAGGTACTTCGCGATCGAGCACACCCAGGTCTCCTTCACCGGCACCTCCCGGGTCCACGGTGAGCTCGACCTCGCCGACGCCCTGGACCTGGAGACCCGGATCGCCCACGAAGCCGCCGTCCTGGCCGCCTGCGGGTCCCAGGAGCCGCTGGACGTGCGCCGGTCCCAGGCGATCGGCCAGATCGCCCGCCAGCAGACCAGCCTCGACCTCACCCACAGCACGAACGACGAAGACCCGGCCAGTGCCGGTGCCGGTGCCGGCCCGGCAGACCATCGTCCACGTCCACCTCTCACCCGACGGCCCGTTCGCCCGCGTCGAAGCCTCCGGACGCCGGATCGTGAGCGTCGACCAGGTCCGCGAATGGCTGCACACCCCGCTCACCGCAGGTGATCATCAAACCGGTGATCGACCTGGCCGACCATGTGCACGTGGCCCAGTACGAAGTCCCCGACCGGCTCGCGGACCAGACCGCCGAACGCGACCTCACCTGCGTCTTCCCCTGGTGCACCCGACCAGCGATCCACTGCGACGACGACCACGTCATCCCCTACTCCGAAGGCGGCCAGACCGCCTCGGACAACCTGGCACCGCTGTGCCGACGGCACCACCGGCTCAAGACCCACTCGCCCTGGAGCTACACCGTCCTCTACTCTGGGTGCTACCTCTGGTCATCACCCCACGGCTACCAGTACCTCCGCGACGACCGCGGCACCACCGACGTCTCCCGCGACAGCCGCCGACCGGCCACCCGACACCTGAACCCACCGC
>CAWFHJ010000014.1:0-32348 GCA_963815585.1 uncultured Actinomycetota bacterium | reverse complement strand
GAAGGCGGCCTCGTCGAGGTCCATCAGCGACAGGTCCGTCGCCTCGGCGATCGCCCGCTCGGCGGTGAGCCGCGGGAGGTTGGTGCGCGCGAAGAACTGCGCCGCCGCGACCTTGCCCTCGTAGAAGGCCTTGTCCTTGGTCGAGACCTCGCCGCCGAGCTTCTCCAGCGCCACCTCGGCGCCGCGCAGCAGCAGCCACGCGCAGACGATGTCACCGATCGCCATCAGCAACCGGCTGGTGTTGAGGCCGACCTTGTAGATGTTGCGGATGTCGCCGCCCTCGGTGGACTCGTCGGCGCTCATCAGCGTGTTGATCATGTCGCCGACGATCGCCTGGCCGTCCGCCAGCGCGGTCGCGAGGAGCTCGCGCTCGACCTTGAGCCGGCCGTTGCCAGCCTCGGACGTGATGAAGGCCTCGATCTCGCCGGCGAGGTAGCCGAGCGCCTGCGCCTGGTCCTTGACGATCTTGCGGAAGAAGAAGTCCTGGCCCTGGATCGCGGTCGTGCCCTCGTAGAGCGTGTCGATCTTGGCGTCGCGGACGTACTGCTCGATCGGGTACTCCTGCAGGAACCCGGAGCCGCCGTACGTCTGCAGGGACTCGGTGCCCAGCAGCACCCACGAGCGCTCGGAGCCGTAGCCCTTCACGATCGGGAGCAGCAGGTCGTTGATCCGCATCGCCTGCTCGTCCTTCTCGCCGTTGTGCTCGGCGATCATCACCTGGTCCTGCCACGACGCGGTGTAGAGGACCAGCGCGCGCATCGCCTCGGAGAACGACTTCTGCGTCATCAGCGAGCGGCGTACGTCGGGGTGGTGGGTGACCGTGACCCGAGGCGCGGTCTTGTCGCTCGCCCGGGTCAGATCGGCGCCCTGCACCCGCGTCTTGGCGTAGTCGAGCGCGTTGAGGTAGCCGGTGGAGAGCGTCGCGATGGCCTTCGTGCCGACCATCATCCGGGCGTTCTCGATCACCTGGAACATCTGCGCGATGCCGTCGTGCACCTCGCCGAGCAGGTAGCCGACGGCCGGCTCGCCGCCGCCGATCGAGGCGTCGCCGAAGGTGAGCTCACAGGTGTTGGAGACCTTGATCCCCATCTTGTGCTCGACGTTGGTGACGTAGGCGCCGTTGCGCTCGCCGAGCTCACCGGTCTCGAGGTCGACGTGGAACTTCGGCACGATGAACAGGCTCAGGCCCTTGGTGCCGGGGCCACCGACACCCTCGACGCCGACCGGGCGGGCCAGCACCAGGTGCACGATGTTGTCGCTGAGGCCGCCTTCGGCCGAGGTGATGAAGCGCTTGACGCCCTCGATGTTCCAGGTGCCGTCGTCGTTGGCGGTGGCCCTGGTGCGACCGGCGCCGACGTCGGAGCCGGCGTCCGGCTCGGTCAGCACCATCGTGGTCAGCCAGCCGTTGTCGACGATCAGCTGGGCCATCTTCTTGTCGCGGTCGTTGCCGTTGCGGTGCACGATGCCGGCGAACATCGGTCCGGCGCCGTACATCCAGATCGCGGGGTTGGCGCCGAGCACCAGCTCGCCGAGCGCCCAGTTGAAGCTGGACGGGGCCGGGGTGCCGCCGAGGGCGGCCAGGGTGCCGAGGCGCCAGTACTCGGCGTTCATCCAGGCCTGGTAGCTCTTCTTGAACGACTCGGGCACCGGCGCGGTGTTGGTCGTGGGGTCGAAGACCGGCGGGTTGCGGTCGGCGTCCTCGAAGGACTCGGCGAGGTCCTCACGGGCCAGCCGGTCGACCTCGCCCAGGATCGAGCGCGCGGTGTCGGCGTCGACCTCCGCGAACGGCCCCTGGCCGAGGATCTCGTCGCGCTTGAGCACCTCGAAGAGGTTGAACTCGATGTCGCGGATGTTGGACTTGTAGTGGCTCATGGCCTCCACCTTCGCGTCAGGTCACGTTGGGCTACTCGTGGGTAACAAGACCATAGTACCCACGAGTAACCACTGGGAACCAGTGGATCCCGTGACCCGTGCCACGTGGCTGGGGGTGGTTCTGGCGTCGGCGGGGGATAGTCCGTCACGTTTGGCACCGCGCAAGCCCCGATCTGGGTGCCAGACGTGACGGACTATCGCCCGGCCCGCTCAGCCCAGGGTCGAGCCGCGGGCGATCAGCTCCGGACGGAACAGGATCTGGCGGTGGGTGTGGTCGGGGTCCGCCTCGGCGAGGACCAGCTCGGCGGCGGTCCGGCCGAGCTCCTGGCGGGGCTGGCGGACCGAGGTGAGCGGGACGGCGGCCGCGGCGGCGAACTCGATGTCGTCGTACCCCACGATGGCGAGGTCGCCGGGCACCGCGCGGCCCGAGCCGATCACCTGCTGCAGCAGGCCGAGAGCGACGAGGTCGTTGCCGCAGAAGGCGGCCGTGGGACGGGTGCGTGCGGGCATCCCGGCCAGTCGTTCTCCCGCGCCGCGTCCCTCGGCCACGGTCAGGGATGCCGTCGGGACCACCACGAGGTGGTCGGCGGGCAGACCCGCCGTGGCCCAGGCCTCGCGGGCGCCGGCCAGCCGGTCCCGCACCTGGCCGAGGGAGGCGGGCCCGGCGATGAACGCGACCCGGCGGTGTCCCTGGTCGACGAGGTGCTCGACGGCGAGCCGGCCGCCGAGCACGTCGTCGACGGCGACCGAGCAGAAGCGGTTGTCGTCCCGGGTGCGGTCAACGATCACCAGCGGCACACCGCGCTCGGCGACGAGGTCGATCGTCTCCGCGTCGGGATCCACCGGTGTCAGCAGGATCCCGGTCACCCGCTGCTGCATCAGGTGGGCCAGGTGCGACTCCTCGCGGGCGCTGCTGTTGTTGCTGTTGCAGATGAAGAGCGAGACGTTCGCCTTCTCGGCGGCCAGCTCGATGCCCTGCGCGACGTCGGTGAAGAACGGGTTGGTCGCGTCGAGCATCACGTAGGCCAGCGTGCTGCTCGTGCCCATCCGCAGCTGGCGCGCGAACTCGTTGCGCACGAAGCCCAGCTCCACCATCGCCTGCTCCACGCGCTGGCGGGTGCCGGCACTCACGCGCTCGGGACGGTTGAGCACGTTGGAGACCGTGCCCAGGGAGACGCCAGCGCGCGCCGCGACATCCTTGACCGAGGAGCTGCGCGGGGTGCCGTTGGTGCCGACCATGGCCTCTCCTCCCGATCCGCGTGAAACGTCAGCAAGAGGCTATCCCCTGGACCGGAGCAGCACTGACTGTCTAGCAGCACAGCGCTGATTCGCTTCGGGTGCTTGACAGATGTGATGGCAGTCACCTACCTTTTCGACATCGAATTGAAACCTTTCAATCGAGGATGCACCGGAGGACGCATGACCGACACCGCCGCCGCTCTCGAGCTGCGCGACGTGACGAAGTCGTTCGGCTCGGTCGTCGCCCTCCGGGCCGGATCGCTGCGGGCCGAGGCCGGCTCGATCCACGGGCTCGTGGGCGAGAACGGCGCCGGCAAGTCGACCCTCGTGAAGGTGGTCGCCGGTGTGCACCGCCGCGACGGGGGCGACTTCCTCCTGGACGGCACCCCCACGGACTTCGGCTCCACGGCGGAGTCCAAGGCGGCCGGCATCGCGGTGATCTACCAGGAGCCGACACTCTTCCCCGACCTCTCGGTCACCGAGAACATCTTCATGGGCCGGCAGCCCCTCGGCCGCGGACGCCGGATCGACCGCGGCGCCATGTACGACGAGGCCGAGCGGCTGTTCGCCGGCCTGGGTGTGCAGATCGACCCCCGCCGCCCTGCGCTCGGACTGTCCATCGCCGACCAGCAGATCATCGAGATCGCCAAGGCCATCTCCCTCGACGCCCGGGTCCTGATCATGGACGAGCCCACCGCGGCGCTCAGCGGCGTCGAGGTCGAGCGGCTCTTCACCGTGGCCCGACGGCTGCGGGACGAGGGCCGGGCGCTGGTCTTCATCTCCCACCGCTTCGACGAGGTCTTCGCCCTCTGCGACACCGTCACCGTGATGCGCGACGGGGCCTACGTCGACTCCCTCCCGATCGCGGAGACCGACGTCGACACGCTCGTCGGCCTGATGGTCGGCCGCGAGGTCGGCGACCTGTTCCCGAAGACGCCGGCCACGATCGGCGAGCCGGTCCTGCAGGTCCAGGGACTCAGCTCCGCCGGGGTGTTCCACGACGTCGACCTCGAGGTCCGCGCCGGGGAGATCGTCGGCCTCGCCGGGCTGGTCGGCGCCGGCCGCAGCGAGATCGCCCGCGCCGTCTTCGGCGTCGACACGTACGACGCCGGCCGGATCCTCCTGCACGGCAAGGTCGTGCCGTCCCACAGCCCCCGGGCCGCGATCCGGGCCGGCATGGCATTCATCCCCGAGGACCGTCGCCAGCAGGGGCTGGTCACCGACGCCTCCGTGGCCCACAACGTCGCCGCCGTGGTCCGCGGCAAGCTGACCCGCGCCGGCATCCTGACCCGCGGCGCCGAGAACCGCGCCGCCGGTCCATGGGCAGGGCGGCTGGAGGTGAAGACCAGCGCGCTCGACATGGAGGCCCGCACGATGAGTGGCGGCAACCAGCAGAAGGTCGTGATCGCGAAGTGGCTGGCCACCCAGCCCTCGCTGCTGATCATCGACGAGCCCACCCGCGGGATCGACGTCGGCACCAAGGCCGAGGTGCACCGGCTGCTCTCCGAGCTCGCCGGACAGGGCCTCGCGATCCTGATGATCTCCTCCGAGCTGCCCGAGGTGCTCGGGATGGCCGACCGGGTGCTGGTCGTGTGCGAGGGCCGGATCACCGCGGACATCGCGCGCGACGAGGCCACGCCGGAGAACGTGATGCTCGCCGCGACCCGGACCCGTGAGGTGACGGCATGAGCGACCTCCAAGAGAAGGACCACCACGTGAACGACCACATCGAGCACGACGCGCTCAGCGCCGGCACCGAGCTGCTGGTGGCCCCGAGCCGGCTCTCCTCCGGGCAGCGCGCCTTCAACACGATCGTCCGCTCCCGCGAGGCATCGATCCTGCTCGTGCTGGTGCTCGTCGTCGCCGCGGCGACCATCTCCAGCCACACCTTCCTCTTCGGGGGCAACGGGTGGCGCGACCTGCTGCTGACGCCCTCGATCCTGCTGCTGCTCGCCGTGGGCCAGGCGGTCGTCATCATCACCCGCAACGTGGACCTGTCGGTCGGCTCCGTGCTGGGCCTGACCGCCTACCTGACCGGCCGGCTGTTCATCGACCACCCCGGCATCCCGATCATCGTCGTCGTGCTGGCGGGGTTGCTGGCGGGCGCGCTGCTCGGCCTGCTGAACGGGCTGCTGGTCGGCTTCGGCAAGGTGCCGGCGCTGGTGATCACGCTCGGCACCCTCTACATCTACCGCGGCGCGGTCCTCACCTGGGCGGGCAGCGACCGGATCAACGCCTCGGACATGCCGAGCTCCTTCGGTGACCTCGGCACCGCGACGCTCCTCACCATCCCGGTGCTCTTCCTGGTGGCGCTCCTCGTGCTGGTCGTCGTGGGCTACTACCTGCAGACGGCGCGAGGCGGGCGCGAGCTCTACGCGATCGGGTCCGACCCGGACGCCGCCGTCCTCTACGGCCTGCCCGTACGACGCCGCCTGGTCAGCGCGTTCGTGCTCTCTGGAGCCCTCGCCGGCCTCGCAGGTGTGGTGTTCGCGGCGCGCTACGGCAGCGTCAGCTCCAGCGCCGGCACCGGCATCGAGCTCCAGGCCGTGGCCGCGGTCGTGATCGGCGGCGTCGCGATCTTCGGCGGCAGCGGCACCGTGTGGGGCGCCGCGATCGGGGCCGTCCTGCTGATCACCATCAACCGCGCCCTGCCCACGGTCGGGATCCCGGACTTCTGGCAGCAGGCCCTGGTCGGCGCCCTGATCCTCGGCTCGATCGTGCTCGACCGGGTGCTCGCCAACCGGCGGGCCCGGCGGTTGATCGGCGCCCGCGACGACGAGACAGCGACAGGAGCCACGGCATGAGCGCCCTGCAGGAAACCCCAGCCCCCGAGACGAGCACGGAGGCCCGCAGCTACCGGTCCTACACGCGTCCAGTGTGGTGGCGACTCCTCGTCAACCGCGAGGCGACCGTGATCGTGGCCCTGGTGCTCGTGATCCTGTGGGCGATCTACTTCGTGCCGTTCTTCGGCAACCAGCTCACGATGACCTTCCTGCTGCTCGACATCGCACCGATCCTGCTGATCGCGCTGCCGATGACGATGGTGATCATCACCGGCGAGATCGACCTCTCGGTCGCCAGCGTGGTCGGTCTCAGCAGCGTGCTGCTCGGCACGCTGGTCGACCACGGCTGGACGGTGCCTGCCGCGATGGTGGTGTCACTGCTGGCCGGACTCCTGTGCGGACTGCTCAACGGCTTCCTGATCGCGTACGTCGGCCTCCCGTCGCTGGCGGTCACGATCGGCACCCTCGCGCTCTTCCGGGGGATCGCCGTCGGACTGCTGGGCACCAAGGCCGTCACCGACTTCCCCTCGCACTGGACCAAGCTGGCCAAGTCCCAGATCGGTGGCACCGGCCTGCCGGTGATCGTGATCCCCTTCCTGCTTCTCGCCGTGGCGATCGGGCTGCTGCTGCAGTTCTCCTCGTTCGGTCGCGGCGTCTACGACATCGGCCTCAACGCGGAAGCGGCGCAGTTCACCGGCGTCTCCGTCGCCCGCACCAAGCTCCTGCTCTTCGTGATGACCTCGCTGGTCTCCGCGTTCGCCGGCATCTACTTCACGCTGCGTTTCTCGAGCAGCCGAGGCGACAACGCCACCGGGCTCGAGCTGCAGGTGATCGCTGCCGTCCTGCTGGGCGGCGTGTCGATCTTCGGCGGTCGCGGCAGGTTGCCGGGTGTCATCGCCGGCGTGCTCCTGATCGGGGTGCTCTCCAGTGCGCTGCGCCTCCAGGGGACCACGGTCAACGTCATCAACATCATCATCGGGGTGCTGCTCGTCGCCTCCGTGATGTCCACAAGTGTCCTGGCCTGGTTCTCGGACCTGACAGCCAGGCGTCACCACCGGGGCCGGAACCAGTCCGGCCCCACCACGCTCGCGCCAGCAGGCGTCGGAAACCCGAAAGAGGTAAATCGATGAAGTTCCCCCACGGGAAGATGGCTGGACTCGCCGCTGTCAGCCTGGCGTGCTCGCTGGCACTGGCTGGCTGTGGCGCCGGTGACGGCGGTGGCAGCGCCGACAAGGGCACCTCCAAGAAGATGACGGTCACGTTCATCCCGAAGAACCTGGGCAACCCCTACTTCGACACCAGCGACGCGGCCGGAGACAAGGCGGTCAAGGAGTTCGGCGGCACCTACTCCCAGGTCGGGCCGCAGGAAGGCAGCCCCGACGCGCAGGCGCAGTACATCGACACCGAGGCGCAGAAGCACACCGCCGCGATCGTGCTCTCTGCCAACGACCCGAAGGCGCTGTGCGACTCGATCGGCAACGCGCAGGACGCCGGGACCAAGGTGGTCACGTTCGACGCCGACACCAGCCCCGACTGCCGCGACATCTTCGTCAACGCGGCCACCTCCGACGGCATCGGCAAGGTGCAGGTCGACATGATCGCCAAGCAGATCGGCGATGCGGGCGAGATCGCGGTCCTCTCGGCGACAGCCAACGCGACCAACCAGAACGCCTGGATCGACATCATGAAGAAGGAGCTCGCCGCGAGCCACCCGAAGATCAAGCTGGTCGAGACGGTCTACGGCAACGACGACGACCAGACCTCGTTCGACAAGACCGCAGCCCTGCTGCAGAAGCACCCCAACCTCAAGGGCATCATCTCGCCCACCACGGTGGGCATCGCGGCCGCGGCGCGCTACCTCTCGACGTCGAGCGCCAAGGGCAAGGTCGCGCTGACCGGCCTGGGCACGCCCAACGCGATGCGCAAGTACGTCGAGGACGGCACGGTCACCGAGTTCGCGCTCTGGAACCCGGAGGACCTCGGCTACCTGGCGGCGTACACCGCCAAGGCCCTCGTGGACGGCGACATCTCCGGCAAGGAGGGCGACTCCTACAAGGCCGGCAAGCTCGGCGAGTTCAAGGTCGGCGCCGACGCCACCGTGCTGCTGGGCGAGCCGTTCCGGTTCAACAAGGGCAACATCGCCAAGTTCAAGTTCTGACTCGACGACCGCCCGCAGCATCCGAGGGGCGGGCCGGCGCCACGACCCGGTCCGCCCCCTCGGTTCCCCACGTCCGCACTCACGAGGAGGGCAGCCCCATGGAGCGAGTCTGCTTCCAGCTCCAGGTGAAGCCGGAGCGGCTCGAGGAGTACAAGGCCCGCCACGCGCAGGTCTGGCCTGACATGGTGGCCGCCCTCGTCCGCACGGGGTGGCACAACTACACGCTCTTCGCTCGCGAGGACGGCCTGCTGGTCGGGTACTTCGAGACCCACGACCTCCGGGCAGCCCTCGCCGGCATGGACGCCACCGAGGTCAATGCCCGGTGGCAGGCAGAGATGGCCGAGTTCTTCGTCGATCTCGGTGACGCACGACCCGACACAGGTTTCCTCCGACTGGCCGAGGTGTTCCACCTCGAGGACCAGCTCGCCGGGACTGCGGAGCACAAGGAGACAGCAGAGAGATGAGCAGCTTCAGCGACATCGCCGGGCCCCTCGAGGCGCTCGCGATCGAGGTCCCGTCGTGGGCCTACGGCAACTCGGGCACGCGGTTCAAGGTCTTCGGTTCGCCCGGCACCCCGCGCACCGTCGAGGAGAAGATCGCGGACGCCGCCACCGTGCACCGGTTCACCGGACTGGCGCCGACCGTGGCCCTGCACATCCCCTGGGACCGGGTCGACGACTACGCCAAGCTCGCGGCACACGCCGACGACCACGGCGTGCGGCTCGGCACCGTCAACTCCAACACGTTCCAGGACGACGACTACAAGCTCGGCAGCCTCACCCACGTCGACCCCGCCGTACGACGCAAGGCGATCCAGCACAACCTGGACTGCGTCGACGTGATGGACGAGACCGGCTCGCGTGACCTCAAGATCTGGTTGGCCGACGGCACGAACTACCCGGGCCAGGGCGACATCCGGGCCCGGCAGGACTGGCTGGCCGAGGGCCTGGCGGAGATCTACGCGCGGATCGGCACCGAGCAGCGGATGGTGCTCGAGTACAAGTTCTTCGAGCCGGCGTTCTACCACACAGATGTGCCCGACTGGGGCACGTCGTACGCCCACGTCGCAGCCCTCGGCGACCGGGCGATGGTGTGCCTCGACACCGGCCACCACGCGCCCGGCACCAACATCGAGTTCATCGTCGCCCAGCTGCTGCGGCTCGGGAAGCTCGGCTCGTTCGACTTCAACTCGCGCTTCTACGCCGACGACGACCTGATCGTCGGCGCGGCCGACCCCTTCCAGCTCTTCCGGATCCTGGTCGAGGTGGTGCGCGGCGGCGGCTACGGCCCACGCAGCGACGGAGCCCCGAACGACGTGGCGCTGATGCTCGACCAGTGCCACAACATCGAGGCGAAGGTGCCGGGCCAGATCCGCTCGGTGCTCAACGTGCAGGAGATGCTCGCCCGGGTGCTCCTGCTCGACGGCGACGCCCTCGCCGCAGCTCGTGCCTCCGGCGACGTGCTCCTCGCCAACGAGATCTTCATGGACGCGTTCTACACCGACGTACGACGTGACCTGGCCGGCTGGCGCGAGGAGCGCGGTCTGCCCGCGAACCCGATGCGGGCCTACCTCGAGAGCGGCTACCAGCACCAGATCGAGGACGAGCGGGTCGGCGGCGCGCAGGCGTCGTGGACCTGAGCGCTCGCTCCTGACCACCCCACCGAGAAGGACATCATGACCAACCAGACCGTCACCGAGCTGATCGAGCGATCGAACCGCCTCGGCGCTGACAAGAGGAACACCAACTACGCGGGCGGCAACACCTCCGCCAAGGGCACCGACGTCGACCCGGTCACGGGCGAGGACGTCGAGCTGGTCTGGGTGAAGGGTTCTGGAGGCGACCTCGGCACCCTCACCGAGTCCGGCCTCGCTGCCCTCCGGCTGGACCGGATGCGCGCGCTCGTCGACGTCTACCCGGGCGTCGAGCGTGAGGACGAGATGGTCGCGGCGTTCGACTACTGCCTGCACGGCAAGGGCGGAGCGGCGCCGTCGATCGACACCGCCATGCACGGCCTGGTCGACGCCGCCCACGTCGACCACCTGCACCCCGACGCCGGGATCGCGATCGCCACCGCCGCCGACGGCGAGGAGCTGACGGCCAAGATCTTCGGCGACAAGGTGGTCTGGGTGCCGTGGCGTCGTCCCGGCTTCCAGCTCGGCCTCGACATCGCCGCGATGAAGGAGGCCAACCCCCTCGCGGTCGGCTGCATCCTCGGCGGCCACGGGATCACCGCCTGGGGGGACACCTCCGCGGAGGCGGAGCAGAGCTCGCTGTGGATCATCGACACGGCGGCGTCGTACATCGAGGCGAACGCGAAGCCGGAGCCTTTCGGCCCCGCCCTCGACGGGTACGACGCTCTGCCGGAGGCCGAGCGCCGGTCCAAGGCGGCCGCCCTCGGCCCGACCATCCGCGGGATCGCCTCGAAGGACCGGCCGATGGTCGGCCACTTCAACGACGACCCGGCCGTGCTGGCGTTCCTCGCGTCCTCGGAGCACCCGCGGCTGGCCGCGCTCGGCACCTCGTGCCCCGACCACTTCCTGCGCACCAAGGTGAAGCCGCTGGTGCTCGACCTGCCGTCGGACGCGTCCGTCGAGGACTCGATCGCGCGGCTCGGTGAGCTCGCGGTGGCCTACCGCGAGGACTACCAGGGCTACTACGACCGCAACGCGGTCTCGACAGGCTCGACCACCGTCTGGCCCGCGATCCGCGGCGCCGACCCCTTGGTCGTGCTGGTGCCGGGGGTCGGGATGTTCTCCTACGGCAAGGACAAGCAGACCGCCCGCGTCGCCGGGGAGTTCTACCTCAACGCGATCAACGTGATGCGCGGAGCCGAGGGACTCTCGACGTACGCCCCGATCGACGAGGCGGAGAAGTTCCGGATCGAGTACTGGGCGCTGGAGGAGGCGAAGCTCCAGCGGATGCCGAAGCCCAAGCCGCTGGCCACCCGGATCGCGCTGGTCACCGGGGCCGCGGGCGGGATCGGCAAGGCGACCGCGAAGCGGCTGGCCGCCGAGGGTGCCTGCGTCGTGATCGCCGACCTCGACCTGGCCAGGGCCGAGGCGGCAGCCGCCGAGATCGGTGGCGCGGACGTGGCCGTCGGGGTCGCGGCCGACGTGTCCGACGAGGACGCGGTGCAGGCGATGGTCGACGCGGCCGTGCTCGCGTTCGGCGGACTGGACCTGGTCGTCAACAACGCCGGGCTCTCGCTCTCGAAGTCGCTGCTGGAGACCACGGCTGCGGACTGGGACCTCCAGCACGCGGTGATGGCGAAGGGCTCGTTCCTGGTGTCCAAGGCCGCCGCGAGGGTGCTGATCGCCCAGGAGCTCGGCGGCGACATCGTCTACATCTCCTCGAAGAACTCTGTTTTCGCCGGCCCCAACAACATCGCCTACTCCGCGACCAAGGCAGACCAGGCGCACCAGGTGCGGCTGCTCGCGGCCGAGCTCGGGGAGTTCGGGATCAAGGTCAACGGGGTCAACCCGGACGGCGTCGTCCAGGGTTCCGGCATCTTCGCGTCCGGCTGGGGCGCCAACCGCGCCGCGGTCTACGGCGTGGAGGAGAAGGACCTGGGCAAGTTCTACGCGCAGCGCACGATCCTGAAGCGCGAGGTGCTTCCCGAGCACATCGCCAACGCGGTGTTCACGCTCTGCGGCCCGGACATGACGCACACCACCGGCCTGCACGTCCCGGTCGACGCGGGTGTGGCAGCGGCGTTCCTGCGATGAGCAGGCGACCATGAGCCGGCGGGTCGTCGCGGTCGACCTCGGCGCCACCTCTGGTCGCGTGATGGCCGCCGTGGTCGGCGTCGAGCCGGCCGTGCTCGATCTGGTCGAGGTGCACCGGTTCTCCAACGGCGGGGTGAGGGCGCCCGACGACTCGTTGCGCTGGGACATCAGGCGCATCCACCGTGAGGTGCTCGAGGGGATCCGGCTGGCCGCGGCGGCGGGTCCGGTCGACGCGATCGGCATCGACTCCTGGGGCGTCGACTACGGGTTGCTGGACGGGACGGGCGAGCTGCTCACCGACCCGTACAGCCATCGTGATGTGCGCACCGACGGCGTCGCGGAGAAGGTCGTCGACAGGCTCGGCGCCGACACGCTCTACGGCGAGACCGGCATCCAGCAGCTGCCGTTCAACACGCTCTACCAGCTCACCGTCGAGACGCACCTGGCCGACGCGGAGACCCTGCTCCTGGTGCCCGACCTGCTCGGGTACTGGCTGACCGGGGAGAAGGGCGCCGAGCGCACGAATGCCTCGACCACCCAGCTCTACGGCGCGCGCTCGCACCTGTGGGCCACCTCGCTGCTGGAGCGGCTCGACCTGCCGGCCGGGCTCCTCCCGCCGCTGCGCAGCCCGGGCGACGTGGTCGGGACGCTGCTGCCGGACGTCGCCGCCTCGCTCGGGCTCGCACCGGAGACGCCCGTGATCGCGGTCGGGTCGCACGACACCGCCTCGGCCGTGGTCGGGGTGCCGGCCGGCGAGGTGCCGTTCGCCTACGTCTCCTCCGGGACCTGGTCGCTGGTCGGTCTCGAGCTCGCCGAGCCGGTGCTGACGACCGCGGCCCTCGAGGCGGACTTCACCAACGAGGCCGGCGTCGACGGCACGGTCCGGTTCCTGCGCAACGTCTCCGGGCTGTGGGTGCTCTCGGAGTGCCTGCGGCACTGGGCGGAGAACGGCACGCCGGACAGCGACCTCGCCTCCGTGCTCGCCGCTGCTGCCGCGCTCCCGGCGAGCGGCCGGGTGGTCGACGTCGACGACCGCCGCCTGCTGCCGCCGGGCGACATGCCGGCCCGGGTCGCGACGCTGGCGATCGAGGCAGGCATCGACGTACCGCAGACGCCGGGGGAGCACGCCCGGCTGGTGCTGGACAGCCTGGCCGACGCCTACCGCCGCAACGTGCGGACGGCCGCGACGCTGGCCGGCGTGGAGCCCCAGGTGGTGCACGTCGTGGGTGGCGGGTCGGAGAACCGGCTGCTCTGCCAGCTCACCGCCGACGCCTGCGGCTTGCCTGTGGTGGCCGGTCCGAAGGAGGCTGCTGCCCTGGGCAACGTGCTCGTGCAGGCGCGAGCACTGGGAGTGGAGATGCCGACGCTGACCGACATGCGGGCGCTGGTCCGCGCCACGCAGTCCCTCACCCGTTACGAGCCGCGATGAAGGTCGCGCTGCAGGTGACGTGCATCAACGACGCGCTGTTCCCGGACACCGGGAAGGCCGTGCTCACCGTGCTCCGCCGGCTGGGTGTCGACGTCGAGTTCCCCGAAGCGCAGACCTGCTGCGGCCAGCCGATGGTCAACACCGGCTACCTCGACGAGGCCGTGCCCGCCGTACGCGCCTTCGTGGACGCCTTCGCCGGCTACGACGCCATCGTCACGCCCTCGGGCTCGTGCGCGGGCTCGGCACGGCACCAGCACCGGATAGTGGCCGAGCGCTCCGGTGACGCGGGCCTGGTCCGGGCGGTGGCGGAGACCACGCCGCACGTCTACGAGCTGACCGAGTTCCTGGTCGACGTGCTCGGGACCACCGACGTGGGCGCCTCGTTCCCGCACTCGGTGACCTACCACCCGACCTGCCACTCGCTGCGCATGCTCGGGGTGGGTGATCGCCCGCGACTGCTCCTGGAGCAGGTGCGGGGGCTGCGCCTGGTCGACCTGCCGCAGGCTGCCGAGTGCTGCGGGTTCGGAGGGACGTTCGCGATGAAGAACGCCGACACCTCGATCGCGATGGGTTCCGACAAGGCCCGCCACGTGAAGGAGACGGGCGCGGAGGTGCTGGTGGCGGGCGACAACTCCTGCCTGATGCACGTCGGCGGCCTGTTGTCGCGGCAGCGCTCCGGCGTCCGGGTCATGCACCTCGCCGAGGTCCTTGCCGCACAGGAAGGGGTCTCCTCGTGAGCGCCACGTTCGTCGGCATGCCGGCGTTCCCCACGGCCGCACGCGCCGCCCTCGCGGACACGCAGCTCCGGCACAACCTCGCGCACGCGACCGGCACCATCCGGGACAAGCGGGCACGCGTGGTGGCCGAGGTCCCCGAGTGGGAGGAGCTGAGGACGGCGGGCGCGGCGATCAAGGACCGCACCCTGCACGACCTCTCGTCGTACCTCGTGCAGCTCGAGGCGTCGCTGACCGCCGCCGGCGCCACCGTGCACTGGGCGCGCGACGCGGCCGAGGCGAACGCCGTCGTCGCGGCCGTCGCGACGTCACACGGGGTCGACGAGGTGGTGAAGGTCAAGTCGATGGCCACCCAGGAGATCGGACTCAACGAGGCACTGGCGGAGGAGGGCATCGCCGCCTGGGAGACGGATCTCGCGGAGCTGATCGTCCAGCTCGGGGACGACCTGCCGTCGCACATCCTGGTGCCGGCGATCCACCGCAACCGTGCCGAGATCCGGCAGATCTTCCGGGACCGCATGGCCGGAGCCGGGCGTCCCGCACCGGACCACTTGACCGACGATCCGGCGGAGCTCGCCGGAGCTGCCCGGCTGCACCTGCGGGAGAAGTTCCTCCGCGCCAAGGTCGCCGTGTCCGGCGCCAACTTCGCGGTCGCGGAGACCGGCACCCTCGTCGTCGTGGAGTCCGAGGGCAACGGGCGGATGTGCCTCACCCTGCCCGAGGTGCTGGTGAGCGTGGTCGGCATCGAGAAGGTGGTGCCGACCTGGCAGGACCTCGACGTGTTCCTCCGACTGCTGCCGCGCTCGTCCACCGGCGAGCGGATGAACCCCTACACCTCGACCTGGTCGGGCGTCACGCCCGGCGACGGCCCGCAGGAGGTGCACGTGGTGCTGCTCGACAACGGGCGCTCGCGAGCACTCGCCGACGAGGTGGGTCGGCAGGCCCTGCGCTGCATCCGGTGCTCCGCCTGCCTCAACGTGTGCCCGGTCTACGAGCGGGTCGGCGGCCACGCCTACGGGTCGGTCTACCCCGGCCCGATCGGGGCGATCCTCAACCCGCTGATGAAGGGCGTCGGCGTCGACGAGCAGACCGACTCGCTGCCGTACGCGTCCAGCCTGTGCGGTGCCTGCTACGAGGTGTGCCCGGTCAAGATCGACATCCCTGCGGTGCTGGTGGACCTGCGCGCCCAGGTGGTCGACGCCCACCGGGGAGGCGTGCCGTCGGCCACCGACCTGGCGATGAAGGGGGCAGCCACGGTGTTCTCCTCGGGCCGGCGGCTCGGACTGGCAGAGCGGTTCGCCGGGATCGGCACCCGCGCCGCGTCACGGCTGCCGCTCGCCAGCGCCTGGACCGGCGCCCGGGACCTGCCGTCGGGTCCGAAGGAGTCGTTCCGGACCTGGTGGAAGCGCACCCGGGGAGGGACGACGTGAGCGCGCGCGAGGAGATCCTGGCCCGGGTCCGGGCGGCCACCGCCGGAGCCGCACCGGTCGCGGCGCCAGCTCCCGTGCGTGCTGCGGCCCCGGCCTCCGGTGCCGCGCTGCTCGACCTGTTCGCCGAACGGGTCGCCGACTACCGCGCGGTCGTCGAGCGATGCACGCCCGACGAGCTGGCCGCGCGCGTCGCGACGGCGGTCGCGGGCTGCGCCGTCGTCGTACCGGACGGGCTGGGGGTTGACGTGCCCGGCGCCTCCGTCGACACGGGCCTGACAGCGCTCGAGCTCGACGCGGTGGACGCCGTGGTGACCGAGGCCGCCGTCGGTGTCGCCGAGACCGGCACGGTGGTGCTCGACCACGGACGGGGACAGGGCCGCCGGGCTCTCACCCTGGTGCCCGACCGCCACGTGTGCGTCGTCCGGGCGGACCAGGTGGTGCCGGACGTGCTCGACGCCGTCGCCCTGCTCGACCCCGCGCGCCCCCAGACCTGGATCAGCGGTCCCTCGGCGACCAGCGACATCGAGCTCGAGCGGGTCGAGGGCGTGCACGGTCCCCGCTCGTTGCACGTCATCCTGGTCGGCTGACATCTCCGCCGATGCTCAGGTCCGGCTGAAGATGACGCGTCCGTTGGGGATGGTCTTCATCGTGTACTTCGGTGAGTGGGCGTAGGAGTGGTGGCGGGGGCAGAGAAGTCGTCCGTCGGCGACGGTGGTCTTGCCGCCTCGGCTCCAGGGCTGGTTGTGGTGGACGTGGCACAGGGCGCCTGGCCAGTCGCAGCCGTCGGCGGTGCAGTGCTTGTCGCGGACCCGGATCGCGATCCGTTGGGCGATCTTGTGGAAGCGGGAGTTGCGGCCTTGGTCGAGGATCTCGGAGTCGCCGCCGAGGACGAGGGGGATGATGCTGGCTTCGCAGGCGAGCTTGCGGGCCTGGGTGGCGGTGATCGGCTCGCCGGTGTCGAGGGTGGCGATCCCGGAGGCGTCGAGGCGTCCTTCGAGCTGGTCGAGGGTCATCGTGACCACGACGGTGGCGTCGACGCCGCCGGCTTTGGGGAGCCGGTCGACGGGGTAGCGGGTGACGTACTCGCTGAACGCGTGCCCGAGGCCTGTGGGGGTGTCGGTGTGGTGGCGGTGCTGGGGTGAGTTGATCGCGAGCACGGCCTGCTTCAACATGGCGCCCACGGCCGAGGGGAGGGTGAACCTGCCGTGGCACTGGCCGTGGCCGTCGTCGGAGATGGTGAACCGGCAGGCTTCGGCGGCGCGTTCCGCTCCTCGTTCGAGGGCTTCGCGTTCGTGGGCTTCGGCGATCTCGGGGGCGACGGTCTCCAGGATCCGTTTGGCGAGGACCTTGAGCTCACCGGCGTCGTGATGTTGCGCGAGTCGGAGCAGCTCGGTCTCGGCCTCGGCCTGCCATCACGGGCAGCTGGTCGACGGCGGTGACGATCGCGGCGGCCTGGTCCTCGGCGACCGCACCGGCGGCCAGGGCGGTGCGGGTGGGCTGGTGCTGGTCGAGGACGCCGGCCAGCTTGAGCCGGGCTTTGGCGGCGCGGCGGGTCTGGCGGGTGGTGTTGGCCCACCAGGTGCCGGTGTCGGCGGCACCGACCTCGGTGCCCAGCGAACGGGTCTCGGCGGCGTGGGCGGCGGTGAGCTCGAGGGCGTTGATCCGGTTCGCGAGCCGGGTGATCTCGGGCAGCGCTGCTGCGAGCTCGGTGTCGGTCATCGACCAGAGGCGGGGTTCGCCGAGGTCGTCGAGATCGGCGTGGGAACGCGCGACGACGGCTGCGACCGGGTGGGTCTCGCCTTCGTCGAACACCGTTGCCATACAGGGAATTCTGGCACCCGGCACCGACAGTCTTGCCCTCGGAACCAGGCCATTTCGGGCGCTGTGGAGAAGCATTTCAAGAATGTCTCGACAAGCTCGACCGCCGGGGGGACGCCCTCCTCAACCACCGCCAGTCGGCGGGCCGGGAGTCGGCCGCGACACAGCGCCGTACCTCTCCCGGTTGCTGCGGCTTTCAATCCCACCGACCACTCGCAGCAGCCAGCCATGGTCTCGACCCTCGCTCGCTGCTCGACCACCGAATGGCCTCAGGAGGTCGCCCGGAACCTCCGCAGCCTCAGGCTGTTCGCCACGACGAAGACGGAGCTGAGCGCCATAGCGCCCCCCGCGATCATCGGGGACAGCAGGCCGGCGGCGGCGAGCGGGAGCGCGGCGACGTTGTAGCCGAACGCCCAGACCAGGTTGCTCGTGATCACCCGGTGGGTACGACGGGACAACCGCAACGCGTCGACGGCCACGGCCAGGTCGGCCCGGACCAGGGTCAGGTCGGAGGCCTGGATCGCGACGTCGCTGCCGGTGCCCATCGCGAGCCCGAGGTCGGCTCGAGCCAGGGCAGCCGCGTCGTTGACGCCGTCGCCCACGAATCCGACCGTGTGGCCCTCTTCCTGGAGCCGACGGACCACCGCCACCTTGTCGGCGGGCAGCACCTCGGCGATCACGTCCTCGGGCGCGATGCCGACCTCGCGCGCGACCGCGAGGGCCACGGCCTCGTTGTCGCCGGTGAGCAGCATCGGGCGGAGGCCGAGGTCGCGCAGTCGCGTTACAGCGGCCGCTGAGGTGGGGCGCACCGCGTCGGCGACGACGAGCAGCCCCCGGGCACGTCCGTCCCAGCCGACCGCGACGACGGTCGCCCCGGAGGCCTGCCGGTCGTCCAGCACGGACGCGAGCGCGGGGGACAGGTGCTGCGACCAGTCGGCGAGCAGCGCCGGGCGGCCGACCACGACGGCGTGGCCGTCGACGACGCCGTGCACGCCGAGCCCCTCGACGTTGGCGAAGTCCTCGACCGTGCCGAGGGCGCCGACCCGCTCCCGTGCGCCGGCCGCGACGGCGCGGGCGACAGGGTGCTCGGAGGCGTCCTCGAGTGCGCCGGCCAGCCGGAGCAGCGTCGGCTCGTCCTCCCCGTCGGCGACCACGACATCGGTCAGGGCCATCCGGCCGGTGGTCACGGTGCCCGTCTTGTCGAGCACCACGGTGTCGACGCGTCGGGTGCGCTCGAGCGCCTCCGGCCCGCGGATCAGGATGCCGAGCTGGGCGCCACGGCCGGAGCCGACCATCATCGCGACGGGCGTCGCCAGACCGAGCGCGCACGGGCAGGCCACGATCAGCACCGCGACCGCGGCGGTGAAGGCTGCCGTCCAGCCGCCGCCGCCGACGACCCAGAAGCCGAGCGTGGCAACGGACAACGCGATCACGAGCGGCACGAAGACGCCGGAGATCCGGTCCGCCAGCCGCTGCGCGTCGCCCTTGGCCATCTGGGCGTCCTCGACCAGGTGCGCCATCTGCGCGAGCTGGGTGTCGCCGCCGACGCGGGTGGCTCGCACCACGAGCCGACCGCCGACGTTGACGGTGGCGCCGACCACGGCCTCGTCCACACCGACCTCGACCGGCACCGACTCACCCGTCAGCATCGAGGCGTCGACGGCGGAGCGGCCCTCGGTGACCACGCCGTCGGTGGCGACCTTCTCGCCGGGCCGCACCACGAACACGTCGCCGACGGCCAGGTCCTCGACCGGCACCCGCACCTCCGCACCGTCGCGGAGCACGGCCACGTCGCGTGCGCCCAGCTCGAGCAGGGCGTGCAGCGCGGCTCCGGCCCGGCGCTTGGAACGGGCCTCGAACCAGCGGCCGGCCAGCAGGAACGTGGTCACGCCCGCGGTGGCCTCGAGGTAGATGTTGCCGGCGCCGTCGCTGCGCTGGATGGTGAGCTCGAACGGGTGGGTCATCCCGGGTGTGCCCGCCGTACCCAGGAAGAGGGCCCAGAGAGACCAGCCGAACGACGCGACGACTCCGAGCGAGACCAGCGTGTCCATCGTCGTCGCGCCGTGCCGTGCGTTGGCCCATGCGGCGCGGTGGAACGGCCAGGCACCCCACACCGCTACCGGTGCGGCGAGGGTGAGCGACGCCCACTGCCAGTACTCGAACTGCCACCCCGGCACCATCGCGAGTGCGATCACCGGCACCGACAGCGCCAGGGAGACCAGCAGTCGCTGCCGGAGTGAGCGGGTCTCTGCGTCGTCCGTCGACGACGTCCGGGTCCTCGGCCACCCGGGCGGTCGCGGGTAGCCGGGCCGTGTAACCGGCCGCCTCGACGGCCGCCACCAGGTCGGCGACGGTGACACTCTCGTCCGCGGTCACCTGCGCCTTCTCCGTCGCGTAGTTGACCAACGCCGTGGTGCCGGGGAGCTTGTTCAGCTTGCGCTCGACCCGGTTGGCGCACGACGCGCAGGTCATGCCGCCGATCTCCAGCTCGATGCTCGGCCGCGCGGTCATGACGTCTCCAGGGTGAACGGCGCTGTCATGACAGTCGGTAGCCGGCCTCGTCGACGGCCGACCTCACCTCGTCGTCGACGAGGGGACGGTCGCTGGTGACGGTGAGTGCGCCACTGGCGAGATCGACGTCGACGGCCGTCACGCCGGAGATCTCGAGGACCTCCTCGGTCACGGAGTCGACGCAGTGCTCGCAGGTCATCCCGGAGACGCTGTAGGTGGTGGTGCTGGACATCGCTGCTCTTCTCGGTCGTGGGGGGTGGTCAGGAGCGGACGAGCCGGGCGACGGCGTCGGAGGCTTCCTTGAGCTTCGCCTCGGCCTCGGGTCCGCCGACCTGGGCGGCGTCGAGCACGCAGTGCGCAAGGTGCTCGTCGAGCAGGCCGAGCGCAACCGCCTGGAGCGCCTTGGTGACCGCCGACACCTGGGTCAGGACGTCGATGCAGTACTTGTCCTCGTCGACCATCCGCGCGATGCCGCGGACCTGGCCCTCGATCCGGCGCATCCGCTTGGCGTAGTCGTCCTTGCGGTGGGCGTAGCCGGGGGTGCCGGTGGGAGTCGTCGCGTCCATGAGACCACCTTACCCCCCTAGGGTATAAACACAAGGGTGCACTCAGTGCAGCCGCAGCACCGCGGTCGACCAGGAGTAGCTGCAGATGCCGTCGCCGCCGTCGTGGTAGCGCAGGACGGCGCTGTCCCTCCGGTCGTTGGACCGGGCCGTGACGACCTCCCCGTCGAGAGCCGCGGAGCCTGACGCCGTGGGGAGCGCCACCGACTGCGTCCGCCCGGTGGCGGTGAGCGAGACGCACCCCAGCCGTGGCGTGCACACGGTGAGGCGGTCACCCGGTCGGGCACCGGTGACGTTGACGTAGACAGGAGGCGGACCGGGCTTGCACTGCGGCGGATCACCGCAGCCCGACAGGCAGCCGGCCAGCGCCAGCGCGAGGACGACCACTCCCTTCATGACCCTGTGACGCGGTCACCCCCAGGGCGGTTCCGCCCTCGGTCCGCGGCCAGGTCGTACTCTCGGACGCTCCGAGACGAGCGGGAGCCGGAAAGTGACCGACGCGGTGGTGGTGGGCAGCGGGCCCAACGGCCTGGCGGCCGCAGTCACGCTCGCCGCCGAGGGCGTCTCCGTCACCGTGCTCGAGGCGGCCGCGACGTACGGCGGGGGTCTGCGCTCGGGTGAGTCGACGTTGCCCGGACTGGTGCACGACGAGTGCTCCGGCTTCCATCCGCTGGCCGTCGACTCGGCGTTCGCCCGGCGTTTCGACCTCACCGAGTGGGGCCTGGAGTGGGCGTGGCCGGAGATGCAGTACGCGCACCCCGTCGACGGCGGTCGCGGCGCTGCCGTGGTGCGGTCGGTCGAGGGGACGGCAGACTCGCTCGGTCGCGACGCGGCGTCGTACCGACGACTCTTCGGCCCGCTGGAGCGCCGGTTCGACCGGATCTCGGAGGAGTTCCTGCAGCCGCTCGTGCACCGGCCGAGCCATCCCCTCGCGCTGGCGCGGCTCGGTGGCTACGCGCCGCTGCCGGCCAGCGTGCTGGCGCGCCGGTTCCGCACCGAGGAGGCACGCGCGCTCTGGGGCGGCGTGGCCGCGCACTGCTTCCGACCTCTGAGCACCCCGTTCTCGTCCGCGATCGGGGTCTCCCTCGGCACCGCCGCGCACCGCTACGGCTGGCCGGTCGCGGTGGGTGGCTCGCGGTCGGTCGCCCGGGCGCTGGTACGGCTGCTGGAGAGCCTCGGCGGCCGGGTCGAGACCGGCGTCGAGGTCACCTCGCTCGACCAGCTCGGCAGTCCCGACCTCGTCCTGCTCGACACGGCACCGCCGGCCGCCGCGGACATCGTGGGCGACCGCCTGCCCTCCCGTGTACGACGGGCCTACCGAGGTCACGCGTTCGGGACCGCGGCGTTCCAGCTGGCGCTCGCGGTCGAGGGCGACATCCCGTGGGCGTTCGAGCCCGCCCGCCGATCCGGGACCGTCCACCTCAGCGGCACGTTCGCGGAGACGGCCGCGGCGGAGCGGGCGGTGGCGCGCGGCGAGATGCCGGACCGGCCGTTCGTGCTGCTCGGCCAGCAGTACCTGGCGGACCCGGGCCGGTCGGTCGGTGACCTGCACCCGATCGACTGCTACGCCCACGTGCCGGCCGGCTACCCCGGCGACGCGACCGAGGCGATCCTGGCGCAGCTCGAGCGGTTCGCACCCGGCGTCCGCCGGCAGATCCGCCACGTCACCCCCCGCGGTCCTGCGCAGATCGAGGCGGACAACCCCAACTTCGTCGGTGGCGACATCGTCACCGGCGCCAAGACACCGGTCCAGCTGCTCCTGGGTCCGCGGGTGACCAGCAACCCCTACCCGACCGGCGCGCCCGGCGTCTACCTCTGCTCAGCCGCCCTGCCACCGGGTCCCGGAGCGCACGGCATGGTGGGCCACCTCGCGGCGCTGGCCGCGCTCGAGGGAATCTCGTGAGCCGCCGGAGTGGTCGCGGCTCCCACTTCGCCTGGCCTGTCCGGCACCACGTGTCTGCGAGACTGGACCCATGCGGGTCTCAGCAAAGTCCGACTACGCGCTCCGCGCGCTGATCGAGATCGCCGGACGCCACGACGCCAAGCCGGTCAGCGCTGAGGAGCTGGGCAACGCCCAGGAGATCCCCCACGGGTTCCTCCAGGCGATCCTCGCCGACCTGCGACGCTCCGGCATCGTGGTCAGCCAGCGCGGCCAGGCCGGCGGTTGGCGGATGGCGCGCGAGCCGTCTGACGTGAGCGTCGCCGACGTGATCCGCGCGGTCGACGGGCCGCTGGTCAGCGTCTACGGACTGCGCCCCGAGTCGGTCAGCTACCAGGGCTCCGCCGAGGTGCTCCAGCTGGTCTGGATCGCCGCGCGCAGCAGCCTGCGCGAGGTGTTCGAGAGCGTCACCATCGAGTCCCTGGCTGCCGGGAAGCTGCCCGAGGACGTCGCCGTGCGCACGCGCAACGAGGATGCCTGGCAGCCGCACTGACCTCCCCGGGTCAGGCGACCGCGCGGCCGTCGACCTCGCGGAGCCGCCTCTTGTGCTTGCGGCGCTTGCGGTCCAGCCGGGTGTTGTCCGCCTGCAGGTCCGCGACCTCGGCGCGCAGCCGGGCCACCTCGACCACGGCCTCGGCCAGGGCCACCGCGGTGACGTCCTCGTCGTTGGTCGGTCGCCGTGTGGGAGCGTCCTCGGACACCCGGAACTCGCCGTGCATGTCGAACCCCTTCCTGGTCACGTGCTCCGCCCAGCCGGCGACGAGGTCGTCACCCGGCACCGGTGGGTACGACGTGGCGGTGCGGCCGGTCAGCAGGTCGCGGCTGAGCCAGTCACGCAGAGCGGTGCGGCGCCCTCGCGCGTCGAGCCGGTCGTCGAGACCGACCGCGACCTCGCGGAGCGTGGCCAACCGATCGGCGTGGGCGGCGGCCGGCAGGGTGTCCGCGGTGAAGCCGGTGTCGGCGCCGACGAGCGTCATCAGCCACGCCCACACCCGCGCGGGGTCGTTCTCGGCGATCACGTGCACGTGCACCGGGAGCACGGTGCGGCTCCAGCGGCGGAGGATGTCGGTGAGGTCGTGGCCGGCCCGGAACGCCTGTGCCTGTGGGTGGTCCGGCTCGCCGAGCACCCGCTCCGCGTAGCGCTCGGGTCGCGTGGTCGCGCCTTGCTCCAGCGCCGCCTGCGCGGCGGCGTACACCTGGCTGGTGAGGTCCCGCACGACCAGCACCAGGTGGATCTCCGCACCACGCAGCCCGTCGAGCGCGAGCGACACCTGGTCGGGGGTCGCGCCGGCCAGGCTGGGGGTGCTCAGGACGGTGGTGCCGCGGTGTCGCCAGCCGAGCCGAGCCAGCGCGGCGCACTGGCCGGTGACCTCGCGGCGCCGGTAGCCGAGCTGCTGGTGGTTCTGCCGGAGCTCGGCCGTGGCCAGCTCCCAGGCGGCGGGGGTGCCGGGCACCAGGATGCCGGCGTCGGCCAGCTCTGCCCGTCGTACGTCGAGGGCGTGAGCGAGGTAGCCGGTGCCGAGGTCATCGGGGCCGATGTGCCAGAAGATCCTGCGTCGGGCCATGCCCCGAGCGTGACCGAGCCGAGCGACACGGGGGTGAACGGCACGTGTACGCGGGTCGGACTCAGCCCGTCGGACTCAACCCGTCGGGCAGAACGCCTCGCCGGGCCCGAGCTCGGGGTGGATCGGCCCCTCGCGGTCGCTCAGCGCACCCGCGCCGGCCCGGCCACGCACGGTGGCGACCAGCTCGGCCAGGATCGACAGCGCGATCTCGCCGGGGCCGTCGGCGCCGATGTCGAGACCCGCCGGGCCGCGCACGCGACCCTGCTGCTCCGCGCTGACGCCGGCCTCGGTGAGGTAGTCGGCGCGGGACTGCTGCGTCTTCCGCGAGCCCATGCCGCCGATGTAGACGAGATCGGCACCCAGTGCCGCCTCGAGCGCCGGCCCCGCGACGTCGAGGTCGTGGCTGGTGACCACCGCGGCGGTCGCGTCGGGCAGCGCCGCGAGGCTGTCCTCCCGGGTCGAGGTCACCCGGGCCTCCCAGCCCAGCAGTCCCGCCATCGGTGCCAGCGCGTCGGCGACCGGCCCCTCACCCACGATCAGCAACGTGTCCATGGAGCCACGGTACGCGGGAGCGGGAGCGGGTAGTCCGTCACGTTTGGCACCTGTTCTGGCTGGACAGAGGTGCCAAACGTGACGGACTACCCCTTGTCGCGGGATCAGGTGAGCCGCTGAGCCACCCAGTCGACGAGCGGGCGCAGCGCGCGCCAGTCCTTGCGGACGAGGTCGAGCAGGGCCGGGGTGTGGATCACCGGCTCGAACCCGTAGCTCTTGCCGAGCGTCAACGTCTTGTGCCGGAGGAGGTCGATCCTCGGGTGGTCGGCGTCGTACCCCCGGGGTGAGGTCTTGAGCGTCTCGCCGCTCAGCTCGAACCCCTTGCGCTGCAAGGACTTCAGAAGCTTCGCGAGCTGGGTGCCGGTGCGCTCGTCGGCGATGGCGTCGCGGATCCGAGCCAGGTCCGGCCCCTCCGCGTGGTAGAAACCCGAGCCCACGCGCACCCCCGGGGCGCTCACCTCGACGTACCAGCCGGTGGCCGGCGCGGCCGCGACGTACGCGCCCTGGTGGGTCTTGTACGGCGTCTTGTCCTTGGCGAACCGGACGTCCCGGTAGGGCCGGAAGATCTTCGCGGCCCCGAACTCCGGCGCCAGCGCCTCTGTCAGAGCGACCATCGGCGCCTTCACGGACTCGTCGTAGACCGGCTTGTGCGCCTCCCAGAACGACTTGGTGTTGTCGATCTCGAGGTCGTCGTAGAAGTCGAGGGCGGCGCTCGGGAAGCCCTGGAATGCAGTCACGGGCCGACCCTACGGCGCGGTCTCGAACAGGCTGCCGCCGATCTCCTTGCTCCGGCCGACGAAGGTCGCGACCAGCGTGCCCTCGGCGTTGCCGACGCTGATCTCGTACGTGCCGTCGCGGCCCTCCCGGTCGCGCTCGGTGGCGGTCGCCGTGAGGACGTCGCCGAGCCGGGTCGGGGCACGGAACCGGATCTCGGCGCCCGCGGCGACCGTGACCCGGTTGTAGCTGTTGCAGGCGAACGCGAAGGCTGAGTCGGCGAGCGTGAACGTGTAGCCGCCGTGGCCGATCGCGTGGCCGTTGACCATGTCCTCGGTGACGGTCATCCGCAGCGTCGCGCGCCCGGGGCCGACGTCGAGGATCTCCATCCCGAGGGACCGGCTGGCCCGGTCACCGGCCCACATCGCCTCCGCGGAGCGGCGGGCGACCTCGTCTGCGTGCATACGGAGCGGATGACGAGATTCGAACTCGCGACATCGACCTTGGGAAGGTCGCGCTCTACCAACTGAGCTACATCCGCCTGTGCGCCGCCCTGATCTGGATCGGAGGCAACGGCGGGAGCGATAGTACCGGACCTCCGCCGCCCGGTAGGTTGTGGCCGTGCTGCTCTCCGACCGCGACATCCTGGCCGAGATCGAGGCCGGCCGGATCTCGATGGAACCCTTCGATCCTGCGATGGTGCAGCCGGCCAGCATCGACGTCCGGCTCGACCGCTACTTCCGGGTCTTCGAGAACCACCGCTACCCGCACATCGACCCGGCGGAGGCGCAGGACGACCTGACCCGCGAGGTGCAGGCGGAGGGTGACGAGCCGTTCATCCTGCACCCGGGTGAGTTCGTGCTGGGGTCGACGTACGAGGTGGTCTCGCTGCCCGAGGACATCGCCGCCCGCGTCGAGGGCAAGTCCTCGCTCGGCCGGCTCGGCCTGCTGACCCACGCCACCGCAGGGTTCGTGGACCCGGGCTTCTCCGGCCACGTCACCCTCGAGCTGGCCAACGTCGCGACGCTGCCGATCAAGCTCTACCCGGGCATGAAGATCGGCCAGTTCTGCTTCTTCCGGATGACGTCCCCCTCGGACCACCCCTACGGCTCGGCGAAGTACGGCTCGCGCTACCAGGGCCAGCGGGGACCGACGCCCAGCCGTTCCTACGCGAACTTCCACCGCACGCGCATCTGAGGGGCACGACGAGCCTGCTGGTGTGCGTGTGACGTTTCGGCCACCCGATCCGGGGAAGGTGTCCTCTCATGGCTGACCTGTACATCGACGGCGAGGCTCTTTCGGCGACGAAGAGCAACATGTCCGACATCGAGGACCTGCTCAAGGGACCCTGCAACAAGATGTCCGACCTGCCGGTCGAGGCCGCGGGCCACGAAGACCTCAAGAGCAAGCTCAACGAGTTCGGCGACCAGTGGGACTACGGCATCGGCAAGCTCGGCGACTTCAGCGGCGCCTGCGTCGACGCGCTGACCACGATCGGTGACACGTTCAGCGGGCTCGACGAGGAGCTCGCCAAGTGCTTCGACCAGGGCCAGCAGTGACCGGCAGCTACAGCGCGCTCGGCTTCGACCCGGCGCCCGGGGACACCTCGCAGGGCCAGGACATGGCCACCACGCTGCGCAACGTCACCAACGCCCTGGAGCAGGTCAAGAACGTGGTCACCGGCGCCGGCGACCAGCACTGGGAGGGCAAGACCGCCGAGTCGTTCCGCGGGCTGATGTCCGAGGACCTCAAGCCCCGGATCGAGGACGCCTGGCAGAGCTTCGACACCGCCTCCAAGGCGCTCGACTCGTGGGTGCTCGACCTCGGCACCTTCCAGACCAGAGCCGACGCCCTGGAGATCGAGGCCGAGCAGGCCCGGCAGGACATCTCCGCCGCCGAGACCACGCTCAGCGGCATGGGCGACAAGCCCGACGACCCCGCCAAGGCTGCGACGTTCGCGGACAAGCAGACCGCCAACCAGGATGCGCTCACCGACAAGCAGGCGGTCCTCGACGACGTCATCGCCCGGGCGCACACGCTCGCCGGCGAGGCGACCGACTCGGCCACCACGGCGGCCGGCGCGCTGCAGACCGCGATGGACGCTGCCCCCGACGAGCCGGGACTCTGGGACAAGATCACCGGCGCGCTGGAGGACATCGGCGAGTTCCTCGGCGACTGCATCGAGTACATCAAGGACAACTGGTGGAACCTCCTCCACCAGCTCGTGCACATCTGTGCCAACGTGCTCGCGATCGCCTCGCTCTTCTTCCCGGCGCTCGCCCCGTTCGCCCTCGGCTTCGCGATCGCCGACACCCTGATGTCCGGCATCGACTGGGCCCGCGGCGTACCGGGAGCCAAGGGAGCGTTCCTGACCGGCGCCGTCGGACTCGTCGGCGGCTTCGCGGTCGGCAAGGCCGCGAGCTCCTTCATGGAGGTCGCCGCTCCCTCGCTGGCGACCGGCCCGTTCCGGGTGATGGCTTCGGGCGCCGGCGGTGCGACCATCGCGGCGCCCGCCGCGGCCGTGTTGTCGTTCAACCCGTCGTTCGGTCCCGCCCTGTCCGGGTTCATGTTCCTCCAGGCCAAGGACGCCAAGGACGCCAGCGACACGGTGACCACGCTGCTCGGTGGCAACACCTACTACAGCGACTCGCTGGCCTCGGGCTGGAGCAAGGCGCGCAACGACTGATGACCGACGTTGCCGACGAGCCGGTGGAGTACCTCCGGCTGGCCGTTCCGCCCGGCTGGATCGAGCTGAAGGCGTTCTCCGACGACGACACCGCGGCCGCGTGGTTCAACGCGCTGCTCGACGAGACGCCGGACCTGTTCGACGCAGAGGCACGTGACCACCTGCACGAGGCCTACGCCCAGGTGCGCGCGGAGGTCGCGCCCTATCCCGTGGACTCCGCCGGGGCGCTGCTCACCCTGCTCGACGACGACCGCGCCACGCTGTGGATGTTCACGGTCACCCAGATCGTGTTCCCGCCCACTGGTGACGTCAACGTGATGGCGGTGGTCGAGCGCTACCTGGAGTCCGGTGAGGGCCGGGCGGGCGCCGGCAAGGACGACCTGATCGAGAGCTTCACCACCGAGGACGGTCGCGACCTGGTCGCCATCCACACGACCGCCCGGCTCGACGAGCTCCAGGGCAGCCTGTCCGCGAACATCCCGGGCGCCGATCCCAGCAGGCTCGGCGCGGTGTACGCCGCGATCCGGCTACCGCGGGCGAAGGGATCCCGGCAGGACCGGGTCGTCGTGGTCACGGGCGTGGCACCGACCGTCGAGGAGCGCACGTTGATGTCGCTCGTGGCCGCCCAGCTGACCTTGTCGGCCACCCTCCACACCGACGCGCAGGGCGTCCCGCAGGGACGGATCGCGGTCGACCCGTCGGGTGCCTTCAGCCGGGCGGCGGCGACGCACGCCCCGCTGGACGGGCCCGTCGCACAGGACGTCACCGCATGAACGGGGTGGCGCCGTGGCTGGTCGGCGAGGAGGCTCGCGCGTACGTCGAGGAGGACCTCGGCGCCGTACCTCTGGAGGAGCAGGCCAACCGCACCGTCCAGCGGGCCCGCGCCGTGCGGGTGCTCGGACGTGAGACGACGTCCCCGCTGCGTGCCGCCGTCGGCGTCGGCGCCTGGCTGGTGGGTCTCGTCGGGGTCGCGGCGCTGACGTACGCCGCGTGGCACGGTGGGTCTGTCGCGCTGCGGCTGGTCTCGGCCGTCGTGGGGGTCGCCGCCGTCGCGGGTTCCGTGCTGCTCGGCCACCAGGTGTGGCGGGCCGGGCGCCGGGTGGTCGACGCGTTCTGCTGGTGGACGCTGCTCCCCGAACGACTCCCGCAGGGTGGCGCCGGCGCTGACGACTGGCGGGCCAGTCCCGTGGGTGACGCGGTCGAGGCGCGGATCTTCATGCTCCAGGGCGGCCGGATGGTGCGGGTGGGCCTGGCCGTCGTTGCCTTCCTCGCACCGCTGACCCTCCTCCAGCAGGCCACGCAGGGCTCGCCGCGGCTGCCGGACACGTGGCCCTCCGACCAGACCGCCGCGTTGCTGGTGGCGGTCCTCGGGTCGCTGGCGATCAGCTGGCCGGCCGGTGCGCTGACCTTCGGCGGTCAGGTGCGGGCGAACTCCGCGCACGCCCGACGCGACCCGGTGTCCGGCTGGATCAAGCGCAAGGCCGGCGGTCACTGACGCCGCTCAGCCGGTGGTCTTCTCCAGGAACCTGGTGACGGTCCGGTCGTAGACCTCCGGGTCCACGTTCCACGACTCGACGTGGTTGGCGCCGCGCACCTCGACCAGCTGCACCTCGCTCGACTCGTGTGCGAGCTCCCGGCTGGTCGCGAGCGGCACCGTGTCGTCGCGGGTGCCGTGCACGACCAGCACCGGACTGCGCACCCAGTCCGGCTTCGACGTGTAGTCGGTGGCGCCCCAGTCGACGTCGTACCGCAGCGACGCGATCTCCTCCGCGGACCAGGTCAGCGTGGACGGCAGCGGCAGTCCCGGTGGGATCCGCACGTCGCGTGCGCCGTACGCGATCGTGTCGCGCAGGTTGAGCATCGGTGAGTCCAGCACCACGGCCTGCACCTGGTCGGCGTCCGAGGAGTGCCGGAGGTACGACGCCACGATGCTGCCGCCCATCGACGCACCGCCGAGCACGATGTCGGACGCGCCGTGCTGCTTGGCCCAGCGGACCGCGCCGTCGAGGTCGTGCCACTCGGTGACGCCGAACGTGTGCTGGTGACTCGGGTCGCGGGGCGCGTCGGCGTCGTTGCGGTAGCCGATCGAGAGCGTCGGCATGCCCAGCCGGTGGGTGATCGCGGCCAGCCGGTACATCTCGGCGCGAGTCGCGCCCTTGCCGTGCACGAGCACCGCCCAGGTGTTGCCGGAGCCCGGGAAAAAGGTAGCCGGCATGTCCCCGCGCGATGACGGATAGTCCACCAGTCGCGCCCCCGTCGGCGGCTTGAGCGGATAGGCGAACCCGTCGAGCGAGACCTTCGCGCCGGTGCGCGGCGCCGTGCCGTCGAGCACGCGCCAGGTGCGCGTGACGTCGTCGCCGCTGACGCTCGGCGGCCCGGAGATCCGCCCGTAGCCGCCCGGCCAGACCACGCCGTACACGTCCCGTGAGCGCAGCACGAGGTTCTGCGGCCCCGGGTCGGCGAGCGTGATGCGGTCGCCCTCGATCCGGCTGACCGTCAGGTCGCGCACGGGCGGGTCGGCGCGCACCGCGAGCGCGTCGCTCTCGATCCGCCCGGAGAAGTACCACCCACCGGTGGCGTGGAACAGCACCACGATCACGGCCAGGGTGACCAGCAACCCCCGCACCGGGTGCCGCGCACGTGTGCTCACCCGCCCAGCCTGACCCACGGGTGGGTGCGGGACTGGGTGTTGGCGCTGGGTACGGCGCGCCGAATTACCACGTTCACGTGGTAATTCGCCGCTTCCCCAGGGAGATCTCGCTGGGGAAGCGGCAACTTGACGGGGGGAGTACGGCAGATCAGAGGTCGAACAGGGAGCCACCCTCGTCGAGGGTCGCATCGGTCTTCGGCGTGTGCTTCTCGCCGGAGCCGGACGGCTTCGCGTGCTTCTCGTCGATGTCGTCGGAGCTGTCGGCCTCGGCGGGGTTCTCCTCGGTCTGGTCCGTCTCGGCCGGCTCGTCCGGGGTCGTGCCGGTGGTCTGCGGAGCGGAGTCGCTCTCGCCCGCGAACTCGGCCTTGATCTCCTTCAGCGACCGGATCGGGGTGTCACCCGCCGGCTCGTCGGCTTCGCCCTTGGCCGGCTCGGCCTCGGCCTTCTGCGGCTCGGGCTCGACGTCGGTGTCCGCGGCGTCGGCGGCGCGGTCGGTGTCGGCGTCGGTGGTGGAGTCGCCGGCCGGGTCCTCGCCGGCTTCCTCGGCGGGCCCTTCCGGCGCCGCAGCGGCCGGTGCCTCGGGCTCGTCGGGCTCCTCGATGTCGAAGAGCGAGCCGGTGGGGATGGTGCTGGCCGGGGTGGGTCCGGTGCCGGTCGGGGCCTCGGTCCTCGCCGGCTCGGCCTGCTCGACCTCGGGCTCGACGTCGGTGTCCGCGGCGTCGGCGGCGCGGTCGGTGTCGGCGTCGGTGGTGGAGTCGCCGGCCGGGTCCTCGCCGGCTTCCTCGGCGGGCGCGTCGCCGCAGCGGCCGGTGCCTCGGGCTCGTCGGGCTCCTCGATGTCGAAGAGCGAGCCGGTGGGGATGGTGCTGGCCGGGGTGGGTCCGGTGCCGGTCGGGGCCTCGGTCCTCGCCGGCTCGGCCTGCTCGACCTCGGGCTCGACGTCGGTGTCCGCGGCGTCGGCGGCGCGGTCGGTGTCGGCGTCGGTGGTGGAGTCGCCGGCCGGGTCCTCGCCGGCTTCCTCGGCGGGCGCGTCCTTGGCTGCGGTTGGCTCGTCGGGCTCGTCGATGTCGAACAGCGAACCGCCGCTGGGCACGCTGTCGGTGGGCTTCGCGTCCGCAGGCGACTCGGGCTTCTCCGCATGCGCCTCGTCCTCGTCGTCACCCAGGTCGAACAGCGACCCGCCCGTCGACGTGGCGGCGGCCGGCTTCTCGTCCGCGGGTGCAGGCGCCTCGTCGTCACCCAGGTCGAACAGCGATCCGCCACCCGACCCGCTGGTCGCGGCACCGACGTCCTCGGTCTTCGTGACCGTGTCCTCGGTCTGGGTGGTGTCGCCGGGCTCCGGCTCGGCCTTGGTCTCCTCGGAGACGGCTGCCTTCGAGGAGGCAACCTTGGCCTTCGGTGCCGACGACTCACCCTTGATCGACGCGAGCAGCATCTGCGCGACGTCGAGGACCTCGACCTCCTCGCGGGCGTCGCCCTTGCTCTGCTCGGTGGTGAGCCCGTCGGAGAGCATCACGCGGCAGAAGGGGCAGCCGACGGCGATCTGGTCGGCGCCCGTGGCGACGGCCTCCTTGGTGCGGTTCGTGTTGATCCGCTCGCCGATCGTCTCCTCCATCCACATCCGCGCGCCGCCGGCGCCGCAGCAGAAGGAGCGCTCGCTGTTGCGCGGCATCTCGACGAAGTCCGCGTTGGGGATGACCTCGAGCAGCTCGCGCGGCGGCGAGTACACCTGGTTGTGGCGACCGAGGTAGCAGGGGTCGTGGTACGTCACCGACCGCGACGCTCCCTGGGCGGCGACCGGGGTCAGCTTCTTCTCGCGCACCAGCCGGTTGAGCAGCTGGGTGTGGTGCACGACCTCGAGCTCGATGCCGAAGTCCTTGTACTCGTTCTTGAGGGTGTTGAAGCAGTGGGCGCAGGTCGAGACGACCTTCTTGACCTTGTACTCCTTGAACGTCTCGATGTTCTGCGCGGCCAGACCC
>CAWFHJ010000013.1:0-25996 GCA_963815585.1 uncultured Actinomycetota bacterium | reverse complement strand
CGAGCACCGCCCAGTGGCCGACCAGCGGGATCGCCCAGTCCAACGGGCCCTCCCCTCCGGTGAACAGCACCTTGAGCAGGGAGCCGTAGGCCTCGAGGTAGACCGTGGCCAGGATCAGGAACGCCCAGAACACGAAGAAGTGCGCAGCGCCGGGCACCGACCACTTGAGCAGCTTCTTCTGGCCGAAGACCTCGACCACCTGCCGCCTGATCGCCGCCCCGAGTCGCGAGGTGACGCCCTCGACCCGGTCGGGGGCGGGCTGGCCGCTGCTGATCACGCGGTACAGGAACAGCACCCGCCGGGCGGCGAGGGGCAGGGCGATCGCGTTCATCAGCAGGCCCACAACCAAGACAACGATCACTCGTAACTCCCCAACTCGCCGGCGTCGTCGCCGGGGTGTGCCTGGACGCGTTGCGCCGAGACTACGGCCATTGCGACACACGGGTCACCCGCTGTCCGCCCCCGCATTCTACCGACGGGTAACCCTGCTCCTGCCGGCGCCTCGGGTCACTGGCTCGCCGTCGGCTGCCGGGGAGCGACCGCCTCGGTCCGGGGAAAGACCCGGTCCCCCGGTCCTGAAGCGACAATTCGGCAACAATGGCCGGATGCCGCTCGGCGCCGACGTGTCCGCCTGGATGGCGCAGAAGTCTGCGCCCTGGACGGTCCGCTACGGCCGCAACCTCTACTTCTCCGGCCTGGACCTGCCCCGACCGAGCGTGATGAAGGTCCCGACCCGGCACGGTCCGGTGAGGTGCACGGTCTACGAGGCACCGGCGGCCTCCGGAAGCTACGTGCACCTGCACGGAGGGGCGTTCTTCATGCGCTACCCGAAGATGGACGACTGGTTCTGCAGGATCGTCGCCCAGGAGGTGGGTGCGCGCGTCATCAACGTCGACTACGACGTGGCGCCGCAGGCGCGCTACCCGGTGGCCCAGGAGCAGGCACACGACGTGCTCGCGCACGTCGCCGGCTCCGGAGACGGCCGGGTCGCCGTCGGCGGCTTCAGCGCCGGTGGCAACCTCGCGGCGTCCGCCGCGCTCCAGGCCCGCGACCGGGGGTCGTGCGCGCCGTTGCTCCAGCTGCTGGGTGTCCCGAGCCTCGACGTCGCGGGCGACCCGGCCGCCAAGCCGAGCGTGATCAGCAACCCGATGATCACGCCGGGGATCATGCACCTGGTCCGGCGTACGTACTTCCGCGACGAGACCCGGCGCACCGAGCCCTACGCCTCGCCGCTGCTCGAGGAGTGGCTGTCCGGCCTCGCGCCGGCCCTGGTGATCACGGCGGAGTTCGACCGGCTCCGCACCGAGGGTGACACCTACGCCGCCCGCCTGGCCGACGCCGGCGTGCCCGTGGAGCACCACGTGGTGCCGACCGCGGACCACTACTTCCTCCAGGGCGGCTCGGTGCCGGCGCGCGAGGTCCTCGACTGGATGGTGGTGGCGCTGCGCAACGCCCTCGGCAACTGAGGTCGGACAGGCCGCGTCAGCTGACCCGTGCCACCTTCGTCAGTCTCCCGGCTGCGCTGAACGTGGCCCGGACCTTCGCCGTGCCGGCGGCGCAGTAGGTGAACGTGGTGCTGCGGCGGACGTCGGGCTGACCGACGCGCTGCAGCACCTGCCAGGTGGAGAGCCCCTTCGGCAGCGCCGTGAACGTCGCGACCGGCTTCTTCAGCGCCGGGTTGACGCAGGCGTTGGGACGGACCCCTTCGGCCCGCTCCCACATCTGCAGGTAGGCCTCGGGACCGCGCGACATGTCCTTGACGATCGCGTTGCCCGCGAGCTTGCGGAGGTCCTCTATCCAGTCCGGGTAGAGGCCGTAGTGCGCGACGCCGTCCTTGTTGATGTCGTAGACCCGCTGGCCACTGACCTGCTTGGCGACGGTGACGCCGCCGAGCCCGGTGAACGGGTAGGTGACCGGGTTGTCGGTGGCGGCACCGGGCCGCGGGTCGCCCTGCGCGCCCAGCCCGTTGATGTCGGCACCGAAGCCGACACCCCAGTAGTAGCGCGGGTCGGTCCAGGTCTGGAGACGCTTCCACTTCTTCACGAAGCCGGTGCTGTCGCCGGCGTACGGCGTGATGAAGCCGCCGTCCTTGTAGATGCGGGGGTAGGCGTCGGGCGTCGACCAGGAGTGGCTGGACACGACGCCGGGGTAGTCGAGCGACTCGATCAGGTCCATCGACGACTTGCGCGCCTTCACGCTCATGTGGTCCGGGTCGAAGATCATGTGTCGCTTCGCCAGGCCCCTGATCGTGTAGCTGCCGAGCGTGCTCAGTCCCTTCTTGTTGCAGTGGTGCGGCGAGGGGTAGACGGGCACCGGCATGGTCGGACCGTCGAGCGCGAAGATCGCACCGAACAACGCGTCCTGCGCCGGCGTCGCCGGGCTGTCCGGTGTCGTGGTCTGGTCCCGGTCGTGGATCTCGGCGTCCTGGACGGCGCAGTGCTCCATCTGCCAGAACGAGCCGGTCTCCAGGAACTGGGCGGAGTTGACCAGGTTGCCGGTCTCACCCTCGTCGCCGGCGACGCCCGACAGCGCGTTGTCGAACTTGTTGACCAGCTCCATCTGGCGCACTCCGAGCCGGTGCACCTCGTCGAGCTGCCGGTTGATCGCCGTGGTGTCGCACTGCGGGATGCTGAGCTTCATCGTGCAGCCGAACGGCACGCTGGTCTCGATCCCCATGATCACGGCGAGCTTGCCCTTGTTGATCACCGTGCGCGCCTCGGTCGGCGACTCGACGATCCGGTACCACCCGTAGCCGGGCCCGCCCGCCTGCGCGTCGATGTAGCGCTCGAAGGTGCGCATGTCCTTGGCCTGCAGGCGGATCGAGTCCATGTCGTTGCAGGAGTTGTGCTTGATCGGGTAGAGCATGCAGAGCTGGTTGTTCTCGACCAGCAGGTTGACGAAGAGCCGCTCGCCGCCGCGCCAGGCCCGCTCCATCCACTTGTAGTAGGTGCCTTCGTGCGTCAGCGACCGAGGAGCCGGCCAGTCCTTGAAGGTCGGCCAGCCGACCGGGTCGTGCGAGGGCCTGCCGGAGAGGAACGCCTCCAGCACGGCGCCCTTGCCGTCGGTCGTGGTGTGGTCGACGCAGTCCTTGAGCGCGTACGCGACGCCGAACTTGTCCCAGGGCTTGCCGCAGTGCACGTCTCCGCCGAGGAACTCGAAGGCCATCCCGTGCGTGTGCGCGTCGACGTAGCCACGGACCTCCTGGTAGGGCGTGGTGCCGGCGAAGGGGCGCCCCGTCACGCCGGTGCCGATCTCGGGGTAGGCGACGCACCCGGTGGTGCGGTGCAGCCGGTAGCGGCCGGGCGTCGAGGACAGGGTCGGCTGGCCGCTGGCGGTGTTGTTCAGGCTGCCCTTGCCCGGCAGCGTGAAGGTGAAGACGCTGGCCGCGACCTCGCGCACCGTCCAGTTGCTGTCGGCGCTCGGCGCCGCGTCGAGGCCGATGGCACCGCCGCGGCCGGACAGGTTGGCCGTGTCGCCGGTGTGCAGCACGTAGGTGCCCAGGTCGGTGGCCTTGTAGAACACCGGCAGCCCGTGGGAGAGGTCGCCGCTGGTGAACCTGGGCGAGCCGTTGCCGAGTCGTAGCCACCTGCTGTTCTTCGTCGACTGCAGGCCGTAGCACCCACCGGCCATCTCGTAGCGGTCGACCGGCACCGTGTGGAAACCGCGGCGCGTGTAGCCGGTGGTCAGTGGCGGATCGGAGACCGTGGACCGCTGCGTGGCCGCCGCGCGCTCGGAGCGCTGCGCCTGCTGGGGGGTCGTCGGGTCCGCGGTGTCGGCGTCGACGGTCCGGGCTCCGCGGGCGATCGCGTTCTTCGCCGCCGCGTCGACCGCGAGGTGGCCGTCCTCGGTGACCCGGGCGCCGTCGAGGTGGAGGTGGCCACCGCCGGGGAGATGGATCTCGTCCTGCCCCTGCTGCAACGCCCGCGAGGTCTGGCTGGCGGCGTCGTACGCCTTCGCAAAGCCGTCAGCCGTGCCGGCGCTGCTGCCGCCGTACGACGGGATCGTGATCACCGCGCTGACCACCAGTGCCGTGGCGACGACACCTGCCGACACGAGCCGTCGACGGGCCGCCCCTCGGGGGTCGGGGACCTTGTCAGCGCGCACCATCGCTCCACTCTCCTTCGACCCGACAACGATCAAAGCGGGTGCCGGTCACGTTGTCAGCCCCTCGCGGACACCGATCCGCCACCGAGCCGTCGTGACAGCCGGTCCGCTGTGCTGCGGGTTGCCTGCACCACGCGCGGGAGGCTCGGGGCCTCCCCCTCCGTCGACCAGGTCACCGCGACGCCCGCCACCGGCAGGTCGTTGTGGTCGGTGACGACGGCCGCGACCGAGGCGAAGCCCGGTGTCACCTCGCCGTCCTCGTCGGCGTAGCCGCGCTGCCGCGTCTCGGCGAGCAGGGTGCGCAGCGCGCTGAGCGACGTAGGGCCCTTGCCGTGCCGGTCGACGAACGCGTCCTTGTCGGGGAACAGGGCGCGGACCTGGGCGGGCGGGAGCGCCGCCAGGATGGCGCGGCCGCTCGCCGTGAGCGCGGCCGGCAGCCGGACCCCGACGTCGGTGACCAGCGGGGGACGGCCGGGCGCGCGCTCCTCGACGACGTAGAGCACGTCGCGTCCGTGCAGCACCGCCAGGTGCGCCGACTGGCCGACCCGGTCGGCCAGCACCGCCAGCGCCCGTCGGGAGAGGCGCTGGAGCGGCGCCTGGCGCGAGTACCCGCTGCCGACCTCGAACGCCGCGACGCCGAGGCAGTAGCGGTGCTCGTCCTCCACGTGGAGCACGAAGCCTTCCTCGATCATCGCGTTGACGAGGTGGTACGCCGTGCTCCGGGGCAGGTCGACCGCGCGGATGATCCGTTCCAGCGGCACCGGGTCGGGCTGCGTGGCGAGGAACTTGAGCACCTGCAGCGCGCGAGTGGCTGCCGGCACCTGTCCCATCCCCGAGACTCTAGGTCCCCGGGTCCCGGCCCACGCCCGAGGTACGGCGGGCGCACTGGCCCGTACGCCCGCCGTACGTCGTGGAGGCCGTGAGCACAGCGCTCGAACGGCGTCGGCCGACGCGCCCGGACGCGTCCCTGCGACAACGGTACGACCGTCCACCGAACCAGGAAAATGTCGGTGCCGGTACGCGCGCTTACGGGTGAAATGCCCTGTCGATCCGGCGCCTCAGCTCAGGTTGCGCTCGGTGCGCACCGGCACCAGGGGCGCCGCGACCAGCGGGAACAGCGCCGCCGTCGCGAACGCCGCGGGGTAGCTCGAGGCGGCCACCGCGAGGCCGACCAGCGGGGGCACGAGGGAGGCCCCGAGGAACTGCGCGGTGTTCTGGATCCCGAGCGCCCGCCCGGACCAGAACGGCCCCGCCCGCTCCGCCACGGCCGTGAACGCCAGCCCGTTGTCGGCGACGGTGACCGCGGTGGCGACGACCATCAGCACCACGGCGATGCCCCAGCCGAGCTGCGCGCTCAGGCCGAGCGCGAGCATGCTGGCGGTCGCGGCCCAGGTGACCCAGCGCAGCGGCCGCATCCGGCCGCCCACCACGTCCGAGAGCTGACCCACGGCGATCCGGCCGAACGCGCCCACCACCTGGGCCAGCGCGACCACTCCGCCCGCCGCGCCCGGCGACCAGCCGCGGTCCTGCACCAGCCACACGAGCGCGAAGGTCCACACCACGAACTGCGGCACCACCAGGAGCACCGAGACGGCATGGATCCGGACCAGGTAGCCGTCGTGGCGGTACGGGTTCGGCGCCGACTCGAGGGTGCGCACCGGCCGCGGGGGATCGAGGACGACGACGGCGACGGCGACCGCGGCCAGCGCCGCCAGCGCCGTCGGCAGCCAGATCGCGGCCGAGACCCCGAACCGGTCGGCCACCACGGAGATGCCGATCGCGGCGACGCCCACTCCCACGGGTTGAGCCATCTGGCGCACCCCCATCGCAAGCCCGCGCCGGTGCGGCGCGAACCAGCCCACGACCACGCGCCCGCTGGCGGCGTTGGTGCAGGCGGCGGCGGCTCCGGCGAACCCGAGCGCCACGGCGAGCAGGGCCACGCTGTCCGTGAGTGCCCCCGCCGCTCCCGCGACCGTGGTGCCCGCCAGTCCGGCCAGCAGCGCGAAGCGCTCGCCCCGCCGGTCGACGACCACGCCCCAGAGAACCAGCGTCAGCATCACGCCGACGGTCGGTGCGGCTGCGACCAGGCCTGCCTCCGCCAGCGAGTAGCCGAGGTCCCGGTGGAGGGTCGGGATCAGGAACGCCGGCCCGTGCACCATCACGGCCGACGCCGCCTGCGCGCCGGTGCCGACGCCGAGCATCGCCCAGCGCCGCGCGTCTCCGACCTCGGTCTCCCGGGTCGTCGTTCCTGTGCTCACCGGACCATGAAACGCGTCCCTCCTGCCGGTGGTCGTCGACGTCTCGCACGGTGGTCTGTGAGATATCGGACGCGTCGTAGGTTGGACGCCATGGGAGTCCCCGGAGAAGCGATCCGCAACGCGCCGCCCGAGCTCGCCGCGAGCGAGCTGTTCGCGGTCGACGCCTACCGCAGGGAGTTCGACAGCACCGTCGTCGAGGTCGACCGGGAGGGTGGTCGGATCCGCTTGCAGCGCACGGCTTTCTACCCCGGCGGGGGTGGCCAGCCCTGTGACCTCGGCACCATCGAGGGGCCGACCGGCACCCTCGCGGTCACCGGCGTACGGCGCGAGCGCGGGCCGATCTGGCACACCGTGGAGGGTGACCTCCCCGACGCCGGTGCCGAGGTGCAGGGAGTGCTCGACTGGGACCGGCGGCACCGGCTGATGCGCACGCACACGGCGCTGCACATCCTGTGCGGCGTGATCTGGGCGGACTACGCGATACCGGTCACCGGCGGCAACATGGAGCCGCTGAAGGGTCGGCTCGACTTCCCGTTCCCGACGATGAGCGCCGACCTCGGCGCCGCCGTCGAGAGGCGCATCAACGACGAGATCGAGAAGGCCTGGGAGATCGTCGTGGACTTCGTCCCGCGCGCCGTCGCCGACGCGGACCCGGCACTGATCCGCACCTCGGCCAACCTGATCCCGCAGGAGATCGACCCGCTCCGCGTGATCGACATCGTCGGGCTCGACCGCCAGGCCGACGGCGGAACCCACGTGCTCTCGACGGTCGAGGTCGGCGTCGTGCGCGTCACCGGCACCGAGAGCAAGGGCAAGGACAACAAGCGGATCCGGCTCGAGCTGGGGGAGCACGAGCCGGATCCGGCCTGAGCGGTCAGCGGCGCGGGCGTCCCGGGGCGAACAGCGCGGCCACCAGGGCGACCCCGACCGCGGCGGCGCCGGTGAGCAGTGCCGGGCCGATCGCACCCTGGTACCCGGTCGGCAGCAGCTCGCCGCCGTTGCCGAGGAACACCGCGGTCAGCAGCGCGACACCCAGGGCGACGCCGAACTCGCGGATCGTGGAGTTCGCGGAGCTGGCGACCGCGAAGTCGCTGTCCGGCAGCCCCTCCAGCACCGCGGTGGCGCTGGGCGCGAAGGTGAGTCCCATGCCGACCCCGGCCATCGCGAGCGCCGGCACGAAGTGGGTGTACGGCGCGATCTCCTCGGCCAACGACGCCAGCCAGACCAGCGACCCGGCCTGCAGGGCAAGGCCCACCAGCAGCAGCGAGCGCAACCCGGTGCGCGAGGCCAGCAGACCGGCGAGCGGGGCCACGATCATCGGCGCCGCGGTCCAGGGCAACGTGCGGACACCGGCCTCGAGCGGGCTGTAGCCCTGCACGATCTGGAGGTACTGGGCGAGCAGGAACACCGCTCCGAACATGCCCAGCGTGAAGAACAGCCCGATCGCGTTGGCCGCCGAGAAGCCTCGGCTGCGGAACAGTCTCAGCGGGAGCACGGCGTACGAGCGATGGCGCGCGTGGGCGACGTACGCCGGGACCAGCGACGCGGACCCCACCAGGGAGCCGAGCACGACCGGCGAGGTCCAGCCCTCACCCGACGACTGAGAGTTGCCGTGCACGATGCCCCAGATGCCGAGGAGGACGGCGCCGCCGAGCAGCACGGTGCCGCGGACGTCGAGGCGCTGCCACGTGCCCCGCGACTCCTCGACCGCGACCAGCATCAGCGGGAGGGCGATCACAGCGACCGGCACGTTGAGCCAGAAGATCGCCTGCCAGCTCACGCCCTCGACGACCGCGCCGCCGATCACCGGGCCGAGCGCGACACCGAGGCCGGAGACGCCGCCCCAGATGCCGATCGCCATCGGTCGGAGCCGGGTGGGGACCGCGGCTGCGAGCAAGGTCAGCGAGAGCGGCATCACGGCCGCGGCGCCGAGGCCCTGGAAGGCGCGGGCCGCGATCAGGGCCTCGCTCGTGGTGCTGAGCGCGGAGGCGATCGAGGCGGCGGTGAAGAGCACGATCCCGGCGAGCATCACCCGACGCCGACCGAGCCGGTCGCCGAGCGTCGCCGCCGGGAGCATGAACGTCGCGAACACCAGGGTGTAGGCGTTCAGGAACCAGGACAGCTGGCCGACCGACGACCCGAGGTCGCGCTGCACCACGGGCAGCGCGCTGGTCATCACGAGGTTGTCGAGGGTGGCCATGAACATCGGCAGCGAGGTGGCGACGATCGCCACCCAGAGCGGGATCCGCCGGGTGTGCCGGCGCGGCTGGACCGTCGCGAGGCTCTCGACGGGTGGTGGTGTCAGCGTGGTGGACACGGAATCTCCTGCGAAGAAGGCATTGAATGATTACTTGACAACGACGATAAGTAATCAAGTGATAACCTGTCAAGCGTGACCCCGAAACCCGCCCCGGCACCCACGACCGGCACCGCCGCGCCGGCCTCCCGGATGAAGCCCCAGGACCGGCGCGAGCTGGTCCTCGACGCCGCGGTCCGGGCCTTCGCCCGGGGCGGTTACGCCGGCACCAGCACCGACGCGGTGGCCAAGGAGGCCGGCGTCTCCCAGCCCTACGTGGTGCGGATCTTCGGCACGAAGCTCGACCTCTTCCTCGCGGTCTTCGACCGGGTGATGGAGCGGATCGGGGTCGCCTTCTCCGACGAGCTGGCCTCCGCGCCGTTCGACCCGGACAACGAGGACGACTGGAGCCGGCTCGGCGCCACCTACACCGAGCTGCTCGTCGACCGCGACCTGCTGATGGTGATGATGCACGGCATGGTCGCCAGCGGCGAGCCGCGCATCGGCGAGCTCTCGCGGGACTGCATGGCCCAGGTCTTCCGGGTGTTCAAGAGCACCGGGTGCACCGACGAGCAGGCCCGTGACTTCATCGCCCAGGGCATGCTGCTCAACGTGATGGTGGCGATGCAGGCGCCCGACCACCTCGAGGAGAACGCCGCTCTGGCGCCGCTCACCGTCTGCGCCTTCGGCGAGGCGCTGCCGGCCCTCACCGCGTGAGTACGTCTCACATCTGAGACATCGCGGGCTCGGTCGCTCTGGCAGCAGACGCCCGCGAGCGGTTGCATGAACCCATGGTCTCGACAAGCTCGACCACCTCAACGGTGGAACCCGTGGTCGTCGGGGTCGGCCCCCTCTCGTTCGCCGAGGTCGTCGCGGTCGCGCGCGGCAATGCCGCGGTGTCAGTGGGGGACGACGCGCTCGCGGCGCTGGCGAGGGCGCGTGCCGTGGTCGAGGAGCTGGCCGCGGCGCCGACGCCGTCGTACGGGATCTCGACCGGGTTCGGCGCGCTCGCCACCCGGCACATCCCGACCGAGATGCGCGCGCAGCTGCAGAAGTCGCTGGTGCGCTCGCACGCCGCCGGCTCCGGGCCCGAGGTCGAGCGCGAGGTGGTGCGCGCGCTGATGCTGCTGCGGCTCTCGACGCTGGCGACCGGGCACACCGGCGTACGTCCGGAGACAGCGCAGCTGATCGCCTCGCTGCTCACGCACGGGATCACGCCGCTGGTGCACGAGTACGGCTCGCTCGGGTGCTCCGGCGACCTCGCGCCGCTCTCGCACTGCGCGCTCGCGCTGATGGGGGAGGGTGACGTCCGCGACCGCGAGGGCGTGCTGATGCCCGCCGCGGAGGCACTCGCCAACGCGGGCCTGGCGCCGGTCGAGCTGGTCGCCAAGGAGGGCCTCGCGCTGATCAACGGCACCGACGGGATGCTCGGCATGCTGGTCCTGGCGCTGGAGGACCTCGACGTCCTGATGCGTACGGCCGACGTCGCCGCGGCCATGTCCGTCGAGGGCCAGCTGGCCACCGACCGGGTGTTCGCGCCCGAGCTGCAGGCGATCCGGCCGCATCCCGGCCAGGCCCGCTCGGCGGCCAACCTGGTGGCGATCCTCAAGGACTCCGGCGTCGTCGCCTCGCACCGGGGGCCGGACTGCAACCGGGTGCAGGACGCGTACTCGCTGCGCTGCTCGCCCCAGGTGCACGGCGCCGCGCGGGACACCCTCGAGCACTGTGCGCTCGTCGCCTCACGTGAGCTGGCGTCGGCGGTCGACAACCCGGTCGTGCTCGGCGACGGCCGGGTCGAGAGCAACGGCAACTTCCACGGGGCGCCGGTCGCCTACGTGCTCGACTTCGCGGCGATCGTGGCCGCCGACGTCGCGTCGATCTCGGAGCGTCGCACCGACCGGTTCCTCGACAAGTCCCGCAGCCACGGACTGCCGCCGTTCCTCGCCGACGACCCGGGCGTGGACAGCGGGCACATGATCGCCCAGTACACGCAGGCCGCGATCGTCTCCGAGATGAAGCGCCTCGCCAACCCCGCCAGCGTCGACTCGATCCCGTCCAGCGCGATGCAGGAGGACCACGTCTCGATGGGCTGGTCCGCCGCGCGCAAGCTGCGACGCTCGGTCGACGGGCTGACCCGGGTGGTCGCGGTCGAGGTGCTGACCGCCGCCCGCGCGCTCGACCTGCGGCGTCCGCTGGCCCCGTCGCCGGCGACCGAGGCCGTGATCGGGCTGCTCCGCTCGTCCGGCGTCCAGGGCCCGGGTCCGGACCGGCACCTGTCGCCCGAGATCGAGACCACGGTGCAGCTGGTGCGCACCGGCGCCGTACTCCATGCCGTCGAAGATGTGATCGGAGAGCTCCAGTGACCGAGTCCAACCCCCGTCTCCCCATCCACGCCGCCCACGGCACCGAGCTGACCGCCGGGTCCTGGCAGACCGAAGCGCCGCTGCGGATGCTGATGAACAACCTCGACCCGGAGAACGCCGAGCGTCCCGAGGACCTGGTCGTCTACGGCGGCACCGGCAAGGCCGCCCGCAGCTGGGAGGCGTACGACGCGCTCGTGCGCACTCTCCGGACGCTGAAGGACGACGAGACGATGCTCGTGCAGTCCGGCAAGCCGGTCGGCGTGATGCGCACCCACGAGTGGGCGCCGCGGGTGCTGATCGCGAACTCGAACCTGGTCGGCGACTGGGCGAACTGGGAGGAGTTCCGCCGGCTCGAGGACCTCGGGCTCACGATGTACGGGCAGATGACCGCGGGCTCGTGGATCTACATCGGCACCCAGGGCATCCTGCAGGGCACGTTCGAGACGTTCGCGGCGGTGGCCGACAAGCGGTTCGGGGGCACCCTGGCCGGCACGATCACGCTGACCGCCGGCCTCGGCGGCATGGGTGGCGCGCAGCCGCTCGCGGTCACCATGAACGACGGCGTCGCGATCTGCGTGGACGTCGACCAGAGCCGGATCACGCGCCGGATCGAGCACCGCTATCTCGACGAGCAGGCCTCGTCGCTCGAGGACGCCGTCGCCCGGGCCGTCGAAGCACGCGACGCCCGCAGGCCCTTGTCGATCGGGCTGCTCGGCAACGCGGCCGAGGTGTTCCCGAAGCTGCTGGAGCTGGACGCCCCGATCGACGTCGTCACCGACCAGACCTCGGCGCACGACCCGCTGTCCTACCTCCCGCTCGGGGTCTCCTTCGAGGACTGGCACGACGACGCCGCGCGCGACCCGGGTGGCTTCACCAAGGACGCCCAGGCGTCGATGGCCACGCACGTGCGGGCGATGGTGGAGTGGCAGGACAAGGGTGCCGAGGTCTTCGACTACGGCAACTCGATCCGCGACGAGGCACGCAAGGGCGGCTACGACCGGGCGTTCGAGTTCCCCGGCTTCGTGCCGGCGTACATCCGTCCACTGTTCTGCGAGGGGCGGGGCCCCTTCCGCTGGGCCGCGCTGTCCGGTGACCCGGCCGACATCGCCGCGACCGACCGGGCGATCCTCGAGCTGTTCCCGGCCCAGGAATCGGTGCAGAACGAGCGGCTGCACAAGTGGATCACCATGGCCGGCGAGCGGGTCGCCTTCCAGGGGCTGCCGGCGCGGATCTGCTGGCTGGGCTACGGCGAGCGCCACCTGGCGGGCCTCCGCTTCAACGAGATGGTCGCGTCCGGCGAGCTCAAGGCACCGATCGTGATCGGCCGCGACCACCTCGACTGCGGCTCGGTCGCCTCGCCGTACCGCGAGACGGAGTCGATGCTCGACGGCTCCGACGCGATCGCCGACTGGGCGCTGCTGAACGCGCTGGTCAACACCGCGTCCGGCGCCACCTGGGTCTCGATCCACCACGGTGGCGGCGTCGGCATGGGTCGCTCGATCCACGCCGGCCAGGTCTGCGTCGCCGACGGCACCGACCTCGCCGCCCAGAAGATCGAGCGCGTGCTGACCAACGACCCCGGCATGGGCGTGATCCGCCACGTCGACGCCGGCTACGACCGCGCCACCGAGGTCGCCTCCGAGCGTGATGTCCGGATCCCGATGTCCGAGGGCTGAGCCCGGGTAGTCCGTCACGTCTGGCACCTGATCCCGGCCGGATCAGGTGCTTTTCGTGACGGACTATCCGCGTCCACAGGCCCGAGCCACCGCGCGTTGTCCACAAGCCTCGGCGGCCTTGCTGCGTCACGAGCTGGCCGAGTGGACGCTCGCTGGTCGTGGAGCTCCATCACTGGGCACCGACCTGCGTGCGACCGACGACCCTGGTCCTGCCGGTGCGTCTCGACCCGACCGGTGAGTGCGGACCGACGCGGGGCCAGGCGCGTGGTGCCAGGTGGCGGCAGGTCGCGTGGGGCTGGTACGTCCCGGCCGGCACGGACTCGGACCTGGTCGAGCAGCGCATCCTGGAAGCGGCAGCCCGGCTCCCTGACCACTCGGCCGTCTCGGCTTGGGCGGCACTCCGCTGGCGTGGCGCCACGTTCTTCGACGGGCTCGGAGAAGGAGGTCGCGTCCGGCTACCCGTTCCGCTCCTCGTCGGGGGCAACATCCGTCCGGACCCGCGCGTGCTGGTGAGCCACGAGCAGCTCCCGCCACGTGAGATCGAGTGGGTGGCCGGGTTGCCGGTCACGGTCGTCGAGCGGGCCGTGTTCGACGAGATGCGACGCGTCGGTTCGGTACGACGAGCGGTCGAGGTGATCGACATGGCGGTCGCCGCCCGGCTCACCGATCTGAGTCGCGTCGCCGAGTACGTCGCCATCCGGCCGGCGTGGACGGGTGTGCCGCTCACCCGCCGCGTGCTGCCGTTGGCCAGTGCGGACAGCCGTTCACCGCAGGAGACCCGGATGCGGCTGAGCTGGGTCCTCGATGCCGGCCTGCCACCACCCTTGTGCAACCGGCCCGTCTTCGACCTCGGGGGACGGCTGCTCGGGATCCCGGACCTGTTCGACCCCGCCGCAGGCCTGGTCGGTGAGTACGACGGCGCCGATCACCTGGCGGAGGACAGGCGCAGCCGGGACGCCGTACGCGAAGAGCGGTTCCGCGACCACGGCCTGGAGTACGTCAGGCTCGTGCGTGGCGATCTCGGCCGACCGGCTCAGGCCGCCAACCGGATCCTTGCCGCCCGGTCCCGCGCGAGATTCCTGCCCGTCGAGGCCCGCCGCTGGACTCTCGAGGCTCCTCCGTGGTGGTCGGCAGCTGGCTAGTCCGTCACGAAAAGCACGGGCCGGGGCCTTCTTCTGGTGCCAAACGTGACGGACTACCCGGCGCAGGGGGCACAATCACCCGCATGTCCGAGCCCAGCAGCCACCCGCCGGCACGGGGACGCGTCACGCTGACCGGGATCAGCACCCGGGCATGGGAGCACCCGGCGGACCGGGGGGCACTGGTCGCGATGCGGCGGCTCAAGGGGTTCGACCTGCTCCTGAAGAGCCTCTCCGGACTGATGCGCGAGCGCGGGGTGCGGCTGCAGCTGCTGGGGTCGGGGGTGCGTGCCGACGAGCGGCAGTTCGAACGGCTGCACCGACTCCTGCAGGAGGCGTGCACCACGCTGGACGCGCCCTTCGTGCCGGAGATGTACGTCGTCGCCGACCCGGTGCTCAACGCGTCCTGCATCGGCCTGGACAAGCCGGTGATCGTGCTGAACTCCGCGCTGGTCGACCTGCTCAGCGAGGAGGAGCTGCGCTTCGTGATCGGCCACGAGCTCGGTCACGCGATGAGCGGGCATGCGCTGTACCAGACCATGCTCCAGTGGCTGATGAGCCTGAGCGGGGTCTTCAGTGCGGTCCCGATCGGCGGCATCGCGTTCCGGGTGATCCTGGTGGCGCTGCTGGAGTGGTCGCGCAAGGCCGAGCTGTCCGCCGACCGCGCCGGGCTGCTCGCGACGCAGGACCCGCAGACCGCGTTCCGCGTGCACATGCAGCTCGCCAGCGGGGGTCACCTCGAGGACCTCGACACCACCCAGTTCTTCGCCCAGGGCCTGGAGTACGACGAGGGCGGCGACCTGCGCGAGTCCTTCATCAAGGCCGGTCTGCTGCAGACCCAGACCCACCCGTTCGCGGTGGTGCGCGCGACCGAGCTCCGGCGCTGGATCGACAGCGGCGACTACGCGTCGTACCTCGGCGGGGCGTACCCGCGCCGCGAGGACGACCAGGACGCCAAGGTCAGCGACGCCGCCCAGGACGCGGCCCGCAGCTACAGCCAGGCGTTCCGGCAGACCGGTGACGCGCTGGGCAAGATGCTGCACGAGATGGCGGGCGTGCTCGGCGGGGTCAAGGGCTGGTGGGACGGCTGGAACCGCCGCGACGACGGGGACGCCTGACCTTCCCTGCCCGCACCGTCAGCGGTCCCACCAGCCGCGGACCGGCCAGCCGGCTCTCGAGCCGTCGCGCCTCCCGCTTGAGCGGCTGCGCGACGTACTCGCCGAGGATCACTCCGGCGCTCAGCGCGATCGCGATCGCGGCCGCGTTGACCAGCGGCAGCAGGCCCGCGCTGCCGCCCTCGGACAACAGCGACAGTCCGCGGTAGATGGACAGTCCGGGCAGCAGCGGTATGACACCGGAGACCACCACCACCAGCGGCGGGACCCGTACCCGACCGGCGACGGCATAGCTGACCAGGCCGACCACGACGGCGGCCACACCGCTCGCCCAGGCGATCCCGAAGTCGCGCTGGTAGCCCACCGCGTAGACAGCGGTGGCCGCAGCCGCGACCACCGCGATCGGCAGCAGCGACCGCAGCGGGGCGTACGACGAGAAGGCGTACGCGGCGCCCGTGACCGCACCACCGAAGGCCATCAGCGGGATGGCGGAGACCTCGAACGCCCCGGGGTCGAGCCGGCCGAGGTCCACGCCCGCTACCCGGGCGACGGTCAGCCCGCCGCTGACGCCGGCCGTGACACCGGCGGTCGCGATGATCGCCTCCAGGATCCGGGCGCCGGCCGTGAGCGGGAAGCCGGTCAGGGCGTCCTGGATCGCGCCCATGAAGTTCACGCCGGCGAGCAGCATGATGATGCTGGCCGTGATCACGCGGCTCGGCTCGACGTCGACGCCGGTCGCGACCACGCCCACGGTGAGCAGCGTGCCGAAGAGCGCGCCCGCGATCTGCTGGTAGAACGCCGGCAGCCGCTGCCGGCTCATCGCGCGAGTGATCAGGTCGATCGCCACCGCGGCCACGGCCGCGACCAGCACCACCGCCAGGTCGCCGCCGAGCACCAGCCCGACGCCCGCGCCCATCACGCCGAACCCGGCGGTCACCGACCAGCGGGGCCGGGCGTGGCCGGACGAGACGATCTTGGCCAGTCGGGCCGACGCCGCCTCCCGGTCGATGTCACCCGCGATCAGGTCCCGCACCAGGTGGTCGACCAGGGTCAGGTCCTCGTAGTCGATCTCGCGGTGCCGCACCTGCCGCACCTGCAGCAGTGCCGGCTCGTCGAGGTTGGCCTGGTGCGACATCGCCAGCTCCGTGAAGGTGACGTCGGCGGAGTACTTCCGCAGGCCGCACGCATAGGCCACGTTGCTCATCTGGGCACTCACGTCCGCGGCTCCGGCGCCCGAGGACAGCAGCAGCTCGCCGATCCGCAGGGAGAGGTCCAGGGTCCGGAAGATGTCGTTGGTGGAGGGGTCGCCTGTGCTGTCTTTCGGGGCCATCGCGGCCCCAGTGTGGACCTCCGGGAAGGTGGCTCGCCAATCCGGGCCGCGTGAGGTTCGTCGCGCTTCGCGGCCGCCTACCGGCGCGTCGTACGACGAGCGCGCCAGGCCTCGACCTCGGCATCGACGTCGCGGGTCCTGGTGATCACCGGAGGTCCGCCCTGGAGCTGCCGGCGTGCCTCGACGACGCGACGGTTGAAGTCCTCGAGCAGCTCGCGGACCACCCTCTCGGCCGACTCCCGGTCGAGCGTCGCGTCGAGCTCGGCGTCCTCCTTGCGGAGCGCGAGTGCCGGCGGCAGCACACCGGTGATCTGCTCGCGTTCGATCAGCTTCTTGACCCACCAGTCGGGGTCGTGCTGGCCGCCCAGCCCCTCGATCGGCTTGCCGGCCCCGGGCAGGTTGTCGAAGTCGCCGCGGGCCATCGCCACCCGCAGCTGCTGGTCCACCCACGACTGCTGGTGCTCGACCCGGGCCTGCGCCGCGCTCCGGCCCGTGCGCTCGTCACGGCGTGGCGTGCGGTCGGCGCGCTCCGGCGTACCCTGCGGCCAGTCCTCGTTCTCGGACATCAGGTCTCACCCCCAGGCCCTGATTTTACCGATCGATGAGTGAGCGGTCCCGAGGAGGTCTGAGCGCGCATGGAGATCTTCGCGAGCGGGCTGGGCATGGGCGAGTCACCGCGGTGGCACGACGGGCGGCTGTGGGTCTGCGACTGGACCGCGGGCCAGGTGCTGTCGTTCGACGCGACCGGGGCCGGACAGGTCGAGCTGACCATGGAGGGACTGCCGTTCTCGATCGACTGGCTGTCCGACGGACGGGCGGTGCTGACCTGCCCGAGTGGCGTGGTGCTCGCGGACGGAACGTCGTACGGAGCCGCCGGGCAGGGCTGGAACGAGATCGTCGTCGATCCGCACGGCAACACGTTCGTCAACGAGGTCGGCTTCGACCTGATGGGTGGCGAGGAGCCCACGACGGGCACGGTGCACGTCGTCCGGCCGGACGGCTCGTCCCGGCAGGTCGCCGACGAGCTGTGGTTCCCCAACGGGATGGCGGTCACCGCCGACGGGTCGACGCTGATCGTGGCGGAGAGCTACCGCAACCGGCTCACCGCGTTCGACGTCGCGCCCGACGGCGGGCTGTCCGGGCGCCGGGTGTGGGCGGAGGTCGAGTTCGCGCCCGACGGGATCTGCGTCGATGCCGAGGGGGCGGTCTGGTACGCCACGGTGCCGGGGATGTGCTGCATCCGGGTCGCCGAGGGCGGCGAGGTGCTCGACCGGGTGGGCGCCGACCGTGGCTGCTTCGCCTGCATGCTCGGTGGCGACGACGGCCGCACCCTGTTCGTGATCGCGACCGAGTGGGGCGGCGTCCGGGGCGTCGGCGGCCGGACCGGCCAGGTGCTGACCCACCGGGTGACCGCTTCGCACGCCGGTCGGCCCTAGGTCGGCCCCTGGGTCGGCCCTGGGTCGAACGGCTGTCGCTGAACGCCCAGCCCGGCGGTCTCGTTTCCGAGACGAACCGCCCGGGCCGGTGATTGCGCCGCGAGGCGCCGACCGGTGGACTGAAGGGGTGTCAGCCGCCCCAGCGTCCCCGGTGCACGACCTCGTCGAGGCCGAGACGACGGCGCGTGCGGGGCGAGCCCGGGTTGCCGGCGTCGTCGGCGAGGTGCCCGATCGTGATCACGCCGACCGGGTCGAAGGTGTCCGGGATGTCGAAGGCCGTGCGCACGACGGCGTCGCTCTGCCGGGGGGACGCCGAAGAAGCAGGCGCCGAGCCCCTCGTCGACGGCGGTCTGCAGGATCAGCAGCGAGGCCATCGCGGCGTCCATGTGCCAGAACGGCATCGGCCAGCGCGCCTCGTCGCGGTCGGTCCAGCCCTTGTCCGGCTGGGCGTAGCGGTTCAGGTACGCCGCCTTGCTCGAGCACGGCACCACGACGACCGGCGCGCGCGTCATCCCGGCCAGCCAGTCGTCGGGCGCTGCCAGGTCGTCCGCGTCGGTGGTCACCTCCCACCATCGGCGCACGTCGTCGGGGGTGTCGAGCACCAGGAAGGCCCAGCCCTGGCTGAATCCGGCACTCGGCGCCCGGGTCGCGTTGCGCAGGCAGCGGTCGACGATCGCGCGGTCGACGGGCCGTTCGGCGTAGTTGCGGACCATCCTGCGGCGGCGTACGACGTCCTGGAACTCCATGTCGCTGATCCTGCCGGACGGGGCTGAGATGCGCTTCGAGGAGATGTGGGCCGACCTGGCACCGGTCGGCCGGAGCGTCACCAGCGGTGGCTACCACCGGTCGCCGTTCGGGTCCGCGGAGCGCGAGTGCCACGCCTGGTTCCTCGGGGAGTGCGCCAAGCGCGACCTCCGCGTGGAGCACGACGGCAACGGCAACGCCGTTGCCTGGTGGGGATCCGGCGCAAACGCCGTGCTCACCGGCTCGCACCTCGACTCGGTCGTCGACGGGGGTGCGTACGACGGGCCGCTGGGGGTGGTCACGGCCTTCGCGGCGATCGACCTGCTGCGCGAGCAAGGGTTCGAGCCCGCCCGCCGGATCGGCGTCGGCGCGTTCGTGGAGGAGGAGGGGAGCCGGTTCGGCATCGCCTGCCTGGGCTCGCGTCTCGCCACCGGCGCGATCACGCCCGAGGCCGCACGGGAGCTCCGCGACCGGGACGGCGTGGTGCTCGCCGACGCGATGTCCGCAAGCGGGATCAACCCCGAGCTCGGTCCGAGCGCGATCCTCGACGACGTGGGGTGCTTCGTCGAGCTGCACGTCGAGCAGGGTCGTGACCTGGTGCACCGCGACGCCGCGGTCGGCGTCGCCAGTGCGATCTGGCCGCACGGCCGGTTCCGCTTCGACTTCACGGGCGCCGCCAACCACGCCGGCACCACCCGCATGGAGGACCGGCACGACCCGATGCTGACCTATGCGATGACCGCGCTGGCGGCCAACAAGCAGGCCCGCCTGGGTGGTCAGCGGGCCACGTTCGGCCGCGTCGACGTCGCGCCCAACGGCACCAACGCCATCCCGTCGCGGGTGACGGCGTGGCTCGACGCCAGGTGCGAGTCCGAGGAGCAGCTGGAGGCCCTGGTCGACCTGATCGCCCGGCAGGGCTCCGAGCGTGCCGGGCGTGACGGCACGCGGCTCACCGTCACGGACGAGTCCCTCTCGGGGGCGGTGACCTTCGACGCCGACCTCGCGCACCGGCTCGCCCACGTGCTCGGCGGAGCACCCGTGATCCCGACCATGGCCGGTCACGACGCCGGGATCCTTTCCGCAGCCGGGATTCCGACCGCCATGCTGTTCGTGCGCAACCCGGCCGGTGTCAGCCACTCACCCGAGGAGCACGCCCCGATGGCGGACTGCCTGGCCGGGGTCGAGGCTCTCGCCACCACCCTGCGCGAGCTCGCGGGATGAACCCCGCCTCGTACCTCCTGGAGCGTGCGTACGTCGACGGTTCGGTCCAGGACGACGTGCTGGTCGAGATCGAGGGCGGTCGCTTCACCAGGGTCGAGGTCGGTGGAACCGGTGCCGATCACCTTGCAGGCTTGACGATCCCCGGTCTCGCGAACTGCCACAGCCACGCCTTCCACCGCGCGCTCCGCGGCCACACGCAGCGCGGGCGCGGGACGTTCTGGACCTGGCGCGACCGGATGTACGAGGTCGCCGGCCGGCTCGACCCCGACACCTACTACGCCCTGGCCCGGGCGACGTACCGCGAGATGCTCGCGGCCGGCATCACCACCGTGGGCGAGTTCCACTACCTGCACCACCAGCCCGACGGCACGCCGTACGACGAGCCCAACGAGATGGGCCTCGCCCTGGTGCGTGCCGCGCGCGACGCCGGCATCCGGATCTCCCTGCTCGACACCTGCTACCTCTCCAGCGGCTTCGGCGAGCAGCCGCAGGGCGTGCAGGTGCGCTACAGCGACGGCGACGCGCGCCGCTGGGCGGCGCGGGTCGACGAGCTGGTCGGATCCGAGGAGGTGGCGGGGGCCGACGACGTGGTGGTCGGTGCGGCCGTGCACTCGGTACGGGCGGTGCCGCACGACCAGATCGGCCCGGTCGCCGACTGGGCTCGACGCCGCCGGGGGCCGCTGCACGTGCACCTCTCCGAGCAGGTAGCGGAGAACGACGCGTGTCTCGACCGGCATTCCGTGACTCCGACCCGGCTGCTCGCCGACTGCGGTGCCCTCGGCCCCCGCACCTCCGCCGTCCACGCCACCCACCTCACCCCGGCGGACGTGCACCTGCTGGGTGAGGCCGGCAGCTACGCCTGCTTCTGCCCGACCACCGAGCGTGACCTCGGCGACGGCATCGGCCCCTCCCGGGCGCTGTACGACGCGGGGTCGACGCTGACCCTCGGCTCGGACAGCCACGCGGTGGTCGACCTGTTCGAGGAGATGCGTGCGGTCGAGCTCGACGAGCGGCTCGCCACCCGGCGCCGTGGCCACTGGAGCACGAGGAGCTGGTGGTCGCCGCGACGACGGACGGCCATGCCAGCCTGGGGTTCGCGGACGCAGGCAGGATCTCGGTGGGCCAGCGCGCCGACCTGGTCACGCTCGACACCGGCAGCCCGCGCACGGCCGGCACCGGCCGTGGGCTGGAGACCGCCGTCTTCGCGGCGGCCTCCGCCGACGTGCGCCAGGTCATCGCCGGCGGTCGGCTCGTGCACACCCCCGACGACCTGCCGCGGATCGGTGCCGAGCTCGACGCCGCGATCGGAGCAGTCGGCCTGTGAGCGAGGCCCGGCTGGAGCGTCGCCTCGGCACGTTCGACGCCACCGTGATCGGCGTCGGGTCGATGGTGGGGGCCGGCATCTTCGCGGTGCTGGGACCGGCCATCCACACGGTGGTGCACGCCACGCCGCTCTTCCTCGCCCTGGCGGTGGCTTCTCTGGTCGCGTTCTGCAACGCCACCTCCTCGGCGCAGCTCGCGGCGCAATACCCGGACTCCGGCGGCAGCTACGTCTACGGCCGCGAACGGCTCGGCGACACCTGGGGCTTCGCCGCCGGCTGGTGCTTCGTGGTCGGCAAGACCGCGTCCTGCGCAGCGATGGCGACCGTGGTCGGTGGCTACCTGTTCCCCGAGACCCCGGTTGCAGCCCGAGCCACCGGCGTGGTGGCGGTCCTGCTGCTGACGCTGGTGGCGACCCGGGGGATCACCCGCACCGCGCAGCTGACCCGGTTGCTGGTGGCGGGCAGCGTCCTGGTTCTGCTGCTGCTCTCGACGGTCCTGCTCGTGCGGGGCAACCGGGCGTCCGTGAGCGTGGTGGGCATCGGCCTCGAGAACACTGCGTACCCGGTCCTCCAGGCCGCCGGACTGCTCTTCTTCGCCTTCGCGGGCTACGCGCGGATCGCGACCCTGGGCGAGGAGGTGCGCGACCCGGAGCGCACGATCCCGCGCGCCGTCACGGTCGCCCTCGCGCTCACGCTCGCGCTCTACGTGCTGGTCTTCGCCGCGGCGCTCCACAGTGTGTCCGCGCCGGTCCTGCTGGAGGGCACGGCTCCCCTGGTGACCGCCGCGCAGATGGCCGGTGCCGAGTGGCTGGTGCCGGTGGTCGTCGTCGGCGCGGTCCTGTCCAGCCTCGGCGCGCTCCTGGCGCTGCTCAACGGCATCGGCCGCACCAGCCTGGCGATGGGCCGCCGGGGCGACCTGCCCCGCCGGCTGGCGGACGTGCACGACGGCGTCCCGCGCACCGCCCAGCTCGTCGTCGGTGCGGTCGTCGTGGTGCTGGTGACGACGCTCGACCTGCGCGGGATCATCGGCTTCTCGTCGTTCGGCGTGCTCCTCTACTACGCGATCGCCAACCCCTCGGCCTGGACCCAGGACGCCGGGCACCGGCGCTGGCCCCGGTTCTGGCAGGGGCTGGGGCTGGCCGGCTGCCTGCTGCTCGCGATCACCCTTCCGATCGGGTCGGTGCTCGCCGGGACCGGCGTGCTCGCGGTCGGGCTCGTGGGACGCAGAATGCTGCGACGCGAGAGGGTGAGCCCATGACGTCCCTCCTGGTCACCGGCATCCGCGAGCTGGTCACCTGCCGCACCGAGCCGGGGGTGGCCGCGGTCGACGTCCGGGCCGACGCGGCGTTCGTGGTCGAGCACGGTCGCGTCGCCTGGGTCGGGCCCGCCCGCGAGGCACCCGAGGCCGACCAGGCGTACGACGTGGCCGGCCGGGCCGTGATCCCCGGCTTCGTCGACTCGCACAGCCACCTGGTCTTCGCGGGGGACCGGTCGCAGGAGTTCGCGGCCCGGATGGCGGGGGAGCGTTACGCCGCCGGCGGCATCCGGACCACGGTCGCCGCCACCCGCGCCGCGACCGACGAGCAGCTGACCGCCACCGTCGCCCGCCACGTCACCGAGATGCGCCGGCAGGGCACCACCAGCGTCGAGATCAAGAGCGGCTACGGCCTGACCGTGCTCGACGAGGCCCGCAGCCTGGCGGTGGCGCGCCAGTTCACCGAGGACACGACGTTCCTCGGCGCCCACGTCGTCGCCCCGGAGTACGCCGACGACGCGGCCGGCTACGTCGACCTCGTCACCGGCCCGATGCTGGACGCCGCCGCACCGCACGCGCGCTGGATCGACGTGTTCTGCGAGACCGGCGCCTTCGACGAGGACCAGGCCCGCGCGATCCTGCTGGCGGGGCGGGAGCGGGGCCTCGGTGGTCGACTCCACGCCAACCAGCTCGGCCCGGGGCCGGGCGTCCGGCTGGCCTGCGAGCTCGGGCTGGTGGCCGTGGACCACTGCACGCACCTGACCGACGACGACGTCGCCGCGCTCCGCGACGCGGGCACCATCGCCACCCTGCTTCCCGGCGTGGAGTTCTCGACCCGCTCGCCGTACCCCGACGCCCGGGCGCTGGTCGACGCCGGTGTCCGGGTCGCGCTGGCCAGCGACTGCAACCCGGGCTCCTGCTACACCAGCTCGATGCCGCTGTGCGTGGCGCTGGCGGTGCGCGAGATGCGGATGACCCCCGGCGAGGCGCTGTGGTCGGCGACGGCCGGTGGGGCGCTCGCGCTGGGCCGTGAGGACGTCGGCCGGCTCACCGTCGGGGCGCGTGCGGACTACGTCGTGCTGGACGCGCCGTCGTACCTCCACCTCGCCTACCGGCCCGGCGTCCCGCTGGTCGCCGAGGTGTCCGGCTAGTTCGACTCGCCGCACCGTGATCGACCGCGCAGACCCGACGGGCGAAGGTGTCCCGGTCGTGGCGCAGCGGGGATCCGGAGGGGCGCCGTCTGACCATCGCCCGGCTGTCGTAGCCATGGTGGACGGTCCTCAGCTCGCGGCGGTCGCTGTGCTGCGCACTCGCCACCGCGTGCTTCCGCGTGCCTGCTCGTGGCGCAGGTCGGAGCTCCCCTGGACCCACCCGCACAGGCTGTCGAGCGGGCCGAGCATGATCAGTGCGCCCCCCAGGGGGGTACCGGGTATCTCGGAAGGCGACGAAGGTGACTCCATGACCAACGCACCGCAGCGCGACATCGACGAGTCCGAGCTGATCGTCAGCCACGCCGAGGACCACGCAGCGGGTCCGACCGCGGTGGCGGTGAGCATGAAGCGAGCGCTCGAGGGGATGGGGCTGCGCCACACCGCGCAGACCCTGCTCAAGCTCAACCAGGCCGACGGGTTCGACTGCCAGGGCTGCGCGTGGCCGGACCCCTCGCCCGAGCACCGGCACACCGCGGAGTTCTGCGAGAACGGAGTCAAGGCCGTCACCGACGAGGCGACGCTGCGGCGGGTGGGTCGGGAGTTCTTCGCCGCCCACTCCCTCGAGGACCTGCGCGGCCGCACCGACTACTGGCTCGGACAGCAGGGCCGCATCACCGAGCCGATGGTGCTCCGCGCCGGTGGCACCCACTACGAGCCGATCTCCTGGGACGACGCGTTCGCGCTGGTCGCGGAGCACCTCAACGGTCTGGCGTCTCCGGACGAGGCCGTCTTCTACACCTCGGGGAAGGTCTCCAACGAGGCGGCGTTCGCCTTTCAGCTGTTCGTGCGCGCCTACGGCACCAACAACCTGCCCGACTGCTCGAACATGTGCCACGAGTCGACGTCGGTCGGCCTCGCGGAGGTGATCGGCATCGGGAAGGCGTCGGTCACCCTCGAGGACGTGCACGACGCCGACCTGCTCGTCATCGCCGGGCAGAACCCGGGCACCAACCACCCGCGGATGCTCAGCGCGCTCGAGATCGCGAAGAAGAACGGCGCCAAGATCATCGCGATCAACCCGCTCAAGGAGGCGGGCCTGGTCGGTTCAAGAACCCCCAGAACCCCAAGGGCGTGATCGGTCGTGGCACCACCATGGCCGACCTCTACCTGCCGGTGCGCATCAACGGCGACCTGGCGCTGTTCCAGGCGATCGCGTCGCTGCTGCTGGAGTGGGGCGAGCTCGACCACGACTTCATCGCGCAGCACACCCACGGCTTCGAGGCGTACGCCGAGCACCTGCGCGCCCTGGACTGGGACGTCGTGCTCACCTCGACCGGGTTGTCCCGAGCCCAGATCGAGGAGGCCGCCCGGATGATCGCGACCTCACGCAAGACCGTGTACTGCTGGGCGATGGGCATCGTCCAGCACCGCAACGGCGTCGCCAACGTCAAGGAGATCTGCAACCTCGCCTTCCTCCAGGGCAACATCGGCAAGCCCGGCGCCGGGCTCTTCCCCGTCCGGGGTCACTCCAACGTGCAGGGTGACCGCACCATGGGGATCTGGGAGCGTCCGCCGACGCACTTCCTCGACGCGCTGCGCGACGAGTTCGGGTTCGAGCCGCCCCGCGAGCACGGCTTGGACGCCGTGGCCGCGGTGAAGGCGTTCCGGGACGGGCGGGGCCAAGGTGTTCTTCGGGCTGGGGGGCAACTTCGTCGGCGCCATGTCGGACACGGCCGTCACCGAGGACGCTCTGCCGAAGGCCGACCTGACCGTCCAGGTCTCGACCAAGCTGAACCGCTCCCACGTCGTGCACGGTCGCGAGGGGCTCATCCTGCCGCCGTTGGGTCGCAGCGAGAAGGACCTCACCGGTGGACGTCCCCAGCGCGTGACCGTCGAGGACTCGGTCTGCGCGGTGCACGCCTCGCACGGTCCCCTCGAACCGGCGTTTGGACCAGCTGCGCTCCGAGGTCGACATCGTCGCCTCGATGGCGTTGGCGACCCTCGGCGACCGGCACGCCATCCCCTGGAAGGACTTCCGCGACGACTACGCCAGCTCCGACGCCGCATCGTCCCCATGTGCCGGGCTGCGCCGGCTACGAGGAGAAGATCGACCAGCCGGCTGGCTTCGTGCTCCCGCACCCCCCGTGCGACACCCGCACCTTCGACAACGACGACAACCGTGCGGTCTTCACGGTCAGCCCGACCGAGGTGCTGCAGGTGCCCGCGGGCCTGCTGCTCCTGCAGACGATGCGGTCCCACGACCAGTTCAACACCGTCATCTACGGCCTCGACGACCGCTACCGCGGCGTCAAGAACGGGCGCCAGGTGGTGTTCGTGAGCCCGCGGGACATCCAGGCCCAGGGCCTGCGTGACGGCCAGCACGTCGACATCATCAGCGAGTGGGACGACGGGTCGACGCGCAGGGTGGAACGCTTCCGGGTCGTGTCCTACGACACGCCCAAGGGGTGTGTCGCGGCCTACTACCCCGAGACGAACGCGTTGGTCGCGCTCGACTCGAAGGCCGACGGCAGCAACCAGCCGGCGTACAAGTCGATCGTGGTCCGGCTGGAGCCCTCCGTCCCCGAT
>CAWFHJ010000012.1:0-38491 GCA_963815585.1 uncultured Actinomycetota bacterium | reverse complement strand
GAGTCCGAGCTGATCGTCAGTCACAGCGAGGACCATGCGGCGGGTCCGACCGCGGTGGCTGTCAGCATGAGGCGAGCCCTCGAGGGGATGGGGGTACGCCGCACGGCGCAGACTCTGCTCAAGCTTAACCAAGCCGACGGGTTCGACTGCCAGGGCTGCGCGTGGCCGGACCCCGCGCCCGAGCACCGGCACACGGCGGAGTTTTGCGAGAACGGCGTCAAGGCCGTCACCGACGAGGCGACCCTGCGGCGGGTGGGTCGCGAGTTCTTCGCCGTTCACCCGCTCGAGGAGCTGCGCGGCCGCACAGACTACTGGCTCGGGCAGCAGGGCCGCATCACCGAGCCGATGGTGCTACGCGCCGGTGGCACCCACTACGAGCCGATCTCCTGGGACGACGCGTTCGAACTGATCGCCGAACACCTCAACGGTCTCGAGTCGCCGGACGAGGCCGTTTTCTACACCTCGGGGAAGGTCTCCAACGAGGCGGCGTTCGCGTTTCAGTTGTTCGTGCGCGCCTACGGCACCAACAACCTGCCCGACTGCTCGAACATGTGCCACGAGTCCACGTCGATCGGCCTCGCGGAGGTGATCGGCATCGGGAAGGCTTCGGTCACCATCGACGACGTGCATGGCGCCGAGCTGCTCGTCATCGCCGGGCAGAATCCGGGCACCAACCACCCGCGGATGCTCAGCGCGCTCGAGATCGCCAAGAAGAACGGCGCCAAGATCATTGCGATCAACCCGCTCAAGGAGGCGGGACTTGTCCGGTTCAAGAACCCCCAGAACCCCAGGGGCGTGATCGGCCGTGGCACCACCATGGCCGACCTCTACCTGCCGGTGCGCATCAACGGGGACCTGGCGCTGTTCCAGGCGATCGGCTCGCTGCTGCTGGAGTGGGGCGAGCTCGACCACGACTTCATCGAGCAGCACACCCACGGCTTCGAGGCGTACGCCGAACACCTGCGTGCCCTGGACTGGGACGTCGTGCTCACCGCAACCGGGTTGTCCCACGCCCAGATCGAGGAGGCCGCCCGGATGATCGCGGCATCGCGCAAGACGGTGTACTGCTGGGCGATGGGGATCGTCCAGCACCGCAACGGTGTCGCCAACGTCAAGGAGATCTCCAACCTCTCCTTCCTCCAGGGCAACATCGGCAAGCCTGGCGCCGGGCTCTTCCCCGTCCGTGGCCACTCCAACGTGCAAGGTGACCGCACCATGGGGATCTGGGAGCGTCCGCCGGCGCACTTCCTGGACGCCCTGCGCGATGAGTTCGGGTTCGAGCCGCCCCGCGAGCACGGCCTGGACGCCGTGGCTGCCGTGAAGGCCTTCCGGGACGGCCGGGCCAAGGTGTTCTTCGGGCTGGGAGGCAACTTCGTCGGCGCCATGTCGGACACGACCGTGACCGAGGATGCTCTGCTGAAGGCGGACCTGACCGTCCAGGTCTCGACCAAGCTGAACCGCTCCCACGTCGTGCACGGCCGCGACGCGCTGATCCTGCCGCCCCTGGGTCGCAGCGAGAAGGACCTGACCGGTGGACGTCCCCAGCGCGTGACCGTCGAGGACTCGGTCTGCTCAGTCCACGCCTCGCAAGGCCCGCTCGAACCGGCTTCCGACCAACTGCGCTCCGAGGTCGACATCGTGTGCTCGACGGCGCTCGCGACACTCGGTAATCGCTACTCCATCCCCTGGGCAGAGTTCCGCGACGACTACCGCCAGCTGCGGCGTCGCATCGGCCGCATGGTGCCCGGCTGCGCTGGTTACGAGGAGAAGGTCGACCAGCCGGGCGGTTTCGTCCTTCCGCACCCGCCGCGCGACACCCGCACGTTCGACACCGACGTCAAGCGTGCCGTCTTCACGGTGAGTCCGACCGAGGTGCTCCACGTGCCCGAGGGCCGGTTGCTGCTGCAGACGATGCGCTCCCACGACCAGTTCAACACGGTCATCTACGGCCTTGACGACCGCTACCGCGGGATCAAGAACGGCCGACAGGTGGTCCTCGTGAGCCCGCGCGACATCGAGGCCCAGGGGCTGCGGGACGGTCAGCACGTCGACATCGTCAGCGAGTGGGAGGACGGCTCGACGCGGACAGTCGAACGGTTCCGGGTGGTCGCCTACGACACCCCCACGGGCTGCGCGGCGGCGTACTACCCCGAGACCAACGCCCTGGTCTCGCTGGACTCCAAGGCGGTCGGCAGCAACCAGCCGGCGTACAAGTCGATCGTGGTCCGCTTGGTGCCCTCCGTCCCCGATGCCCCTGCGGAGGGTCGGCCGGAGAGCACCGCCACCGCCGAGTCACTGGATGCCGTCCGCGATTCGAAGCGTCAGGTGGATCCGACCCACCTGAGCTGAGGCTCTCGACCACCGCGTCGGCGCGGGGTCCCATCCTGCCGAGAGGTCGTACGTTCTGGGCTGATCTGCCACAGACGCCCAGTCAGACCAGGCCGGTCGCGACCTCGTCCAGCACGTCGAGCGCCTCGTCGAGCAGGTGGTCGGGCATCACCAGCGGCGGCAGGAAGCGCAGCACGTTGCCGAACGTGCCGCAGGTCAGGGTCAGCACCCCGGCCTGGTGGCAGGCGGCGCTGATCTTGCCGGCCAGCGCCGCGTCGGGCTCGGTGGTGCCGGGCTTCACGATCTCGACGGCCAGCATCGCGCCCCGTCCGCGGACGTCACCGATCGCGGGCACCTTGTTGGCCAGGGCCGAGAGGCGCTCGGTCATCCGGGTCTCGATCGCCCGGGCGCGCGCGTTCAGGTCCAGCTCCCTCATGGTCGCGATCGCGCCCAGCGCCGCCGCGCAGGCGACCGGGTTGCCGCCGTACGTGCCGCCGAGACCGCCGGCGTGGGGCGCGTCCATCATCTCGGCGCGGCCGACGACCGCCGCGAGCGGCATCCCGCCCGCGACACCCTTCGCCACGGTGACCAGGTCGGGGACGACGTCCTCGTGCTCGCAGGCGAACCAGGCGCCGGTGCGGCACATGCCGGACTGGATCTCGTCGGCGACGAAGACCACACCGTTGGCCGCGCACCAGTCGGCGACGGCCTTGAGGAAGCCCGGGGCGGGCACGACGAAGCCACCCTCGCCGAGCACCGGCTCGATCACCACGCAGGCCACGTTGTCGGCGCCGACCTGCTTCTCGATCACATCGATCGCCCGGGCCGCGGCCTCGGCGCCGGTGATCGGCGTCGGCTCCCGGAACGGGTACGACACCGGGGCGCGGTAGACCTCGCCCGCGAACGGTCCGAACCCGTGCTTGTAGGGCATGTTCTTCGCGGTCATCGCCATCGTCAGGTTGGTGCGCCCGTGGTAGGCGTGGTCGAACACGACCACCGCGTCGCGGCCGGTGTGGACGCGCGAGATCTTGACCGCGTTCTCCACCGCCTCGGCGCCGGAGTTGAACAGCGCGGCCTTCTTGGCGTGGTCGCCCGGCGTCAGCTCGGCGAGCGCCTCGCACACCTCGACGTAGCCCTCGTAGGGCGCGACCATGAAGCACGTGTGGGTGAACGCAGCGACCTGGTCGGTCACCCGGCGGACCACCTCGGGAGCGCTGTTGCCGACGCTGGTGACCGCGATCCCGCTGGCGAGGTCGATCAGGGAGTTGCCGTCGACGTCGACGACGACGCCACCGCCGGCCTTCGCCACGTAGATCGGCAGCACGGAGCCGACGCCCGCGGCCACGGCCGTCGTACGGCGCTCGTGCAGCGCACGTGACCTGGGACCGGGGATCTCGGTGACCAGGCGGCGCTCCTGCGGCAGGTCGGGTCCTCCGGTGACGGGTGCAGACATCGGTGCTCCTGGTGCGGTTTCGGTGGGTGAGGTCCGGGTCAGAAGACAGTATCCGTCGTCGGCGGTCGCTCGGGCAACAGATTCCGTCACGACGTGCCGTGCCGTTGGAGGGCCTGGCCGATCTCCTCGGGCAGCACTCCGGAGCCGATCACGGTCTCCCGCAGCGGGGCGAGCAGCGCGGCCAGCCGCTCGGTGTCCTCGATCCCGATGTGCTCCCAGCCGGCCAGGCCGGCCGCGTCGGTGCGCTGCTCGACGTGCTGGCGGGTGTTGCGCCCCTTCTCGGTGAGGCCGTCCTCGTCCACCCAGCCGCGCTCCACCAAGGAGTCCTTGGCCACCGCGAGCTCCTCGTCGCTCCAGCCGCGGGTGCTGTGCAGGAAGCCGGTGCGGCTGGACCAGATGCCGTCCAGCACGGTCGCCTCCACCGGGCCGATCCCGGTGGCCGTCAGCACCGCGACGTGACCGTCCCCGCGGTGCTCCCGGACCAGGGTCGCCGCGTGCCACAGCGCGAGCAGGTCGTCGTCGGGCCAGTCCAGCCCGGCGTGGGCGGCGTACAGCGGGCGACCGGGCGACGTCAACCCCTCCGTGACCCGGCGCGCGATGGACAGCGCCTCGGAGACGTCGGGCTCCCCGAGGATCCGCGTCATCGCCTCCCGCACCCCGTCCCGGCGGGCCTGCACCAGGCGCGCCGGCGTGGTGACGTCCCAGGCAGCGGGCAGCGCCTTCTGGTGCAGCCAGGGAGCGAAGACGTAGAACGTCGCCTCGCTCACCTCCGGGCCGACCGGCCCCATCGCGGCCACCCGCGAGGCGAAGTAGGACAGTCGTGGGTGCAGCCCGAGCGCGACGTACTGGTTGCGCGGCTCCTCCGCGAAGTAGCCGATCACGTGCAGGGACTCGAGGCCGGACCAGGCGCGGCGGGCGGACTGGACGAGATCAGGTTCGGTCATGCGTCCGACTCTAGGTGCCCGGCACCGGGGACGGATATCGGTGACCGGTGTCGGTGACCGGTGTCGGTGACCGGGGCTAGCGTCCTTGTCATGACCGACCAGATGGCCGCGGGCCAGACGCTGTTCGACGATCTCGCCGTCGACCACCTCGGCCGCCCGCACGTGACGATGGGCCGCATGTTCTCCAGCGAGGGCCTCGCCGTGCTGGGCAAGATCTTCGCGTTCGTCGGCCGCGACGGCAGGCTGGTCCTCAAGCTTCCGCTGGCGCGTGCCGAGGCACTCAAGGACGAGGGGGTGACCGAGGCGGTCGTCCTCGGTGGCCGCACGATGCGCGAGTGGGTCAGCATCGGCGTTCCCGACCCGCAGCCCGGCGTCTGGCCGGAGCTGATGGAGGAGGCGCACACCTACGTCGCGGCGCTGGCGGAGGCCGACACCGGCGGCTGACCGGTGGTCAGAGCAAGCCACGCAGCGGGTTCAGCACCGCCTCGGTGAAGCGGCGGTGCAGGCCGCGCTCCTCCCAGTCGCCGGCGCTGAGCTCGACGCAGTTGGAGAGGTCGGTCTGGAAGATCTCCTCCATCGCGGCAGCCATCCCCGGATCGATGAACTCGACGTTGATCTCGTAGTTGCCGCTCATCGAGAGCCGGTCGATGTTCGCGGTGCCGATCGTCGCCCAGGCGCCGTCGACGGTGGCGGTCTTCGCGTGCACCATGGCGCCGGTGAAGCGGAAGATCCGTACCCCTGCTCCGAGGAGCTGGCCGAAGTAGCCACGGCTGATCCAGTCGGCGACCACGTGGTTGGAGGTCCGCGGCAGCAGGATGCGTACGTCGACGCCGCGCCGGGCGGCAGCCACGAGCGCGTCCACGAAGTTCTCGTCCGGGATGAAGTAGGCGTGCGTCATCCAGATGTTGCGGCGGGCCCGGTCGATCGCCTCGAGGTACATCGCCCGGATCGGGAAGGTCCACTGCCGCGGCAGGTTGCGGTGCACCCGGATCCGCGGCTCCCAGTCGGCTGCCGTCTCGATCAGCAGGGGACGGGTGTCCCGGCGTCCGCGCACCTTCCGCTGCGCGTTCCAGAAGTCGGCGACAGCCCGTTTGAGGTCCCAGACCGCCGGCCCGGTGATCCGGCAGTGCGTGTCACGCCACTCCGTCGCGTAGGGAGTGCCGATGTTGTAGCCGCCGACGAACGCGCAGGTGTCGTCGACGACCAGGATCTTGCGGTGGTCACGGCCGTAGCGGCGCAGGTCGAAGAACCGCAGCCCGGCGTTGTAGACCGGGTAGGCCAGCACCTTCAGCGACGCAGGGAACACCTTGAACCGTGGCGACACCACGATGTTGGCGAACGCGTCGTAGATCGCGTAGACCTCGACCCCGCGGTCGGCGGCGCGAGCCAGCGCCGCCTTGAACGCCTCGCCGGTCTCGTCGCCCTTCCAGATGTAGGACTCGAACAGCACCTGGTGCCGGGCGCCGTCGATGGCGGCCAGCATGTCGTCGTACAGGTCCTGCCCGAACGTGTACGTCGTGACCGTGCCGTCGCCGATCGAGACCGACCGCGGCGGCGTGGTCGGGAACGGCTGCGACTTCTTGCCGCGCCGACGCCACGAGTCGACGAGCGTCAACGAGAGCGCCAGCACGAGCTGGACGCCGAGCACCATCAGCAGGACGCGTCGTGCCGCCTGCACGAGGGGGTGCCCCATGTTGAACAGCGGTGCGGGCTTGGGCACGGCCCCATCCAACCAGACCGGTCCTCGCCCGGATCAGGACGGCAGCGGCGTCCCACGCACCACGACCGCGACCGGGCGGCCGAGCGCGTCCGGCTCGGTGGCGAGATCGCCGTCGACGACGAGCAGGTCGGCGTCGTACCCCGCGGCGAGCCTGCCGGTGACGCCGGCGAAGCCGCACGCCTCGGCGGTGACCGACGTCGCCGAGGCCAGCGCCTGCTCGATCGACACCCCGGACCGGTGCACGTCGAGGACCGCGCGCCAGGCGTTCCCGTGACGCTTGATCGGGGTGACGCCGGCGTCGACGCCGTTGAGGAGCGGGACGCCGAGGTCCGTCAGGGCGCTGACGGCCTCTCTCCTCAGCGCGAACGCCTGCGCGGGGGTCAGGCCGAGAAGTTCGAGGAGCGCCTTCATCGCGGGTGGCGGCTCGGGCAGGTTGCCCATCTGGTCGGGGTCGTTGCCCATCGTGAGGCACACGGAGATCCCGCGGTCCGCGACCTCCTGCACCACGTCGACGGGGAGCACCGGACCGTCGGGAGTCAGGCAGCTGAAGTGCTCGATGCCGTCCACGCCGGCCTGCATGGCCTGCCGCACGGCGAGCAACGAGTGGGCGTGGGCAAGCACCGGCAGTCCGGCCCGGTGTGCGGTGTCGACCAGGCAACGGAGCTCCGCGTCGGTGAACTGGGTGCCGAACACGTCCGAGCCCGGCGTCAGCATCCCGCCCGAGGCCATCACCTTGACCACGTCGACCCCGCGCTCGACGCGCTCGGCCACCGCGGCCCGCACCCCTTCCTCCCCGGCGACGACGCCGCCCAGGAAGTGGCAGTGGCCGTCGACGATGGTGACCGGCGGCCCCGAGGCCGCGATCCGTGGCTCGGTCGGTCCTGGCCGGTCTCGCCGGTCGAGGGTGCAGTAGTTGAGGTCACCGAGGTCGCGCACGGTGGTGACGCCCGCCGCCGCCTGCTCTGCGAGCGACGCCGAGATCACCGCCTGCAGCTCGTCGGGGGAGTAGCCGGACACCTTGTCGAGCGCCGTGAGCGAGCCGTCGCCGACCAGGTGGACGTGTGCGTCGACGAGGCCGGGCAGCAGCGTGCCCTCGTACGACGTGAGAGCGCAGCCGTCGGGCACGGGGAAGCCGACGGCTTCGACGCCGAGGATGGTGCTGTCCTGGACGAGGACGGTGGCGCCGCCGCCGGGCAGGAACCGCTCCCCGTCGAAGGTCTGGGTGGCCCGGATCGCGAACACCCCACCAGCCTGTCCCTGCGGACGGCCACCGGGAAGACGCGTCGATACCAGTGCGCTGGAGTCAGCGAGCGGAGTCGAGCAGCCGTCCCAGCTTCTGCGGCGCGCAGAACCGGTAGCTCTCGGTCACCAGCTCCGCGACCTCGGCCCAGTCGGTCTCGTCGTCGACCACCAGCCCCATCACGGTCGGCGACCACGGCGGCTTGAAGTAGGGCAGACCGGCGTTGCTCAGCGCGAGCAGCTCGTCACCGGTGGAACGGAAGGTCAGCACGGTCGCCGGGCCGGGGAGCCCGGTCGCCTCGGAGTAGGAGGACGGTCGGTCGGGCAGCACCGTGATCAGGTGGGCGAACGTCGCCTGCCTGACCCGCCAGCGGGTGCCGCGCCAGGCGTCCTCCTCGCGGGTCTCCGGCAGCGCGAGCGCGATCGCGCGCACCCGGACGACCAGCTCCTCGGCCGGCGGCATCGGGTCCATGGGGTGAGCCTGCCACCGAGCGCCGACAGGTGCAGGGCTGTCGGTGGCCGCCCGTAGGCTCTCTGGCATGAGGCCTGTGACCGATCTCGAGCGCCGCGTGGCGCCGTTCGACGTGCAGTCGGACTACCAGCCGTCGGGCGACCAGCCGGCCGCGATCGAGGAGATCGCCAAGCGCGTCAACGGCGGCGTCAAGGACATCGTCCTGCTCGGTGCCACCGGCACCGGCAAGACAGCGACGGTCGCCTGGGTCGCGGAGAAGCTGCAACGACCGATCCTGGTGATGCAGCCCAACAAGACCCTCGCGGCGCAGTTCGCCAACGAGCTGCGGCAGCTGTTCCCCGAGAACGCCATCGAGTACTTCGTCAGCTACTACGACTACTACCAGCCCGAGGCCTACGTCCCGCAGACGGACACCTACATCGAGAAGGACTCCTCGATCAACGAGGAGGTGGAGCGGCTCCGGCACTCCGCGACCAACTCGCTGCTCACCCGGCGCGACGTGATCGTGGTGTCCACGGTGTCCTGCATCTACGGCCTCGGCACGCCGCAGGAGTACGTCGACCGGATGCTCCGGCTCCGCGTCGGCCAGGAGATGGACCGCGACTCGATCCTGCGCCGGCTGGTCGAGATCCAGTACACCCGCAACGACCTGTCGTTCACCCGCGGCACGTTCCGGGTGCGCGGCGACACCCTGGAGATCTTCCCCGTCTACGAGGAGCACGCCGTGCGCGTGGAGTTCTTCGGCGACGAGATCGAGCGGCTGATGGCGCTGCACCCGGTCACGGGCGAGGTGCTCAGCGACGACCAGGAGCTCTACGTCTTCCCGGCCACGCACTACGTCGCCGGCCCCGAGCGCATGGAGCGCGCGATCAAGGGCATCGAGGAGGAGCTCGCCGAGCAGGTGGCCACCTTCCAGCGCAACGGCCAGCTGCTCGAGGCGCAGCGGCTGCAGATGCGCACGTCGTACGACGTGGAGATGATGCGCCAGGTCGGCTCCTGCTCCGGCATCGAGAACTACTCGATGCACATCGACGGTCGCAACCGGGGGAGTGCGCCCAACTGCCTTCTCGACTACTTCCCCGAGGACTTCGTGCTCGTCGTCGACGAGTCCCATGTCGCGGTGCCGCAGATCGGCGGCATGTACGAGGGCGACATGTCCCGCAAGCGCAACCTGGTCGACCACGGCTTCCGACTGCCGAGCGCGATGGACAACCGTCCGCTGCGGTGGGAGGAGTTCCTCGACCGGATCGGGCAGACGATCTACCTGTCCGCGACGCCAGGCAACTACGAGCTGGCCAAGGGCGGCGGCGTGGACAACGTCGTCGAGCAGATCATCCGGCCGACCGGGCTGGTCGACCCCGAGGTGATCGTGAAGCCGACCAAGGGCCAGATCGACGACCTGATCACGGAGATCAACGCCCGCACCGAGAAGAACGAGCGGGTCCTGGTCACGACGCTGACCAAGAAGATGTCCGAGGACCTCACCGACTACCTGCTCGAAGCCGGCATCCGCACCCGCTACCTGCACTCCGAGGTCGACACCCTGCGCCGCATCGAGCTGCTGCGCGAGCTCCGGCTGGGGGAGTACGACGTGCTGGTCGGGATCAACCTGCTCCGCGAGGGACTCGACCTGCCGGAGGTGTCGCTGGTCGCGATCCTCGACGCAGACAAGGAGGGCTTCCTGCGCTCCGACAAGTCCCTGATCCAGACCATCGGCCGAGCCGCGCGCAACGTGTCCGGTCAGGTGTACATGTACGCCGACAAGATCACGCCCTCGATGGAGAAGGCGATCGACGAGACCAACCGACGGCGTGAGAAGCAGGTGGCCTACAACAAGGCCGCCGGCGTCGATCCTCAGCCGCTGCGCAAGAAGATCGCCGACATCACCGAGATGCTGGCTCGTGAGGACGAGAGCACCGAGGAGCTCCTCGCCACCTGGAACGGCACCGGCGCCCGGGGCAACCGCAGCAAGAAGTCGCCGACACCGGCGCTGCGCCGTCTCGACGGACTGGTGGAGAAGGACCGCGAGCGGATGCCCGACCTCGCCGGTCTGCCCTCGACCGACCTGGCCGAGCTCGTGCAGCAGCTCACCGAGCAGATGCACCGGGCCGCGGCCGAGCTCCAGTTCGAGGTGGCTGCGCGGCTTCGTGACGAGATCTCCGACCTCAAGAAGGAGCTCCGCCAGATGCTGGAGGCGACGCGGTAGTGACCCCGAGGCGGTCGACGAGTCCTTCCGGCTCGTGATCTCCCGGCTGCCCGAAGAAGCACCGACCGACAGGATGGGAACAATGAGCGAGCTCCGACAGGTCCAGGTCACGTTCGACGCCGCCGACCCGGCGGCGCTGTCGCAGTTCTGGGCGGAGGTCCTGGGCTACGAGCTGGACGCCCCGCCCGAGGGCTTCGACACCTGGGACGAGGCGTTGGAGGCGTTCGGCGTGCCGGAGCACCTGCGCAACAGCGCAAGTGCGGTGCACGACCCCACCGGCGTCGGCCCGCGAGTCTTCTTCCAGCAGGTGCCGGAAGGCAAGACCGCGAAGAACCGCGTCCACCTCGACGTCCGGGCCGCGCCCGGGCTGGAAGGCGACGACCGGATGGCGGCACTGGAGACCGAGTGCGAGCGGCTGGTCGCGCTGGGTGCCTCGCGGTTCGAGCGCCACGAGCCGGCGCCGCCGATGAGCCACGGCTTCATCGTGATGCACGACCCCGAGGGCAACGAGTTCTGCCTCGACTGAGGGGGTCGTCCCACGGTGGACGTCCGATTCGCCCGATCACGGGGGGCGTGAAAGACTGAAGACGCAGGAGGGGAGTATTCCTTCGCAGCGGTGTCGTCATCACGGCGGTCCTCGACCGACCCGGTGCCGCTGGTCCGGCTGACAGAACACGAACGGCCCGGGCGGAAGAGACCTCCGGAGCAATGACCTGTCGTCGTACTCCGGAAGGCATCACTCATGGACGTAGCACCCTGGGTCTGGTGGACCACCCTCGCCGTCACCTCGGCGATCCTGATCTTCGACGTGGTCGTGATCGGGCGTCGTCCGCACACGCCCACGATGCGGGAGTGCGCTGTCGCACTGGCGGCGTACGTCGCGCTGGCGCTGCTCTTCGGCGTCGGGATCTACTTCACCTCGGGCTCGCGCTACGGCACCGAGTTCCTGGCCGGGTGGCTGACCGAGTACTCGCTCTCGGTCGACAACCTGTTCATCTTCATCATCATCCTGAGCAAGTTCAACGTGCCGAAGAAGTACCAGCAGACCGCACTGATGGTCGGGATAGTGCTGGCGCTGGTGATGCGCGGCATCTTCATCGCGGTCGGTGCCGCGGCGATCAACAACTTCTCGTGGATCTTCTACGTCTTCGGCCTGTTCCTCCTCTACACCGCCTGGAAGCTCGCCCAGGAGGGCGGCGAGGACGAGGACGACTACGAGGAGAACAAGCTCGTCAGGTGGACCTCGAAGCACCTGCCCGCGACCGAGGAGTGGAACAGCAACAAGGTCACCGCCAAGGTTGACGGCAAGCGCGTGATCACCCCGATGTTCCTGGTGATCCTGACTCTCGGCACCACCGACCTGCTGTTCGCGCTGGACTCGATCCCCGCGATCTACGGACTCACCAAGGAGCCCTACCTGGTGCTCACCGCGAACATCTTCGCGCTGATGGGCCTGCGGCAGCTCTACTTCCTGATCGGCGGGCTGCTCGAGCGGCTGATCTACCTCTCCTACGGGCTGGCCTTCCTGCTGGGCTTCATCGGCGTGAAGCTGGTGCTGCACGCGATGCACGAGAACGAGCTCCCGTTCCTCAACGGCGGCGAGCACATCACCTGGGCACCGGAGATCCCGATCTGGCTCTCCCTCTGCGTGATCCTGCTGACGCTGGTCGTCACCACCGTGTGGAGCCTGGCCGCGAGCAAGGGAATGACCGCCGCCGAGCAGGACGCGGCGACCGGCCCGCGACGGGACTGGGAGGACGACTCCTGACCCGGTGCTGGTCACGATGACCCGCGGGGCGCGAGACTGGGACCTCGACGAGATGGACACACTCGCCGGAGACCAGAACCCGTGGCATCTCGGCGACCGGGGAAAGGACGCACGTTGGCCCAGCAGACCGTGGACCACGCACCACGCGAGGTGGAGGCCGACCTGCTGATCGTCGGCGCCGGTCCGGCGGGGCTCTTCGGGGCCTACTACGCCGGATTCCGGGGCTATTCGGTCGCGGTCGTGGACTCGCTCCCGGAGCTCGGCGGCCAGGTGTCCGCCCTCTATCCCGAGAAGGCGATCCTCGACGTCGCGGGCTTCCCCAACGTCAAGGGCCGGGTGCTGATCGAGCAGCTCGTCGAACAGGCCGCCAGCGCCCAGCCGACGTACCTCCTCGACCGCACCGCCACCGGCCTGACCATCGACGCCGGCTCCGACGGTGGCATCACGATGGAGCTCGACGACGGCTCGGTGGTGCGCGCCAAGGTGCTGATCATCACCGCCGGCATCGGCAAGTTCACGCCCCGGCCGCTGCCCGCCGGCGACGGCTGGGAGGGCCGCGGACTGGTGTTCTTCGTCCCGTCCTTCGCGGAGTACGCCGGCCGCGACGTGGTGATCGTCGGCGGCGGCGACTCGGCGTTCGACTGGGCGCACAGCCTGCAGCCGATCGCCTCGTCGGTGACCCTGGTCCACCGGCGCGACAAGTTCCGCGCCCACCAGGCCACGGTCGACGCGGTGCTGGCCTCCGACGTCGAGGTCGTCACCAATGCGCAGGTGACCTCCCTGACCGGCGACGGGATCATCGAGAAGGTCGAGATCACCACCAACGACGGCGACGTGCTGGTACGGCCGGCCCAGGCCGTGGTCGCAGCGCTCGGCTTCATCGCCGACCTCGGGGCGATGAAGGACTGGGGCATCGAGCTCGACAAGCGCCACATCCTGGTGGACAGCGCGATGCGCACCAACCTGCCGCGGGTGTTCGCGGCCGGCGACATCACCGAGTACGAGGGCAAGGTGCGGCTGATCGCGGTCGGCTTCGGCGAGGTCGCGACCGCGGTCAACAACGCGGCGGTCGTGATCGACCCTGACGCCCACGTCTTCCCCGGCCACAGCAGCGAGGGATCGTAGGTGGCTTCCAGTCGCGACGCCGTACGCCTGACCGACGAAGAGGTGACCACGTTCCTCGACGGAGAGATGAAGGTGCAGGTGGCCACCATCGGTCCGCACGGGGAGCCGCACCTCACCACGTTGTTCTACGTGCTCGACGAGGGACGGATCGCGTTCTGGACCTACGGCCGCTCGCAGAAGATCACCAACCTGCGCCGGGACGACCGGATCACCTGCCTGGTCGAGGACGGCAGCGACTACTTCGAGCTGCGCGGGGTGAGCATCACCGGGCGCGCCCGCCTCCTCGAGGAGTACGACGACGTGGTCGCGATCGGCTCCCGGGTCGCCACCCGGATGGCCGACGGCGCCGACCTGGGTGCCTACGGCGACGACCTGGTCCGGCAGCAGGCGCACAAGCGCGTCGGCGTCGTGGTCGAGCCGGAGAAGGTCGCCAGCTGGGACCACCGCAAGATGGCCGGCCCGCCGGGCAGGGCTGAACCCGTGAGCGAGGAGCCAGCATGAAGATCCAGGTCGACTTCGACCTCTGCGAGTCCAACGCGCTCTGCGAGGCGATCGCGCCCGAGAACTTCGAGATCGACGGCGACGACTACCTGCAGATCCCGGACGACCGCGTGACCGACGCCAACGTGGACACCATCGAGCGTGCGGTCGCGTCCTGTCCGAAGGGTGCGATCAGCATCGTCGACGACTGACGACCAACTGACGACCCGGACGCGCTCAGCGCAGCAGCAGGTGCACGGCCTTCTCCAACGACGAGGCGACGTCGTCGGCGGACGCGCGCCCGGTGACCCAGGCGACCAGGCTGGCCAGCCACACGTCGCTGATCACGCGGGCGACAGCGATGTCGTCCTCGGTCGGAGGCTCGCCCGGGACGTGGGCCGCGCCCTTCATCGCCTGCGTGAGCATGGTGGTGATCTGCATCCCGACCACGCGGATCTCGGAGGCGACCGACGCGTCGGCGAACATGAACGCCCGGGTCAGTGCCTCGGTCAGCTGCGGCTCGCGCTGCAGTCCGCGCGTCGTACCGCGCAGCACGTGCATGACGCGCTCCTCGGCGGTGTCACCGGGGATGGGCTTGCGGTCGAGGACGACCTGGGCGGCCTCGAACCGGTTCGCGAGCGCCGAGACGAGCAGGTGGATCTTCGAGGGGAAGTAGCGGTACAGCGTGCCGAGCGCGACGTCGGCGGACTCGGCGACCGCGCGCATCTGGACCGCGTCGAAGCCGCCCTGCCCGGCGAGGACGACGGTCGCGTCGAGGATCCGGCGGCGACGGTCGCGCTGGGCGGCGGAACCGAGGTCCTCATGGGTGAGAGAACTGGTGCCGGAGACCTGCCCGGAGATCCGCGTGGCCACGTCGTTAGGCTAACAGTCCGTACGCTCAGAACAGCAACACGTTCCAGTTCGGTGTCGCCCCTCCCACGGGCCACCAGGAGGGCCCGGGAGTAGTCCGTGCGCATCGCTCTTCTCTCCTACCGGAGCAAGCCTCACTGCGGCGGCCAGGGCGTCTACGTCCGCCACCTGAGCCGCGAGCTGACCGCTCTCGGCCACCAGGTCGAGGTGTTCTCCGGCCAGCCGTACCCCGACCTCGACGGAGGCGTCGCGCTGACCAAGGTGCCCAGCCTGGACCTGTACCGCGAGCCGGACCCGTTCCGCACGCCGCGCCCCTCGGAGTACCGCGACCTGATCGACGTGCAGGAGGTGCTGACGATGTGGACCGCGGGTTTCCCCGAGCCACGCACGTTCAGCAAGCGCGTCGCCCGGCTGTTCCGCGACCGGGCCGCCGACTTCGACGTGGTGCACGACAACCAGGTGCTGGGCCACGGCATCCTCGACATCGAGCGGATGGGTCTGCCCCTGGTCACCACCATCCACCACCCGATCACGTTCGACCGCCGGATCGACATCGCCAGTGCGCCGACGCTGGGCAAGAAGCTGAGCCTGTGGCGGTGGTACGGGTTCCTGTCCATGCAGGGCAAGGTGGCCCGCCGGCTGGGCCGGATCCTCACCGTCTCGGAGTCCTCGCGGCGCGACATCGCCCGCGACTTCCGGGTCGACGCGGACCGGATCGAGGTCATCCCGCTCGGTGTCGACGAGGTGTTCAGACCGCCGACCTCCCCGCGGGTGCCGGGCCGGATCGTGGCGATGGCGAGCGCGGACGCCCCGATGAAGGGGATCGCGACCCTGCTGGAGGCGGTCGCCAAGCTGCTGACCGAGCGCGAGGTCGAGCTGCTGCTGGTCAGCCGACCGACCGAGGGCGGTCGCACCGAGATGCTGGTCGAGAAGCTCGGCATCGGTGACCGGGTGCGCTTCGTGCACGGGATCAGCGACGCCGAGCTGGTCGACGTGATGGGCTCCGCCGAGGTGGCCTGCGTGCCGTCGCTCTACGAGGGTTTCTCGCTGCCGACCGCCGAGCTGATGGCGTGCGAGACCCCGCTGGTGGTGAGCCGCGCCGGGCGCGATCCCCGAGGTGGTCGGCCCCGACGGCGAGTGCGCCGACCTGTTCACCCCCGGTGACGTCGGCGAGCTGACCCACCGGTTGCGTGACCTCCTCGACGACCCGGAGCGCCGGGCGCGGATGGGCACGGCCGGCCGGCGCCGGGTGCTCGAGCAGTTCAGCTGGCGCGCGGTGGCCGTCGCGACCGCGGCGGCGTACGAGCGTGCGATTGCCGAGGGATCTCGACAAGCTCGACCACCGAAGGTGGGGGCTCGACCACCGAAGGGTGGGGCTCGACCACCGAAGGTGGGGCTCGACCACCGGAAGCAGGAGAAGCGATGCTGACCGTTGACTTCGACCGGCTGGGCCTGCGGCCGGGTGACCGGGTGCTGGACATGGGCTGCGGTGCCGGACGGCACGCGTTCGAGATGTACCGGCGCGGTGCCGACGTGCTCGCGTTCGACCAGGACGCCGACGAGCTGTCCGGGGTCGCGGACCTGTTCGCGGCGATGCGCGACGCCGGCGAGGTGCCGTTGGGCGCCGAGGCCGACGTCAAGCAGGGCGACGCGTTGTCCTTGCCGTTCGCCGACGGCGAGTTCGACCGGGTCGTCGCCTCCGAGGTGCTCGAGCACATCCCGGCCGACGTCGACGCGATCGCCGAGCTGGTGCGGGTGCTCCGCCCGGGCGGCACGATGGCGGTCACCGTGCCGCGCTGGCTGCCCGAGAAGATCTGCTGGGCGCTGTCCGACGCCTACCACGAGGTCGAGGGCGGTCACGTGCGGATCTACACCGGCGACGAGCTGGTCGGGAAGCTGCAGGCGGCCGGCCTGTCCTACGACGGCAAGGACCACGCGCACGGCCTGCACTCGCCCTACTGGTGGATCAAGTGCGCCGTCGGCGTCACCAACGACAAGCACCCGCTGGTGAAGGGCTACCACCAGGTGCTGGTCTGGGACATCATGCGGACGCCGCGCGTGAGTGTGGCGACGCGGGCGGCGGAGCGGGTGCTGAACCCGTTGATCGGCAAGAGCATGGTGCTCTACCTGCACAAGCCCGCCTGATGCTCACGCGGGAGCAGGTCGTCGAGACCGGGCGTTCGATCGCCGCCATGCAGGAGCCAGACGGTGCCGTGCCGTGGACGGTGGGCGCCCACGTCGACGTCTGGAACCACGTCGAGTCGGCGATGGGGCTGCTGGTCGCGGGCGAGGTGGAGGCATCCGAGCGCGCCTACGAGTGGTGCCGGCGCACGCAGCGGGCCGACGGCTCCTGGCCGATGAAGATCGTGGCCGGCGAGGTCGAGGACGCCAGCGGCGAGACCAACATGAGCGCCTACCTCGCGGTCGGGGTCTGGCACCACTGGCTGCTGCGTCACGACCGTGTCTTCGTCGAGCGCTTCTGGCCCGTCGTACGACGCGCGCTGGACTTCGTCGAGGGCATGCAGCTGCCGTTCGGCGGGATCGCCTGGTCCCAGGAGTGGCACGACGGCGCGCCCGCGACGGTCAACCGCGAGGCGCTGGTGGCCGGGTCGTCGAGCATCTATCAGTCGCTGCGGGCCGGCGTCGCGCTGGCCGAGCTCGTCGGCGACCCGCAGCCGGCCTGGGAGCTGGCCGGCGGCCGACTGGCCCACGCGCTGCGCGAGCACCGTGACCTGTTCCTGGACAAGGGCACGTTCTCGATGGACTGGTACTACCCGGTGCTCGGCGGTGCTGTCCGCGGCGACGCCGGACGCGCGCTGATCGATGCGAGATGGGACGACTTCGTGGTCCCCGGCCTGGGCATCCGCTGTGTCGACACCAACCCGTGGGTGACCGGGGCCGAGACCTGCGAGCTGGTGCTGGCGCTCGACGCCCTGGGCGACCGGGCTCGGGCGGTGCAGCTGTTCGCGGACATGCAGCACCTGCGTGACACCGAGGGCCGCTACTGGACCGGCTATGTCTACCCCGACGACGTGAACTGGCCGGGCGAGCACACGACGTACACCGCCGCAGCCGTCGTGCTGGCGGCCGACGCCCTGGCCGGCGCCGAGGGCCATGGCACTGCGGGCTCGGGGATCATGCGCGGCGAGACCCTGATCAGCGACCTCCCCGAGCTCGACCTCGAGTGCGGGTGCGCCTCAGCCGACGGGGTCTCCCGCACTTCCGCGCACGCGCGCTAGCACCCGCATCGAGCCCACGGTCTCGACCGCCTCGAACGCTCCGCTCTGCAACGCCCGCAGCCACACGTGGTACGGCGGCTGGCCGCCGTCCTCGGGCCGCTCGAACACGTCGTGGATCACCAGTGCGCCGCCGTCCATCACCCACGGAGCGAAACCGCTGTAGTCGTTCTGCGCGTGCTCCTCGGCGTGACCGCCGTCGATGAACAGCAGCGACAGCGGCGTGCGCCAGTGCGCGGAGACTGTTGTCGACCGGCCGATCACGGCGACCACCTGGTCATCGAGCCCGGCCCGCTCGATCGTCCGCCGGAAGGTCGGCAGCGTGTCCATCCGTCCCGACTCGGCGTCGACGAGCGACCCGTCGTGGTGCTCCCAGCCGGCCTGGTTCTCCTCCGAGCCGCGGTGGTGGTCGACGGTGAACACCGTGCCGCCCACCTCGCGCGCCGCTGCACCCAGGTAGATCGCGGACTTGCCGCAGTAGGTGCCGACCTCGAGCGCGGGACCGTGCGGAAGCCGCTCCCGCGCCACCCGGTGCAGGAACGCGCCCTCTTCCTCGGGCATGAACCCCTTGGCGGCCAGGGCGTGGGCAAGCAGGTCGTCGGGGATCACAGCGCGAGCTCGCGGTCGTGCCGGGTCGCGCGGTGCCACTCGAGCCAGCGCTCCACGGCCTTGATCACGTGCTGGCTGCGGATCGAGGAGAAGACCTCGAACGCGTGCTGGGCGCCCGGCAGCTCGGAGTAGGTGACGGATGCCTTCGAGGTCTCGCGCAGCCGCTCGACGAACGCCCGCGCCTGCCGAACGGACACCAGCGTGTCGTGCTCGCCGTGGATCACGAAGAAGTCGGGTGCGTCCGGCCCGACCCGGAGCAGGGGAGAGGCAGCCTCGAAGTCCGGGAGGTGCTCGGCATCCGCCGGCTCCCGGAACACCCACTTCGCGAGGAACTGGTCGCGCATCCCGATCGCCGCCGGGTCGCCGGTCGCGCCGGCCAGGTCGTAGACGCCGTAGAACGGGACACAGCCCGCGACGCTGGTGTCGGCGTCCTCGAAACCTGGCTGGTAGGCCGGGTCGCCCGGGGTGAGCGCCGCGAGCGCGGCCAGGTGGCCACCGGCAGAACCGCCGGTCACCACGACGTACGACGGGTCGCCGCCGTAGGCGTCGATGTGCTCGCGGACCCAGGCCAGCACCTTCTTGGTGTCGATGATCTGGGCCGGGAACGGGTGCTTGGGCGCGAGCCGGTAGTTCAGCGCGACGCACACCCAGCCGCGGGCCGCCATCCGGTTCATCAGCAGCTGGCCCTGCCGCTCCTTGGTGCCCATCACCCAGCCGCCGCCGTGCACCTGCACCAGCACGGGGGCCCTCTCGAGGGGGACGCCGTCGACCTCGCCGTCGCGCGGCCGGTAGATGTCGAGCCGGGCACGCTTGCCGCCGGCGGTGTAGCCGATGTCGGCGATCCGCTCGACCGCCTGCTTGCGCATCCGGAACGGCCGGGCCACCTCACGCCAGGGCGTGGCAAGGTCGCGCGCGGACGGCACGGACGAGAGCCGTTCCTGGTAGTCGTCACCCAGGCTGTCCTGCAGCGCGTCCTCGACCAGCTCGCCGACGCCGTACGCCCGACGGACCAGCGTCGCCAGGCCAGCCAGCGCCAGCGCGCCCAGCACCAGGTCGCGGGTCCGGCCACCGCCGCGCTTCACCTCGCGGCCGGTGTCGAGCGCGGTCATCGCCAGCAGGTGGGGCGCCAGCTCGCCGGTGAGCCACCCGGCGAGGAAGCTGGGCATGGCCGCGTGCCGACCCGGGAGGGGACGCAGGGCGTTGGCCGCCAGGGTGGCGGTGACCAGCTGACGGCGTGCGTAACCCATGACCGGACCCTACGTGGAATGGAACGTGTTGCAGATCAGCCAGTGTCGGCCCGTCACTTCACCGCGATCACGTCGGCCTGCCGGATGTCCGGCGCGGCGGCGAGCAGGTCCTCGGCGACCTGACCGAGCGCAGCCGGGATCTGACCGTTGAGGTGCGCCTGACGGCCTTCCTCGCCCTCGAAGGTGTCGAAGATCCCGTACGTCGTCTCGCTCAGCTTGAACGCGTACCAGGTGACGGTGCCCTCCTCGGCGGCCGCGAGCTCGCGCCCCTGCTGGAGGAAGGCGCCCAGCTCCTCACCCTTGCCTGGCTTGGCCTCGAGCAGTGCCAGGAGCCCTCGGTCGACCGGCATGGTCGTGTCCTCTCGTCGTGGTTGAACCCCACCGTACGGGGGTCCTCCTTCCGGGCCGGAGGATCTGGACGGCCGACGGAGTCGGTGCGACGCTGAGCCATGAGCACCCCACTGCGGCACAAGATCCTGCTCGACGAGGACGAGATGCCGACCCGTTGGTACAACGTCCTGCACGACCTTCCGACGCCGCCGCCGGCGGTGCTCCACCCGGGGACCGGAGAGCCGGTGGGGCCGGACGACCTGTCGCCGCTGTTCCCGATGGACCTGATCATGCAAGAGGTCTCGGGCGAGCAGTACATCGACATCCCGCCGGAGGTGCTCGACGTCTACCGGCTCTGGAGGCCGAGCCCGCTGTACCGGGCGCACAAGCTGGAGAAGGCGTTGGGGACCCCGGCCCGGATCTACTACAAGTACGAAGGCGTCTCCCCGTCCGGGTCGCACAAGACGAACACCGCGGTGCCGCAGGCGTTCTACAACGCGAAGGCCGGGATCAAGAAGCTGAGCACCGAGACCGGGGCCGGCCAGTGGGGCACCGCGCTCGCGTTCGCGTGCGCCCAGTTCGACCTCGAGTGCGAGGTCTGGCAGGTGCGGGCGTCGTACGACCAGAAGCCGTACCGCCGGATCATGATCGAGACGTTCGGCGGCACCGTGCACCCGAGCCCGTCGGACCTGACCGAGGCCGGGCGCACGATCCTCAAGGAGTTCCCGGACTCCACCGGCTCACTCGGGATCGCGATCAGCGAGGCGGTCGAGGTCGCGGCGCAGGACCCTGCGGTCAACTACGCGCTGGGCAGCGTGCTCAACCACGTGCTGATGCACCAGACGATCATCGGCGAGGAGGCGCTGCTCCAGCTCGCGAAGGTGGGGGAGACACCCGACCTGCTGGTCGGCTGCACCGGTGGCGGCTCGAACTTCGGCGGCCTGATGTTCCCGTTCCTGCGGGAGAAGTGGGCCGGCCGGATGTCGCCCGTCGTACGCGCCGTCGAGCCCGCTGCCTGTCCGTCACTGACCCAGGGCACCTATGCCTACGACTTCGGCGACACGATCGGGATGACCCCGCTGATGAAGATGCACACGCTCGGGCACGACTTCGTGCCCGACCCGATCCACGCGGGCGGTCTCCGCTACCACGGCATGAGCCCGCTGATCAGCCACCTCTACGAGGAGGGCGAGATCGAGGCGGTCGCGAAGAAGCAGACCGAGTGCTTCGCCGCTGGTGTCCTCTTCGCGCGCACCGAGGGCATCGTGCCGGCGCCGGAGCCGACGCACGCGCTCGCTGCCACGGTGGAGGAAGCCCTGCGGTGCAAGGAGTCCGGCGAGGAGAAGGTGATCCTGACCGCGCTGTGCGGGCACGGCCACCTCGACCTGCCGGCGTACGACGCCTACCTGTCGGGCTCGATCGTCGACCACGACTGGGACGACGCCGAGCTGCGCGACGCGGTCGCCGAGGCCCTGAAGAAGCTGCCTGCCGGCGTGGGCTGAGCCGACAGTCCAGCCCGTGCTCAGCGGCAGCCGAGCGCGATCTGTCGGATGCGGGTCTGCACCGCCAGGTCGCGGGTGCCGAAGGCCGGGTCGGACAGCTGCGAGACGCGGTACTCCCGCACCAGGCGTCCCGCAACGCATCGCGCCAGCTTCTGAGGTGCCTTCGCACGCATCAGGGAGACACCGATCGAGGTGCGCACGGTGACCAGAGCGACGGCGTCCTCGGACGCGTCCCTCCCGACCCGGGCGGTCTTGCCGGGATCGCACGACTGGAAGGTCACGACGCCGGCCTTGCGGGTCACGGAGGCGGGGGAGCCGGGTGCGGCGGCGACCCAGCGCTTGAGCGATGAGTACATGCGGGCGGTGCCGCGGGGCGTCCGACCGCGGTAGCCGATGCGCGCGCACGAGTCCGGTCCGCGCTCGTAGGCGACGTACGCGTCACCGCTCCATCCGTCGGCGGCCTCCAGCGCATCGGTGAGCGGCAGCCGCTCCGCGAGCATCAGGTACCAGGTCAGTGATCCCAGCTCGCCGGAGTCGAACTTCTTCTCGCCGTCGCTCAGCTTCGGGAGATCGACGTCGGCCGCGGCGGTGCCGCCGGCCAGCTGGCGGAACGGGTCGAGCAGAACGGACTCGTGGGTCGGCGCGTTGCCGAACAGCTTGTCGACGCCCGGGTTGCCGCCCTTGGCGGCGACCGTCTGCACCAGGCCTTCGCCCAGCGTGTACGGCGCGCTCACCAGGGTGATCACGACCTTGGGGACCTGCTTCATCGCCTTGAGCGCCTGGCCGGTCTCGGACTTCTGCGCGCGGTCGAGGAGCTTGCGCTGCCTGGGGCTGAGCGAGGCGCGGTAACGGGTCTCCATGCGACGGGCGTCACCTTCGACGATGGACTCGAGCAGCGACGACGCGGAGGTCGTCTCGCCCTTCTTGGACTGCTCCCGGAGCTCCTTCATCCGGTCGCCGATGTCGAAGTGCTGGTCCTGGAGGACGTGCGTCAGCTCGTGCACCAGGGTCGAGCGCATCGCCCGCGTGATCTTCGTGCCGCGGACCGTGATCCGCTTGTCCTCGAAGGAGTAGTACGCCAGGGTCCCGCTGCCACTGACCGTGTTGAACGCCTTGAACAGGTCCACGTCGCCGGTGATCAGGCCGAAGGCGCGCATCAGGCCGGTGAAGTGCCGGATCTCGGTGCGGTCCTTCGCGTCGAGCTCGTTCTGGTCCCGGGTCACCGTCTTGGCGAACGCCGCGGCGGGCAGGAAGCGGACGTCGACCGGGTGCAGGAAGGTCAGCCCTCGCTGCCGTTCCGCGATCGCGGCGTACGGCGCGATCCGGGCATCCCAGTGGTCCGGGAACGTCGGGCCCTTGGGTGCGGCCGCGGCGCGCACCAGGCCGACCGCCAGCACCCCGACCATGGCCAGCATCACCGCGACTGCCACGACGACCACCCACAGCGGGATCTGGTCCGAGCGCCCTCTGCTCGGGGGCACACCCGGCCCAGGAGACGGCGGGATCCCGAGTTCGCTCATGCCGGGAGGGTAGGGCTATCCGAGACGCGAAACCGGCAAAATGCGCAAATTTCGAGCGTTCGGTCAGCGGCCCGGCGGGTGCTCGGGGAACAGTCTCCAGTGACCCTCGGAGACCACGTCGACGACACCGTCGATCACCCGGATGGCGGTCTCGTCGTCGATCGCGTACGCCGGACCCGCGATGTCGGCTGCCCAGCTCTCCGCCTCGGCCATCGAGTTGCCCGGCACCCCCTCGCCGTTCACGTGCGGACAGATCGAGAAGTCCACGATGCCCATGGTCTTGTCGTCTCCGGTGAGCGACGTCCACCCCACGAAGTCCGCTCCGATCCGGGGGGTCAGCACCATGCTCCCGGCGCTCAACCCCACCCAGACCGTCTCGTCCAGCGACGGCAGCAGATCAGCCAGCCCGGACTCCCGCATCCAGTGGCACAGGTAGAGGGCATCGCCGCCCCCGACCAGCAGGACGTCGGCCTCCCTGACCAGGGGGACCCAGCGGTCCTCGTCGATGCTCGGCAGCGCGGTGAGCTCGAGCACGCCCACGGACTTCCACCCCAGCCCGGTCATCGGGTTGCCGTCCTGTCCGCTGATGAAACGCCAGATCCCCGGTCCCGGACCGAGGTGCGGGTGTCCGTACCCCGCCGTCGGGATGCACAGGGCCGTGCACTCGGCGATCGGCTTGCCGAGGAGATCGACCAGAGCGTCATGGATGCTCGGGTTCTTGACGCCTGCGGACGTGAGCAGCAGCTTCACGGCACCTCCAGGGTGGGCAGGGTGATGACCAGGTCGTGAGTGTTCACGGATGCTACGACCAGCGGGCCGGCGGGAACTCATCGGCGACGAGTTGCGGCAACGACAGGCGTCACCAGGGCGAACAGCGTGGTCCGAGCGCTTTTCGACACCCGCTGTCGCCATGTCAGCTCACGATCACGAATCGCGTCCATATCACTACGAACAGGTCTATCTTCCCTTTATCGGACAGGCCGTCACAGGGGGTGGAGGTCGCTCCGGTAGGGGGATTCATGTCTGAGTCACGTCCACCCGCAAGGCGGCGAGCGGCTGTCGCGTTGGCAGGGATGCTGGCCGCTGCCCTGCTGCCGGCGAGCACGGCGCAGGCCGCCACCACGAGGGACGACCCCTCCCCGGGCATCCTCGACGGCGTCGGGACCCTGCTCGAGGGCATCCTCGGGCCGCTCGTCCCGACCGGATGGCTCTTCGACAGCTCGGTCGCCACCCTGCCCCACGTGCGCAGTGTGATCGGGGCCGACGCCCTGTGGGCGCGCGGCTACACCGGGCGCGGCGTGGGTGTCGCCCTGGTCGACACCGGCGTGGTGCCGGTGCCCGGCCTGGACTCCAGCAACGTCGTCAACGGGCCGGACCTGTCGTTCGAGAGCCAGAGCGCCGACCTGCGGCACCGCGACACGTTCGGTCACGGCACGCACATGGCCGGGATCATCGCCGGCGACGGGCGCTACGGACTGCTCGGCCTCAACCACTTCCAGGGGGTGGCGCCGGCCGCGACGCTGACCAGCCTCAAGGTCGCGAGCAGCGACGGCGCGGTCGACGTCTCGCAGGTGATCGCCGCGGTCGACTGGGTCGTCCAGCACCGCAACGACGACCCGAAGAACCCGATCCGCGTGCTCAACCTGTCCTTCGGCACCGACGGCCTGCAGGGCTACCGGGTCGACCCGCTGACCCACGCCGTCGAGAACGCCTGGCGCGCCGGCATCGTCGTGGTGGTCTCGGGTGGCAACGAGGGGCCGGACGCGGCGCTCAACAACCCGGCGTACGACCCCTTCGTGATCGCCGTCGGAGCGGCCGACACGCGGAACACGATCGGAGCCTCCGACGACCTGGTCACGGACTTCTCCAGCCGGGGCAGGCCCTCGCGTCGCGTGGACATCACCGCTCCCGGACGGTCCATCGCCTCGCTGCGGGACCCGGGCTCCTACCTCGACTCCGCACACGCCTCCGCGCGCTACGGCGACGGGCTGTTCAAGGGCAGCGGCACCTCACAGGCGGCCGCGGTCGTGTCCGGTGGCGTCGCCCTCCTGCTCCAGCAGCGGCCGAACCTGACGCCGGACCAGGTGAAGGCTCTTCTGCGCAGTACTGCCTCATCGATGCCGCGCGCAGATGCTGCCGGTCGCGGTGCCGGCGAGCTGAACCTCGCCGCAGCGAGCCTGGCGGCCGCACCCAGCGGCTCGCAGACCTGGCCGCGATCGACCGGGACCGGCTCGTTGGAGGGATCGCGTGGCACGCAGCACGTCGCCGACGGCACGGTCGAGCTGACCGGGGAGTTCGACATCCGGGGACCGTGGAACGCCGCGACCTGGGCCCGCAGGAGCAGTGCCGGCACTTCCTGGAATGGCGGGAACTGGAACGGCCGGCCCTGGGCAGGCAGCTGCTGGTGCGACGTGACATGGACGGGCGCGACCTGGTCGTCGGCCTCCTGGACCGGACGCTCGTGGGCCGGACGGAGCTGGGCCGGTCGCAGCTGGCCGGGCCGGAGCTGGGCAGGCCGGAGCTGGGCGAGCGGCGCGTGGGCGGGTCGGAGCTGGGCCGGTCGCTCCTGGGCCGGCACGGCCTGGTCGTGACGGGTGGGTGAGCGGGACGTGAGCAGCGCGAGGAACATCGCGATCTGGGCGCTCGTGGCGTGGGCCGCGGCCGTTGCCGGCTGCGTGGAGCTGCTGCTCGTGCGTCCGCAGGTCGACCCGGGCCGGGACTGGTCGCCGGTGTGGCTGCTGGGCGTGACGCTCGGGTTTCTTGCGGCGGAGCTTCTGGTCGTCCACCTCCGCATCGGCGGTGAGGCCTTCGCGTTCTCCTTGATGGAGATCCCGCTGGTGCTCGGCCTGTTCTTCGTGCGGCCCGACCTGCTCGTCCTGTGCCGGCTCGGTGGCGCCGCTCTCGCGTTCCTGTGGGAGCGACGCCCTCCGCAGAAAGCCGCGTTCAACTGCTCCCTGTTCGCGTTGGAGACCGTGGGTGCGGTGGCGATCTGGAACGCGGTCCGCGGCTTCTCCGACGTACTCGGCCCGCAGGCCTGGCTGGCTACCGGGCTGGCGGTCCTGTTCACCAGCATGGTCAGCTCGACCCTGGTCAGCGTCGCGATCACGATCGCGACGGGGAACCGCCCGCAGTCGCTGAGCGAGGTCTTCGGACTGGGTCAGCTGGGGGACCTGGCCAACGCCTGCTTCGCGCTGGTCGCGATCTACATCCTGTACGACGACTGGCGTGCGTCCTGGCTCCTCCTCGTGGTGACCGGGGTGCTGGTCGTTGCGTACCGCTCCGTCGAGGCAGCCCGCCAGCGCACCGAGAGCCTGGAGCAGGTGAACCACTTCATCGGCCGGGTCGGGCGCCAGGTCGACCTGGCCGCGGTCGTCTCCGACGTGCTGCTGCACGTGCGCGACGCCTTCGAGGTCCGGCTGGTCCAGCTGCGCTGGACGTTCGAGGGGGAGTCGTCGCAGGACTGGGTTCTGGGCGAGGACGAGCCGCGCACCGGCACCGCTCGGCTGCTCGACGTGCTGGCACCGTGCGCGACGGACGGCGCACTGCTGGTGCCGCGTCACACCCGCGACCCGGAGCTCGCGGACCTCCTGCATGCGGAGCGGGTGCGCGACTGCCTGGTGGTGTCCCTGCACAGCGAGGGACGCGAGGTCGGCAGCCTGGTCGTGGCCGACAAGCTGGGCGACACCACGACGTTCACCGAGCAGGACCTGAGCAAGCTGCAGGCACTCGCCAACCACGCCGCCGTCGTGCTGGAGAACTCGTCGCGTGCCCAGGCGCTGATCCGGCAGGCGGAGCAGCGCGAGCACCTCGCGATGCACGACGAGCTGACCGGCCTGGCCAACCGGCGGCTGCTGGGCGCCCGGCTCGCGGACTCGCTCGGCCAGGCGCAGGTCGCGGTGCTGCTGATGGACCTCGACCGCTTCGCCGACGTGAACAACAACCTCGGTCACGACGTCGGCGACCGGCTCCTCCGGCAGGTGGCCGACCGGCTGCGCGGCGTCGTACCAGAGCACGGTGTCGTCGCCCGCCTGGGCGGCGAGGAGTTCGGGGTGCTGCTGCCCGAGTCGGGTGCCGTCGAAGCACAGGCGTGCGCGGGTGAGGTGCGCGCGGCGTTCGCCCTCCCCTTCGACCTCGACGGGATCGCGGTCGGCATCGACCTCAGCGTCGGCGTTGCGGTGGCGCAACGTGGGGACGACCCGGTCACGGTGCTGCGGTGGGCCGACCTGGCGCTCTACTCCGCCAAGGACAAGCGGTCGGGCCTCGAGGTGTACCGACCCGAGCTGGAAGGGGGCTCGTCACGGCTCGGCCTGCTGGCCGACCTGCGGGACGCGATCGCCGACCGTGCCTTGTCGGTCCACTACCAGCCGCAGGTCGACATCCGCACGGGTGAGGTGGTCGGGGTCGAGGCCCTGGTGCGCTGGCAGCACCCGCGGCACGGCGCGCTCCGACCGGACGAGTTCATCCCCCTGGCCGAGCACAGCTCGCTGATCACGCCGCTGACCGTGGTCGTGCTGGAGACGGCGCTGCGCGACCTCATGTCGTGGAACAGTCCCGCGGACATGTCGATGTCGGTCAACGTCTCACCGCGCAGCCTGCTCGACCCCGGGATCGTCGACCAGGTCCGCCGCGCGCTCCTGGAGTCGCAGGTCCCGGCCTCCTCGCTGACCCTCGAGATCACCGAGAACAGCCTGATGACCGATCCCGAGGGAGCCATCGCCGCGCTCGAGAGCCTGCGGGCGCTGGGCGTGCGACTGTCCATCGACGACCTCGGCACCGGCTACTCGTCTCTCGCGTACCTGCAGCGGCTGCCCGTCGACGAGGTCAAGATCGACAGGTCGTTCGTGATGGCGTTCCCCGACCCCGCGGCGGAGGCCGTGGTCGGCGCGATCGTGGACCTCGCCCATCGGCTCCGGCGCCACGTCGTGGCCGAAGGCGTCGAGCGCGCGGGTGCGATGGTCTCCCTGCAGGGACTGGGCTGCGACGTCGCACAGGGCTACCACATTGCCCGGCCGATGCCGGCCGAGGACTTCGCGCAGTTCCTCGACGAGCACGACCCGACGCGCAGGAAGCCGCTCCGGCGCGTGCACTGAGAAGTTGTGGTCGCGGTCGGCTCGCTCTTGGCGCCTGCATCGCACGCTGTCTGCGGCAGTTCCGGACACGCGGTGCTTTTCATCCGCTGTCTGATGCTGGATGGCGAAGACACCGGTCGTGTAGCGACGCGTCACCAAGACATGAGGCGTCGTAGACCGGCCGACCGTTCAGTGGTGCTTGTAATCGCACGGTTGCTGACCCATCTACGGCACTATCGGCGCAGATGCCCCCACCGTTGACGTGCAATGCGATCTCCACGTGGTCATCGGTCTCTCGTGCCGAAGCGCTCTCCACTTCGTCACACGGCCTGATCGTCGTGTGGAGCACCATCGTCCGGTCGTGGATTTCATAGAAGGTCCAGCTGGAGCCATCTGGCTTCACGTGTGCCTGCTGCGATAGGAGCAGCAGTCCCGCGGCAGAGGACGCGATCACCAAAATGAGGCCGACGCCGAAAAGCAGCGCCTGTGAGCGGCCGAGTGGCACCATCCACAAACGGTGCCATAGACCCGCGACTGGAGACACCCGATCGCACGATCATGGGCGAGGGCGGATCGCGGCGGAACCCCATTGGCCGCAGCGTCGCGCATCCTTCGGGAGAGGAGCGGGCTCAGCCTTGGGAGCGCCAAGCACCATGTGGGTCCCGGGATGGGCGTCATCTGGGTGATGTCGGGGACATGCTGAACTCGGCTGCGACGGTGGTCTCGAGCGTGCGGTAGCGCATCACGGCGGCGCCGCTGTCGAAGATGCGGGCCGAGGCCAAGGTCAGGGTCAGCTCGCGGGTGAGGTGGTCGAACAGCCGTGGGCCTGACGCGAGGACGGCCGGGTGGATGACGAGGAGGTACTCGTCTACCAGGCCGGGTGAGTCGGCCAGCGGGCCGAGGGTCGCGGGGCCGAACGAGGCGATGATGTCGGCGCCGTCCTGCTCCTTGAGCTCCCGCAGATGCGCGACCGCATCCCCCGACCTGATCTCGCGCCGCGTGGCGGAATCATCGGCGAGTGTGCGCGAGAGCACGACCTTCCGCATGGCCCGCAGGAGCCGGGCGAACTCGAGGCTGGCCGGGCTGTCCTGTACGTCGGTGTCCGGTGAGGTGCCGTCCGCCACCTGCTCCCAGTACGGCACCACGGACTCGTACAGCCGGCGAGACCCTACCCAGGTGTCCGCTCGCGTGAACGCCTCGTTGACGTACGCCGTCTCCTCCTCGCCCCAGGCGAAGGGCTGCCAGAAGGAACCGTCCGCGTTGCTGATCCGGCCGTCCAACGTGGTCTGCATCAGGACGTTGAGCTTGCGCATGAGTTTCTCCTGGTGGGTGTGGGTGTTGTTCAGCCGATCGCGAGTGTCGCGACGGCCAGGGTGCAGACGCCGATGCCTACCCGCTGGCTGACCCCGAGGCGTTCGTGCAGCGCGACCCGGGCGAGCAGGACCGTCACGGCCGGATACAGGGAGGTCAGCACGGCGGCCACACCGAGGTCGATGGCGCGCGTGGACAGCAGGAACGTCACGGTGCCGGCAGCGCCGAGAGCCCCGGAAGCGGCGCCCCAGGGCAACACGGCCAGACGCGGACGCCACTCCTGCCCGAGTACCGCGGCCACCACGACCGTGGCCAAAACTCCGATCAGCTGGTCGGCGGCCAGGGGGAAGAATCCAGCCTCGCTTGGAATTCGCCCCAACGCGATGAACAGCACACCGAAGCCCGCGCCGGCCGCGGCGCCGTCGACGAGCGCGCCTCGCTTACCCGCAGCTGGGGCGGTCGACTCCCGGGAGACGAGCCAGATGCCGGGCAGGGCGACGACCACGCCGAGCCACGCGAGCCAGGTGGGTCGTTCGCCGAGCGCGACGCCCACGAGCACCGGAAGCACTGCGGCGCCAACCGCGGATACGGGCGCGACAAGTCCCATCCGGCCGCGGGCAAGCCCCCGGTACAAGAAGATGCTCCCCGTCGCGGACCCGGCTCCGGCGAGCACGGCCCAGGCGTAGGCCGAGGCCTGCGGGTCCGCGGGCGCCAGCAGTCCACACCCGATCATCAGCACGGTGCCGGAGGCCTGGCCGCTGACGACCACCGCCCAGGGGGAGTGCTGACGCGAGCCGGTTCCGCCGACGAAGTCGGAGGCGCCGTACGCGAGCGCCGCTGCGAGTGCCAAGGTCAGTCCGATGCTCATGGCTCGATACTCGTGGTCAAGCGGTCCACTCTGAAGATCCACTTTGTCTGTGGTTCTCTGGACCATTCTGGTTGACTGACCATGTGCCATCCGACTCGAGCCGCCGCGCCACGGACCTGATGCTCACGGTGGACCGCGCGGGCGCACCTCTCGCGGTGCAGCTCCAGGAGCAACTGCGCGACGCGATCCGTGAGGGCCGTCTGCTTGCCGGGGAGAGACTGCCGTCCACCAGGCAGTTGGCCGACCATCTGGGGGTCTCGCGCGGCACCGTCGTCGAGGTGTACGAGCAGCTGGTGGCGGAGGGGTACGTCGACTCCGCGGTGGGCTCGGGCACCCGGGTGGCTCACCTCCCTGGCGTGGAGCGACGCGACCGTGGCGAGGCGCTGCCCGCCGCGGCGGCACGGCCGAACCACGAGATCGACTTCGAGTACGGCATACCCGACCTCGGCTCGGTACCGCTGCGCGACTGGGTCTGGGCCGTCGGTGAAGCGACGCACACGCTACCGACCGCGGGCCTGGGAGACGAAGAATCAGCAGGTTCGCGTCACCTGCGAGACGTGGTGACGGCGTACCACCGCCGGGTACGGGCCGGATGCGCGACAGCCGACGACGCCGTGATCGTCGGTGGCTTCCGTCAGGGTCTGACGTTCACCCTCGCTGCCCTCGCGCGATCCGGCATCGCGAGCCTCGCCCTCGAGGATCCCGGCCCTCGCGAGCACGACCTCATCGCCATGCGAGCCGGTCTCAGCGTCGTACCCGTTCCGGTGGATGCCGAGGGCCTCGATGTGGCCGCTCTCCGTGCCAGCCGGGCGCGGGCCGTCCTGGTCACGCCGGCGCACCAGTGCCCCACCGGGGTCGCCCTCAGCCCATCCCGACGCCGCGAACTCGTCGCGTGGGCTCACGAGGTCGACGGCATGATCCTCGAGGACGACTACGACGCCGAGTTCCGCTACGACCGGCAGGCTGTCGGCTCCTTGCAGGGGCTCGACCCTGAGCGGGTGTTCGCCCTCGGGTCCGTGAGCAAGACGTTGGCACCGGCCATCCGGATCGGCTGGGTCCTTGCTCCACCGCGCTTCGTGGACCTTGTCACCGAGGAGAAGCAGCTGAGCAGCCGCGGCGCACCCGGGCTCGACCAGGAGGCGCTGGCGCTGTTGATCGATTCCGGCCGGTTCGACCGGCACCTGCGTCGGGTGCGCGACCTCTACCGCGCCCGCCGCGACGCGCTGGCCTCGGAGGTGGCCAGCGTCTTCGGTCCGGACCGCCTGCAGGGACTGGCGGCAGGGTGCCACACGGTCCTGCTGCTTCCCCGTGACATCGATGAGGACGCGGTCGTCGAGGCCGCACGATCCCTGGATGTTCGCGTCACCGGCCTGCGTCGCTATCGGCTCACGGACACGACGCACATGCCGGCTCTGCTCCTCGCCTTCGGCAACCTCTCTGAGCACCAGCTCGTCCGCGGAGTGCACGCCATCGCCGCGGCGGTCGACCGCTGCAGGCCGGCGAGAACCAGAAGCGACACTTCGCCGGGCCTACCGGCAAGCCCGCGGCCGGAGTAGGACGATGGCCAGATCGACTCCACGAGCTGCGCACGCCTTCCCAAGTGCGACTCAACGAGGGCACGAACTCAATGCCGGATCGCGGCAGATCCGGATGCCCCGGGCGCGCAGGCGGAAATTCGCAACACCGCACTCGCTATCGGGGGATTGCCCTAAGATGCGCCAGTCGGTCGGAACGGCACACTTCTCGGTTGGTTAGGAAAGCACCCATGAGCACGTCCCCCATGCAAATCGACCGGGAGAGGCGGAGCCACCTCTACCCGAACCTCGGCGTCTGTCTGGCCTTCGCCGTGGCTCTGCTGTTAATCCCTCCCGTGTACGGGATCCCGTTCGTGGCAGTAGGTTTGATGGCCATGCTGCTCCCTGGGGTGAGCAGGTGGTTACGGATCGGGTTGGTGGTCATCTGTGCCGTCGCCGCCGTCTATGGCATCTTGGTCACGCCGAGCCTCAGCGGACAGGATGATCCTGACCGTGTCGTTCGCCAGGGCCACTTGGTCGAGTAGGTTCACACAACGCGGCAGATCCGGTAGAGCCGCAGCGTCGCACGCTATCTGCGGCATGAGCGGTCGTTGGGGCCGGCGAAAACTGCGTGCCCCAGCGCTAGTTAGCGAAGCGCGTCCAGCTCGTCGAGGGCGCGATGGCCGCGCCTGATCACATCTGGCACGACATTGCGGCGCCCGAGACGGATGGGCCACTCGAGCTGCAGCAGGACGTGTGTGGATGTGAGCACCGCTGCCGACTCCCAGCCGACTAGGTCGAGGGTTCTTGTCCACAGCCGCTTTCGGACGCCGTCTAGCGGATCCTGGAAGGTGTGCCACACGAGGGTGATGAGATCAGTCGCCCGCGTGCCGCTACCTGCGTTCCCCAGATCCACCACCGCCGCCACCGCTCCGTCACGAACCAGGACATTGCTCGGGTTGAGATCGGCATGGACCATGTCAGGTGCCTCTCGTGGTGGTGGGACGTGGACACACACCAGCCGCATGCGCTCCACCAAGGCCGACACTACGGAGGAATACCCCGAGAGCCTGGCCACGGACTGGCGGAAATGCGACTGCTCCGGCGTCTCGTTGAAGTCCATCCCGGCGGCAGCCGATCCCTGACCTGTCGCGAGCCGCCAGGCGTACGACCAGTGGTCGTACGGCTCGGAGGCTTGCCCAGCCTGGAGTTCGATGATCTCCATCAGCTGCTCGACCAGGGGCGGGGTCAGCTGTGACACGGCAACCGCGTCAACGAACTCCATCAGATGCCAGACATGAGTGGCTGTTGCCCCCACTCCGAACCAGGCAGGGATGGGATAGCCCCGCCCACGCATGTGCTCGACCACTCTCTGAACCGCCCCGGGATGTCTGGAGACTTCATTAGTTGGAAGGATGAAGTCCCATGGCACGTCCCTCGAAGTATCCGGCCGAGCTGCGTGAGCGCGCGGTCCGGATGGTCTTGGAGTCCAAGACCGACTACCCCAGTGAGTTCGAAGCGCTCCGCTCGATTGCGGGCAAGCTCGGCATCGGATCGCCGGAGACTCTGCGCAAGTGGGTCCGCCGGGCCGAGATCGATGGCGGTGTCCGGGTCGGGAAGACCAGCGAGGAGATCGCCGAGATCCGCGAGCTGAAGAAGGAAGTGGCCGAGCTGCGTCGAGCCAACGAGATCCTCAAGCGGGCCTCGGCTTTCTTCGCGGCGGAGCTCGACCGCCCACCCCGGTACTAGTGGACTTCGTTCGCGAACATCGCGAGGAGTTCGGGGTCGAGCCGATCTGCGCCGTGCTCTCCGAGCACGGCTGCAAGATCGCCCCATCCACCTACTACGACAACGTGACCCGCCAGCCGTCCCGGCGGGCTCTGCGCGATGCCGAGATCGTCGCGCTGATGGTCCGCGAGCGGGAGCAGCAGAAGCTGGTCAAGCGGTTCGGCGCCCGCAAGATGTGGCTGCACCTGCGCAGCCGGGGTCACGATGTTGCCCGGTGCACGATCGAGCGGTTGATGGCCGAACAGGGCTGGGCGGGGGCGATGCGGGCCAAGAAGTTCCGCACCACGATCGCAGACCCGAGCGCAGCCAGGGCACCAGACCGGGTCGAGCGCGACTTCACCGCGACCGCACCGAACCAGCTGTGGGTTGCCGACTTCACCTACGTCGCGACCTTCTCTGGCACCGTCTACGTGGCCTTCGTCTACGACGTGTTCTCCCGGATGATCCTTGGCTGGCGAGCAGCGACCTCGATGCGCACCGACCTGGTGCTCGACACCCTCGAGATGGCGATCTGGAACCGCGGCCGGCACGGGATCAGCGACCTGACCGGGCTGGTGCACCACAACGACGCCGGCAGTCAGTACACCTCGTTCACATTCACCCAACGTCTCATCGACGCCGGCGTTGACGCCTCGGTCGGCTCGGTGGGCGATGCCTACGACAATGCTCTGGCCGAGTCCCAGATCGGGCTCTACAAGTCCGAACTGATCTGGCCCGAAGGTCCCTGGCGCGACCACGAGCACGTCGAACTGGAGACCCTGAACTACGTCGACTGGTTCAACAACGACCGTCCCCACGAGTCGATCGATGACCTGACCCCCCGCCAGGCCGAGGAGATTCACTACGCTGCAAGAAACCGTCTCGACCCGACCGGCTGAGACACCGAACGAAGCCTCCGGAAACTCCGGGGCGATTCACTACGCCGATGCTGAGGCACCACCTTTCCCCCGCCTCCCAATGCAACCCGGCAAAGACCAAGGGCCCTCGCCCCTCGCCCCCGCGCCGGGTGCTGATCAGAGAGCGGCACTAGCCCAACATGGGCGGCGTGCACTTTCACGCTTGGAGCGCGTGGGGTGCGAATCGCCCGCCAACATGGCAAAGGCAGAGTACAAACGAGGGCCCGCGGTCACCCCTCCACCGCAATCGCAGGCTCGCGCCCCGTCTAACGCACCCCGCTGGCCGCATTGTCGCCAGGGCAACTCACGAGTAGCCCTTGAAGAGGCAGGTTGAAGCATTTCGAAACACGCGTTGGCAACAAGGAGGCGGTTCGCGCCGGCACGTCGGCGTTACTCCGCATCCACGAATCGTCCGTCTTCGACCATGCGCCTAGTCTCTTCGATCTGTGCTGGTGAGGCTTTGGGTGTGTAGCCGGTGTCGATGATGATTACGTCGTCGTTGGCGTCGAGAACGAAGAGGCGGTCGACCGCACCGGCAGTCTTGGTGTGACGCGCCCCGTCGGTTCCCGCAGTGAAATAGTCGAGGTCGGAGGCGTCGCACCTCGACAGGTTCGTGTTTTTGGGCAGGGAGAGTTCGAGATACCAGCCTTGGTGCCCGTCGATCGTGGCTGGCCTCGGTCGAGTGGTGCGCGGCCCATGCTGGTTGAAGAGGGCCATTGCCACATCCTTTGCGGTCGACCCCGGCGACGGGGCAGAGCCGCGGCCGGTGCACGCGTCGGAATAGACACCGCTCGGCGCCCAATAGGCTACGCCGTACGCGTCGTCGCCGTTAGGAGCCTTTTGACGCGACAAGACCGCGAGAAGCCCGAAGCGCTCGTATCCGGCTGGGACATCAAGAACGAACAGCGGGGCGGTCACCGAGCCGTACGCGGTCAGGGCGTAAGCGTCCGGCGTCAGTTCGGTGTGCTCCGGCGCATCGCTGAGGTCGGTGTACTCGGCGACGGAGGTGGTTGAGCTGGTCGACGGGGTTGGCCCGCCAGCGCCAGGTGAGTCATCTCCGCTGTTGCAGGCAGTGACCGTCACAAGGCAGAGAAGGACGAGTGTTGGTAGAAAATACACGAGACCTCCTGGCAGACGCTGTCCATGGACTCATTCGAAGCCGTATACGACCCCGACCCCGACCCGACCTCCGATCCTGACCTTGACCGTTGTTTCTGCGCCGCCAACCAGCCAAGCGCGAATCCAACCTACGAGTCCCGATCCTGCAAAATGAGCGTCGAGCCAGGCATCTTGCGATTGGATCGCCATGGCTGCTCCTCTGGCCCTCCGCGACCAGCTGCTACCTGATAGACGCAACCAGCACCTACAAGGTTGCATCGCAACAACGTCGAGCACACAGCCATTGGCGCTCGTCCGCGAACCACAGCGCTACGAGGGCCATCCGGACATCGACGCAGATGGCTGCGCTGCGACTACCTCAGCCGCGATCCGGCGGCTGGCTGGCGTGCGTCTTACCGCCGCGAGTCGGCCCTACGGATTCTCTGCAAGGCTGGTTATTGGAAGTTGGGGAAGGGGCGAAGGGTCCAATCGGGACCGCACGCGGACTAACAATCGCGTGAGTCTGTGGTCGTTCGCAACGAACACTTGGCCGTGGGGCGGCTGCTGACGAGCACTTGGTCGACGCGCGGGCCTGGCGGCCCTGGCGGCCCTGGCGGGCTTGGCGGGCTTGGCGGGCCTGCGTCTGTCCGTGGCAGCCGTCATCCCGGACGTGACGTCCCAGCATAAGTTCGCGGCGACGTGCCGAGTTCCGCTGATTGGTGCGTACGGGCGCTGCGTCTTGACGGTATCGACTCTGCTCAGTGCGTTAGTCACACGGGGGCGGCGTGGACACTCTCGGGTTGACCCCCGGCAGCAGCTGGTCGGTGACCACGGCAACCACGCCCGACGCGGCCATGCGGCGGACCTGCCGCGGGTCGTTGTTGCGGCGTCCGGTAACTAGGACGCCTGCCTGTCGCAGTGACGTGACCACCCGTGTGGTGACCGATTTCGCGTTCATCATCACCATGTCGACGGTCGCTGCTTGGTGCGTGTTGGGCGTGCCGTCGACGATCCATGCCGTGCGCTGTCGGGGGTCGACACGTTCGATCAAGCGCACGTAGTCGGGCCGGACGGAGAAGAATGTGACCCGCCCGATCAGACCGTGGCCGGCGACGGCTGCAACGAGTCTCGTGAGGTCGTGGCGCGACCAGGCACGGGACGTGTCGTACTTGATCTCCAGCAGCAGCTTCTCGTGGTGCGCCTTGCCCCAGGCAAGGGCGTCGACCAGGAAGGGGACAGGCTGCCCGGTGTAGGTGCGCAGGCGTTGGACCTCCTGGGTCGTCATGTCCGAGACCCAGCCGTGGCCGTCTGTGGTGCGTTCCACGGTGCTGTCGTGCATGACGACGAACTTGCCCTGGGAGTTGACGTGCACGTCGAACTCGACAGCTCGAGCACCGAACTTTCGGGCTGACTCGAACGAGGCGATGGTGTTTTCCGTGTTGCCAGGCTCGCATGGCCGCGGTGCGCGATCATTAGCAGCGGTCGGCAGTGTGGTGGGCCGTCGGTCGGGGGCTTGGTCTGCCGGGGGCTGGCCACCGTGAGCGGTGGATTAGTCGCTGGGTGGGACGTGGTCGACTGTCCGACGCGACCGGCGGGCGTCGCGTGCATGGTGCCCAGAGCCAGGGCGAGGGCGGAAAGTGCCAGTGCGGCGAGGGTCACGGTGGCGACCAGCACCACACGAGGCCGTGGCCTCGGTTGCCGGGTGATGTGGTGTGAGTCCGCTGCGGACAGCGCCGAGGGTCCCCAGGTGGCTGGGAGGCAGGGCCACCGGCGGAGTCCACACGTGTTGCCGTGGACGCCGGCCGGGCACGGAGAGCGAAGCCGCCGCGTCCCCTCGGCGCGGCGGCTTCGTGGAGGTCGTGGTCATCGGCTCGGTCAGCGGTCAGCGGTCAGCGGTCAGCGCCACGGGTGCGGGAGGCCCTCGCCTTGGCCTGTGCGAGGCGTTCTCCGGCGTCGAGTCCGATGGGCGTCGACTCCACGCGGGTCGTGGAGTAGGTGGTGGGCCGGGTCGCCCGGTCGTGGGCCATCTGCGCCTTGGCGTGGGCGACGAACTCGGTACGTGTCCAACTGCTGCTCTGCTGTGGTGTGCGAGTCCCGGTCGGGGACGTGCGGGGTGGGGGTTGTGGTTGCGGGGACCGCGAACGGGGCGAAGGCGCAAACTGCGCCCGCGAACGCTGCAGCGAAACGCTGAGTCTGGGCTGAGCGTCGAGGTGTTCATGATCGTGCTCCTGTCGGTTCGGTTGGACGTTCACCGTCGATCTGCCAGGAGCACGGCCGACGAGATTGGACGGAACTGGACAGCGGATCTCGATGGACACCCGCCGTGGCCAGCGGCGACCCTGTAGGTGACCGGGACGCCACTCACGGGGAGGTCGGATGGGTGCTCTGCCACAGCCAGACGTCCCGCCGGGGCCCCCACCGGGACCTCATCGAGGCTCTTGCACCGCCTGCATCACCGAGCGGAGGCTGGCCGAGCCTGCGGGTGCTGGGCCGTCGGGTCGGGTGCAGCCCGACCACGGTCTCCGCGGTCTTCTCTTGCGCCCCGGCCGCCCAGCATGGGGGACGCTGGGGCTCGTCGTGGAGGCCATGGACGGCGACGTCGAGGCGTTCCGCGAACTGTGGCTGACGGCGGGCGCACCGGACCGGGCTCCGGCCGCGGACACCCAGATCGCGGGGAGGTCTGCAGCAGCCTCCGCCGCGATCCGGGAGACACCTGACCGGCCCCGGGGGACTGTTACTGGTGACCGGCGAGGCCGGTATCGGCAAGACCCGGCTCACCACGACAGCCGAGCAACTCGCCACCTTCGGCACAGTTGTGGCGCGCGCGAACTGTCTGCCGCTGTCCACCGAGGTGCCGCTGCTCCCCGTCGCCGAGATCCTCAGGGCCGTGCACCAGCG
>CAWFHJ010000011.1:0-307703 GCA_963815585.1 uncultured Actinomycetota bacterium | reverse complement strand
GACGGTGACCTGGAACGGCTGGCCGGCCTTGCCGCCCTTGACCCCCCAGCAGGCCAGGATCGAGCGGTCCGCGATCGACATGAAGTGCGCGTCCTTGAGCATCCGGATCTGCTTCTCGTAGCCGAGCCCACCACGGAACTGACCGGCGCCGCCGGAGTCCGTGGCGACCGAGAGCGACTCGACCCGGAACGGGAAGCGGGCCTCGGTGAACTCGGTCGGCAGGTTCCGCGAGTCGGGTACGACGTGGATCGTGTCCTCGCCGTCGGCGTAGTAGCGGCCGCCGGAGCCGCCGCCGAGCACCTCGCGCATCAGGTAGGGCCGGCCGTCGAGGTCGTCGCCGTAGACACCGGTGTAGCGGATGGTCTCCTGGTCGGCCGGCATCCGTCCGTCGACGGCCTTCGCGACCACGCCGGCGAGCACACCGAGCAGTCGCAGGATCACGAAGGTGCGGGCGTTCGTCGGTGCCGGGAAGACCGGCGTCAGCAGCGTGCCCGGCTCGGGGAAGCGCATCTCGATCAGCGGCACGATGCCCTCGTTGACGTCGAGCTCGGCCATCCGCTCCGGGGTCTCGGCGAGGTTGCGCAGGATCGGCGCCAGCCACTTCTTGAGGAAGACGCCGTCGGCGTAGTCGCCGCAGTGGTTGATCGGCCCCTTGGCCTGCGGCGAGGTGCCGTCGAAGTCGAGCACCAGCCGTTCGCCGTCGGGGTCGTCGGCGGCCGTGCGCGTGAGCGTGATCCGCTGCGTGTGCAGCATCGGCTCGTCGACGCCGTCGTGCTCGGCGTAGTCCTCCCACACCCACTGCCCCACGGGGATCTGGGAGAGGATCTCGCGCCGGTACGTCGTCGTGGTGCGGTCGATGATCGCGTCGAAGCAGGACTCGACCGTCGCCACGCCGTACCGGTCGAACAGCTCGCCGAGCCGCCGAGCACCCATCAGGCAGGCCGAGCACTCGGCATCGAGGTCGGCGGCCAGGGAGTCGGGCATCCGGGAGTTGCGGGTCATGATCGCGAGCGCCGCGCGGTTGGGCACGCCGGCGTCCCAGAGCCGGATCGGCGGCACCATCAGACCCTCCTCGAAGACGCTGGTGGCGTGGCTCGGCATCGACCCCGGTACGGCGCCGCCGATGTCGTCGTGGTGCCCGAACGCCTGGACGAACGCCACGACGCGGCCCTCGGCGAACACGGGCACGGTCACGCAGAGGTCGGGCAGGTGCCCGATCCCGCCCTCGGAGCGGTAGACGTCGTTGTGGAAGAACACGTCGCCGGGCTGCATCGTCTCGATCGGGAAGTCGCGGGCGACGGGGTGGACGAGCGCGGAGTACGAGCGCCCGGTCAGCTTGCGGAGCAGCCGGTCGTGGATGCCGGCCCGGAAGTCGTGCGCGTCGCGGATCATCGGGCTGCGCGAGGTGCGGGCGATCGCGGTCTCGACCTCCATCTCCACGCTGGCAAGGGATCCCTGCACGATCTCGACCAGCACCGGGTCGGCGCTGGCGCCGGCGTCGTCGGTCAGCGGGCCGAACGGGAAGTCGGTGGGCGCGCGCCTGCTCATGCCGTCTCCTCCCTGGTCACGATGATGTTGAGGTAGTCGTCGACGACCGCCTCGAACCCCGGGTGCACCGGCACCGTCGAGCCGAACTCCTCGATGATCACCGGCCCGCTCAGCCGCGACCCGCTGGCGAGGTCCGAGCGCTGCACGATCGGAGTGTCGACGTACCCGTCCTCGGCCTCGAAACAGACGGCTCGGGAACCGGTGGTCGAGGAAGACGCCCCGGCGCCTGTCTCGACACCTCCGTCGGCCCCGGACGCCCGCCTGATCTCCGGCCGCTTGATCGGCCCGATGCCGGACACGCGCAGGTTCACCCACTCCACCTGCTGCGTCGGGTCGCCCGCGAAGTCGTAGCCGTAGAGCGCCCGGTGCTCGGCGTGGAACGCGGCGACGACCTCCGCCAGTGCGGCCGCGTCGACCTCACGGTCGGGCATCGGCACCCGCACCTCGAACGCCTGGCCGAAGTAGCGCAGGTCGGCGGTGCGGGCGAACTGGCGTTGGTCCTCCGCGAAGCCCTCCCTGGCCAGTGCGGAGTGAGCATCGTCGGTCAGGGCGTCGAGCACCTGCTGCACGTCGGCAGGTGCGGGATCCAGCGAGACGTGGGTCTGCACGTAGTCGTTCTTGACGTCGACGGTGAGGAGCCCGAAGGCGGAGACGTTGCCGGGGTCCGGCGGCACCAGCACCCGCGGGATGCCGAGCACGTCCATCAGCCGGCAGAGCAGCAGCGAGCCGGACCCGCCGAACGTGGTGAGGGTGAAGTCGCGGACGTCGAGCCCGCGCTTGACCGTGACCTGGCGCAGGGCGTTGGCCTGGTTCCACGCGGAGATCTCGAGCACGCCGGTCGCGCACGCCTCCGGAGTGAGCCCGAGCTTGCCGGCCAGCGCCTCGACGCCCGCCCGTGCGGCGTCGACGTCGAGCGGGATCTCGCCGCCGAGCAGGTGGGGTGGGATCCGGCCGAGCACGACGTGGGCGTCGGTGATCGTGACCTCGGCGCCACCCTTGCCGTAGCAGAGCGGTCCGGGGTCGGCGCCCGCAGACTGCGGGCCCACCTTGAGGGTGCCCTCCGGGGACAACCAGGCGATCGAGCCGCCGCCGGCGCCCACCGTGACCACGTCGATCATCGGGATCTTGCTCGGGTAGACGCCGACCGAGCCTTCGGTGGTCAGCGTCGGCTCGCCGTCGATCACGACGCTGACGTCGGTCGAGGTGCCGCCGCCGTCGCTGGTCAGCACCTTGTCGAAGCCGGCCACCTTCGCGATCAGCGCCGCCCCGAGCGCCCCCGCGGCCGGCCCGGACAGGACGGTGGTGATCGGCTGGTGCACGACCTCGTCGGCGCTGAGCACACCGCCGTTGGACTTCATCACGTAGAAGGGGACGCTCCGGCCGTCCGCTCCGGCGTACGACTCGAGGCGCTCCTTGATGTTGTCGACGTACCTGCTGACACGCGGTTTCACGGCCGCGTCGACGAGCGTGGTCATCGCGCGCTCGTACTCGCGGTACTCGCGCAGCACCTGGCTGGAGAGCGACACCACGGCGTCGGGGTGCTCCTCCGCGAGGACCGCGCGCATCCGCTCCTCGTGGTCGGAGTTGGCGTAGGAGTGCAGGAAGCAGACGCCGAGGGTGTCGATCCCGCGAGCGCGGAACCAGCGCGCGACGGTCCGGGCGCCGTCCTCGTCGAACGGCCGCACCTCGGCGCCGGTGAAGTCCAGCCGGCCCTCGACGCCCTTGACCAGGTCGCGCGGGACGATCCGGTCGGGCTTCACCCAGAAGTAGGAGTTGCCGTAGCCGTCCGGCACCGACTGCCGCGCGATCTCCAGCATCGCCTCGTAGCCGGTGTTCGTGATGAACCCGAGCTTCTCGACCTTGCCCTCGAGCAGCTGGTTCGTGGCCACCGTGGTCCCGTGCGAGACCGCTGCGATCGCACGCTGGCGGTCGAGCCCGTCGAGGCCGACGAGGTCGAGCACCTTCTCGATCCCGGCCAGGAACCCGTCGGCCGGGTTGTCCGGCGTCGACGGCGTCTTGGTGGTCACCAGCTCGCCGGTCTCCTCGTCGAAGGCGACCACGTCCGTGAACGTGCCGCCGGTGTCGATGCCGATCCGGAAGGTACGGGCCATGCCCACGATTCAAGCGGTCCGGTGAGGCGGCGGCCACGGCAGGATCTGCCGACGAGGTGCGAGCCGGTTGGCAGGTGCTGCCAGCGGTGGCCGCGGGGGCCGTGGGGGGCCGTGGGGGTCAGCCGGAACCGCCGCGGGTCGCCGTGGAGCGTCATGCGAAGTGGTCGTGCTGGGGAGCGGGGTGCATGACGTACGCCGGGACGTCATGCGATCCGGTCCTCGGGGCGACCCGGGTGGATGACGTACGCCGGAGCGTGCGCCGCCCCCAGGTCACCGGCACTCGCCAACCAGCCGCGACGAGCGCTTGCTCGATCTGGCCGAAGAACTGGTCCGGGTCGACACGGAGCCCCAGGAGTGGCATCCGCAGCACCCTGGCGTTGCCCAGCGTGACGGCGTTGTGGCGCAGTGCGTCGGGCACCAACTCGCGAGCCCACGTGTGCTGGATGCCGTCGACCTCGACCACGAGCGCCGTACGCGTCCCAGCAGATGTCGAGGTAGTAGGTGCCGGACTTCGTGCGCCGGACCACCTGCCGCTCGGTTCGGGGAGCCCACGCTCACGACAGGCGCGGGCGACGTCGAGCTCGCCCAGCGAACGGACGCCGCCCACCAGGGTCGAGGCGACACCGTGTACGAAGGCCCGGCGCCGGTCGCGGCGGATCCGCAGCACCTGATGCGCCACCTGGTCCGCGGTGGCAAGCCCCTGCTGGACCGTGGCGGTCAGCATCAGGGCCGCTTCGCGCTCGCTCCGCGCCCAGAGTGCGGCCCGGACAGCGGCGACCGCCGGACGCGTGCGCGGGACACCCGAGGCACGACGTCTTCCGCACGGAACCGGCGCGTCTGCCTGATGTTGAGTCCGCGCACCGCGTCTCACCCGGGCGCCACGCGGCACCGAGACCCGGATCTGCTCGACGCGAAGGTGTTGGAGTCCAGACGCCTGAAGCGCCGAGACACCGTCGAGCATCGCCCGCGGGCCCGCTTCGAACACGGCCGCCCACCATCTCCCGGTCTCCGGTAGCGGCCCGGTGTGCAAGGCGATGCTCTGCGAGCCGACCCGGCGCCACCGACGCGCGCGCACCTGCGCCCGGACGCGGCCTCGCGTGACCCCCAGGGCGTAGAGCTGACGTCGCGACAGCACCCCTGCCTGCAGCTCTCCCAGCGTGCGCACCTCTCCGGTCGCGTCGAAGGCGTTCTGGTCGTCCACTGCTCGTGTCATGCGCCGAGGATCCGATGATGCGGCAGTCTCCGTGACCCACGCGGGAGCAGCTGTGGACAAACATCGCGGGAGACGACGGTGTGCACCTTTACTGGCCGCGGGGGCGTCATGGGTTCTGGCTGTGCTGGGCACCGGAACGCATGACGTCTGGCAGCACGTCAGACGACCCGGTCGCCCGCACAGCCACAACGCATGACACCCGGCAGCACGTCAGACGACCCGGCCGCCCGCACAGCCACAACGCATGACGCCCGGCAGCACGTCAGACGACCCGGTCGCCGACACCACCGGAACGCATGACGCCGGCCCACCCGTCAGGCGTCGGGGGCGCGGTCGTTGTAGGTGCCGGCCTCCGGCTGGCCGCTCAGCCGCTGGATCGCGGCCATGATCTCGTCGGTCGCCTCGCGGCGGGCGCGGCCGGCGGGGACGCCGTCGAAGCGGCCGGTGAAGTCGATCGGCTCACCGAAGGCGACGGTCACCTTGGCCAGCTTGGGGTAGGGGGCGCCGACCGGCTGGAGGTTCTGCGTGCCCTGCAGCCCGACGGGTACGACGGGCACCCCGGCCGTGAGCGCGAGGTGGGCGACGCCGGTGCGGCCGCGGTACAGCCGGCCGTCACGCGAGCGGCTGCCCTCGGGGTAGATCCCGAACGCCTCGCCGCGGCGCAGCACCTCGAGCGCCGTCTCCAGGCTGGTGATCGCCGCCCGCGGGTCGTCACGGTTGACCGGGAGCATGCCGAGCCCCTCGAACCAGCCGCGCTGGAGCGCCCCCTTGATGCCGGTGCCCTGGAAGTAGTCCTGCTTGGTCAGGAACGCCACGTTGCGCGGCGTGCACACCGGGATCACGATGCTGTCGGCGAAGCTCAGGTGGTTGCTGGCCAGCAGCACGCCTCCCGAGCGCGGCACGTTGTCGCGGCCGATCACGGTGGGCCGCCAGAGCGCGCGCGCGAGCGGCGGGACCACGGCCTGCAGCATCCGGAAGAGCATGGGCCTCATTCTTCCGGTTACCCGTGGGTCGCCCGAACCGCGTCCACGCACCGCGGTGGGACATGAAGAAGGGCCCTCGCGAGTATGAGTCGCAAGGGCCCCTCAGGGTGACCGGAGATCGGTGACGTTCCGGTCGACCTGCCGTCTGGTCCGGTCCCGGTGGCTTCGTCACCCAGCCACCGCGTCGAGTCGCCTCGCCGTACGGACCTTTTCTTCCGGCCGATCCCGCTCTCCCGGAGGAGTGCATAGGAGATTTCTATGCCCTGACCGGGCGTCGACGCAAGGGCGTTCCGGACTTTTCTCCGATGTTTTTCGGAAAGCAGGACTTCTCCACAGGAATACCATTCTTGTCCACAGCGGGATCCACATTTCCACAGGTGGACGCGCCTGCCTGTGGACGACCGTGGCGGCAGCCCGACAGGAGCGAGCCGAGGAGGCGACGTCGGGTGGGTCGACACCGGGAACGCGCTCGGCTACCTGGGGAAAGGCGAAGGGCCCTCGCAAGTATGAGTTGCAAGGGCCCTTCAGTTGACTGGTCCTGTGACACTTCCAGTCGATCCGACGTCCTGTCCGGTCCCAGCCGCTCCGTCACCGAGCCACTGCGACGAGTTGCCCCGTCGTGCAGACCATCTTCTCTGTCTGATCCCGCACCCCCGAAGGAGTGCGTAGGAGATTTCTATGCCCTGGACTGAAGGAAGGCAAGGGTTTGCGGCGATATTTCCCGAGATAACTTTCTGCTCGGCGTGTCGTCCACAGAACGGCCCCGATCTCCACAGGAATACCCACAGGATCTACTCATCGGTGGATATTCCTGTGGATTCATACCGCCGGTCGGTCGCGCAGCCCCGCGGCGGACTCGAACGCCGCGGCCACCTGCAGCAGCCGGCGCTCGCTGCCGTGCGGGCCGACCAGCTGGAGGCCGACCGGAAGCCCGTCCTCGGTGGTGCCGGCGGGCACCGAGATCGCGGGGCAGCCGGTGACCGTGATCAGGTACGCCGAGCGCATCCAGTCCAGGTAGGTCTCCATCGGCTTGCCGTTGATCGTCGCCGGGAACTCCTGGTCGGCGGGGAACGGCGGCACCTGCGAGACCGGCAACGCCAGCACGTCGTACGTCGTGAAGAAGGCGCGCATGGTCTCCGAGAGCGCGCTGCGCTGAGCGTACGCGCGGGCGACGTCCGCACCCGTCAGCGACTCCCCCGCCCGGATGTTGTCGGCGAGCGACGCCTTGAACGCGTCGGGGTGCTCGGCGAGCAGGTCACCGAACGAGGCCTGGAACAGCCAGGCGCGCAGCGTGCGGAACGTGTCCTCGCCCAGCGAGAGGTCGGGCCACGCCGACTCCACCGAGGCGCCGGCCTGGCTCAGCACCGCCGCGGACGCCTCCACCACCTCCGCCACCTGGTGGTCGACCTCGAACGCACCACCGAGGTCGACCGAGAGCGCGATCCGGATCCCGAGCATCGAGCCTTGCACCGGACCCGCGAAGACGTGCCCGGGCTCGCTCAGCGCCGTCGGCACCCGCGGGTCGGGCCCGGCGATCACCGAGAGGAGCAGCGCCAGGTCGTCGACGGTGCGTGCCAGCGGGCCACTGGTCGCCGTGGTCTCCCAGAGGTTGGTGGTGGGCCAGCCCGGCACCCTCCCGAGTGACGGCCGCAGCCCGACGACGCCGCAGAACGACGCCGGGTTGCGCAGCGAGCCGCCCATGTCCGAGCCGTCGGCGAGCGGCACCATGTGGGCGGCCAGGGCGCACGCGGCGCCACCGCTGGAGCCGCCGGCCGACCGGGTCGGGTCGACCGGGTTGAGCGTGGTGCCGAAGATGGTGTTGAACGTGTGGGAACCGGCCGCGAACTCCGGGACGTTCGTCTTCCCCAGAGGTACGGCGCCCGCCGCCCGGATGCGTTCGACGACCAGGTCGTCGGCGTCGGGCACGTGGTCGGCGAACAGCGGCGAGCCGTAGGTGGTGCGCCAGCCGGCGACGTCGTGCGTGTCCTTGAACGCGAACGGCAGCCCGTGCAGCGGCCCGCGCTGATCGAGCGGCACCCGGTCGGCCGCCTCCGCGCCGGCACGGGCACGCTCCTCGTCGAGCGAGACGATCGCGTTGAGCTCGGGGTTGCGCTCGGCGATCCGGGCCAGGTGCAGATCCATCAGCTCGGCGGCCGAGATCGAGCGGTCGGCGACCGCCGCGGTCATCTCGCGGGCCGAGGAGGCGACGGTGAGGTCGGTCATCGCGCGCTCACCTCCGGGCGGACAGCCGGCCGGCGAGCACGCCGAGCAGCACCAGGCCGGCGCCGACGGCGACGCCCTTGAGGAACGACTGCTCGTCCAGGCCGGCGGAGGTGCGTGCGGGAGCGGTGAAGACCTTGGCGCTCGTGTCAGTGGTCTCGACGTGCTCGCTGGCGCTCGCTGCTCGACCACCGGGAGCCGACGGAGCAGTGATCGCCCGCTCGACGTTGCCGAAGAACTCGCCCGCCATCCGTTTCGAGACGCTGGTCAGCATCCGTTGCCCTACGCCGCCGATCATGCCGCCGACCACGGCGTCGGCGTCGTAGTGCAGGAGTGTCGTGCCGTCGCCGTTGTCGCCGAAGCTGACCGCGACCGTGGCGCCGATGGTGCCGGGAGCGCCCGCGCCCTGGACCTTCATGGTCAGCGACGCCGGCTCGTGCAGGTCCGAGAGCGTGCAGGTGCCGTCGTACGTGCCCTTGATCGCGGCCACACCCGCGGAGACGGTCATCGCGTAGGCGTGGTCGCCGGTCTCCTCGAGCCGCTCGCAACCGGGGATCGTGCTCACCAGCACGGACGGGTCGAGCACGGCGTCCCAGACCTGCTGGACCGGGGCCGCGATCGTGTTCTCGCCGCTGATCTTCATCGGGTCTCCTTGGTCTCGACAGGCTCGACTCGCGCTGCGCGGAGCTCGAACAGGTCGCTCGGGCTGATCGGCATCGCGGTGATCACGAAGCCCTCGGCGTCCTCGATCGCGGACGCGAAGAGCGCCGAGGACGGGATCACGCCGGCCTCACCGGCGCCCTTGATGCCGAGCGGGTTCAGGGGTGACGGGGTCTCGAGGTGGTCGATCTCGATGCTGGTCGGGACCTCGGTCACGTAGGGCATCAGGAAGTCCATGAAGGAGGCGTTCTGCAGCTGGCCGTGCTCGTCGTAGGCCATCCGCTCGTAGAGCGCGCCGCCGACGCCCTGCGCAACGCCGCCGTGGATCTGGCCCTCGACGATCATCGGATTGATCAGGTGGCCGCAGTCGTGCACCACGGCGTACTTGAGGATCGTGATCTCCGCGGTCAGCGGATCGGTCTCGACGATCACCGCGTGCATGCCGCTGGCGAACGTCGAGCGCTCGGGCGAGTAGAAGTCGGTGCCCTCGAGCCCCGGCTGCTCGCCCTCGGCGACCGGCGGCTTGCCGGGGTCGCCGACCGCGAACTGGGTCGCCGACTTGGAGGCCTCGTCGAAGGCGTAGCGCAGCGGGTTGGACAGGACGGCGACGGTGCCGAGGCTGATCTCCGCGCCCGGTGCCCCCTTCACGGACACGATGCCGTCGACGATCTCGAGGTCGTCGACGTCGGCCTCCAGCGCCTCGGCCGCGATCCGCAGCGCCTTCTCGCGCGTGCGCAGCGCCGCCTTGTGGATCGCCGACCCGCTCATCACGGCCGCGCGGGAGGCGAACGTGCCCACGGCGTACGGCATCCGCCGGGTGTCGCCGGTGACCACCTCGACGTCCTCGAACCGCACCCCGAGCACGTCGGCGACGAGCTGCGCGAAGACGGTCTGGTGGCCCTGCCCCTGGCTGGTCAGGCCGGTCGCGACCTTGACCTTGCCGGAGGTCTCGACGTGCACGTGGGCACCCTCGTAGGGACCGACACCGGTGCCCTCGACGTAGCAGGCGATCCCGATCCCGACCCGGCGTCCCTCAGCGGCCCGCTCGGCCCGGAACGCCTCGAACTCGTCCCACCCGACCAGCGCCTTCAGCTTCGCCAGCGACGCCGGGTAGTCACCGGAGTCGTAGGTCAGCGGCCGTCCGTCCTGGAAGACCAGGCCGTGCTCGAAGGGGAACTCGTCGGGCTGGATGAAGTTCACCGACCGCACCTCGGTGCGGTCCTTGCCCAGGAACGCCGCGATCGCGTCCATCGTGCGCTCCATCGCGTAGACGCCCTGCGGCCGGCCGGCACCGCGGTAGGGCGTGACCATCACGGTGTTCGTGTAGAGGCTGTCGAAGACCACGGAGTAGTTCTGCGGCTTGTACGGCCCCAGCAGCTGGGTCGAGGTGATGATCGGGACGATCAGGCCGTACGGCGTGTAGGCACCGTGGTCGTGCCAGAACCGCACGCTGAGCCCGAGCAGCCGGCCGTCGTCGTCGAAGCCGACCTCGACGTGGTGCTGCTGGCCACGCTCGTGGGCGCTGGAGATGAAGTGCTCGCGACGGTCCTCGACGAACTTCACCGGCCGGCCGAGCGCTCGTGCCGCGAGCGGCACCAGGAGCTCCTCGGGCCACGGGTGGTTGATCTTGACGCCGAAGCCACCGCCGACGTCGGGCGTGATCACGTCGACGGTGCGCAGGTCGAGCCCGAGCCTGGCGGCAACGGCAGCCCGCACTCCGGTCGCGGTCTGGGTCGAGGTCCAGACCTGGAGCCGGCCCTGGTCGGGGTCCCAGCGGGCCACCGTGCCCCGGCCCTCCATCGGCTGGCAGGCGCTGCGCTCGACGTCGAGGTCGAGGGAGAGCCGGTGCGGCGCCGCCTCGATCGCGGCCGCGGCGTCGCCGACGTGCTGCTCCATGTGCGCACCGACGTTGCCCGGCACGTCGTCGTGCACCAGCAGCGCGGCCTCGCGCGCCGCCGCGATGCCGACCACCGGCGGCAGCACGTCGTACGTCACCCGGATCCGGTCGAGCGCGTCCTCCGCGACGTAGCGGTCGACCGCGACCACGAACGCGATGGCCTCGCCGACGTAGTTCACCTCGTCCTTCGCCAGCGCGTACTGGGTGCGTCCGTGGGTGAGCGTGGGATGCGGGATCAGCAGCGGGAGCGGCTCGGCCATCGGGCCCTCGAGGTCGTCGTAGGTGTAGACCGCGACCACCCCCTCGACGTCGAGCACCGCGTCGACGTCGATGCCCGTGATCCGCGCGTGCGCGTGCGGGCTGCGGAGCACCGCGGCGTGCAGCGCGTCGGGCGCGAGGTCGTCGAGGTAGCGGCCGTTGCCGCGCAGCAGCCGGTCGTCCTCGACCCGGGGCACCTTGGTGCCGAACAGCTTGGTGGTCACTGCTCTCGCCTCAGCTGCGCCGCGCGCCCGACCGCCTTGACGATGTTCTGGTAGCCCGTGCACCGGCACAGGTTGCCGGCGATCATGTCGCGCGCCTCGTCCTCGCTCGGGTCGGGGTTGTCCTCCAGGCCCGCGGCGATCGTGGTCAGGAAGCCGGGTGTGCAGAAGCCGCACTGGAGCGCATGGCAGTCGCGGAAGGCCTGCTGCACCGGGCCGAGCGTGCCGTCGGCGTTGGTCAGGCCCTCGACCGTCGTGATCCGCGTGTCGACCGCCGACACGGCCAGCATCAGGCACGACCGCATCGGCTGGCCGTCGACGAGCACGGTGCAGGCACCGCACACGCCGTGCTCGCAGCCGACGTGGGTGCCGGTCAGTCCGAGGTCGTGGCGGAGCGCGTCGGAGAGCAGGCGTCGGGCGGGCACGCGCACGTCGTACGTCGCCCCGTTGACGTGGAGCCGCACCTCGAAGAGCTCTTCGCCGCTGCTGATCTCGCTCATCTCGAACGCTCCCGTGCGTCGTCGTACGCCCGCCGGAGCACGCGCGCGGTGAGCACCCGCACCAGCTGTGCCCGGTAGGCCCCGGTGGCGTGGATGTCGCCCTGCGGCTCGAGCTGCGAGACGGCCTTTTCCCCTGCGCTGGCGAGGGATTCGTCGTCGAGTCCAGCGTCGAACAGGTCGGTCAGGTCGAGCACGGTGGGCACGTCGGCGACGGACAGGTAGCCCGCGCGCGCCGAGGTGACCCGCTCGCCGTCGACCGTGACCAGGGCTGCGACGCCGACGAGCGCGTAGTCGCCGTGCCGGCGCGCGATCTCGTCGAACGCGACCCCGGCACCGGGGGCGAGGGCGGGGAAGAACGCCTCCACGGCGATCTCGGCGGACGTGAGCGTGCACTCCATCGGCCCCGCGAACAGGTCGTCGGCGGCGATCCTGCGCCGGCCGTCGGGGCCGACCACGTCGAGCGACCCGCCGAGCAGCCGGAGCACGACCGGCATCTCGGCAGCGGCGTCGGCATGGGCGAGCGATCCCACCGTGGTGCCGCGGTTGCGGATGGTTGCGTGCGCGACGCAGGACAGTGCCATCGCCAGCAGTGGTTGCACCCGACGCGCGTCCTCGTCGGCGAGCACCGCGGAGTGCCGGGCGAGCGCCCCGACGCTGACCCCGGTGTCGTCGGAGGTCACGTGGTCGAGGTCGGGCAGGGCGTTGATGTCCACCAGCATCGACGGCGCCGCGAGCCGCATCGAGAGCAGCGGCACCAGGCTCTGGCCGCCGGCCAGCACCTTCGCGTCCGCGCGTCCCGCGAGCAGCCCGACAGCTTCGTCGAGCGTCTGCGGGCGGGCGAACGCGAAGGGTGCCGGCTTCACCTGTCGATTCTCACAGGTCGGGTCACATGACCTTCGTGGCTTCGCCGGCGCCGAGCTCTTCGCGGCGGCCCTTCACCAGGTGGTAGTAGACGATCACCAGGATCGTGCCGAGCGCGATGCCGCTCAGCGAGAAGTTCTCGGTGATCTGGAGCGTCACGCCGCCGATGCCGGCGATCAGGCCCGCGGCGAGGCCGACCAGGTTGACCGGGTTGCCGAAGTCGACCCGGTTCTCGACCCAGATCTTGGCGCCGACCAGGCCGATCATCCCGTAGAGGACCACCGTGATCCCGCCGAGCACCCCGCCCGGCGTCGCACTCACGATGGCGCCGAACTTCGGGCACAGTCCGAGCAGGATCGCGACCGCCGCCGCCATGTAGTACGCCGCGGTCGAGTACACCCGGGTGGCACCCATGACGCCGATGTTCTCGGCGTACGTCGTGGTCGGCGAGCCACCGAAGGTGCTGGCGAGCGCGGTCGCCAGGCCGTCGGCGCCGATGGCCCGGCCCATGTAGGGGTCGAGGTCGGTCTTGGTCATCTCCGCGACGGCCTTCACGTGACCGGTGTTCTCGGCGATCAGGGCGATCACACCGGGCAGCACCAGCAGGATGAAGGTGAGCGAGAAGTGCGGCGCGTGCACGACCGAGACGCCGTCGGCGAGCTTGCCGGACGGGAAGCCGATCCAGTCCGCCGCCTTGACGCCGGCCCAGCTCACCCGGTCGTGGTCGACCTGCTTCGTGAGGTCGGCGCCCGTGATCGAGTGGATGCTGCCGAACAGCACGTCGGAGACCCACGACAGGACGTAGCCGAAGATCAGAGCCAGGAACACCGCGATCCGGGACCAGAAGCCAGGCAGCAGCACCGCTGCGACCACCATGAAGGTGGCCGTGATCAGGGCGATCCACTGGTCCTGGGGCCAGTAGATGCCAGCAACCACGGGTGCCAGGTTGAAGCCGATCAGCATCACGACCGCGCCGGTGACGGCCGGCGGCAGGATCGCGTGGATCAGCCGGGCGCCGGCGAAGTGCACGAGCAGACCGACCAGCGCGAGCACGAGGCCGGCGACCAGGATCGCGCCGGTGACGTCAGCCGAGTCGCCCTGCTGCCCGCGGATCGCCGCGACGCTGGCGACGAACGAGGCGCTGGTGCCGAGGTAGCTCGGCACCCGGTTGGACACGACCAGCAGGAACAGGATCGTGCAGATGCCGGAGAACAGGATCGCCAGGTTGGGGTCGAGCCCCATCACCAGCGGGAACACGAAGGTCGCCCCGAACATGGCCACCACGTGCTGGGCGCCGAGCCCCGCCGTACGGCCCCAGCTGAGCCGCTCCATCGGTCCGACGGACTCACCCGCGGGCGGGGTCTTCCCGTCGTGCACGACCGTCCAGTTGAACATCGACATGTTGCCTCCTCGTACGGCGCACCGGGCTCCCGAGAAAGCCGAACCTATTGGTGTCCATGACACACCCACACCGGCGACACATGCCGAAGGAACGCCGATGGGGGTGGCAAGGGTTGTGGTGAGTCGTCGGCTCTGCTGCGCGCTCACCACAACCCTTGGGGTTGTGGGCGTGGCGTTGTGGGTAAGGCAGGGGTATGAACGGAATCGTCTCCAACGCCAGCATCGACATCGACGCCCCCGCGAGCCGGGTCTGGGCGGCTCTCACGGAGCCGGACCAGATCGCCGCCTACATGTTCGGCTCGCAGGTCGAGACCGACTGGCAGGTCGGCAGCCCGATCACCTGGAACGGCGAGTGGGAGGGCAAGCCCTACCAGGACAAGGGCGAGGTACTCGCGTACGACGAGCCGACCCGGCTCTCCGTCACGCACTTCAGCCCGCTCACCGGCCAGGAAGACAAGCCGGAGAACTACCACACGCTGGTCTACGACCTGACCGAGCACGACGGCGCGACCACCGTCGCGCTGAGCCAGGACAACAACGCCAGCGACGAGGAGGCCGAGCACACGAAGGCCAACTGGCAGATGGTGCTCGACGGTCTCAAGAAGCAGGTCGAGACCGGCTGACCCGGGGGGCACCGACCGTTGACCGGTCCCGGATCCCGACGCAAGATGGGAGCACCGCGAAGGTCTGCGGTGTCCGGGGGGGCCCGCGGACCGTGACCTTGGAAGGTGCACGCCCATGATCCGTCCCCCCCTCAAGATTGCAGCAGCCCTGCTCACGCTGTGCCTGCTGCCCGCTGCCGCCGCACCGGCCCTCGCCTCGCACGGCGGCCACGCTGACCATCACGACCACGGCCCCGACCGCATCGACCTGCCTGCCAACTGGAACCCCGAAGGGGTGACCACCGACAAGAAGAGCGTGTTCTCCGGCTCGCTGGCCACCGGCTCGATCCTCAAGGCCGACCCGGAGACGGGCCGGACGAAGGTGCTCCCGGACAGCGCCACCGGCAAACCCGCGGTCGGCCTCGACTACGACAGGCGCCGAGGCGTGATCTGGGTGGCGGGCGGCCCGACCGGCGAGGTCCGGGCCCAGGATGCGAAGACCGGCACCCTGCTCGCGACGTTCACCGCGCCGACCACGACCAACCCGAACGGCCGGTTCATCAACGACCTGGTGGTCACCCGGCACGCGGTCTACGCGACCGACTCGTTCAACCAGGAGCTGCTGGTCGTGAAGCTGGGACACCGGCACGGGAGCGGGCACGCGGTGCCGGCCTCCGGACCGGCCGCGCTCCTGCCGCTGACCGGTGACATCGTCTTCGACACGTCCGCGGGCGTGTTCAACGCCAACGGGATCGTGAAGGTGCACCACGTCGGCCTGGTGCTGGGCCAGTCGAACGCCGGCCTGCTGTTCCGGGTCGACAGGCACACGGGCGAGGCGACCACGATCGACGGTGTGTCGGTCCCTGGTGCGGACGGCATCGAGCCCGACCACCGCACGCTCTACGTCACCGGCAACGGCGTGGTCACCGTGGTGAAGCTGGCCCGTGGCGCGCTCAGCGGCGAGGTGGTCGACACCCTGACCAGTCCCGATCTCTCCGTGCCGGCGACCTCCGCGCTGGTGCACCACTCACTGTGGGTGGCCAACGCCCGGTTCGGCGTACCCAACCCGGCGGGCGAGTTCTGGCTGACCCGGATCCCCGTGGAGGACGACGACTGAGCCCGACGTCGCGGCTGGAGGTCACCGGCGTCAGCCGGTGATCTCCAGCACCCGCAGCGCGACGGCGACGTCGAGCCGCAGGTGCGGGTCGCTGCCGACCGGGCCGAGCAGCCGTTCGAGCTTGCTGACGCGGTAGCGCATCGTGTTGTAGTGGAAGAACTGCGTGCGCGCAGCCTCTGCCACGTTGAAGTTGGTGTCCAGCAGCACCTGGAGCGTCTCGCGCAGGTCGGCCGCCTCCTGGCTGGTCCCGGCCAGGTCGCCGAGCACGTCGTGCGCGAACGCCTTGAGCTCCGCGGTGTCGGGCACCAGCGCGATCAACCGGTGCAGGCCGAGCTGGTCGAACCAGGTGGTCGCGCCGCCGCCGTGGATCCGGCGGCCGACCTCGAGCGCCCGGCGGGCCTGCGCGTAGGCCTCGGGCAGCTCGCCGAGCTCGGTGACGACCCGGCTGACCCCGACCGAGAACGCCCGGCGGCCGCCACCCTTGTCGCCGGTCACGCCGAGCACCGCCCGTCGTACGACGGCTTCGTGGTCGTCGGGCGCGACCGGCAGCAGCGTCACCACCTCGGAGGAGAAGTCGACGCTCGGAGCGGTCGGGTCGATGCCGGCGGTGACCGCGCGCCAGGCCGAGGAGAAGCGTTGCTGCCACTGCCGGTGCTGGACCTGCGGGACCGACTCCTCCCCGGGTGGCGGCGGGTCGATCTCGGCGGCGACCACGACCAGCGGACGCAGCAGGTCCCAGCCGAACCCGGCGGCGTGCTCGACCACGTAGTCGTCCTCGCCGGCCCGGCCGAGGAAGACGTCGCGCAGGAAGTCGCCGCGGTACTTGCTCTCGACCGCGGTCACCGCCTCCTCCCGCGTGATCAGCAGCGCGGCCACGGCCGAGGCGCGCTCCATCGCCCGGATGTCGTCGCCGGTCACGGGGGCGTCCACGCGCACGCAGACCAAGCGGGCCAGGTCGCTCCCGCCGGCCACCACGCGCAGCATCCGGGCCTGACCGGCACCGACCGGGACACCGTCGAGCCCGACCTGCTCGGTGTGGAAGCGCCCGGTCGGGTCGAAGAGGCCGGCCGCGTCGAGCGCCTCGCGGGTGCCGCCGGTCAGCGCGGATGCTCGCTGCCGACCGTCGCTGGTCGTGACCAGCACCCCGACGCCGAGCGCCCGCGCGAGCTCCTCGGCGATCATGCTCAGGTCGCCGCCCTCGAGCACGATCTGGGTCAACCCGATGTGGAGCGCGTCGACGCGTTCGAGCGTGGCGCGCGGCACCGTCTTGTCGGCTGTCAACTCCTGCACCTGCTCACCCACATCGTTGGCAGATCCTCACATCGCACACCGTATCGCCGGGACAGTAGCGTCGGGGAGCATGACGGTCCTGGGCACCCGCGCGACCGTGCAGGCCTCCGCCGCCCCCCGCGTCGCCGGCCTGCTCGAGGGTCCCCTGCGAGAAGTGCCCGTCGTGCACCGAGGACGTGACGCGGTGTACGTCGACCTCGACGGCTGGTGCCTCGGGATCGTCTCCGGCCCTGCCACTCGGGTGCCGTGCGCGCTCGCGGTGGCGTCGTCCCTGGCCCTGGACGGCGTCACCGTGACCTCGGTCGGTGAGGGCGCGGTCCATCTCGGCGGGCTCGAGATCGCGGTGCGGGTCAGCCGGCTGGTCGACGCAACTGCCCCGAAACTGCGTCCTCCGGGGCCCGGTGCCGTGCAACTGCTACGCAACTGCGGGGAAACCGCGGCCACCGAGCTCGGCGCCCTCGTCCAGCACGTGACGACCGCACCGGAGCGTCTGGTCGGCCGCGGCAGCGGGCTGACCCCGCTGGGTGACGACGTCCTGGCCGGTTGGGCCGCGACGTCGTACGCCCTGGGCGAGCCGGTCACGCTCCCCGACGCCCGTGGCCGCACCACGCTGCTCTCGGCGACCCTGCTCGACTGCGCGCAGCGCGGGGAGGTCCTGCCGGAGTTCCGCGCGCTTGTCGTCGCGTTGCACCGGCCCGACGACCGCGAGGCGCTCGCCGACGCGGCGGCCGCGCTGGCCGACGTCGGACACACGTCAGGCTCCGGGCTGCTGCTCGGCGCCGCCCTGCGACTGGAGGCCGCATGAGCATGCACGTCGAGCTCCGACCGGGGGCGTACGCCGACTCGGTGACGCTGCTCCAGGTCAGCCGCGCCGTCCAGGGCGTCGACGGCGTCGCGACCGCACAGGTCGCGATGGCCACGCCGCTCAACCTCGAGGTCCTCGAGCAGATGGGCTTCACCATCCCGGCGTCGACGGCCAACGACATGGTGGTCGCGATCAGGCTGCTCGACGACGATGCCCTCGACGCAGCCCTGGCCGCCGTCGACACCGCACTCACCCGTACGACGCGCCGCGACGACGGCGAGGCCGCCCGCGAGCCGCACCGCACCACCGGCGCCGCGCTCCGCGACGCCGGCCCGGACGCGCTGGTGCTGGTCTCGGTGCCGGGTGCGAGCGCGACCGTGGAGGCGATGGACGCGCTCGACGCCGGCCACGACGTGATGCTGTTCAGCGACAACGTGCCGGTCGAGCAGGAGGTCGCCCTCAAGCAGGTCGCCGAGGCCCGCGGGCTGCTGGTGATGGGACCCGACTGCGGCACCGCGGTCGTCGACGGCCTCGGTCTCGGCTTCGCCAACGCCACCAGCCCCGGACCGGTCGGCATCGTCGCCGCGTCCGGCACCGGCTGCCAGCAGCTCCTCGCGCTCCTCGACCACGCCGGGGTCGGCGTCACCCAGGCGCTCGGCGTCGGCGGTCGCGACCTCTCCTCCGCGGTCGGTGGCAGGTCCACCCGCGAGGCCCTCAAGCGGCTCGACGCGGACCCGGCGGTCGAGCTGATCGTGCTGGTGTCCAAGCCGCCGGCTGACGACGTCGGCACCGCGATCCGCGCCAGTGCCGAGCGGTTGGGGACGCCGGTCGAGCTCGCGCTCCTCGGCGCCGGGCAGCCCGACCTCACGGCTGCCGCCGAACGGGTGCTGGAGCGGCTCGGGCACGACGTACCGGAGTGGCCGGTCAGTGGTCTCGACAAGCTCGACCACCGGGAGGGGCGGCCCGACAGCCACGGAGGAGACCTGCTCCAGGGGCTCTTCGTCGGCGGCACCCTGTGCCACGAGTCCGGGCTGATCGCCGGCGGTGAGCACCCGATGGTCGACTTCGGCGCCGACGAGCTCACCCAGGGCCGGGCGCACCCGATGATCGACCCCACGATCCGGCTCGAGCACCTCGCCCGGATCGCCGACGACCCGCGCACCGGCGTCGTCCTCCTCGACGTGGTGCTCGGTCACGGCGCCGAGCCCGACCCGGCCGCAGCCCTGGCCCCGGTCATCCGCGACGTGGTCGCCAAGGGCATCCCCGTCGTCGTCTCCTGTGTCGGTACGACGGGCGACCCGCAGGACCTCGCTGCCCAACGAGAGGCCCTGGCCGACGCCGGCGCCGAGGTCCACCTGTCCAACGCCCACGCCACGCGCCGGGCGCTCGCGCTTCTCGGAGGTGCCTCGTGAACCGGATCGTCAGTGTCGGAGCCGACCTGTTCGCCGACGCGATCGAGGACCAGGCCGCCGAGGTCGACCGGGTCACCTGGCGCCCCCCGATGGACGGCACCGAGGCCGACCTGGCGACCGTCGCCACCGACCCGCTCCGCGCCGAGGCCAACGCCCGCGCGCTCGCCGCCGTCCTCGGCGTGCAGGCGATGCTGGTCGACGTCCGCCCCGCCTCCGACGTCCTCGGCCTCCAGCCCGGCCGGTTCCTGCACGCCGGCCCGCCGATCGGCTGGGACAACGCGTCCGGCCCGCTGCAGGGTGCCCTGATGGGCGCCGCGGCGCTCGAGGGCCTGGTCGACGACCCGGAGCAGGCCGCCGACCGCTTCGCCGCCGGCGAGTGGTCGCTCGAGCCGTGCCACCACCACGACACGGTCGGCCCGATGGCGGGCGTGGTCTCGCCGAGCATGTGGATGTTCGTGCTCGAGGACCCGGCGAGCGGCCGACGTACCTACTGCTCGCTCAACGAGGGCCTCGGCAAGGTGCTCCGCTACGGCGCCTACGGGCCCGAGGTGCTCGCCCGGCTCCGCTGGATGTCCGCGGTGCTCGGCCCGCTGCTGCAGAAGGCCGTCGCGGGCGCCGGGCCGGTCGACGTCACCGGCATCCTCACCCAGATGCTGCAGATGGGCGACGAGGCCCACAACCGCAACCGCGCCGGCACCCTGATGCTGCTGCGCGACCTCTCCCCCGCGATGGTCGACTCCGGCGCCGACCCGGCCGACATCGCCGAGGCGCTGCGGTTCGTCGGCGGCAACGACCACTTCTTCCTCAACCTGGCGATGCCGGCCTGCAAGCTCGCGCTCGACGCGGCGCGCGGGATCGAGGGCTCGACGATGGTGGTCGCGATGGCCCGCAACGGCACCGAGTTCGGGATCCAGGTCGCCGGCACCGGCGACACGTGGTTCACCGGCCCGGCGCAGGTGGCGGACGGGCTGTTCCTCGGCGACTACGGCCCCGACGACGCCAACCCCGACATCGGCGACTCCGCGATCACCGAGACCGCCGGCATCGGCGGCTTCGCGATGGCGACCGCGCCGGCGATCGTGCGCCTGGTCGGTGGCACCGTTCCCGACGCCCTGGCCACCAGCCGCCGGATGCACGAGATCACGCTCGGGGAGAACCCGCGCTGGACGATCCCGGTGCTCGAGTTCCAGGGCACCGCGACCGGCATCGACGTGACCCGGGTCTGCCGCACGGGCATCCTGCCGCAGATCAACACCGGTATGGCGGGGGCGAAGGCTGGCGTCGGGCAGGTGGGCGCCGGGCTGGTGACACCTCCGGCCGAGATCTTCCCGAAGGCGCTGGCCGCGCTCGCCGAGCGGACGCGTGCGCGGAAGCCCGAGGTCGGCTGACAGACTCGGGGCATGGCCAACACTCAGCTCGGCGAAACCCCCGTCCAGACGACCGGCGAGCCCCCCGCCGTCGGCTCTCCCGCCCCCGACTTCACGCTGACCGGCGCCGACTTCTCCGACGTCACGCGCACCGGGGGCACGCGCACCGTGCTCAACGTCTTCCCGAGCATCGCCACGGGCGTCTGCCAGGCGAGCGTGCGCAAGTTCAACGAGCTCGCCGCGAGCCTCGACAACGCCGAGGTGCTCTGCATCTCGAACGACCTGCCGTTCGCGCTGGCCAGCTTCTGCGGTGCCGAGGGCATCGACGGCGTCGTCACCGGCTCGGGCTTCCGCTCCAGCTTCGGCGCCGACTACGGGCTGACCATGGCCGACGGCGGCTGGCGCGGTCTGCTCGCGCGCGCCGTACTCGTGCTCGACACGGACGGCACGGTCCTCTACACCGAGGTGGTCCCGGCGATCAGCCAGGAGCCCGACTACGACGCGGCGGTCGCCGCGCTCGGCTGAGCGCTAGCCGTCCTCCTCCGGCGGCAGCCAGACCGCCCGCCGGATGTCGACCGACCCGGACGGCCGCATCGGCGTGCCCTCCTGCCAGGTAGGCCTGCCGGGCCTCGTCGGCGTGCGAGGGCGGCAGGGAGCCGTCCGCGCGGACGACGCGCCACCACGGCACCCCGCCGCCCTCGGTCGCCATCACGTTCCCGACCAGCCGCGGTCCGCTGCCGACCACCTCGGCGATCAGTCCGTACGTCGTGACCCGGCCGGGCGGGACCTGCTCGACGATCGAGAGCACCTGCTCGACGTACTCCTCGGTGCGCTTGGCCGCCATCAGCCCCCACCCAACGGCCGGGCGGCGCGGCCGTAGCGCTGGAGCGCCCACGCGCTGACCCCCGCCACCACGACCAGGCCGACCACGGCGTCGAACGGGGTCGGTGCCACCAGCCGCCGGGACGCCCAGGCCACGACGGCCACCAGCCAGAGCAGGCCGCCCCTGAGCAACCAGCGCCGGACCAGGTCCGCGTCGAGCGCAGCCGTGGCGGGTGCGTAGCCGGCGAGGGTGCCGGCGACGTGCAGGGCCACCAGTCCGGCCGCGGCCAGCAGCACCGGCGCGTCGGAGGAGGCCGGGCCGGACCACCACCAGAAGACGAGCAGGACCACCATCGTGGCGCCAACCGCATGCGTGTCCGGACGGGCGGCGGCAACCCCTGCCGCGACCAGCACCAGCGGAAGGAACCACGTGCGCAGGTCCGCGCCGGCGATCACGCCCGCCAGCACCACGACGAACGGCGCGAGCAGCACCACCGACCGCGCGGCCCACTGCGAGGGCGCAGCGAGACGGAGCACCCGTCGGGTCGCGACCCGGATCCGGCCGGTCACCGGTGCACCACCCGCGGAAGCTGGGCGCGCCGGGCCAGTCGGCGCATCACCTCGTCGAGCGTGCCAGGACCGCGCCAGGGCACCACCGGGCAGCCGGCCCGAGCCACCTCGCCGAGCACCAGGTCGCGCTCCAGCATCCGCATCCGCCACGCGGTGCCGGCGAACGCGCGGCCGCGCGCGGTGTGCGCGGCGCCGGGAGGTGCGTCCGGCAGCGTGTCGACCACCACCAGTGGCAGCCCGCTGCGGGCCACGATCGCGGCCACGGTGGCGGCCAGCTCGTCGAGCATCGGGGTCAGCAGCAGCACCACCGTGCCGTCGGGTGCGTGGAGCTGGAGCCGTCGCGCGGTCGCGTCGTCGCCCCGCCCGGGACGGATCCGGGCCAAGGAGTGCAGGATGCGCATCCGGTGCGCCCCGCCCGAGCCGAAGCCGACCGGGGCCACGGCCGGGCCGAGAACCCGCAGCCCGACCCGGTCGCCGGCCCGGAGGTGGTGCTCCGTCAGCGCCGAGGCGGCCCGCACGGTGAGGTCGAGGCTGCTGGCAGCGCCCGCGATGCCTTCGCTGGTGCCGACGTCCGCGAGGGCGTCCACCAGCAGCAGCACGGCGGTGTCCTCCTCGGCGCGGGTCTGCACCACGTGCAGGTCCCCGGTGCGCAGCGACACCCGCCAGTTGATCCGGCGCAGCCGGTCTCCCGTCGCGAACGGCCGGATCCCGGCGAACTCGCTGCCGTCGCCGGTCCGCCGCGACTGGTGCATGCCGACCAGGCCCAGCGGGTGCGGCGCCTGCGCCCGGGAGGCGAACCCGGCCGCGGCCGGCAGCACCGTCAGCGTCCGGCCGTTCATCGGCTCCGGTCCCCAGCGCCAGCCGGCCCAGGGGCTGGTCGCCGCCACCTGGCCCTCACCGACGTCGCGGACGCCCCAGCGCTGCGCGGTCAGGTCGACGACCAGGTCGTGGGTCTCAGCCTCGGGGTCGCAGAGCCGGGTGGACGTGCGGCTGTGCCGGGAGAGGGCCAGGAAGGACACCGGGTCGAGGGTGCGGGTCACCTGCTCCGCGCCGTGCAGCCCGGCCAGCCGCACGGTCACCGAGGTGCGCTGGCCCTCACGCAGCGACCGGTTCGCGACGTCGGCCACCGGCCGCACCGGACGGTCGTCCAGCGACGGTCGGTGCACCAGGGCCAGCACGGCGGCGACCAGCAGCGGAGCGCCGAGCACCCACAGGTCGGGCCGGCCGAACGCCACCGCGACGACCGCACAGGCCACGCCCCCCAACAGGGCACGGACCAGCGTCTCGGTGGGCCGCCAGCCCGTGCTCACGCTTCCAGCGTCCGCGGGGTCGCGACCTGCTGCATCACGTCGGCGACCACGGTGGTGCCGGACACGGAGGTCATCCAGAGCTCCGGCTTGACCGTGATCCGGTGCCCGAGCACGGCGGCACCGACCGCTTTCACGTCCTCCGGTACGACGAAGTCGCGCCCGTGGATCACCGCATGCGCCCGGGCCGTCAGCACCAGGGCCAACGATCCGCGCGGCGACGAGCCGGTCAGCACGTCGCCGTGCCGCCGGGTGGCCTCGACCAGCCGCACGCAGTAGTCGCCGACGCTGCGGTCGACCTCGACGGTCTCGAGAGCGTCCTGCATCGCGATCAGGCCGGCCGCGTCGGTGACCGGGTCGAGCACGACCTCCTCCTGCCGTCGGTCCAGCCGGCGTCGTACGACCTCCCACTCCTGCTCGGCGGTGGGGTAGCCGAAGCTCACCCGGAGGAGGAACCGGTCGAGCTGGGCCTCCGGCAACGGGTAGGTGCCCTCGTACTCGACCGGGTTCGCGGTCGCCAGCACGTGGAAGGGTGCGTCGAGCCGGTGCGTCTGCCCCTCCACCGTGATCTGCCGCTCCTGCATCGCCTCCAGCAGCGCCGACTGGGTCTTCGGCGGGGTCCGGTTGATCTCGTCGGCCAGCAGCAGCCCGGTGAACAGCGGGCCGGGCCGGAACACGAACTCGGCGTGCTTCTGGTCGTAGATGTAGGACCCGGTGAGGTCGGCGGGCAGCAGGTCGGGCGTGAACTGCGCGCGCGTGAACCGCAGCCCGAGCGCCTGCGCGAACGAGCGCGCGGCGAGCGTCTTGCCCAGCCCCGGGAAGTCCTCCAGCAGCACGTGGCCGCCGGCCAGGATCCCGGCCAGCACCAGCGTCAGCGGCGCCCGCTTGCCCACCACGGCCCGCTCGACCTCGTCGAGGACACGGCCGGCGAGGCGGGTGGCCTCGGGTACGTCGATCCCGGCTTGCTCGCTCACACGTCCTCGATTCGTTGCAGTACGGCGTCGATCTGGCGCAGGGTCATCCGCCGCGGCGGACGGGCCTCGACCAGGGCGACGAGCTCGGGCCCGAGCAGGTCGATCGTGCGGGCGCGGTCGGTGTCCCAGCGGACGCCGTGCCGCAGGGCGAGGCGCCGGTCGGCGAGCTCGCGGAGCTGGAGGGCGAGCGCGCTGGTGGGTTCGCGCGAGGTGAGGTGTCCGGACACCACCCGTTCCAGCGCCCAGAGCCGGCCGTCCTGGGCTGTCACGGAAGGGCCTTGATGCACCGGAGCGCGCCAGACAGGCGTGCTCGCCGGCCGGCTGAGCCGCCAGCCGAGCGCGGCCAGGCCGACCACCGCGGCCGCGAGCGCGGCCACCCCGAGCACGATCACGGGCGCACCGACCGGAGGTCGTCGTGCAGCCGGGTCAGCGCGGTCCGGGCCCGGTCGCGGTCGTCCTCGGCCAGCTCGTGGGAGGAGAACCGGGCGCGGCGGTAGAGCACACCGAGGTCGAGGGCCGCATCGGCGTCGACCGGCAGCCCCGTCAGCATCCGCACGGTGAACTCGGCGGAGGTCTCCCAGCGTTGCCGGGGCAGCCCGGTGTCGGCGGCGATCTCCTCCAGCCGGCTCCATGCGGCCACCACCCCGTTGCGCGGCGTGCCCTCCTCGACCGCCGCAAGCTGCGCGGCGCGGTCGGCCGCCACCGCGGCGACCACCTCCTCGGGCGTGAGTGGAGGCCCCGAGTCCTCGGCACCGACGTCGGCGTCCTCGTCCGGCAGGTCACGCCAGATCCGGAGCACCCGGCCCGGCACGGTGCGTGCCAGCCACACCAGCAGGAACAGCGCGATGCCACCGACCACGATGTAGCGGATCCAGGACAGGTCCGCCGTCGGCTTGACCTTCTTGTACCTCCCGCCGCCCGGATCCGCGGTGACGGTCCCGCTCGGCGACGCGGACGCAGCCGGGCTGGCGACCGGCTCCGCCGGGGTGGGACCGCCGCCGGGCGACAGGTCGGGCATCCGGACCGGACCGCTCGCCGCGGCCCAGGCGATCGCCACCACGCCGACGAGGCAGGCGAGCGCGAGCAGCGCGGAACGGCCCCGATCCATCACCGGGACAATGTATGCCCGTCCCGATCGAGCCTCAGAGCACGGGAGCGAACGGCTCGGTGCCCTTGACCAGGTGCAGGCCCGCGATGCCGCCGTGCGCCTGGGCGAACGCCAGCTCCTTGTTCAGGTCGCCGACGCCGTTCGAGGCGGGCAGCGGCGCGATCGCGACCGTGGACAGCACCCCCAGGGCGCGGCCCCTCTCGTCGAGGAAACCGCTGCCGGAGTCACCGGGGATGCCCGGGGTCACCGTGTAGACCGGGTGCGACCAGCCACCGTCGGCCTTGTCGTCGCCCACGCCGGCGCCGACCTTCGGCGACAGCGCCTCGACGCCGCCGCGCAGGCTGGAGCTGCCGTAGGAGTAGATCTTGTCGCCGACCGCGACCCCACCCGAGTGGAGCCCGGTCGGTCCCCCGAAGAACGGCACGCTCGGGTTCACCTTCCTGACGTCGGCCGCGTCGACGCGCACCAGCGCGAGGTCGTTGTAGGCGCAGGTGTTGACGGCCTTCGTGTGGAGCCGCTTCATGGTCAGCCACGACGAGTAGACGAGCGTGCCGTGGCCGACCGCGGTGCCCTCGGTGGCCGGGTTGCCACCCTCCGCGAACGTCACCCGGGTGCCCAGCGGCAGGGACGCCGCCTTGCAGCCGTCGGTGTCGGTCGCTGCCCCGGTGCCGGCGCAGTGCGCGGCGTACCCGACGTAGGTGTGGCCGGCGCCGTCGCCGTACACGAAGTTCGCGGTGCACTGGGCGCCGTGCGTGTACATCTGCGTGCCGGGGTGGATCTTCGCGGTCGCGGCGGGTGCGTACGCCGTGGCCGCGTCGGCGGTGCCCACCGCGGACGAGGTGGCGACGGCAGCGCCGAGGACGACCGGCAGCACGGCGACGGTGAGGCGACGGAGCGGGCGAAGGGTGTGGGCACTCATGTCATCGGCAACGACCGACCTGCCCCGGGGTCACGCACAGAACCGGCCTCCCCGAGATCGGAAGAGGCCGGTTCTGGTCGTGCGGGCAGCTGCTGCGCGGTCAGAGGACCGGGTTGAAGGGCTCCGTGCCGTTGACCAGCTGGAGGCCGCTGATGCCGGAGTTCGTCTGGGCGAACGCCAGCTCCTTGGCCAGGTCGCCGATGTTGTTCGACGCCGGCAGCGGGGCCAGGCCGAGCGTCGAGAGCACACCGATCGCCTTGCCGTCCGCGCTCATGAACCCGCTGCCCGAGTCACCCGGGATGCCGGGGGTCACGGTGTAGAGCGGGTGCGACCAGCCGCCGTCGGCCGCGTCGTCGCCCAGGCTGATGCCGGTGTGCGGCGACAGCGGCGCCACGCCGCCCCGGAGGGAGGAGTTCCCGTAGGTGTAGACGCGGTCGCCGGCGGCGGTGCCGTTGGTGTCGATACCGGTCGGCCCACCCCAGAACGGCACGGAGGGGTTCACCTTGGAGACGTCGGCGGCGTCGACCTTGACCAGCGCCAGGTCGTTGTAGGCGCAGGTGTTGGCGTCCGTCGTGCCCAGCTGGTGCTCGGTGATCCACGAGCTGTAGGCCAGGGTGCCGTGACCGACGATGGTGCCCTCGGAGGCGAGGTTGCCGTCGTTCGTGAAGTCGACCTTGGTGCCCAGCGGGACCGAGTCCGTGCTGCAGCCGTTGGTGTCCGTCGAGGACCCCTTGCCGGCGCAGTGGGCGGCGTACCCGACGTAGGTGTTGCCGGCGCCGTCGGTGTAGACGAAGTTCGCGGTGCACTGGGCGCCGTCGGTGTACATCATCGTGCCCGGGTGGATCAGGGCGGTGTCGGCCGGCGCGTACTGCGGCGCGGCCTCGGCCGACGAGCCGCTGCCCAGCAGGCCTGCGCCGGCCAGGACGGCGGACGCGGCTACTGCGAGCACGGAACGGGTACGGGTGTTGCGCATGCGAGGGTTCCTCCCACTCAGACGGCGCCGTTTCACGCCGTTGTGGAACCCCAACGAGGCACCGCCCGAAAGGGTTACGCCCGAGTAGTCATCTCTGACTACCCGGGCGTCGGGAGGCGGGAGGCGTCAGTACGTCGGCTGCGAGGGGTCGATCTGGTTGACCCAGGCGACCACGCCGCCGCCGACGTGGACGGCGTCGGAGTAGCCGGCGCCCTTGACGATGGCGAGCGCCTCGGCCGACCGCACGCCCGACTTGCAGTGCAGCACGACCTGCTTGTCGCTCGGCAGCTGGTCGAAGGCGTGGCCGTTGAGGAACTCGCCCTTGGGGATCAGCACCGAGCCCGGGATCTTGTTGATCTCGTACTCGTTCTCCTCGCGGACATCGACCAGCAGGAAGTCGCGAGAGCCCTCGCCGCGCTCCTTGAGCATGTGCTCGAGCGTGGTCACGCTGATCGTGGACTCGGCAGCCGCGTCGGCGGCCTCCTCGGAGATCGCGCCGCAGAACGACTCGTAGTCGATCAGCTCGGTGACCGTCGCGTTGTCGCCGCACAGGGCGCAGTTCGGGTCCTTGCGCACGCGCAGCTTGCGCCACTCGAGCTCGAGCGCGTCGTAGATGACCAGCTTGCCGACGGCGGGGTCACCGATGCCGGTCAGGAGCTTGATCGCCTCGTTGACCTGGATCGACCCGATCGAGGCGCACAGGACACCGAGCACGCCACCCTCGGCGCAGCTCGGGACCATGCCCGGCGGCGGCGGCTCCGGGTAGAGGCAGCGGTAGCAGGGCGCGTCGGCGCTGGTCCCGTCCTCGTTGGTGAGCGTCGGCCAGAACACGCTGGCCTGGCCGTCGAAGCGGTAGATGGAGCCCCAGACGTAGGGCTTCTTCAGGAAGTACGCCGCGTCGTTGACCAGGTAGCGCGTCGCGAAGTTGTCGGTGCCGTCCACGATCAGGTCGTAGTCGGCGAACACCTCGAGCACGTTGTCGTTGTCGAGGCGCTCGTTGTGCACGATCACGTTGACCAGCGGGTTGGTCTCGGCGATCGACTCCCGGGCGGACTCCGCCTTCGGCTTCCCGATGTCGGACTGGCCGTGGATGATCTGCCGCTGCAGGTTGGACTCGTCGACCTCGTCGAACTCCGCGATGCCGAGCGTGCCGACACCGGCCGCGGCGAGGTAGAGCAGGGCAGGACTGCCCAGGCCGCCGGCGCCGATCACCAGCACCTTGGCGTTCTTCAGCCGCTTCTGACCGGTCATCCCGACATCGGGAATGATCAGGTGCCGGCTGTAGCGGCGCACCTCGTCGATGGTCAGTTCGGCAGCAGGCTCCACGAGCGCTGGCAGGGACACGGCTCTCCTCCGGACGGTGGGACGTACGACGGGTGAACAGCGTCGTCCCGCTGCGTGTTCCCGTGTCGGCTTCCCCACCATGGTGACCGGCGCCGTACGACCACCCCGACGTGACCGCCATCCGGACACCGGCAGCGCTCCCGGTCCGGACGTGTCCGGCGGGTAGGCTTCCGGGCGTGACGACGACGGGTGCCGCAACGGGGCACGAGACCGGTGGGGACCGCCCCCGTGGGCTGCGCCTGCCGCGTGGCGCACGCCGCGCCCAGCTGCTCTCCGCGGCGCTCGAGGTCTTCTCCGCACAGGGCTTCCACGCCGCCGCGATGGACGAGATCGCCGACCGCGCCGGGGTGTCCAAGCCGGTGCTCTACCAGCACTTCCCGGGCAAGCTCGACCTCTACCTCGCGCTGCTCGACCAGTCCTGCGACACGATCATCGCCGCGTCCCGCGACGCGCTGGACTCGACCCACGACAACAAGCAGCGCGTGGCCGCGACGATGGACGCGTTCTTCGCCTACGTCTCCAGCGCCGAGGGCGCGTTCCGGCTGGTCTTCGAGTCCGACCTGACCAACGAGCCGTCCGTGCGCGAACGCGTCGACCGGGTCACCCACGAGTGCGCCGCGATGATCACCCACGTGATCCGCGACGACACCGGGCTCCCGGAGGAGCAGTCCCGGCTGCTCGCGGTCTCCCTGGTCGGCATGGCCCAGGTCAGCGCCCGCTTCTGGCTGGCCGACGGTGGCGACGCCGACGGCCGGATGAGCCGTCAGGAGGCTGCCACGCTGGTCGCCGGCCTCGCCTGGCGCGGCATCCGTGGCTACCCCCGCACCGACGAGCACCACTGACACCTCACTGACACCCGCTCCACCCACCCACGAACCCAGGAGGTCCTCCGATGGAGGTCAAGATCGGCGTCCAGAACGCCCCCCGAGAGCTCACGATCGACGCTGACGTCGACGCCCAGCAGGTCGAGAAGCTGGTCGCCGAAGCGGTCTCCAGCGGCGGCGTGCTGACCCTCTCCGACGTCAAGGGCCGACGTATCGTCGTACCGGCGGAGAAGATCGCCTACGTCGACATCACCACCTCGCTCACCGGCACGGTGGGCTTCCGCAGCTGAGCAAGGAGCTTGCGACATGGGCACACTCGGAACGATCCTCGTCGTCCTCGTCGGCGGCATCATCATCGGCCTTCTCGGCAAGCTCGTCGCCCCGGGACACCGGGACAAGATCCCGTTCTGGCTGACCATCCTGTGCGGCATCGGCGGCATGCTGATCGGCACGTTCCTGTACGGCGCGGTCTACGACAACGTGAACACGCGCGGCATCGACTGGTGGCGCCACGTCTGGCAGGTCGCCGTCGCCGCCATCCTCGTGATGATCGCGGCCAGCGTGACCGGCCGGAGCACCACGAAGCGCATCAGCAGTTAGCTGTCGAGGCCGAGCTCGTCCATCCGCTTGGCATGGTTCTCGGTCAGCCGGGCGAACATCCGGCCCAGCGCGGCGAGATCCATGCCGGGCCGGTCGATGCCGCCGGCCAGCAACGCCGTCAGGGCGTCGCGGTCGGCGGCGACGCGCTGCGCCTGTGACAGCGCCTCGCCCATCAGTCGGCGGCCCCACAGCGCGAGCCGGCCACCGACCCGGTGGTCGGCCTCGATCGCGCCCCGCACCCGGTCGATCACGAAACGGGACTGGCCGGACTCCTCCAGCGAGTCGATCACCAGGTCACGGGTGCCACGGTCCAGGAACGCCGCCACCTCACGGTAGAAGTCCGCGGCCAGGCCGTCGCCGACGTACGCCTTGACCAGGCCTTCGAGCCAGTCGCGCGGCTTGGTGTGGGTGTGGAACTCGTCGAACGGCTTCTCGAACGGCTGCATCGCCGCCACCGGGTCGGCACCGAGCGCCGCGATCCGCTCCATCAGCGGAGCGACGTGGCCGAACTCGGCCACCGCCATCGCGGTGAGCTCCATCTTGTCGCCCAGCGAAGGCGCCAGCTTCGCGTCGTCGACGAGGCGCTCGAAGGCGGTCAGCTCGCCGTACGCGATGACGCCGAGCAGGTCGACCACCGCGGCGGTGTAGGCGGCGTCCTCGAAGGCGACTTCGCCCGCCGTGTCGGTCATGTGGTGAGGCTACCGATAGGATGGGGTCAGACGCCCGGCGCCCCGAGGCACCACCTTGGGCCGGAGCGGCCCAGACGGTGGACACCGGGAACGGTGTGTCGTTGCCACTGACGGCCGGGCTCCCGATGCACGATCCGACGTCGGACCGGTGGGTGACCACCGGTGTCCGACACCCACAGAACGGCAAGATCCTGACCACCACCTTCCGAGAGCTCGGGGTCCTTCCCGAGATCTGCGACGCGCTCGAGCGCGCCGGCATCGTGACCCCCTTCGCCATCCAGGAGATGACCCTGTCGGTCGCCCTGATGGGCACCGACCTGATCGGCCAGGCCCGCACGGGCACCGGCAAGACGCTCGCGTTCGGCATCCCGATCCTGCAGCGCACCGTGGCCACGCACGACCCCGACTACCTGGAGCTGGCCGCGCCCGGCAAGCCGCAGTCGCTGGTCGTGGCGCCGACCCGTGAGCTGGCGCTCCAGGTCTCCAGCGACCTCGCCCTCGCCGGCAAGGACCGCGGCATCCGGGTGCTCACCGTCTACGGTGGCGTGCCCTACGACCCGCAGCTCGACGCGCTCGTCGAGGGCGTCGACGTGGTCGTCGGCACGCCCGGCCGGCTGATCGACCTGATGAACCGCCGCGCCCTCGACATCAGCCACGTGAAGTCGCTGGTGCTCGACGAGGCCGACGAGATGCTCGACCTCGGCTTCCTGCCCGACGTCGAGAAGCTGCTGGCCAAGACGCCCGAGACCCGGCAGACGATGCTGTTCTCGGCGACGATGCCGGCCGCGATCGTCTCCCTGGCCCGGATGCACATGCGGCACCCGATGAACATCCGCGCCGAGTCGTCGTACGACACCGAGATGGTGCCCGCCACCGCGCAGTTCATCTACCAGGCCCACGACCTCGACAAGCCGGAGATGATCGGCCGCCTGCTCCAGGCCGAGGGCTCCGGACTGACGATCGTGTTCACGCGCACCAAGCGCCAGTCGCAGCGGATCGCCGACGACCTGACCGAGCGCGGCTTCGACGCGAGCCCCTTGCACGGCGACATGCAGCAGGCGGCGCGCGAGCGGGCGCTGACGAAGTTCCGTGAGGCCAAGCTGCGGGTGCTGGTCGCGACCGACGTCGCCGCCCGCGGCATCGACGTCACCGGCGTCACCCACGTCATCAACTACACGTGCCCCGAGGACGAGAAGACCTACATCCACCGGATCGGGCGCACCGGCCGCGCGGGCGCGACCGGCATCGCCGTGACGTTCGTCGACTGGTCCGACCTGCACCGCTGGAAGATGATCAACAAGGCGCTGGACCTGCCCTTCGACAACCCACCGGAGACGTACTCGAACTCCGAGAACTACCTGCACGACATGGGCATCATCCCGGGCACCAAGGGCCGGATCGTGCCCGAGGGCTCGATCGTCACCCCCAACCGGGACAAGGGCCGGGACAAGGGCCGGGACAAGCGTGACGGTGGCCGTGACGGTGGCCGTGACGGTGGTCGTCGGGCGTTCCGGTGGCGGCCACGGCCGTGGCTCATCCGGCGGCTCGGCCGGGTCCAGCAGCGCTGGTGGCTCCGCTGCCCCTGGCGGCGACCGTCCGGCCGAGGCCGCGGGTGACGCCGCCCCCCGCAAGAACCGCAACCGCTCCCGCCGGCGTACCCGTGGTGGCAGGCCTGCGGCCGGGGGCTGATCTGTCGGGATTTACCACGTTCACGTGGTGATTCGCCGCTCCACCAGCGAGATCTGACTGGTGAAGCGGCGATTTACCACGTGAACGTGGTAAATCGCGCCGCCTCGGCCGAGACCCTCAGGCGACGACGTCCACCGACGTCCCATCCGGGGCGAACTTCCACAGCGCGATCGCGTCGGGCCGGTCCTGGCGGATGCAGCCGTGCGACTGCGGGGTGCCGAGCTGCGCCTTCGTCTGCAGGGGTACGCCGCGGAGCTCGGGGATGTCGTGGAAGCCGATCGCGGCGTGGTCGCCGCGGGTGAACCGCACGAAGTACTGCATCACGCCCGACTCGTCGACGCCGTTGGCCCAGCGCGAGCGCGAGTAGACCGCGTAGTGCCCGGGCCGCAGGTTGTCGGTGAGGCTGCCGGAGACCAGGTAGCTGCGCCGGACCTTGCCGCCCGGGCCGACCAGCCACACCCGCTGCTCGGACATGTCGAAGACCACCCGCTTGCCGGCCCCGCTGTCCGCGGGCAGGGTGGCGCCGCTGCCGGCCTTGGCCGCCGGCTCGTTGCCAGGGGTGCTGGCCGCGACTCCGGTGCGGGCCCGCACCGACGCGGCGGAGGAGCTGGTTGTCGTGCTCGCCCGCTGCAGGGCCGTGGTCTGGCCGACGCCGGGCCCGACCACGCCGACCCCGGCCAGCACGGCGAAGAGCGTGACGCCGGTGGAGAGCACCAGCGCGACCAGGCGGTCGTAGCGCACCCGGGTGCGGCGCTTGTCCGGCACTGGTCGGCTCCTCTCGCTCAGCAGGGTCGGGTGGTCAGCGTGCGAGCAGCGCCTTGGCCACCTCGCGGTAGGCCTCCGCGCCCTTGTTGCTGCGGGACGTGCTCAGGATCGACCGCCCGGCCGCGGGGGCCTCGGCGAACCTGATCGTCTTCGGGATCGGCGGCTCGATCACGTCGAGCTCGTAGGTCTGCGAGATGTTGTCCAGGACGGCGCGCGCGTGGTTGGTGCGCCCGTCGTACAGCGTGGGCAGGACACCCCACACCTCGAGCTTGCGGTTGGTGAACTTGCGGACGTCGTGCACGGTGTCGAGCAGCTGGCCGACGCCACGGTGCGAGAGCGTCTCGCACTGCAGCGGGATCAGTACGCCGGTGGCGGCCGTGAGCGCGGCGACCGTCATCACGCCCAGCGACGGCGGGCAGTCGAGGATGATCCAGTCGTAGTCGTCGAGGTCCTCGACCGCGGACCGGATCACGTACTCGCGGCCGGTGCGGGTCAGCAGGTCCATCTCGGCGCGGGCGAGCTCGATCGTGGCCGGCATCAGGTCGACGCCGTCCTCGGTCTCGAGGATCACCTCGGACGGGTCGAGACCCTTGGTCAGCACGTGGTGCACCGACAGATCGAGGTCCTCGGGGTCGATGCCGAGGCTGAACGTCAAGCAGGCCTGGGGATCGAGGTCCACGAGCAGCACGCGTTGGCCGAGCTCTGCGAGCGCGGCTCCGAGGGAGGCGACCGTCGTCGTCTTCGCCACGCCACCCTTCTGGTTGGCAACGGCGAGCACACGGGTCTTCTGGGCGGGAGGCATCACGCTCAATCATGCCGCACGCAGTTGCCCTTGCCATGCAGGTCCCGCGATGCTGGCGCGCATGTCTTCCCTCGGTTATGCCCTGGTCACCGGCCCGACGTCCGGCATCGGCCTCTCGTTCGCCCGCGCGCTCGCCGCACGTGGTCACGACCTGGTGCTGGTGGCACGCAACGAGCAGCGGCTGGCCGAGACCGCGGAGGAGCTGCGGTCGTCGTACGGCGTCGTGGTGGAGGTGCTCCGCGCCGACCTCGTCGACCGTGACCAGCTGGCCAGGGTCGAGGCCCGGCTGGCCGACCGGGAGGCGCCGGTGCGGCTGCTGGTGAACAACGCCGGGTTCGGGCTCAAGGGCGGCTTCTACGACAACGACCTCGCCGAGGAGCAGGCGCAGCTCGACGTGCTGGTCACGGCCGTGATGCGGCTGACCCACGCAGCGCTGCGGGCGATGGTGCCCGAGGGGCGCGGCGCGATCGTCAACGTGTCCTCGGTGGCCGGGTTCCTGCAGCGGGGCAGCTACTCGGCGGCGAAGTCCTACGTCACCAAGCTGAGCATGTGGGCGCACCACGAGTACGCGTCGAAGGGCGTGCACGTGATGGCGGTCTGCCCCGGCTTCGTGCGGACGGAGTTCCACCAGCGGCTCGGCTCGGACACCGACAGTGCCCCGCGCCTGCTCTGGCTCGACCCCGACCGGCTGGTCGCCGAGGCGCTGCTCGACCTGGACGCGGGCAAGTCGCTGTCGGTCCCGAGCAAGCGCTACAAGGCGATCACCGGGATCGTGCGGTTCGTGCCCGCCGCGGTGCAGCAGCGGTTCCAGGGGCTCGGCCGCAAGTAGCGGTCAGCCCTCGCCGGCGATGAACGCGCGGATCGCGTCCGCGACCATCTGCACCGCGATCGCGGACAGCAGCAGCCCGGCGATCCGGGTGATCAGCAGGACGCCGCTCTCGCGCAGCAGCCGCAGGATCGGCAGCGAGAACCGCATCGCGAGCCACAGCGAGACGTGCACCAGGATCACGCCGAGCGCGACGGCGCTGAACTCGGGGAAGTCGTCGACCTTCCGGCTGAACACCATCGTCGCCACGATGGCGCCCGGCCCGGCCAGCAGCGGGGTGCCGAGCGGCACCATCGCGACGTTGGTGTCGGCGTTGGCGGTCATCTCCTCCTCCTGCCCGGTCAGCAGCTGGAGCGCGACCAGGAGCAGCAGCAGGCCCCCCGCACCCTGGAGCGCGGGCAGCGAGATGTTCAGGTAGGCGAGGATCTGCTGGCCGAAGAAGCCGAAGGCCGAGATCACCCCGAACGAGACCGTGACCGCCTGCCAGGCCGCCCGCCGCGCCGACGCCGTCGAGCGACCCGAGGTCAGCGACAGGAAGATCGGCACGGTGCCGACCGGGTCCATGATCACGAACAGGGTGACGAACACCTCGGCGAGCAGCACGCCGTCGACGACGCTGCTCACGGTGTCACCACCGCGGTGGCGCTCCCGGCCTCCGCCAGCAGCCGTTCGAGGGCCTCCGGTTCGGTGGTGTTGCAACCGAGGTCGTGGTCGGTCTTGCCGGTGCCGTGCCAGTCGCTGGAGCCGGTCGCGACCAGGTCAAGGTCGTCGGCGATGCCGCGCAGCGCCTCACGCTCGTCCGGTCCGTGGTCCTGGTGGTCGACCTCGATCCCGGCCAGGCCATCACGTCGCAGGTCGGCCAGGGCGTCGACGGTGAGGACCCGGTTGCGGCCCCAGGGATGGGCGATGACGGGTACGCCGCCGGCCGCGCGCACGAGCGCGACGCCGTCGGCCAGCGACGTCGCGTAGCGCGGCACGAACGCCGGCCCGCGCGGCCCCAGGAGCTGCTCGAAGGCCTCGTTGCGGTGCCCGATCACGCCCTTGCCGACCAGCGCGTCGGCGACGTGCGGTCGACCGAGCACGGCCCCCTCGGCGGCCCCGTCGCGCACCTCGTCCTCGGTGATGTCGATGCCGAGCTCGCGCAGCCGCTCCATCATCACCGGGAGCCGGGACTCGCGGCCGTCCCGCACGCGCGCCATCTCGTCGGCGAGCGGCTGGAAGGCCTGGTCGGGCAGGTACGCCAGCAGGTGCACGCTGCGCCCGTCGTACCTGGTGGAGAGCTCGATCCCGCGCACCAGGGTGATCCCCTGCGCGAGCGCGGCGGCCGTCGCCTCGTCCCAGCCGTCGATGGTGTCGTGGTCGGTCAGGGCCACCACGTCGAGGCCGTGCGCGACGGCCTCCGCGACCAGCTCCGTCGGCGTCGCCGTGCCGTCGGAGCGGCTGGAGTGGGTGTGGAGGTCGATCGGCACGAACCTGACCCTAGGGCCAGCGACCGGCACCAGCGACCGGCCCCAGCGACCGGCCCCAGCGACCGGCGTGCCTCACCACGCGGGAGGCGCTCCTCCGAAGGGCATCTCGATCGCCTCGGGCCCGAAGTGGCCGGCGTCGGAGAGCAGCCAGTCGTCGCGCAGCAGCAGCGCCGCCGACGCGGGCCGCATCACCAGCCAGAGCCAGCGTCCGCCCGCCTCGCCGACGAAGACCGAGCGGGCCAGGACGTCGTCGGCGGCGCCGCTCGGCACCACCCACATCTTCACCGGGTGCCCGTCGACCCGCACCCGGATCGAGGGCGGCCCCTGGCCGACGGCCTCACCCGGGTCGATGCTCGCCGTGCCCGCGACCCGACCGCCCAGCCCCACGCCCGGCTCCTCCGTGACCACGGTGACCTCGACCTCGCCGTCGAGCGCACTGGTGCCGACCGTGGTGGTGACCGTGGCCAGCGCGGTGCCGCCGTCGGACGTCACGCAGCCGAAGTCGGTGATCGACCAACCGGGACTCATCGGCCAGGGCAGGTACGTCGGCATCCCCTGTGCCCGGGTCACGATCTCCGCGAACGTCTGGTAGTCCGAGGTCGCGGAGCGCCACAGTGGCACCACGGCCCCGTGCTGGGGGCAGGTGAACTCGACACCCTCTCCCTCCAGCGGGGTGGTGCAACGGGGACACGAGGCAGCCAGGGCCACGCGCTGAGATTAGCGGGCTTCAGGAGTTCCAGCGCTGGATGACGGGCGTCTCCCGCTCGAACGAGAGCACCGACACGGTCGAGGTGTCGAGCTTGAAGAAGCGGCCCTCGTCCACCGGCTGGTCGAGCCATCGCGCGGTGAGGGCGCGGGTGGCGTGGCCGTGACCGAACGCGAGGCAGCGTCCGCCCTGCTCGCGCACCCGCGCGACGACCCGGTCGAGACGGTCGGAGACCTGGTCGGCGCTCTCGCCGCCCGGGCTCGGGTGCGACCAGACGGTCCAGCCCGGAACGGTCTCCCGGATCTGCGGGGTGGTGATCCCCTCGTAGTCGCCGTAGTCCCACTCGGCGAGGTCCTCATCGACGACCGCGTCGGGGAAGCCCGCGAGCTCAGCCGTGCGACGGGCACGCTGCCGCGGGCTGGTCAGCACCAGGTCGAAGGTGACGCCGGACAACCGCTCGCGGAGCGTGGTCGCGACGCGCACCCCCTCTTCGGTCAGCGGCATCTCCGTGGTGGAGGTGTGCTTGCCGGTGCGGCTCCACTCGGTCTCACCGTGCCGCACGAGCCAGAGCTCGTCGACGGGGTCGTCGGTCGGGTACGGGTGCGGCATGAGGTCAATCTAGGCCGTCCCGGGGTCTAGGGTCGCGCCATGGCGACGCAGGCACCGGCCGTGGCACCGGCGCTGCGGCACGCGCGGTACGCCGCCGCGGCCGGGTTCTTCACGCAGGGGCTGGTGTTCATCAGCCTCACGACGCGTCTGCCCGTCGTCCAGGAGAAGTGGGACCTGTCCTCGGTCGAGATGTCCGTGCTGCTGCTGATGATGGTGCTGCTGGCCGGGGTCGGCTCGCTGGTCGCCGAGGTGGTGGCCAAGCGCCGGGACAGCGCGGAGGTGCTGCGGGCCGGGTTGTTCGTGATCGCGGCGGCGCTGCCCGGGATCACGCTGGCGCCGGCGTTCCCGGTGTTCGCCGCCTCGCTCGCGGTGTACGGCGTGGCGCTGGGCGTGGTCGACGCCGCCACCAACATGCAGGCGGTCGCGCTCGAGCACCGCTACGCACGGCCGATCCTGCCGTCGTTCCACGGCGCCTGGACGTTCGGCGGCGTGGTCGGCTCGGCGCTGACGCTGGCCACCGGCGGCCTCGGTCTCGGCGCCGCGGCCTGGCTGGCCGTCGTACCCCTCGCGGCGTGCTTGGCTCCCCTGCTCCGCAGGGCCGACGTGCCCGTCGCCGACGACGTCGACGTGCCGTGGCGACCGATCCTGCTGGTGGGCCTGGCGCTGGTGCTCTTCTACATGGTCGACACGGCCGCGGCGACCTGGGGACCGACGTTCCTCGACAAGACGTTCCCCACCCCGAGCGGCCTGGTCGCGCTGGCGACGTTCCCGTACCTGCTGGCCAGCCTGGTCTTCCGCTTCGCCGGCGACACGCTGGTCACCAGGTACGGCGTGGTCCGGGTGCTGCGCGTCGGTGCAGTCGTCGCCGCAGCCGCGCTGGGGATCGTCGTGTTCGCCCCGACCTGGCCGGTCGCTGTGCTCGGCTTCACGTTGCTCGGCGCCGGAGCCGCCGTCGTTGCCCCGCTGTCGTTCTCGGCCGCCGCCCGGATCGCCGGCGGTGACACCCTCGACGCCGACGCGCGCGCCGCTCGCGTGGACGCCGTCATCGCGCGGTTCAACCAGTTCAACTACGCGGGCGCGCTGCTCGGCGCGGTGCTCACCGGTCTGGTCGGCGCCGACTCGCTCCGCTACGGCTTCGCGCTCCCGATGGTGCTGGTGCTCGGGATCCTGCCGCTGGCGCCGGCGTTCCTGGGCAATCGGGACTGAGGTTTCACCCCGGGCTGCTCACCCGGCCAGTTCTTGTCCGGCTGCGGCACCGGGCGACCGGGCTGCTCGCCGCCGCGGGCCTCGAGGTAGCTCTCCTTCGGCACCATCACCAAGCGCTTGAAGATGCAGACGACCTTGCCGTCCTGGTTGTAGCCGATCGTCTCCACGTGCACGACGCCACGGTCGTCCTTGGACTTCGACTCCCACTTGTCGAGCACCCGCGTCTCGCCGTACAGGGTGTCGCCGTGGAAGGTCGGCGCGACGTGGCGCAGCGACTCGATCTCCAGGTTCGCGATCGCCTTGCCGGAGACGTCGGGCACCGACATCCCGAGCAGGATCGAGTACACGTAGTTGCCGACCACGACGTTCTTGCCGAACTGGGTCGTCTCCTGCGCGTAGTGCTCGTCGAGGTGCAGCGGATGGTGGTTCATCGTGATCAGGCAGAAGAGGTGGTCGTCAGCCTCGGTGACCGTCTTGCCCGGCCAGTGCTTGTACGTCGCCCCGACCTCGAACTCCTCGTAGCTGCGACCGAACTGCATGCGGGACTCCTCGACCGACGGGCTGCTGGGACGGGCCTATCGTGCCGAACCGCTCAGGAGCCTCCGCCACCGGCCTTGCGACGGTGCATCTTCGGGCCGGAACCACCGACCACCTCGGAGCCGTGTGCCTTCTCGCGCACCGGACCGTCCTTGGGCACACCCTGGTCGTTGGCCTGCTTGCGCTCGAGCGCCTCGCGCATCTTCGCCTTCAGGTCCTCGTTGTCGGGCTGCTGGTCGGCCATCGGCTGCTCCCTCGGTCGGTCGGTGTCCTCCACCCTCGCACCCCCCGGCAAGGTGGTCCAGCGCGAATCGGGCACGCTACCGCTGAGGGCCTGCCCGGGCAACGTCTGTCCCTGTGCGAGACTCTCGCGCATGAACTCGCTTCCCAAGATCGCGGCGACCCTGCTTGCCGTCCTGGTGCTGACCTCCTGCGGGAAGTCCTCCGACACGCCCAAGGGCGGTGGCTCCGACAGCTCGTCCCCCTCGTCGTCCACGAGCGAGTCCGCCTCCGCCGGTCCGTCCTCGACGGCCCAGCCGGCGACCGGGAAGGCGATGTCGGGCACCGGCTACGGCTACAGCCTGCCGCAGGGCTGGGAGGACATCACCACCCAGCTGAAGCAGAACCAGCCGGGCATCGACACCGGTGGCCGCGCCAAGCCGGCGACCCCGCCGTTCACGGGCAACATGAACACGCTGACCACGCCGAGCAAGGTCTCGGGCGTCCCCAGCAAGGCCGACCTCGACGCGCTGGCCGCGCAGATCAAGGGCGAGGTCGCCTCGCTCGCGCCGACCATCGCGACCAAGCCGCACTTCTCCATCGCCGGCGCTCCGGCCGTCCACCAGGAGGGCAACGCGAACAGCTCGGGCACGAAGTTCTACCTCGTGCAGTACTTCGCGATCTACAAGGGCAACAACTACGGCATCACGTTCGCGTTCCCGAAGAGCACGACCGCCGGTGAGCGCGAGAAGATCGTCCAGCCCGTGCTGGCCTCCTGGAAGTGGTCGTGAGCTGACGCACTCGACGTACGTCGACGACCGGGGCATCCACGCCCCCGGTCCCGCCGACGTCGCCACCGACGAACCGATCGACGTCCTCTTCGGCAGCAACCGCGTCTGGTCCTTCACGACCGGCCATGACGGCCGTGCCGAGCGCGGCGGCATGCTCGTGGCGTGGCCCGCGCCGCTGAAGGAGCGGCTCGACGGCGAGGCCGAGGTGACCGTCGTACCCCACAACGGTGGCGACACCCTCTTCGCCGGCACCGTGCAGTTCGGCTCGTCGTCGCAGACCCTCGAGCTCGTCGACGACGCCGGCCACCCGCTCTCGCTGGACAAGGGCGGGCGGCTGCAGCGCACCTTCGACCGGATGGACGCCGGCGCACGCCTCGAGCTGGTCGAGGCCGCACGCCGTGTGCTCGACGACCTCCACGACAAGTGCGGGCTCGACGCCTACCTGTCGTACGGCGGGCTGCTGGGCGCCGTCCGCGACGGCAAGATGATCGGCCACGACTCCGACGCCGACGTGGCCTGGATCAGCCGGCACACACACCCGTTCGACATCGTGCGCGAGAGCCGGGCCGCCGAGCGCACCTTGAGCCGGCTGGGCTGGCAGGTGGTGCGGATGTCGTCGGCCAACTTCAAGGTCTGGGTACCGCTGCCGACCGGCAAGCGCGCCGGCGTCGACGTGTTCGGGTCCTTCCACATCGGCGACCACTTCCACGTCACCGGATCGCTGCGCGGGGTGCTGCCCCGCGAGTCGATCCTGCCGTTCCGCACGGTGACCCTGGAAGGCGTCGAGTTCCCCGCGCCCCGCGACGTCGAGGCGTTCCTGGCCTACACCTACGGCCCCGGGTGGCGGGTGCCCGATCCGGCGTTCCACTTCCAGCACCCCGCCGAGCACACGCAGATGATGTCCCACTGGTGGCGCGGCACACGCACCAGGTTGGCGCACTGGCAGAGCTTCTACACCTCGGGCGAGGCGAAGCGGGTCCCGAAGGAGCCCTCGCTGTTCGCGCGCTGGGTGGCCACCCGGATCGAGCCGGGCAGCCGGGTGGTCGAGCTGGGTTCCGGCACCGGCCGCGACTCGTTCTGGCTGGCCGACGAGGGCTTCGTGGTCACCGGCTCCGACTTCTGTGGGGCCGCCCGCAAGCTGGCCCAGGCCGGCACCACCCGGCGCAAGAAGAACGGCAAGAAGCCGGTCCGGTTCAAGGGCATCAACATGGAGTCGCCGTACAACGTGCTGACCAACGGCGCGCGGCTCGCGCACGAGCCCGGACCGAAGCACGTCTACGCCCGGTTGCTGGTCGACGCCCTCGCGGAGCCCGCGCGGCCCGGACTGTGGCGCTTCTGCTCGATGGTCGGCCGGACGGGTGGACACACGTTCCTCGAGTTCCGCACCGCGGCCAACCGTGGCCACGCCACCTTCTTCGGGCCGCACGCCCGCACCTACGCCGAGCCGGACGAGATCGCGGCCGAGATCGCGTCGTTCGGCGGCCGCGTGATCGACCGCGTCGAGGGCACCGACCTCGCACCGCTGGGCAAGGAGAACCCCGTGATCTGCCGGATGGAAGTGAGCTGGACGCGATGAGGCCCCTGAAAGAGACAGCCCGCAAGGTCCTCGACCGCTCCGGCGGCGCGCGCCTGGTCGACCTCGAACGCCAGGTCGCCGACCTCCAGGCCGCCGCCGAGGAGAGCCGACGGCTCAACGAGCGCCTCAGCGACGTCCTTGACGTCGTCGTCGAGCTGCTGGTCCCCGCCGTCGACCGCGACGACGAGCGCCTCAAGGATGCGCTGGGTCGGCTGGGGAAGACCGTGTGACCGGTCGCCCGGTCACACGACGCTGAAGCCTGCGGGCAGCTCGCGCCGTCCCGTCATCGCCAGCAGCAGCGTGGGTCCCAGGTCGCGCTGCGCCGCGGCGACCGCCGCCAGCGCGCAGGACTCCTCGATGGCCGATGCCGGCAGCACGACCTCGACGCCGGTCGCCGTCGCGATGTCGAGCCCGTGGACGCACAGCTCGAAGGTGCGCGTCGGCAGGTACGTCGACGTGCGCATGCCGCCCACGATGGTGTGCACGACAAGGTCGGGGTCGGCGGCTTCTGCCACGCCGATCGCCTGGTCGACGAGCTCACGGAATCGGCGAGCGGGGTCGTCGCCCAGGTCACGTCCCGCCTGGCGGCCACGCTCGGTGACGGCAGCGGCGTCGAAGTCGCCCGCGGCGATGGCCGTGTAGTAGGCCGCAGCCGACGGCACGACCTCCTCCTCGACCGGCCGGGCGAAGTACTCGACGACCGTCACCAGCGAACGACTGGTGTGCCCGACGAGGTCGCGCACGGTCCAGTGGCCGAGGCCCGGGCCGTCCCAGGCGTCGTCCGGGATCCGGGCGACAGCGTCACCCACCGCTCGTGCTGCAGCCGGGAAGCTCATGGCGGTCAGTGTTGCAGGGCCGGCTCGGCAGGCGGCTCGACCTCGACCTCCACCCGGCCAGGTCGCTGCCGGTCCACCACGGTATGCAGACGAACATGCGCTTCCCACGACGAGCAGCTCGTGGGGAGCGCATGTCCATCGTGGGAGGCTCACAAGGCCGCCCGCACTGCGAGCGCGGCCGCGGCGGCGGACGGGTGGCCTACGCTTGTTGGTCATGGCGGAAGGAACCGCAGGACCAAGCCTCACCGACTTCGCGCGGCTGGTGCCTCTCGACCACGGTCTGTCCGTGGTGGTCACGCGTCGTCCCGATCTGTCGCCCCACACCTCGGTCGTCAACGCGGGCGTGCTGCCCCACCCGTCGACCGGCGTCGAGGCCGTCGCCTTCGTCTCGGTCAGCACGACCCGCAAGCTGGTCAACCTACGGGCGGACCCCACGATCTCCGTGGTGCTCCGGGCCGGCTGGCAGTGGGTGTCGGTCGCGGGGCAGGCATCCCTGCTGGGACCCGACGACCCCGCGCCCGGCGTGGGCGACGACCAGCTGCGCCTCCTGATCCGCGAGATCTTCAGAGCGGCCGGCGGGACCCACGACGACTGGGACGAGTTCGACCGCGCCATGAAGGCCGAGCGCCGCACCGCTGTCTTCGTCACCCCGCAGAAGGTCGTCTCTCAGCTGGGCTGACCTACTGCTGCGGGTCGCTCGTCTCGGGTTCGAGCTGGCTGCTCGACCAGCGGAGAAGGGATGACTCAGCCCTTGAGCTTGTAGTCCTTCAGCAGCGCACGGCCGATGATCATCTTCTGGATGTCGGCGGTGCCCTCACCGATCAGCAGGAAGGCCGCCTCGCGGTAGAGGCGCTCGATCTCGTACTCCTTGGAGTAGCCGTAGCCGCCGTGGATCCGGAACGAGTCCTGGACGACCTCGTTGCAGTACTCCGCAGCGAGGTACTTCGCCATCCCGGACTCGACGTCGTTGCGCTCGCCGGAGTCCTTCATGCGCGCCGCCCGCACCAGCATCGCGTGCGAGGTCTCGACCTTGGTCGCCATCTCGGCCAGCCGGAACAGGATCGCCTGGTGCTCGGCGATCTTCTTGCCGAACGTCTCCCGCTGCTGGGCGTAGGAGATCGCGAGCTCGAAGGCGCGGTTGGCGACGCCCGTCGCACGGGCGGCGACGTTGACGCGGCCGACCTCGACGCCGTCCATCATCTGGTAGAAGCCCTGGCCCGGCGCGCCACCGAGGACCTGGTCCGCGGAGATCTTGTGGCCCTCGAACACCATCTCCGTGGTGTCGACGCCCTTGTAGCCCATCTTGTCGATCTTGCCGGGGATGGTGACGCCCTGCGCGGTCTCGCCGAACCCGGTCTCCTTCTCGACCAGGAACGTCGTCATGTTCCTGTAGACCGAGTCGGCACCCTCGTCGGTCTTCACGAGTACGGCGACCAGGTTGGACGAGCCACCGTTGGTCAGCCACATCTTCTGGCCGTCGATGGTGTAGCCGTCGTCCGACTTCACGGCCTTGGTCTTGATCGCGGCGACGTCAGAGCCCAGCGAGGGCTCGGACATCGAGAACGACCCGCGGATCTCGCCGGTGGCCATCTTCGGCAGGTACTTCTGCTTCTGCTCGTCGGTGCCGTGCCTCATCAGCAGGTAGGCCACGATGAAGTGCGTGTTGATCACGCCGGAGACGCTCATCCACCCGCGCGCGATCTCCTCGACCGCCAGCGCGTAGGTCAGCAGCGACTCGCCGAGGCCGCCGTACTCCTCGGGGATGGTGAGCCCGAAGATGCCGAGCTCCTTCATCCCGTCGACGATCTCCTGCGGGTACTCGTCGGCGTGCTCGAGCTCCGTCGCGACCGGCAGGATCTTCGCGTCCACGAACTGGCGGACGGTCTTGAGGATCTCGGTCTGGATGTCGGTGAGTCCCTCGGTCTCGCAGAGGCGGCCCATGGTGTTTCCTTCCGATCGGCCAACGAAGCGCCCGGAGGCGCGCAGAGCCTCAGGTTAATGCTCGTTCACGTGCGACGGTCCGCGGTCCGGCATGGCCTTTCTCACGTCGTACGACGGGCAAGCAGGCGACGCAGACGGCCGCGGACCCGCGACATCAACGTGACCGAGACCGGCGGCACGTCCAGCTCTGCCCGCAGCGCGCGCCGTTCGTGCCGAAGGCTGCGCACGTCGCCGAGCAGGGTGGCGACCAGCTCGACAGCCACCTCGGCGACCTCCGCGTCCGTGACCGAGTCGGGCCGCCGTCGCTCCGGCAGCTGGTCCGGCACCAGCAGGCTGTCCAGGTCGCCGACCACGTCGTACCCCTGCTCGCGCACGAAGGCGACCGCCTCCTTGCCACGCCGCCGGCAGTCCTCGACCTGGTCCTCGGCGGGCCAGTAGCGCTCGCCGCCGCGGGGCACCAGCCGCTCGTCACCCAGGAACGTGCGGATGTAGGTGCCCTTGTCGATCGCCTTGGTGAAGCCGTCGAGGTGCGCGTTGACCCGGCGTAGCGTCTCCGCCTCCACGACGCCCATCGACTCGTTGGGGAAGGCGCTGGCGAGGTCGTAGCCGGCCGAGTCGAGCCCCAGCACACCCGCGAAAACGTGCCAGATCTGCTCCCGCGGCGCGTCCCGCGCCGGCAGCGGCACCACGTGCACGTGCTCCGGCGGCACTCGCCCGCCCGCCGGCGCCCAGCGCTCCAGCACCAGCCGCAGGTCGAGGGTGCGCCAGTTCCAGATGGCCTTGGGGTCGTCCGACTCGTCGCGGCCGTAGTCGGCCATCGGCGTCGTCTCGCGGTTCTTCAGTGCCTCCTGCCAGCTGGCTGCGAAGAGCCCCAACGGCTCGCGCGCCGTCACCACGACGTGCACCTCCGCCGGCGCGAGCTGGTCGACGACGACCCGCACCTGCTCCTCCGACGCGGCGGCGAAGAACTCGTGCGAGACCAGCGCCCGACCGGGCCAGTCGGCCATCTCCCGCAGCATCCGGTCCCAGGCGGTGCGCTGCGCCTCCGGCAGCCCCGGCGTCTGGTCGTCGTGCCGGATCACCCGCGAGGCCCACAGGTGCTCGCGCCGCTCGACGCCGGGCAGCAGCAGCCCCTCGGAGCGCAGCTGTTCCTGGTGCCGCCAGAGGATCCGCTGGAGGTAGGTCGTGGCCGTCTTCGGCAGGCCGATGTGGAGGTAGACGCGCTCAGCCACGTCAGCCTAGAGACTCTGGGAGAAGCTCTCGATGGCCGCGTCGACCGTGGCCTGGTCGCGCGACGACAGCGGCACCAGGAGCTCCTGCACGACGTCGGCGATCTCGGCCAGCCGCAGGTTCTGCTGGCGGAGCTCCTCGATCTCGCCCTCCAGTGCGTCGACCCGGTTCTGCAGGTCGTCGATCGCACCCCGCCCGAGCGCCCTGCGAGCCAGCGCCACCGCGCGTCCGCTCATCCTGTTGTCTCCCGCCACTGCGCCACCGTCCGGCCGATCCGGCGCCCGGGCTCCCCGGGCGCGTCGAAGGTCTCCTCGTGCACGATATCGGCGCCGTGCCGGATCAGCCCCGCGCGCACCGTCGACGGGTCGACGGGGCGCAGGAACGCGCGCGGCTCGCCGCCGCCGACCCAGTACTCCGTGTAGAACCGACCGCCGTCGCGCAGCACCATCGACGCGAACCGCCACAGCGAGTCGCGACCGAACCGGGTGGTGGCATCGGCGAGGTGCCGCGCGACCACGGTGCGCGGCCCGGGCCGGTGGGCCAGCCGGGCGCCCTCGGCGAAGGTGGAGCGCCACTCGAGCAGGTTGAGGCGGCGTACGGCGAGGTCGAGGCCGCCCTCCTCCGCGCGGCGCTGGACGGCACGCGAGGCGGTCGGCACGTAGTCGTACGCCGTGACCGACGCGCCCTGCTGCGCGAACCACACCGCGTCGCCCCCGCGGCCGGCACCCACGTCGACCACCTGCCCCGGCACGCCCTCCCGGGCGACGACGTACTCCGCGAGCAGGGACGGGTGCAGGTCGGGGAGCTTGTCCCGGCGGGTGCTGTAGCGGCGCTCCCAGTCGTCACGGAAGGTCCGGGTGCCGCGGAACCAGCCGTTGAGCCGGCGCACCGTCTGCCGCGACGTCTCGAAGTGGAACGCCGGGTCGGGCACCTTCCAGCCGGGCCCGTACATCGCCTCCAGCATCCGGCCGGGGTCGGCCGGCGCGGGCAGCGTGCGGCCCTCGAGCGTGCAGGTGCCGAGCGGGAAGATCCACTCGCGGCGGAACGGCGTGCCCACCTCGCCCATCAGGTACAGCGAGCCCTCGGACATGAAGCCACCGAAGACGTCCAGGCCGCGCACCGAACCGTCGCCCTCGACCACGTCGACCTTGAACGCACTGCCGCTGTAGCGCGTGATCGGGTAGCCGCGCTCCGCCAGACGGCGCTGCAGCCGGAACGACTCGCGGACCACCTCGTAGGGGTGCTCGTGCGTGCTGACGTAGCCCAGGTCGGCGTCGCTGTCGTGCCCGATCAGGTGCTGCTCACGTACGGCGCCGAGCAGGGTGCCGTAGGCGGGGAACGCCTCGATCCCGGCCTCGGACAGGGCGGCCAGCACCTCCTCGATCGAGTCCAGCAGCGGCGCGACGTGCTCCTCGCTACGGGTGTCGAAGGTCTGCGCCATCCGGCCCGACTTGTCGATGCCGAGCGGCTTGCCGCCGTCGCTGACGACCTCGATCCGTGCGGCACCGGCCCCGAAGCGGGTCTCCTCGTCGTACAGCACCCGACGCGTGAGGTGCTCGACGACGCCGAGCCGGGTCTCGCCGTCGAGGAACCTCTCCAGCGACGCCGGCCAGGCGATCCGGCGGTTGGGACCCTCGGCCACGCTGTCCCGGAGCAGCCAGAACGACCAGATCCGGCGGTCGTCGAACAGCACGTCGAGGATCACCTCGTCGGCCGAGCTGAGCGTGAGCCCGTCGTCGCCGACGGACAGGACGCGGACCGGCATCCGTGCTACTTCGGGTCGGACACGAACGCGTTGGCGCGGGTGAGGTCGTCGTCGAAGTCGACCTCGACCACCTGGAAGTCGGAGATGTCGACCGGCTCGAAGGACAGCCCGTCCTTCTCGATCGCGAGCTCGATGCCACGCTCGAAGTAGTCCTGGTCGTCGCACTCGTCGAGCCGCACGATCAGGGCGGGCTTGTCGGCGGCCGAGACGTAGTTGATGCCCACGGCCTCACCGAGCCCGCCGACGACGGTCTTGGAGAGCTCCTTGATCATGCCGTCGTCACCGAGGGTGTACTTGACCTCCTCCTCGGCCACGGAGGCGTGGTCGACGCAGACGAAGCTCTGGCCGTTGCGGATCCGCTCGTCGACGATGCCGAGCACGCGCGGGTCGAAGACCACGTCGCCGTTCATCCACAGCACGCCGCCCTCGTGCGAGAGCGTCAGCGCCTTGAGCAGGCTCTTGCAGGTGTTGGTGGAGTCGTAGACCTCGTTGTAGACGAACGAGATGTCGGGCATCGCCTCGATCACGATGTCGAGCTTGAAGCCGACCACGGCGGTCACGTGCACGTCGGCCCACGCGTCGCGCAGCAGGTGCACGGCGCGGCGCATGATCGTCTCGCCGTTCGTGAGCGGGGTCAGTGGCTTGGGGTGCGGCCTCCCGAGCCGGGTGCCGAGGCCCGCGGCGAGGATGACGACCTGGGTCTGCACGGGCTGCTCCTGGGGTGATCGGCGGTCGAGCTTGTCGAGACCAGCGTGATCCTACAAGTCCGTGATAGCCGGTTCGTCGGTCCGGTCCGGGCCCTCGAGCACGACCAGCGCCATCCCGCCCAGGATCAGGGCCAGTCCCACGAACACGCCCGCCGGCGGCACCTGTCCGAGGAACGCCGCTGCCAGCAGCGCGGCGCCCGGGATCTCGAGCAGGATCGCCAGCGAGACCACCACCGGACGGATCCGGTCCAGGAGGAAGTTGAAGACCGAGTGCCCGAGGAGCTGCGAGGTCAGCGTGACCAGCACGATCAGCGCCCACTCCCGCGCGCCGTACCCCACCAGCGAGGCGCCGGAGACCAGGCTGGCCACCAGCAGCAGCAGGGCAGCCGTGCCGTAGCAGACGAAGGTGTAGCTGGTCGTCGTGACCGTACGACGGGCGCGGCCGCCGATCACCGTGTAGGCGGCCACCGCCACCGAGCCGGCCAGTGCCAGCAGGTCGCCCGCCAGCGCGCGCGTCGAGACGGAGACGTCGACGCCGGTGATCACGAGCACCCCGACGAACGCGGCCACCAGGCCGACCACTGCGCGGGTCGGTAGGCGGACCCCCGTGAACCGGTCCCAGCCGGCCACCCAGGCGATCTGCAGGCACACGATCGCGGTGCTCGCCGCGACCGAGGTCATCGTCAGCGAGGTGACCCAGGTGCCGAAGTGCACGGCCAGGCAGACCCCGGAGGCGACCACCCAGCCCAGCTCGGAGCGGGACAGGCCGGCGATCTCCGTGCGCCGCCGGAGCAGCGCCGCGGGGGCGAGGAGCAGCGTGGCGAGGCCGTTGCGCCAGAACGAGATCACCAGCGCCGGCACCGCGAGCGAGGCCATCACCGGCCCGGACATCGACACCGCGACCACGCCGACCGCGATCAGGCCGAGCGTGGACGGAGCGAGCCGTGGGCCGCGGCTCACCGGCCGGGCACGACGATCGTGCCGCGCGCCACCTGGAAGACCCGGCCGGCCACGTGGCAGCGGGTGGCGACGCCTCCCCCGGCCTCGACCCGACCGTGGAGCCGTGAGGGTCGGCCCATCTCCACACCCTGGGTGATCTCGTAGCGGCCACCCTCCGGGAGCACCCCGGTCGCGACGAGCGCCATGCCGAGTCCGGCCGCAGCGGAACCCGTCGCCGGGTCCTCAGGCACCGAGAGCCCCGGCACGAAGACCCGCGAACGCACGGCCGCACCCTCCAGCGCGTAGAGGTTCACGCCCTCCAACGGGTCGAGGAGGTCGAGCCCGGTGACGGTCTGGTGCACCGGGGTCCTGCCCGGCTTCGCCCGGCCGACGGCCTCCGGACGCACCGGCAGGTGCACGAAGCTCAGCCCGGCTCCTGCCACCCATGCCTCGCCGGTGCGGTCGTCGGGGGTCAGGTCCAGGTCCGCGAGCAGCGTCGCGACCACGTCGTCCGGCAGCGGGCCCACCAGGTCACGCGTGGCCGCGGAGAGCTCGACCAGGTCGCCGTCGAACCGCACGCCGATCTCGCCCGCGCCGCACTCCTGCGTGAGCAGGTCGCGCCCTACGAGACCCTGGTCACGGAGCACCCACGCGGCGCCGAGCGTCGGGTGCCCGGCGAACGGGATCTCGCCGCCGGGGGTGAAGATCCGCACCCGGTAGCGGTCCTCTCGGCACGAGGAGGGGAACGAGGTCTCCGAGAAGCCGAACTCGCGGGTCAGCGAGAGGAGCTGCTCGTCCGAGAGCCCCTCGGCGCCGTGCACGACCGCCAGCTGGTTGCCGGCGAACGCCGCGTCGGCGAAGACGTCGACCACGTCGAAGGCGAGCGCGGCGGCGGACACCTCGGACGTCATGGGACCAGCCTCGCACGGCGAAATTGATCGGGCCGACCACAGCCAGAAAGGCACGAAACGAGAGGCCGAACAGGCAGAATGTCCCCATGCGCCTGATTGCCGCGATCGTCCCGCCCCGCCACGTGCTCGAGGAACTCGAGAATGTCGTCCGGTCGGCCGGTGACGCACCCTCCGGATCCCGGTCGAAGTCCGCAGAAGGCCGGCACTCGGGCACCCGGCGCAGCATCCTGGACCGCCTCGTCAGCGTGGGCAACAAGGCCGCCTCCGGCACTCTCGTCAACGACCAGCTGGACACCGTCGAGGTCGATCGGATGACCATCCCGATCACGTTCCTGGGCAGCCTGACCCTCGGCGACTCGGTCAAGCTGGCCGACGCCCTCCGCGAGGAGGCCGCCCGCTGGTCGCCCCCGGAGCTGCACTTCTCCGGCGGTGCGGCACTGGAGTTCACCGGCGACGAGTCGGTCTGGGCGAAGCTCGACGGCGAGGTCGAGAAGCTGGTCACCATCGGGCGCGGCGTGCCGCGCGCGGTGCAGAAGCTCCAGCTGTTCGTCGACCGCCGACAGTTCCGACCGTGGCTCGCGGTCGGCACGATCACCGACAAGACAACGGCGCCGTACCTCGAGGAGCTGGTGGCCCGGCTGGACCGCTTCTCCGGCCGCAGCTGGGTCCAGGAGACCATCACCCTGCTGAAGACCGTCCCGCAGGAGTCCGACCACCCCTACGAGGTGGTCGAGGAGCTCACGCTCGGGGGGTGACCCTCAGGCGGTGGTCGCCACGCTGCCGGACGCGTCCCGAGGCGGCTCCAGCGTCAGCGCCGCCGGGATCGACCGGTTGTCGCGCACCACGTCGAGCAGCGCGTCCAGCTGCATCGGACGGTGCATCAGGTAGCCCTGGGCGTACGGCGCGTGCACGTGCTCGCGCAGGTGGTCGAGCTGGCTGGCCCGCTCGATGCCCTCGACCACGACGTCGAGGCCGAGTGCCTGGCCCATCATCATGATCGAGCAGAGCAGCGCGCACGAGCGCTCGTCGCGGTCGATCCCCTCGGAGAACGACGCGTCCGCCTTGATCGTCCGCACCGGCATGTCCTGCAGGTAGCTGATCGAGGAGAACCCGACGCCGAAGTCGTCGATCGCGAACTGGACGCCTGCGTCTGCGAGCTCCCGCATCGCGCCGAGCGAGATGTCGTCGGTGCCGATGCCGTCGCGCTCGGTGATCTCGAGGATCAGGCCGGTGTCACCCATCTTGGCCATCGCGGCGCGGACGGTGTCGACGAAGGCCGGCTCCGTGAGCTGCTGGGCGGAGATGTTGACGCTGATGTCCAGCGGACCCCCCGCGGCCTCGCGCAACGCCGCGGCGTCGTTGGCCGCACGCTCGAGCACGACGTCGCCGAGCTCCACGATCAGCCCGGTCTCCTCGGCCACCCGGATGAAGACGTCCGGCGGCACGTTGATCCCGTTGGAGGTCCAGCGGGCCAGCGCCTCGACGCCGGTGATCCGGCCGGTCGAGGCGTTCACCATCGGCTGGTAGACGAGCGTGATCTCCTTGGCGGCCACCGACTCGCGCAGCGACTCGACGAGCTCCAGCCGCTGCAGCCGGGACCGGCCGATCGAGGGCTCGTAGACGACGTAGCGGCTCTTGCCGCGCGACTTCGCCTCGTACATCGCCAGGTCGGCGTTGCGCAGCATCGCCTCGGCCGAGTCCAGGCCGTCGCCGTACGCGACGCCGATGCTGGCGCCGAGCGGGACGTCGTGGCCGGCCACATGGGCACCCTCGCTGAGCGTCATCAGGATCCGCTCGCAGGCGGCCCGGACGTCGGTCGGGTTGACGTCCTCGAAGAGCAGGGCGAACTCGTCGCCGCCGAGTCGGGCGACAGTGTCCCGCTGCCGGACGCAGTTCGTCAGCCGCCGCGCGACCTCGACCAGGACCTCGTCACCGGCCGCGTGGCCGAACCGGTCGTTGACCGCCTTGAACCCGTCGAGGTCGACGAACAGCAGCGCGATCGGCGAGCCGCGGCGGCGGGCGAGGTGCAGGGCGTGCTTGACCCGGTCGAGCAGCAGGCCGCGGTTCGGCAGATCCGTGAGCAGGTCGTGCCGGGCCAGGTGGGTCATGTCCTCGGTCAGCCGGAGCCGCGAGAACGCGTCGGCCGAGACCGCCGCCATCGCCTTCAGCGCCTGGAGGTCCGCGGTCATCGTGGAGCGGGCGCGCTGGGTGCTGGGAGCCACGATCCAGTGCTCCTGGGCCCCGTCGTGCACCTGGGCACCGATCTCGTGCGGCCCGGGAGGCGTGCTGCGCACCTCGATCCTGCTGATCCGCAGCAGCCGGCGGGCGTCGTCGGTCAGGGCCTCGATCACCTGTCGGGTGTCCGAGAGGGTCTGGGCGCGCACCGCGGCGTCGAAGAGCACGGTCAGCCGGCGGGCGTTCTCGCCGCCGCGGGTCACCGCACGGGTGGCCACCAGCAGCGTGGCCAGCGGCACCGCGAGCAGGATCAAGGTCCACCACGGGGCGCTGCGGTTGACCACCGCGCCGAGGTAGCCGAGCGAGTCGAACGGCACGAAGCACGCGACGGCAACGATCGTGCCGCGCTGCACCAGGTGGTCGCGCAGCGGCGTGGACGACTCGATCGCCAGCGAGACGCCGGAGACGGCGTAGTCGAGGATGAAGTACGCCGCCGCCGCGAGGGTGACCGCGAGCAGCTCGCGCGGCGTGCCGGTTGCGTCACCGCGGACGCCGTGCAGCACGCCGGCCGCGGCGGCGCCGGACAGGATCCCGACGCCGACGTTGAAGAGCTTGACCAGGGGCCGCTTGTCGGCGGTGATCTGGGTGATCAGGACACCCAGCGACCACAGCACCAGGGCCTCGTGGGCGGAGAGCGTGCAGAGCAGGAACATCAGCACGCTCGAGTCGAAGCCGACCTCGATGCTGCCGTCCTGGCCGTCGAGCACCATCGGGAACTTCGCGATGATCACGATCAGCGGGATCGCGATCAGCTCGAGGCCGCTCATGGTGGTGCCGTCCCGGGCGATCGCGTAGATCGAGTAGAAGAACAGCGCCATGCCCGCGCCGAAGACGGCGGAGTCGAACAAGCGGCTGCGCGCGTCGACGAACGCAGCGAAGCTCGATGGCATGGAGGGCCCTTCTGGACGGGAGGTGAGGCCCGACCAGTATTGAGGACTCTTTGTCCCTTTTTCCGCTTTTTTCCGAAACCGGACGCCCCGAACCAGTCCCCCAGCGGATGCCGCTCCACCCTCTACAGTTTCCCTCCGTGAGCACCACGCCGACCCGCGTCTTCGCGGCCCGCCTCGCCGGGCTGCCGGTGTTCGACCCCCAGGGCGACCAGGTCGGCAAGGTGCGCGACGTGGTGGTGGTGATGCGTGCCGGCGCGTCCTCGCTGGTCTCCCAGCCGCGGGTGGTGGGACTGGTGGTCGAGGTCTTCGGCCGGCGCCAGATCTTCGCGCCGATGACCCGGATCACCAGCATCGACGCCGGCCAGGTGATCACCACCGGGCTGCTCAACATGCGCCGGTTCGCGAAGAGGTCCACCGAGACCCTGGTGATCGGCCAGATGCTCGACCAGAAGGTGAGCGTCCGCGGCACCGAAGTGAAGGGCGCCGTGTTCGACGTGGCGATGGAGCAGACCCGCAGCCGCGAGTGGGTGCTCTCCCGGGTCGCGATCCAGGAGCCGACCAAGGGCTTCCGGCGGCGTGGCCAGACCCATGTGGCCGAGTGGCGTGACGTCGAGGGACTGGCCCGCAGCCAGGTCGGCCAGGGTGCGGTGCACCTGGTCGCCGCGCTCGCCGACCTGCGCCCCGCCGACGCCGCGACCGTGATCCACGACCTGCCGCCCGAGCGCCGCGCCGAGGTGGTCGCCGCGCTGGACGACGAGCGGCTGGCCGACGTCCTCGAGGAGCTGCCCGAGGAGGACCAGGTCGAGATCCTCGAGCACCTCGACTCCGAGCGTGCGGCCGACGTGCTGGAGGAGATGTCCGCCGACGACGCGGCCGACCTGATCGCCGACCTGGCGCCCGAGACCGCCCGCCAGCTGCTGGAGCTGATGGAGCCGGAGGAGGCCAGGGACGTGCGCCGGCTGATGTCCTACGAGGAGGAGACGGCCGGCGGCATGATGACGCCGGAGCCGGTGATCCTCTCCCCCGACGCCACCGTCGCGGAGGCGCTCGCCCACGTGCGCAACGAGGACCTGACGCCGTCGTTGGCCGCCCTCGTGTACGTCGTCCGCCCGCCCCTGGAGACGCCGACCGGCCGGCTGGTCGGCGTGGCCCACATCCAGCGACTGCTCCGCGAGCCGCCGTCGTCGCTGGTCGCGGGTGCCCTCGACACCGGGATCAGCTACCTGCGTCCCGAGGCGACGCTCGAGGACGTCGCCGCCCACCTCGCGACGTACAACCTGGTGGCGGCGCCCGTGGTCGACGACGAGGGCCGGCTGCTGGGTGCGGTCACGGTCGACGACCTGCTCGACCACATGCTTCCCGAGGGCTGGCGCGACCGGAAGACGGGCCGCCGATGACGCCGCCCGAGAAGTGGACCGACAAGCGGTCCGAGCGGCGCCAGGAGAGGGCCGAGAAGACCCGACCCGAGGCGTCCCGCGAGAGCCGGCGGCTGGACACCCCGCGGGACCTGCGCCGCTCCCGACTGCGCCGGCCGACGGTGAACACCGACGCGTTCGGGGTGTTCGCCGAGCAGTTCGCGCGGTTCATGGGCACCGCCGCGTTCCTGATCTACATGACGCTGTTCGTGGTCGTGTGGGTGGTCTGGAACCTGCTCGCCCCGCACGACCTAGGTTCGACAACTACCCGTTCATCTTCCTGACCCTGATGCTCAGCCTGCAGGCGTCGTACGCCGCCCCGCTCATCCTGCTCGCGCAGAACCGGCAGGAGGTGCGCGACCGGGTGGTCGCCGAGCAGGACCGGCAGGCCAACGCTCGCGCCCACGCGGACATGGAGTTCCTGGCCCGCGAGGTCGCCTCGCTACGGATGGCGCTCGGCGAGGTCGCCACCCGCGACTACCTGCGTTCGGAGCTCCGCGGGCTGCTCAACGAGCTCGACGAGCGCAGCGGTGCCGATGAGGGGGATCACACCGGGCTCCCGACAGACAACCAAGGGTGAGCCCGTACCGTTGAGCACATGACATCCCCGCTGCTGGACAAGGTCCGTGCCGCGCTCGCGACGGTCAACGACCCCGAGATCAAGCGGCCGATCACCGACCTGAAGATGGTCGAGGGACTGGAGATCGACGACACCGGTCGGGTCAGCCTGACCGTGCTGCTCACGGTGTCGGGCTGCCCGATGAAGGACACGATCACCCGCGACGTGAACGCCGCCGTCCGGACCGTCCCCGGCGTCACCGACGTCGACCTGACCCTGGGCGTGATGACGCCCGAGCAGCGTGCCGAGCTCCAGGAGACGCTGCGCGGCGGACAGGCGCAGCGCGAGATCCCGTTCGCGCAGGCCTCGTCGCTGACCAAGGTCTACGCGATCGCCTCCGGCAAGGGTGGCGTCGGCAAGTCCTCGGTGACCGTCAACCTCGCCCTCTCGCTGGCCAAGCAGGGCCTGAAGGTCGGCATCGTCGACGCCGACATCTACGGTCACTCGGTGCCGGCGATGCTCGGTGTGGCCGACACCCGGCCGACGCAGGTCGAGGACCTGATCATGCCGGTGCCCACCGCGAGCGGCGTCTCCGTGATCAGCATCGGCATGCTCAAGCCGAAGCGCGAGCAGGTGGTCGCCTGGCGCGGCCCGATGCTCGACCGTGCCCTGGTGCAGATGCTGTCCGACGTCTACTGGGGCGACCTCGACGTGCTCCTGCTCGACCTGCCGCCCGGCACCGGCGACGTGGCGATCTCGCTCGGGCAGCACCTGCCCAACGCCGAGATCCTGGTCGTCACCACCCCCCAGGAGGCTGCGGCCGAGGTGGCGGAGCGGGCCGGCACGATGGCCTCGATGATGCACCAGCGCGTGGTGGGCGTGGTCGAGAACATGTCGTTCCTGGCCTGCCCGCACTGCGCCGACCAGGGCGTCGAGCACCGGCTCGAGATCTTCGGCAGCGGGGGCGGCGCCCGGGTCGCGGCCACCCTGGGGAGCCGCTTCGGGTACGACGTGCCGCTGCTCGGCCAGGTGCCGCTCGACCCGCACCTGCGCGAGGGCGGCGACGACGGCAAGCCGATCGTGGAGTCCGACCCCACGGCTCCCGCGGCACTGGTGCTGGAGCAGGTCGCACGGTCCCTCACCGAGCGTGGGCGCGGTCTCGCCGGAATGCAGCTGGGACTCACCCCCAGCGGTAGGTTGTGACCCGTGTTCGGAGTCGGGGTGCCGGAGATCGCGGTGCTGATCGTGGTCGCGATCGTGGTGTTCGGCCCCGACCGGCTGCCCGACATGGCGCGCCAGGCGGCGCGGATGCTGCACACGCTCCGCGGCTTCGCCCGCAACGCCCAGAACGAGCTCCGTGAGGAGCTGGGTCCCGACTACGCCGACCTCAAGCTGCGCGACCTCGACCCCCGGGTCGCGGTGCGCAAGCAGATCATGGAGGCGATGGCGGAGTTCGACGAGGAGGACGACAAGGTCGCCAAGACCCGACCCGGCCAGCTGCCGCTCCTCGCCGGCGAGGCCCCGCCGTACGACGACGAAGCGACCTGACGCGCGTCAGTCCGAGCGCGAGTCCAGGGTCAGCGTCAGCTTCTGGGTGCCCGAGCCCCGCTTGACCGTCAGGTCGAGCTTGTCGCCCTTGACGTGGCTGCGGATCACGACCACCAGCTCGATGCTGCTGGTGATCGACTTGCCGTCGACGGCCACCACCAGGTCGCCGCTGCGCAGACCCGCGTCGTCGGCCGGCTGGCCGTTGGTGACGCCGGTGATCTGCGCACCGTCGACCCCACGGCTGCTCTTCACGTTGGCGCCGATGATCGGGTAGGAGGCCTTGCCGGTCTTCAGGATCTGGTCGGCGGTCACGACGACCTGCTCGATCGGGATCGCGAACCCGACGCCGATGTTGCCGCCCTGGTCCTGGCCGATCGAGCCGATCGAGGCGATCGCGGAGTTCACGCCCACCACCTGGCCCTGCAGGTCGACCAGCGGACCACCGGAGTTGCCGGGGTTGATCGCGGCGTCGGTCTGGACGGCGTTGATGTACGACGTGTCGTCCTGCGTCTCACCGGTCGTGACCGGCCGGTCGAGCGCGCTGATGATGCCGGAGGTGACCGAGCTGCTGAGCCCGAGCGGGGAACCGATCGCGACCACGGTCTCGCCGACGCGCATCTGCTCCGAGGAGCCGAGCTTGGCCGGCGTCATGCTCTTCGCGCCGGCCGACTTCAGCACCGCGATGTCGTAGACCAGGCTGCGGCCGACGATCGTCGCCTTGCTGTGCTTGCCGTTGCGGTCGACGATCTCGATGTTGCCGTCGTCCTTGGCCGCCTCGGCCACGACATGGTTGTTGGTGATCACGTGGCCCTGCTTGTCGAGGACGAACCCGGAGCCGGTGGCCCCCCGTGGGTCGCCGTCGAACTCGGCGATGATCTGGACGGTGCTCGGGAGCACCCGGTCAGCCACCGCGGCGATGCTCTTGTTGTCGACGGGCAGCGGGGCAGCCGTCCGCTTCTGCACGCGTAGCACGCCGCCGCTGCCGTCGCCGCCGTTGTTGTCGGTGACCAGGAGCGCGCCGAGGACGCCGCCACCCAGGCCGAGCAGGAGCGAGAGGACGGCGATCAGCGGCCACACCCAGCCGGACAGCCGGCCACGGGTCGACTTCTCGGAGGTGGGCAGCGGCGTCGTGGGCTGCGGGTATCCGGACTGGGGCGGGTACGCCCCGCCGTGAGCGCCGCCGTAAGCGCCGCCGTAGCCACCGCTGTAGGCCCGCGGCTGCTGAACGGGCGGACCCTGCGGCGGACCTTGCGGCGGACCATGGGGTGCACCCGGCGGAGGCGGCATGCTGCCCGCGGGCGGTGCCTGCGGGTCGGGGACCGGAGCGGACGGCGACGCCCACGACTGGCCGCTGCTCAGCGGCTGGGTGGGCTCGGAACGCTGGTCGGGCGCGTTCCAGGGGTCCTGCTCGTCGTCACTCACGAGCCCTATTTTGCGTGACGCCGCAAGGTGCCCGTCGCCGGACCCAGCGATGCGCCCGTCCCGGCGAGGTCGGCGGTGACCGTCGAGGGCGCCTGACGGGTCGGTGGACGCTCCCCCAACCCGGCGGGAGGACCGGTGAAGGCGACCAGCCCGAGGACTGCGGCGCCCACCGATCCGGCGCCCACGGCGGCGAAGGCAGCGCGTCGACTGCGGCTGCGGCGCTCGATCGCGTCGACGGTGGCCCAGGCATCCACGTCGTACAGCGAACCGAGCAGAACCGGGCGGGCGCCGGACGTCGGGTCCGAGAGGGTGGAGAGCCTGGTCTTGAGCCAGCCCTCGCGCTCCACCAGGCGGCGGCAGCCGGGGCAGGTCATCACGTGCGACCAGGCCCGCTCCTCCTCCTGCGAGGAGAGCTGCCCGTCGACCAGTGCGCTCACGCGGTCACCGAGGTGGCCGCTGAGACCAAGGATCATCGGGGTCCCCGCGGAGGTGTGGGCGAAGCGAGCAGCTTCGTGGGGTGTCGGTTCATGTCAGCTGCTCCGAGAGTGCGGGGCCGGCGTAGCGCACCCGGCCCTCCTTCGGCGCGCGGTGGGCCAGCGCCGTGCGCAGCATCGACCGGCCGCGGTGGATGCGGGAGCGGACGGTGCCCATCTTCAGGTCGAGGACGCCGGCGATCTCCTCGTAGGTGAGACCCTCCACGTCGCACAGCACGACCGCGGCACGGAAGTCCGGCGGCAGGTCGGCGAGCGCGGCCTCGATGTCGGCGTCGAACATCTGGTTGAGGTAGGCCGTGTCGGGCGCGGGCAGCGCACTCGGGAGCCGGTGCGCGGCGTCGTCGGCGAGGGCGTCGAAGCGGATCCGGCTCTTGCGCCGGGCCTGATCGAGGAAGAGGTTCGTGGTGATCCGGTGCAGCCAGCCCTCGAAGGTGCCGGGCGTGTACTTGTCGAGCGAGCGGAACACCCGGACGAAGACCTCCTGCGTGAGGTCCTCGGCGTCGTGCAGGTTGCCGGTCAGTCGGTAGGCGAGGCGGTAGACACGGGCGGAGTGGTCGGTGACGATCTGCTCCCAGCTGGGCGCGACCCACGGCTCGCTGCTCCCACCGGCCTGCTGCTGCTCGGTCGGCTGGTCGCTCATGCGGGCCTCCTGCTGCCCGGCCGGAGTGCGGGACCTGCCCGTCACGGCCCGGAGGGGCTTGCGTATCGCCATCGGTGGAACCTGACCTCCATCACGCTAGGTATGACGCCTGAGAGTGCCCTGAGGGTACGGGTGCACTCTGCCTGTGAACGTACGCCGGACAGGTGGTGTTCCCCAGCCCTGACGTGCGCCGGCGAAACCCCCCAAAGCGGTAGAGTCGCGCGCAGTCGAGACCGTAGTGGTCCGAGACCCAGGAGGACGTCATCGCCGCAGGAATCAAGCCCGCCAGCTGGAGCTACGCGGAGGAGTTCGTCGCGGAGGACGAGGTCCTCGACAACGCGCGCAGCCGGGCCCAGGAGGTCGGCGTGGCGCCGATCGGTTCCGGTGGCGGAGCAGCGCTCAGGTTCCTGGCCTCTGTGCTCGATGCCCGCGCCGTGGTGGAGATCGGCACCGGCACCGGCGTCTCCGGGCTGTGGCTGCTCAGGGGCATGCGCCCCGACGGCGTCCTGACCACGGTCGACACCGAGGCCGAGCACCAGCGGCTGGCGAAGAAGACCTTCACCGAGGGCGGCATCCCGCCGCAGCGTGCGCGCCTGATCCCGGGCTCCGCCCTCGACGTGCTCCCCCGGCTGACCGACGGCCACTACGACATCGTCTTCTGCGACGGCGACAAGCAGGAGTACCCCGAGTACCTCGCCGAGGCGCTGCGGCTGCTGCGTCCCGGCGGCGTGGTGGTCTTCGACAACGCCCTGTGGCACGACCGGGTCGCCGACCCGGCCCAACGGGACGCCGAGACGGTCGCGATCCGCGAGCTCGGCCGTTCGGTCGCCGACAACGAGAACCTGGTCCCGGTGCTGCTGCCGGTGGGTGACGGGCTGCTGCTCGCCCAGAAGCGCTGAGGGGTCGCTGGCCCGTCAGTACGACGGGGCAGCGAGGAACCCGGCTGCGCCCTCGGCCACCGCGACCACGTCGCACTCCTCGATCAGGATCGGCGAGGAGCCGATGATCTGCGAGCCCGGTGACTCCGCAGCTCCTGCGGTGAACGTCTCCTGGAACTCCGCGCGGGCCTCGGGGGTCGCGAACACGTAGCACCCCTCGAACCACTCGCCCTCGCGCATCCGCCAGGTCTTGAACCGCAGTGACTCCATCGCCGAGAACCGCGCGTGCGACGTGCCGGCGACGTACTCCCGGAGCCGGCCGACGACATCGGGAGCGGCCTCGGCCAGCGACCAGCGCACTGTCAGGGCGTGGCCGCTCACCTGGTCATGCCCGCGGTCACGCCTACCAGGTCGGACAGCACACCGGGCCGGACCTTGTAGAAGCCCCAGACGCCGCGCTGGACCCGCTCGACGAGTCCGGCCTCCACGAGTCTGCGCAGGTGCTCGGTGATCGCGTCCTGGTCGAGTCCGAGGGCGCCGTCGAAGTCACAGACGCAGGCTTCCCGGCTGGCGTGCGCGGCGATCAGGGACATCAGGCGCAACCGCTCCGGGTGGCCGAGCGCGGCCAGCAGGGGTGCGGTGCGCTCCGCCTCGCCGGGACTGATCGGCTGGGCCACGACGGCCGAGTCGCACAGAGCCAGCTCCACGCGGGGAAACTCGGGCTCCTGGGACACGAACTCATCGTGCCAGAGAGGCTTCGCGGACGGCGGCATTCGGCCCGTGTCAGACGATGCCGGCGAGCGGCTCGCGCTGCTCGAGCCAGTAGAGGAGGGCTCGAGGGCCGAATCCGGTCGGTCCCGCCGTCCACTCCCACGCGTCCTCGACGGCGTCGCCCACCGACGCCAGGTCGAGGTGCGCCCAGGGCAGTCCCCCGGTGAAGTGCTGGAGGAACAGGGCGGCGACGATCGCCTGCGCCGTGCCGGGCGAGTTGTCGGCGTCGGCCACCTTGGAGCTGAGCCGCTCCTCGTAGTCCTCGGTCAGCGGCATCCGCCACAGCGGCTCACCCGCGGCAGCGCCGGCCGTGTCGAGGTGCGTGAACAGCGCGTCGTCGGTGGCGAACACGCCGCCGATCCGCTGGCCGAGCGCGACCTTGATCGCACCGGTGAGCGTGGTGACGTCGACGAGCACGTCGGGCTTGAGGTCGGAGACCGCGTAGGCAAGGGCGTCGCCGACCACCAGCCGGCCCTCGGCGTCGGTGTTGGTGACCTCGGTGGTGCGTCCGCCGTAGTGGGTGATCACGTCGCCGGGGCGCATCGCGTTGCCGGAGATCACGTTCTCGGCGAGGGCGACGAGGCCGGTGACGCGCACCGGGCAGTCGACGTCGGTGAGCGATGCGAGGACGGAGAGCACGACGGCGCCACCGCTCATGTCGCGCTTCATGTTGGCCATCACCTCGCCGGTCTTGATCGACAGGCCGCCGCTGTCGAAGGTGATCCCCTTGCCCACGATCACCACGTGCGGGGTGCCGCGCTTGGCCTTGGCGGGGGTGTACTCGAGCTTGAGCAGCCGGGGCGGGGTCGCCGAGGCCTGGCCGACGGCGACGATGCCGCCGAAGCCCTGCGCCTCGAGCTGGCGCTCGTCGAGCACGGTCATCGTCAGGCCGGCCTGCTGCGCGAGGGGTCGGGCCTGGTCGACGAACCACTGCGGGTTCTTCACGTTGGAGGGGACGGTCGCCAGCGCGCGGGCGCGCCAGCCCGCCATCGCGACGGTCAGTGCGCGACGCAGGACCTCCGGGTCGGCGGTGCTGCCGGCGATCACGATCCGGCGTACGGGCTGGGCCTTGGGTCCGGTGGAGCGCAGGTGGTACTCGAACGAGCCGAGCACGGCCCCCTCGACGAACGCGCGCAGTCCGGCGTCGTCGCCGACGGCAGGCACCGAGGTCGCCACGGTGTCGAGGTCCTTGGTGCGACGCGCGATCGCGGCACCGGCCCGGCGCAGGTCGCGCGGCGTGCCCGCCCCGACGCCCACGAGGAGCACCAGCCGGAGGTCCGTGTCGGCGAGGCCCGTCGTGGTGGCCACGGGCACAGCGGTCACCTCGCCTGCCTTGCCGGTCGCGCGCGCGTGCTCGAGCACCGCGAACAGGTCGAGGTCGGACTCGTCGAGCAGCTCGGCTGCACCCGGTCCGAGGGTGACCCCGTCACCGTCGACGCCGGGCAGCACCGGCAGCGCCAGGACCTCGGCTCCGGTCACGCGGGCGGGTGGCTCCGCGCTGAGCGAGAGCTCGGGCGGGGAGACCTGGGTGGGAAGAGTCGCGGGTGCCACGGGAGCGACCCTATCGGCGCGGGGTGGCGAGGCACGACGAAGACCCCCGGTCGTCCGAGGACGAGCCGGGGGTCTTCGGCAGTTGATCGGTCGGCGTCAGCCGACCACGTCCTTGAGCGCGTCCCCGAGCGCACCGGCTTCCTCGGCATTGAGCTCGACCACCAGACGGCCACCGCCTTCGAGCGGGACGCGCATCACGATGCCTCGTCCCTCCTTGGTGACCTCCAGCGGACCGTCGCCAGTCCGCGGCTTCATCGCCGCCATCTGCATACCTCTTCCTGTAACCGCGCTCCTACCTGCGCTGCTGGCACCATTATCCCTCATCGGACCCACCAACCGGACCAGTTGCGCCGAGGTGGGGCAGACTGCCTCGGTAGCGCGCCCGCGACCGAGGAGGATCCGATGCCCGAGTCAGCCCCTGAGTCTCCGGTCCAGCAGCCTGTTCTGTACGACGTCGCCGACGGCGTCGCCACGATCACGCTGAACCGTCCCGACGCGATGAACAGCCTCGACGTGGCCACGAAGGAGGCCCTGCTCGAAGCGGTCACCAGGGCCGCCGAGGACACCGCCGTGCGCTGCGTCGTGCTCACCGGGACCGGCCGCGCGTTCTGTGTCGGCCAGGACCTCAAGGAGCACATCCAGATCCTCCAGAGCAGCTCCGCCGAGCAGCTGTTCAACACCGTCGACGCGCACTACAACCCGACGGTGAAGGCGATCGCGACGATGGCGAAGCCGGTGATCGCGGCCGTCAACGGTGTCGCCGCCGGCGCGGGCGCGTCGCTGGCGTTCGCCTGTGACTTCCGGGTCCTCGCCGACACCGCAGGCTTCAACCTCGCGTTCACCGGCGTCGCGCTCTCGTGCGACACGGGCTCCTCGTGGAACCTCCAGCGGCTGGTCGGCCGGGCCAGGGCGATGGACCTGCTCTACTTCCCGCGGACGCTCTCCTCCGCCGACTCCCTCGACCTCGGGCTCGCCAGCACCGTGGTGCTCGCCGCCGACCTGGAGTCCGAGGTGGCCACGCTCGCGACGCGTCTCGCGTCCGGCCCCACCGTCGCCTACGGCGCGATCCGCCGGTCCGTGGAGTACGCCGCCGGCAGCAGCTTCGAGGACGCCCTCGAGTTCGAGTCCGAGATGATGACCCTCACCGGCGGCACCTCCGACCACCACGCCGCCGTCGAGGCGTTCGTCGGCAAGACCAAGCCGGTGTTCGAGGGCCGCTGATCAGTCGTCCGTCGGCGGCCGGTCCTCGACCGGCTGGTCCTCGACCGGCTGGTCCTCGACCGGCTGGTCCTCGACCGGCTCGTCCTCCGTCGCCCGCTCCTGGGTGAGCTGGTCGCTGAGCCGGGCGAGCAGGGCGTCGACCTCGGAGGCACGGTAGCCGCGGACGGCGGTGGTGAAGCGCACGGCCCTCAGGTCCCCGGCGGTCAGCGGGCCATCGGCCTGGACGCGCACGTCGGGGCGGTCGTCGTACTCCTCGGAGAGGGTGTCGCCCGAGCCGGCGGCGACCACCGCGACGCCGCCCATCATGAGCACGATCAGCAGCGCGAAGAACCACATCATCGGCTGCCGCCCTGCGGCTCCGGGTCCTCGTGTTCGGCGCGGGCGGCGACCATGATCTCGACCGCCTCGGAGACGTCGTCGGTGAGCGTGACCATGTCGAGGTCGCGCGGCGAGATCTTGCCGTCGTCGGCGACCGGTCCGGCGAGCCAGTCGAACAGGCCCTTCCAGTAGTCCTTGCCGATCAGGACGACGGGGAACGACGTCACCTTCTGGGTCTGGGTCAGCGTGAGCGCCTCGAACATCTCGTCGAGGGTGCCGAGCCCGCCGGGGAGCACCGCGAAGCCCTGGGAGTACTTGACGAACATCGTCTTGCGGGCGAAGAAGTAGCGGAAGTTCACGCCGAGGTCGACCCACTGGTTGAGCCCGGACTCGAAGGGCAGCTCGATGCCGAGGCCGACGGAGACCCCACCCGCCTCGCAGGCACCCTTGTTGGCGGCCTCCATCGCGCCCGGACCGCCGCCGGTGATCACGGCGAAGCCAGCCTCGACGAGCTCGCGGCCCAGCACCTCGCCCATCGCGTAGTAGGGGTCGTCAGTGCCGGTGCGCGCGGAGCCGAAGACGCCGATCGCGGGCCCGAGCTCGGCGAGGGCCCCGAAGCCCTCGATGAACTCGGCCTGGATGCGCAGCACCCGCCACGGGTCGGTGTGCACCCAGTCGCTCGAACCCCGGGCGTCGAGCAGCCGCTGGTCGGTGGTGCTCGGGTCGACCGCTGACCCGCGCTGGATCGTCGGCCCCTTGTGCTTGAGCGGTCGCTGGGTCATGCCGGCTCTCCCGTCAGCCAGTCGCGCAGCTTGTCCTCGCAGGCGACGATCTGCGCGATCGGCACGTGCTCGTCCTGCTTGTGGGCGAACATCGGGTCGCCCGGGCCGAAGTTCACCGCCGGGATGCCGAGCGCCGTGAAGCGGGCGACGTCGGTCCAGCCGAACTTCGGGTTCGGGTCACCCCCGACCGCGGCGACGAACGCCGCGGCGGCCGGCACCGAGAGCCCGGGCAGCGCGCCCGGGGCAGAGTCGGTCAGCTCGAGGTCGTAGCCGTCGAAGAACTCCTGCGCGACCTCCCAGGCCTGGTCCTCGGACAGGTCCGGCGCGAACCGGTAGTTGACGGTCACCCGGCACTCGTCGGGGATCACGTTGGTGGCGACGCCGCCGGCGATCATCACGGCGTTCATGCCCTCGTGGTACTCGAGGCCGTCGATCACGGGCCTGCGCGCGTCGTACGACGTCAGCCGCTGGAGCACGCCCGTCGCGGCGTGGATCGCGTTGACGCCCTTCCACGAGCGTGCGGAGTGCGCGCGCTCGCCACGGGTGATCACGTCGAAGCGGAGCGTGCCCTGGCAACCGGCCTCGACCACGCCGTCGGACGGCTCCATCAGGATCGCGAAGTCGGAGGCGACCAGGTCGGGCGAGCTCTCGGCGATCTTGCGCAGACCGTTGAACTCCGCGTCGATCTCCTCGCACTCGTAGAACACGAAGGTGAGGTCCCGGTTGGGCGCGACCACGCTCGCGGCGAGCCGCAGCGCGACGGCGACCCCGGCCTTCATGTCACAGGTGCCGAGCCCGTGCAGGATCTCGCCGTCGTTGCGCACCGGCAGGTTGTCGTTGAGCGGGACCGTGTCGATGTGGCCGGCGATCACCACGCGTTCGGCAAGCCCCAGCGACGTGCGGGCGACGAGGCTGTTGCCGTGGCGGCTCACCTCGAGGTGCTCGAGACCGCGGAGCACCTTCTCGATGTCGTCGGCGATCGACTGCTCGTCGTGACTCACCGACTCGATGTTGCAGAGGACTTCGGTCAGGGCGGCGGCTTCCAGCGACAGGTCGAGACTCACGGCAGCATCCTGTCAGGACTCCGGGAACACGCAGAACTCGTTGCCCTCCGGGTCGGCGAGCACCACCCAGCCCTTGCCGTCACCGAGCCGCGTCGCCCCGCGGTCGAGGAACTCCTCGACAGTGCCGTAGACGTCCCAGTGGAGCCGGTTCTTCACCGTCTTCGGCTCGGGCACCGGCGCGAAGTCCCAGGTCAGCACCGGATCGTCGGTTGCGTGGAGCAACGTCCACCAGCCGTCTCCGTGGTGCGTGTTGTCCTCCAGCTCGGCACCGAGCACCTCGCCCCACCAGCGAGCCTGGGCCTCGGAGTCGACGCAGTCGATGCCGATCCCGTGCAGTCGGTAGTCGGGGAGCTCGTCGCGGACGAAGGCACAGAAGTCGTTGCCCTCCGGGTCGAGCATCGTGGTCCAGCCGAACCCGCTCTCCTCGGCCGGCAGCACCACCGAGGCACCACGTGTGACGAGCTCGTCGACGGTGTGGGCGTAGATGTCCAGGTGGACGCGGTTCTTGACGGTCTTGGCCTCCGGCACGGTGCAGATCGCGATGCTCTGCTGCTCGGTCTCGCCGATCACGTCGGCAGGGTGCCGATCGTCGTTGACGACGGCGCGGCCACCGATGACCGGCGCCCAGAAGTCCGCGATCGTGCTGCGGGGATCGGTGGTGTCGAGGACGAGCTCCAGGAATCGCGCCATGCGCCGACGCTACTGGGGGCCGGCGGCATCCTGGTCGTCACCACGGGCTGCCCGCGCCAGCGACTCGGTGAGCGCGACCAGCCCGCGGCGGAGGAAGCCACCGACCTCGACGTTGCGGATCATCATCACCAGCACGGGTACGGCGAGCAGCGGCAGCACGCCCAGCGAGATCGACAGCCCGACCGGGCCTGCGGGCAGCCGGGAGCCCGAGCCGTCCGCGAGCGGCACCGTGGCCAGCCACGCGAACCCGAGCAGCACGGCCAGGCCGCCGCGCAGTGCGAGACCGCGGCGGAAGAGGACGCCGAGCGCGACGGCGAGGCCCACCAGGTAGGGCCAGAGCTCGGAGCCCATCCCGATCAGCGGCGGGAGGAACACCAGCGGCAGGATCATCAGCAACGGACCCCGACCGACCAGTGCGAGCCCCTCCGGGACGCGCCCCGGCCGGCTCAGCAGCAGCGCGGCCGCGAGCGTCGGGATCACGTGGACCGCGAGCTCGAACTGCCCGGCGAACCCGAGGTAGGGCCAGCCAGCGGATCCGTCCAGCCCGAAGACGCCGGCCAGCACCATGATCTGGAGCACGACGGCCGCCCAGGCGGCCACCATCGCGGCCCAGCCCTGGCGGAGCAGGACGAGGCCCAGTGCCACCACCGAGCAGGTGGCGGCGCCCCAGAGCGGGTCGACGTACGGCACCGAAGACGGGTCGGGGTGGAAGGCGAGGAGGTACGCCGAGAGCGCCGAGTCGAGCGCGGTCACCAGCCCCAGTGCTCCCACGACAGCGGCGACCAGGACGGCCGCGGCCGCGAGCGGTGCGCGCCAGACCCCCCGCCGGTTCGGACCGAAGAGGCGCAGCGCGAGTCCGTGCCGCACGAGCGAGGCGGTCTCGCCGACCGAGGGCCGTGCACTGCCCTCCATCAGCACGCCGAGGATCTCCTCGCCGCGCGTCTCGCGGTACCAGTCGGGGTAGATCCGCAGGACCGCCCTGTAGAAGCGCTCGACCGTTGCCTCGGTCATCGCGCAACCCCCGTGTGCGCGACGAGACGGGAGAGCGCGGGCCGCTGCCGGAGCCGTCGCCGGGCCTGCTTCGCCAGCGACTCCAGGCGATGCGTCTCCTCGGTGAGCGCCCGTTCACCGAGGCCCGTCAGCCGGTAGCTGCGGCGCAGCCGGCCGTTGACGACCTCCTCGCCGTCCACCTCGACCAGGCCCTCGCCGGCCAGTCGGTCGAGTGCGGCGTAGAGGGTGCCGATGCGCAGCGTGTTGTCGGAGATCACGGCGACCTCGCCGAGGATCGCGTAGCCGTGGAGGGGACCGCCCAGCAGCGACGTCAGGATCAGGAACGTCGGCTCGTGCATCGGCTTGCTCATGTCAGATGAATACTCCATCCACAAGAGTATGGCAAGACAAGCGCTACTCGCCTCGTGCCGCCTTGATCTTCCGCCAGCCGCCGGCACGGTTGTCGGCGATGATCGCGCGGAAGATCTCGAGCAGCGCAGGTTCGTTGATCGGCTCGCCCTCGTGGACCGAGATCTGCCGGGCGGTCTTGTTCTCGTGGCCGGCGGTGATGATGCCGTGCGGGTCGGGCACGATGCCCCCGTCGTACAGGAAGACGTTGACGTGGGACTTCGCCGCAAGGAGCGCGCAGACGTTGCCCTGGAGCACGAAGTAGGGCTGCACGGTGCGCTTGATCGTCTCCTCGACCTCCGGATCGGCCTCGTGCACGAGGTCGCGGACCCGCTCGCAGATCTGCTGCTGCCAGTCCGGGAGCGCATCGATGTAGTCGTCCACCCGCGGGTCCTTCTCGTAGGCCATGCCACCACCCTAGGACTGTGTTCTGGCTCCGTAGAGTGGTCGCGTGACTCCTTCCGAAGCCGTCCCCTCGACCGCCTGGGCTCACGGCGTCGCGACGTACGCCGGCGACAGCGTGCTCGACGTCTGGTTCCCGTCCCCCGTGCTCGGCGACCCCGACGGCTCCGACGCACCCGCGGAGCTGGCCGCGCTGGCGGTCGACGACGACGTCCGCGGCGTACGACGGGCCGTGGTGACGGTCGAGGTCAAGGACCTGCAGGACGCCCCCGGCGACACCCTCGACGTGTGGCTGCGCCTCCACCTGCTCTCGCACCGGCTGGTGAAGCCGCACACGATCAACCTCGATGGCATCTTCCGGCTGCTGGCCAACGTCGTGTGGACCAGCGCCGGGCCGTGCGCGGTCGACCGCTTCGAGCAGACCCGGATGCGGCTGCGCGCCGCGGGGCAGCAGGTGACCGTGTTCGGCGTCGACAAGTTCCCGCGGATGGTCGACTACGTGCTGCCCTCCGGGGTGCGCATCGCCGACGCCGACCGGGTGCGGCTCGGCGCCCACCTGGCCGACGGCACGACCGTCATGCACGAGGGCTTCGTCAACTACAACGCCGGCACCCTCGGTGCCTCGATGGTCGAGGGTCGCGTGAGCGCCGGCGTGGTCGTCGGCAACGGCTCCGACGTCGGCGGCGGCGCGTCGATCATGGGCACGCTCTCGGGCGGTGGCACCGAGACCATCTCGATCGGCGAGCGCTGCCTGATCGGGGCCAACGCCGGCATCGGCATCTCGCTCGGCGACGACTGCGTGGTCGAGGCCGGCTGCTACGTCACCGCCGGCACCAAGGTCACGGTCAAGAACATCGACAACAAGCCCCAGGTGGTCAAGGCGGCCACGCTGTCCGGCTCCGACAACGTGCTGTTCCGACGCAACTCCGTGTCCGGCACCGTCGAGGCGGTGCCGTGGAAGAGCGCGGGCGTGGCCCTCAACACGGACCTGCATGCGAACTAGATACGTCGTCTTCCTCCTGGTCCTCGTCGTCGTCGGCGGCGTCGGTATCGCCATGTGGCGCGGCGTCGGGCCGCTGCCCGACCCTGAAGGCTGTACGACGAGCGTCAACGGCACCCGCGTCGACATCACGCTGGAGCAGGCGCGCAACGCCTCGGTGATCTCCGCCGTCGGCGTCCGGCGCCAGCTCCCGGCGCGCGCGGTGTCGATCGCGCTGGCGACGGCCTTCCAGGAGTCCAAGCTGCGCAACCTCGATCACGGCGACCGCGACTCGCTCGGGATCTTCCAGCAGCGCCCGTCGCAGGGCTGGGGCACCAAGGCGCAGGTCCAGGACCCCTACTACGCCTCCAACGCGTTCTACGAGGTGCTGGCCAAGATCGACGGCTTCCAGACGATGCGGATCACCGAGGCCGCCCAGAAGGTGCAGCGGTCCGGCTACCCGGAGGCCTACGAGCCGCACGCAGCCGACGCCCGGGCGCTCGCCTCGGCGCTGACCGGCTACTCCCCCGGCGGCCGCTTCACCTGCGTCGTCCACGAGTCCACGACCAAGGGCACGTACGCCGCCGCCTCCCGCACCCTGAAGAAGGGCTTCGGCCCGCTCGACGTCGCCCACGCCGCCCGGCAGGACTTCACGGTCGACGTCGGCACGGACGCCGCCGGACGCCGGCAGGGCTGGGCCGTCGCCCAGTTCCTCACCGCTCACGCGTCCCGGCTGAAGGTCACGTCGGTCTCCTTCGACGGCAAGCGCTGGCGGGTGGGCAAGAGCTCCGAGCGGGGCTGGACCTCCACCTCTTCGAAGCGCGGCCAAGTCAGCGTCTCCCTCGGCTGACCCGTCGCAGATGGCGGTCACAGACACGCTGACCCGTCGCAGATGGCGGTCACAGACACGCTGACCCGTCGCAGATGGCGGTCACAGACACGCTGACCCGTCGCAGATGGCGGTCACAGACACGCTGACCATCTGCGACGGGTCAGCGACTCTCGCGCGACCATCTGCGACGGGTCAGCGACTCTCGCGCGACCATCCGCGACGGGTCAGCGACTCTCGCGCGACCATCTGCGACGGGTCAGCGGAGACGCTCGACGGCCGCGGCCACCCGTTCGTCGGTCGCGGTCAGGGCGACGCGCACGTGGCGGGAGCCGGTCGGGCCGTAGAACGTGCCGGGGGCGACCAGCACGCCGCGCTCGGCGAGGGCGGCGACGGTGTCCCAGCAGTCCTCGTCGCGGGTGGCCCAGAGGTACAGGGCGCCCTCCGAGTGGTCGATCCGGAAGCCGGCCGACTCGAGGGCGGCGCGCAGCAGCAGGCGCCGGGCGGCGTACCGCTCGTGCTGCTCCTCGGCGTGCCGGTCGTCACCCAGGGCGGCGATCATCGCCCGCTGCTGCGGACCGGGCATCTGCAGCCCGAGGTTCTTGCGCACCGCGAGCAGCTCCGCGACGACGGTCGGGTCGCCGGCCACGAAGGCGCAGCGGTAGCCGGCCAGGTTGGACCGCTTCGACAGCGAGTGCACGGCGAGGATGCCCTCGTGCGAGCCGCCGGAGATCCGCGGATGGAGCACGGAGTGCGCCTCGCCCTCCCAGCTGCTCTCGATGTAGCACTCGTCGCTGACCAGCAGCACGCCACGCTCGCGGCACCAGTCGACGACCTTGCGCAGGTGGTCGGGCGGGAGGATCCGGCCGGTCGGGTTGGACGGCGAGTTCAGCCACAGCAGCGCGGGCGTGCGCGGCCCGACCGCGGTCAGCGAGTCGCTCGCCATCACCTCGGCGCCGGCCAGCACCGCGCCCACCTCGTACGTCGGGTAGGCGAGCGCCGGCTGCACCACCAGGTCACCCGGACCGATCCCGAGGTGCAGCGGCAGCGAGGCGATCAGCTCCTTGGAGCCGATCACCGGCAGCACGCCGTCGAGGCCGAGGCCGGTGACGCCGTGGCAGCGCTCGAGCCAGTCCACCGCCGCCTGCCGGGTCGCGGACAGGCCGACGGTGACGGGGTAGCCCGGCGAGTCGGCCGCGTCGCGCAGCGCCTGCTGCACGACCTCGGGCGTGGGGTCGACCGGGGTGCCGACCGAGAGGTCGACGATCCCGTCGGGATGGCGGCGTGCGTGCTCGGCGTACGTCGCGAGATGGTCCCAGGGGAAGTCCGGGAGCTTCCCGGAGACCAACCCGGAGTTCACCATGGTGAGACCGGTGCGGTCACTCCGCCTGCGGCTGCGGGGGCAGCGCCTCGATCAGCGGGTGGTCCTTGTCGATCTCGCCCATCTTGGCCGCGCCGCCCGGGGAGCCCAGGTCGTCGAAGAAGTGCACGTTCGCGTCGTAGTACTCCTTCCACTGCTCCGGGGTGTCGTCCTCGTAGTAGATGGCCTCGACCGGGCAGACCGGCTCACAGGCGCCGCAGTCGACGCACTCGTCGGGGTGGATGTAGAGCATCCGCTTGCCCTCGTAGATGCAGTCGACCGGGCACTCGTCGACGCACGCACGGTCCTTCAGGTCAACGCAGGGCTGGGCGATGACGTAGGTCATCTCGTTCCTCCATGGGGCGGGCGGTCGGCGGACGACAGCAGCCTAGTATCCCCGCGATGGACACCGACGGAGCACCCACCGGTCGACACGCGCTCGGACCCCACGTGGTCGGGCAGCGCGTGGTCGTCCGCCGCCTCGTGCCCGGGCAGATCGGGCCGTCCGGAGGACCGGCGATGACCGACGTGCTCGGCGTCTGCGAGGCCTGGTCGGACGGCGTCGCCGTCGTACGACGGGCGGACGGGACGCTGGTCGAGATCCCGACCGCCGACATCGTCTCCGGCAAACCGGTGCCACCCCGGCCCTCCGCCCGGATGCGGGTCACGTCCCGCGAGGCCGAGGGTCACGCCGGGCCGCTGTGGCCGCAGGTGGAGCGCTTCCCGCTCGGCGAATGGGAGCTCCGCACCGACCCGGCACCTGTCGACCGGCTCCGCAAGCGCGCCAACTCCTGCCTCGCGATCGGGGAGCCCGGACAGCCGCTGGAGGCCGCGATCGCGGTGATCCGGACGTTCTACGCCGACCGGCACCGCGACGCGCTCGCGCAGGTGGTGGTCGACTCCGCCGAGGAGGCGGCGTTCCTCGCGGACGGCTGGCGACTGGTGGTGCCGGGCGAGTCCGAGCTCCGGCTGGCGAGCCTGGCGACCACCCGGCGCGCGCTTCCCCGCTTCGACGACCCCGAGGCGGTGGTCACCGAGGACGGTCCGCGGGTGCGGGTGGAGGTCGGGCACGCGAGCGGCGACGCGGCACTCGACGGCGACTGGCTCGGCGTGCACAGCATGGTCACCGACCCGTCGTACCGCCGGCAGGGGCTGGCCCGTCGGGTGCTCGCAGCGCTCGCCGAGTGGGGCGCCGAGCAGGGTGCGACCACGCTGTGGCTGCACGTCGAGACCGACAACGCGCCCGCGATCGCGCTCTACGAGTCGCTCGGCCTGCGCGTGCACCACACCTGCCGCTACTACCTGGCTCCCTGAGGTCTCGACACGCTCGACCTCCCAGGACGTCAGGGCGTCTCGCACACCACCGTGTCCGAGGGGTCGTAGACCGCGGTGTGCTTCTCCTTGCGCACCACCTTCTCCTGACCGGGGCGGCGCAGCACCCGCGTCACGTCGACACTGAACCCCGGATAGCCGACCGCGGCCTCGCAGCTGGCCTTCCTGCTCCGCTTGATCGCCGGCTGCCTCTCCGCGTAGGCCTTGCTGGTCCGGGCGCTCACGTCCCAGTGCTTCGTCGACCACATGCTGACGGTGACCGTGCCCTCGCGGGAGCTGCTGCTGGGGGTGACGCGCGACGTGACCAGGACGCCGTCCCGGCTGTCGTTGCTGAAGCGCAGGTCGGTCGTGCCGTAGTCGACGGTCGCCACGCGGCCCTTCGGGTAGCGCGCGCTGTAGACCGTGTGCACCTCGTGCTCGACGTCCTTCAGCCCGGCGAGGAACATCGCGTTGTACGCCGTCGTGGCGAGCTGCGAGAGCCCACCGCCGACGTCCTCCTTGAACACACCACCGGAGATCACGTAGCCCTTGACGAAGCCACGGGCGAGGGTCGGCTCGCCCACGACCCGGTTGAAGCTGAACGTGTCACCCGGCTTGAGCAGGGTGTCGTCGACCAGCGCCGCGCCCCGGGCCAGGTTGGTGTTGCGGTAGTCGGCGTACGCGAACCGGGTGGTGAACGTGGCGACCCGCTCCCTCACCCGCAGCCGGCGCGCGTCGGCGGTGGTGAACGCTGGCTTCGCGGTCACGCCCTTGATCACCACCCGTCGCTGCCCGGACGGCCGGGTCACAGCCGACAGGAACTTGCGCTCGAGGTCGGCACGGTCGAAGACCACGCCCTTCTTCGACGCGATGATCCGCGGACGTCCACCCTCGACCACGATCCGGGCCGGCACCGGGCGGCCGGGCACGGTGCTCGCGATCGGCTTCAGGACCGTGACCAGCGCGTCGATGTCGAGCGACGGCTTCAGCCGGGAGCCGTCGGGCGTCATCGTGATCGCCTTGGTGTAGACGCGCGGCGGCACCTTCACCTCGTGCTGGGCGAGGACCAGCCTGACCGGCCCGCTGGTCGCCGGCCGGGCGAACGTCGACATGGCGGTGTCGACGGCCGCATCGTCGATCACCGGGCGCAGCGGGGTCACGGCCAGCTGGGCCGGCTCGTTGCCGAGGTAGGCCCGGATGATCGCCTCGCGGCTGCCACCTCGTGACAGCCGCTGGCCGTCGGAGGCCTGGCCCGGCACGGCGACACCCGCGCCGAACGAGACCGCGCCGTTGACCGGCTCCTTGTCCACCTGCCTGGCGAGGCCGGTCACCGACTCGGCCAGCCGTGGCCGGTCGATGCTGAGCCGGGGTGCGAGGTCGTCGCCGCCGGTGAAGTAGGTCCAGAGCCGGGCAGGCGTGAACACGTTGCCGCCGCCGGCCGCGCGGACGGTGCCGCCGAGGTCGAGGCTGAGCCCGGCGGTGGTCGGGTCGAGGGTGCTGTCGAGCCCGCCGCCCTGCACCTCGATCGGCTGCCGCGAGCGCGGCCCGAGCTGGGCGCTGAGCCTTTCCTCGGCCGCGGACTGGTGCAGCCCGCCGATGGCGACCCCGTGGACGACGGTGCCCGACGGCACCTTGTCACCGGCGACCAGGCACAGCACTCCGTAGGCAGCCCCGGCGAGCACGACGAGCCCGAACAGCAGCCAGGACACGACGTTGCCGCCCTGTCCGTCGTGCCGCTTGCGCCGCCTGCCTCGAGCCACGGCCCGATGGTAAGCACCGCCGCGCCACCGGCTCGGGCGAACCGCGGGCTAGATCCCGGCGAACAGGTCGGACTCGAGTCCGCTCTCGCCGACCGGGCCGGGCGTGCCCTTCGCGATCCGGAAGAACTCGGTGCCCCAGACCTCGTTGCCGACGTTGTTGGACAGGGCGAAGAACGGCCCGTCGACGGCGATCTGCGTGGCGTGGGCCCGGAGCGCGTCCATCTTGCGCTCCACGAACTGCGAGCCGTCGATGGCGGCCGTCAGGTGCTCGTCCTCGACCACGAACTTCGGCAGGTTGTCGGGGTCCATGCCCTCGAAGGTCGTGGTGTCGCCCGACTCGCGCAACCGTCGGATGCCGTCACGCATCCGGCTGGCAGACATCGCGCCCCAGTAGATCTTGGGGATGTCCCACGCCTCGCCCAGGTCGGTGCGGTAGGACGGGACGGCGGCGAGCACGGCGCCGTACATCGCGACCCGGTGTGCCTGGATGTGATCGGGGTGGCCGTAGCCGCCGAACTCGTCGTAGGTCACCAGCACCTGCGGACGCACCTCGCGGATCACCTGCACCAGGTCGGTGGCCGCGGTGGTGAGGTCGGCGTGCCAGAACGCGTTGTCGTGCACGTCGTCGGCGGCGACGGCATGGCCGTCCTCGTGCCACTTCATCCCGGAGTCGCGGTAGCGCTTGAACCCGCCGAGGTAGCGGTGGTCGGTCACCCCCAGCTCGGCCATCGCCGCGTCGAGCTCGATGCTTGCGCTGGTCGGCCAGCGTGTCGTCCTTGTCGGAGGCCATGTGCTCCATCTCGGGCACCAGGATCTCGCCCATCTCGCCACCGGTGCAGGTCACCAGCGTGACGCCGGCGCCTTCGGAGACGTAGCGGGCCATGGTCGCGCCCTGGCCGATCGACTCGTCGTCGGGGTGCGCGTGCACGAGGAGGAGGCGGTGCCCGCTCGAGTTGCCAGTCATGCTCCGATCCTTGCGCACGGCACCGACGGCTCAGCCCGCGGGCCGCAGCGCCTGCGCGGTCGGCGGCAGGAACGGCACGTCGGCGGGGAGCCAGTCGACCTCGGCGAGCTGGTCGGGCCCCAGCCAGCGCACGATGTCGTGCTCGTCGGGCACCGGTTCGCCCGACACCAGCCGGGCCACCGCCACCCGGAGCACGTAGCGCTCGCCGATCGTGCTCTCGCCCGGCAGCCAGCCGGTCACCTCGACGGTGCAGCCGAGCTCCTCGCTGATCTCACGGACGACGGCTGCCTCGGGCGACTCCCCCGGCTCGACCTTGCCGCCGGGGAACTCCCAACCGACGACCGGACGGGTGCGGCGCGCGGCCAGCACGCGCCCGTCGTACAGGATCGCGGCGCCGACCACGATCTGCTGCACGGCGCCTCCTAGTCTGGTCCCCCAGCCAACCAGAGGAGCCGCGTGTCGTCGTACGGAGTCCGCCTCGTGCGTCGCGAGGAGAACCTGGACGAGATCGCGGCACTGCAGTCGCGCTACGGCCGCCCGGTCGGTGTCGCGGGCGTCCTCGGTCGGCTCAACCGCCAGGCCACTCGGGCGAAGGTGCCCGGTCGTGGACCGACCTGGGGCTTCACCTGGAACCAGCAGGACAACGAGTCGCAGCGCTGGTGGCCGCAGGGGATCAGCACCTCCGCGGACGCCTCGGACACCGACCACTTCGACGGCCGCCGGCTGATCGTGATCAGCTGGTACTCCCACGGAGACAAGGACGACAACCACGGCAGCCGGGTCACGTTCGTCGACGTCGACTCGCTGGAGTACCGGCACGTGCTCATCGTGCGGGCCGGCAAGGACCGGCACGGCGGGGCGAAGCTCGAGCCGCTGCGGATCCACGCCGGTGGGGTCGTCTGGTGCGGGCCCTACCTGCACCTGGCCGGCACCCGGCGCGGCCTCTTCACCTGCCACGTCGACGACATCATGGAGGTGGAGCCGGACGACGACACGTTCGGCTACCGCTTCGTGCTGCCGGTGCGGTTCGCGTACGACGCGCACTCGGAGGAGTCGGTCGAGCAGCTGCGCTACTCGTTCCTGTCGCTGGACCGGGGCACGTCCCCGCCGGAGCTGGTGGCCGGCGAGTACGGCACCGAGGGCATGACCACGCGGCTGGTCCGCTACCCGCTCGACCCGGAGACGCTGCACCTCGACCGCGACGAGGCCGGCGACTCCCGGCCGGTCTCGCTCGACGACGGCGGCGTCGGCCACATGCAGGGCGCGGCGGTCGTCGACGGCACCTACTACGTGACCGTGAGCCGGGGTCGCTCCCGGCTGGGGCACCTGTACGTCGGCACGCCCGGTGCGCTCACGCCGTACCGCTGGACGCTGCCGGTCGGGCCCGAGGACATCTCCTACTGGCCCTCGCGGGATGAGCTGTGGTCGCTCTCGGAGTACCCGGGCCGGCGCTACGTCTACGCGATGGACCGCGCCAGGCTCGGGACCGTGCGGTCGCTGACCTCGATGTTGTGGCGGTGGTGAGGACGGGCCGAGGGAGTCAGCGCGGCACCCGGGCCAGCTGGCGCGACTGCGCGACCAGTCGGCCGGCGGCGTCCCAGACCTCGCAGTCCTCCTCGAAGTAGCCGCCGGCCACGTTGCGGGTCGCGTGCCGCAGCTTCAGCCAGCCGGGCGCCGGGCGGGCACGCACGTGCACGGTCAGCTCGAGTGTCGGCGCCCAGCCCATCCGGCCCAGGTCGAAGGTGACCGGCGGCAGCGCGTCGACGGCGAGCAGCAGCGACACCGGGTCGGGCTCGCGCTCGTCGTGGAGCCGGAACCAGCCCTGGAGCATGCCCCGGTGGCTCGGCTCGCCGAGCGCCCAGCCCACGCAGGCGGGGTCGGCGAGCAGGTCGAAGCGGTCGAGCAGCGGCGCGGTCCTCCGGAACTCGTCCGGCGCGGCCGACGTCGGCACGCACTGCTCGCGCGGCGGCAGGTCCGGCTCCTCGGCGGTGGTGGCGACCTCGTCGGTCAGCCCGTGCAGGTCGCCGTACGACGCCAGTGCGGTCAGCCGCGGCACCTCGACCCCGTCCTGCTCCTGGGTCAGCGTCGCCGCGACCGTGGTCAGGCTGCCGCCGTTGCGGAGCACGTCGGTGCTGACCGTCGCCGGTCCGGGACGTGAGGCGGACAGGTAGTGCGCGGTGAGGATGAACGGGTCTGGGTGCCCGTGCGCACCGGCGGTGTCCGCCACGGCGGTGCCGAGCACAGCGAGCAGGTAGCCCCCGTTGACGCCTCCTCCGACCTGCCAGCCGGGGTCGAGCACGGCGTCGTACGACGACTCGTCGGCCCGCCGGGACACGGCGGTGGTGCGGTCGAACTCACTGTCCATGTGTCCACGCTAGTGGGGGGAAACGGGCACCTGTCCGGTACCGTCGGCGGCGTCGTTGTCAGCTTCCAGGGGGATCCAACCGTGACCACCACGCGCGCCGTCCGGGTCGCCGCGACCGCTTCCGTGCTGCTCGCGCTCGCCGTCGTGTCGGGTTGTGGGGGCGACGACGACCCGAAGACCGAGCCGTCGCCGTCGGCGTCCACGACGCAACCGCCCGAGCCGACCGGCACCGCACCCAACGACGTGAAGACCACCACCACGACCAGCGCGCTGCCGGTGCCCGAGGGTGGTCCGACCGAGGTCGCGAACTTCCCGGTGCCCAAGGGCGCGAAGGTCAAGGGGCCCGGCCCCAGCGACCGCTCCTGGCAGTTCGACATTCGCACCAAGGACACCGACGCGGTGCTTGCGTTCTACCGCCAGGCCCTGGTCGACAAGGGCTACACGGTGCAGAACGACGTGAACCTCAAGATCGGCATCGAGAACGTGCACTACGACATCCAGTTCAGCGGCCCCGCCGAGGGCTACGTCGTGGCCGACAAGCCGGCCCAGGACGTGTTCGTGCTGGTGGAGTCGCTGCCCAGGGAGTGACCTGTCCGGTCAGGCCCCCATCAGGGACCGCACCGGCGCGACGTGCTCCCAGCCGAGGGCGCCGTACAGCGCCGCACCCTCCGCGCTCGCACACAGCAGGCCGGTGGTCGCGCCCTGCTCGACCGCGAACGCCGTGAGCTCGGCCATCACCCAGCGCGCCAGCCCCCGGCGGCGGAACCTCGGCGTGGTCTCGACCCGGTCGAACACCGCGTCGTCGCCGAGCACCCCGACGTGCCCCTCGGCGGCCACGGAGCCGTCGGTGACCAGCCGCAGGACCAAGCGCCCGTCCGGCTCGGGCAGGCGTTCAATTCCCAGGGTTCGAAGGTCAATTTCCCGCATACCTTGGGAATTGCGCAGGTCGCGCGTCATCAGCGACTCGTCATCCCTGTCCACCCGCACCGGGGCACGCACCTGAGCGAGGTACGGCGCCGGGTCAGCGGCCACGAGCGTCAGCATCGCGGTGCGGTCGCCGACGATGTCGTCGAGCAGGGTGCCCCAGGCCTCCTGGTCCGGCTCCGCGCAGACGATCTCCCAGGCGCGCGAGGCGGAGCGCACGTGCGCGATCGGCCAGCCCTCGACCGAGCCCACGCTGATCCCGCGCGAGTGCGCCCAGCCGGCGACCCAGCGCCGGGTGGTCGCCTCCAGCTCGTTCAGACGTAGGTCGTGACGTCGCCGGTCAGCATCGTCACGCCTCCGGTGGCGAACGTGCCGACGTCCGCGACCGCCGCCTTGCCCTCGTCCGTGCCCATCCCGGCGCCGAACGACCGCGCGTCGTCGAACTGCAGCGTCGCCACCAGGTACTCCGCCGGCGGGTTGCCGTCGGGGTCGGACCCGGGACGTGACACCGAGTAGTGGCGCAGTCCCGGGATCTTCGAGGCCAGCGGCGCGTGCGTCGACTCGTAGTGCTCGTCGAACGCGGCCGAGTCGTCGGGGTGGTGGTAGAGGACAGTCAGCTGGAACGTCATGCGTCCACCCTCCCGCGCGACGGGGTCATCCACCAGTCCTGCCCACCCCGCGCAGACCGTGCAGCCGATCTGTCAGGGGGCTCACCGGCAGCGGCACGCGTCGAACTGCACCCTGCACCGGCCGTGCTTGGCGGCGTAGGGTGCTTTGCACGGGGCCGTCGACCGAGGGAGCGCCATGCCGTCCGTGCCGGAGAACCTGCTCGCCGAGCTCGAGCCCGTCGTGGCCCAGAACCTGGACCGGCACCTCTCGCTCGCCCAGGAGTGGCACCCGCACGACTACGTGCCGTGGAGCAAGGGTCGCGACTTCGCGTTCCTCGGTGGCGAGGACTGGTCGCCCGAGCAGTCCGAGCTGTCGGAGACGGCGAAGGCCGCGATGTTCACCAACCTGCTCACCGAGGACAACCTCCCCTCCTACCACCGCGAGATCGCGACCCGCTTCGGCCGCGACGGCGCGTGGGGCACCTGGGTCGGTCGCTGGACGGCGGAGGAGAACCGGCACGGGATCGCGATGCGCGACTACCTCGTGGTCACCCGCGGGGTTGACCCGGTCGAGCTCGAGCGGGCCCGGATCGACTACATGACCTCGGGCTACGACTCCGGCGACAAGACTGCGCTGGAGGCGGTCACCTACGTGTCCTTCCAGGAGCTCGCGACGCGCGTCTCGCACCGCAACACCGGCAAGGTCACTCACGACCCGATCGCCGACCAGATGCTCGCCCGGATCTCCAAGGACGAGAACCTGCACATGGTCTTCTACCGCAACATCGTCCAGGCGGCGATGGAGATCGCGCCCGACGCGACGATGCGTGCGATCGCCGACGAGGTGATCGGCTTCGAGATGCCCGGCGCCACGATGGCCGGCTTCCGGCGCAGCTCGATGATCATCGCCAAGGCCGGCATCTACGACCTGCGGCTGCACCACGACGACGTGATCATGCCGATCCTGAAGTTCTGGAAGGTGTTCGAGCGCACCGACTTCGGGCCGGCGGGCGAGAAGGCCCGCGAGGAGCTGTCCACGTTCCTGGCCGCCCTCGACGACCAGGCCACCAGGTTCGTCGACCGCCGGGCCGAGAACCGCGCCCGCGTGGCCGCGAAGTCCGACACCGACGAGACTCCTGACATCGCGAGCTGAAGCGGCGTCAGCGCCGGTGCGCACCCGACGCAGTATCGGCGACGTACCTCACGTGTGCAGGTGGACCTGCCAGTCCTCGGGCACCCGGCTCGCGGGACCCGGAACGGCCTGGCCCTCGGGTCGTGAATGGGGAGGCGCCAGCACCGGCCCGTCCCCGACCTCGTCGGTGCGGTAGTCGTAGAACCAGTCCTCGCCGGGCTCGAAGCTCTGGACGAACGGATGGCCGCTCGACTGCGCGTGCGCCGTGGCGTGCTGTCCGGGCGAGGTGTCGCAGCAGCCGACATGGCCGCAGGCGGCACAGCGCCGCAGGTGGACCCACCACCCGGCCGGGTTCACTGCGTCGCAGTCCGCGCAGCCGATGCCGCTCGGGGGGACGTCCGGGTCGATGTCCTGGAGCGAGGTCATGAGGTGATCCTCCGCCAGCACCCGGCCCGGTACAAGTTGCGGTCTACGGTGAGCGGGTGGTGACCTCCCAGCAGATCCTCCCGTTTCGCGCTCGGGCCGCCGGCGATCGTGGTTCTGGTCGCGGGCTCGGCGTGAGCCTCGCGGTCAGCGGCCGCACCGACTGAGCCAGCCCCCAGCCGGGCGAGGAACGGTGGGCGCCCGCTGAGCGTTGCACCCACGTGAGCGACGTACCCACCCGGAAGCAACGCCGACGCAGGCGCCGCCGCCGTCGCGCGCTCGTGCTCGCGGTCGTGCTGGCGGTCGCGGCCGTCGTCCTCACCCAGCTGAACACCCCGGTCAGCACGGCGGTCGGCGCTGCCGGCGTCGGTCGCGGCAGCTTCCCGGTGGCCGAGGTCGCCGGCCTCGGCAGCAACGGCGCCGGCTTCGCCAAGCTCACCGCGGCCCTGCACTCGCGGGGCACGCAGGTGCTCGACTTCGCCCCGGACACGCCCGGGGTGCAGGCGCTCACCTACCGGCCCGAGTCGGGTGACGGCATCGCCGACGTCGCCGTCGACGTCGTCCAGCCGGCGATCCACGATGCGCTGACCCGCGCCGGCTACGACCCGGCCACCCAGCAGGTCGACGTGGTCGCGCACTCGATGGGTGGGCTGGCGATGCGCTACCTGATCGAGCACCCGGTCGGCACCTGGGCGAAGCAGGTCGACGACCTGGTGATGGTGGCGACGCCCAACCACGGCAGCGACGTGATCGGCTGGGAGACCAACCTCGGCGACAACAGCCCGATGGGCCGGCTCGGACGCCAGATGACGCCCGGGGCGGCGTTCCTGGACACGCTCGGCTACGCCGAACCGGCCGGCGAGGTCTACACCACGATCGGCGGCGACCCGTGGGTCTTCCGCTGGCTGCGCTACGGCGACCACGGGTTCGACGACCAGGTGCCCTCGGAGTCGCCGTTCCTGACGGGCGCGGCCGTCGACACGTTCGATCACCTGCACGGGCGGCTGCTCCGGTCCGACGACGTGGTCAGCCTCGTCGTGCGAACGCTCGCCGCCCGCTGAGCGTCACGGGACCTCAGAACCCCGGGAACGCCTCCCGGAGGTCGCCGAGCACGGAGGCGTCACCGTCCACGTCGAGCGGCACGTGGTCGGGATCGAGCCGGCCGTAGACCAGGCGGAGGTACGCCTCGGCGGGCATCACCACCTTGTGGTCCGCGTCCCGCGGAACGTCGGACAGGAGAGCGCCGCCGTCCAGGTCGAGAGCGACCTCACGCTCGGGGTCGACCGTGACCAGCCGGACCGTGCCGCCGCCCTCGACCGGCTTCATCGCCCGCCCGACGAGCGCGGGGGACGTGTCGATCAGCAGGTCGACTGCGTCGGCCGCGACGGTGGCGTCGGCGTCGAGCGCCACGGCGATGTCCCAGGTGTGCACGGCGTGCTCGCCGAGCCGCATCTGGGCGAACCCGGCGAGATCGGTGTCCATGCCGAAGAGCGAGATCGCGAAGCTCTCGCGCTGCTCGTCGGACAGCCCCTCAAATCGTCGTACCAGCGCGTCGTTGGCGGCGATGCTGGTGCTGGCCTGGTCGGCAGGGAGCATCGCGTTCCAGCGGTCCCAGATCGGTCCGAACAGCTCGCTGCCGGGAGGCTCGTCACCCGCCAGGGCCGCCTCCAGGAGGGCCAGGAAGATCTCCGCCCCGCTGCCGAGGTGGGAGGCGACGTCGGCGATGGTCCAGCCGTCGTCGTACGACGGGGCGCTGACCTGGTCCCCCTCGAGACCGGCCACGATCCCGGTGAACCGGTCGTGGGAGGTGCGGAGGACGTGGATCGGGTCGGACATCGGATCTCCTCGGAGGTGGTCGTTGCCCTCACAACCCGCGACGGCGGCGTCTGATTCCGGTCACCCGTCGGGCATCATCGACGAACCGTCGGTCACCCCGAACGCATGCACGACAGGCAGGTCGGCTCCGCCGAGCCCGAGGCACGTCACCGCCAGCACCATCACGACCGGGAGCGCCCGGACGGGCGCGCTCCGGCTCACGGGACGGGCCCGACGCAGGAGTCGCAGCGCCGCGAGGAGCGTGACCACCTCCACGGCGCAGGCAGCGAGGTCGGCCAGCCCCACCGCCTCCGGTGTTCCCGGCTCCGGGCCGAACGGCAGCCCCCAGCTGCGCGACACCAGCCAGAGCACCAACGGACCGATCGACACCAGGGCAGCGGCCAGCGGAGCGAGCCGCGCTCCGCCGGTGACCGCCACGGCGACCGCCAGCTCCGCCGCGGTCAGCACCACGAAGAACAGGCCCGCGGCCGACCACTCCGCCAGGTGCTCGGGCACCACGGCGGCGTGGATCACGGCGCTGCCGACCAGGCCGGCCACGAGCAGCAACCGGAGGTCGTCGATCCTCGGCCGACCACGGCCACTGGCCGTCGACAGGTCCAGCCGTCGCCCACGCAGCAGCAGCAGCCACCCGACGACCACGACGTTGGTGACCAGGAGCAGCCCTGCCCCGAGGGCGTCAGAACGCAGCTGGAGCGTCAGGGTCGCGTGCTGCTGGTCGGAGAGGCAGACGGCTCCGCACAGGTTGCTCATCCGCGCCATCGCGTCGACCTGGCCCAGCTGGAGGGAGTAGTCGTACGCCGAGTTCACCAACATCAACGCGGTGCCCGCCAGACTGCCGGCGGCGACGACCAGGGCGAGCGGCACGAACCTCCCGGGTCGCCCGCTGCGGTGGGTGCGGGACGCCAGCAGCGCCGCGCCGAGCAGGGCGGACAGGTAGACGGGCATGGTCAAGGTCGACTCGCGGAGCCACTCGGCGAACGGCTCGTCGGTGCGCTGGACGGCACCCACGGCGCCGCGCAGGGCGACCAGCCAGAACCCGTCGGCGTAGGCGATCAGCACGGCGAGGGGCAGCAAGGTCGCCCACGGCACACCCCCGCGACCGGCCGCCGGCCCGGAGAGTCCGGTCGACGGATGCGCGACCGCCACGGCGGTCATGGGGTGATCTCCCAGCCGAACATCATCGCGTGGTCCTCGTGCGCCAGGTTGTGGCAGTGCGCGACGTACGGCCCGACGAAGTCACGGAAGCCCCGGTAGACGATCACCGACTCGCCCGGATCGAGTGCCACCAGGTCCTCGCGGGAGACGTCGTCCGGGTGGGACGGGTCACCGGCCGTCACGTCCCGCTGGTTGCGCATCACCGTGCGGTGCTCCTCCATGTGCAGGTGGAACGGATGCACCCAACCACCGCCGCCGTTGCGGATCTCCCAGAGGTTGAAGCTGTTCTTCTTCTGCTGGGCGAGCGGACTGTTGCCGGCCGGGTTCTTCAGGCTGGACGCCACCGACATCGGTTCGAACTCCTTGCCGTTGATCAGCCACTCGACCTCACCGGCAGCGCTGCCACGCTTGACCTCGAAGACCATCCGGTCGTCCAGCAGGTTCTGCCAGTTGCTGGGCAGGGGCGGGAGCGGTCGCATCATCCCGGTCGGGATCTCGCTGTCGTCGGGTGCGTCGTCCCCGATCACGATCCGCAGCACCGGAACCTTGTAGTCCGGGTCGGGCGAGAAGCGCGACGAGTTCGACCACATCCGGCCGTTGGGCATCTTCATCACGTTGGTCAGGTAGATGACGTCACCCTTGGTGGTCGGCGAACCGTCCTGGTAGCGCGTGAAGTCCACGATCATCTCGCGACGCTTGGCCGGCCACAGCTCGAAGGAGTCGCGCTTGATCGCGAACGGCAGCAGGCCCCCGTCCGAGGCGATCTGGTGGAACTGCATGCACTGCTGGGCGTCCGGGATCCGGTACTGCCCTTCCAGCTCGTCTCCGTGGTAGCCGAGCGAGGCCGAGGACTGGGGACCCTGGGTGGACGACATCAGCTTGAACTCGTAGATCCTGGCCACCGAGGCGTCCAGGAACCGGAAGCGGTACTTGCGTCGCTTGACCGTCAGCGTCGGGTACGCCGTGCCGTTGACGGTGAAGATGTCACCGACGAAGCCGTGGTTCGGGAAGTGCTTGAAGAACGTCTTGCCCCACCATTCCGGATGCTTCGCCGGGTTCTTCGCGGCGGGGAACTCCCCCATCCCGTCGTGCATGTCCTCGTGCTCGGTGACACCGTCGTCGAGCCGGCAGTCGAAGAACGCCAGGGGGATGTCGTAGTCGACGTCGAAGCTGCCGTCCGCGTGGTTCTTGCGGACGCCCGGCAGCCGCAGGCCCCGACGTTCGTCACCCATGTCGGTGCCGCGCTTGCGGTCGTAGATCGGATAGAGGCCGACCATGCCCTTGTAGACGTTGGAACCGGTGTGGTTCATCCGGTGGTCGTGGAACCAGAAGAAGCTCTGCTTCTCCCGGTCGTCGTTGCCCGCCGGCCAGTTCAGGTAGAGGTTGTCGCAGAACTGACCAGGCAGGTAGCCCTCGTACTTCGGACCGAACCGCATCGAGTAGTGCGGGTTGCCGTCGCTCTCCGGGGCCGTGTGCCCGTTGTGCAGGTGCGTGAGGAACGACAGGTCCGGTGACCCGAAGTCCTGGCGGTCGAGGCCGAACGGGTTCTCGTCGAGGTGGTTCTCGAACCGCACCAGCACCGGCCGGCCGTACTCTGCGTTGATCCGCGGTCCGGGGAACGTGCCGTCGAACCCGTAGATGGTGCTCATCGGCAGGGTACGACGGGTGCCGGCGGCGAAGGAGTTGCCCTGGGCGTCGAACGAGACGGTCGGTCGTCCCTTCTCGTCGATCGGGAGCACGTCCGAGGTGGTGAAGGCATGCGGACGCACCAGCAGGTCGATCTTGTAGACGATCGGGTCCGGGTAGCCGATCTTCGCCGGCCAGATCTGGTGCCGTTCGTTGGCCATCGAGTTCTGCTGGCCCGTGCCGGGTCCGGGCGGCTGCCGCCAGGCCGAGTACTCCGACTGCGGCACCGGGCGAAGAGCCTGCGGGATCGGGAGCTGGTCCGCGAACGGGTTGAGGATCAGCGGGCTGGTCGGGAACGCCTCGGTGTAGAACAGCAGGTCTCCCAGCTCGGCAGCCGTTGCCGAGAACACCCCGTCCGGCGACATCAGTCCCCGTCGCGACAGGGTCGGGGCCAGCAGCCCCTGGCCCATCGCGATCCCGGCGCCAAGTCCTCCCACTGCCGCGACCCGGAGAACAGTCCGTCGGGTCGTGCTCCGGTCGGGCACGCCGCCCGGCGTGCTGTCCGTCGTCGCTTCGGTGCTCATCGCAGTACCCCCTTCACCTGGTGCCCGGCACGATCGGCGCCTGGTCCCCCACCACCCTCAGAGCGACGTCGCGAGCGCGTGATACATCGAGAATCCTGTGTGTATACAGGTGAAAGTCGAACTGTTGGGTTACAAGGTTTCCTCAAGGACGACCCGCCCACAGTGCCGCCTGAGTCGACTCGGAAGGAGTCGTCCGCAGCCAGGGGGATCACCGATGACGTCGAAGCACACGACCAGACCATGGCGAGCCGGAGTCGCGGCGCTCGCCGCTCTTGCGGCGTTCTCAGGGATCAGCGCCGCCACTGCGGCCGGCGGTCCCGGAGGCGGTGGAGGTGGAGGCGGAGGTGGAGGTGGTGGAGGCGGAGGCACCGCGAAGCCCCCCGCCGGAGCCACGTCGCCGTGGACGGTGCCGACCCTGCCCGACCCGGCGTTCTCCGTCGCCGTGGCGAGGGTCCACGGCTTCGACGACACCGGCACCATCCAGGCCGCGACCGTCAGCAACGCCCGCTGCCCGGGCTTCAGCTGATCCCGACACGTACGGCGGCATGGTGACGCTCAACGGCATCCGGTTCACGGTCCCGTGCAACCTGATCGTGCAGCTGCCGGCCAACACGCTCACCTGGGCGCAGTTCGTGCATGGCGTCGGCGGCACCTCGCGGCTGCCGGTCAAGGGACTCGAGCTCCGCGTGGTCGGCAACATCGTCGGAGCCCGGCACCTTGCCGCCCTCGCCTACGCCTCGCAGCAGTCGCTCGACGTCGCCACCGGTCAGATCACGGGGTTCGACTACGCCCACGGCTCGATGACCGTCTCCGACGGAGCAGGCGCTTCGACCACGGTCCAGATCAACGACCCGGTCGTCGCCGGACTCCTGGACGGGAGCGGCCATCCCACCGGACGGTTCAGCGCCGGCCAGTCGCCCGACGCGCGGTTCAGCGTCGACCAGGACAACCCGACGATCCACGCGGCCACCGGCTACCCGATGTGCATCCCGCGCACCGACCCGACACAGGCCGGCGGCGACGACCCGCTGTGCCCGCAGCAGAACCGGCCGCCGGCACCACCGGTTCCGAACCCGACCGGCGTGCCGGCCTGCCGTCTGTTCGGCGCCGCAGGCGTGGCGCTTCCGGCCAGCGGAGAGCTCAGCCCGCCCGCGACGGGACAGAAGTTCTGCTCCCAGTTCGTGGCGCCAGCGCCCCCGGCAGGGAACGCGACCACCACCGGTGTCGACGCCCGGCAGCAGGCACCGTTCGAGATCGGCGACTGGGTCAGCTACTCGGGCACGCTGGTCCACGCTGCCGCCGGCGACTACGTCTCAGCGCACACCATCGAGGCCAACCTGGGCATCTACACGCAGCCCGGCACCCAGCCGGCGTACGTAGCGATCGGGGAGTTCGGACTCGGAACGGTCGACCCGAACGCCGCGGCTGCGGCCAACGGCGCGGCCCAGGAGGCGACGGACCGGCTGTTCCTGGAGGCGGAGACCACCGACGTCAAGACGCCGGTCGACATCTACTACCTCGACTCCCGTCCCGACGGCACCGTGTTCAACCGCTGGGTCACCCCGACCGAGATGACCGGTGAGAACGCCACGCCGGCGAGCGGGCCGACAGGTGGCATCACCACGCAGGACAGCGGTCCCCAGCCGCAGCGGGCGCGGATCCGGGCGAACAAGGCGCCGGACGGGGTGCTCAGCTCGCCCGGCCGGACCGTGCGGGTCGCGCAGCGCACCCTGTGCCTGCCGACGCCGGTCGACGTGAGCACCACGACAGCGGGTCAGGCGGCACTGGACGCCTGCTTCGAGAACGCGCCACGGGTGGCCAACGCACTCAAGGCGGGCCAGTACACCGCACCGGTCTTCGAGTACATCTTCCCGGAGAACGTGAAGCCGGGCGACGTGCTGGTGCCGAACGACCTTTGGCACCTGCCGTTCCTGCGGAACGGTGAGGGAGCCGGTCACACGGGGCCCCTGACTCCTGCCCCGTGGTGACCAGGCGGGGTGGGGCGACCGAGGGGTCGCCCCACCTCGTCACGTCCCGCACCGGGTCCGGGAGTCAGCCGCGTGAGCGGAGCCGGACGTCCGGGTCGACCTCGCCGTCGACGTAGACCCAGCGGTGGGCCCGGCGCTCGAACCTGCTGGTCTCGTGAAGCGCGTGGGGCGCGTCACCGCTGCGCGAGTGCGCGACGAACTCGACCTCCCCGGTCGTGTCGTCCGCTCCCCCGTCACGGGTGGCGAGGATCTCCAGACCCGTCCAGGCGACGCCGGGCGGGAGGCTGAGGTCGTCCGGCCGGGTCCGCGGGTGCCACGTGCGGAAGAGATGGTCCACGTTGCCGAGCACGAACGCGGTGTAGCGCGAGCGCATCAGCCGCTCGGCCGTCTCCGCGGGGGCGCCGTCGTGCACCGGGCCGCAGCAGGCACGGTAGGCGTCACCAGATCCGCACGGGCAGGTCCGTGCTGCGGCGGCGTACGGGAGCGGCACTAGGTCGGCCCGTCCCACGACCAGTGCGGCATCGGCAGCCCGGCGGGCACGTCGTCCGGGGTGTCCGGGTGGCTGGACATCTCACCGGTGGCCCAGCGGAACCAGTCCCGGAGCGTGGCCCGGAGCCGCTCGTCGTCGGGCAGTCCGGCGTCGTCGAGCGCCTGCGCGAAGCAGACCTGCGCGCGCTCGTCCATGTCGTGGTGCTCACCGTTGCCCGAGTGCATGCGCAGCACGTGGCTCTCGTCCCCCATGGTGGTGGTGTAGTCGGCGGGGCCGCCGAGGCTCTCGCACCAGTACGCCGCCAACCGCGCGACGTGGTCCGGGTGCCCGTCGCCGTGGGAGAACGCGTGACTCACCACCGGATCGGCCAGGCACCGCTGGTGCCAGGCGTGCGCGAGCGCCTGGAACGCCGGCCGGCCGCCGGCCGCCTCGTAGATCGTCTGCATCGCTGGCCTCCTCCGTTGCTGACGATAATGGGGTATGGCCAAGGCATATGTGCTCGCTGACATCGACGTGACCGATCCCGAGACCTACGAGGACTACAAGCGGCTCTCGACCGCCGCCGCGACCCGCTACGGCGCCCGCTTCCTGGTGCGCGGAGGCGAGGTGGCGAACCTGGAGGGTGACCGTGAGCCGGAGCGCTTGGTGCTGATCGAGTTCGACGACGAGGACGCCGCGCGACGGTGGTACGACTCACCGGAGTACGCCGCAGCGAGGGCCGTGCGCCAGCGCGCGGCCACCTCGTCGTTCCTGCTGCTGCGCGGCGTCTGAGCTGCTCGGCTCTCGGCCCTCCGCCACCTGGGCGGGGAGCCTGCGCTGGAGGTGGAGTGGCTCCGTCGACTCGAACTCAGGTAAGCCCAAGGCATCTGGGGTAATTTCGGACGATGCCTCCGTTGCCGACCATCGTCATCGTCGACGATGCGCCAGAGGTGCGCGCGGTCCTGAGGACGTCCTTCCAGTTCTCGGGAGAGCTCGACGTGGTCGGCGAGGGCGCCGATGGTGCGGCGGCGGTCGAGCTGGCGGGCCGGCATCTCCCCTCCCTCATGCTCCTGGACGTGTCGATGCCGGGCATGGACGGGCTGGAGGCTCTGCCCCAGGTGCGTCGCGCGTCCCCCGAAACACGCGTGGTCATGTACAGCGGCTTCGACGAGGACGGCCTGGCAAGGCGGACCGCCCAGCTGGGGGCGTCGGCGTTCATCCAGAAGGCCGGCTCGCTCGAGGTCCTGGTCAACGAGCTCCTCGCCGTCCTGGAGGCCCAGCCTGTCCATCCGGATGCCGCCTCCCCCGGCACCCGGGAGGAGAGGCCCCGCTCGGCCCTGTCCAGCGAGGCGGACACCGTCCTGCAGGAGCACCTCGAGCGCTTCGGAGAAGTGTTCGCGGACGCCGCCATCGGGATGGGGACCCTGACGCTGTCCGGGCGGCTCGTGCGAGCCAACTCCCAGCTCGCCCAGCTGCTCGGCAGGCCCGTCGAGTCGCTCGTGGGCGCGCCCTACGGCGATCTGGCAGGCGGTGACCACCCAGCGTTCGAGATCGCGCTCGACCGTGTCCTGAGGCTGTCGGAGGACGTCGCGCAGGTCGAGCACCGGGTGACCGGCGCGGGGGACGAGCGTCGGCTCCTCGCGACGGTGTCGCCCGTCCGGGACAGCCGGCACCGGCCGCTCTACGTCTTCCTGCAGGTGCAGGACGTCACCCGCCAGCGTGAGGCTGAGAAGAAGCTGCGGCAGAGTGAGGAGCGCTTCCGGCTGCTGGTCGACACCGTCAGCGACTACGCGATCTTCATGCTCGACCCGACCGGGCACGTCACCACCTGGAACGCCGGCGCCCAACGCAGCAAGGGCTACGCCGCCGAGGAGATCATCGGCCAGCACTTCCGGGTCTTCTACCCACCCGAGAAGCAGGCCGAGGGCCACCCCGAGCACGAGCTCGAACGCGCCCTCGCCGAAGGCCGCTACCAGGAGGAGGGCTGGCGGATCCGCAAGGACGGCACCCGCTTCTGGGCCGACGTCACCATCACGGCGGTCCACGCCGACGACGGCACCCACGTCGGCTTCGCCAAGGTCACCCGTGACACCACCGCCCAGTTCGAGCAGCGTCAGGACCAGGAGCGCTCGGCGGCAAGGCTGGCGACCGCCTACGAGCAGCTCGACACGGCGCACCGCGACCTTGCCAGGGTCGCCGAGGACCAGGCCAGGCTGCTCTCGATGACAGCGCACGAGCTGCGCTCGCCGATCGGCGTGCTCTCGATGTCGGCCGAGCTGCTGAGGCTCCGCGGGGGCGAGATCGCCGGTGACGACCGGGAACGGGTGCTCGCCGGCATGTCCCTCAGTGCGACCCGGCTGCAGCAGGTGCTGGCAGACCTGGTCACGGTCTCCGGGATCCAGGCGGGCGCGCTCGTGCCGAGGCCCGCCGTGCTGCGGCTGCAGGAAGAGCTGGCGACCCCCATCGGCACCGCACGGCAGAAGGTCCCCGGCGCCGTGATCGAGGTCGACGTCGAGGCGGACCCGGCGGTGCGGGTGCTCGCGGACCGCGCGCACCTGGCCCAGATCGTGGAGAACCTCCTGCTCAACGCCGCCCGGCACGGGGCATCACCGGTGAGCATCCAGGTGGTCGCCGCTGCCGACGAGGTCAGGATCGGCGTGCGCGATTCCGGTCCCGGGGTGTCGGAGTCAGTCCGACCGCGACTCTTCGAGCGGTTCGTGACAGGACGACCCGGCGGTTCCGGCCTGGGGCTCTACATCGTGCGTGAGCTTGCCCGGGCCCAGGGTGGCGAAGCGTTCTACGAGGCCGACGACAACACCTTCGTGGTCACCCTCCCGCTGGCCCGCGAGGAGAACGACGTCGGCGAGGTGGACCTCAACGCGTGATCGGCGAGGTCACTGCTCGCCGGCGAGGAGGGGTTCGAGGGTCAGCTCGGGGTGGTCGCGCTCGACGGTGCTGATCCGCCACTTGTCCGGCGCCAGCACCAGCAGCGTGCCGTCGTTGCGGCTGAGCACCTCGAGGTTGCGGATCGCGTCGAGCTCGGCCGCCGACGCGGTGTCCGTACGACGGGCCTGCGTGTAACCGAGGTGCTCCAACCGGATGGGCGCGCCGAACTCGCTCTCCATCCGGGCCTGCGCGACCTCGAACTGCATCGGGCCGACCGCCGCCAGCACCGGCGACTGGTTGCCGCGCAGGTCGGACCGCAGCACCTGCACGACGCCCTCGCTGTCGAGCTGGTCGATCCCCTTGCGGAACTGCTTGAAGCGGCCGCTGTCGGCCGACGTCGCCACCGCGAAGTGCTCGGGCGCGAACGTCGCGATCGGCGGGAACTCCACCTTCGTCTCGAGGTACAGGGTGTCGCCGGGCCGGAGTGAGGTTGCGTTGACCAGGCCGATGATGTCGCCCGGGTAGGCCTCGTCGAGCACCGTGCGCTCACGGCCGAAGAGCGCCTGCGCGTACTTGGTCGCGAACGGTCGTCCGCTCTGCGCGTGGGTCACCACCATCCCGCGCTCGAACACTCCCGACGTGACCCGCGCGAACGCGACCCGGTCGCGGTGGTTGGTGTCCATGCCGGCCTGCACCTTGAACACGAACGCGCTGAACGGCGCCTCGACCTCGCGCGGCTTCTCGTTCACGTCGGTGAACGGCATCGCCGGCGGGGCCAGGTCGACCAGCGTCTCGAGCAGCGCGGCGACCCCGAAGTTGAGGATCGCGGAGGCGAACAGCACCGGGGTGGTGATCCCGTCCAGGAACATCTCCTGGTCGTGGTCGGCCCCGTCGGCGGCGAGCAGGTCGCTCTCCTCCACGGCCGTCGTCCAGTCGACTCCCTCGCGCTCGGCGGCGGCGTCGGCGGCCAGCCGCTCCTCCGGCGCCCGCTTCGCCCCGCCCGCCGTACGGGTGTAGGCGACGTAGTCACCGGTCCGGCGCTCCAGCACCCCGCGGAAGTCACCTGCGATCCCGACCGGCCAGGTCAGCGGCGTCGGCTGCAGCCCGATGTCCCGGTAGATCTCGTCCATCAGAGCCAGCGGGTCGAGCCCGGGCCGGTCCCACTTGTTGATCACCGTGATCACCGGCAGCCCACGCGCCTTGCAGACCCGGAACAGCTTGAGCGTCTGCGGCTCCAGCCCCTTCGCGGCGTCGATCAGCATCACCGCGCAGTCGACCGCGGAGAGCACCCGGTAGGTGTCCTCGGAGAAGTCCGAGTGGCCCGGGGTGTCCACCAGGTTGATCACGTTGTCGCCGTACGCGAACTGCAGCGCCGCCGAGGTGATCGAGATGCCGCGCGCCTTCTCCATCTCCATCCAGTCCGAGACGGTGCTGCGGCGGCCGGCCTTGCCGTGCACGACACCCGCCTCGGTGATCACCTGAGCGTGCAGCGCGAGTGCCTCGGTCAGCGTCGACTTGCCCGCGTCGGGGTGGCTGATCACCGCGAACGTACGGCGCCGCGTCGCCTCGTGCGTCACCTCACCGGCGTGCGCGGTCGGCGCCGCGACGGGTGCGTCGCGGCTGTCGCTGGTCGTGGAGGTCACGTGTCCCGATCGATCGTCGAAGGCATGCTGGGCGACCGCCAAGTCTACGGGACCGGCTACTCGACCAGGACCTCCTGCTCGGCCGGTGCGAACGCGAACATCCCGGCCAGCTGCGCGAAGAGCCAGCCGAGGGCGCACCCGATCAGCAGCGTCACCAGCACGCCGCCGAACGCACCCGCGCCCGCGGTGGCCGGCTGGCCAGGGAGGCCAGCCCCGAGCTGACGCAGCCTCCGCCGGGTGCGCAACTGTCGAGACAGGTGGCGGGTCCTAGGTGACCGTCAGCACGATCAGGGTGATGTTGAGACCGGTGATCACCGTGGCCACCGCGGCGGCCACCGCGGTGGTGGTCCGGCTGTTGACCAGCGCCCCCATCACGTCGCGCCGGCGGGTGAGGAGCACCAGCGGGATGAGGGCGAACGGGATGCCGAACGACAGCACGACCTGGGAGATCACCAGCGCCCGCGTGGGGTCGACTCCGGCGGCGATCACGACCAGCGCGGGGGCCAGGGTGACGAGGCGTCGGGCGACGAGCGGGATCCGGCGCCGGATGAACCCCTGCATCACCACCTGCCCCGAGAGGGTGCCGACACCCGACGCGGCGAAGCCGGAGGCCAGCAGGGCAAGGGCGAACAGCAACGCCGCCGCCGGTCCGAGCGTCGCGGCCAGGCCGGCGTGCGCCTCCTCGATGGAGTCGACCGGCTGTGCCAGGTGCGAGAGGACCCGGGCGGCGACGATCAGCATCGCCAGGTTGACCACGCCGGCCAGGGTCATCGCCAGCACGACGTCGGTCCGCTGGCTGCGCAGCAGGCCGAGGCGGTCGCTCTCGGTGTCGCGGACGTAGCGGTTCTGGGTGAGCGCACCGTGGAGGTAGATGACGTGCGGCATCACGGTCGCGCCCAGCATCCCGGTGGCCAGCAGCACGGTGTCCGTGCCCTCGAAGCGCGGCACCAGCCCCTGGGCTGCTGCACCTGCGTCGACACCTCCCGCGACCAGGCTGTAGAGGAACCCGACCAGCACGACCAGCAACATGCCGGTGATCGTCACCTCGAACGGACGCGCGCCCCTGCTCTGCACGCCGAGCAGGGCGAAGGCGACCGCCGCCGTGATCAGGCCGCCCGCCAGCAGCGGGAGGTCGAAGAGCAGCTGCAGCGCGATCGCACCGCCCAGCACCTCCGCCAGGTCCGTCGCGATGGCGACCAGCTCGGCCTGCACCCACAGGCCGCGGGTGACCGGACCCGGGAAGTTGTCCCGGCACAGCTCGGGCAGGCTCCGGCCGGTGGCGATGCCGGCCTTGGCCGACAGGTACTGGATCAGCATCGCCATCAGGTTGCTGACCACCACCACCCAGACCAGGAGGTAGCCGAACCTGGAACCCGCCGTGATGTTGGTGGCAAAGTTGCCGGGGTCGATGTAGGCGATCGCGGCCACGAACGCAGGGCCCAGCAGCGGCAGCGGTCCGCGCACCAGCGCCGTACCCGAGAAGCGGGACCTGCGTTGGTACATCGGCTGCTCCTGGCTCGGGGTGGGCGGGCTACGAGCCGGTAGCAGCCTGACCGACCTCGATCGGTTCGAGCTTGTCGAGGTCCTCCCGGGCCAGCGCCTTGAGCTCCGCGAAGACCCGCTCCTGCTGGGCCTCGATCCGGGCGTTGACCAAGCCGCTGAGGGCGTAGGCGATCGCGCCCGTCTGGCGCACGGTGAGGTCGTCGACCAGCGGCTGCCGGGCCGAGGTGATCGCGACCCCGGTGGCGGCGCCGTCCTGGTCCTGGGTGACTCCCACCGAGAACCGCTCGCGTGGGTTGGCGAGCGGATCGGCATGGTGGTCGCGGAGCTGGGTGAGCACCTGGTGCCACTCCACCACCTCGCCGTTCGGCACCGCCGTGGTGAGGTCTCCCTCGGTCAGCGCGACGCCGGTCCCGCCCACCGTGAAGCACCGGGCGTAGGACAGCAGCGCCATCGTCCAGACCGCCTCGACCGCGACCGGATCCGGCTGCTGGTCGGGCTGGCCGGAATCCGGCGCCAGCTCCTCCACCAGCCGCTCGCAGCACCGCAGCACCGTCTGCAGGTCCTCGAACATCTCTACCAGTGCCACCAGAGAGGTCGCACTCGTCGACTGGAGTCGTCGTACGACGGCCGGCGACTCGGGGATGGTGCCGTTGGTCGTCATCGGTGCCCGTTCACCCGACCGACGGGCCCAGACCCAGCGACTGCGGCGTGCTGGAGTCCGGTGATGGCTGGTGCAGTCCCTCGTCCAGCTCCCCGAACTCGGTCATCAGCGACCGGCTTCCACCCCACGGCGTCTGCTCCTCGGCGATCAGCGTGTTCGTCGTCAGCAGCAGCCCCGCGACCGACGCACCGTTCTGCAGCGCCGACCGGGTCACCCGGAGCGGGTCGATGATGCCGAGCTCGATCATGTTGCCGAACCTGCCCGCCAGCGCGTCGAAGCCTTCGTCAGGACCCATCTTCGCGACCCGGTCGACGACCTCGTGGCCGTTGTACCCGGCGTTGGCGGCGATCAGGTACGTCGGCTCGCTCAGCGCCCGGCGCACGATCTCCACGCCGATCGCGTAGTCGTCGGTGACGTCCATGTCCTCGAGCACCCCCGCGGCGTGCATCAGGGCGACACCGCCACCGGCGACGATGCCCTCGGCCATCGCGGCGCGCGTCGCCGACAGCGCGTCCTCGACCCGGTGCTGGAGCTCGGCCAGCTCGGCGTTGGTGGGGGCACCCACCCGGATCACCGCCACCTTGCCGGACAGCGACCCGATCCGCTCGCTGAGCACCTCCTCGTCGATGCCGAACGTGGCCCGCTGCTGCTCGGCACGGAGCTGGGCGAGGCGGAACTCGATCTCGTCCGCGGAGCCGGCGCCGTCGATGATCGTGGTGCGTTCGGCGGTGACGCGCACCTGCCGCGCGCGGCCCAGCTGCTCGATGGTCATCGTCTCGAGGCTGTAGCCCGAGTGCTTGCTGTAGACCTGCCCGCCGGTGATGGTCGCGATGTCCTCGAGCTTGCGCAGCCGTCGGTCTCCGAAGCCCGGCGCCTTCGTCGCGACGCACCGGAAGATCCCGTTCACGTGGTTGTGCACGATCATGCTCAGCGCCGAGCCTTCGACGGTCTCGGCGATGATGACCAGCGGCTTCGGGTCGCGCATCACCTTGTCGAACAACGGCATCAGCTGCTGCACCTTGGTGATCTTCTCGCTGCACAGCAGGATGTAGGGGTCGTCCATCACGGCTTCGAGGCTGGCGGGGTGCGTGACGAGGTACGGCGAGAGGTAGCCGTTGTCGTACTCGAAGCCCTCGACGAAGTCGACGCTCATGCCGTGCGTGGAGGACTCCTCGACGGTCACGATCCCGGTGTCGCCCACGCTGTGCAGCGCCTCGGCGAGCACGTTGCCGACCGTCTCGTCGTTGTTGGCCGAGATCGAGGCGACCCGCGAGTAGTCCGCCATCGAGACCACCGGGTGCGCCACCCCGCGCAGGTGCGCGACCAGCCGGGCCACCGCCATGTCGATGCCACGCTTGACCAGCACCGGGTTGCCACCCTGGCCGATCGCCGCCATCCCCTCGCGGATGATCGCCTGGGCGATCACCGTGGCGGTGGTGGTGCCGTCGCCGACGATGTCGTTGGTCTTGATCGCTGCTTCCTTGACCAGCTGGGCGCCCATGTTCTCGAACTGGTCGCTCAGGTGGATCTCGCGGGCGATCGTGACACCGTCGTTGGTCACCACCGGCGAGCCGGTGATCTTCTCCAGGATGACGTTGCGTCCCTTGGGGCCCAGCGTCGACTTCACCGCTTCCGCGAGCTGGTCGACGCCCGACAGCAGCAGTCTCCTGGCCTCCTCGCCGAATCTCAGGTCCTTGGCCATGGTGTCCTCCTTGGTGGATGGGGGTGCGCTGCTACGGGACGAGGATGGCTCGACCGCGGACGTTGCCGGCGTCGAGATCGGCCAGCGCCTGCTGCGCCTCGTCGAGCGGGTACGTCTTGGTGTGCAGGGTGACCTTGCCCGCCTCGGCGAGCACCATCAGCTCGGCCAGCTCGTTGTAGGTGCCGACGATGTTGCCGACGATGTTGCGCTCGGTGGAGATCACGTCGAGCGTCGGTACGACGAGGGTGCCCCCGTAGCCGATCACGAAGTACGACCCGCCCGGACGGGTCATCGCGAACCCCTCGTTCTCGGCGCCCTCCTCCGCGACGAAGTCGAGGACCACGTCCGCGCCGTCGCCGTTCGTGAGGTCCTTGACCGCGTCCACGTGCTTGCCGTCGGCGACCACCGTCTGCGTGGCACCGAGCTTGCTGGCGAGCTCGAGGGCGGCCGGGTTGCGGTCGACCACGACGATGTTCGTCGCAGACAGCGCGGCCAGGCACTGCACGCCGATGTGGCCAAGACCCCCGGCCCCGATCACGACGGCCGTGGTGCCCGGGTAGAGGAGCGGGAGGGCCTTGCGCACGGCGTGGTAGGCCGTGATGCCGGCGTCCGCGAGCGCGGCGACGTCCTTCGGCTCGGTGGACGGGTCCAGCTTCACGCAGGCGCGCGCCGAGGTGAGGAGGTACTCAGCCATCCCGCCGTCGGTGCCGTCCAGCCCCGGGAAGATGCTCTCGGTGCAGTGCATGTCCTGACCGGCGCGGCAGGCACGGCACAGGCCGCAGGTGGGAGTCGGGTGCAGGATCACGGTGTCGCCGACCGCCACGTTGGTCACGGCGGAGCCGATCTCGTGCACCCAGCCGGCGTTCTCGTGGCCGATCGTGTAGGGCAGCGACGGGTTCATCGCCTCGTCCCACTGGCCCAGGATGATGTGGAGGTCGGTCCGGCACACCCCGGCGCCGCCCACCTTCACCACCACGTCGAGCGGCCCCTTCACGCTGGGTTCGGGGACCTCGTCGATGGTTGGCTTCTCGTTGTACGCGTGCAACCGCACGGCCTTCATGGGATCTCCTCCAGCTGGCCCTCACCGCGGGTTCCGTAGCGATGGGACAGCATGCCGCGGCACACGCTGCCGTTCGCCTCTGTGTTGACCCGGGTCAGCCGGGCCCGTCGCAGGTGCAGCGGCAGCGCCTGGACGCCGATCGCCTCCCCGGTCGTCGCATCCACCAGCAGGGCCGAAGCATCGTCCGCGGGCAGCCCCAGCTCGGCGCGGCGGGCGCGGAGCCGGTCGAGGTCGGCCGACGGTGGCACGTCGGCCAGGGACAGCTCGGCAAGCTCGTCCATGGTCCGGCCGTCGGCGAGCAGCGGGCGACACACCCGGTCCGTGCCGGCCAGCACAGCCTTGCGCACGAAGTCGCTGCGGAGCTCGTCGAGCTCGCCGTCAGCGAGGACGCCGAACGAGTCGACGAACCCGGACCGTGCGGCGATCCCGCTGTTGATCTCGGTGGACGCGAAGTGGTCGTCGAGCAGCACCTCGGTCCGTCGGACCCCCTCGACGCCCGCCACCGCGTCGTACGCGTCCGCCACCATCAGGAAGGCGAAGTTGGGCGCACAGAAGAACGTCGGCAGCCGGAGCCGAACCTGCACGTCACCGGCGTCGGACACGGTGCACGACGAGACGAACCCGAGACCCGTGATGGGCTCGTCCAGCTCTGGATCGCGCACCGCGTCCAACGCGGTCAGCACCTGTGCCTGATCTGTCACACGTTGGCTCCCTGCTCCACGAGGGCGGCGTCGTCCTGGGCGGCGGGGGTGCCGTCACCCGCGAGCTGGAACTCCGCCGGCACGTCGATGCCGTACAGCTTGGCTGCGTTGAGCCCGAGGATCTTCTTCTTGGTGTCGACGTTGACCCGGGGGTAGTCGGAGTACTCGTCGTTGGGGTAGTCCCAGTCGACGAAGCCCTCGATCTGCCACTTCGGCTCCCAGATGTTGTAGTCGCTGCCGAAGGTCATCTTGTCCTCGCCGACCCAGAACAGCAGCTCGCCCATCACCTTGGCGAAGAACTTCGGCCGGGCGTGCATCAGGCCGCCGATCACCACCGAGAGACCCGCGTAGACGTTGGGCTCCTGCGTCGCCATGAAGCAGAAGTCCTCGATCCGCGGCAGGCCGACGTGCTCCACGATGAAGTTCAGCTCCGGGAAGTCCGTCGCTGCGTGGTCCACGTCGGAGACGTCGAACGCGTCCTTGTCCAGGGGCCAGATGGTGGGGCCCTTGTGGACATGGATGTTCTTGATCCCGAGCTCCTGCGCCTTGGCCAGGTAGGTGTACGCCTCGGGGTCACTGAGCTTGTAGCCGCGCGACCCCTTGTTCCACTCGGCCGTGTAGAGCTTGACGCCCTTCAGCTTCCAGCGCTCCACGTCCTTCTCGAGCTGCGCCAGGCCGGCGTCCCCCTCCCGGGGGTCGAAGCGGCCGTTCACCACGAACTGGCCCGGGTGCTTCTCCCCCAGCAAGCCGTTGCGCTCGGTGGTGTTGAAGCCCTCGCTGTACCACTCCTTGAGGTACGTCGGCTGGAACACGGCGACGTCGACGTACCCGTCCTCGAAGACGTCCTTCATCAGGTCGTCCTCGGAGACCTTCCGGAAGTGCTCCGCGGTCCAGTGCGTCTCCGGCGGGCCGAGGCCCTGGTAGGCCTGGAAGCAGTCGATCCAGCCCTCGGCGTAGTTCTCCGCACCCTTGACCCAGTTCTCCGGGCTGGCGTCCCAGTAGTGCATGTGGCTGTCGACGACGAAGTACTTCTCTCCGTCCTTCTCGTACATGTGTCCTCCTCAGGGGATCGCCGTGGATGGGTGCGTGCCGGATCACTTCTCGTACGTCTTGAGGTCGAAGCCGATGTACTCGGCAGCGTCCTCAGGGTTGGCGAACATGATCGTGCGGTCGTCCTCGTGGATCATCCGGCCGTAGTGCGTCGACATGTTCTCCTCGAACTGGGCGGCGTCGTAGAACCCCTCCTCCTCCCCGAGCGCCTCGGAGATCTCGTCGTAGTCGAAGTCCATCCGGTTGACTCCGTCGACCCGGATCATCGAGGGCAGCCGGGTGATCGTGACGCCCTCCTTGCCGCTCATCACCTCGGCCACGACCGCGCCCACCTGGTTGTTCATCAGGGTGACGCCGCACCTGTTGGAGGCGGTGTTGTCGGACTTGAACGAGCTCTCGGTCGTCGCGTACGACGTGGCGGTTGACTGGTAGCCGGTCACTGGGTCAGCTCCTTCGGGTTGTTCAGGCTCAGGTCGGACAGGATTCCGCTGAAGCGGCTCTTGGCACGGTCCAGTCCGTCCTCGAACCGCGGCGGCTTCGCGTCCGGCTGCGACCAGATCGGTTGCAGCTCACGGGCGGCGACCAGGCACTTGGCCGTCCAGTTGGAGAGCCACCCGTCCATGATGTTCTTGTTGTGGTCGGCGAACTCCTTGTCGTTGGTCAGGAGCTCGAACATCGCCTTCGTGTACCGCAGGTCCCGGGAGGCGTAGTCCCACTCCCCCGCACCGACGACCGTGGGAGTCACGAAGTCGCCGTTGCCCGGGGAGGCCTGCTGCACCAGCTGGCTGCGGAACAGCTCGCCGATCAACGGCTCGAAGACCACGTTGGCGGCGAAGATCGCCTCCGCCCAGTCGTCGATCCCGGTGAGCTCCTCCGACACCCGGCGGACGCCCTGCCAGGCGGGGTCGTTGTTCCAGGTGTCCACGTGTGCTGCGCCGTCGAACGACTCGATCTCCTCGCTCAGCGTGAGGTTGTACAGCGCCAGGTCCTGGGCGAACCGGATCCGGTGCATGCTGTTCACGGAGATCGCGTTGTTGTGCATGTTGGTTGGCGCCCGCCGCTGGGCGTTCGCGAACAGGTACAGGCCCAGGCCGTGCTCGACGTGCATCCAGGCGCCGACGTTGCGCTCGACGAACGTCACCCAGTTGGGGTTCCACTGCTCGAAGGCCTTCGTCTCACGGGCGGTGTCGACGTTCTGGTTGATCTGCCGGACCACGTTGGAGTTGTTGCGGTAGAAGGTGAGCTCCCACTCCTCGTTCGGGTCGCGGAACTCGTGCCAGCCGTGGGCCGGCCACTCGTAACCCTTGCCACCCGAGCCGGGGAACCGTTCCGGGTCGCCCCGGTCGACGCCCCACGCCTTGAGCGCGGTCCAGTCGAGGGGGTAGCCGCCCCGGCCGTCGGAGAACCCGTAGAGCCAGCCCTGGGCGAGGTAGTGGCGCGGGTCGGGCTGCACCTCGACCGTGACGTCCTCGTAGTGGGACTGCTTGCGCTTCTGCGGCGTGTAGTAGTTGTAGTGGCGCAACGTGGAGTCGGGGAAGACCTTGGCGCCCGCCTCGGCGTCGGTGAACTCCGGCTTCGGTGAGCTGCGTTCCTCGGTGATCATCGTGGATCGTCCTCGCTTTCCTTGTGGTGAGTCAGTTGCGGTGCGTCAGTCCGGTGAGCCGGTCGTCGTGAACTTGTCGTAGTAGATGTTCTTGTCGGGGGCGCCCAGGCCACTGAGCACGTCCATCGCGGCCTCGACCATCGGCGGCGGACCGCAGACGTAGGAGTCGGCTCTCCGAGAGGTCGGCCTCGTACTTCTTGACGATGTCGGTGACCATGCCGACCTCGCCGTCCCAGGGTTCGCCGGCGTCGGCCTCCGAGAGGGCCGGGACGTAGCTGAAGTGGGGGAGCTGCTCCGAGAGCCCGAGCAGCTCCTTCTCGAAGCACAGGTCCTTCTGGGTCGGGCGCCGTAGTAGAACGTCACCTTGCGGTTGCTCGCCTTCTCGGCGAGCGACCGGAGCACCGAGAGGATCGGCGCCATCCCGGCACCCCCTCCGACGAAGACGATGTCGGAGTCGCGACCGTCGCGGAGCGTGAAGACCCCGAAGGGGCCGACCAGCTCGAGCTCGTCGCCGACCGCCAGCTCGCTGTCCAGGAAGTCGGAGAACTGGCCGTCCGGGTAGCACCGGATCACGAACTCGAGCTGCCCGCTCTCCTTGCTGGAGGTGTTCGCCATCGAGAACGACCGGGTCGCCTCGGTGCCCGGGATGGTGATGTCGACGTACTGCCCCGGCCAGAAGGCGATGTCGGTCGGTTCGACCAGCTTGAGCACCAGGTGCCGCATGTCGTGGGTGACATGGTCCTTGGAGACCACTTCTGCCCGGGCGTTCTGGATCGGGTGCCCGGAGCGCAGCATCTCCTCGTCGTAGTTGAGCAGCTCGATCGTCACGTCCTCGTACACGTGTGCCCGGCAGAGGAGGGTGTAGCCCTCGTCCAGCTCGAAGTCGGGTAGGGCGAACGTCGAGTACTTGTCGAGCTCGATGTCGTCACCGTCGAGGACGAACGACTTGCAGGCAGCGCACTGACCCTCCTTGCAGCCGTGCATGAGCGTGATGCCCTGCTCGGCGGCGGCGCGCAGCACCGTCTGCTCCTCGTCGACCTCGATCTCGACGCCGACCGGCTCGAACCGCACGACGTGCTTCTCGCCCATGGAGGCCCTTCTCCTCGGAGTGAAGGACGGACGAGGAGTGCCGGCACGTGGTGCCGACGCTCCTCGCCGTCCAGGCTCGCGCCTCGCTCAGGCGTCCACCGGCGCGGGACGTCCGGCCGGTCCGCCCTTGATGTAGTTCGCGTGGAATGCCTTCTGCTCGTCGGGAGTCATCTCGTTGAGCAGGACGTTCGGGCTCTGGAGCGGGCCCATCCGTCGCAGGTGGTCCAGGTTCCACATCTTCTTGGGGTCGAGGTCCAGGTGCGGCTGGGCCACCAGGGTGTGGCCGTCGTCGCGGACGTACCCCATGTCGGAGACGACGTCGGCCCAGTTCCAGCCGTGGTACAGCGTCTCCCACTCGCGCTTGCCGATCAGCTGGCCCATGTTCGGGGTCTCGCGACCCTGGTAGGTCGGCCGGAAGGCCTCGACATCGGTCCAGCGGCAGGCCTCGTGGCAGTAGGTGCGCATCTGCCCGTCGACCTCGGCCATCACCATGTCCTCACGCACCAGGCACGGGACCATGCAGGTCCAGCAGCGGTGCGGGTACTGGTAGTTGACGTCCTCGGCCACGATCGGGTGGTGTCCGTTGGGAGTGGACAGTCGGGCGTAGTTCTCCCACCAGGCGCCGTACTTGTCGTACCAGCCCGGGTACTTGTACTCGAACCACTCGAAGTCCTTGTCGGTCATCGGGTCCATGCGCCAGTAGTTGGCCAGCCAGCCGGTGCAGAAGAACTGTGCGACCTCGTGGACGTAGCCCTTGTTCCAGATCTGGTTCCAGGACTCCTCGATCAGGTCGTGCGGGATGACCAGGCCGTACTTCTCCAGGGGCACCAGGTAGCTGCGGTAGTAGTCGTCGTAGATCCACCGACGCCACATCTCCGCGTAGCTCTCGCGGTCCTTGCGACGATCCTTCGTGCCGTACTCGATGAAGGTGCCGATGGCCGCGTCGACCACCCGGTGGTTGTTCCACCACGCGTAGCGCAGGTCTCGCTCGAGCAGCTGGTGGTTGCCCTCGTCTGCGAGCGCCATCAGCAGCGTCGCGTAGCCGTTGCTGATGTGCCGCGACTCGTCGGACTGCACGGAGTGGAAGACCGTCGGCAGCAGGTAGTCGCCGTTGGCGGCCGCCTCGGCCGGCATCGCCACGAACAGGGTGTTCGTGAAAGCGGTCTCCGCCACGATCGTCAGGTAGATGCTCGCCGCGGTGATGGCGTCACCGGTGATGAAGCCCTCGGCGAACTGGCGACCGATCGTGCCGCAGTAGTCGTTCTGGAAGTTGCGCAGGCTGCTGTTGAAGCCGGCCGGGTCGATGTAGTTGTTCATGTACAGGCGCTTGAGGTTCTGCTGGATCGTCGAGTGCCGCACCTCGTCGATCATCTGGATCGCCTGCCCGTTGTGCAGCTCGGGGTTGGGCACCGTGCGGAACAGGAGTGGCATTGCGCGGGCAGCAGAGATCTCCGGCAGCGGGATGATGCTCAGGAACAGCTTCTGCCACTCCAGCCAACGCTCCTGCACCTGGCGGAACATGTTGCCGCGGATGGCGCCGTCGGCGGCCCCGTAGACGCGGTGGTCCTTCTCCTCCTGCATGGGGAAGTACGAGCGGAGGACCTGCTTGAGGGGGTCCTTCTTCTTGGCTTTCTGGAACGTGTAGTCAGTCCCGTACTGGGAGACCGGCTCGTGGTAGAGAGGCTCCCAGGCCAGCTCTTGGATCTTCTCGTGAGCCTTGGCCACGCTTTGGCGAGTCATCACCACTCCTTTCCTGCTTCGTAGGGTCCGTTGACAGATGAAAGCCCAGTAGCGGCGCCGACCCGGTCTCAGATTGAGACGGTCGTCACATTTCCGGCGACGGCACTCAGCGGTCGTCGAAGACGGCGCGGATCTCCGCCAGGTGCGCTCGTACGTCGCGCATGACCGCACGGTTGCCCTCGGGCGCCGGTTCGATGCCGAGCGCCAGCAGCAGGGCGTGAGCCGGCGGGCCCGGGTCGCCGCTCTCTCCCAGGACCGGGTGCAGACCCTGCTCCGAAAGGTGGCTGAAGACCAGGTTGACGATGCTCCACGGGTTGTAGCTCTCCGCGGGCTCCGCGTCGGTCCCGCTGTCGGCTGTGCTCATCGCTGCCTCCCGGGTCCGGAAGCCCCGGGCCGTTGGCGTGGCTCGACCGGACACCAGCCGGCGCTCTCGGGAGGGCGTGCCGACACCTGACGTCTGCAGCCGATTTGCAGGGACGTTACGCCGCGGCCGGAGGCGTGCTGTCTCAGTTTGAGACACCTGTCAGGAGCTGCGGGACGCGCTCCGCGGACCCTCGACGGCTCCGGAATCAGCACCTATCGTGGCCGGAAGACAAGGTCTCTCGAACAGCCCAGGGACGTAGTTGAATGACGTCGCCAGACGACCGGACACCCGTGCCTGAACAACGACAGGTGGCGGCCAGTCGAGTCCGCTTCCTCACCGCCGAGACGACGGACGCGCGGACCGTGCGTGCCCCGATCCTGGAGTCCTGGAAGCGGTCGCACGAGCTGCAGGTCGACGCCGACAAGATCGAGATGGCCTACCTGCCCGACGCTCCGCACGACACCCGGCTGACCCGGAGCGCCGGCCCGGTGCTGCGCAGTCTCCACGAACGGCTCAAGGGTCAGGCCGTCAGCGTGGTCCTGACCGACAACTCCGGGCTGGTGCTGAGCCGGCTCACCACCGACGGCGCCCTCGAGCGGCACCTGGACAAGGTGTTTCTCGCTCCGGGGTTCAGCTATGCGGAGAAGTTCGTCGGCACCAACGGCATCGGCACCGCGCTGGAGGTCGGCGGCCCGGCCCACGTGTTCGGCCACGAGCACTACGCCGAGCACCTCGAAGACCTGGCCTGCGCGGGGGTGCCGATCCATCACCCTGTCTCGGGACGCCTCGTCGGCGCGGTCGACCTCACGTGCTGGCGCAAGGACGCAGCCGAGGTCCTGATGACTCTTGCCCAGACCACCGCCGAGCAGATCCGGCAAGCCATGCTGGCCGACGTCGGCGCGCCCCACGTTGGTCTGCTTCAGGAGTACCTGCGCACCTGCAGCCGGAGGCCCGGGATCGTCATCGCCCTGAACAGCGAGATGGCGATGCTCAACGACCAGGCGAGGACCTGGCTCGACCCGAACGACCAGGCCGCCCTGATCCTGCACGCGACGGAGTCGCTGACGCACGCCCAGCACGGGATGCTCGTGGTCGAGCTGCCGTCGGGTGCCGCCGCACGGATGTACTGCCGCAGCGTCGAGCGGGACTCCCCGACCCCCGGCATCGTGGTCCACGTCAAGGTCGAGCACACCCTCAGGACCACGCCTGCGACGCGGCCCGTCGCCGGCCGGATCCCGCTCCCGGGGCTGGTCGGCTCGGCCCCCGCCTGGCTGCGCGCCTGCGAGGAGCTCGAGACCGCGTTCCGGGCCGGTGAGTGGCTCGCCGTCGAGGGCGAGCCCGGCGTGGGCAAGCTGGCGCTGCTCAGCGCCGTGCAGCTGCGGCGCCAGCCGGTGGGTCGCTTCACCTCGGTGGACGCCGCCGAAGCTGCCGGGTCGGCGGACTGGACCGCCACGCTCCGGCGAGCCCTGCTCGTCGACGCCGACTCGGTGGTCATCCGGCACGTCGACCGGCTCACAGACACCCAGCTGCGCAGGGTGGAGTCGGTCCTCAAGGAGGCGCAGGCCGAGGCACCCAAGCGGCGGGTCTGGGTGGCGGTCACCCTGAGCGGGAGCACCGAGAGGAGCACGGCGTTGCAACACGTGCTCGCGCTCTTCCCCAGCACGCTGGAGGTGCCACCGCTCCGGCTGCACCTCGAGGACCTCGAGCAGCTCGTGCCGATGTTCCTCGGACGGCTCGGCCACCGACGCCTGGTCTGCTCGCCGGAAGCGATGCGGCTCCTGATGCGGATGTCGTGGCCCGGCAACGCCGAGCAGGTCCACCAGAGCCTGCGCAAGGTGGTCAAGCACCGACGCACCGGGGTGATCCAGCCTGTCGACCTCCCGCCGGAGGTGCACTCCGTCAGCCGCCGGCTGCTGAGCCCGCTGGAGTCGATGGAGCGCGACGCCATCGTGGTGGCGCTGGCGAACGCGACAGGCAACAAGGTCGGGGCCGCGAAGTCGCTCGGAATGTCGCGGGCCACGATCTACCGCAAGATCCACGAGTACGGCATCGTCACGCCGACGGACTGACCCGTCCGCGAGACCTTGTCTCAGATTGAGACGGTCGACCCACGCCACGCTGCCTAACGTCGGGCCTGACCCGTCCACACGAGGAGGCGAGCTGATGGCGGCTACCCCGACATTGGCAGTCACGCTCCTGCAGGCTGGTCTCCTCACCGGCGTCGTGCTGGTCGCCCAGAGCGTCGCCGTCCGTCACCTGCCCGTGGAGAGCATCCCAGGCGTGCTGCGGGCCCGGGTCGCGCTGTGCAGCCGCATTCGGCCCTACCTGCTTGCCTCGGTGCTGACCATGGTCGGCGTGGGTCTGTTCCTGGCGCTCTTCGACTAGGCCTGCCGGTAGACCGCGTCGGGCACGTCGGTGACGAACATGAAACCGGGCGCGTGCGTGATCGCGAACGGCGGCCGCGACGCCATCAGCGCGGCCTGCGGCGTCACCCCGCACGCCCAGAACATCGGCACGTCGCCGTCCTCGAGGTCGACCGGGTCGCCGAAGTCGGGTGCGGCCAGATCCGTGATGCCGAGCGCCTCCGGTGCGCCGACGTGGACGGGTGCGCCGTGCACCTCGGGCATCCGTGACGTCACCTGCACCGCGGTCACCACCTGGGACGCCGGGACCGGGCGCATCGAGACCACCAGCGGTCCGGCCAGCCGGCCGGCGGGACGACAGTCGCGGTTGGTGCGGTACATCGAGACGTTGCGTCCCTGCTCGATGTTGCGCACCGGCACCCCGGCGTCGAGCAGGGCCGTCTCGAAGCTGAAGCTGCACCCGATCAGGAAGCTCACCAGGTCGTCGGCCCACAGGTCGACGACGTCGGTGGGCTCGTCCGCGAGCACGCCGTCACGCCAGACCCGGTAGCGCGGCAGGTCGGTACGGAGGTCGGCTCCGGGCGCCAGCGCCGTGGACACCGCACCCGGCTCGGTGACGTCGAGCAGCGGCACGGGCTGCGGGTTGCGCTGTCCGAAGAGGAGCATGTCGAAGGCCCACTCCTTCGGCAGCACCACCAGGTTGGCCTGCGTGAAGCCGGGCGCCCAGCCGCTCGTGGGCACCGCAAGCCCTGCCCGGTAGCGGCTCCGGGCGTCGACCGGGGACAGCGCGGTGGTCACGACGGGACACCTCGCACGGCCATGAGCAGCTCGGACAGGGAGTCCGCCAGGTAGTCCTCGAGCTGCTTGGCGGCGAGTTCGTAGTCGCCGGCTGTCACGGTGTCCAGGAGGGCGCGGTTGCGGGCGACGTAGGTCTCGTGAAGGCGCTGCGGACTCGCCACCGCGTGGAAGGCGAGCCGGAGCTCGGCCAGCAGCCGGCCGGTGACCTCGTCGGTGCGAGGGCTCCGGGCCAGGGCCACCAGGTCGCGGTGGAACTGCATGTTGGCGGTGCCGACGGCGACCCAGTCGCCCTCCGCTGCCGACGCCTCGGCACCCGCGACATCGTCCCGGAGGCGCCGCAGCCCGGCGGGATCTGGATCGGCGAGCGAGCGCACCACGTCGCACTCGACGATGCGGCGGAGCCGGTAGAGGTCCACGAGGTCGGCCTCGCTGAGCTGGCGGACGAAGACGCCGCGGTGCAGCTCGTGGACCAGGAGGCCCTCGTGGGAGAGGAGCCGGAAGGCCTCGCGGAGGGTGTTGCGCGAGACGTGCAGGACCTCGATCAGCCGCTCCTCGGACAGGTGCGCGCGAGGCGGCAGGTCGCCTTCGGTGATCCTGCGACGCAGCACGTCGGCGATCCGTTCGGCCGTGCTGCTGCGGTCGAAGAAGCCGGCGTCACCCGCCACCGTCCGGAGCCACGACGAGTCGTCCACGTTGTTCGATTCGGGCAGCTCACCGGTCCGCGACATGCGCCCATCCTGTCCCGTACTAGCGCGGAAAACCAAGGGATTGTTGAACGACCCTCTTGTGGGATTGTTGAACGATCGCTACGGTGCTGTGATGCCGAACACACCAGCCGACCGTCCCGGACCGACCACGGGGAGCACGGCTTCCGGGCCGCCGGGCACCGGGGAAGGCGCCGTCCCCGACGCCCAGCTGGGCGGTCGCGCCAAGTTCCTCGGGGCCATGTTCCTGATGGCCACGTCGGCGATCGGCCCCGGGTTCATCACCCAGACCACGACCTTCACCGACCAGCTCAAGGCGGCGTTCGCCTTCGCGATCGTGGTGTCGATCCTGTTCGACATCGCGATCCAGCTGAACGTCTGGCGGGTGGTCGGGGTCTCCGGACGTCGCGCCCAGGACCTGGCGAACAGCGTGCTCCCCGGCGCCGGCTACGCCCTCTCGGCGCTCGACGTGCTCGGCGGCCTGGTCTTCAACATCGGCAACATCGCCGGCACCTCGTTGGGTCTCAACGCGATCTTCGGGCTCGACGTGCGGGTGGGCGCGGCGATCAGCGCCGTGGTCGCCATCGGCATCTTCCTGATCCGTCGGGCCGGGGTGGCCATGGACCGGGTCGTGGTGCTGCTCGGGCTGGTGATGATCGCGCTGACCACCTTCGTGGCGATCAAGACCAGGCCGCCGCTCGGTGACGCGCTGGTGCAGACGGTCTCCCCCGACACCGCGAGCTTCCTGGTGATCACCACCCTGATCGGCGGCACCGTCGGCGGTTACATCGTGTACGCCGGAGCGCACCGGCTCGTCGACAACGGCATCCAGGGACCGGAGTTCGTCCCCCAGATCACGCGCAGCTCCGTCATCGGCGTGGCCATCACCGGCCTGATGCGGGTCCTGCTGTTCCTCGCGGTGCTCGGCGTGGTGGAGGGCGGCGCCAAGCTCGGCGCGCTCAACCCGGCCGGCGACGCGTTCAAGTTCGCGCTCGGCACCGGTGGGGAGATCGTCTTCGGCGTGATCATGTGGTCCGCAGCGATCACGTCGGTGATCGGCGCGTCGTACACCTCGACGTCGTTCCTGAAGGTGATGGGCCCGTGGGTGACCCGCTACGAGCGGTGGGTGGTCTGCGGGTTCATCGTGGCCTCGACCGCGGTCTTCCTGGTGGCGGCCACGACGCCGGTCAAGCTGCTGGTCTTTGCCGGCGCCTTCAACGGCCTGATCCTGCCCTTCGGGCTGGGCATCCTGCTCTGGATCGCCGCTCGCCGGCGGGACCTGCTCGGTGGCTACAAGTACCCGATGTGGCTGATCGTGATCGGCGTGCTGGCATGGGTGGCGACGATCTACCTCGGCTACAACTCCCTGACCGGTCTGAAGGACCTCTTCTGAGGAAGGCGGGCACCGTGACGCTGATCGACCTCAACAGCGACCTGGGCGAGGGCTTCGGCCACTGGACGCTCGGTGACGACGACGCACTGCTCGGCGTCGTCACCAGCGCCAACGTCGCCTGCGGGTTCCATGCGAGCGACGCCTCGATCATGCGGCGGGTGTGCGACCGGGCGGTCGAGAGCGACGTCGCGATCGGCGCCCAGGTGGGCTACCGCGACCTGCCCGGCTTCGGGCGGCGGTTCATCGACATCGAGCCCGACGCGCTGACCCAGGACGTGATCTACCAGATCGGTGCGCTCGACGCGTTCGCCCGCATCGCCGGATCCCGCGTCCGCTACGTCAAGCCGCACGGAGCCCTCTACAACGCGATCGTGCACCACGAGGAGCAGGCGGCGGCCGTCGTGCGTGCGGTCGTCGACTACGACGCGACGCTGCCGGTGCTCGGGCTACCGGGGTCGGTGTGGCTCCGACTCGCGGGCGAGGCAGGACTGACCACGGTCCGGGAGGCCTTCGCGGACCGGGCGTACACACCGGAGGGCACCCTGGTGTCGCGCCGGCTGCCGGGTGCCGTCCTGGACGACGCCCACGAGATCGCCCGACGCTGCGTCGCGATCGCGACCGGTGAGGCGATCGAGGACGTCGACGGCGGCTCCCTGGAGGTGCAGGCGAGCTCGCTGTGCGTGCACGGCGACACCGCCGGCGCGGTCCGGATCGCCGGCCAGGTGCGCGCCGCCCTCGACGAGGCGGGGGTCACCGTCGCCCCCTTCGCCGGTTGATGCGCTTCCTCCCCAGCGGCTCGACCGCCCTCCTCGTGGAGCTCGCCGACCTCGACGAGGTGCTCGCGCTGTACGCCGCGCTGTCCGAGGACGTGCCGTCCGGTGTCGTCGACCTCGTGCCCGCTGCACGCACCCTGCTGCTGGTCACGGACCCCACGGTCACCTCACTGCACGCGGTCGAGCAGGTGGTGCGGGCGACCGAGCCACGCAGCGACCTCCGGGACTGGGGCGAGCTGATCGAGGTCCCCGTGGCGTACGACGGGGAGGACCTCGACGATGCCGCGCAGCACCTCGGCTGTGCAGCCGACGAGCTGGTCCGCCGGCACACGGGCGAGGAGTGGACGGTGGCGTTCTGCGGGTTCGCCCCCGGCTTCGGCTACCTGACGTCGCCGGCCTGGCAGGAGGACTTCCCCCGTCGGTCCACTCCGCGCAAGCGTGTGCCGCCGGGTTCGGTGGGACTGGCCGGGGAGTTCAGCGGCGTCTACCCCCGGGCCTCCCCAGGAGGCTGGCAGCTGATCGGCCGGACCGACCTCGACCTGTTCGACCCCGACCGGGATCCCGCCGCGCTGCTCCGGCCCGGCGTCCGGGTCCGCTTCGTCGACACCGGCGGCCGGCCATGACGTCGTCGCTCACCGTCCTGGCGACGGGCATCCTGACCACCGTGCAGGACGCCGGTCGACCCGGCCGGGCGTCCCTCGGGGTGGGCAGCTCCGGCGCCTGCGACCGGGCGTCGTACCGACTCGCGAACCGGCTGGTCGGCAACAAGCGGAGCGCCGCCGTCCTCGAGGTCACGTACGGCGGGCTCCAGCTGCGCGCGAACGCTGACGTGGTGGTGGTGACCACGGGTGCTCGCTGCGAAGGGTCGTCGCCGCACAACGCGCCCACCACGCTCAGGTCCGGGGAGGTGCTCGAGCTCGGCCCACCGGCGAGCGGCCTGCGCACCTACGTCGCCGTGCGCGGCGGCCTCGACGTCGAACGCGTCCTCGGATCGCGGGCGACCGACACGCTGAGCGGACTCGGCCCGTCGCCGCTGGAGAAGGGCGACGTTCTCACCGTGGGCACGACGCGCCGACGGTCCCCCGGCGTCGACCTGGCGCCGGTGCCCGACCCGGAGTCCGGCGAGGTCACCGTGCGGGTTGCCCCCGGACCGCGGCGCGACTGGTTCCCCGACGGGGCCTGGGCCTCCTTGCTCGGGCAGGCCTTCACTGTCAGCAGCGACAGCAACCGGGTGGGGATCCGGCTCGACGGCGAACCCCTCGAGCGGGACCGTGATGACGAGCTCCCCAGCGAGGGCATGCTTCGCGGCGCGCTCCAGGTGCCGCCGTCCGGCCTGCCGGTGCTGTTCCTCGCCGACCACCCGGTCACCGGTGGCTACCCGGTGATCGGCTACGTCGTCGACGACGACGTCGACCGGTGCGCGCAGCTGCGTCCGGGGCAGCGGCTGCGGATGCGCGCAGCCCGTGACAGCCATGCGTAGGCACACCGCCGTCGCCGCCGCCTCGGCTGCGGGAGCTCCGCGGCCGGCTCAGGCCGTGGCGGTGGCGATCGCCTGCACGTGACGGAGATCCGTCCCGCAGCAGCCACCCAGGACCGTGAGCGCCGGGTTGTCCCGCCTCAGCTCGGCGTACTCGCGACCGAACTCGTCGGGGTCGCCCGCATCGAGGGTCTCCGCATCGTCCAGCTCCGCGTGCGAACGGCGTGACGCGTTGGCACGCAGGCCGCGCAGCCGGTGCGCCCAGGCCGCTTGCGGGTCCAGCGCGGGCGCGACATGGGTGGGGTGCGCGCAGTTGACGCCGAAGTACGCCGCCCCGCCGTCGGTGGCCTCGTCGACGCGCTCGATCGCGTCACCGAGCGTCGTACCGTCCGGCAGGAGACCGTCGGTCTCCACCGTGAACGAGACGACCGCCGGGATCCCGGCCTCCTGGGCCGCGACAATGATCCCGATCGCCTCGTCCGGGTAGGTGATCGTCATCGCGTGCACCATGTCGGCCTCGGTCTCGCCGAACGTCCGCACCTGCGGTCCGTGGTAGTCCTGCGCCTCGCGGGCGTCCATCCGCACGGTCCCGTCGTACCCGTCGCCGCGGGGTCCGATGCAGCCACTGACGACCACGGTGCGGTCCTCCCCCAGCTCCTGGCGCAGCCGCTCGAGCTCCGCGATCGAGCGACGGTTCAGGTCGGCGAGATGCTCGGTGGAGAGCCCGAGCAGCTCGGCCCAGTCGGAGCTGGCGCGCCACGTGGGCGACTCCAGCACCATGCCGGCCCGGACTCCGTCGGCGACCTGGGCGTGCTCCCGGAAGTAGCGGTCCAACCGCTCCCGCCCGGCCTCGTCGTCGAGCAGCCCGAACGCCGCGAAGTGCGGCAGGTCGTAGCCGTCATGGAAGATCAGCGTCGTCTCCAGACCGCTGTCGGTCAGGAACAGGCGATGCTCGAGCTGCGGCAGCTGGTCGCGGTATCTGCTCATCGGTGCCTCTCGCTCAGGTACGGCGAGGGTCCCACCGTCGGCGCCGCAGCATCAAGGCGTCGCTGGACCACCTCGGGCGACCGGTCGTGCGGCAGGATCGAGACGAGCCACAGCGACGGCGACCTCTGGAGGGCCCATGACCGGACGTGACCTGCTCGAGGTGCTGGAAGCCCAGGAGGCCCGCCTCGTCTTCGACAGGTTCGACGAGGGCACCGCCTGGGCCCTCGGGGTCGCCCTCCGGGAGGCCGCCTCCGGGCTGCCGGTGGCGATCTCGATCCGACGCAACGGGCAGCGACTGTTCCACGCCTCGCTTCCAGGTGCCTCGGCCGACAACGACGGGTGGCTGGAGCGCAAGTGCGCCGTCGTCGACCGTTACGGCCGTTCCTCGCTGCGTGTCGGAGAGCAGTTCCGGGTCGAGGGGAAGTCCTTCGACGAGGACTCCCGGCTCGACCCGTCGAAGTACGCCGCGCACGGGGGCGCGTTCCCGATCCTGGTGCGCGGCACCGGCTGCGTCGGCACGGTCGCGGTCTCCGGTCTTCCCCAGCTGGATGACCATGCGCTTGTGGTCGAGACTCTCGAGGCCTTCCTGGCCTAGGTCGAGACCCGCGACGTCAGTTCGCGCAGCGTGGCCTGCAGCGCCATGAAGCCGTCCTCGTCGAGACCCAGGGCGTCCTTCATGTCGCAGTGGATCTGCTTGGCGTGGACGCGGAGCTCGTCGCCGCGGGGGGCCAGCGCGATCTCGACGTAGCGCTCATCGGCGTCGGACCGACGACGCGAGACCAACCCGCTGCCCTCCATCCGCCGAAGCAGGGGTGTCAGGGTGCCGTGATCGAGACGGAGCAGGTCGGACAACTCCCTGATCGTGCAGCTGCCCTCGTCCCAGAGCACGATCAGCACGAGGTACTGGGGATAGGTCAGCCCGAGCCGGTGCAGCGCCGGCCGATAGGCGTTCGTCACGGCGCGGGAGGCGGCGTACAGGTCGAAGCAGAGCTGCTCCTCGAGAGGAGGAGTCTGGGTCGCTGCCATGGTTCCCATTCTCTCACGAACGCGCTACCTTGTGCACAAGTCACTTGTGGGCAATTTGTTCTCCCTCGGGCTCGCGGTTCCCACCTGAAGGATGCCCATGCCGGCTCGCACCTCCGACGCCGACGCGCTCGCGTCGCTGCTCGCGGCCTCGCGCCACGGCGACGAACTGGCTTTCGCCCAGCTGTACGACGACGTCGCGGCTCGGATTCACGGGATGGTGCTCCGCGTCCTCCACGACGTGCACCAGTCGGAGGAGGTCACCCAGGAGATCTTCCTCGAGATCTGGCAGACCTCCCACCGCTTCGATCCCACACGTGGCTCGGCGCTCTCGTGGCTGATGACCATGGCCCACCGACGCGCGATCGACCGGGTCCGCGGGTCGGAGGCATCACGCCGCCGGGACACGGCCGACGCCGCGCGGAGCCGCCGGACGCCGTTCGACGAGACCGCCGCCCAGGCGCACGCCTCCCTCGACGCCCAAGCCGTTCGCGCAGCCCTGGCCACCCTCTCGCCGGGCCAGCGCGAGGCGCTCGAGCTGTCCTACTTCGGTGGCTTCACCCACGCGGAGATCTCACGGATGCTGCAGCTTCCCCTGGGCACGGCCAAGAGCCGGATCCGGGACGGCCTGATCAGGCTGCGTGACCTGATGGTGACCGGCCTCGCGGAACCGGCCTGAGCCCTGCAGGCACGCACCGCACCTTCGACACTCAGCCGGCCGACCCTGGGCCAACGGCAGCACAGCCAGCTCGCTTCCCGACCTGGCTAGGGCCTTTGGTCCCGCGCTGGTGGTGACTATGGCCCCATCGGATCTCCTGCCGAGAGGACGTACGTTGTAACGGACGGTTCGCGGTGACTCCACCTACGGGAGGAGCTACTTCGCGTCGCCAGTCATCGGTCCTTGGAGCACGACTCCAGGGGCTTTTGTCTGCCGACAATCCCTCGGACCCATGCCTGCCGCTCAGACACTGAGCTGGGCGACCACGCTGACCCCTTTGTCCTCGCGCACCACGTACGCCGTGGTGTCGTAGTCCTTGCCCGCCAGCCGCAGGCGCACAGGGTGCGGCTCCTTGAAGTTGCGCCACCACGACTTGCGCTCGGCCATCCCCACCCGGATCCGGATGGTTCGCCCTTGGCTGGCGTACAGCGTGACGAGCTCGTGACGCTCCCCGGAGCGTCGACCCACGTACTCGACCAGGGCGAACCGTCGACCGAGCGCTCGCCCTGCACGACACCTGAGGACAGGGATCAAGACGCGGTTCGCCGCCCGGTTTGCCATGGCGAGTGCCTCGTAACTGGATGACGACATGGTGGAAGACTCTGGCTCCCCGTCAGTCGCCGCCAGAGCCGAAGGTCCCGCGCCACTCGTGTCCCGAGCTCCCTCCGGTCGGGCTACCTCTCAGGTCACGAGCCAGCGGAGGAGGTCGACGTACGCCTCCAGGTGCCGGTCACCGAGGAAGCGGTCGTACACGGTTCGGCGCCCGGCGTCGCCGAGGGCCGCGCACAGGTCCGGGTCACCGAACAACATCGTCAGCGCTTCGCCGAGAGCCTGCACGTCGGTGGGATCACGAAGCAGTACTCCATCGACCATGTCGGTGATCTGGTCCACGATCCCCCCCACCGCCGAGGCCACCACGGGGCGGCCCTTCCACATCGCCTCGGTGACAGTGAGACCGAATCCCTCCACCAGGCTCTTCTGCACCACGACGGTTGCTCGGCGCTGCAAGGCGTTGACCATGAGCGCGTTCTCGTCGACGTCGTCCATCGGGAGGCAGACGAGATGGACTCGTCGCCGCTCAGCCGCGCTCAGTCGGTGCCACGAGTCGCGGCAGTCCGCCAGGACGACCGCTCCCTCCGGGTCGTCGGAGACGCCCGCGACCTCTGGTCCGGCCAGCACCAGGTGGACGTCGTCAGGCAACGAGGACATGGCCTCGATGAATCCTCGCTGGACGCCGACCATGTCCTTGAGCCGATCCCACCGACTCACCTGGACCACGAGTCGTGCCTCGGCGGGGACCGGATCGCCCTCCGCCTGCAGCCCGCGGTGGGACCGCACCTCACCCACGCGACCGTCCCTTCGGACGAACGGCAGCGAGGTGTCGTCGCCGAGACGGTCACCGGCATCCTCGACGATTCCGCAGCGGAGGAGCACTGCCCGGGCCATCTCGTCGCTGAGGTCGTCGTTCTTCGCACTGAACGGGTCAATCGAAGGAGTGATGATCCGCACCGCCTCCGGGCGGCACCAGACCGGGACATAGGCGCTGCGCGAGAAGACGAAGGCGTCGGCGTGCTGGATCATCGGCCGCAGGAAGTCCCAGGCGCGATCGGTCAGCTCGTTCGAGGTGTCCCGTCCGACGTGGCAGCGCCACACGACCAGCGCCCCGGCCGCGCGGAGCTGGTCGACCATGCCAGCGGTCTGCGGGTCGTGCAGCAGGACGACGTCACCGACGGAGACTCGGGCCGTCATCTCCTGGATGTCGGCCTCGAGGGCATCGGCAACGACGGTGCGCTCGGCGTCGCCCAGATCTCCACCGTCGCCTGCCTCTCCGTGCAGCATGTTGTGCACACGCTTGGTGACGGTGAAGAACTCCGGGCCGCCGGTGAGGACCATCCAGCGGGTGTCGACGTACACCCCCCGCACGTACGCGAGCAGGGTCTGCAGCATCTCGGCCACGCCTCCGCCCTGTGCGGTGGCATTGACGTTCCAGATGATGCGACCGCTGGTGAGCGAACGCGCCTCGGCTGCCACGTCCGCGAACCGGATGATGCGATCTGGTGGCAGAAGGTCACTGAACCGGTCCATCTGCAGAGACCGGATCTCCACTTCCTGCATCGGCGTCGCACGGTGCACCAGCACGGGATCTCCGGCAGGTCCTCGACCGGCTTCAGCGGTGCCGGGGTCGTTGTCCCACATGAGCCATGCCTCCGGTCGCAGTTCCTGATCCTTCGACCCTGCCCGCACGGCGGTGCACACGTGAGAGCCGAAGGTCCCGGATCGGCAGGGTCCTCACGCAGCGCCTGATCTTTCGGGACCTACGCCCCTGCCGCGCGCGCCGTTGCGGCGCGAGGGTCGGATCAATCGAGGAGGCACTCCCATGAGCGCACCCACCCAGGCCCAGGCTCTGCGCGTGATCGAGCTGGCCGGCCGAGCACCGAGCGTGCTCAACACCCAGCCCTGGCGCTGGCGGGTGATCGACACCGCCACCGTCGATCTGTACGCCGATCGGCAACGCCAGCTGCCGGTCAGCGACCCCTCGGGCCGCAATCTCGCCATCAGCTGCGGCGCCGCCCTGCATCACGCCTTCGTGGCCGCGCAGGCGCTGAGCCTCACGCCGTCCATCGAGCTCACGCCGTCCCCTGAGGACCCGGACCACCTGGCACGCATCACCCTCGTGCAGGGTGCTCCCACCGACGAAGCGCGCGACTCCCTGCAGGCACTCAAGGCAAGACGCACCGACCGGCGCCGATTCACGTCGTGGCCGGTACCGGACTCACGACTGGCCCAGCTGGCCGAGGCCGCCACGGGGTGGGGAGTCCTTGCCATCCCCATCACCGATGTGACCAGCCGCTTCCGAGCCGAGGGCCTGCTGGAGACCGCGAGGTCAGCGCAAGCATCTGACGCGAGGTACGCCGAAGAACAGGAGACCTGGATCGGTCGCAGTCACGTCGACGGGGTCCCGGTGGCCCACGCAGTGCCGCACGCGCCAGACCTTCCGTCAATCCGTCCGAACCGCTTCGCGACCGACGCCGAGGCAGGCTCGGCGGCCGAGGCCGCCGCCAGCGTGGTCGAGAGCTCGGACGGCCTGGTGGCCATCTGCAGCGCTGCCGACGACCAGCTGTCGTGGCTCAAGGCCGGAGAAGCACTCAGCGCGCTGTGGCTCCAGGCCACCCATGACGGTCTCTCGATCGTGCCGCTGAGTCAGGTCATCGAGGTCGACCAGACCCGTCGAGCACTGCACGCGGACGTCTTCGACGGCTTGGCCCGGCCACAGATCCTGCTCCGGGTCGGCTGGCTGGAGAACACCCGAACAAGCCTCCGACGCACCCCGCGTCGACCGGTTGCCGAGATTCTCGAGGACTGAGGGCCGTGCACGAGGAAAACCGCTACGTCCGCGACTTTGCGCAAGGAGACCGCTTCCAGTCCGACCTGCTGGGAGGCAAGGGCGCGAACCTCGCGGAGATGTGCCGGCTCGGGCTCCCGGTGCCACCGGGATTCACCATCACCACCGAGGCCTGTCGTGCCTACCTGCGCGACCGCGACGTTCCGGACGGTCTCGACAGCGAGGTCGACGAGCACCTCGCCCGTCTCGAGCGACACATGAACCGCCGCCTGGGTGACCGCTCCGACCCCCTGCTGGTATCGGTCCGCTCAGGCTCGAAGTTCTCCATGCCAGGAATGATGGAGACCGTCCTCGACGTCGGACTGAACGACAGGTCCGTGCACGGCCTGGCCCGCCACGGTGGCGAGCGCTTCGCGCTCGACTCCTACCGTCGTCTCATCCAGATGTTCGGGAGCACGGTGATGGGGATGGAGCCCAAGGTGTTCGCCACCGCGCTCGCCGAGCTCAAGGACGATCGCTCGCGCGTGGACGATGCCGGCCTCGACACCGGCAACCTTCGCGAGCTCGTGAGCACCTTCCAGTCCCTCGTGCTGCACCACGCCGGGCGGCCCTTCCCCCAGGACCCGCGGGAGCAGCTCGACCTCGCCGTACGAGCGGTCTTCGACTCCTGGCACACACCACGGGCCGCCTTCTACCGCCAGCGCGAGCACATCTCCGAGGACCTCGGCACAGCAGTGAACGTGCAGGCGATGGTCTTCGGCAACCGAGGGTCGACCTCCGGCTCCGGTGTCGCGTTCACCCGCGACCCGGCCACCGGTGCCAGTGGCGTGTACGGCGACTACCTGCAGCACGCACAGGGTGAGGACGTCGTCTCCGGCATCCGCAACACGGTGCCCCTGACCGACCTCGCCGCGCTCGACGGGGACTGCTACGACGAGCTCCTCGAGAACATGGCCACGCTGGAGCATCACTACCGGGACATGTGCGACATCGAGTTCACCATCGAGGGCGGCAAGCTGTGGATGCTCCAGACCCGCGTGGGGAAGCGCACGCCCGAGGCGGCGTTCCGGATCGCGCACGACATGGTGGACGAAGGGCTCCTGGACCTCGACGAGGCTCTCGGACGTGTGACCGGCGCGCAGCTCACGCGCCTGATGTTTCCCCGGTTCGACGAACGGGCGACGCGCGAACGCCTCACGGTCGGGGTCAGCGCCTCTCCGGGCGCCGCTGTGGGCCGGGTAGCGCTCGACGCCGAGACGGCGGTGGCGTGGAGTGAGCGTGGCGAGGACGTCGTCCTCGTGCGCGAGGAGACCAACCCCGACGACCTCCAGGGCATGGTGGCTGCTCGCGGCACCCTCACCAGCCGCGGGGGCAAGACCTCGCACGCCGCTGTCGTGGCGCGTGGCATGGGGCGGCCGTGCGTGTGCGGAGCCGAGGCCCTGACCGTCGATCTCGTGGGCCGACAGGTCCAGGTCCGCGGAGGACCGGTGGTGCACGAGGGTGACGTCATCTCTCTCGACGGGACGACCGGAGAGGTCTTCGCCGGCGCCGTGCCCGTTGTCGACTCGGCCGTCGTGAGCTACTTCGACGGCAAGGAGGTCGACGACCCCGTGGTGGACGCAGTGGCCGCCCTGCTGGGCCATGCCGACGTCGTACGACGGATGGAGGTGCACGCGAACGCCGACACCCCGGAGGACGCTGCACGAGCCCGCAGGTTCGGGGCCCAGGGCATCGGACTGTGTCGCACCGAGCACATGTTCCTGGGCGCCAGGCGTGTCCTGATCGAGAACCTGGTGCTGGCCACCGAGGTCGAGGACCGGGAGGCGGCGCTTGCCGCGATGTTGCCCCTGCAACGCGACGACTTTGCCCGGATCCTCACCGAGATGGACGGGCTGCCGGTCACGATCCGGCTCATCGACCCGCCCCTTCACGAGTTCCTGCCCGATCTGACGCAGCTCTCCGTCGATTCCGCCCTGGAGGACCAGCGGGGCGTGATCGACCCGGTCGGGCACCGGCTCCTGGCGGCCGTGCGTGCGGCTCACGAGCAGAACCCGATGCTGGGTCTGCGCGGCGTGCGGCTCGGCCTGGTTGTCCCGGGTCTGGTCGCCATGCAAGCGCGCGCAATCCTCGAGGCCGCTGCTGACCGGATCGAGGCCGGTGGCGATCCGCGACCCGAGATCATGGTGCCTCTCGTCTCCACCGTGCGGGAGCTCGCGCGACTGCGGAGAGAGCTGACCGGCGTGGCAGACCAGGTGGCATCCGCACGCGGCTTCGCCGTACCCCACCGCATCGGGACCATGATCGAGGTCCCGCGCGCCGCCCTGACGGCTGACCAGATCGCGAGCGAGGCGGACTTCTTCTCCTTCGGGACCAACGACCTGACCCAGATGACCTGGGGCTTCTCCCGCGATGACGTGGAGGCCGCCTTCTTCCCGGCGTACCTCAGCCAGGGGATCCTGGCGGTCTCGCCCTTCGAGTCGTTGGACACCGAGGGCGTGGGCTCGCTGATCACCACCGCGGTGACCAAGGGACGGCAGGCGCGACCCGACCTCACCCTCGGCGTCTGCGGGGAACACGGGGGCGACCCGGACTCGATCCACTTCTTCGAGGCCGCCGGGCTCGACTACGTCTCCTGCTCACCGTTCCGCATCCCCGTGGCCAGGCTGGAGGCGGCGCGCGCCGTGCTCACCGGTGCTCCGCCTGCCCCCTGAGCAGACAGACCGGGACAGGTGTTCCTCGCCCGAGCCGTGCCCGCCGTCCGGTCTCCTGTGACGTCGCCGCGGCTGGCCTGGGCCTTTCCGCCCTCGCAGACGGGACGTCCGACCCTCCCCGCCGAACACCCGCGCGCCTAGCGTCGTGCATTGACGCGGAGACGCACGTTCCCGCCGGACGAGGGAGAAAATCATGCGCTCTGCATTCGACAAGGTCATCTCAGCGACGGGCCTGGCGCTCGTCGTGGTGCTGCTCGCCGCAGGTGGCCTGCTGACGTGGGCACACAGCTTCATCGGAAACCAGGTCCACGACCAGCTCACGATGCAAGGAATCACCATGCCGGAGGGCGACGCGCTCACCGGCCTTCCCAAGGCCGACGCCGCCGCGCTCAAGGAGTATGGCGGCAGCCCGATGGACACGGGTCCCGAGGCCAAGGCGTTCGCCGACCACTACATCCTCGTCCACATGAACGAAGCCTCGAAGGGGAAGACCTACGAGGAGGTCAGCGGCCAGTTCATCGGGCTCAGCGACGCCGACAAGGCCTCCCCCGACGGTCAGGCCCTGGGTCAGCTGCGTCAGACGCTCTTCATGGGCAACACGTTGCGCGGCCTGCTCCTCTACGGCTACGCGTTCGCCACGATCGGCACCATTGCAGGGATCGCGGCCATCGGCTCGTTCGTCGCCTCTGCCCTGCTGCTCCTCCTCGCCGGGCTGGGTCTCTGGCACGCCCGCCGAGCCGAGCAGTCCGAGTCCCTCCCGGTCACTCAGCGCAGGGTCCCCCAACCGGCCTGAGTGACGCACCAGAGGTCTCCCCGTGCCCGCCCGGGTGCTGGGAGACCTCGTTCGTGCGGGCCTGGGGACGGTCCGAACAAGTCAGGTTGTGATCAGGTGTCCTCGGCTCTAGTTCAGACGTGCACCCGCGTAGCCACGAGAGTCGAGCCTCCCCGCGACCGGTGAGCGGGTGGAAGGTCAGCGGGCCCGGTTGGAAGTTCGCCTTGGCGGCCGTGGTGGTCGTCGCGGGGTGGTGGACCGTGACCCACGGCGTGGCCGGGGTGACCTGGCACGAGGTAGCCGCCGTCCTGCGCGGAGTTCCGGTTTCGCGCCTGATCGAGATGGGCGTGGTCTGGGTCGGCGGCCTGGCCATCTACGCGACCGTGCTGTCGGCCGCCCTCCCCGGTCTCGGGGCCAGGCGAGGTCTGCTGCTCAATCTGAGCGGAAGCGCGGTCGCCAACGTGATGCCGTTCGGTGGCGCTGTGGCGACGGGCATGAACTGGCGGATGGTCCGCGGGTGGGGTTTCCCCACCAGCGCCTTCCTGTCCTTCTGCGTCCTCACCAACGCGCTCGACGTGCTGACCAAGATCCTCCTGCCCCTGGTGGCCGTGACCGGGTTGCTAGCGATGTCGGTGCACGTCCCGACCACCCTGTGGGCAGTCGTGGCCGTGTGCGCAACGGCGGCCGTCCTGGTGCTGCTGGTTCCGTCAGTCGTCCTGCGCAAGAGCACCGGGCCCGCCGGCCACGCAGCGCCGATGCCGTCCCGAGCGTGGCGACTCCGGTCACGCCTGCAGGACCCGGCGCACCGGATCCGCCTGCTCCTGCGCCAGCACTGGCCGCGGCTGCTGCCCGGCAGCTTCGCGTACGTCGCCGCACAGGTGTTGCTGCTCCTCCTCAGCCTGCGCTCGGTCGGGCTCGCACCGTCCCTGGTGGTCGTCCTGATGGCGGCGGCCGTGGAGCGCCTGGGCTCGCTGATCCCGGTGACACCCGCCGGCACCGGAATCGCCGAGATCGGCACCGTGGCCTGGCTGGTGGCCAACGGACTGGATCCCGTGGCCGTCGTTGCGGGCGTGCTGCTCTACCGGGTGTTCCTTGTCGCCCTGGAGATCCCGGTCGGCGGGATCCTGCTGGGTGGCTGGGCATGGCTCGAGCGTCGTCGCGTCACGGCCCCGCTCACGATCGAGGCAGCATGAGGATCCTGCACCTGACGGACCACTACCCGCCGGTCCTGGGCGGGATCGAGACGCACGTCGAGGCGCTCTCCCGACGGCAGTCCGCCGGCGGTGCCGACGTCTCCGTGCTCACGATCAGCCCGGCGGAGGCGGACGGCCGGCGCAGCGACGACCGGGGGCCGGTGACCGTCCATCGGGTGCCTTCGGCGGCGGAGGGCCGCCGGATCGACCTCACGTCGTACGACGTCGTGCACGCGCACATCTCGGTGGTGGCGCCCTTCACCTCCCCACTCGCCGCGTCGGCGGCCCGGCGAGGCGTACCCACGCTGGTCACGGTCCACTCCCTGTGGCGCGGCCTCGGCCCGGTGCCTGCCCTGGCAGCGATGCTCGCCGGCCTGCGCACCGCACCGGTGCTGTGGACCGCGGTCAGCAGGTTGGCGGCGACCGAGCTGGCCGCCCGGCTCCCCGCCGGTACCGATGTCGGCGTGCTCGCGAACGCCGTCGACGTCAACGCCCGCGGGCGCACCCACGAGCGCGCCGCCGATGGCTCCGTCCGGTTGGTGACCACGATGCGTATCGCGCGACGCAAGAGGCCTCTTCCCTTGCTGGACATGTTCGCGGCTCTGGTTCGTTCGGTCGACGTGCCGGTGCACCTCACCATCGTCGGCGACGGGCCACTACGGCCCCGGGTCGAGCGACAGATCTCCTGGGCCGGCCTCGGGCGACACGTGGACCTGACCGGCCGGGTCAGCCCCGACCGGGTTGCCCGCCTGCTCGCCGACGCGGACGTGTACGTCGCGCCCGCGATCCTCGAGTCCTTCGGGCTCGCCGCCCTCGAAGCCAGGTGCGTCGGGCTTCCCGTCGTCGGCAGGTCCGACAGCGGAATGACCGACTTCGTGCGCTCGGGCGTGGAAGGACTTCTGGCGTCGTCCGACGCCGGGCTGGTCGAGCACCTGCGTCGTCTGGTGATTGACGACGCGCTCCGTCAGACGATCTCCCAGCACAACCGGACCGTCCCGACGACCCTGACGTGGGGAAGCGCGTTGCAGGCGCACGACACTGCCTACGCCAGGTTGCTCGGGGGCCGAGCACCCGTCGTACCGCTGCGGACGGCGTCGGGGTGGTGAACGCCACGGAGAGGTTCACCGTCGTGGCCTTCCACGCCCACCCGGACGACGAGGCGCTTCTCACCGGCGGCACCCTCGCCCGTGCCGCCGCCGAGGGGCACCGCGTGGTCCTGGTCACCGCCACCCGGGGTGAACGCGGGCTCGCCGGCCGCTCGGACGGGACGGGCGAACAGCTGGCGGCGGTGCGGATGGCCGAGCTGCACGCCTCGGCCTCAGCGCTCGGCGCCTCGCGCGTGGTGTGGCTCGGGTACGACGACTCAGGCCTGATCGCAGCGCCAGGAGCAACGGCGTCCTTCGCGCACGCCGACGTCGAGGTCGCCGCGCAACGGCTCGCCGACGTCCTCCGTGAGGAGCGGGCCGACGTGCTCACGGTCTACGACCGCAACGGCGGCTACGGCCACCCCGACCACGTCCAGGTCCACCGGGTCGGCTCACGTGCCGCTGTGCTGGCAGACACGCGCGTGGTGCTCGAGGCGACCGTGTCCGCTGGGCTGTTCCGCGCGGTGCTCGGTGCGCTCCGCGTCGCTGGCCACGCCCTCGGAATCCCCCCGCTGGAGACCCGCGACGTGTTCAGCCCACGTCACGCCATCACGCACAGCGTGCCGGTCGGCGCCTCCCTGGCCGCCAAGCGGGCGGCGATGGCGGCGCACGGCTCCCAGCGCCGGGCGTCCGGCGAGGTACGTGTGCTCGACCGACTGTTGCGACTGCCCCTGCCGGTCTTCGCGATCGTCTTCGGCCGTGAGTGGTTCGTCGAGCAGGGGCGCCTACCCGGAGGAAGGATCAGCGATGTCTTCTCCACCTTGCGCGGTCAGTGACCGCATGCGGCGAGGGCGGGTCGGGCACACCGCGGGACAGGACCGGTCGCATGCCTGAGACCGCCAGCCCGTCGCGCGTGCGCCGACCCGCCCGCGACGTCCCGCTCCCGCTCCGGGCCCTGACGCCGGTCTGGCTCGTGGTGGTGGCCTTCGCCGTCCTCACCGTCGGGCGCAGCGCCCAGGTCGGCATCCCGGTCAAGGACCCTCACGGTTCCGTCCTGCTGATCCGGCTGGCGCTCTCCTTCGGGCTCTTCGCGGTGCTCACGACACTCGACGTGGTTCTGCGACGGGGACTCCGCCGCTGGAGCGTCCGCGGGACGCTGGACGACCTGCGGGTGCGGTGGCCCGCGCGTCGACTCGCGCTCGCCCTCAGCGCACTCGTCGGCTACCACGTCGTCTACCTCTGCTACCACAACCTGAAGAGCTGGGACGTGCTCAACCACCCGCGCGACCCGATGCTCCTGGCGTGGGACCGGTGGCTGCTCCTGGGCCACAGCCCGGCCGTGCTGCTGCACGACCTGCTCGGCCAGCACCTCGCGGCCTACGTCCTGATGGCCGTCTACGAGAGCTTCTCGACGCTGATCACCGTGGGCGTGGTGGCCGGAGTGGCGCTCCCGGATCGGATCCGTGACGGCTACGCGTTCATCGCCTCCGGCATCCTGGTCTGGATCCTCGGCGTCGGGTCCTACTACCTGATCCCGTCGCTCGGCCCGTTCTGGTCGGCACCTCGAGAGTTCCGCGGTCTCCCGCACACCATGATCCAGGACACCCAGGCGAGCTACCTGGACCAGCGGCTGCACCTGCTCGCTCACCCGTCAGCCGCCGACTCCTTCGCCCAGGTCTCCGCGTTCGCCAGCCTGCACGTGGCGATGACCACGTTCCTGCTGCTGATGGCCATCCGGTTCAAGCTCCGCCGTATCGACCGTGCTCATGACTCTCTTCCTGATCGGAACCCTGGTCGCAACGGTCTACCTCGGCTGGCACTTCGCCGTCGACGACGTCGCCGGCCTGGGGATCGCCCTGGTGTCGGCGTGGGTCGGCCCGCGGCTGGTCCGGGGCGCGGCCATGGACGACAGCGAGTCAGCCCACCTCGGCTCCGCACCTGACCGCAACCTGACCGCACACCACGTTCCTGTTCCGCCACCACCGGCAGCGGCCTAGGTTCGGCGCATGCACCCTTCCGCGGTCCTTTCCGGCACCCGGGTGGCGGCCGCTGTCGCCGTCCTCGGTTCGGTCGGCGTCTCGTGGCTGGCCGACGGCGCGCGCGAGCACGACGGCCCGAGCCGGGTCGACCCCGTGGCAGCGGCCGAGGTCCTCCGGATCCGGACGCCGACGCTGACCGACCTGGCGCAGGCGTTCACCCTGGCCGGCAGCGAGGTGGTAGTCGGATGCCTTGCGCTCGTCACCATGGTCTGGCTCGCCGCACACCGGCAGCCCGGCCGTGCCGCCGTCGTCGCGACGGCGATCGGGGGCTCAGCGTTCCTGACCGTCGCGGTGAAGCTCCTCGTCGGTCGTCATCGACCGGCGGCCGTCGACCGGCTCGGGGCGCTCGACACCAGCTACTCGTTCCCCTCCGGCCACACACTCAACTCGGCAGTGCTGCTCGCTGTCACGGTCTGGCTGTTCTGGCCGGCGGCCTCGCACCTTGCCCGCGGCTGCCTCGTCGCGGGTGCCGTCGCCCTCGGGGTCGGCGTCGGCGCGAGCCGTGTCTACCTTGGTTACCACTGGCTCACTGACGTGATCGCGTCCGGGTTGGTGGCCGTGGCCTGGTTGTCGCTGGTGTGGATGGTTCGCGGGCCTGTGCAGCAGGTCGGCTGCGCCGTCAGCCGCTGGGGGCGACTGCCCACGTCCTCATGACATCCCCGCGCGAGCGCAGCTCATCTCGACGCGACGTCTGAAGCCACGACGGTCACCGGCAGCCCGAAGTGCTGGAGCCGGTGTGCCAAGTCCTGGTGCAAGCGGGTCGACAGGCCGTGGGGGGCGACCGCGAGCATGATCTCGTTGATCGGTTCGCTGAAGATGGTCTCCTCGATGGCGTCCATGGGGTCGTTGCGTACCGAGACCGTCCCGATCACGGGCCCGCCCGCTGCCCGCTCGAGGAGCGGTTGCGCCTGGCGGAGGACCAGCTCCGCCTGCCGGGCCTTGTCATGGCGCTCGGGGTGGAGCAGGTGCAGCTCTGACCGTGCCGGGTTGGGTACGACGACCCGGAACTGCACGTCACCCGTCTCGGCCCGGTGCGCGATCGCCTCGAGCAGTGCATCCGAGGGGTCGGCGTGGTCGGTCACGACCAGGATCCTCGTGGTGAGGTGCTGCCTCATGGTGAGCTCCTTTCGACGGTGCGGCCCGAGCCGGCGGGACGGGTCAGTCGCGAGTGGTCGCGGATTCGGGCTGCACGAGCTCGGTCCGGTCCCTCTGGGTCTTGGTCAGGTAGATCACCACCGCCAGGATCGTGCCGAGGAACAGCACACTCGTCCCGAGGGTGCCCAGGCCGAGTCCACCATCGGCCTTCGGTGAGCCGAGGAAGTCGCCGATGTTCGCACCCAGCGGCCGGGTCAGGATGTAGGCGAGCCAGAACGAGAGCACCGGGCCGGCGCCCAGCTTCCAGGCCACGAGAACGGCAAGGATCAGGCCGAGCGGCAGCAGGACGGCGGCGCCGGGCGACCAGCCGGTCAGCTCCAGGGTCCAGTCTCCTGCCGCGGTGCCGAGGGCGAAGGTGACCAGCACCGCCACCCAGTAGAAGGCCTCACGCGGCGTCGTGACGATGGTGTGGATCGAGAGCGTGCGCTCCCGGGCGTACCAGATGCCGAAGACAACAGCCAGGAGCGCTGCGAACGCCGTCGTACTGATCCACAGGGGCACGCCGCGCGCGTCGGTCAGGTTGTCGGTGAGCAGGGTGCCCACCACGCTGATCAGCACCACCGCGAGCCAGTAGATGCTCGGGACGTAGCGGTCGAGACGGAACTGCACCACCAGCGCGACGATGAGCGCCGCGGAGAACACGAGCGTGGTGTTCGTCAGTCCGAAGCCCAACGTCTCGTTGATGTAGTCGGCGAAGCTCTCCCCCACGGTCGTGCACAGGATCTTGATGATCCAGAAGTACAGGGTCACCTCGGGAACCTTGTTGAGCATCTGCCGCGTTCGGGTCGCTTGACCTGTGGTAGTCGCCATGCGACGGAGCCTCGGGGTAGCCACCTGCACGTAACCTGACTAGCCGCGCCGGCGCCACGCGCCAGTCGCACCCGCATCGCGCCGTGGTGGGTGCGTCAGGTACTTCTCGGGTCCACCCGATGCCCTGGCCCCGCTGTCCAGCCAGGCACGGAGAGCCGCCTCGTCCCGGCGTTCGAGCTCCTCGAGGCAGGCTTCGCGCAGAGCGACGAGGCAGAGCACCGTGGCGAGTGGGCCCGGCTTGCGCAGGACCCAGAACGACTCGCGCCACAACCGGCACAGCTGCAGGTCGTCGAGGCCGTTGAGCGGCCCCATCGTCTCCGGCAGCGTCAGGTGGTACCCGTCATCGACCCCCGGGCCCGGTCTCTCCGGCGTCGCCTGCGCTGTGCGCCCGGCGGGCGACGCCTTCGTGGACCGGCGAGTGGACCGTACGGCGCGACCGACGACGGCGGGCGACGAAAGGCCGAGCGCGAGGACCAGGAACAGCCCGAGCGAAGGCGAGACGACGCAGAACGACCCCACCGACAGGAGTCCGAGACCCACGGTCAGCGACCGCCAGCCGGGCATCAGCTCCGGCACCAGGAGCCGGACGAGTGCGCAGAGGAGCAGGAGCAGACAGAGGGCGAAGACTGCGCCGATGGCAGACGCCTCGAACAGTGCAACCGCGAAGCCCATCGCCGCGACCGTCGACCAGAAGCCGGACCACACCCGGTCGTAGGTGCTCATCGGCGCCCCGACCTGGCACAGGCCGTTCGCCCCGGGTCACCTGAGAGGGGTGCACGCTCCACCCCGCGAGTAGACGAGGTCCAACCTGACCGGCACCTGATCACGTAGCGGCGGGATGCGCCCCTCTGAACTGCGCGGACGCGCCGGTTCAGACGTTGAAGCGGACGATCACGCGGAGTTTCGGTGGTGGTTGGTCATCGCCGGTTGAGGTTGGAAACACGGTCTGACCTGCGTAATCGCGATCTCGGGACCGTTGGGCATCGTTGGCGATCGTCGGTCTCGGGCGGACTTCTTGCGGACTGCTTGCGGACTGCCGGGTCACGACGGCAGCCCTCGGGCGAGGGCGGCGCCGAACAGCGTCCGGGCGACCTGCTCGGCCTTGTCGGTCGCCGCGGCACCCACCGGTTTCGCCTCGTAGCGGTCCTGGTTGCGAGCGCGTCGCAAGCGGTCGAACTCTCGCGCCGCCCTGTCCGCGGGCGGCTTGTCGAAGACCGCGCGCAGATAGCGACCGAGCGCCTCGTGCTGGCCGGGCCCGTTGGTCGTCCGGAACCCGTACGCCGCCAGCAGCGCCTCGCCCGTGTCGTGACAGGCGTCGTAGGCGATGCCGTACTTGACGACGACACTGGTCAGCAGCGGCAGTTGGTCCAGGCGCTCCTCGGCCTGACGCAGGAACGACGTCGCACGGGCGACGTCTGCGGGCACGACATCGAGACGTCCCGCCTCGACCAGCGCGAGGACCGTCGCCTGCTGGACGCGGGAGAGCGGGGTCAGCGCCACGGCAGCTCCCCGATCACGGCGACCGCCGGGCCGCTGCGCACGTTGTCCAGGAACCCGGAGCGCGCCGCGAACTCCTCAGGGGTGAGAATCGTCGGGTTCACGGGACGGTGCACCGCGGCCTCGACTCGGGTGCACGCCTCGTAGACCGCGTCCACGTCGGGCTCACCGAGCACCATGACGTCGATGTCGTGCGGTGCCGGACCGGAATCCCCGAGCATCCGCGCGGCGAAGGAGCCGTAGAGGAACGCCGACTCGATCCCGTCGATGCGGGCAAACTCCTCGGCCAGGATCACCACCGGGCCGGTGGCGACCGTGAGGATCTCGCGCAAGGGGTCCACCAGCGGGCTCTCGTCGTTGGCGCGGATCAGCCTCGTGCGGCCCACCTGTCGCTCGCTCAGGATGCCGGCGTCCACCAGGCGCGCGACCTCGCGGTGCGCGGTCGGGTAGGCCAGGCCCGCCCGTCTCGCCAGATCGGTGATGCTCAGCTCGTCGCCGGTGAGCAACAACGTGGAGAGCAGACGCGCCTGACCGTCCGACCGGAAGAGCGGAGCCAGGAGCGGCGCCTCGGTTCTCATATAACTGAGGTTATCCTCCACTATATCGAGAGTCAACGAGACGCTCGCCAACCCCAGAAGAACGGGTCGCTGCTGGCAGCTCGTCCCACAAGTGCTCGGGAACGCGCTCCCGCGCTACAGAGGCGGATGCGGTGCAGATCAGTCCCGGGAGGCGCCATCCCACCCGCGTGCCACCGCGTGGATGGAGCAGCGCCTGACCGAAGCGTCGACGGCGTGCGGTCTGTCTGCGGACCAGATCGACCCTCAGAACCAATCGTCAACGCCTACACGCGAATCCCGACGCCCTAGACGTTGAAGCGGAACTCCACGACGTCGCCGTCGGCCATCACGTAGTCCTTGCCCTCCATGCGGACCTTGCCGGCCGACTTGGCGGACGCCATCGAGCCGGCGGCGACGAGGTCGTCGTACGAGACGATCTCGGCCTTGATGAAGCCCTTCTGGAAGTCCGTGTGGATCACGCCGGCCGCCTCGGGAGCGGTGGCGCCCTTCCTGATCGTCCAGGCGCGCGACTCCTTGGGGCCGGCGGTCAGGTAGGTCTGCAGGCCGAGGGTGTCGAAGCCGACACGGGCCAGGATGTCGAGGCCGGGCTCGTCGACGCCCATCTCGGCGAGCATCTCGCGGGCCTCGTCGTCGTCGCCGAGCTCGACCAGCTCCGCCTCGAACTTGGCGTCGAGGAAGATCGCCTCGGCAGGGGCGACGATCTTGCGCATCTGGTCCTTGAGCGCCTCGTCGCCGAGCTCGTCGGCGTCGCAGTTGAAGACGTAGATGTAGGGCTTCGAGGTCAGCAGCGACAGCTCACGGACCAGTGCGGGGTCGATCTTGGTGGCGAGGATCGGGGTGCCGGACTCCAGCGCCTCCTTGGCCTCCTGGGTCGCGGCGAGGTTGGCCGCGCGGGCCTTGTCGCCGCGGGCCTCCTTCTCCAGCCGCGGGATCGCCTTCTCGACGGTCTGCAGGTCGGCCAGGATCATCTCGGTCTGGATCGTCGAGATGTCCGACTCCGGGTTGACCTCACCGTCGACGTGGGTGACGTCCTCGTCGCGGAACACCCGTGTCACCTGGCAGATCGCTGCCGACTCGCGGATGTGCGAGAGGAACTTGTTGCCGAGCCCCTCCCCCTCCGACGCGCCCTTGACGATGCCGGCGATGTCCACGAACTCGACGGTCGCGGGCAGCTGCTTGGCGGAGGCGAAGATCTCCGCGAGCCGGCCCAGGCGCTCGTCCGGCACGCCGACCACGCCGACGTTGGGCTCGATCGTCGCGAACGGGTAGTTCGCCGCGAGCACGTTGTTCTTGGTCAGGGCGTTGAAGAGGGTCGACTTGCCCGCGTTGGGGAGTCCGACGATGCCGATGGTGAGTGCCACGTGCCGCGACTTTACGGCGTCGTACGACGTGCGGACGAATCGTGCTCACCCCGGTGGTCGAGCTTGTCGAGACCCGGGCTAGAGCTGGACGAGACCGGTCACGTCGATCACCAGCTCCCCCTCCTCGTCGGAGGAGGTGAGGTCGACGGTCGCGGTGATCCGCCAGTCGTGGTCGCCCGCCGGGTCGCCCACGACCTGCTGGACCTCCCAGGACCGCGCGCCCTTCTCCAGCAGGATCATCTGCGGACCGCGCGCGTCGGGACCCGTGTCGATCGAGTCGTGCTCCTCGAAGTACTCCTCCAGCGCCTCGGCCCACTCCTCCTCCGACCAGGAGGACGACTCCGTCAGCTCGGCGGTACGACGCCGCGCGGCCCACTCGACCCGGCGGAACATCGCGTTGCGGACCAGCACCGTGAGGGCGCGGGTGTTGGCTGTGAAGCGGGTCTCGACAGGCTCGACCACCGAGGAGGCCACAGCCGCCGGGTTCGTCAGCGACTCCCACTCGTCCAGCAGGCTGGAGTCGGTCTGCCGGACGATGGCGCCGAGCCAGACCTCGATGTCGTCCAGCTCGTAGCTGCGCACGCTGTCCGGCACCGTCTGGCGCAGCGCGCGGTAGGCGTCGCCGAGGTAGCGCAGGACCAGCCCCTCGGACCGGGTGAGCCCGTAGAACGCGACGTACTCGGCGAAGGTCATCGCACGCTCGTACATGTCGCGCACCACCGACTTCGGCGACAGTGCGTCCTCCGAGACCCACGGGTGGCTGCGCCGATAGACCTCGTAGGTGTGCATCAGCAGCTCCTCGAGCGGCTTCGGCCAGGTCACCTCCTCGAGCAGCTCCATCCGCTCGTCGTACTCGATGCCCTCGGCCTTCATCTCCCCGATCGCCTCACCGCGCGCCTTGTGCTCCTGCGCCCCGAGCACCGTGCGCGGGTCGTCGAGGGTCGCCTCGATCACCGACACCACGTCGAGGGCGTAGGTCGGCTCCTCAGGGTCGAGCACGTCGAAGACCCCGAGCGCGAAGGTCGAGAGCGGCTGGTTCAGCGCGAAGCCGAGCTGCAGGTCGTCGACCAGCCGCACCGTGCGGCCGTCGGCGCCGGGCGGGTCGACGGGTACGACGACCCCGGCAGCGAGCAGCGCGCGGTGCTGGGCCACTGCGCGTCGTACCAGCCGCACCTGCGCCCGGCCGTCCTCGTGGTTGTCGCGCAGCAGCCGCCGCATCGCCTCGAACGGGTTGCCCTCGCGGGCGATCACGTTCAGCAGCATCGCGTGGCTGACCCGCATCCGGGACAGCAGTGGCTCCGGCTCGGCCTCGACCAGCCGCTCGAAGATCGCCTCGGTCCAGGTGACCTGCCCCTCGGGCGCCTTCTTGCGCTGCACCTTGCGGATCTTCTTCGGGTCGTCGCCGGCCTTCGTCAGGTTCTTGTGGTTCTCGACCACGTGCTCCGGCGCCTGTACGACGACCGTGCCCGCGGTGTCGTAGCCCGCACGACCGGCCCGGCCTGCGATCTGGTGGAACTCGCGCGCCTTGAGCAGCCGCTGCCGTCGTCCGTCGTACTTGGAGAGGCCGGTGAACACGACGGTGCGGATCGGCACGTTGATCCCGACCCCGAGCGTGTCCGTCCCGCAGATCACCTTGAGCAGGCCGGCCTGTGCGAGCTGCTCGACGAGGCGTCGGTACTTGGGCAGCATCCCCGCGTGGTGCACGCCGATGCCGTGCTTCACCAGGCGGGACAGGGTCTTGCCGAAGCCGGGACTGAACCGGAAGCCGCCGATCAGCTCGGCGATCCGGTCCTTCTCCTCGCGCGTGCAGACGTTGATGCTGGTGAGCGCCTGCGCCTGCTCGAGCGCGGAGGCCTGCGTGAAGTGCACGACGTACACCGGCGCCTGGTGCGTCGTCAGCAGCTCCTCGAGCGTCTCGTGGACCGGGGTCAGCGCCCACTGGTAGCTCAGCGGCACCGGCCGCACCGCGCTGCTGACCACGGCCGTCGGGCGCCCGGTGCGACGGGTCAGGTCGTCGACGAACCGGGTGACGTCGCCGAGCGTCGCGGACATCAGCAGGAACTGCGCCTGGGGCAGCTCGATGAGCGGCACCTGCCAGGCCCAGCCACGGTCGGGCTCGGAGTAGAAGTGGAACTCGTCCATCACCACCTGGCCGATGTCGGCCGAGGCGCCCTCGCGGAGCGCGATGTTGGCCAGCACCTCCGCCGTGCAGCAGATCAGCGGAGCACCCGCGTTGACCGCGGCGTCGCCGGTCAGCATGCCGACGTTGTCGGGACCGAAGACGTCGATCAGGTCGAAGAACTTCTCCGACACCAGCGCCTTGATCGGCGCGGTGTAGAAGGTGCGTCTGCCCTCGGCCAGGGCCGCGAGGTGGGCGCCGGTGGCGACCAGGCTCTTGCCGGTGCCGGTGGGCGTGGAGAGGATCACGTTGGCGCCGGTGAAGATCTCCAGCAGCGCCTCTTCCTGCGCCGGGTACAGGGTCAGCCCCTGCTCCCCCGCCCACGCCTCGAACGTCTCGAACAGGTCGTCCGCTCCGGACGTGCCGGTGCGGATGCTGTCGAGGAGGGCCATGTCCGGCCCATCCTCTCCCAGCACCCGCACCGCGGGGCCCTGCGGGTCAGTCGTCGGAGCCGTGGCCGCCGTGGCCGCTGCTGTCGTCGTCGCCGCCACCGTGGCCGCTGTGCTGTGCCGTCGTCGCCGCCCCGGCCACGGTGACCGTCGTCGCCACCCCGGTTGCGACTGTTGTCGTCGCCCGGCTCGGTCGCGGTCCCGCCGTGGTCGTCACCGGGCTCGGCGTGGTTCCCGCGGTCGTCACCGGGCTCGGCGTGGTTCCCGCGGTCGTCACCGGGCTCGGCGTGGTTGCCGCGGTCGTCGCCCGGCTCGGCGTGGTTGCCGCGGTCGTCACCCGGCTCGGCGTGGTTCCCGCGGTCGTCACCGACGTCGTGCGACGCCGACATGGCGGCGCGCACGGCCTGGCTGGCGAACGCCCCGGGAGCGGCGTCAGCGGTCACGGAGAGACCTGCGAGGCCCCCCGCGGCGAGGACAGTGGTGGTTGCGATGGCTGCGATCTTGTTCATGGTCAGCACCTCCGGCTGGTTGGGAGACACCTTTGTCTCCCGCCGGCTGGTTCCTCGACCATCGGACCTTGGTGCTACGACCTACCGCCTCGCTGCGTCAGCGACGCAGAGCACGGCCCACGGGTGCACCTCGAGCCGCCCTTCGGGGATCGGCTCGCCGCAGACGTCGCAGACGCCGTAGCTGCCGTCGTCCTGCTTCTCCAACGCGCGTACGACGTCGGCCCGGGTCACCTGGAGCTTGTCGTGCACGGCGACCTGCGACAGCCGGTCGACCGCCATCTGGGTGCCGTCGCCGATGCGCTTGCCGAACGAGATGTTGCTCTGCTCGGTCGGGGGTGCGGACATGACCGTCATCTGCTCGTCGATCTCGGCGAGCTTGGCGGTGAGCTGCGTGCGGGTGTCGGGCATCCGTCCAGCATGGCCCACGGGGCCTAGCCCGAGAGCAGCTCCCCGCGATGCGTCCACGCCCAGCGCAGCACGGTCACCGAGAACACCAGCGTGACCAGCACGATCAGGCCCTCGATCACGCCGGCCGAGCCCTTGGTGAAGATGCCGTTCTCGAGGTCGTACAGGAAGTCCATGCCGAACAGGTACATCCCCGCGCTGCCGGCGCAGAGCAGCCAGAACAGTGCGGATGGCTGCCCGCGGCGCAGCGTCACCAGCGCGAACAGGCAGGCCAGGCCGAGCCACAGGTCGGCCAGCGGGAAGGCGTTCTCGAACTCGTAGTAGGCCCGGCTGTGCTCGCTCGCGAGCCAGTCGCGGTTGCTGAACCAGATCGACCAGTAGGCCACGTCGAGCACGATCGCGCCGACCAGCATGCCCTGGATGACGCTGCGCCTCATGCCTTGATCAAAGCAGGGCGCTGGTCACCGCCCCGGAACGCCACGGTCAGCCAGAGGCTCACCCCGACGTAGTACACGGGGTAGATCAGCGACACCACGATCAACCAGGTCTGCTGGTCGGGCATCTGCGCCACGATCACGGCGTACACGCCCATCCAGAGCACGGACAGCGCCATGTTGAGGTACCAGAGCTTCTCGGTGCGCGAGGGGTAGAGGTACTTCACCGGCACGAACACCAGGACGGTGCAGACCACGATCACGAGCGTGGTGACGCCGGTGTCGAAGCCGGCCACGATCGCGTAGAACGCGACCACGTTCCAGTAGCTGGGGAAGCCGAGGAAGAAGTGGTCGTCGGTCTTCGCGTCCGAGCGGCAGAACTGGTAGCACGACGCCAGCAGGGGTACGGCGGCGACGACGCCGCCGAGCACGCCGTCCGGCAGGTAGCCGTTGGCCCAGAGCAGCACCATCGGCGCGAACGCGTAGGTCATGTAGTCGACGATGTTGTCGAGGAGCGCGCCGTCGAAGCCCGGCATCACGGTCTTGACCTGGAAGTGCCGTGCCAGCAGGCCGTCGCTGCCGTCGACGACCATCGCCGCCAGGAACAACCAGAGGACGGCTCGTTCGTCGCCTTCGTAGGCGAAGTGCACCATCAGCAGCGCAAGGACCGCACCGGTCGCGGTGTACGCGTGGACCAGCCCGGCCGCGACGCGTGCACCCGTCGGGGTCATGGGGAGAACGCTACGGCACAGCGGCTCTGCGTAGGTTGGGCGGATGCGCATCGCCACCTGGAACGTGAACTCGATCCGCTCCCGCATCGACCGCGTCGAGGCGTTCCTGCAACGTCATGACGTCGACGTGCTCGCGGTGCAGGAGACCAAGGCGCGCGAGGAGCAGATCCCGCTGATGGGACTCGAGTCGCTGGGGTACGACGTGGCGGCGGCCGGCTACAACCAGTGGAACGGCGTCGCGATCATCAGCCGGGTCGGCATCGACGACGTGACCGTGGGGTTCCCCGGGATGCCGCAGTGGGGCGAGCCGGAGCCGGTCGCCGAGGCCCGCGCGATCGGTGCGAGCTGCGGCGGGGTGCGGATCTGGTCGCTCTACGTGCCCAACGGACGCAAGGTCGACGACCCGCACTACGTCTACAAGCTGGACTGGCTGGCCCGGCTCCGAGCGGCCGCCGCCGGGTGGCAGGAGGCGCCGGTCGCCCTGGTCGGCGACTGGAACATCGCGCCGCAGGACGACGACGTGTTCGACATCAAGGCGTTCGCGAAGGACACCCACGTCACTCCACCGGAGCGCGCCGCGTTCCAGGGCTTCCTCGACGACGGCTGGGCCGACGTCGTACGCCCGCACGCGCCGGGTCCGGACGTCTACACCTACTGGGACTACTACCGGCAGCGTTTCGAGCGCAACCGCGGGATGCGGATCGACTTCGTGCTCGGCTCGTCGCCGTTCGCGGCGCGGGTGACCGGCGCCTCGATCGACCGTGACGAGCGCGCCGGCACCGGGGCCTCCGACCACGCCCCGGTGATCGTCGACCTCGACTGACACCGACGACTGTCGGTGGGCTCCGTCACCCTTTCCAGCATGGAGCCACTGACCGTCTTCCTCGTCCTCGTGCTGGGCCTCTCACTGGGCCTCGCGGTCGGCGCTGCCCTCGGGGTGCTCTGGGTGCGGGGGCGTCCGTCGTACGTCGAGGGGCGGCTGGAGAGCGCCGAGGTCCTCCAGGGCCTCGACCGGCTGCACGACAAGATGCAGGACCTCGCCCACCAGGGCGTCTCGTGGCAGAGCCAGCTGCGCGAGCAGGTGCTCGACGTGCGGCACAGCACCGACCTGCTGCGCCGGGAGACCGGTGCGCTGTCGACCGCCCTGCGCAAGCCACAGGTGCGGGGCCGCTGGGGCGAGCTGCACCTGCGCCGGTGCGTCGAGCTGGCCGGCCTGGTCGACCGCTGTGACTTCACCGAGCAGGCCCGGCTCACCGGTGACGACGGCACCCAGATCCCCGACGTCGTGGTGCACCTCGCAGGTGGCCGGAGTGTCGTGGTCGACGCCAAGGTGCCGCTCGACGCGTTCCTCGACGCGACCACGACCGACGACCCCGAGGAGCACGTCGCCCACCTGCGCCGCCACGCGCGTCAGCTCCGGGCGCACGCGGACACGTTGGCGGCGAAGGCCTACTGGCGGGCACTGCCGGAGACGCCGGACTTCGTGGTGCTGTTCGTGCCGGGCGAGGCGTTCCTCTCCGCCGCGCTCGACGCCGAGCCCGACCTGATCGAGCGGGCCGCGGAGAAGCACGTGGTGCTGGCGACCCCGACAACGCTGATCGCGCTGCTCCGCACGGTCGCGATGGGCTGGTCGCACGCAACGCTGGCCGAGCGCACCCGCGAGATCCACGCCCTCGGCCGCGACCTCCACGAGCGACTGGGCGTGATGGGCAGCCACCTCGACAAGCTCGGCCGGTCGCTGCGCGGCTCGGTCGAGGCCTACAACGCGACGGTCGGTTCGCTGGAGGCGCGGGTGCTGGTGAGCGCGCGGCAGTTCGGCGAGCTCGGGATCGGTGGTGCGACCCTCGAGCCGCCGCAGCCCGTGGCGGAGGCGCCACGCGCGCTGTCCGCGGTCGAGCTGCTCGAGGAGGTGGCCGAGCAGCGCGAGATGCTTCCCGGCCTCTACGACGGCGCGCCGCCGGGGAGCGAGGGCCGCCGAGCCCTACCTTGATCGCGTGAGCGCACCCACGGTGTGGGAAGAGGGCCGGATGTCCGGCGGTCGGGTCACCCGGCTGGCCGTGACCGGCTGCGCCCTGCTCGTCGCCGTCGACCTGCTCGTGACCGGGCGGCTCGGTCTGCTGTTCGACATCGGCTTCGTGGCGCTGTGCATCGGCACGGCGCTCGCGGTCCACCCGCGCGGGTTCTTCCGGGTCGGTGTGATGCCCCCGTTCCTGCTGCTCGGCGTCTCGGTGCTGCTGGCGCTGTTCGACCGGCGGGCGGTCGCGCTCGCCCACGACACGTTCGTGCAGGGGGTCGTGTCCGGACTGGCGCACCACTCGGGCGCGTTGTTCGCGGGCGTGGCCAACGCGCTCGTCGTCCTCGCTATCCGGCACCGGGTCGCCCACGTCCGTCGCGACCGCGAGGAGCGCCAGGCGTCGCCGTACTCCTACTCGAACCTGGAGGGGTCGCCGCCGCCGACCCTGGTCACCTCGGCCGAGCCGGAGGAGAAGTCGACGACCGTGGTCGGCTCCGACGAGGTCTCGCCGCCGTCCAGGACCGCGTCGAGCAGCTGATCCAGCTCCTCCTTGATCTCCCAGCCCTGGGTCATCGGCTCGTGCTGTCCCGGCAGGATCAGGGTCGAGGAGAGCAGCGGCTCGTCGAGCTCGGCGAGCAGCGCGGCGACCACCCGGTGGTCGGGGATGCGGACGCCGACGGTGCGCTTCTTGGGGTGCAGGAACGCCTTCGGCACCTCGGGGGTCGCCGGCAGGATGAACGTGTAGGGGCCGGGCGTCGCCGCCTTCACGGCACGGAACGCTGCGTTGTCGAGGTGCACGTGCTGGCCCATCTGCGCGAAGTCCTTGCAGACCAGGGTGAAGTGGTGCTTGCTGTCGAGGTCGCGGATCTCGCGGATCCGGTCGAGCCCGTCGCGGTTGCCGAGCCGGATGCCGAGCGCGTAGCCCGAGTCGGTCGGGTAGGCGACCAGCCCGTCGGCCAGCAGCAGGTCGACCACCTGCCGGATGGCGCGCGGCTGCGGGTCGACCGGGTGGACGTCGAAGTAGCGCGCCATGGGAGAGCTACTTGGCTGCCGCGCGCATGTCGCGCCGCAGCTCGGGCGGCAGCGCGAAGATCAGCGACTCCTCCGCCGTGTGCACGGCCTTGGCGTCGGGGTAGCCACGCTCGGACAGGAACGACAGCACGCCCTCGACCAGCTCCTCGGGCACCGAGGCGCCCGACGTCACGCTGACCGTGCTGACGCCGTCGAGCCAGGACTCGTCGATCTCGCTGGCGTCGTCGACCCGGTAGGACGCCTTCGCGCCGGCCTCCAGGGCGACCTCGACCAGCCGCACCGAGTTGGAGGAGTTGCCCGAGCCGACCACGATCAGCAGGTCGGCGTCGGTGGCGATCTCCTTGACCGCCAGCTGGCGGTTCTGGGTGGCGTAGCAGATGTCGTCGGAGGGCGGGTCGAGCAGGTTCGGGAAGCGCTGCCGGATCGCGGCGACCGTCTCGAGGGTCTCGTCGACCGAGAGCGTGGTCTGCGAGAGCCAGGCCACCTTGTCCGGGTCGCGCACCTCGATCGCGGCGACGTCGTCGGGGCTCTGCACGAGCTGGATGTGTCCGGGCGCCTCGCCTGCGGTGCCCTCGACCTCCTCGTGGCCCTCGTGGCCGATCAGCAGGATGTCGTAGTCGTCGCCCGCGAACCGCTTCGCCTCGTGGTGCACCTTGGTCACCAGCGGGCAGGTGGCGTCGATCGTCTTCAGCCCGCGCTCCTGGGCCTGCTGGTGGACGACCGGCGAGACGCCGTGCGCTGAGAACACGACAGTGGCACCCTCGGGCACCTCGTCGAGCTCCTCCACGAACACCGCGCCGCGGGACTCGAGGTCGGAGACGACGTGCTTGTTGTGCACGATCTGCTTGCGCACGTAGACGGGCTCGCCGTACAGGTCCAGCGCCTTCTCGACCGTGATCACGGCCCGGTCGACCCCCGCGCAGTATCCGCGCGGGGCTGCCAGCAGCACGGCACGTTCGGCCTCCCCGGGGGGGAGCACGGACGGGGTGCCGAGGTCAGTGGTCATGTGGCCCATCGTAGGTGGCGGGGGTGGCGCGCCCTAGGCTCCGTGGGGTGGCGATGGACACCTCCCCCGAGTCACCGGCGCCGGTGCGGCAGATCGCACAGGCGATCGGCGGCTGGATCGACCGGCTGGGCACGGTCTGGGTCGAGGGGCAGGTCACCCAGATCAGCCGGCGGCAGGGCATGGCGACGGTGTTCATGACGCTGCGCGACAAGCTGGCCGACATCTCGGTGCCGGTCACGTGCAGTCGCCAGCTCGCCGACTCGCTGGCCACGCCGCTGGTCGAGGGGGCGAGCGTGGTGATCCACGCCAAGCCGTCGTACTACGCCAACCGCGGCACGCTCAGCCTCCAGGCCCGTGAGATCCGCATGGTCGGGCTCGGTGAGCTGCTGGCCCGGCTCGAGCAGCGCCGCCAGCTGCTGGCCGCGGAGGGACTGTTCGCCGACGAGCGCAAGCGCGCGCTGCCGTTCCTGCCGCGCACGATCGGGCTGGTGACCGCGCAGAACAGTGCCGCCGAGCGTGACGTGCTCGACCTCGCGACGAAGCGGTGGCCGGCGGTGCGCTTCGCCGTCCGCTACGCCGCCATGCAGGGCACCAACGCCGCCCGCGACGTGATCGAGGCCGTGCAACGGCTGGACGCCGACCCGGAGGTCGACGTGATCGTGGTCGCGCGCGGCGGCGGCTCGGTCGAGGACCTGCTGCCCTTCTCCGACGAGGCTCTGGTGCGTGCGGTGTTCGCACTCACCACGCCCGTCGTCAGCGCGATCGGCCACGAGCCCGACAGCCCGCTGCTCGACCTGGTCGCCGACCTGCGCGCCTCGACCCCGACCGACGCCGCCAAGCGGCTGGTCCCCGACGTCGCCGAGGAGGCGCAGCGCGTGCTCCAGATGCGCGAGCGCGGCCGACTTGCGGTCCGCAACGTGCTGGCCCGCGAGCAGCAGCACCTCGCCGCGCTGCGCAGCCGTCCGGCGCTGGCCGACCCGCGGGGCGGTCTCGCCGAACGCTCGCTGGAGATCGACGCCCTGCGCGAGCGCGCCCGTCGCACGATGACCCATCGGCTCGACCGGGCCGGCGACGACCTCGGCCACCGGCTGGCGCGGGTGCGCAGCCTGTCACCGCTCTCGACCCTCCGCCGCGGCTACGCCGTCGTCCAGACCGCCGACGGCGACGTCGTCACCGACCCGGGGGCCGTCGCGGCCGGTGACCTCCTCGACGTACGCGTGGCCGACGGCCGGATCGGCGCCACCGTGACCAGCACCCAGTCCGGCACACAGACCGAAGGGACCAGCGATGGCTGAGCCGCAGCAGGACGATCTCTCCTACGAGGAGGCGCGTGACGAGCTGATCGAGGTCGTACGACGCCTCGAGCAGGGCGGGGACAGCCTCGCCGAGTCGATCGCGCTCTGGGAGCGCGGCGAGAAGCTGGCCCAGGTCTGCCAGACCTGGCTGGACGGCGCCCGCAAGAAGCTCGACGCCGCCATCGCGGGCGCCGAGCGCGCCGACGACTAGCTCGGCGACAGGCCGTCGACCAGGTCGCGGACCGGCTTCCCACCCGCCGAGCCCCCGACCAGCACGGTCTCCTTGGGCGTGGCCAGCACCAACGCGTAGTCGCCGCCGGAGTCGGTCCACACGTGCCAGGTCCGCCCGGCGATCGGCAGGTCACGGCCGCGTTGGGCGTCGGGGTCGACGAACGTCGCGACCACGTCCTTCTCCGTGGCCAACGACTCCTCGATCCCGACGAAGGCGCCGCCGTCGGTCAGCATCCCGAGGTGCCAGGTCGGCGCCCGGCCGGGCACGTAGCTGACGCTGGTCGCCCGCCAGCCGGACGGCATCGGGTCGGGCGTGAGCACGAACAGCTTCCCGTCCGCGCGTGCCTGCTCCGCCACCGGCGCGTAGTCGACGGTCTTCACCGGGTCGACGTCGTGGTCGCGTCCGAGCGCCTGGACTGCCACGAATCCGCCGACGAGCAGCACCAGCACCACCATCGCGCCGACCATCCCGGTGGCGGAGCGCTGGTACCTCCCGGGCTTCTCCGTCGGTCCCGCGGTCATGCTTCCATCCTGCCGGACGACACCTCGCCTCCTAGGCTCACCCCGTGCCAGCCGTCCTCGCCCACGCCACGGTCGGAGACGGGGTGGCCCTGCTGGCCCTTGTCGTTCTGCTGGTGGTGGCGTTCAAGCACCTCAGCGGCTGGCTGGAAGCCGCGCTCGCCCTTCTCGCCGCCGGCGCCTGTCTGGTGGCCGGCGCCACCACGTTCGCCGAGTCCGCCGACGCGGTCCGGCGACTGTTCCCGGTGGTGGCGTTCCTGGCGGCGATCCTGGTGGTCTCGGGAGCGTGCGCGGACCTGGGGCTGTTCCGCGCGATCGGGCAGCGGATCGGACGGCCGGGCACCTCAGGCACGCGCTTCCTCGGGCTGACGTTCGTGGCGGCGGTCGCGGTCACGGCCGTGCTCAGCCTGGACGCCACGGTGGTGCTGCTGACCCCCGTGGTGCTGGCCGCGGCCACCCGCGCGCACGTGCGGCCCGGGCCGGCGCTCTCCGCCTGCGTCCGGCTGGCGAACTCCTCCAGCCTGCTGCTGCCGGTCAGCAACCTGACCACCCTGCTCGCGCTGCACCAGCTCGACCTGTCGTTCGCGCGTTTCGCGCTGGTGATGGCGCCAGCCTGGCTGGTGGTGATCGCGGTCGAGTACGGCGCGCACCGGCTGTTCTTCGCCCGTGACCTGCGCACCCCTCCCGACGGGGAGAGCAGGCCCGAGACGCATGAGCCGATGCCGCGCTTCCCGCTCGTCGTCCTCGCGGTGATGCTGGCGGCGTTCGTGGTCGGCTCGATCTTCGACCTCGCACCCGCCTGGCCCGCGGCCGTGGCGGCCCTGGTCCTCACCGTCCACGTCGTACGACGCCGCGAGGGCACCGTGGTCCGCGCCGTCCACGCTGCCCACCTCGGGTTCGCGGTGTTCGTGCTCGGGCTGGGCGTGGTCGTCGACGCACTGACCCGTGGTGGTCTCGGCGACCTGGTAGCCGACCTGCTGCCGAGCGGCGAGACCCTCCCTGACCTGCTGCTGCTGGCGCTGGTCGCCACCGTGCTCTCGAACCTCGTGAACAACCTCCCGGCCACCCTGCTGCTGGTGCCGCTGGCCGCACCGCTCGGCACGGTCGCGGTGCTCGCCACCCTGGTCGGCCTCAACGTCGGGTCGTCCCTGACCTGGACCGGATCGCTGGCCAACCTGCTCTGGCGGCGCACCCTCAGCCGGGCCGGCGAGCACGCCTCAGGACGCCAGTTCCACGCGATCGCGGCGTTCACCGTGCCGATCAGCGTGGCCTTCGGCGTGGTGGCCGTCTGGGCCTGGTCCGGCATCGTTCTCTGATCCGCAGATTCGGACCCCAGGGCGCAGATCAACCGCAGATGAGGTTAGATGTCGGCGTGCCCACCTACCGGATTGCGGAAGCGGCCGAGATCCTCGGTGTCAGCGACGACACCGTGCGCCGCTGGATCGAGGGCGGACGGGTCGCGGCCACCGAGGAGGACGGGCGGACCGTGATCCGCGGCACCGACCTCGCCGTCACCGCGACGGACCTCGCCGTCGACCTCGACCGCACCCGCAGCCGGGCCGAGGCGGTCAGCGCACGCAACCGGATGCCCGGCATCGTCACGGCGGTCAAGCGCGACACCGTGATGGCGCAGGTGGAGCTGATGTGCGGCCCGTTCCGGATCGTCTCGCTGATGAGCCGGGAAGCCGCCGACGAGCTGGGCCTCGACCCCGGGGTCCGCGCCATGGCGTCCGTCAAGTCAACCAACGTCGTCGTGGAGCGACCATGAAGCAGACCCTGTCCCTGCTCACCGCCACCGCCCTGGCGGTGACCCTGGCCGGCTGCGGGTCCAGCGACTCCGGCAGCAGCGGCCCGGGCGACAAGACCTTGACCGTGCTGGCCGCGTCGTCGCTGACCGAGACCTTCGACCAGCTCAGGACGAAGTTCGAGGCGCAGCACAAGGGCGTCACGGTCAAGCTCGTCTACGACTCCTCGGCGACGCTCGCCGAGTCCGCCGAGCAGGGTGCCCCCGGCGACGTGCTCGCGACCGCCGACCAGATGACGATGGACGACGCCAGGGCCAAGGGCGGCACCAGCAGCGACCCGGAGCAGTTCGCGACGAACGTCGTCCAGCTCGCCGTACCCGCCGACAACCCCGGCGGGATCACGACCTTCGAGGACCTCCAGAAGGACTCCGTGAAGTACGTCGTGTGCGTGACCACCGCACCGTGCGGCGCCGCCTCCGCCGCGCTGCTGAAGTCGAACAGCATCAGCCACGAGCCGGTCAGCGAGGAGGTCGACGTGAAGTCGGTGCTGGCCAAGGTCGCAGCCGGCGAGGCCGACGCGGGCATGGTGTACGAGACCGACGTGACCGCGGCCGGCGACAAGGTCACCGGCGTCGACGTGCCCGGCGCCGCCGACAACCCGAACAAGTACTTCGTGGCGGTCACCAAGAACGCGAAGGAGGAGGGTCTGGCCAAGGACTGGATCGAGCTGATGCTGTCCGGCGACGGCCAGACGGTGCTGACGGACGCAGGTTTCGGCAGCCCGTGACCTCCGGACGCGGGGGGAAGGTGCCGCTGCGGCTGCTGCTCCCGGCAGCGGTCGCGGCGGCTTTCCTCGTGCTCCCGATCGCCGGCCTGCTGGCGAACACGCCCTGGTCCCGCTTCCTCTCCGTCGTCACCGCCCCTGAGGCACGCAGCGCGCTGTGGCTGTCGCTGTTCACCGCGGTGGTCGCGACCGTGCTGTGCGTCCTGCTCGGGCTCCCGCTCGCCTGGGTGCTCGCACGCGTCCGGTTTCCCGGCCGGCGGCTGGTGCGCGGCCTGGTCACCGTGCCGCTGGTGCTCCCACCGGTCGTCGGCGGCGTCGCGCTGCTCACCGCGCTCGGCCGCACCGGACTCGTCGGCAAGCCGCTGTACGACGCCTTCGACCTGTTCATCCCCTACACGACCAGCGCGGTCGTGATCGCCCACACCTTCGTCGCGCTGCCGTTCTTCGTGATCAGCGCCGAGGGCGCCCTGCGCGCGACGCCCGCCGCCCTCGAGACTGCGGCGTCCACGCTGGGCGCCGACGCCTGGACCACGTTCCGCCGGGTCAGCCTGCCGCTGGCCGTGCCCGGGCTCGCCGCCGGAGCAGTGCTCTCGTTCGCCCGGTCGCTGGGCGAGTTCGGGGCCACGATCACGTTCGCGGGAAACTACCCCGGCACCACGCGGACGATGCCCAGCGAGGTCTACACGGCGCTCCAGTCCGACCGGGACACCGCGGTGGCGCTCAGCGTGGTGCTGCTCGTGGTCTGCGTGGCGGCGCTCACGCTGCTCCGCGAGCGCTGGCTCACCGCCGGCGCACTCGCCCCGGAGCCACGATGAGCGCCCTCGCCGCCGACGTGCAGGTGACCCGGCCCGGGCACACGCTCCGGGTCGCCCTGACGGCCGAGCGCGGTGAGATCGTCGCGGTGGCCGGCCCCAACGGCGCCGGCAAGACGACGCTGCTGCGCGCGCTCGCCGGCACCGTGCCGACCGAGGGCTCGGTGCGCGTGGGCGACACCGACTGGTCCGGTCTTCCCTCGCACCTACGACGCGTGGGACTCGTGCACCAGGAGCACGCGCTGTTCCCGCACCTGACCGCGCTGCAGAACGTGGCGTTCGGACCACGCGCCCGCGGTGCCCGTCGTACGGCAGCGGAGCGGCGGGCGCAGGACCTCCTCGACCGGCTCGGGGTCGGCGACCTCGCCGGTCGTCGACCCGACCAGCTCTCGGGCGGACAGTCGCAGCGGGTCGCGCTGGCCCGCGCCCTGGCCACCGAGCCCGACCTGCTGCTGCTCGACGAGCCCTTCGCGGCGCTGGACGTCGCCGTCGGCCAGTCCCTGCGCGAACAGCTCGCGGCGCACCTCGAGGACTTCTCCGGCGTCACGCTCCTGGTCACCCACGACGCGGTGGACGTGTTCACGCTCGCCCATCGGCTGCTGGTGCTCGACGACGGCTCGGTGACCCAGCTCGGCACTCCCGACGAGGTCGCCGCGCGACCCGGCAGCGCCCACGCCGCCCGGCTCGTCGGCCGCAACGTGCTGCGCGGCACCGCGTCCGGCACCGACATCCGGCTTGCCGAGGGTGAGCCGCTGGTCACCGCACACGCGGCCGAGGGGCCGGTGCTGGTGACGTTCAGCCCCTCCGCGGTCACGCTCGACTCCGCGCAGCCGACCGGGTCCGCCCGCAACCGCTGGCACGCCGTCGTACGACGGGTGACCCCGACCGACGAGGTGCTCCGGGTCCAGCTCGAGCACCCCGACCTGGTTGCCGACATCACGCCCGGCGCCGCCGAGGAGCTGGGTCTCGAGCCCGGATCGCGGGTCTGGGCCAGCGTCAAGGCCACCGAGGTCACCGTCATCCCCGCCGGCACCCGCTGACCCGGCGCAGATGGTGCCCCCGTCACCGCCGACCCGGCGCAGATGGCGGCCCCGTCACCGCCGACCGGACCCGCCGACCCGACGCAGATGGCGTCGTACGACGAACGCTCACGTCGACCTGCCGGCCGCCATCACCCACCATCTGCGCCGGGTCAGCGCCCGGACACCACCATCTGCGCCGGGTCGGCGCGCCGAGACACCACCATCTGCGCCGGGTCGGCGGGGTTCGGGAGGCCGTTAGCATCAGCACCATGTCTGAGTCGAGGATCCCTGACGAGCTGGCCGTGTCCCCTGCGTCTCCCGACCGGAACCTTGCGTTGGAGCTGGTCCGGGTGACCGAGGCGGCCGCGATGGCCGGCGGTCGCTGGGTCGGCCGCGGCGACAAGAACGGCGCCGACGGGGTCGCCGTCAACGCGATGCGGGTGCTGATCTCGACCGTCGGCATGCGCGGCATCGTGGTGATCGGCGAGGGCGAGAAGGACAACGCGCCGATGCTCTACAACGGCGAGGAGGTCGGCGACGGCACCGGACCCGAGTGCGACGTGGCGGTCGACCCGATCGACGGCACCACGCTGACCGCCAAGGGCATGGCCAACGCGGTGTCCGTGCTCGCGGTGTCGCCGCGCGGCTCGATGTACGACCCGTCAGCGGTGTTCTACATGGAGAAGCTGGTCACCGGACCCGAGGCCGCCGGCGTGGTCGACATCCGCTACCCGGTCGCCGAGAACATCCACCAGGTCGCCAAGGCCAAGGGAAGCGCGCCCGAGGACGTCACCGTGGTGCTGCTCGACCGGCCGCGGCACGACGAGCTGGCCGCAGAGATCCGGGCCACCGGGGCGCGGATCAAGTTCATCGTCGACGGCGACGTGGCCGGCGCCATCATGGCCGCCCGCCAGGGCACCGGCATCGACCTCCTGCTCGGCATCGGCGGCACGCCGGAGGGCATCATCGCCGCCTGCGCGATGAAGTGCATGGACGGCGTGATCCAGGGCCGGCTCTGGCCCGTCGACGACGCCGAGCGCGAGCGTGCGGTCGACGCCGGCCACGACCTCGACCGGGTGCTCTACACCAACGACCTGGTCGCGAGCGACGACTGCTTCTTCGTCGCCACCGGCATCACGGACGGCGAGCTGATGGAGGGCGTCCGCTACAAGGCCGGCGGTGCCACCACGCACTCGCTGGTGATGCGGTCGCGCAGCGGCACGATCCGCTCGATCCGCAGCGAGCACAAGCTGAGCAAGCTGCGTGCCTACGCCGACGTCGACTTCGAGCACTGAGACCCGCGCCGTGATCGTGGTGGTGGGCGAGGCCCTGATCGACATCGTCGACGGCGACCCGCGTGAGGAGCTGGTCGGCGGCGGCCCGCTCAACATCGCGGTCGGCCTGTCCCGGCTCGACGAGCCGGCGCTGCTGATCACCCAGACCGGCGACGATGCGTACGGCGAGCGCATCGCGAAGTACCTCCACGACAACGAGGTGGAGCTCGTCAGCGCCCCGACGTCGACCGGCCGCACCAGCACCGCCACCGCGACGCTGGCCGCGGACGGCAGCGCCACCTATGCGTTCGACCTCGAGTGGACCCTGCCGCACCAGGAGCTCCAGCGCTGCGACGCGCTCCACGTCGGCTCGCTCGGCACCGCGCTCGAGCCCGGCCGGGCCACCGTCGTCGACCTGGTCGAGCAGGCGTGGGCGCACGACACGTTCATCAGCTTCGACCCCAACCTCCGGCCGCAGTTCCTCGGTGACCGCGAGCAGGCCTGGCGCGACGTCGAGTCTCTGGCCGACCGGTCGGGCCTGGTGAAGATGAGCAACGACGATGTCGACCTGCTGCACCCCGGTGCCGACCCGGCCGACATCGCCCGCTCGCTGCTCTCCGGTGACCGCACCGAGCTGGTGGTGATCACCCACGGCGCCGAGGGTGCGGCGGCCTACGCGAGCAACGCGGAGGCCTGGGTCGACGCGCCCACCGTCACCACCGTCGACACCGTTGGCGCCGGCGACTCGTTCATGAGCGCCCTCCTCGCGATCCTGGTCGCGGACGGCGCCATCGGCTCCTACGGCGACGGCATGCCGGACGACGAGGCGGCCCTGACCCGGCTGATCACCGGTGCGGCTCAAGCCGCCGCGATCACCTGCTCGCGGCGCGGGGCTAATCCACCGACGCGAGCGGAACTTCCGGAAGGCTGGCCACGGGCGTAGCCAGGTTCGCTCGGCTCAGCCGGTGTGCGCGCAGGGCCTCGAGCACGTGGTCGAAGACCACCGGGTCGACGGCCATCCCGCAGTGACTGGTGCGCACCTCGACGTGCTCGGCGAACGGGTCGAGGCAGCTGCGCCAGTCGACGATCCCGTCGCGGCGCGAGTAGATCGCCGTGTAGCCGACCTCGGGCGACATCGGCGCTCTGGGTCTCCTCCCAGCTGTCCCGCGCGCAGCGGCCGGCGACGCAGTCGTCGCTCATCATCCCGCCGAATCCCGCACGGCTGAGCCGGGTCAGCACCTGCGCGTCCCAGGCAAGCACCGCGTGCACGGCACCGGGTGCGAGCACCGGACTGCCCATCGTGACGATGCCCGCGACCAGATCGGGACGACGCGTGGCGAGGCCGCGAGCGAGCATGCCGCCCAGGCTGTGCCCGACGATCGTGACCTTGCTGTCGCGCCGGATCGCGATCGACTCCAGCCGGCGCTCGAGCCGCTCACCCGCCCGCTGCGTGCAGCCGGCATTGACCGTGATGTGCGAGCGGTAGCTCCGAAACCCGTTGTCACGCAGGAATCCCGCGAGCCTGACCAGCGTCCAGTCGCCCGCCATGAACCCCGGGACGAGCATCACCGGCTCCGTCGCGAGCGCCCGGCCGGCACGCGCGTAGGGCGTGGGCGTGGTCGCCCGGCGGTCGGTCTGACGTCGGCGGATGCCTCTCGCTGCCTCGAGCGCGAACGTGCCCTCGCGCGTGAGCGCGCGCAGACCCTTCGGGCCGGCGTAGCCCGGCGGGCACAGGAAGGCACCGATCGGTGAGCTCACCCGATCGACGGTAGCGGTTTCCCCTGCCTTCGTTGGGAGATCGCACCAGTTAGGCTCGGGTTCATGCGTGTCTCCGAGGAGCTGTTCGCGCCGGTCAGTCCGGGCATCGAGCTGTGCTACCAGACGTTCGGGGATCCGGACGACGAGGCGCTGCTGCTCGTGATGGGGCTGGGCGGGCCGATGACCTGGTGGAACCCCGACCTGTGCAAACTCCTTGCCAGCAAGGGGTTCTATGTCATCCGCTACGACAACCGCGACACGGGCCGGTCCAGCCGCGGCAAGGGGCGGGTGACGCGCAGCATGCTGGTGCGCGGGTTCACCGGCCGGCGGGTGCGACCGCCGTACACGATGGCCGACCTGGCCGACGACGGCTTCGGGCTCCTCGACCACCTCGGCATCGACGCCGCGAACGTCTGCGGGGTCTCGATGGGCGGGATGATCGTGCAGACCATGGCCTGCACGCGCCCGCAGCGGGTGCGCAGCCTGACCTCGATCATGTCCACGCTCGGCAGGCGCACGGTCGGCTGGCAGGACCCCAAGCTGCTGCCCACGCTGCTGGCGCCGCGCCGGGCAGGGCGCGAGGCGTACGTCGAGACGTCCTCCCGGATGTGGCAGCTGATCGGCTCCCCCGGCTACCCGGAGGACCGCGAATCGGTGCGTGACCGCGCCGGCGAGACCTTCGACCGGGGTGTGAGCGCCAGCGGCGTGCTCCGCCAGATGCTGGCGATCGTGACCCAGCCGAACCGCTCCCGCCAGCTCCACGGCCTCCGGCTGCCGGCGCTGGTGATCCACGGCGACTCCGACCGGATGGTGCACGTGTCCGGTGGCCGCGCCACCGCGCAGGCGATCCCCGGCGCCGAGCTGATCCTGGTCAGGGGGATGGGTCACGACATACCCGCAGAGCTCTACGAGACGATCGCCGACGGCATCCGCCGGACAGCAGACCGGGCCCGATCCCCTGAGAAGCAAGGGAATGCGGACCCGGCCCGGTAGGTCCGACCTGCTGTCAGTCGCTCAGCCGCTCGCCCGTGTCGGTGTCGAACACGTGCACGTTCTTCGGGTCGGTCGACACGTAGATCGTGTCGCCCTTGTGGATGGTGTCGCGTTGGCTGCTCACGCGCACGATCAGGTCGTGCGGCGTGCCCTCGACACCACTGGTGCCGTAGATGAAGCCGTCGGCGCCGAGCTCCTCCACGACGGTGACGTCGATCGGGAGACCGCCCTCCTCCTTGCTCACCATCCGCCACGCCTCGGGACGCACACCGACGGTGATGTTGCCCTGCATCTTGCGTGAGGCCGTCTCGTCGACCGGCACGAGGAACTCGCCGATCTTCGCCTTGCCGTCGACGGCCTTCGCCTCCAGCAGGTTCATCTGCGGGGAGCCGATGAAACCGGCCACGAAAAGGTTCACGGGCTTGTCGTAGAGGTTCAACGGGGTGTCGACCTGCTGGAGGATGCCGAGCTTCATCACGGCGACCCGGTCGCCCATGGTCATCGCCTCGACCTGGTCGTGGGTGACGTAGACCGTGGTGATGCCGAGGTCGGCCTGGAGCTTGGCGATGTCGGTGCGGGTCTGGACCCGCATCTTCGCGTCGAGGTTGGACAGCGGCTCGTCCATGCAGAACACCTGGGGTGCCCGCACGATCGCGCGGCCCATCGCCACGCGCTGCCGCTGGCCACCCGAGAGCGCCTTCGGCTTGCGCTCGAGGAACTCGGTCAGGCCGAGGATCTTGGCGGCGTCGTCGACGCGCTTCTTGCGCTCGTCGGCCGGCATCTTCGCCATCTTCAGCGCGAAGGCCATGTTGTCGGCCACCGTCATGTGCGGGTAGAGCGCGTAGTTCTGGAACACCATCGCGATGTCGCGGTCCTTCGGCGGCATCTTCGTGACGTCGCGGTCACCGATGAAGATCTGGCCGTCGTTGACCTCCTCGAGACCCGCGAGCATCCGCAGGGTCGTGGACTTGCCGCAGCCGGAGGGCCCGACGAGCACCATGAACTCGCCGTCCTCGATCTCCAGGTCGATGCCGGGCACCGCCGGGGAGTCCGCACCGGGGTACCACCGTTGTGCCTTCTTGAAGCTGACCGTTGCCATCTTGTTCTTCTCCTTCACCGGCAGGAACGTGCCGGACGATCCGTTGTGAAGTGGAGGCCACGCAGCTGCGTGACGCCGGTCACACTAGGCGCTTGGCGCCGTGGGTGTCTGCCCCCTCTCCTGTCGACGCGCCCTGCACCAGCGGCATCGGCAGCCGCTGGACGCCTGTGGACCCGCTGATCAGGGCCTCGACGGCGACCCGGCCCATCTGGGTGAACGGGATGGACACCGAGGTCAGGGCCGGACGCAGCCAGCCGGCGAGGTCCGAACCGTCGAACGAGACCACCGCGACGTCCTCGGGCACGCGGATGCCGTGCTCGGCGAGGGCCTGGTAGGCGCCCATCGCGATCCGGTCGTTGAGGCAGACGAGGGCGCTGATCCGGGTGCAGTCGTCGAGGGCAGCGCTCACCGCTTCGAACGCGGGTACGACGTCCCACGCGCACGGGATCACCGCACCGAGCGTGACCCCGGCCTCCGCCAGCCGCGCGCGCACGCCGCGGAGCCGCAGCGGCCCCGCGATCGCTCGCGGGTCGGTGTCCTGGCCCACCACCCGCACGTGTCCCTCCCGGCCCGAGGCGAGGAGCACCTGGGCCGCGGTGCGCCCGGCAGCGAGCTCGTCGGGCACGACGGCCGGGGTCAGGCCCTGGACGTCGAGGCAGTTGAGCATCACCAGTCGCTGGTCGGCGAGCAGGGGCGGCACCGGCACCTCGGAGGTGGCCAGGGTCGTGTAGATCACGCCGTCGACCTGGCGGTCGAGCATCTCGCCGATCAGCCGGCGCTCGACGTCGGGATCGCCCTCGGTCTCCCCGATCACGAGCAGGTGGTTGCTGGAACGTGCCGCGGTGAACGCGCCGGTGAGCATGCCGCTGGCGTAGGACCCGCTCGCGACGTGGTCGGAGATCACCCCGATCGTGGCCGTGGTGGCGGTGCGCAGTCCGCGGGCGTTGCGGTTGGGCCGGTACTCGAGCTCGGCGGCGGCCGTCTGCACGCGCTGGGCGGCGTCCTGCGAGATCCGCATCTCGACCGACCGGTCGTTGAGGATGTAGGACGCGGTCGTGACCGAGACGCCCGCCATGGCGGCGACGTCCGACAGGGTCACCCTGCGTCGTCTCGGCATACACGTCTCCCCGCTTCAGGGGCACCAACAGGCGCCACCTTTGGAAACCGAAGGTGTCTCTCATGTTTCGGATTGGTTGCTTGACAGGCGCCCAAACCGAAGGTCATGATCCTGCTGATTCGTTTCAGCAGTGATTTGTACCACATATCCCTCACCATCGTCATCACCTGAGTTCCAGCACTAGGGAGAGCACATGCGAGTCCACAAGCGCGGGGTCAAGGCCCTGACCGCTGTCGCTGCCATGGCACTCGGCGTAAGCGGCCTGGCCGCCTGCGGCGGCAGCGGAAGCAACGACAAGACGGTCGAGATCTGGATGAGCGTCGACCAGCCGGTCTTCGACGGCCTCAAGAAGGACATGGAGGCCAAGGCGAAGAAGGCCGGGATCACGGTCAAGCTGTCCAAGGTCACCGACATCAACAGCCTGATCATGACCAAGATCCAGGCCAACGACGCCCCGGACATCGCGCTGATCCCGCAGCCGGGTGTGGTCGCCAACATCGTGAAGCGCAAGAAGGCGTTCCCGCTCGACGACGTGCTCGACATGGGTGCCCTGAAGTCGAGCATGATCCCCGGCTCGCTCGATGCCGGCACGGTCGACGGCAAGCTCTACGGCCTGCTCGCCAGCGCCAACGTCAAGAGCCTGGTCTTCTACAACAAGAAGGCCTGGGACAAGGCCGGCTACCAGACGCCCACCTCGATCGACGAGCTCAACACGCTGACCGACAAGATCAAGAGCGACGGTCACGTCCCGTGGTGCTTCGGCATCGAGAGCGACACGGCCACCGGCTGGCCCGCCACCGACTGGTTCGAGGAGCTGGTCATGAAGTACGGCGGCGCCCAGGGCTACAACGACTGGGTCTCGCACAAGGTCAAGTTCGACTCCGACCTGGTGCGCCAGGCCGCCGACGAGTTCGAGAAGCTCCTGCTGACCAAGGGCAACACCCCGGCCGACCACAAGGCGATCGCGAGCACCGGCTTCGGTGACGCCGAGAACAGCATGTGGAAGACCGACCCGGGTTGCTGGATGTTCAAGCAGGGCTCGTTCATCACGGCGTTCTTCCCGGAGGACGTGGTGAAGAACTTCAAGACCGACGTCGGTGTCTTCGGCTTCCCGCCTGCCACGGCCGGCGAGAAGGCTCCGGTCCTCGGTGGCGGCGACCTCGCGGTGCTGCTCAACGACAGCGCCTCGGCCAAGAAGGCGATGAAGCTGCTCAGCGAGACCGACACGGGCAAGTCGGCGGCCGCCAACGGCTCGTCGTACCTGTCACCGCACAGCGACTTCGACTCCAGCCTCTACACCAACCCGGTCATCCAGGAGGCCGACAAGGTGGTGAAGAACGGCTCCGAGCTGCTCTTCGACGGGTCGGACCAGATGCCGGGCGAGGTCGGTGCGGGTTCCTTCTGGAAGCAGGTGACCTCCTGGATCACCGACCAGCAGGACATCAGCACCACCCTGAAGAACATCGACGACAGCTGGCCATCGAGCTGACGTCCTGAGTCCGCGGGGGCGGTGCCAGCCGCCCCGCCCCCGCGGACTTTCTCCACCTGTGCCTCGCCGAGCAGAAGGAAGGCAGGACTCCCATGCTTCTCAAGACCATCAACGCCGTCGTCACGGTCCTGGTCGGGGTCGGCGTCGCCGTCGCCATGTACTGGATCCTCAACAAGATCGCCGAGCTGCTCCCGGGCCGCTGGGAGGACCGGATCAAGCCGTACCTGCTGATCCTCCCGGCGTACGCCGCGATCACGCTCTACCTGCTCTACCCCTCGATCCTGACGTTCGTCTACAGCTTCAAGGACTCCACGAGCACCGAGTGGGTGGGCTTGGACAACTTCACCAAGCTCCTGTCGTCCCACGACTTCCAGCAGACGCTGCTCAACACGTTGCTGTGGATGATCATCGTGCCTGCGGTCACCGTCGCCCTGGGACTCGCGGTGGCGGTGCTGGCGGACCGGCTCTCCTCGCGCGGCGAGGCTCTCGCCAAGACCCTGATCTTCATGCCGATGGCGATCAGCATGGTCGGCGCCGCCACCGTGTGGCGCTTCCTGTACGCCTACCGCCCGGAGGGCCAGGAGCAGATCGGCCTCCAGAACGCGATCGTCGGCCTGCTCGGTGGCAAGCCGATCCCGTGGCTCCAGCAGGACCAGTTCCACCTCAACAGCCTGCTGCTGATGCTGATGCTGCTCTGGGCCCAGATCGGGTTCGCGATGGTGCTGCTCTCGGCAGCGATCAAGGGCGTCCCGGTCGACACCCTCGAGGCAGCCCGGATCGACGGCGCCGGTGAGCGCCAGATCTTCTTCCGGGTGGTCGTCCCGCAGATCAAGGGCACGATCATCACGGTCTTCGTGACCACGCTGATCACCGTGATGAAGATCTTCGACATCGTCTACGTGATGACCAACGGCAACTTCAACACGAACATCCTGGGCGTGGAGTTCTACAACCAGCTGTTCACCAACTTCAACAACGGTGCCGCAGCCGCGATCGTGGTGATCCTGATGGTCGCGATGGCGCCGATCATGATCTACCAGGTGCGCAACTTCAGGGCAGAGGAGGCAGCCTGATGGCCACCACGACGACCAGTCCGGCAGTCGAGGTCAAGGAGCCGAGAAGGACCAAGCGAGGCCCCGGCAAGGAGGGCGACGGGCGCAATGCCAGCTGGCTGGTCCGGATCATCCTGGGCGTCATCTGCTTCGCCTGGGTGGTGCCGACCTTCGGCCTGCTGGTCACCTCCTTCCGCAGCGAGAACGACGCGAACACCACCGGTTGGTGGTCGGTCCTCGGTGGGCTCGGCAACCTGACCACCTCCAACTACAAGGAGGTGCTCACCAACCCGAGCCTCGACCTCGGTGGTGCGTTCATCAACAGCATCGCGATCTCGCTGCCGGCGACCTTCATCCCGCTGCTGATTGCGGCCTGGGCGGCGTACGCGTTCACGTTCATGCGGTTCCCGGGCAGGGACGTGCTGTTCCTGACCATCGTCAGCCTGCTGGTGGTGCCCAACTACGTGTCGTTCGTGCCGATCCTCAAGGTCTACGGCTCGGTCGGGCTCGGCGGGACGTTCGCTGGAGTCTGGCTGGCCCACATCGGGTTCGGCATGTCACTGGCCATCTACATCCTTCGCAACTACATGGCCACGCTGCCGATCAGCGTGATCGAGTCCGCGAAGGTCGACGGTGCCAGCCACTTCCAGACGTTCTACCGGCTGGTGCTCCCGATGTCGGTGCCGGCGCTGGCGTCGTTCGCGATCTTCCAGTTCCTCTGGGTCTGGAACGACCTGTTCGTCGCCCTGGTCTTCATCGGCCCGGGTGAGAACGCGCCGATGACCGTCGCGATCAAGAACAACCTGCTGAGCCAGCAGGGTGCCGGCTGGAACCTGGTCACCGCAGGCGGGTTCCTGTCGATGGTGGTGCCGATCCTGGTGTTCCTCGCCCTTCAGCGGTTCTTCGTGCGCGGCCTGACGGCCGGTGCGGTGAAGGGCTAGAAACTGATCCATGCTCTTCCCTCGTGAGCCGAGGGCCACGACCACGAGCATCGAGGTGGTGCGCGAGCACGACGGTTTCCCCGTCGTGCTCGCGACCGGCCTGCTCGGCGGCGACGCCTCGGGACTACCCCTGCTGCCCAACGGCCCCGGCCTGCCGTGGCTGGGCGAGCACGCCCGTGGCCTGCTGACCCGACCGCACCTGCGTGGGCAGCGGTCCGGGGGCCGCGACTGGTCCACCCGGTTCGGGTGCGAGGCGCTCGAGGTCACCGGCGCCGGCCTGCGGATCGAGCTGGTGGACAAGACCGCAGACCTCGCGCTGGTCACGGAGGCTGAGTCGCTGACCGGCGGTGCGCTGCGGATGCGGCACACGCTGACCAACCTTGGTCCGGACGACTACTACCTCGAGGGCCTCGAGGTGGTGCTGCCGGTGGCCGACCACCTGGTCGAGGCGCTCGACTTCACCGGCCGCCACGAGCGCGAGCGCAGCCCGCAACGCCACCAGGTGACCGACGGGCTGTGGCTGCGCGAGGGGCGGGCCGGTCGACCGGGTCTGGGCGCGGCGACGATGATCGTGCTGGGCACGCCCGGCTTCTCCACGACGTACGGCGAGGTGCTGGGCGTCCACGTCGGCTGGAGCGGCAACTCGGTGCTCCGTGTCGAGCGAGACCCGGCGACCGGCACCACGCTGGGCGGCGGCGAGCTGCTGCTGCCGGGCGAGGCCACCCTCGCCTCAGGGGCGACCTACACCACCCCTTGGGTGTACGTCGCTGCCGCCGACGACGGGCTGGACGGTCTGGCCGCCGCCTGGCACGGACACCTGCGCAGCCTCGACGCGCATCCGGCACGGCAGCCGGTCGTGCTCAACGTGTGGGAGGCGGTCTACTTCGACCACGACCTCGAGCGGCTGCGCAAGATCGCAGAGCGGGCGGCCCGGATCGGCGTCGAACGGTTCGTGCTCGACGACGGCTGGTTCCACCAGCGGCGCGACGACACGGTCGGGCTCGGCGACTGGACCGTCGACCACACGGTCTGGCCCGAGGGACTCACGCCGCTGGTCGACCACGTGCGGGGTCTCGACATGGAGTTCGGGCTCTGGATCGAGCCGGAGATGGTCAACCCCGACTCCGACCTCTACCGCGAGCACCCCGACTGGATCCTGTCCACGGGTGACCGGGTGCCGCTGCTGCACCGCAACCAGCTGGTGCTCGACCTCGGTCGTGACGAGGTGCGCGAGCACGTCTTCGCGCAGATCACGGCGGTGCTGGCGTCGTACCCGATCGACTCGGTGAAGTGGGACCACAACCGCGACCTGCTGGAGGCCGGCAGCAACGCACTGGCTGGAGCGGCCGCGGTGCACCGGCAGACGATGGGGTTCTACGCGCTCCTCGACGACCTGCGCGCCGCCCACCCCGCCATCGACTGGGAGTCGTGCGCGTCCGGCGGCGGCCGGGTCGACCTGGGCGTGCTGGAGCGGGTGCAGCGGATCTGGACCTCGGACATGACCGACGCCGTCGCCCGCCAGCAGATCCAGCGCTGGACCACCCAGCTGGTGGCGCCGGAGTACGTCGGTGCGCACGTCTCGTCGCTGACGTCGCACACGACCGGCCGCACGCTGCCCCTGGACTTCCGGGCGGCGACCGCGCTGTTCGGCTCGTTCGGCATCGAGTGGGACCTCACCGACGCCACCGACGACGACCTCGACCGGCTCGCAGCGTGGATCGGGCGCTACCGCCGCTACCGTCCGCTGCTGCACACCGGCCGGGTGGTGCGGCCCGAGTCCCCCGACCCGGCGGTGCTGCTGCACGGCGTCGTCGCGGCGGACCGGTCGGAGGCGCTCGTCGCGCACGTGGCGCTCGACGAGTCGGCCCACAACCGGGGCGTCTTCGTGCGGGTGCCCGGGCTCGACCCGGACGCGTCGTACGACGTGCGGTGGGAAGGTCCCGTCGACCTCGAGGAGACCAGCAAGTCCTCGCCGCTCGCACCCGCCGGGCCGACCGACGGCACCGCGGTCACCGGACGCGCGCTCGGCACCCGCGGCTACTGGGTGCCGAGGCGGCGCCCGGAGACGGTCACGCTGGTGCACCTCTCGCGCCGGTGACGCCCGCGCATAGCATCGGCACGTGACGGACCCGACCTTCGCCTACTCCGACCTGCTACCGCTCGGCCCCGACGACACGCCCTACCGGCAGCTGACCGCCGAGGGCGTGTCCTCGTTCGAGGCCGACGGACAGACCTTCCTCCGGGTCTCGCCCGAGGCGATCCAGCAGCTGACGGCCGAGGCGATGCACGACATCGCGCACTACCTGCGCCCGGCCCACCTCGCTCAGCTGCGCAAGATCATCGACGACCCGGAGTCGTCCGGCAACGACCGGTTCGTGGCCCTCGACCTGCTCAAGAACGTGAACATCTCCGCCGGTGGCGTGCTGCCGATGTGTCAGGACACCGGCACGGCGATCGTGATGGGCAAGAAGTCCGAGGGCGTGCTCACCGGCCGCGACGACGGCGAGGCGATCAGCCGGGGCGTGTACGACGCCTACACCAAGCTCAACCTGCGCTACTCCCAGCTCGCGCCGCTGACCATGTGGGAGGAGAAGAACACCGGCACCAACCTGCCGGCCCAGATCGAGATCTACTCGACCCCGCAGAGCGCGGCCCCGGATGGACGCCAGACCCCCGAGTACAAGTTCCTCTTCATGGCCAAGGGCGGCGGCTCGGCGAACAAGTCGTTCCTGTTCCAGGAGACCAAGGCGGTCCTGAACCCCCAGCGGATGCTGGAGTTCCTCGACGAGAAGATCCGCTCGCTCGGCACCGCCGCCTGCCCGCCGTACCACCTGGCCATCGTGATCGGCGGGACCAGCGCGGAGTTCGCCCTGAAGACGGCGAAGTACGCCTCCGCACACTACCTCGACCACCTTCCGACCGAGGGATCCCTTGCTGCACACGGGTTCCGCGATGTGGAGCTCGAGGAGGAGGTCTTCAAGCTGACCCAGTCGTTCGGCATCGGTGCGCAGTTCGGCGGCAAGTACTTCTGTCACGACGTGCGCGTCGTACGCCTCCCCCGGCACGGCGCCTCCTGCCCCGTCGCGATCGCGGTGAGCTGCTCGGCCGACCGTCAGGCACTCGGCAAGATCACCGCCGAGGGCGTCTTCCTCGAGCAGCTCGAGACCGACCCGGCGAAGTACCTGCCGGCCACCACGGCCACCCAGCCCGCGGACGAGGACGACGTGGTGAAGGTCGACCTGACCCGGCCGATGGACGAGATCCTCGCCGAGCTCTCCCGGCACCCGGTGAAGACGAGGCTGTCGCTGACCGGGCCGCTGGTCGTGGCGCGCGACATCGCGCACGCGAAGATCAAGGAGCGGCTCGACGCCGGCGAGGAGATGCCGCAGTACCTCAAGGACCATGCCGTCTACTACGCCGGACCGGCGAAGACGCCCGAGGGATACGCGTCCGGGTCCTTCGGCCCGACGACGGCCGGTCGGATGGACTCCTACGTCGAGCAGTTCCAGGCCGCCGGTGGCTCCAAGGTGATGCTGGCCAAGGGCAACCGCTCGAAGGTCGTCACCGAGGCCTGCGACGCCCACGGCGGCTTCTACCTCGGCTCGATCGGCGGCCCGGCCGCGCGCCTTGCCCAGGACTGCATCAAGTCGGTGGACGTGCTGGAGTACGAGGAGCTCGGGATGGAGGCGGTGTGGAAGATCGAGGTCGAGGACTTCCCCGCGTTCATCGTCGTCGACGACAAGGGCAACGACTTCTTCACCGATCCCTCCGGAGCGGTGACCGTGCCACTGAGCACGTTGGGAGGGGCCGGGATCCGGGTGCGGTCACGCGAGCGCTGATGCGGCTGCTCCTGGCCCTCCTGCTGGGTGTCGTCGCGCTGACCGGCTGCCAGTTCAGCATCGGCCGTGACTCACCGATCGACGTGGCGGAGAAGAAGCTGCTCGGCGACCGCACCTTCGAGATCGACGTACGACACCCGCCCACGCGGGCCGACCTCGGCATCGACGGCGACACCAGGGTCACCGTCTACCAGTCGCCGGGACACGAGAGCTTCCGGTCGACGATCACGCTCACCGACGGTCAGCAGGTCACGCTCGACAGCGAGTCGCTGGCAGTGATCACCGACGGCCAGGGCGGCCCGGTCAAGCGGGTCGAGATCAGCTCGTCATCCATGAGTCGCAGTGCGCTGGAGCAGCAGGTGCGCGACGCCGAGGACCTCGGCGCGAAGCCCGACGACGTGTCCGCCCTCCTGGGTCAGCTGCCCGACCACGTGGACTCGACGGTCAAGCGGTTCCTCACCCTTGCCTCGCCATCGGGCTACGACATCGCGCTCGAGGTGCTCGTCGCTCCCCTGCAGAGCCGCCGGGTCGTCTACGTGCTGGGGTTCCCGCCGGCGAGCTGACGTGGACGGGGAGAGGTGTGGTCGACCTGCGGTGGTTGAGGACGTGCCAACGCCGTCTCGGAACCCTCCGCGAGGCCCCGGTGGTCGAGCCTGTCGAGACCGCGGCGCGGTTGACGATCGGCGGGGGTCGAAAGGCGCAGCGAACGGGAGACACGGCGCGTGCTTCCGGTCGGCGGCCGCCTTACGGTGGTTGAACGCCAACGCCGTCTCGGAACCCTCCGCGAGGCCGCGGTGGTCGAGCCTGTCGAGACCACAACAACCAGTGCTCCAGACTTTCTCGAAATGTTCTATACAGCGCCCGGAATGCCCGCATTCCCAAGCCCGAACTGTCGGTGCCAGGTGCCAGAATTCCCTGTATGGCAACGATGTTCGGCGAAGGCGAGGGGCACCCGGTCGCTGCCCTCCTCGCCCGTTTCCACGCCGATCTTGACGGGCTCGGAGACCCGCGGCTCTGGTCGATGAGCGACACCGAGCTCGCCGACACGCTGGCCTCGGTGACCGCCCTGCGGCACCGGCTCACCGAGCTCGAGCTCCGGGTCGCCCACCACGCCGAGACCCGAGACCTCGGACCCGACGCCGGTGCCACCGACACCGCCTCCTGGTGGGCCAACCAGACCCGCCAGACCAAGCGGAGCGCCCACCACCGGATGGAGTTGGCGACCGCGCTCGACCGTGATCACGGACCGGTCCGGGACGCGATGGCCGCCGGCCGGGTGTCGGAGGAGCAGGCGGCCGTGATCGTCCGCGGTGTCGAAGCGCTACCCGTCGAGCATCGTCGCCAGGCCGAAGCCCACCTGATCGAGGTCGCACCCGACCACGACCCGCTCGCACTGCGCCGCTTGGCCGACCACATCCTTGAGGTCGTCGCCCCTCAGATCGCCGACGCCCACGAGCTGGCCGCCCTGGAAAGGCAGGAAGCGCTGGCGCAGGAGAAGTGCCGGCTCTCCATCTCCGATGACGGGCACGGGCTGTGCCACGGCCGGTTCACCCTGCCCTCGCACGTGGGGGCGATGTTGAAGCAGGCGGTGCTGGCGATCAACGCCCCCAAGCACCGCCACCACTCCGGCACCCCGCGAGGTCTCGGGCACGCGTTCTGTGACTACGTCACCCGCTACCCGGTCGACCGGCTCCCCAAAGCCGGTGGGGTGGATGCCACCGTGGTGGTCACGATGACGCTCGACCAGCTCGAAGGGCGCCTCGCCGCATCCGGCATCGCGTCGCTGGACACCGGAGCGGGGATCACCGCCGCTCAGGCCCGCAAGCTCGCCTGCGAGGCCGGGATCATCCCGATCGTGCTCGGCGGGAAGTCCGAGATCCTCGACGTCGGCCGCAAGTGCAGGTTCCACCTCACATACCAACGGATCGCGATCCGAGTCCGCGACAAGCACTGCACTGCCGACGGCTGCGACTGGCCAGGCGCGCTGTGTCACGTCCACCACAACGTGCCCTGGAGCCGCGGCGGCAAGACCGACATCGCCGACGGCCGGCTCCTCTGCCCCCGACACCACTCCTACGCCCACTCACCCAAGTACGAGATGAAGACCATCCCCAACGGACGCGTCATCTTCAGCCGCACGTAGGGGCAGCGAACTGCTGCCCCGAGAGCATGGACGTCTCGGTCGACATCGCCAGTCGCGCTCGATGCCGCCCTGACCTCCGGCAGCAACGGACCGTTCACCGCAGGCTGACCGGGGCGCCGTCAGCCGATCCGTCGGAACGGGGCGCTCTCATAGATGGTCGTCTGGGCGATGAGCTCACCGACCTCGACTTCGTCCTTTCCCTCGAAGCACTGGTCGTCGGTCATGTCCAGACGCAGTTCCTCGCCGTCCAGCCGGTAGCTGTAGGTGATCGGGCCGCAGGGCGGCTCGCCCGCGCGGACCGTCGAGTCGTCGAGCACCTCATAGGGACCGGACCACGAGTCCTGTGCAGTCTCCTCGTCTCGCGTCTCGAACGTCACCCACAACCCTTCGTGGAGCTTCATCGTGTACACGACGTGCCGCGTGTCGCCGAACCCCGCGAGCAGATCGTCTACGTCTCTCCGTGCGAAGCCGGCCTCCACGGCTACGTGCCGCAGGCGCGCCATCGTGATGGGCGGTGTGGCCCACGTCCCCGACAGCTTGTCGGAAGGGGTGGTCACTGAGGAAGGCGACCTCGTGGCCGACGGGCTCTCAGTGGTCACGGGATCATGCGGGGCGCGGGCGGCCGTATGGGCCGACGCGCACCCGGACAGGAGCAAGGTCGCGACGTATGCGGCAGCAAGGACGTCTCGGTGAGTACGACGTTTGAACACGGTTCCTCCTCGGTTGGGTGACAACCAAGAACAGACGTCGGCGCTGGTTCACGCTTACCGGGCGACCGACCCTCGATCCCGATGGCATCGGTCGTGTACGCCCGTCGCGCGCGCTTCACCTCACGCAGGCTAGGGGCCCACCCTGGTGAACGCTGCCGACTGGTAGATGGTGACCTGCGCGAAGAGCTCGCCCCGCGGCACGGTCGTACCTCCCTCACGGCACTCGTCCTCGACGACCACGAATCGCACGTGCTTGCCGTCGTACCGGTAGTCGTAGGTGATGGGTCCGCACGGAGGCTCGCCGGCGACCACTGTGGCCGCGTCGACCACGTTGTACGGTCCGGACCACCCGATCGCCGGAGCATCCTCGTCCCTCGCCTCGAACAACGTCCAGCTGTCGCCGCTGATCTGCAGCGTGTACTGCACCGACGTAGCCTCGGCCAACGTGCCGAGAAGCTCGTCGACCTCACGATCGGCGAATCCTGCCGCAACCGCTGTTTCGCGGAGGCGGGCGGGCGTCATCCTCGGGGACAGGTAAGTGCCGTCGGTCAGCACGGTCCCCAGGACTGGGGACCACTGGACAGACGTCATCAGCCGCACGCGCACCTCACAGACGTCGTCGACGACCGTGAACCGCAACCGGTTGCCACCACTCCAGCGGTAGGAACCCGGCCCAGAGCAGGACCCACCAGAAAGGATCGACGTCGTGAGCACGTCTCCTTCGACGTCGTACGGTGCTGAGGTTACCCGGGTGCCGAGGGGGCGGCTGTCCGGAGCGACCACCGACATGGAGCTCGCGCCGAAGCGGATCCGCCACGTACCCGCGAGGTCGCCGGCGAGGTGGGCTTGGTAGGTCCCCGCGGGCGGTGACGGGTCGACCGTCACCTGGACCTTCTCCTCGCGCCCGGAGAGCAGCCATGCCACCGTGCCGAAGAGCAGCACGAGCGCGGCGGCGATGGCCAGGACCCGAGGAGTCATGCGCTCACGGCGATCCGACCTCGCGACGCGCTCGAGAACGGTTTCCAGGGCTGGCTCGACCGTCAGGTCGATGGTCCGGGCCATGTCGGCAAGGTCGGCACGCAGCCGGTCATCCAACGACATCGTTCCCCTCCTCGCGCAGGAGCAGGGCCAGGCGCTTTCGCGCCTTGTACAGGTGCACCCGAGCCGTCGCTGGTGCGCACCCGAGGGCATCGGCGATATCGGCGACCGGGCGGTCCCCGAAGTAGTGGAGCACGATGGCGACCCGCTGGTTTGTGGGCAGGGAACGCACGGCCGCGGCGACGTCGTCGCGTGGCACGGGCAGGTCCTCCACCAGCCCTTCGACCGCCCGGGATCGCCACTCCAGGAGTGATCGCATCCTTTCCCGCTTTGCGGAACGGACCGCCATCCTGATCGCAACTCGGCGCACCCAGGCCGCGGGCTGCTCGTAGCCCGACACGCTTTCCCAGCAGCGCAGCAGCTGGACGAAGGCGTCCTGGGTGATCTCCTCGGCCCGTGCCTGGTCGTGAAGGACGAGGCAGACGGTGCGCGCAGTGTGCGCGTACTCCGCACGGAAGAAGGCCGTGAAATCGGACTCGGCCGCCTGCGTCAGTGCGCGCTCCGCCCGGTCCGGGTGCGCCCCGCGCCCGCCGAGCGTCTCGTCCACTGCCACGGCTGCCTCCACCTGAGACAGATCCGGGAGTACGGAGACGTTTACCCGAACCTCCGGGACCTGGGTAAACATCTCGCTCCCGTCGACACTGTTGCTAGTCACAGGATCTGACAGGAGGTCATCGATGGGAAGGTTCAGTGCCCTCGCGCTGAGCGCAGCGCTTGTTCTGCTCGGTTCTGCCGCGTGCGCAGGCGACGCCGATGAGCCGACTGCCGCTTCGTCGCCGAGCTCGTCGTCGTCCGGGCCGACAGCATCGGAGCACACACCGGCCTACCGGACGCACTCCTTCCGCCCAGCGTTCACCGTCGAGCCTCCGTCGTGGCTCCCACCGGTTCCGTCAACAGATGAGCAGCACTTCCTCACCTGGACCGGCGAGGGGGCCGACGTCGACCGCGCCGTGCGATTCACCTCCCCCGTCGGGCTCTACGACCCCGGGCGCCACCGGAATGTGCTGAGCCCGCTGCCGAAGGACTACGTCGCTTACCTGATGGGCCTGGAGAAGTACGGCGCTGACATCACGACGCCAACCGAGATCGAGGTCGGCGGCCATCGCGCCACGCTGGTCGACGCCTCCACCAGCGAAGGCCTGGACGGCTCGCTGGGCTGCCCCGAACCGGACCTGGCTCCCACCGAGTGCTTCGGCCTGCAGGACTTCGCGGTGCTGCACCTGGCTGTGGTCGACGTGGACGGTCGCACCGTGCTCGCCTGGGCCAGGGTCGTTCCGGGCGCACCGTACCTCGATCAGGACTTCGCGGCGTTTGAGTCGATGTTGCGGAGCGTTCGCTTCCGCTGACCAGATCACGCCCACGATTGCTGCCCTTCCGGGTCCACGAACACCCTAGCCACGCCCACCACGACGGCCATGGGGCCGCTGCGGCAGGACCGACATCGCCGACGGTCGCGTCATCTTCAGCCGCAGCTAAGGAGCGACGACCCTGCCCTTGAAGGTCTCTTCACCTGTGGGCCCACCGACCCGCTCCCACTGCACCTGCATCCCGCCCTTCCCGCTCATCCCGGCGTAGCGGCCGGTTCCGTCGAGGATCTTCCAGTCGCTGGTCTGCAAAGCCCTGTTCATCTGGCTCGGACCTGGCCCGAAGCCAATACTCAGATGACCATCTGCGCACAGGAAGACATTGACGGCGGGAAATCCGATCTCCGGACTGCCGAAGTCGTGTCGCACGGCCCCACCGGGGCAGAACCGCGAGTCACCGATCATCGACCCTTGGAGCACCTTGCCCTTGAACCCCGTGACCCGGGTCTTGATCACAAGCGTCTCGCCGAGGTGGGTTGCGTCGTCCGAGGCGGCAGCTCCCGGGCCCTCGTTCCCGCGGTCATCGCCGCAGGCGGTCAGCCCTGCGGCCAGCATCGTCGCGGTGGCTGTCAGCCGGCAGATCCGTTGGCTGCGGGGCATCTTTCCTCCCGGTCGCTCGAGGCGTGCTCGTCGAGGGGGAGCAGCCTCACCTCGCAAGTATCCCCGGGCTCGTGCTTGCGAGCCACCGCCACTTGTGGCTTCTGCCAACTGACTGACTGTACAGTTAGCGAATGGCCCCCACCAAGCCGACCGTCAGCACGCTCCCGGGGGCGTCGTACCACTCGGACGAGACGTACGACGTCGACCGCGAGCGCGTCTTCTTCCGCAACTGGGTCTACGTCGCGCGTGCCGAGCGGCTGCCCCGGCCGGGGTCGTGGCAGCGGTTCGAGATCGCCGGCGAGAGCATCCTGCTGGTGCGCGGCAAGGACGAGGTGATCCGCGGCTTCTACAACGTGTGCCGGCATCGCGGCTCCCAGCTCTGTGACGACGAGCAGGGTGAGGTGCGCACCCACCTGCGGTGTCCGTACCACGCGTGGGGCTACGCCCTGGACGGCACGCTCGTCACCACACCGATGATCGAGCGCGACGAGATCGACCGCGAGAGCACGTCGCTGTGGCCCGTGCACGTCGACGTCTGGGAGGGGTTCGTGTTCGTGAACCTCTCGCGGGAGGAGCCGGTGTCCCTGCTCGACGCGCTGGCCGACCAGCAGGACGAGGTGCTCGGGCTGGCCCGGGTCGGGCTCGCCGAGCTGCGGATCGGGCACGTCTCGACGATCGACGTGCAGGCCAACTGGAAGATCGTGCTCGAGAACTACAACGAGTGCCTTCACTGCCCGACGGTGCACCCGGAGCTGATGGCCGTGATGCCGGCCTACCGCAAGGGCAGCGTGCACGAGAGCGGGCGCGAGGACGGCGGCGTGACGCTCGCCGACGGCCGCACGAGTGTCGCCCTCGACCCGCGACTGCGGCTCCCGCTGCTGCCGGGGCTCAAGGGCCAGGACGGGCCGGCGGCCTACTTCGGCGCGGCCGTCTACCCGACCATGTTCCTCGACGTCGACGGCTCCACTGCGCTCGCCACCGCGGTGTTCCCGACCGGACCGAGGAGCTGCCGGCTGGTGACCGAGTACCTGTTCAGCCCGGAGGCGTTCGACGACCCGGAGTTCGACCCGACGCCGGTCATCGAGTTCAACGAGCTGGTCACCCGGCAGGACAACGCCGCCTGCGAGCGGGTGCAGCGCGGTGTCGTGTCGCGCGCGTTCGACCACGGGGTGTTCCCGGCAAAGGACGCCTGGGTGCACGCGTTCGACGAGCGCTACCTGCGCGACGTGGACGGCGCCTGAGGTTCAGCTCGGACGGCGCGCGCGTCGAGTGCGAGAGCCCCCGTCGCGGAAGCGAGCACCGGGTTGACCTCCAGCTCGGCGAGCTCGGGATGCGCGGCAGCGACCTGCGAGACCCGGGCGACCAGGTCGGCGAGGGCGTCGAGGTCGACAGGCGGACGACCGCGCACGCCGTGCAGGAGCGGCGCGCCCCGCAGCGACAGCAGGAGCGTCCGGGCACCGTCCGGGCTGACCGGCGCCAGGGCGACGGCCGTGTCGCCGAGCACCTCGGCGAAGACGCCGCCCAGTCCGACCATCAGCACCGGGCCGAAGCGCGGGTCGCGCAGGCAGCCCACGATCAGCTCGACGCCGGCGTCGAGGTCGGCCATCACCTCGACCGAGACGGCGGGCGGGGCGAGCCGGGCCACCAGGTCGCGGTAGGCGGCCTCGGTCGCGCCTGCGTCGGCCAGTCCGAGCACCACTCCCCCGGCGTCGGACTTGTGCAGCGTGCCGACGGCCTTGAGCACCAGCGGGTAGGTCAGGTCCGGGTCGGAGAGGGCCGCGTGCAGGTCGTCCAGCGAGTGCACGGTGCGGGAGGGCAGGAACCCGACCCCGGCCGCGGCGAGCACCGCCCGCGCGGCGCCGTACGACGTGTCGGAGAGGGGTGTGGCGGGCCAAGGAAGAGGCTCGGGCTCGGGCGCCTCGCGCGTCACGAGGGCGGCCAGTACGGCGCAGGCGCGGTCGGTGTCGCGGTGCACCGGGATCGCGGCGTCGGACAGGATCCGGGCGCTCGGGCTGTCCGGGAAGATCGTCTGCACGACGACCGGCTTGTGCCACTCGACCGCAGCTGCCCCGATGGCGCGGGCCGCCTCCGTCTCCGGCTCGGTCAGGTTGGTGGCGCCGGTGGAGTAGCCCCCGAAGTAGCCGGTCAGCAGCACTGCGTCGACGGCGTCGGCCGCAAGCAGGGTCGTCACCCCGCGCGCGTAGGCGAGCGGGTCGCGGTCGCCCGCTCCGGCGAGGTCGACCGGGTTGGTGACCGTGGCCCCCTCCCCCAGCAGATCTCGCAGGTCGGTCTGGACGCCCTCGTCGAGCACCTGGGTCTCCAGGCCCACCGCAGCCAGCGTGTCGGCGGCGATCGCCCCGTGGCCACCGCCATCGGTGACCACGGCCACGCGCCCGCTCCGCATCCGGCGGTCGGCCAGCAGGGCGGCGAGAAGATCTGCCATCTGGGTCGGGTTGTCGACCCGGTGGATGCCGGCCGCCGCGCAGGCGGCGTCGACGACCTGGGACGCGGAGGTCAGGGCACCGGTGTGCGACCTGGCTCCGCGGACGGCGGCCTCGGAGCGGCCGGGTGCCAGCAGCACGACCGGCTTCCCGGCGTCGACCAGCGCCCGCGCGGCGACGACGAACGCGCGGCCGTCGACCACGTCCTCGGCGTACACCGCGACCGCGCGCGTGCCCTCGTGTGCGACGCACGACTCCATCAGGTCGACGACGCTGACGTCTGCCTGGTTGCCGACGGAGACGAACCGGGCGATGCCGAGACCCCGGTCCTCGAGCAGCGCCGCCAGGTCGAGGACGACGTTGCCGCTCTGGCTGAGCACGGTCACGTCCCCCGGAGGCAGCACCGCGTGGCTGAGCTGGAGGCTGGTGCCGGTGTCGACGACGCCCAAGCAGTTCGGGCCGACCAGCACCACGCCCGCGGCCCGGGCGATCTGCAGGGCCGCCTGCTCCACCTGCGCGCCGGCCGCATCGTGCTCGGACAGGCCGGCGGTGATCACCACCAGCGACCGGGCACCCGCGTCGACGGCGTCGCGGACGGCGTCGACGAGCCCCGCCGCTGGCACGCAGAGCACCGCCAGGTCGACGTCGGCGCCCGCCGCGTGGGCGGTGGCCAGCGAGAGGTACGTCGGGCGCCCGAGGACCTCGTGACCGCTCCGGTTGACCAGCACGACCGGCCGTTCCCCGCTGGACTCGAGCGCCCGGCGGGCGAGGATGTGCCCCCACTTCGTCGGGTCGTCGCTGGCCCCCACGACCGCGACCGAGGACGGGTCGAAGAGCGCCTCCAGCGGCTGCCGGAGGGCGGTCCCGACCCGGGGTCCCATCGCCTGCTGCGACCCCCACTGTGACGCTTGACGCCTCATCGCGGCGAGCATAGCATCACTGACTGACTGAACAGTCAATAACGTTCGCTGATCGTCACCGCGAAGGGACGCCCGATGGCCGGCACCGCCCGGAGACCCGTCAACCAACGCGACCAGGCAGCTGCAGAGGCCCGCACCCGGATCCTCGCCGCGGCCGCGGAGTGCATCGTCCGCGACGGCCTGGCGCAGGTCCGGATGGCCGGCATCGCCCGCGAGGCGGGCGTCTCGGCGGGCCTGCTGCACTACCACTTCGACACCAAGGAGCAGCTCTTCGCCGAGGTGCTCAGCTACTCCCACCACCTCTCCAGCAGCCTCAACCAGCAGGTCCTCCAACGGGTCGGCAAGGCGGCGCCGCAGCGGCTCTCGGCGTTCCTGGACCGCTGCCTGCCCAGCGACGAGCAGCTCGCCCACGAATGGCTGCTCTGGCAGGAGCTCGACCTGCTCTGCCTGCGCCAGCCCGCCCTCGCCAAGGTCGGCGCCGACCTCTACGAGGATCTCTACTCCTCGGTGGCCGCGATCATCGACGACGGCGTGGAGTCCGGCCACTTCACCACCGACCTCGAGCCACGCATGGTCGCCGAGACCGCGGTCGCCCTCTGCGACGGGCTCGGCGCGCGGGTGCTGGCCAGCGACCCGAACCTCACGCTCGCCGACGCCCGGCGCACCCTCGCCGCCACGGTGGGCGCGCTCGTCGGTCACGACGGACCCCTGCCGGCCCCGGCCGACACGTTGACAGGAGCACGCGCATGAACGGAAGTGTCGCCCCGAGCACCACACGTCGCACCCTGCTCAAGGGCGGCCTGGCCGCCGGTGCCGTCTCCGGCTTCGCCGGCTGCGGCTACGTGCCGAGCAAGAAGAAGGCCGCCGCCGCTCCCCTTCCGGCGTCCGCCAAGGCCAAGGTCGACGGCGACCTCGTCTACTTCAACTGGGCCGACTACCTCGACCCGGGGGTGCTCAAGGGCTTCCAGAAGGAGTACGGCGTCAAGATCATCGAGTCCAACTTCGACTCGATGGAAGGCATGTACGCCAAGATCAACGCCGGCAACCAGTACGACATCACGTTCCCGATCGCCAAGTGGGTCGCGAAGATGCGCCGCGAGGGCAAGCTCCGCGCGATCGACCACGACCAGCTCACCAACGCCGACCAGGTGTACTACTCGGGCTCGTACTTCAACGACCCGTGGTACGACGACAAGTCGGGGGCGTCCGTGCCGTTCACGGTCTACAAGACCGGCATCGGCTGGCGCACCGACAAGATCGACAAGATGACCGGCAGCTGGAAGGACCTGTGGAACCCGCAGGGCGACGGCCACATCTTCACGCTCGACGACCAGGACGAGGCGCTGGCGATGGCCGCGCTCCTCCTCGGGTACGACGTGAACACCGCCAAGGCCTCCGAGCTCGCGGAGATCAAGAAGCTGCTGATCACCCAGAAGAAGCACCTTCGCGCGTACTCCTCCGACGACGTCAACAACATGGACGGCGGCGACGCCTGGATCCACCACATGTGGAGCGGCGACTTCCTCTACCTGCGCGAGGCACTGGCGAAGAAGAAGTCCGACTTCGACTTCGAGGCGCCCAAGGAAGGGACACCGATCAACTCCGACGCCTACGCGATCCCGGCCAACGCCAAGCACCCCGGCACCGCGATGCTCTTCATCGACTACCTGCTGCGGCCCGAGAACGCGGTCAAGAACATCCAGTACCTCTACTACCCGTTCCCGGTGAAGGACGCGGTCGGCACCTTCAACGACCTGGCCAAGGACGTCCCGCAGTGCGACGTCGACGTGAAGGACCTCGAGAACCCCGACGTCTTCCGGCTGCTGCCCGCCGAGCAGGTCCAGGCGCGCGCCGCGGTCTGGACCGAGGTCAAGGCCAGCTGAGGTGTCGGCGGGCACGGTCGACAGGTCGCGGGGGCGGACCCGGCCGCTGCAGTCCTCGCAGCGCACCCGGCTGTGGGGCCTGCTGCTCGCCGTACCCACTGCGTGGATGGTGGCGTTCTTCGTCTCCAGCATGGTGGTCGTGGTGCTGCTGTCCTTCGGGCACACCCAGGACGACGGGCAGCCGGTGTTCGGCAGCTCGACCAGGAACTTCTCCGCGCTGTGGGACCCGGTCTACCTCGAGCTGTTCCTGCGCTCGCTCGGCTACGCACTTGCGACGGTCGGGCTGTCGGTGCTGATCGCCTACCCGGTCGCCTACGCGATCGCGCTGCACGGCGGCCGCTACAAGAACGCCCTGATCGCGGCGATCGTGGTGCCGTTCTTCGCCAGCTACCTGATCCGGATGTACGCCTGGAAGGCGCTGCTCTCCGACGACGGCCTGGTCAACAGCGGCATCCGGAAGACCGGCCTCGGTGACGGCATCTCCTTCCTGAACACGCCGTGGGCAGTGATCGGTGGCCTCGTCTACGGCTTCGTGGTGTTCATGATCCTGCCCGTCTACGCCTCGCTGGAACGGATGGACCTCTCCCTGATCGAGGCCGGCAAGGACCTGTACCACGGGCCGCTGCGCACCTTCGTCACCGTCACGCTGCCCGCCACGCGCGCCGGGCTGTACGGCGGGATGCTGTTGGTGTTCCTGCCTGCCCTCGGCGACTTCGTCAGCGCCCAGCTGCTCGGCGGCTCGCGCACCTTCATGATCGGCAACCTGATCCAGCAGCAGTTCGCCGAGGGCCAGAACTGGCCGCTCGGGTCCGCGATGACGGTCGCGATGATGGCCGCGCTGACGGTGCTGATGATCGTCTACCTGCGCGCCACCGCCACCCGCACCCGGGAGACCCCATGACCTCCCGGGTCAAGCTCGAGCGCAAGCCGTTCCTCGCGGTCGCGGTCACGGTGGTGTTCTTCGCCTGGCTCTACCTGCCGATCGTTGCGGTGGCGCTGTTCAGCTTCAACTCGAAGAAGTCGCTGTCGGTGTTCTCCGGCTTCAGCACCCGGTGGTACTCCGACTTCTTCGGCAACAGCGCCCTCATCGAGTCGCTCGGGGCGAGCCTGCGGATCGCGACGATCGCCGCGATCGGTTCGCTGGTGCTGGGCACGATGCTGGCGCTCGGCCTGGAGCGGATCACCTCTCGGCCGGCGCGGGTGGTCGGCGCGGTCACGCTGATGCCGCTGGTGACGCCCGAGATCGTGACCGGCGTGGCCGCCCTCCTCCTGTTCACCGGGCTCGGGCTCAAGCTGTCGCTGCTCACGGTGACGCTGGCCGAGATCACCTTCTCGATCGCCTACGTCACCGTGATCGTCCGCGGCCGGCTGGGCGGCATCTCCCCCGAGGTGGAGGAGGCCGCCCGCGACCTCGGCTGCACGCCGTGGCAGGCCTTGCGGCTGGTCACCCTCCCCGCGCTGTTCCCGGCTCTGCTCGGCTCCGGGCTGCTGGTGTTCGCGCTGGTCTTCGACGACTTCGTGCTCGCGTTCTTCACCACCGGCGTCGACCCGCAGCCGCTGCCGGTGCGGATCTACTCCTCGATCCGGTTCGGCATCTCGCCGTCGATCAACGCCGTCGGCACACTGATGCTGCTGGTCTCGGGCCTGCTGATCGTGGCGGCGCTGCTGCTGCCGCGCCTGTTCAACCGCAAGACGTCCAGCCTGGACCTGATCACCGGAGGCGAACGCCGTTGACCACCTCGAAGGCCGAGCCTGCTGTTGCGCTGCGCGGCCTGACCAAGGAGTTCTCGGGCACCCGCGTCGTCGACCGGATCGACCTCGACGTCGCGGCCGGAGAGTTCTTCTCGCTGCTGGGTCCCTCCGGCTGCGGCAAGACCACCACGCTCCGGATGATCGCCGGCTTCAACGACCCCACCTCCGGCACCGTGCTGGTCGGCGGCGAGGACGTCACCAGCACCCCGCCGCACAAGCGCGACGTCAACACCGTCTTCCAGAGCTACGCCCTGTTCGAGCACCTCGACGTCCGCGGCAACGTCGGTTTCGGCCTGCGCCGCAAGGGCGTCGACCGCTCCGGCATCGACCAGCGGGTGAACGAGATGCTCGAGCTGGTCGAGCTCGGTCCGCGCGCCAAGGACCGGCCGGCCCAGCTCTCCGGCGGGCAGCGGCAGCGCGTCGCACTCGCCCGCGCGCTGATCAACCGGCCGAAGGTGCTGCTGCTCGACGAGCCGCTCGCGGCGCTCGACCTCAAGCTCCGCCGGGCGATGCAGGTCGAGCTGAAGACGATCCAGCGCGAGGTCGGCATCACGTTCCTGTTCGTCACGCACGACCAGGACGAGGCACTGAGCATGAGCGACCGGGTCGCGATCATGCACGACGGCGTGATCGAGCAGTGCGGCACGCCCGAGGACGTCTACGAGAACCCGACCTCGGTGTTCGCCGCGAGCTTCATCGGCACCAGCAACCTGATGGAGGGCACGTACGCCGACGGCACCGTCCGCGTGGCGCCCGAGCTCGCGGTACCGGTGCCAGGCCACACCGGGTCGGCGAACGGCGACCGGCTGAGCGTGGCGATCAGGCCCGAGAAGATCTGGATGAGCGACTTCGCGCCGACGATGGTGCAGGTGCCCGGCACGATCGTGTCCACCAGCTACCACGGCGCGACCACGCAGTACCTGGTCTCGGTCGGCGCCGGGACCACGCTGACCGTGCTGGAGCAGAACCTCCCCCGCATGCGCGCCGACAACCGCTGGAACCCGGGCGACCGGGTGCAGATCGGCTGGCATCCCGAGCACGCCGTGGTGCTGAGATGACCGACGTCCTCGTGGTCGGCGCAGGCCTGGCCGGACTGGCCGCGGCGCGCGACCTCGAGGCCGGGGGCGCCTCCGTGACCGTGCTCGAGGCGCGCGACCGGGTCGGCGGCAGGGTGGAGCAGGTGACCGTTCCCGACGGACGCGTTGTCCAGCTCGGCGGTGAGGTGGTCGGCACCGGCCACACCGCGTACCTCGCGCTGGTCGCCGAGCTCGGGCTCACGCTGGTGCCCTCGTACGTCGCGGAGCCGGGTGAGATCACCCGCCAGGTGCCGGGCTCGGTCGACGTCGGCGACTGGCCGTCGTGGTGCACGGCAGCAGACCGCGCGTCGTACGAGAAGGTCGAGCAGGCGCTGGCCCAGGTGGTGCGAGGCATCGACACCGACGACGTGTTCGCGCACCCCGAGCTCCGTCGGCTCGACCGGCTCAGTGTCGGCGACTGGCTGCGCGAGGTGGGCGCGACGCCGGGCGTCGTACGCCTGAAGGAGCTGGCCGCGCTCGGACTGGCGGACGGGTCGGTGGAGCGGCAGAGCCTGTTCGCCTACGCCCGCAAGATCGCGGTCGGCGGTGGCGACGGCTCCTACGACTACGCGGTCTGGGAGAACCAGCGGGTCGCCGAGGGCTCGGCCACGGTCGCGCTCAGGATGGCCGCCGGCCTGTCCGACGTACGCCTTTCGACACCGGTCGCCGGGATCACCGTCGCCAGGCCGGGGGTGCATGTCCGCACCGTCGCCGGCGAGGAGCTCACCGCGCACGCCGTCGTGCTCGCCGTGCCTGCAGGACCGGCCCGGGACCTGGTGATCACCGGCGTCAGCGAGGCCCGGCTGGAGTCGCTGCGCCGGCAGCGGCACGCGTGGGCGGCCAAGTTCGTGGCGGCGTACGACGAGCCGTTCTGGCGGGCGGCGGGGCAGAACGCGCTCTCCGAGTGTGAGTCCGTGATCGGCTCCACCTGGCCGCAGCAGGACGGCGTGCTCTCGGCGCTGGTGCCGCCCGAGCGCTACGCGGCGTTCGCGGCGAGCGACCCGGCGACCCGCACCCGTGAGGCACTGGCGGACATCGCAGCGCTCTACGGACCGCGGGCCGCGAGCCCGCTCGAGACCTGGACCCGCATGTGGGGCACCGACCCGTGGACCCAGGGCTACGTCACGAGCTGGCGGCCCGGTGACGTCGAGGCCGTCGGCCCGCTGCACGGCACCCACGAACCACCCTTCTACGTCTGTGGCTCCGACCAGTGGGTGGCGGGTTACATGGAGGGCGCGGTCCGCACCGGGCGGGCCGCGTCGGCGGCAGCATTGCACCAGGAGGGACCCAGATGGACTTCGGACTGACCGACGAGCAGCGCAGCATCGTGCAGGTGACGCGCGCGTTCGTCGAGCGCGAGCTCTACCCGCACGAGGAGGAGGTCGAACGGACCGGCGTGCTCCGCCCCGAGCTCCGCGACGCGATCGCGCAGAAGGCGATCCAGGCCGGCCTCTACGCCGCCAACATGCCCGAGGAGGTCGGCGGCGCCGGGCTCGACACGGTGACCTGGGTGCTCTACGAGAAGGAGCTCGGCCGGGCCGGCTACGCGCTGCACTCCGCCGTGGGCAGGCCGTCGAACATCCTGCTCGCCGGCACCGAGGCGCAGAAGGAGAGGTACCTCTACCCGAGTGTGCGCGGGGAGCGCCGGGACTGCATGGCGATGACCGAGCCGGGAGCGGGCTCCGACCTGCGCGGGATGCGCACCAAGGCGACCCGCGAGGGCGACGGCTGGCGGGTCAAGGGCACCAAGCACTTCATCAGCCACGCGGACGAGTCCGACTTCGTGATCATGTACGCGCGCACCGACGAGGTCGCGGACGGCAAGTCGATCAGCACCTTCCTGGTCGATGTCGACACCCCGGGCGTCGCGGTGCACGACGGCTACCGCAACGTCTCGCACCGTGGCTACACCAACTCGATCATCGACTTCGACTGCTGGGTGCCCGGCGACGCGCTGCTGGGTGAGGTGGGCACCGGCTTCGACCTGGCCGGCACCTGGCTCGGCAGCACCCGACTGCAGGTGGCCGCCACCTGTCTCGGTCGCGCCGAGCGGGCCCTCGACCTCGCCGTACGGCATGCGGCGGAGCGCGAGCAGTTCGGGCAGAAGATCGGCCGCTTCCAGGGCATCTCCTTCAAGCTCGCCGACATGGCGGTCGAGCTGAAGGCCGCCGAGCTGATGACGCTGGAGGCAGCCTGGAAGTACGACGAGGGCACGGCCACCGACTCCGACATCGCGATGGCGAAGCTCAAGGCGACCGAGATGCTGGCGATGGTGGCCGACGAGGCGATCCAGGTCCACGGCGGCATGGGGTTGATGGACGAGCTGCCGCTGGAGCGGATCTGGCGCGATGCGCGGATCGAGCGGATCTGGGACGGCACGTCGGAGATCCAGCGGCACATCATCTCGCGGGCGCTGCTGCGCCCGCTCGGAGCGTGAGGGAGTCCCCCATGACTGACACCGTGGACGACGCTGTTCGCACCCGGCGGGAGGGCCCGATCCTGGAGGTCACCCTCGACCGGCCCAAGGCCAACGCGATCGACCTGGCCACCAGCCGGGTGATGGGCGAGGTGTTCGCCGGCTTCCGCGACGACGACTCACTGCGGGTCGCTGTCCTGCGCACCGCGGGCGACAAGTTCTTCTGTGCCGGCTGGGACCTGAAGGCCGCGGCCGCCGGCGACGCGGTCGACGGCGACTACGGCGTCGGCGGATTCGGCGGGCTCCAGGAGCTGCCCGGGCTGGACAAGCCGGTGATCGCGGCCGTGCACGGGCTGGCGATGGGCGGCGGCTTCGAGATCGCGTTGTCCTGCGACCTGATCTACGCCTCGGCGTCGACCCAGTTCGGGCTGCCGGAGATCAACGCAGGGACCTTGGCAGATGCGGCCACGATCAAGCTCCCGAAGCGGATGCCCTACCACGTGGCGATGGAGCTGCTCCTGACCGGACGCTGGATGGAGGCCGCCGAGGCGCGCCGCTGGGGCATCGTCAACGAGGTGCTCGCCGATGACGGCGCGCTGATGGCGCGGGTATGGGAGGTCGCACGGCTGCTGGCGTCGGGTCCGCCGCTGGTGTTCGCCGCGATCAAGGAGGTCGCGCGGGTGGCGGAGGGCAAGCCGTTCCAGGAGGTGCTCGACCTGGTCACCAGCCGCACCCTGCCGACCGTCGACGCGCTCTACGGCTCGGAGGACGGGCTCGAAGGGTTCAAGGCGTTCGCGGAGAAGCGCGCCCCGGTCTGGAAGGGGCGCTGACGCCACTCCCACGGGCGTTCGCGAGGATGTTCCCGTGGAGTACGTCGAGGTGGCTCGGGCCGACGATGCGCGCGGCGAGGTGGTGCTGCGGCGCCGTACCGATGCGAACGCGGGTGACGTGCTCGAGCTGCGGGTCAACGGCGTCTTCGTGATGGACACCCGCGAGACCAGCACCGAGCACGCGCTGGCCGAGGTGGCGCTCGCGCAGGTCGCCGACCCGCGCAACGTGCTGATCGGCGGTCTCGGGCTCGGCTACACGATGCGTGCCGTGCTCGAGGACGTGCGCGTCGAGAAGTGCGTGGTCGTCGAGATCGAGAGCGCCCTGATCGAGTGGATGCGTGACGGGACAGTGCCGCACGGGCCGGAGTTCCTCGCCGACGCGCGGCTCACGATCGCGAACCTCGACATCGCGTACGCCGTCGACGAGCTGACCCCGGACCGCTACGACCTGGTGCTGCTCGACGTGGACAACGGCCCGGGCTACCTGGTGCACGACACCAACGCGCAGGTCTACCGGCCACCGTTCCTGACCGGCGTACGGCGCGCGCTGGCGACGGACGGCGTGCTCGCCATCTGGTCCTCCGAGGAGGCGCCGGAGCTCGAGGCGGCACTCCGCGAGGTCTTCGGTGGAGCGACGGCGCTGGAGTACGACGTCGACCTCCAGGGTCGGGCCGAGTCCTACTGGCTCTACATCGCCACTAACGTGGAGGCATGAGCGAGGAGTACCGCGTCGAGCATGACTCGATGGGCGAGGTCCAGGTCCCGAAGGACGCGCTGTGGCGTGCGCAGACGCAGCGGGCGGTCGAGAACTTCCCGATCTCGGGGACGCCGATCGAGCCGGCCCTGATCAGCGCGATGGCGCGGGTCAAGGGAGCCGCAGCGACCGCCAACGAGGAGCTCGATGTCCTCACCTCCGAGCAGGCACAGGCGATCCGTGACGCGGCGTCGGCCATCGTCGCTGGTGAGCATGTCGACGCGTTCCCGATCGACACGTTCCAGACCGGCTCCGGCACGTCGTCCAACATGAACATGAACGAGGTGCTCGCCACCCTCTCCGCGCAGGCCGGCGTCGACATCCACCCGAACGACCAGGTGAACGCGAGCCAGTCCAGCAACGACACGTTCCCGACCGCGATCCACGTCGCCGCGGCGGTCGCGACGACGAGCGACCTGGTGCCCGGTCTCGAGATGCTGGCGACGTCGCTGGAGGCGAAGGCGTCCGAGTTCGCGTCGCTGGTGAAGTCCGGCCGCACACACCTGATGGACGCCACCCCGGTGACGCTCGGTCAGGAGTTCGGCGGCTACGCGGCCGTCGTACGCCTGGGGATCGAGCGGCTCCAGGCAACACTCCCCCGCGTGCTCCAGCTCGCCCTCGGCGGTACGGCGGTGGGCACCGGGATCAACACCCCGGACGGCTTCGCCGCGCGCGCCATCCAGGAGCTGTCCGACGACACCGGCCTCGCCTTCACCGAGGCCCGCAACCACTTCGAGGCCCAGGGCGGCCGCGACGCCCTCGTCGAGCTCAGCGGTCAGCTCCGCACGATCGCGGTCGGGATCACGAAGATCTGCAACGACCTGCGCTGGATGGGCAGCGGCCCGACCGCCGGCCTCGGCGAGATCGCCCTGCCCGACCTGCAGCCCGGGTCGAGCATCATGCCCGGCAAGGTGAACCCGGTCCTCCCCGAGGCGACCCTGATGGTGTGTGCCCAGGTGATCGGCAACGACGTTACCGTCACCACCGCCGGCGCCAGCGGCGTCTTCGAGCTCAACGTGATGATGCCGGTGATCGCCCGCAACGTCCTGGAGTCGATCCGCCTGCTGGCCAACGCCTCCCGCCTCCTCGCCTCGCGCTGCGTCGACGGCATCAAGCCCCACGAGGAGCAGATGCGCGCCTACGCCGAGTCCTCCCCCTCGATCGTCACGCCCCTGAACTCCGCGATCGGCTACGAGCAGGCCGCCAAGGTCGCCAAGCGGGCCCTCGCCGACGGCGCCACGATCCGGGAGACCGTGATCACGATGGGCTTCGTCGAGCGCGGCGAAGTCACCGAGGAGCAGCTCGACGCCGCCCTCGACGTGGACTCGATGACCAACCGGGAGTGACCCCCCTGACCCGCTGCACGACGTGGTCAGCGTCGTCCCGATCGACCCGCGCTGCGCCGAGCCCGACGCACACGGTACGGCTCAACAACAAGGGAACAGGAGACGACATTGATTCTCATCACCGTCCGGACGAAGGTGAAGCCGGGCAGTGCCGGTGCCTACCTCGCGGCGAACCGGTCCTTCCTCGAGGCGACGCGCCTGGAGCCGGGGAACAAGTGGTACGAGCACTTCCGCAGCGTCGACGACCCCGACACGATCCTCACCCTGGAGGCGTTTGATGACGCGGCGGCTGGCGAGGCTCACGTCAACTCGGACCACTTCCAGGAGTATCTCGTCGACAACCAGACCAAGCCGCTCGTTGCCGAGGTGCCAGAGATCATCTACCTCGACGTCCCGGATCGGGAGGGTTGGGACAAGATGGCGGAGTTCTGAGCGGCTCAGAGGGGCCTTGCACCAGAGCGCACAGCCGGCTGCTGGTCCGGGATGCCTGGTTGCCGGCCCCGGCTAGCTCAGGTGCCGAACGAAGAACTGGGCCGAGGCGTCTGCCTCGGACGCTGGTACGCCGGTGTGCCCGCCGAGGTTGGCGTGCAGCGACTTGTCCTTGGAGCCGAACGCGTCGAACAGGTCCAGTGCCATCTGCCGGTCGTTGCCTTCGTCGTCCCACTGGAGGAGGACGTGCAGCGGGATGGTGACCTGGCGGGCCTCCTCGAACATCGCGCGCGGCAGGAAGCTTCCGGCGAACAGGACGGCGGCCGCGATGCGTGGCTCGACCAACGCGAGCCGGATGCCGATGGAGATCACCCCTCCTGAAAGCCCGACCGGGCCGCAGATCTCGGGCAGCGAGAGGACTGCGTCCAGGGTGGCCTGCCATTCCGGGACCGCCTCGTCGACGAGCGGGAGGACGAGGGCGTCGATGATTCCGTCGGGGACGGGCTCGCCGGCCTGCATCGCCTCGCGCAGCTCGGCTCGCGCCGTCTCTGCAGTCGCCGAACGTGGCCGGGCACCGCTCCCGGGGAGCTCGATGGCAACGGAGGCGAACCCGTGTCCAGCCGAGTGCAGGGCACGCCCCACCAGCCGCGGGTACATCTGGCGCAACCCGCCGGGGTGGCCGGCCAGGATCAGCGGAGCCGGTGCTGAGGGGGGCGTCCACAGGATGCCGGGGATCTCACCGAGGGTGAACTCGCGTTCGACGACGCCGTCGTCGAGACGCCTTTCAGAGGTGAAGTGCATGGTGCAGCCTTTCGGGAGTGCGCGCAGACGGCGCTCCCGGACGACTTATCGCACGACCGTGGTCCCGAAGGGGAGCACCGATGTCAAGACGTTCACGGACACCACCTCCTCGTTGCACGGACTCCAGAAGACTAGCAATCGCCCTTGGCGGTGGCGTCGATTCACCGCGACTGACACGGTTGCCATAGCCAGCCGAGTCAAGGATGGCTCAAGACGTTGATCACGTGCCCATCCGGATCGCGGACGAAGAAGCGCCGGACTCCCCACGGCTCGTCAGTCAGCGGATGAACGATCTCCGCGCCACTCTCGACAGCCGCCGCGTGACATGCGTCCACGTCGTCGACGTGGACCGAGGCATCGGGGATGACCGGCGCCGTCTCGTCATGCGTCATGAGGCTGAGCTGCGCGCCCGACCCTCCCGGATCGGCCAGAGTGACGATCCAGCCATGGTCCATCACGACTCGAAGCCCGAGCACATCGCTGTAGAACTCCGTGGCGGCCTCGAGCGATCGGCTGGAAAGGTCAGGAACCACTCTGCGAACACCCATGGTCACGATCGTCGCGCATGCTCGCCTTCGCCGCGTGGCACGACCAAACGCACTTCTTGGCTTCGATGGCGGAGGCTTCTGGGGTCGTCAAACCAGCCAGGGCTTCGTCGATCGCTTGCTGGGCCGGTCCGACGAAGGAGCCGGCGGTTGGTCAGCACCGAGATTCTCGTGCGGGAGAGGATTAGCCGAAGGCTCTGGCGGGTACCCCCGAAGCCCATCACCCTGACCGAAGGAGCCACCGTGTCGGACGACAAGCAGGTCGCCAAGGAACTGGTCGAGACGCTGAGGGACGGCGAGCGAGGCTTCGCCAGCGCCGCCGACAAGCTGCGGGACAGCGACCGTCCCGCGTGGGCGACGACGCTGCAGCGCCTCTCCGAGCAGCGCGCAGGTTTCCGCGCCGAGATCGTCGCACTCGGTGACGACTACGGCGACGACGTCGACGAGAGCGGGACAGTCACCGCGGCCCTGCACCGTGGGTGGCTGTCGCTCAAGGACGCCCTCAGCGGTGACGATGCCGGTGGTGTTCTCGCAGCCGCGACCACTGGTGAGGACCACGCGGTGTCGGAGTACGAGAAGGCGCTCCAGCAGGACCTCAGCCCCGGCTTCCGAGACGTGGTGAGCCGGCAGCACGCCGCCGTCCTCACCGCACGCGACGAGGTCAAGGCTCTCCAGACGGCCGACTGAGGTTGAGTCACGGGTCACAGCCACCCGCGGGGTTGGTCGGCGCGGGGCCGGGTAGTCAGCCTTCGTGACTTCCCGATTCACATGAAGCCCACGGCGCGAGCCGGGGGATAACGTGGACGTGCCCGGTCCGACGACCTCTCCGAGGATGCCCATCATGGCGCGCATGGCTCCACACAAGGTCGTGATCCACAGCCAGGAGCTCTCCTACGTCGACAGCGGCTCCGGACCGGTGGTGCTCTTCATCCACGGCATCCTCGGGTCACAACGGCAGTGGTCCCACCTGCTCGACACGATGGATGACGACCACCGGGTGCTCGCGCCCGACCTCTTCGGCCACGGTGAGTCGGCGAAGCCGTTGGGGGACTACTCCCTCAGCTCGCATGCCGCGACCCTGCGCGACCTCCTCGACCACCTCGGGATCGAGCGCGTCACGCTCGTGGGGCACTCCCTCGGCGGTGGCATCGCGATGCAGTTCTTCTACCTCTTCCCCGAGCGGGTCGACCGCCTCGTCCTGGTGTCCAGCGGCGGTCTGGGACGTGAGGTGAACATCGTGCTGCGCTCCGCAACCCTGCCCGGCGCCGCGCAGGTGCTCAGCGTCCTCGCCTCCGCACCCGTCCTCTCGCGGGTCGAGGCACTGGGTCGTGGCGCGTCGAAGGTCGGCTGGCGACCCGGCGCGGACATCGGCGCGATCTGGCGCGGATTCAGCTCCCTCGGGGACGTCGAGAGTCGCCGCGCCTTCCTCGCCACCACCCGTGCGGTCATCGACATCGGCGGACAGAGCATCAGCGCCCACGACCACCTGGAAGGCGCGCTCCCCGTCCCCACCCTGATCGTGTGGGGCTCGAAGGACCGGATGATCCCGGCCTCGCACGCGCTCAGCGTGGAGCGCGCACTTCCCGACTGCCGCGTCGAGGTGTTCGAGGGCGCGGGTCACTTCCCGCACCTGGAGGACCCGGACCGCTTCGCGCGCGTGCTCCGGGAGTTCATCGCCATCGACCCCTGAACGATCTCGACGAGGAGCAGACCCATGTCCCTGCAGGACTTTCCGCGCTACCCGCTGCTGTTCGGGCCCAGCCCGGTCCACCGGCTGGACCGGCTGACCGAGCACCTCGGCGGTGCGCAGATCTGGGCGAAGCGGGAGGACTGCAACTCAGGGCTCGCGTACGGCGGCAACAAGACTCGCAAGCTGGAGTACCTGGTCCCCGACATCCTCGAGCAGGGCGCAGACACGCTCGTCTCGATCGGCGGCTACCAGTCGAACCACACCCGCCAGGTCGCCGCGCTCGCCGCGAAGCTCGGTCTCCGCGCAGTCCTTGTGCAGGAGCGCTGGGTCGACTGGCCGGACCCGCTGAACGACCGGATCGGCAACATCATGCTGTCGCGGATCATGGGCGCCGAGGTGCGGCTGGACACCTCCGGCTTCGGCATCGGTTTCAAGGACAGCTGGAACCAGGCCCTCGAGGACGTGCGCCAGCGCGGCGGTACGCCGTACGGCATCCCTGCTGGCGCCTCCGACCACAAGCTCGGGGGGCTCGGATTCGCCAACTGGGCCTACGAGGTGGAGCAGCAGGAGCAGCAGCTGGGCGTCTTCTTCGACACTGTCGTCGTCTGCTCGGTGACCGGCTCCACCCACGCCGGGATGATCGCCGGCTTCGCCGGACAGGACCGCCCACGCCGCGTGATCGGCATCGACGCCTCGGCCCGGATCACCGAGACCAGGGAACAGGTCGCCCGCATCGCCCGGAGCACCGCGGAGCTGATCGCTCTTGGACGAGACCTGAGGGACGACGAGATCACCGTCCTCGAGGGATGGGCCGGTGACTACTACGGCATCCCCGTGCAGTCCACGCTCGACGCGATCCGCCTCACCGGATCACTGGAGGGCATGATCATCGACCCCGTCTACGAGGGAAAGTCGATGGCCGGTCTGATCGACCTGGTGAAGCAGGGCGAGATCGACCAGAGCTCCCATGTCCTCTACGCGCACCTCGGCGGCCAACCGGCGCTCAACGCCTACAGCGCGCTCTTCACGGCCTGACGCCCTCGCTCACTGCACGTTGGCGGTCACGGAGGCCGTTCCGGTGGCCGTGAAGGTGCAGGTGCGCACCTTGTTGCCGCCGCTGGAGCAGGCCCCGCTCCAGATCGTGGAGCGGCCGTTGGACGCGGTCAGGGTGACCGAGGTCCCGACGGGGAACGACGCCGTGCCGGTGCTGCCCGTGGCGACCCGGATGCCGGCCGGGGTGGAAGTGACGGTCTCGCCCCCACGACCGGTCGCAGAGACCGTGATCGTCGCGTTCTGCGGCGGCGGGGCGCCCGGGGGCGTCACGGTGAGGATCGCCGTGCGCGTGACCCCGCCGTACGACGCCGTGATCGTGACCGGGGTGGAGCTGCTCACAGACGCGGTCGAGATGGTGGCGACCGCAGACGTTGCACCCCCGGGCACCGTCGCGGTCGCGGGCACGGCGGCAACCGCGGGGTTGCTGCTGGACAGGGTGACCGTGGCACCGCCCGCCGGCGCCGGGCCGGACAGGACGAGGGCTGCCTGCCCACCGTTGCCTCCCGTGACGCTCGAGGGGCTCAACGCCAGGTTCTGCAGGGACGTCGACGGCGGCGGTTGACCACCCGTGACGGTCAGCATGGCCGAGCGGGACGAGCCGTTGAACGTCGCGGTGATCACGACGTCGGTGTTGCTGGCGACGGGCGACGTGGAGACCGTGAAGGTCCCGGTGAAGCCTCCGGTCGGGACGGTGACGGTGGCCGGGACGCTCGCGACCGCAGGGTTGCTGCTGGACAGCGAGATCACGGTGGTGTCGGGCGCCGCGACGCTGACGATCACGGTGCCGCTGGTGGCACCTCCCCCGGCGACCGTGGTCGGGTTGAGGTCGAGGTTCGTCAGCGACGTGGGAGCAGGGGCGGCCTGCGGCACGAAGCTGCGCGTCGCGGAGAAGGCGCCCGGTGTCCCGGCCGTGTTGATCCCGCGCACCCGCCAGAACAGGGTCGAGGACGGCAGTCCGCCCACGAGGTACGACGACGACGTCACGGTCTGCGTGTGCACGAGGGGTGCGGTGAACGAGCTCGAGTCGTCGATCTCGATCGTGTACGACGCCGCACCGGCCACGTCGTTCCAGTCGAAACTGACCGGCTGCGCGGGGTTCGCGCCGTTGGCGGGGGACACCAGGGTGGGTGCCGCGGTCGTGGGCGGTTCGGCGGGCGGCGTGTTGCCACCGGTGAGGGAGAGCTTCGCGACGAAGGCGTCGCCCCAGAAGATCGACGGGTCGCCGTTCCAGACCGTGTCGAACGCACCGGCGGTGACCGGGAAGTCTCGGGAGAAGGTGCTGCCGGTGACGTAGAGGTTGCCCGCGGCGTCACGCCCGATGTCGGTCGCCCCCTCGGACTGCGTCCCGCCCAGGTAGGTCGCGTAGGGCAGGGCCGAGCCCGCCGCGTTCAGCTCGGCGATGACGGCGTCACCGCCTCCGTTGAAGGTGGCGTCCGCCGCGTCCGCGCTGACCGGGAAGTCAGCCGAGGTGGTGCCGCCGCCCAGCCAGGCGTTGCCGGCGGGGTCGAGCACGATGCCGCCCACCGAGTCGGTCGCGCTGCCGCCGATCAGGGTCGAGTACACCAGCCCCGAGCCTGCGGAGTCGATCTTGGTCACGAACGCGTCGTTGCCGTCGGAGGTCCGGTCGAACGCGCCGGCCGTGGTGGGGAAGTCCGCCGACGAGGTCGAACCCGCGACATAGGCGTTGTTGCTGCCGTCGAGCGTGATGTCGCTGCCGCCGTCGAAGTCCTGACCGCCGAGATACGTCGAGTACACGAGCCCGGAGCCGGCCGGGTTCAGCTTGGTGAGCGTGGTGTCGAACGTCCCACCCAGGGTCCGGTCGAACGCCCCGGCGGTGGTCGGGAAGTCGGTCGAGCTGGTGAAGCCCAGGGCATAGGCGTTGCCGCCCGCGTCGACCGTGATGCTCTGGCCGTTGTCGACCTGGGTGCCGCCCAGGAACGTCGAGTAGGTGAGTGCCGACCCCGCCGGGTTGAGCTTCGTGACGAACATGTCCGTCGAGCCCGGCCTGGTCCGGGCGAACGCCCCGGCCGTGGTCGGGAAGTCGCCCGAGTTCGTCTCGCCCACGACGTACGCGCTCCCGGTGCTCCCCACTGCGATGCCGCGCGGAGAGTCGATGTCGAGGCCGCCACCGAGGTACGTCGAGTAGCTGAGCGCTGAGCCTGCGGCGTTGAGCTTGAAGACGAACCCGTCGGTGTTGTCGGTGCCGCAGCGTGGACAGGTCCCCGGGGTGTTGATGGTGCGGTCGAACGCGCCGGCCGTGGTCGGGAAGTTCGTGGACTTCGTGGTGCCCGTGACGTAGGCGTTGCCACCGGAGTCGACGGCGATGCCGTTGCCGAACTCCATGTTGCTGCCGCCGACGAACGTCGAGTAGATCAGCGCCGTTCCGGTCGGGTTCAGCTTGGTCACGAAGGCGTCGGCGAAGTTCTGCGCGCTGCCGGTCCGCTTGAAGGCACCCGTGGTGGTGGGGAAGTCCGGCGACTGGGTGGTGCCTCCGACGTAGGAGTTGCCGTTGCCGTCGACCGCGATGCCGGCACCGGTCTCGGCGCTGTTGCCGCCGAGGAAGGTCGTGAACTGCACGCCCGGATCGATCACCAGGGTGTGGTCGCGCCGGTGCCGGCCGACCGTGAACGCGAAGCCGGTCCTCCCCTGGCGGTTGAGCCGGTAGCTGCTCGACACGGGCACGCGCGAGCCGGCTACGTTCTGGTAGGTCACGGGGCGCGAGTCGCGCACGACGCCCAGGGCGGTCCTGATCCGCAGCGCGCCGTCGGAAGCGAGGGCCAGCCGTCGTGCGCCGGCGTACGCGAGCCGGATGTCCGCGACCCGGCCACCGGGGCGCACGTGGAACTCGTACTTCAGCACTCCCGCACGCTCGTGGAGCCGCAGGTCGATCCGTGGCCACAGGTTGCGGTAGACGATGTCGCGGTAGCGGGCCAGCCCGGTCTGGCGCGTCGAGGCGCTCCGGCCGTTGAGGTAGTTGACGGTCCCGGGAGCACGTGTGTCGGCCTCGATCGTGCTCCCCGGGTTGCGGTGCAGGAAGCGCAGGGCGAGAGCGAGGTGCCTGGCCGGCTTGCCCTTGACCAGCGAGAGCATCACCTCGTCGGGGGTGGCGAAGAACGCGTAGCGGGGGCCGGTTGCGTAGTAGCGCACCTTCGGATCGGTCTGTCCGCGGTTGGCCACGAACGCCACCGGCATCGAACCGAACGCGCGCTGCGCACGGGCCGTGGCCGCGACCGTCCGCACCGGTACGACGGACGCGCGGGCAGTCGGATCCAGGGGTCGGACCGTTTGCTGTGCGGCCAGGGCGGCGCCACTCATCGTCAGGCCGACGGCCAGGACGCCTGCGACGAGGGACCTGCCCCGCCGACCGCGGGAGCCGGAACCACGGACCCGGGCCGACGTCGGTGCCAGAACAGGTTCGGGTCGGGACATTGCCCACCTCCGGGTCAGGGGGCAGTCAGCCTCACCTGCCCCTGCCCCCGCCCTGACAGTGTGCGCCGGCGCACACTGCCCGAGCACCTGTCCGATGGTCGTAGTACCAGCGAACGTGAGGGGGTCTCCGTGTGCGGGCGTCCTGCAGCTAGGCCCGTGCGCTCGGGTTGCCGCGTTCCCGGATCGAGTCGGGGAGCGCGTCGTCCGGGAGCCCGCTGAGCCGGGCGACGGGACGCAGGTCGCGCTCGAAGCGCGCCGACACCGGCTCGTCGTCGAGACGATCGATCCGCACCTCGTTCTTGACCCGGAGCAGGACCACGTCCACGTCCGCCTGCGTCTCGGCGGTCACCTGACCGGCCGGCACCCGGACCGTGAAGTCGACGGTCCGCCGCTCGGCGAGGTGGTGACCGGTCTCGACTCCCTCGGTCGCCTCCGGGTTGGCGAAGGAACGCTGCACGCCGAGATCCGGCAACGACCCCGTGTGCACCAGCCGACCACCGACGGTCACCTCGTAGGCATGGCTGCCGGCGAGCGCCTGATCGGCGACCAGGGGGCCGGGCATCAACCGGGAGTCGATCACGCGGAGACGCTCACCGGTCAGGCGCACCCGCAGCACCAGGTAGCCGGACTCGGTGTCGGGCGCCACGGCGGCGCCGCGACGACGTCGAGGCGGCTCCATCTCCGGCATCTCCGCCCCCCTCTTCCCGGCCCGCTGCGCCGGGCGGCGCACGAACTCCTCCTTGAGTCTGCCTCGTCGCCCGGTCGACCGCGTGGCAGGAGCGGACTCCGACTTCACCCTGCCCCGCTGGGTCGAGGTCCTGGATGCGGCGACGCTCGGCGCGGCCGCGTCAGCCACGTCCTTCGCGGGGAGCGACGTGTTGGTCGTCGGTCGAGGATCACGCTTGTCCTTCTTGCTGTGCATGGCCGGGTTCCCGTTCGTGTTCATGTTCGTCTCCCTCACCAGTTGCGTCCGGCTCGATAGTCGTGGATCCATCTGTAGTAGATCCGCGACAGCGAAAGTCCGGAGCGGCCGTTGATGACCCCGAACCAGTCGGTGTTGTGCACGAACAGGCTCGGCGTCCCGCCCGCGGGACGCTTCGGAGTCGGCCGCACGCTGCTGAACCGAGCCACCTCGAAGCGGTCGGCGGGCCCGAGGTTCCATTCGCCGACCCAGTCTCCGGCGAAGCTGGCAGCGAGGCCGGAGCCGCTGGAGATCATCCGCCCCAGGTACTCCTCCGACCAGTCCTGGTGGTTCCACGCCCAGAGGTCCGAGCGGCCGTCACCGGTGATGTCGGCCGCCCAGAACTGGTCGTGCCGTGCCAGGCCGCCCCAGCCGGGTACGTCGCCGTCGAAACGGTTGACGTACTGGAGCGCCGTGCCGTTGGAGGCGAACATGCCGAGGTAGGGCATCGACCAGTCGTCTCCGTTGAAGATGTAGACGTCGCACCGTCCGTCGCCGTTGAAGTCGCCCAGGACGAGTCGGTCGTTGCGGGCGAGTCCTCCCCAGCCAGGGATGTCGCCGTCGTAGCGGGCGGTCATCGTGTAGCCACCTCGACCGGCGCGGAAGAGCCCCACGTATGACATCGCCCAGTCCTCGCCGTTGAAGATGACGAGGTCGTCCTTGCCGTCGCCGGAGTAGTCACCGACGAAGAACTCGTCGTGGCGTGCCAGGCCTCCCCACCCGGGGATGTCGCCGTCGTAGCGCCGGGTCACGGCGAAGCCGCTGCCCGAGCTCGTCAGCATCCCGACGTACGTCATCGACCAGTCGTCCCCGTTGGTGACGATCAGGTCGTCCCGCCCGTTGCCGTCGAAGTCGGCGACGAGGAACCGGTCGTGGGCGGCGAACCCGCCCCAGCCGGGGATGTCGCCGTCGTAGCGCGCGATCAGGCGCAGTCCTCCGGCGCCGTCGGACGCGAGCAGCCCGAGGTACGGCATGTTCCAGTCGACGCCGTTGAAGATCGCGACCTCGTCGATCCCGTCCCCGTTGAAGTCGCCCACGAAGATCTGGTCGTGGGGCTGGAACTGCCAGGATCCCGGGACCAGCTCGACCCCGCTGAAGCTGTGCTGGAAGCCGGCGTTGGTGTTGCGGAAGAGCTGGATGGAGGTGCCGTGGTGGAGCAGGACGTCACTGCGGCCGCTCCCGAAGAAGCTGCCGGCGTGTGCGCCCCGGAAGTGATGACCGGTGACCCCGTCCCGGTCCGACTTGTGGGCGGTGTAGCAGGCCGGGCAGTACTCCGGGGAGTTGCTGTTCATGCGACAGTTCTCGACCGGCCGGTAGATCCCGGTGCTGACCGTGCCTCCGCCCTCGAAGAGCCCGGCGTCGTGGTTGCTGCTCCAGCCTGCCGGCCTCGGTCCCTGGTTGTAGCTCGCCGCCGCGCCGACCCCGGTGGGGAGCGGCGTCGAGCTGGCGATGAACTGGCGCCACTTGGTGGTCGCCCGGTTCGTGATCGTCGTGAGGTTGCGCGGAAGGTCGCCCTCGGCGCCACCGAAGGCCGAGCTCAGCGCGGTGTACTCGTCACCGAGGGCGGCGATGCCGTGCCCGAACTCGTGCGCGATCGTGTCCCACCCGACACCCATCGTGACGTGGGCGCGGCCACCTCCGCCACACCCCCCGAAGCCGGGGTTGTTGAGCACGACCAGCACCTGGTCAGGGTCGAGCCCCAGCACCGCCAGCTGGTTCAGGAGCAGTGCGTCGGTGTTGGCGCCGTACTCGAGCCAACAGTGTGACCACTGGCCGTTGAAGATGAGTCCGAGCGCGGTGTTGCGCATCGTCTGCGACGCGATCGTGTCGTCCGCGGTCGTGTCGGTGCCCTTCAGGTCCCACGTGCGGGTGCTCACCCCGGAGTCCACCGACTCGAGGTTGACGCGGTAGATGTTGAACCCTGCCGCGTCCTCGGCGAAGTAGTCCCGGCCGAAGACGCCCTCCATCAGGGTGGTCTGCACCCAGGCGTTGTACGCCGGTTGGTCGGCGGCCGTGAACCCGTCGCCGATCACGACCAGGTTGTACTTCGCGCCGGCCGGGCCGGCGTTGCGGAGCATCGTCACGCTGTTAGCCATCTCGGACCCCCATCCGCTGCACCCAGGTGCAGCCGTCGATGTCTGTCAGAGGGATCGCGTTGGCCGCGTGATACCTGCGTCGGACGGCGCCTCCATATTCTTGACTGATTCCAGAAAGGGCGCGAGAGTGGGACCGTGTCCTCCGCTCCCCCGTTCGAAGCCACCTTGCGTGGTGCGCACCTGCGGGTGACCCGGCCTCGCGTCGCGGTGCTGAGCGCTGTGCGCGACCACCCCCACGCGGACACCGACACGATCATCGGCGCCGTGCGCACGGACCTCGGCGAGGTCTCCCACCAGGCCGTGTACGACGTGCTGCGGGCACTGACGACCGCCGGCCTGGTACGACGGATCCAGCCGACCGGTTCCGTCGCCAGGTACGAGACGCACCTGCACGACAACCACCACCACCTCGTCTGCCGCTGGTGCGGCGTGATCGCCGACGTGGCCTGCGCCGTCGGCGAGGCGCCGTGCCTCGAGGCGATGGACGACCACGGCTTCACGATCGACGAGGCCGAGGTCGTGTACTGGGGCGTCTGCCCCTCCTGTTCTGCCGTCAAGAGCTCCTGAAACCCCCCACGGAAGGAAGACCGTTGTCCGAACAGCCCGATGCCGTTGTTGGCGAGATGAACGAGAGCGACCAGAAGTGCCCGGTGGCACACGACCGCGCGCCGCACCCGACCGAGGGTGGTGACACCTCCGGCTGGTGGCCGAAGCGGCTCAACCTCAAGATCCTCGCGAAGAACCCGGCCGTGGCGAACCCGCTCGGCGAGGAGTTCGACTACGCGAAGGCGTTCAGCGCTCTCGACCTCGCGACCGTGAAGCAGGACATCGACGAGGTGCTGACCACGTCGCAGGACTGGTGGCCCGCGGACTTCGGTCACTACGGCCCCTTCATGATCCGGATGGCCTGGCACAGCGCCGGCACCTACCGGATCAGTGACGGGCGCGGGGGCGCCGGCGCCGGCCAGCAGCGGTTCGCGCCGCTGAACAGCTGGCCCGACAACGGCAACCTCGACAAGGCCCGGCGGCTGCTGTGGCCGGTGAAGAAGAAGTACGGCCAGAGCCTGTCCTGGGCCGACCTGATAGTGCTCACGGGCAACGTGGCGCTGGAGTCGATGGGCTTCCAGACCTTCGGCTTCGCCGGCGGCCGCCCCGACGTGTGGGAGCCGGACGAGGACGTCTACTGGGGTCCCGAGACCGAGTGGCTCGGCGACGACCGCTACACCGGCGACCGCGAGCTGGAGAACCCGCTGGCCGCGGTCCAGATGGGCCTGATCTACGTCAACCCCGAGGGCCCGAACGGCAACCCCGACCCGCTGGCCGCGGCACGCGACATCCGCGAGACGTTCAAGCGGATGGCCATGAACGACGAGGAGACCGTCGCGCTGATCGCCGGCGGCCACACCTTCGGCAAGACCCACGGCGCGGCCGACCCGGACGAGTACGTCGGCGACGAGCCCGAGGGTGCGGCGTTGGAGGAGATGGGCCTGGGCTGGCGCAACTCCTACGGCACCGGCAAGGGCGCCGACGCGATCACCAGCGGCATCGAGGTCACCTGGACCGCGACGCCGACCCAGTGGAGCAACAGCTTCTTCGACAACCTGTTCGGCTTCGAGTGGGAGCTCACCAAGAGCCCCGCTGGCGCCCACCAGTGGCAGCCGAAGGACGGCGGCGGCGCGGGCACGGTGCCCGGGCCGGACGAGGGTTCGGACAGGCGGACGCCGACGATGCTGACCACGGACCTGTCGCTGCGGCTCGACCCGATCTACGAGCCGATCTCGCGGCGCTTCCACGAGAACCCGGCGGAGTTCGCGGACGCGTTCGCCCGGGCCTGGTTCAAGCTGACGCACCGTGACATGGGTCCGAAGGAGCGCTACCTCGGCCCCGAGGTGCCGCAGGAGAAGCTGCTCTGGCAGGACCCGATCCCGGAGGTGACGCACGCGGTGGTCGGCGACGACGACATCGCCACCATCAAGGGTCAGGTCCTGGCCTCGGGACTCACCGTCTCGCAGCTTGTCTCCACCGCGTGGGCGTCGGCCTCGACGTTTCGTGGCAGCGACAAGCGCGGCGGCGCCAACGGTGCCCGCATCGCGCTCGAGCCGCAGAACGGCTGGGAGGTCAACGACCCCGACGAGCTCGCCACCGTGCTGCGCACGCTCGAGGGTGTCCGCACCGCGTTCAACGCCGAGGGCAGCCAGATCTCGCTGGCCGACCTGATCGTGCTGGCCGGGTGCGCGGGGGTCGAGCAGGCCGCGCGCGACGCCGGACACGACGTGCAGGTCCCGTTCACGCCGGGTCGTACGGACGCGACGCAGGAGGACACCGACGTCGAGTCGTTCGCGGCGCTCGAGCCGACTGTCGACGGGTTCCGCAGCTACCTGGGCAAGGGCAACCGGCTCCCGGCGGAGTACCTGCTCCTCGACCGGGCCAACCTGCTCACGCTGAGCGCTCCCGAGCTGACCGTGCTCGTGGGCGGCCTGCGGGTGCTGGGCGCCAACGCCGGCCGGTCCGCGCACGGCGTGCTCACGGCCAGGCCCGGCACGCTGACGAACGACTTCTTCGTCAACCTGCTCGACCTGGGTACGACGTGGCAGGCGACCGACGACTCGAAGGAGACGTTCGAGGCGCGCAACGCGGCGGGCGAGGTGACCTGGACCGGCACCCGCGCCGACCTCGTGTTCGGCTCGAACTCAGAGCTCCGCGCCCTCGCCGAGGTCTACGCCAGCGACGACGCGCAGGAGAAGTTCGTGAGCGACTTCGTCACCGCCTGGGACAAGGTGATGAACCTGGACCGGTACGACCTGCGGGGCTGACCTCTGGCGGACGTCATCCGTTCTGGCTGTCCTGGCAGCTGTCCTGGCAGCCAGGACGTATGACGTTGCGGGTGGCTCAGCCCTGCAGCGCGGAGGTGCTCAGTACCAGCCGTGGCCGGACTTGAAGCCCCACGCACCGCAGGCAGAGCCGTAGCGGTCGTGGATGTAGCCGAGGCCCCAGCGGATCTGGGTCTCCGCGTTGGTGGCCCAGTCGGGGCCGGCGGAGGACATCTTGGAGCCGGGCAGCGCCTGCGGGATGCCGTAGGCCGAGGAGGACGGGTTGTCGGCGTGGATGTTCCAGCCGCTCTCCTGGCTCCAGATGTTGTCCAGGCAGCCGAACTCCGAGGCGTTCAGGCCGAACTCCGGCATCAGCGCCCGAGCCAGGTCCTTGGGGTCGGCCGGGTCGACCTGCACGACCTTGGTGCTCGCCTTGCCTGAGGTGGTGTCGGCGAGGGCCGAGACCTTCTTCGTGTCGGAGACGGCGCGGCGGTCACCGGCGGACCGGGAGACGGCTGTCTGACGCTTCAGCAAGTCGCTGGCGGTCAGCTTGCCGGCCGCAGCGCGCGAGTGGTGCAGGTCGCTCGCGACCGCCGTGGTCGCGAGGGCGCCGTCGCTGTTCAGCACTCCGGTGGAGACGGAGATTCCGGTCGCCGCAGCGGCGACTCCGGAGGCGACGAGGGTGTTGCGGACGCCGGCACGAAGGGCAGAGTGGTCCGCCACGTCCCGGTGTTTCGGGACGTACTTCTCTCGGGTGGGCACGCGATGAACTCACAGACATGGTCGACGTCGGGGGCCGTCACAACGCCTCGTGTCCGAGCACGAGGCGAAGGCCCCACCCTGACGGACGACGAGGGACGTTGCAACTTGAACGACCGAATTGCCCGGTGCGCTTCCAGACGAGTCGCCTCACTGGTAACAACGGTCACATCGGTCCCAGATTGCCGTACGACGGGCGTCCGGGTGGGGCCGATTCCCCTACATCACGACCGTCTCCAGCATCTCCGTGACCAGGGCGGCGATCGGCGAGCGCTCCGACCGGGTCAGCGTCACGTGCGCGAAGAGCGGGTGGCCCTTGAGCCGGTCGACCACCGCGACCACGCCGTCGTGCCGGCCGACGCGCAGGTTGTCGCGCTGGGCGACGTCGTGGGTCAGCACCACCTTGGAGTTGGCGCCGATCCGCGAGAGCACGGTGAGCAGCACGTTGCGCTCCAGCGACTGCGCCTCGTCGACGATCACGAACGCGTCGTGCAGCGAGCGGCCGCGGATGTGGGTCAGCGGCAGCACCTCGAGCATCCCGCGGTCCAGGATCTCGTCGACCACGTCGGGGCTGGTCAGTGAGCCCAGGGTGTCGAACACGGCCTGGCCCCAGGGCGACATCTTCTCCGACTCGCTGCCGGGCAGATAACCGAGCTCCTGGCCACCGACCGCGAACAGCGGGCGGAACACGACCACCTTCTTGTGAAGCCCTCGCTCGAGCACCGCCTCGAGGCCGGCGCAGAGCGCCATCGCGGACTTGCCGGTGCCGGCCCGGCCGCCGAGGGAGACGATGCCGACCTCGGGGTCGAGCAGCAGGTCGAGCGCGATCCGCTGCTCGGCGCTGCGGCCGTGGATGCCGAACGCCTCGCGGTCGCCGCGCACCAGGTGCACCCGCTTGTCGGCCTGCACCCGGCCCAGCGCACTGCCGCGGTCGGAGAGCAGCACCAGCCCGGTGTGGCACGGCAGGTCGCGGGCCTCGTCGAGGTCGACCACGCCCTCGTCGTACAGCGCGTCGAGGTCGGCGGCGGTCACCTCCACCTCGGCCATGCCGGTCCAGCCGGAGTTGGACTCGTGCACCATCTCGGCGCGGTACTCCTCGGCGTCGAGACCCATGGCCGACGCCTTGATCCGCATCGGCAGGTCCTTGGAGATCAAGGTGACCCGGTTGCCCTCGTTGGCCAGGTTGCGCGCCACCGCGAGGATCCGGGTGTCGTTGTCGCCGAGTCGGAAGCCCGACGGCAGCGAGGCGGCGTCGGTGTGGTTGAGCTCGACCCGGACCGTGCCGCCGTCCTCGCCGATCCGCACCGGCTCGTCGAGTCGACCGCCGGAGACCCGCAGCTCGTCGAGCATCCGCAGCGCCGAGCGGGCGAAGTAGCCCAGCTCCGGGTGGTGCCGCTTGGCCTCGAGCTCGGTGATCACCACCACCGGGAGCACCACCTCGTGCTCCTCGAACTTGCGGAGAGCCCCGGGATCGGCCAGCAGCACGCTGGTGTCGATCACGTAGGTACGGCGGCTGGGCGTTGCGTCCACGGTCATCCCCTGATGGACGGGCACGCGCACTCGGCGCCCCGGTCCTGGCTCTCGAGCTCGGACCGGTCGGGCTGGAGGCCTGAGTGCGGACCTCCGGTGCTGCCGTCGTGAAGGATCACGAACTGCCTCCCGGGTCGACAGGCTTCCCCACCCGCCGATAGCCAGAACATAGGACCGAACCGGGACGGTTCCCGGCCGACACGCCCGGTTCAGGGGGGTGAACGCTGGTCGACGATCAGGAGCCGAAACGGCGCTCGCGCTGGGCGTAGGCGCGGACCGCGCGCAGGAAGTCGACGCGCCGGAAGTCGGGCCAGTAGGCCTCGCAGAAGTAGAACTCGCTCTGGGCGCTCTGCCAGAGCAGGAAACCACCCAGCCGCTGCTCCCCGGAGGTGCGGATCACCAGGTCGGGGTCGGGCTGGCCCTTGGTGTAGAGGTGGTCGGCGATGTGCTCGACGTCGATCATCTCCGCGAGCTCCTCGATCGAGGTGCCGCGGGACGCGTGGTCGTGCAGGAGGGCGCGTACGGCGTCCGCGATCTCGCGGCGCCCGCCGTACCCGACGGCGATGTTGACCAGCATCCCCTCGACGTCGCGGGTCGCCTCGGCCGCCTCCTTGAGCCGCTCGGCCATGCGGGCCGGCAGCAGGTCGAGCGAGCCCACCGGGTGCAGCACCCAGCGGCGCTGGTCGGCCAGGGACTCGACGGCGTCACCGATGATCCCGAGCAGCGGGGCGAGCTCCTCCGCGGGGCGGTTCAGGTTGTCGGTGGAGAGCAGCCACAGCGTGACCACCTCGACACCGACCTCCTCGCACCAGCCGAGGAGCGGCTCGATGTTGGCGGCACCCGCCCGGTGCCCGTGCGCGGTGTCGGCGCCGACCGCCTTGGCCCAGCGCCGGTTGCCGTCGAGCATCACCCCGATGTGCTTGGGAAGCAGCTCGGCGGGGAGCCGGCGGACCACGCGGGCCTCGTACGCCGGGTAGAGCACCCGCCGGAGTCCACGCTTCCAGTCCGCCACGTGCGCGACTGTACTCGCGGCCGTGAGCAGGATCTCGCCCCGGAAACCGGGACGTGTCACCTACGGTTCGGTAGGTTGGCCAGATGGAGAGACCCCCCGTCTCGCGGGTCCACTCCGCCGCGGCCGACGCCGTGCTGGAGAAGGTCGCCGAGGTGAAGCCGAAGCTGCGTGGCTGGCTGCATGCCGCCGTGGCGCCGCTGACGCTCGCTGCCGGGGTCGTCCTGATCGCCCTCTCCCCCACCCTGAAGACCCGGGTCGGGTCAGCGGTCTTCGCGGGCACGGCGTTGCTGCTGTTCGCCGTGTCGGCGATCTACCACCGCGGCAACTGGTCACCGAAGGTGTGGGCGATCCTGCGCCGGATCGACCACTCGAACATCTTCCTGCTGATCGCCGGCTCCTACACGCCGTTCACGCTGATCCTGCTGAACGGCACCGACCGGGTGGTGCTGCTGACCCTGGTGTGGACCGGCGCCGTCCTCGGCGTGCTGTTCCGGATCTTCTGGACCGACGCGCCACGGTGGCTCTACGTGCCGATCTACGTCGCGATGGGCTGGGCGGCGGTCTTCTACGCCGGCCAGTTCTCCGCCTCCGGAGCCACCGCGGTGGTCGTCCTGATCGCGGTCGGCGGCGGGCTCTACACGCTCGGCGGCCTGGTCTACGGGCTGAAGAAGCCGAACCCCTTCCCGAACGTGTTCGGCTTCCACGAGGTGTTCCACAGCTTCGTCGTGTCAGCCTTCATCTGCCACTACGTGGCCGCGTCGATCGCCACCTACAGCCTGCGCTGACCGGACCCCCCTAGCCTGAGGACCATGCGACCCGGCTGGGCACGTCCCTTCCACGGGCTGACCTGCGCCGTCGCCGCCTTCTCGGTGGTCCTGCAGCTGGTGCTGGTCTGCCGGGGCAGCGCGATCCTCGACGAGACGAACCCGCCCGACCTGGCGACCCGGCTGGTGCGCTTCGTGTCCTACCTGACGATCTGGAGCAACGTCCTGGTCGCGTGGTCCACGCTCAGCCTCGCGCTGGGTCGCGACCGGGACACGCCGTGGTGGCGGGCGCTGCGGCTGGACGCGGTGCTGGTCTGCGCCGGCGGTGGGATCGTGCACTTCTTCTTCCTGCGCCCGATCCTCGACCTGCACGGCGCGAGCGCGTTCGCCGACCACCTGCTGCACCAGGTGGTGCCGCTGCTCGCGCTGGCCGGTTGGCTGCTCTTCGGTCCCCGCGGTCGGGCCGCGTGGTCCGACCTGGGCAGGTTCCTGGTGGTCCCGGGGGTCTGGTTCGGCTACACGCTGCTGCGCGGGGCTTTCGTCGACTGGTACCCGTACCCGTTCGTCGACGTCACCACCCACGGCTACGGCACGGTCCTGCTCAGCGGGGTCGGCGTGGGCGCGTTCATGATGGTGCTGTTCCTGCTGGCGCTGGCCTTCGAGCGGTCCCGCGTGCGCACCCGCTGAGGGTGTTCTCGCTCACTCCTGACGCCGATCCGCAACCATCGGGGCCCGCGGTTCGTCGTACGGTGGATGACGTCCCCAACACGAATCTTCCTTGATGACTGACGAAACGAACCGCAAGCCCTTCCTCGACCTCTCTGTCACGCAGCTGGTCGGCGGCTCACTCGCCGCCGCTACCGCCGCCGCGCTGGGCTCACGCCTCGGCACGGTCGGCACCATCGTCGGCGCCAGCCTCGTGAGCGTGGTGTCGGCGGTCGCCGGCGCCCTCTACACGCAGTCGCTGCGACGCACCCAGGAGCTGATCCGCGCCCGGGACTCGCTCGGCACGCGCGAACGGCTCCAGAAGGTGGGTGCCGTGGCCTCCCGACGCCCCACCCTGCGCGACGAACGCCACCCCGACACCCAGGAGATCGAGGCGGCCGTCGACGACGCCACTCCCTCGATCTGGAGCCGGATCACCTGGAAGACGGTCGCCGTCACCGCCGGCATCTGCTTCGTGATCACCGCCCTGGTCGTCACCGGCACCGAGCTGCTGACCGGTCACTCGCTGGACGGCAGCTCACGCACGACGGTGAGCCACGTCGTCAAGGGCGGCAGCTCCCCGAGCACCGACACGAGCACGGACGTGAAGCCCACCGAGCAGCCGAGCACCGATCCCGGCGGCAGCACCAGCGCCGTCCCGTCGGCGGACCCGTCGAGTGGCCCGACCGACGCCACCACGGTGCCGGAGCCGACGCCCACGCCCACCGGTGTGCCGTCGGCCACCACGACGCCGAGCCCGAGCGCCACGGCGACGCCCTAGGGCGTCGAGATCCGTTCGAGGTACGACGCGACCGCGGTGTCGTCCCAGTCCCGGCACTCGCGCAGGCCCTCGGCCATCATCGCGAGGTACGACGCCGCCGGGAGCGTGCGCTCGACGTGCTCGCTGCCGTGGGGCGAGGTGAACGTGAGGAGCGGCAGTCCGTCGACCCGGCCGACCTCGACCACGGACTCGTAGCGGCCGTCGCCGAAGACGTGCCGGCCGTCGGGCAGCGGCCGGCTGACCAGGTCTTCGAGCGGGTCGTCGTCGACCGGTTCGCGGTACATCTCCTGGGCGAGCACGTCGACCAGCTGGCCCGCGGTGACCAGGTAGCCGCGCGCGGCCGTCGTGCCGGGCACGGCAGGGTCGTAGAACGCGACGCCGCCACCCCACTGCGGTGACTCCCCCGCGAAGTACACGGTGCCGGTCAGGTCCACCGCGATGTCGCGCTCCGGCGGCGTCCGGTCACGCGCGCCCGGGTTGACCCGGCTCCCGCCCGGCGGCCGGCCACCGGTGAGGTAGCAGGAGAAGCGGCGGGAAGCCATGTTGGAGCCGTAGCTGACGTACCAGACCTTGGCGGCCGCACTCATCGGGCGCACTCATCGGGCGAGGGCATCGCGCAGGGCCTCCGCGTCGGTGACCGGCCGCTCGCAGACCAGCTCCCGGCAGACGTACGCCGCTGCGCGGCCGTCGACGAGGTCGCGACCCTCGAGCAGCGGGATGCCGGAGGCGCCGGGCGTGGCCACGACCACGACCGAGCCGGGGAGGCCAGCCTCGCGGGCGACCCTGGCCAGCTCGTCACGGGCCGGGTCACCGTCGGCGCCGACGATCGCGATCTCGACCGGACCGCTGAGGGCGGCCTCGGCCGCGGCCAACGACCAGCCGGCGAAGCGCGGCGCCTTGCGCGCGATCTCGACCACCGAGGTGAGCGCGTCCTCCGCCAGCGACCGGTGCTCGCCGGAGCCGGTGAGGGCGGCGTACCCGAGCAGGGCGTGCACCAGCGACGAGAGACCTGACGGGCTGGCGTTGTCGGCCGGGTCGCGCGGCCGGGACACCAGCGCCTCGGCGTCATCGGCGGTGTCGAAGAATCCGCCGTCGCCGGCCGCGAAGCGGGCGACCGCGACGTCGAGCAGCGCTCGCGCACGCTCCAACCAGAGCGCGTCGGCGGTGGCGGCCGCGAGGTCGACGTAGGCCGTGGCGACGCAGCCGTAGTCCTCGAGCACGCCGGCGTGCGCGCCGACGACGCCGTCCCGCGACACCCGGCGCAGGCGGCCGTCCACCCAGTGCGTCTCCCACAGGAAGGCCGCACAGCGCTCGGCCTCGGCCAGCCGGCCGGCGTCGATCAGGCCGGATACCGCCAGCCCGTTCCAGGCTGCGACCACCTTGTCGTCGCGCGCCGGTCGGGCGCGGCCGTCGCGCGCGTGGAGCAGCCGCCGTCGTACCGACTCCCACCGGGCGGCGTCGTCGGGGTCGCCGCGCAGCTGGAGCGTGGAGGCTCCCTCCTCGAACGTGCCTGTCTCCGTGACGGTCAGCAGGTCGGCCGCCCAGCCGGCGTCGTCGCCGAGCACCTCGACCAGCCCGGCCGGCGTCCAGGCGTAGAACGCGCCCTCGCGGCTGTGCCCGTCCGGGTCGGGGCTGTCCGCGTCGAGCGCGGAGGCGAACGCGCCCTCCGCGGTGCCGAGCTCACGCAGCATGAAGTCGGCGGTCTCACGGGCGACCCGCGCGCCGAGGTCGCCACCGCGCCGGGCGTAGAGGCCGACCAGCTGGGCGTTGTCGTAGAGCATCTTCTCGAAGTGCGGCACCACCCACCCGCGGTCGACGCTGTAGCGGGCGAAGCCGCCGGCGAGCTGGTCGTAGAGACCGCCGCGCGCCATCGCGTCGAGGGTGCGGTCGAGCATCCCGGACGCCCGTGGTCCAGGCAGGCGGGCGGCATACCTCCGCAGGAACTCCAGCACCATCGACGGCGGGAACTTGGGCGCGCTGCCGAAGCCGGCGTTGACCGGGTCGAACTCGGCGCCGAACGTCGTCACCGCCTGGTCGAGCACCTCCGCGTCGACCGGGTCGTGGCCGGCGGGCACCGTCGAGCCGCGCAGGTGGTCGCGGATGCTGCCCGCGACCCGCTGCACCTCCTCGGGCTGCGAGGTCCAGGCCTGGCTCAGCGCCTGCAGGATCTGCCCGAACGCCGGCTGGCCGTGGCGCGGCTGGTCGGGGAAGTAGGTGCCGGCGAAGAACGGCACGCCGTCGTGGTCGAGCACGCAGGTCATCGGCCAGCCTCCGTTGCCGGTCATGGCGGTCGTCGCCTGCATGTAGACCGCGTCCACGTCGGGCCGTTCCTCGCGGTCGACCTTGACGCTGACGAAGTGGTCGTTGAGGTACGCCGCCGTCGCCTCGTCCTCGAACGACTCGTGCGCCATCACGTGGCACCAGTGACACGCGGCGTACCCGACGGACAGCAGCACCGGCACGTTGCGCTCCCGCGCCTCCGCGAATGCGTCGGGCCCCCACTCCCACCAGTGCACCGGGTTGTCGGCGTGCTGGAGGAGGTACGGCGAGGTAGCGCTGGCGAGCCGGTTCACGTCCTTCACCCTGCCATCCCGCTCCCCGGGTGCTGATCGTGAGTACGTTGTGTCCGACCGAACGGGGACGTCGATGAGCAGCGAAGCAGCCCGCCCGGGCAGTGCCCTGCGGCGGGTGCAGGTGGCGTTCTTCGGGTCGGTGCTGGGCGACTACATGCTCGCCACGGCCGTGGTCATCTGGGCGTTCACGGTCGGCGGGGCCGTGCTCGTGGGTGCCTTCCTGGCGGTGCGGTCCGTGGCCGTGGCCGTGGCCGGGCCGGTCGGCGCGGTGGTCGCCGACAAGCGCGACCGGCGCCGGGTGATGGTCGCCCTCGACCTGGTGCGAGCCGCCCTGTTGGTCGTGGCAGGGCTGGGCCTGGCCCTCGACGTCTCGCCGTACCTCCTCCTGGTGATGGCGGTGCTGGCCGCGATGGTCGGCGCGCCCTTCCGGTCCGCGCAGGCGGGTCTGCTGCCCTCGTTGACGAGCCGGCCGGAGGAGCTGGTCCGCGCCAACGCGCTGCTCAGCAACATCGAGATCGTGGTCACCTTCCTCGGCGCGGCCGCGGCCGGAGCGGTCGTCGGCGCCGTGGGGACCGCGCCGGTGGCGTGGTTCACCGCTGCGGCCTTCGTGGTCTCGGCGCTGATCATCACGACCGCGGGTCGGCGCAACCCGGACGTGGCGTCGGCGATCGCCGGGGACGCCGCTGCTGCCGTCGGGCACTCGTTCCGGCACGAGGCCGTCGCCGGCTTCGTCGTGCTGTGGCGCGACCGCGACCTGCGCCACGTCGCCGCGCTCGCCGGCGGGGCCGGGATGTCCTGGGGGGTGCTCTCCGCGCTCCTCGTCGTGCTGACCGTCGAGGTCTTCGACGCCGAGCCCTCCGCGATGGGCTACCTCGACGCGATCATCGGCATCGGCTCGGTGGTCGGCGGGCTGGTGCTGCTGCGCCGCGCGGAGAAGCTGCGCGTGGGCCGCGGCCTGGCCCTGGGCACCCTGGGGTGGGGGGTGCCGATCGTGGTGATGGGGGCGCTCGACCAGCCGGTGGTGATCATCGTCGCGCTGGTCGTGATCGGGCTCGCCGACCCGTTGGCGATGCTCGGCACCGAGATCATCCCGCAGCGGCTCGCCGACGACGCGGTGCTGTCCCGGGTCCACGCGGCCCTGCGCGCCACGCAGATCGGAGTCACCGCCCTCGGCAGCCTGGTCGCTCCGCTGCTCCTGCACCTGGTCGGGCTGCCGGCGACCCTGCTGGTCGTGGGAGGCGTGGTCACGGTGTCGGCTGTGTGGTCGGCCCGGGCGATGCCGGGGCTCGACGCCCGCTTCGCCGAGCTGCCCGAGGCCGCCCTGCTGCGGGCGGTCCCGGTCTTCGCGCCGATGTCGCCGGTGGCACTGGCAGCGCTCGCTCGCCGCGTCGAGTACGCCGGTGCCGCAGCGGGCGAGGCCGTCGTACGGGAGGGCGAGCCGGGCGAGCTGTTCTACGTGATCGTCGACGGCGAGGTCGAGGTCACCCAGGGCACCCGCATCCTCCGTCGGCAGTCCGCCGGGGAGTTCTTCGGCGAGATCGCGCTGCTGCGCGACATCCCGCGCACCGCGACGGTCACGGCCACCCGCCCGACGCGACTGCTCACGGTGTCGCGCGCCGACTTCCTCGCCACCGTGGGCGGACAGCTGGACTCACGCACCTACATCGAGGACGTCGCGACCCATCGGCAGGCCTTCTGAGCTCAGCCTCGCAGCGATGCGAGCACGGCCTCGGCCGCGCGCCGCCCGGAGACCAGTGCGCCCTGGAGGGACGGGGTGTCCCGGTGGTCACCGGCGACGAACAGTCCCCCGCCCAGGTCGACCCGACGGCGCATCGGCGTGCCGGGCGCGAAGACGGGCAGGGCGTCGCGGATCACGTCCGTGCGGGCCAGCGTCCAGCCAGTGGCGTCGACGCCGTAGACCAGTCCGGCCTGGCGTCGGACCTGGGACTCCAGGTCTCCCCGGGCACCGACGACGGTGGCGCCGACCAGCGCACCGTCGCGGGCGTAGCCGGGCGCGGCGTTCGTGACCACGGCCGTGTTGGCGAGCGGCCCGCGCCCCTCGCCGTCGACGTGCAGGAGGGCCCGGGTCGACGGCGGTTCGGGCGTGTGGAACCAGTACGTGGTCAACGAGTTCATCCGCGGCAGCCCTCGTGCGGGCCGTCCGATCAGGGCGGCTGCGGCCGGCGGCTCGGTGGCGACCACGACGGCCCGCGATGCCACGGCGCCGTCGTCCGTCAGCACCTGCAGGCCGGCCGTCGTGGACTCGACGCGTCGTGCGGTGACCCCGAAGCGCACGGAGCCGGCCGGGAGTCGTGACTCGAGCTGGTCGGGGATGGCCTGCATCCCGAGGGCGGGTACGGCGGGCGTGCCCCGCAGGAAGGAGCGGACCAGCATCTCGCCGAGCCGGCTGGAGGACGCCAGGTCCTCGTCGGCCAGCACCCCTGCCAGGAACGGCCGGAGCACCCGCTCCGTGAGAGGCCCGTCCAGCCCCCGATGACGCAGCGCCTCCCCGAGCGACATGTCGTGGCAGGCGTGCCGGTGCCGGACCCACCGTCCCGGGCCGTAGCCGACGGGCGCCGCCCAGGCGAGCAGCCGGAGCTTCTGGCCGAGCGAGGCGATCGGCGAGGTAAGGTCCGCGAGCACGCTGGACGGCAGCCGCAATGGGTCACCGAGCACCTGGCGGCGATCACCGGTCGCCACCGCGACCCCGGCCTCGAACGGCATCAGGTCGAGGGCGTCGAGGTCCAGCACCCGCCGTGCCTCGGGGTAGGCCGGGTTGATGAGCTGGAAACCGCGGTCGAGACGCAGTCCGTCGACCAGGTCGGTGCGCACCCGACCCCCCGCTGCTTCCGCACGCTCCAGCACGACCACCTCCGAGCCCGCGGTCCGGAGGTGCACGGCGGTGGCGAGGCCGGCCATTCCCGCACCGACCACCACCACGTCCGCGACCTGCGCGGGCACGGTCAGGCCACCGTGCGCGGCGGTTGGGGACGCTGGTGTCCGGCTTCACCGCCGATCCGCCCGCCGTAGGGGCGGCCGTGGTCGGCGAACTCCTCCCGGTAGAACCCGAGGGTGAGGTCGCCGAGCTCGACCCGCGACCCGGTGCGGAGGAGCTGGCTGCCGTGCACCCGCTCACCGTGCACGCGGACCACGGCGTCGGCTGAGGCGGGCGACACCCGGAACTCGTCGATCTCGTCGTGCACCACCGTCGCGTGGTGCGGGGCAAGACCGGCCAGCACGATGTCGCACTCGGGTCCGGACCCGATGGTGGTCCGCTCGGCGTCCAGCCAGTGCACGCCGAGACCTTGGCCCTTCCACAGGTCCTGCTTGCCGATCATCAGCCGCGCACCTCCACCGTGGGCGGGGTCGTGCGTGGTGCCCGGCGGCCGACGCACCCGACGCGCGAACGTGGGCGCGATCGGGAACAGCGTTGCCGGAGGGATGGACGACGCGTCCGGAAGAACCGCTGCGCCTTTCGAGGCCCGTGAGCGAGCCGAGGTCCAGGCGCCGCGCCAGCTGCCGATCCGGATCCGCCGCGTACCCGTCGCCCGCCGCTGCCACCACGGGGCCGACACCGCGCCGATCGTCACCAGGTGCCGGCCCTGGTGCTCGATCCGGACCACGATGCCGCGCTCGGCGAGGGACTCCGCCGCGCGTCGTACGACGGGGGCGTCACGACCGCCGGCGAACAGCTCGGGGTGGTCGATCTCGAGGATCAGCCGGTTCTCCCGGCCCCGCAGCCGTCCTCGGGCCCGCTGCCCGTCCGGAGCGTCCAACTCGAAGGCCAGCTCGGCGGCGACGTGGACGGTCACTGTCGGGCGTTGTCGCTGGTGGTGACCGTCAGGGTGCCGTCGATCTTCCACGTGGCGCGCGGAGCCTTGGCGCCGGTGTCCCGAGGGACCTCGACGGCCATGTCCGTGAACGTGTAGTTGATCGCGGCCTCGCGGCCGGTGAGGAAGGACCACATCCGCCCGCCGAGGTCGGACCAGTCCACGACCTCGCTGTCGGAGACGGAGGGAGTGCCGATGTGCTGGGTGTTCGTCATGAGAACGACTCCATTATTCAACATTTACCTCAACACCTTGTTGAGGTTAGGATGACAGCATGGACTCGAAGGACACCGATGCGCAAGCCCCCCTGACGATCGGGGACCTCGCGGAACGCACCGGCCTCAACCCGGCCACGCTCCGGATGTGGGAGGAGCGGCACGGCTTCCCGATCCCTCGCCGGCTCGAGTCCGGACACCGTCGCTACACCGAGGCCGACGTCGCGGCGGTCGAGGCGGTGCTCCGGCGCAAGGACGCCGGCACCCGGCTCCACCTCGCCATCGCCCAGGCGATGGCCGACGCCACGCCGACGGCACCCTCGGTCTACGCCTACCTGCGCCGACGCCACCCCCACCTCGGCGTGCACCGGCTGAAGAAGTCGACGCTGCTCGCGCTCAGCTGGGCGATCGAGGACGAGTTCTGCTCGAAGGCCGACCGGGCCACGGTCTACGGCGCGTTCCAGGCCGAGCGCTTCTACCGGGCCTCGCGATCCCGTTGGGTGGAGATCGCCGGGATCTCGGCGGGCGCGACCGCACTGGCCGACTTCGCGACGTCGGACTCCACCGCGGCGCCGGCGGAGGTCGCCCTGCCTGCGGACGCGCCGATGCGCCGGGAGTGGGCGGTGGTCTGCGACGCCTCGGACCTGCCGGTCGTGCTCACCGCCTGGCAGCTGCCCGGGCAGGACGACGTGCCCGACCGGCAGCGCCTGTTCGAGTCGATGTGGGCCGTCGACCGGTCGGCCGTGCACGACGCCGGCCGCGTCTGCGCGTCGGTGGCGCGGGCGGCGGACCCCACCTGGGACGAGAGCGTCGCCGGCCGGGCAGCAGCCGCAGCCGCGAGCCAGGACGTCGAGAGCGGGTCGCCGGACGCGGCCGCGATGAGCGCCCTGTTCAACCGGATGGTGGCTTACGTCGACCGCGGCAGCGACCTCTGAGCCGTCCCCGGTCACGACCGGGGCTGGCAGGGCGGTTGGCAGCGGGGGCCGGGTGCAGGAGACGCTCTTCGATCCCCCCGGCCGAAGAACGGCTGTCCTGCACCCGGCAGCCCACTGGGGATTACCCTAGGGACTGGCGAACTCCAAGGGCCAGCGAAGCGCGCAAATCGGACATAATTGACTAGACCACCGAGCCGCGACAGGTCCCGCGCCCCCAGGTCGCGCTTCGCCCGGATGGAATGTTCCGCGCCGTGCGCGTGCTACATCGGGGACACCGACCGGAGGGATCCATGAGCACCATCGACATCACGTCCGACGCTTTCGAGAAGACGATCCTCGACAACGACATCGTCCTCGTCGACTTCTGGGCGTCCTGGTGCGGCCCGTGCCGCCAGTTCGCCCCGACGTACGACGCCGCCAGCACCACGCACCCCGACGTGGTCTTCGGCAAGGTCGACACCGAGGCCGAGCAGCAGCTCGCCGGTGCCGCCAACATCACCTCCATCCCCACGTTGATGGCGTTCCGCGACGGCATCCTGGTGTTCTCGCAGCCCGGCGCGCTGCCGCCGCAGGCACTCGAGCAGGTGATCCAGGGCGTCAAGGGGCTGGACATGGACGAGGTCCGCACCGCGATCGCCGCCCAGGAGAGCACCACCTCGCCGGGCGACGGCGCCCAGGTCTGACCTGATCATGGATGCCGCGGCCTGGGACGCCCGCTACGCCGAGAGCGAGCGGGTCTGGTCCCTCGGACCCAACCAGTTCGTGGAGGCGGCGCTCGCCGATCTCCCGCCCGGCCGGGCCGTCGACCTCGCCGCCGGCGAGGGGCGCAACGCGGTCTGGCTGGCCGCCCGCGGCTGGGACGTGACCGCTGTCGACTTCTCCGAGGTCGCGATCGAGCGCGGCCGGAGCACCGGCTCCCCGGTGACGTGGGTGGTCGGCGACGCGCTCGTCGTACCCCTGCCGGAGCCGGTGGACCTGGCCCTGGTCTCCTACCTCCAGCTCCCCCACGCCGAGATGGCGAGGGTCGTCGGCCGCGCCTGGGACGCGCTCGCGCCCGGCGGCACGTTCTTCCTGATCTGCCACGACGCCTCGAACATCGCCGACGGCGTAGGTGGCCCGCAGGACCCGAGCGTGCTGTCCGACGCCGACGACGTGCTGGGCTGGCTGGGCGACGACCGCGAGGTGGTCCGTGCCGGACGGGTCGAGCGCCACGTCGAGGCAGGCACGGCGTACGACGTGTGCGTGCACGCCGTGAAGGGCTGACTACCGCTCGGGTGTCGGCTCCGGGTCCGACTCCGGCTCGTCGCCGAACATGCCGGCGTTCTTGTTGGCCTCTGCCTTGCGCAGGTGCCGGAACAGGCTGATCCCGAGCAGCGCGACGGCGATCGCGAGGCCGATGAAGACCGCGAACGCGGTCCAGCCCGCCTTCACGTCGTTGTCCTTGGGCACCCTGTCGACCAGCGGCAGGACGAAGGTGAGGACGACGTGCGGGTTCATGACCCCATTGTCGCAAGTGCCGCTCAGGACTGCGCGGCCGGTGTGCCGCGGATGCCCGCGAAAAGGTCGTCCTCGGGCAACGGCGACTCGACGTGGCTCTCCACCAGCTCGAAGTCCTCGGTCGGCCAGACCCGGCGCTGGACGTCGAGCGGGATGTGGAAGAAGGGCCCGTCGGGGTCGATCTGGGTGGCGTGCGCCATCAGCGCCTGGTCGCGCACCCCGAAGTAGTCGCTGCACGGCACGCGGGTGGTGATCCGTGCGTCGTGCGCCGGGTCGGGCTTCCAGTCCTTGAGCCGTTCGGCCCACGGCGACTCCAGGCCGAGCTCGGTCATCGCGTCGTGCAGCGCCTGCGTGCGCGGCCGGTTGAAGCCGTGCTGGTAGTAGAGCTTCAGCGGCTGCCAGGGCTCCCCCGCCTCGGGATACTTCTCCGGGTCGTTGGCCGCCGCCCAGGCCGCCATCGAGACGTTGTGGCACATGATGTGGTCGGGGTGCGGGTAGCCGCCGTTCTCGTCGTACGTCGTGAGCACGTGCGGCCGGAAGGACCGGATCAGCCTCACCAGCGGCGCGGCACCCTCCTCGACCGGCGTCAGCCCGAAGCAGCCCTCGGGCAACGGCGGCTTCGGGTCGCCCTCCGGCCAGCCGGAGTCGACGAAGCCGAGCCAGTCCTGGCGCACCCCGAGGATGTCGCGGGCGGACTCCATCTCGCGGCGCCGGATCTCGGTCATGTTCTCGAGCACGTCGGGGCGATCCATCTTGGGGTTCAGGATGGAGCCGCGCTCGCCCCCGGTGCAGGTGACGACGTGCACGTCGACGCCCTGCGCGACGTACATCGCGGTGCTCGCAGCGCCCTTGCTCGACTCGTCGTCGGGGTGGGCGTGCACGTGCATCAGGCGGAGTCGCGAGTCAGGCATGTCCACCATCGTATTTGCCTGCCCGTAGCCTCTGCACCGTGGATGACCCCGGCGCGGCACGCACCGCGATGCTCGAGCGTCGCTACGGCACCCACCGGCCGAAGCGTCGGCTCGCGATGGTGGTCGTGACCGTGCTGGTGGGTGGCGTCGGTCTCGGCTGGCTGGCCTGGGCCGCGATCTTCCACGCCAACCCGGCCGTCGACGCCGACGTGGCGTCGTTCGACGTGAAGTCCGTGCACCGGGTCGACGCCACCGTCGAGGTGCGGGTGCGCGACAGTGACAGCTCCGGCACCTGCGTGTTGCGGGCGAGCGCGCAGGACCACTCGGTGGTCGGTGAGCACCGCTTCCGGGTCGACTCCTCGACCGGACGGGAGACCACGGTGCGGGTGCGCACGGAGCGGAAGGCGGTCACCGTCGAGGTCGTCGACTGCACGGCCGCGAAGGGTTGACCGGACGGCACCTCCCAGCCGGACGAATCGCCTTCCGCGCCGTCCGGTTGGTAAAGTCGACCACTTGCGCGCGCCGCTGACGTCGACGCGGCGACGCACCACGAACAGTCACCATCCGCACACCCATCAGGAGTGGTCCCATGACGCAGTCCGACGAGCGCGAGACGATCTGGCTCACCCAGGATGCCTTCGACAAGAAGGCAGCCGAGCTGGAGGAGCTCCGCGGCCCGACCCGTGCGGACATCGTGTCCCGGATCAGCGCCGCCCGCGACGAGGGTGACCTCAAGGAGAACGGTGGCTACCACGCTGCCCGCGAGGAGCTCGCCAAGCTCGAGGGCCGGGTCGCCCACCTCGAGCAGATGCTGGAGAAGGCCGAGGTCGGGCAGGCTGCCGACGACGGCACGATCAGCCCCGGGTTCAAGGTCAGCTACCGCTTCGACGGCGAGGACGAGGTCGAGACCTTCCTGCTCGGCGCGCGCGAGATGGCCGACGACGACATCCAGGTGTTCAGCCCGCAGTCCCCGCTGGGCTCGGCCCTGATCGGCGCCCACGTCGGCGACACCGTGAGCTACAAGGCGCCCAACGGCAAGCAGCTCAAGGTGGTCATCGTCGAGGCCGGTCCCTACACCGCCTGACCCTCCGCCCGATCAGGAGAGGACCGGGTAGCCGCACTCACGGAGCCGGGCGATGACGGCCTCGGCGTGGTCAGCGCCACGGGTCTCCAGCTGGAGGCTGACCGCGACCTCGTCGATGTGCAGGTCGACCGAGAGCCTCTCGTGCGACACCTCGAGCACGTTGGCGCCGAGCACGCCCAGCTCACCGAGCAGCTTGGCGAGTCCGCCCGGCACGTCGGGCACGCGCACCCGCAGGTGCAGGTAGCGGCCGGCGGCGGCCATGCCGTGGCGGATCAGCTTGCCCATCAGCAGCGGGTCGACGTTGCCGCCGGACAGCACCGCGACGATCGGCGTGCCGAACGCCTTTGGCTGGTCGAGCACGGCGGCCACGGCGGCCGCGCCTGCCGGCTCGACGACCATCTTCGCCCGCTCCAGCAGCAGCACCATCGCGGTGGACAGCGACTCCTCCGACACGGTGACCACGTCGTCGACGTACTCCCGGACCGCGGCGAACGGCACCTGCCCGGGGCGGGCGACCGCGATCCCGTCGGCCATCGTGTTCATCGACTCGAGGGCGACCGGCTCGCCCGTGGCCAGCGACTTCGGGTACGCCGCCGCACCCTCGGCCTGGACCCCGACCACGCGGACGTCGGGGCGTCCCTGCGCGCGGCACAGCTCCTTGATCGCGGTCGAGGAGCCGGCCACCAGGCCACCGCCGCCGAGCGGGATCAGCACCGTCTCGACATCGGGCGCCTGCTCCATGATCTCGAGCCCGCAGGTGCCCTGCCCGGCCACGATGTCCTCGTGGTCGAACGGGTGGATCAGAACCGCACCGGTCTCGTGGGCGAAGCGGATCGCCCCCTCCAGCGACTGGTCGAGGTATGCGCCGTGGAAGACCACCTCGGCGCCGTAGCCGCGGGTGGCGTTGAGCTTCGGGATCGGGGCGCCTTGGGGCATGAACACCGTGGCCCGGATCCCGAGCAGCTGGGCTGCCAGGGCGACCCCCTGGGCGTGGTTGCCGGCCGACGCCGCGACCACGCCGCGGGCGCGCTCCTCCTCGGTGAGCCCGAGCATCCGCACGTAGGCGCCGCGGATCTTGAACGAGCCGGTGCGCTGGAGGTTCTCGCACTTCAGCGACACCGGGCCGCCGACGATCGTCGACAGCCAGCGGGACTCCTCCATCGCGGTCTCGATCGAGACGCCGTCGAGGAGCCGCCTGGCTTCCCGGATGTCGTCGAGGGAGACCCTGGGCACCGTCGTACTCATGCCCGCCACACTAGGGCTAGGCAGGCTCGGGAGCCGGGGGTGGTGCCGGGTCGTCCTCCGCCGCCTCGCTCGCCGTGTCGCCGACGTCGGTCTCATCCGCGAGGTGCTGCCCGACCGCGTTGAGCACGGCCGCGAACGGCACAGCGATCAGTGCACCGGGAATGCCGGCGACGATCACGCCGAGCGCGATCGCGACGATCACACCGAGCGGGTGCACGGACACGAACCGGCCCATCAGGAACGGCTGCAGGATGTGCGCCTCGATCTGCTGCACGATCACCACGCCGGCCAGCATCAGCACCGCAGTGATCGGACCCTGCGCGACCAGCGCGACGAGCACCGCGACCGTGCCGGACACGAACGCACCGATCATCGGCACGAAGGCGCCGATGAACACCAGCACGCCGATCGCGAAGACGAGAGGGACGCCGAGGATGGCGGCGATGATCATCACGCCGATCGCGTCGGTGCCGGCGACGAGGACCGTGGCCCGCACGAACTGGGTGAGGGAGCGCCAACCCACGCGGCCGGACGAGTCGACCCGCAGCCGCGCGGCGCGCGGGAAGAGCCGCACGAACCAGGTCCAGATGAGAGGGCCGTCGGCGAGGAAGAAGTAGAAACCGAACAGCACGATGAAGAAGCCGGCCACGATGTGCGTGACGGTCGTGCCCACCTCGGTGACTCGGCTCAGGACGCTGCTGTCGCTGCCACCGAGCGAGTCCTGCAGGTCCTTCAGGGTGTTCTGGAGGTCCTGGTCACTGAGGTGGAGCGGCCCGGTGCGCAGCCAGTCACGCACCTGCTGGAGCCCGTCGCCCACCTGCTTGGACAGGTCGTCCATGCCACTGGCGATCTGCTGCCCGACGAACGTCAGCAGCAGGCCCACCACCGCGACCGAGAACATCACCACGACCAGGGAGGCGACCCGGCGGCCGACGCCGAGCCGCATCAGCAGGTGGACGACGGGCGTCAGCAGTGCGCTGGCGAACATCGCCACCAGCAGCGGCAGCACCACGACCGCGAAGTAGCTGAGCAGCCACAGCGAGCCGAACACCGCGGCCGCGACCACCAGGATCCGCCACGACCACGCCGCCGCGAGGTCGAAGGCCCACGGCACCTGGGCTCGGGAGAAGTTGGAGGCGCCGCCCTCGATGGCTGGCTCCTCGGGCCGGCGGGACTCGCGCATCTCGTGCCACTGCGCGGCGAACCGCTCCGAGAGCCGTGCCTCGCGGGCCGCCGCTGCCTCGGCGTCGCCCACCCCGTCGGTGTCGTCCCGACGCAGCTCGGCGCGCGCGACCGCGCGGTCGGCCGCCTCGTCGGCGCGCGACCGACGGGAGTCGCGCATCCGTCCGAACATGTTCGTCGCCACGCGCCGAGCCTAGGTGGTCGGTGGGTCCGTTGCCTCGCGCCCCTGCGGGTGGAAGTGTCGCCGGGCCAGCGCGCGAGCCGCCTCGGGGTGTGGTCCCTCGAGCAGCCCCACCGCTGCCAGGACGTAGTCGTGGTCGACCACCACCGCGGGCCGCTCCGGCAGCTGCCAGCCCTCCGGGTCGGTGCCGACGACCGAGCGCAGGATGGTGTCGGCCACGCCGGGTGCCGCGTTGCGCAGCACCCCTCCCGAACCGACCAGCAGGTCGACCTCGCGGAGGTCCTTCCCGCTGCGCTCGATCACCCGGCCCGCGTCGCTCAGCACCACCCGGGAGCGGCCGGCGTGGCGACGGACCGCCAGGACGGTGGCCGCAGTCGCGATGCGCGCGTCGTACGACGCGTCGGTGGGGTCGGCGGGCAGGTGGGCCGGGTCGTCGTGCCGCAGCCGGGCAGCCTGCTCCAGCGTCGGACCGGCCTCGAGCACCCCGGCTGCGACGCCGGACTCGACGGTGGAGACGGCGCTCCACCGCATGCCGAGGTCACCCTCGACGGTGCGCGTCACCGGCGTGGTCGCGACCACCTCGCGACCCAGCGACGCGTCCTCCGGGTCGAGGTCGACCACCGAGTGGACGTCGGTCGTGGCTCCGCCGACGTCGACCACGACCACGTCGCGGGAGAGCGTCGCGGCGAGCACCTCGACCCCGGTCAGCACCACGTCGGGAGTGGCCCCACGGACCATCGACGCGAAGTCGGAGCGGGCGCTGAGGTGCTTGCCGCCGATCACGTGGGCCAGGAACATCTCGCGGATCGCGGCACGTGCGGAGCCGGGTGCGAGCACGCCGATCCGCGGGACGACGTTGTCGGCCACGACGTACGGCGTGGCGGAGCCGTCGAGCAGGTCCGCGACCTCGTCGCGGGCGTCCACGTTGCCGGCGACCACGACCGGCGTCGTCCAGCGCGCGTCGGCCAGCATCCGTGCCCCGGCCAGCAGCGCGGCGGCGTTGCCTCCGTCGGTGCCACCCACGAGCAGCACCACGTCGGGCTCGCTGGCGAGCAGCCCCGGCAGCGGGTCGGCGTCCGCCGCCAGGGCGACCACGTGCACCACCTTGCCGCCGCTGGACAGCGCGACCCGGCGGCCCGCCTCGGCGGTGACCAGCGCCTCGTTGCCGACGACGGCGACGCGCAGCCCGCCGCCGGCCGACGAGCACGCGAGCACCTCGGCGTGGTCGACCTCCGGGTGGTCGGCGCGCAGAGCGGCCAGGCACGCGTCGTACCCGTCGAGGACGTCGGTGTCGATCGTGGTGCGGTGCGCCGCGACGCCGAGCAGGATGCCCGCCCCGGTGTCGACGAGCGCCGCCTTGGTGAAGGTCGACCCGAAGTCCACGCAGAGCACCGCCTGGTTTCGAGACTGTTGCTGCGCAACCTCGTCAACCAACGGCAAGGGCGTGCTCCAGGTCCGCGACCAGGTCGTCGGCGGTCTCGATCCCGACGCTGAGCCGGACCAGGTCGGGAGGCACCTCGAGCTCGGTGCCCGCGACCGACGCGTGCGTCATCCGTCCCGGATGCTCGATCAGCGACTCCACGCCGCCGAGCGACTCACCGAGCGTGAACACCTCGGCCTTGTCGCACACCGCGAGGGCCTGCTCCTCGCCGCCGGTGACCCGGAACGACACGATCCCGCCGAAGCGCCGCATCTGGCGCGCCGCGACCTCGTGGCCGGGGTGCTCGGGCAGGCCCGGGTAGTAGACGTGCGAAACCTGCGGGTGGCTGGTCAGGTAGTCGACGACCCGCTCGGCGTTGTCGCTGTGCCGCTCCATCCGCAGCGCCAGCGTGCGCAGCCCGCGCAGCGTCAGCCACGCGTCGAACGGGCCCGCAACTGCGCCCATGGCGTTCTGGTGGAAGCCGATCCGCTCCGCGAGGTCGAGGTCACGGACGACGAGGGCGCCGCCGACGACGTCGGAGTGGCCGCCGCAGTACTTCGTGGTCGAGTGCACGACCACGTCTGCCCCGAGGGTCAGCGGCTGCTGGAGGTACGGCGAGGCGAACGTGTTGTCGACCACCAGCAGCGCACCGGCGTCGTGCGCGACGCCGGCCAGCGCCTCGATGTCGCCGATGTTGAGCAACGGGTTGGTCGGCGTCTCCACCCAGACCAGCTTGGTGGTGCCGGGACGGATCGCGGCCCGTATCGCGTCGACGTCGGACACCTGCGCCGGCGTGTGCGCGAGACCCCACGGGCCGGCCACCTTGTCGACCAGCCGGAAGGTGCCGCCGTAGGCGTCGTCGGGGAAGACCAGGTGGTCACCCGGGCCGGTCAGCGCCCGCAGCAGGGTGTCCTCGGCGGCCAGGCCGCTCGCGAACGCGAAGCCGCGCTCGCCCTCCTCCAGCGCCGCGATGTTGCCCTCGAGCGCGGTGCGGGTCGGGTTCGCGGAGCGGGAGTACTCGTAGCCGCCGCGCAGTCCGCCGACACCGTCCTGCTTGTAGGTGCTGGTCGCGAAGATCGGCGGGATCACCGCACCGGTGGTCGGATCGGGCTCGTAGCCGGCGTGGATCGCACGCGTCTCGAAGCCACTCTTGTTGCTGTGTTCCTGAGTCACCCGTCGAGGGTAGTGCTCGGCGTCAGGCATCCGTCACATCCAGGGGGAACGAACCACCCCTGCGCCGTGTTCAATGGAAGAGACCGACGAAGGAGAGCCCGTGCTGTTCAACCGCGCCAAGTCCACGATCCCCGCCCCCGAGGACACCCTGAGGGGCCGCACCGAGCGCCCGTTCGCGCTCGCTGAGAGGCACCGCGCGCTGGACGCGCCGCTGGTCACCGACGAGGTGCCCGAGGGCTACCAGGTCGCGGTGTTCGGGCTCGGCTGCTTCTGGGGCGCCGAGGAGATCTTCTGGCAGGTCCCCGGGGTCTGGTCGACGTCCGTCGGCTACGCCGGTGGCACCACGCCGAACCCGTCGTACGAGGAGGTCTGCTCCGGCCGCACCGGGCACACCGAGGCAGTGCGGGTCGTCTACGACCCGGCGAAGGTGTCGTACGCCGACCTCGTGGCGACGTTCTACGAGGTGCACGACCCGACCCAGGGCTACCGCCAGGGCAACGACGTCGGCACCCAGTACCGCTCCGCCATCTACGTCGAGACCCCCGAGCAGGAGAAGGTGGCGCGCGAGGTCGCCGAGCGCTACCAGCCCGAGCTGACCAAGCGCGGCTACGGCCCGATCACCACCGAGGTCAAGCCTGCCTCCGAGACGCCCTACTACTACGCCGAGGACGTCCACCAGCAGTACCTGCTGAAGAACCCCTACGGCTACCGCTGCCACTCCGCCACCGGCATCCCGGTGCCCAGGGGCTGAGCACCCGCGGTCGCCGAGGGGGACATACTGGACGCGTGTCCACGCCCGAGTTGGCCGCCATGGCCCGGATCGTGGCTGTGCTCGCGCCCCCGCTCAAGGCGGCCGGCTTCCTCAAGCGCCGGCACAGCTTCAACCGGACGACCGGCGACGGTCTGGTGCACGTCGTCGCTTTCTGGATGGCACCTCGCGAGCCTCCGGCCTGGACGGAGGTTCCGGGCCTGCGCGAGCGGGTCTTCGGCAGCTTCCGTCTCGACCTCGGGGTGCGCGTGCCCGAGATGACGCGCACCCGCACGACGCCGACGACGTGGGTGGACGGGTTCCAGTGCCAGCTCCGTCGGGCCGGGGAGTGGTGCGACCTCCGCGACGAGCGCGCCGAGGAAGCGGCCATGACCAGCCTGCTGGAGCAGGCCCTTCCGTGGCTCGACCGGTTCGGCACCAAGCAGGCGGTGATCGAGGGCTTCGAGCAGTACGGCGCGGCGGGGATCGGGATGGCCCCGACCGGGGACCTCGACATCGCGCAGCTGCAGCAGGCACTCGGTCTGATGGCCGACGCCCGGCTCACGCTGGAGCGGTACCTCGCCCGTGGGATCCCCCCGTCGCACGCCCACTACCTCGCCGACTACCTGCCCGGCATCGGTCACGGCGACCTGATACCGCGCACCAGGGACACTCCGTGACCTCCGGCTCCGCGCTGCCCCGCGCGGTGCAGGACGCGATCCCGGGGATCGTCGCGTCGCTCGCCCCGTGGAGGGTGAACGGTGCCCACCAGCTGCCGGGGCCGGACCGCCGCCCGGTGCTGTGGCTCGAGATCAGCGACGAGGCCGAGCGGGTGGCGATGCAGAGCCAGGTCTGGCTCTCCGCGGGAGAACACCGACCGGCTGCTCGACGGCCCTCAGATCTCGACCACCGGCTACTCGGGTGCCTCGTCCGGCGTCTCGACGATGTCCTCGCGGTGATGTGACTCCGCGAGCGTCCGGAGCTTCTCCAGGTCGATGTCGGCGCGGGCCGCGACGGCGACCCGCAACGCGGAGAGCGCGGTGACGGTCGACGTACGACGGCCGCCCTCGAGCAGCGCCCGCTCCCCCACGACGGCACCCGGCCCCAGCTCGGCGAGCGCCTTGCCGTCGACGTCGACGGAGACCACGCCGTCGAGGATCAGGTAGAGCTCGTCGTCGTCCTCGCCCTGCTTCGTCAGGACTGCGCCCTCCTTGAGCCTGCGCACCTGCGGCTTCGCCCCGCCGCGCATGATGTCGTGCGAGAGCTGCCGCTCGAGCTCCGACTCCACGGCGACGACCAGCGCCTGCCGGTCGTTGTCGCGCCAGGGGGTGCGGACGCCGAACGAGTGGTTCATCCACGGCATCTGCTCGGTCAGCCCGCTCTTCAGCGCGACCTTGCCGGAGGCGTCGTACACCCAGTGCCGGGGGAACGCGCTGGCCCCGGTCAGCTCGACGTCGCTCGAGCCGTCGGCCCGCAGCGTCAGCGTCAGCGTCGTCCACACCAGCGGCGCCTGCCAGCGCACGAACGGTGCATGCGGCACCGGACGCGGCAGCGGGATGCCGGTGCGGCCACCCACCGTCTGGACGAACCGGACCCCGCCCTCCACCGGCTCGGGATCCGCCCGCAGCACCGGCAGTGCGGCCGCGCGGAAGGTGGCGCCGATCCCGCCGACCCGCACCGTGGTCGCGCCCATCACCAGTCCCGAGTCCTCCTGGTGACCGGAGTCGACGACCTGGCCGTCCTCCACGTCGGCCCACACCGAGAGCACGTTGGCGAACCGGAACTTGTCGTGCAGGCACATCTCGTGCACCTGCTCCGCGGAGGTGACCTGGTCCGGCGGCGGGTCGTCCCAGTGCGAGAGTCGGAGGTCCATGCCCTTGCGGAGCGCTCCGCTCAGCGACTCCGACGGAATCCAGGACATGCTGGTCACGGTTGTCTCGATGCGCATCTGCGGCTCCCCACGCGTTCCCACTCGTCGCGTCTGGTCACGACGGTAACCACGGAGGCGAACCTCCACAATGGCTCGCCCGAGCCACGCCCGTGCTGCCGGCGTCAGCCGGGCTGCTCGGCCCGGGTGCGGAGCGACGCCGCCTCGGTGTCCACGAACGATCGGATCTTGCGTCCCGCGAGGGCGGCCAGCACGGTGCCGACCGGCCCGGTCATCTCGAACGAGAGCCGCACCGAGCAGGCCAGGCCCTCCGGCGTCACCACGTGCTCGGCCCGTTGCCGGACCAGGGCGTCGCCGCAGCTCCAGGTGAAGCCGCGTCCGGCGTCCAGCTCGGTCACGACGTACGACGTGGGCCCGCGGCCGGGCTGCGTCACCTCGTGCACCTGGCCGAGCCGCAGCGGCGGGGCCGGACCGTCGACCGCGGTGACCGTTGGCGTCCACGACGGCCAGCCGCGGATGTCGGACATGAACGACCAGACCCGCTCGGCGGGCGCCGAGACGGGCACGGATGTCTCGTACCTCATCGCTCCACGTTCTCACGCACGGCCCGAGGGGCAGGATGGCCCCATGAGCGTTACGGACCTCCCTGCCCGCCGGCCGGTCGTCGACCTCACCGAGGAGGAGGCACGGCGTGCGCTGGTGCTCAAGTGGGGCACGATGCCGCCCGGCGTGCTGCCGGCCTGGGTCGCCGAGACGGACTACGCGCTCGACCCGGTGGTGCGCGACGCGGTGGTGCAGGCGGTGCGCGACGGCGTCACCGGCTACCCCACCGACCCGGAGGACTCCGGTCTGGGCAAGGCCTACGCAGGCTTCGCCGAGCGGCACTACGGCTGGCCGGTCGACCCGGCGTGGGTGCTGCCGGTCGTCGACGTGACGGCCGGCGTCCGCGTGGCGATCGACGTGCTGTCCGATCAGGCGCCGGTGGTGTTCCCGACTCCCGGCTACAGCCCGCAGTTCGCGGTGCCGGCGCTCACCGGCCGGCAGCGGGTGGACCTGCCGGTCGACCCGGACGCGGAACGGGCCGAGATCGACCTCGACCGGCTCGACGCCCTGTTCGCCGCGGGCGCCCGCACCCTGATGCTGACCCAGCCGCACAACCCGTGGGGCCGGGTGTTCACGCGGACCGAGCTCGAGGGCGTGCGCGACGTGGTGCTGCGCCACGGCGCGCGCGTGGTCAGCGACGAGATCCACGCGCCGCTGGTGCTGCCCGGCGCCGAGCACGTGCCCTATCTCTCCCTCGAGGGCACGGCCGACCACGCGGTCGCCGTGGTCGCGGCCTCGAAGGCGTTCAACACCGCCGGGCTCCGCTGCGCCCAGCTCGTGGTGCCCGACCCGGTCGCGCGCGCCGCGATCCGGCAGCAGCCGATGGCGCGCAACGACTCCTGGTCACCGCTCGGTGTCGTCGCCGGGATCGCGGCGTACGACGAGGGCGACCCGTGGCTGGCCTCGCTCGTGGAACGGCTGGCCGACCTGCGCACCCTGCTGGGCGACCTGCTGACCACCCACCTGCCAGCGGCGAGGATGCGCCCGCTGGAGGCGACGTACCTGGTCTGGCTGGACGCCCGAGGCTACGGCCACGCCGATCCCGCCGCGGTCGCGCTGGAGCGCGGCCGGGTCAAGCTCGGGCCGGGCCACGACTACCAGCCCGGACTCGAGGGTCACGCCCGGCTCAACCTCGCGACCAGCCCGGAACGGCTGTCCGAGATCGTCGAGCGGCTGGCCGCGGCCTGGGCCTAGGCCGTGTTGCCCGGACCGGCGATGTTGACCATCCAGTCGACACCGAACTTGTCCGTGAACATGCCGAAGGCATCGCCCCACGGCGCCACCTCGAGAGGCACGCCGATCTTGCCGCCGTCGGCGGTGAGCCCGTCCCACCAGCCGCGGAGCGTGGCGTCGTCGTCACCGCTGAGCGAGATCGAGGTGCCGGCCGGCGCCTCGTAGCCCATGTGGCTGGGGCTGTCGGACCCCATCAGCGTCAGCACCCCGGGGACGTCGAGCGTCGCATGCATCACCTTGGTCTGCTCGTCCTCGGGGACTCCCATGCCACCGGCGTCGGCGAACGTGCTGACATCGAGATCACCGCCGAACACCGAGCGGTAGAACTCCATCGCCTCACGCGCGTTGCCGTTGAAGCTGAGGTAGGGGTTGAGTCGGACTGTCATGGATCCTCCTGTGGTCGACCAACCGATCGTGGCACCGGCTACCGACACTGACCAGACCCGCGGTGACTAGTCACCGGTGGAGCCGTCGACCGACTCCCGGGTCAGGCTCCTCGTTGCGGGTTGCGGTCGGTGATGCAGTAGGCCAGGCCCGCCGGGTCGCGGAGCACGGTCCAGCCGTCGAAGCGTCGTACCACCTCGGCACCGAGCGCGACGTGCCGTGCGGTCTCCGCGTCCCGGTCGTCACAGGCCAGGTCGAGGTGGGCCGCGGCCGGACCGACGTCGTCGCGACGCTGCAGCAGGATCCGCACCGCGACGTCGTCAGGCCGCTCCAGCGAGTGGAACTCCGGGTACGTCGAAGCGCGCAGCGGCAGGCCGAGCAGGGTGCTCCAGAAGGCGCACTCGGCGACGTAGTCGGCGGGCGCAACGTCGAGGCACACCTGGTCCACCATGCTCCGGTGGCCCGCCCACCGTGCCGGCGGCGCCGGGACCCGCTCGTGCTGGCGCACGAAGCAGAAGACGACACCGGCCGGCGAGCTCAGCACCACCACGTCGCCGCACTCGTCGAGCACCTGCGCCCCGAGGTCCAGCGCCCGCTCGCGCGCGTCGGCAAGGTCGGGCACGTGCACGTCGAGGTGGATCCGCGACGGGCCCTCACCGAGTCGCTGCACCCGCAGGTGCGCGTCGCCTTCCGGCGGCACGAGCGTCACGAACTCGTCGTGCTCACCCCGCGCCGGCGACACCTGGTAGCCCGTGACGTCGCGCCAGAAGGCCTGCTCCGCCGCGTGCGCGGCGGACTCGACGTCGACGAACGCGGTCAACCACGGCATGCGGCGAGGCTAGCCGGTGAGGGGACCTCTTCCGATCAGCCGGGTGCGAGGATCGAGTCATGCGCATCGTCTCGCTGCTCCCCTCCACCACGGAGATCCTGTTCGACCTCGGCGTGGGTGACGACGTGGTCGGCGTGACCTTCGAGTGCGACCATCCCGCGGAGGCTCGCACCCGCACGATCGTCTCCACGAGCGCCTTGCCGGACGGTCTTTCCAGCAAGGAGATCGACGACTTCGTCACCGCCGCGATGCACCGTGGCGAAGACCTCTACCACCTCGACGAGGGCGCGCTCTCCGGGCTCGACGCGGACCTCGTGGTGACCCAGGACCTGTGCGCCGTGTGTGCCGTCGACGTGTCCGTCGTCGACGACGCGCTGGCCCACCTCGGGTGCACCGCCGAGGTGCTGACGATCGACCCGCACACGATCGAGGAGGTGCTGGGGTCGGTGCTGACGCTGGCCCGGGCGACGGATTCCGTCGAGGCCGGCGACGGACTCGTGCGTGACCTCCGCGCCCGGATCGACGGCGTACGACGCGCCGTTGCCGGGCGTCGGCGGCCCCGCGTGATGCTGCTGGAATGGACGGACCCGCCGTTCGCGCCGGGACACTGGGTGCCGGAGATGGTGACCCTGGCCGGCGGGGAGCCGACGATGGGCCGGGTCGGCGAGAAGTCGTGGCGGGTCGACTGGGACGAGGTGCGCGCGAGCGCGCCGGAGGTCGTGGTCTGCGCGCCGTGCGGCTACGACCTGGATGGCGCCGTGGCGCTGGCGGAGGAGCTGCGCCGTTCCGGCGAGCTGCCGGGCGTGCCGATCTGGGCGGTCGACGCCAACGCGTCGTTCGCGCGACCGGGTCCGCGTCTCGTGGACGGCATCGAGGCCCTGGCCGGCATCCTGCACGAGAGCGTCCCGGTGAACCCCCGCGTCACCGGGCTCGCTCACGTGCTGTAGCGGGGAGTCGGCCGGTGGTGGAGCAGTGTGTGGGCCTCCCCCACCACCTGACCGTCTCCGTTGACAGCCGCCGAACACCCCCAAGAGGGAGAAAGCTGGGGGGTTCGTCCCCCCGGCCACCGTCCGGTCGCGGTCAGGACCAACCTACGGTCGCGCCGGCGCCGGGTGGGGTCAACGGGGCCAGCTAGTCACCGCGGACTACCCAATTGTGGCCGGTCGGCCGGACGAGCGGACCGGAACCTCAGGCCCGGGCCAGAAAGGCGAGCAGGTCCTGCCGCGTGAGCACCCCGACCGGGCGGCCGTCCTCCTGCACCAGCAGGGCGTCGGCGTTCTCCAGCGCGGCGACAGCCTCCTCGACCGGCACCGAGGCACCGACCGTCGGCAGCGGCGCGCTCATGTGGTCCTCAACCGGGTCGGCGAGCTTGGCCTTGCCTGCGTAGAGCGCGTCGAGGAGCACCCGCTCGGACACCGACCCGGCGACCTCGGCCGCCATCACCGGCGGCTCGGCGAGGACAACGGGCATCTGCGAGACGCCGTACTCCTGGAGGATGTGGACCGCCTCGGCGATGGTCTCGTTGGGGTGCGTGTGCACCAGGTCAGGGATGTCGCCGCGCTTGGCCCGGAGCACCTCGCCGATCGACTGCTCGACGCCGCCGGAGGTGAGGAAGCCGTACTGGGCGAGCCAGTCGTCGTTGAAGACCTTGGTCAGGTAGCCGCGACCCGAGTCGGGCAGCAGCACCACGATCACGGCGTCACTCCCCGATTCCTGCGCGTCGATCTCGTGCGCGAGCTGGATCGCGGCCTTGGCGGCCATGCCCGAGGAGCCGCCGACCAGCAGCCCGTCCTCGCGCGCCAGCCGGCGGGTCATCTCGAACGAGTCCGCGTCGCTGACCTCGATGATCCGGTCGGCGATCGAGCGGTCGTAGGTCTCGGGCCAGAAGTCCTCGCCGACGCCCTCGACCAGGTAGGGGCGGCCGCTGCCACCGGAGTAGACAGAGCCGACGGGGTCGGCGCCGACGATCTGGATGTCGCGGTTCTGCTCCTTGAGGAATCGGCCGATGCCGCTGATCGTGCCGCCGGTGCCGACACCCGCCACGAAGTGGGTGATCCGGCCGTCGGTCTGGGCCCAGAGCTCCGGTCCGGTCTGCTCGTAGTGGGAGCGCGGGTTGTTCGGGTTGGAGTACTGGTCGGGCTTCCAGGCGCCCGGCTCCTTCGAGAGCCGGTCGGACACGTTGTAGTAGGAGTCCGGGTGCTCGGGGGCGACCGCGGTCGGGCACACGACCACCTCCGCGCCGTACGCCTTGAGCACGTTGCGCTTGTCCTCGCTGACCTTGTCCGGGCATACGAACACGCACTTGTAGCCGCGCTGCTGGGCGACCAGGGCGAGCCCGACGCCGGTGTTGCCCGAGGTGGGCTCGACGATCGTGCCGCCCGGCTGGAGCTCGCCGGACTGCTCGGCGGCGTCGATCATCCGGACCGCGATCCGGTCCTTCACGGACCCGCCGGGGTTCATGTACTCCACCTTCGCGAGCACCAGGGGTGTGGCGCCGTCGGTGGTGCGGTTGAGCCGGACCAGCGGAGTGTTGCCGATCAGGTCGAGGAGCGTGTTGGCGTACTGCATGACGTCAACGTATCGGTGACTTCGTAGGCTTCGCTCATGGGGAAGACCGGGGCCGCGCGCAAGCTCGCCGCCGCCGCCGCCTACGGCGGGGGTGGCCTGTCCGTGCTGGGCGCCTCGCTGTACGGCGTGCTGCGGGTCGAGGCGAGGGTGGCCCGGCGCCTGATCGGACGGATCGACGACCCGGTGCCGGACTCCACCGGGTGGTACGGCCGTCGGCTTCCCGGCCCCGCCCTGCGGGTCGCCGTGCTCGGCGACTCCACCGCGGCCGGTTACGGCGTCGACCTGGTCGAGGAGACCCCCGGTGCCGTGCTCGGCTCGGGTGTCGCGCAGCAGGCCGGGCGCCGGGTCTACGTGCGCGAGTTCTGCCGCGTCGGCGCGCAGTCCAGCGAGCTGCCGAGCCAGGTCGAGCGCACGCTGCCGATGCACCCCGACGTCGCAGTGGTGCTGATCGGCGCCAACGACGTCACCCACTCCCAGCTCCCCTCGCAGGCGGTGCGTCACCTGGCCGAGGCGGTGCGCACGCTGCGCGACGCCGGGGTGGAGGTGGTGGTCGGCACCTGTCCCGACCTCGGCACCGTGCGCCCCATCCCCCCGCCGTTGCGTCAGGTCGCCCGCGCCTGGTCACGGCGGCTGGCGGCCGCCCAGACGATCGCGGTGGTCGAGCAGGGCGGCCGCACCGTGTCGCTGGCCTCGATCCTGGGTCCGGAGTTCGAGTCGGCGCCGGCCCTGTTCTTCGGGCCCGACCAGTTCCACCCGTCGGCGAAGGGCTACGCGGCGGTGGCCGAGGCGCTGATCCCCTCGGTGCTGTCCGCGATCGGGCTCGGCCCGCAGGACGAGACGCATCCGACCGCGCTGCGCGGCGAGGGCGTCCTGCCGGTCGCGCGGGCCGCCGTACGTGCCGCGCAGGAGCCCGGCACCGAGCTCGACGGCACCGAGGTGGCCGGCTCGGAGCTCGGCGGCGGTGGCCGCTGGGTGACCCTGATGCGCCGTCGTCGGCAGAACACCACGGTCGAGGCACCCGGCAGCGAGCCGGCCGCCGAGTCCGACACTCAGGTCGGCGGCAGGTAGCGCCCGCGCCGGTGCAACAGAGGGTCGGCGTCGTCGCCGACCTCCACGTGCTCGACCACGCAGGTCAGCAGCAGCGACCAGCCGACCTCGCGGACGTCCTCGAGCCGGGTGCCGGCCCAGGTCGTGGCCGAGGCAGGTCGCGGGCCCCAGTCGGTGTCCTGGAACACCTCCTGCGCGAACATCCCGCCGGGCGCGGGCATGGCGCCCGCGAACATCTCGGCGAGGTCGCGGTGCGGCCACCGGAGCAGCGACACCGCCACCCGGCCGTCGTCTCGCACCGTGTCGGCGAGGTCGGAGTCGGGGTCGACGAGGGCCAGCAGCCGGGACGGTTCGCCGGCGGCCAGCATCACCGAGGACACGGTCAGGCCGGCACGGGCCCTGCCGGCGCCCGAGGCCCACAGCGTGACCACGCCAGCGAGCCGACCGCGGAGCCGGCGCGCCGGGTTGCGGTCCCCCTCCGGATCGAGGAAGGGGTGGTCGGTGTGGATGGTCACGCCGCGAGCGTACGGCGGGCCGACACAGCTAACGGGACAGGGGAAGGCCCCGGTCGTCGTGGGGACGCCGGGGCCTTCGTGGGTGACTGTGCTGGAGGTCAGTCACCCTTGAGGATCGCGAGGATCCTCAGGAGCTCGATGTAGATCCAGACGATGGTCACGGTCAGGCCGAACGCGGCCCGCCACGACTCGCTCTCCGGGAGACCGGCGGCGACGCCGCGCTCCACGAAGTCGAAGTCCAGGATCAGCATCAGGATGCCGAGGCCGAGGCCGACGACGCTCATGATCAGGCCGAGCCCGCCGAAGCCGTTGAAGCCGATGTCGGCCTTGAAGAAGCTCAGCACGAAGTCGAGCATCACGATGCCCACGAAGCCGAACATGGCGGCGACGACGAACTTGCGGAACTTGTCCGTGACCTTGATGTTGAGCACCTTGTAGGCCGTCAGCGTGCCGGCGAACGCGGCGATCGTGCCGATCACGGCACCGGTCACCACACCGTCGCCGAACGAGAGCTGGAAGACCTTGCTCATGGCACCGACGAACACGCCCTCGAGCGCGGCGTACGCCAGCACCAGGGGCGGGCTCACGACCCGCTTGAACGAGTTCACCATCGCCAGCGCGAAGCCACCGAGGGCGCCGACCAGCGAGAGCGTGTAGAGCAGCGACAGCGAGCTGTCGGCGGCAGTGGTGCGCTCGCCCAGCGTGGTCGTGGCGTTCGGGTCGCCGGTGAAGATCCAGGTGGCCGCGGCAGCCAGCACCAGCACGCCGAGCGTGATGCCGGTCTTCTGCACCGTGGAGTCGATGGTCATCCGGTCGCCGGCACGCTCGTGCGTCGGGGGCACGTCGTAGCCCTGCTGCATGCCGCCGGCGGTCGCCGTGGCGGAGCCGGTGCTCCACGAGGACGGGTCGCGGCCGTAGCCGGCGTACGACTGCCCGTTGCCCGGGTAGGTCGCGTTGCCCTGGGCGTTGCGGCCGCTGAAGCCCTCTGCCCGACGGAAGACGGGGTTCTTGCTTTCCATGGTCTCCTCCTTGGAGGCCTGCGACCCGCCGAGATGGCGGGCCACTCGAACACCTCGAGTCTATCGGGGTGCCACGATCATGAAACGCGCGACGTGGGGCGGGTGTTCCCGCTAGCGACCCGTGGTGCCGTCGATCTGCTCACGGAGGATGTCGGCGTGGCCGGCGTGCCGCGCGGTCTCGCTGGTCATGTGCGCCAGCACCCAGCGCAGGCTCAGCAGCGCGTCGTCCACCGGCACCGAGACCGGTGCCTCCGGGCCGCTGGCAGCGAGGACGATCCGGTCGCTGTCCTCGCACGCGGCCCGGTAGTCCGCGAGCACCTGGTCGGTCACCGACCCGGCGAGGTCGGGCTCGAAGTCCCAGTCCTGGTCGCGCCGGCCGCCGGCGACGTGGAAGCCGAACCAGTAGTGCTCGCTGACCGTGAGATGGCTCACCAGCCCGAGCAGACTCGTACCTGTCGGCACGAGGGCGCGGCGCACCTGCTCGTCGTCGAGGCCGTCGAGCTTCTTGACCACCGACGCGCGAGCGAACCGGAGGAACGCCAGCGCGGTGTCGATCTCGCCGCCGTCGTTGCGTGGCACGGGCTGTCGTTGGGTTTCGCTCATGTGCCCCGGGTGGGGGTCGAACCCACACTGAAAGGTTTTTAAGACCTCGTCCTCTGCCATTGGGATACCGGGGCAGCCCCGACCGTACGACAGACATGCCACAGCCCCCGCGCGCACGTGGCTGAGCGGGGTGTGGGGCGGCGGGTTCAGGTGTCGGGTGGCCTGTCGCGGGAGACGTCGGTGGTGCCGCGGTCGTCGCGGAGGTACTGGTAGCCGTGGGGTGAGGACCAGAGGTAGGACCCGGGTTCGAGGACGGTGTAGCTCCAGGGCGAGTGGGTCTTGAGCCGGTGGTGCCGTCGGCACAGCGGTGCGAGGTTGTCCGAGGCGGTGGGTCCGCCTTCGGAGTAGGGGATGACGTGGTCGTCGTCGCAGTGGATCGCGGGTCGGGTGCACCAGGGGAAGACGCAGGTGAGGTCGCGTTCGGCGGTCTGGTCTGCGAGCCGGTCGGGGACTTCGTACTGGGCCACGTGCACGTGGTCGTCGAGGTCGATCACGGGCTTGATGACGACTTGGGTGAGCGGGGTGTGGAGCCACTCGCGGACCTGGTCGACGCTCACGATCCGGCGTCCGGAGGCTTCGACGCGGGCGAACGGGCCTTCGGGTGAGAGGTGGACGTGCACGACCGTCTGGCGTGCGGCGGGGCGCATCTTCGACATCGTCAGGAGCTTGGAGGTCGAGGCTGGTCTGCTGGCGGGCGATCTGGCCGATCGCCTGGGACCGCCGCACGTCCAACGGCTCCTGGGACCCGCAGGCGGCCAGCACGGCGGCTTCGTGGGCGATCCGGGTCTCCAGGTCCAGGGCGTCGGCGAGGTCGAGCTCTCCGTGGACCCGGGAGGTGCCGGTGAAGGAGACCTGGGTGTGCTCGATCGCGAAGTACCTGCCGTCGGCTGCTCGACGGCGCTGTTCTTCGGCTTCGGCGGGCATGAACCGGCCGACCGCGTCGGCGACGAGCCGGTCGACCTCGGCGGGACCGATCCGGTGCGCGAAGGGTGCGACCTGGGAGTCCACGAACCCAGCGGCCTGGATCGAGAAGCCGAGGGTCTCGCGGGCGATCCGCCGGGCCCGCCACGCGGCCAGGTCACCGGCCAGGACCCGAGCCCAGGTCTTCGGGAGGCGGTGGGCCAGCTCGACCGCTTCGCCGAGGTAGGCCTTGCCGGTCTCGGTGGGCAGCCCCACCGCCAGCGCGAACTCCGCGACGCAGAACTCCGAGACCAGCGGTGCGCCGGGTCCGGCGACCGCGAACGGCTGGTCGCCGTAACGGGAGAGCAGGGCGGCGTCGTGGATCGACTCCGCCGGGTGCAGGTCCGCCCAGGTGACGGCCGCCTGCAGCTGCTCCGCTTCGGCAGTGTTCGCAGCGGCTCGACGCTCAGCGCGAAGTCGAGCACCGCTGCTGCGGTGTCGAGGTCGGGTGTCGTCGTGGTCATGGTCCCATTCTACTCGAACACACGTTCGAATCAAGGCATGGATTCCGTCGACTTTCCCGTTATGGACAAGGGATTCCGTAGGGGTCTCGACAGGCTCGACCGCCAAGAAGGGCGGAGGTTTCGAGACGGCGCTGGCGCGCCTCCTCAACCACCGAGGAGCGCAGCGAGCCCACCCGGACCCGCCGTACCTCTCCCCGTCGCTGCGCCTTTCGACCACCCACATGCCGCCAGGTCTCGACAAGCTCGACCACCAGTACCGCGCGGAGGTTTCGAGACGGCGCTGGCGCGCCTCCTCAACCACCGAGGAGCGCGATGCCGGGAGTCCACCCGTACCCCGCCGTACCTCTCCGGTCGCTGCGCTTTTTCGACCACCGCGTGCCGCCGGGTCTCGACAAGCTCGACCGCCGCGCAACCGAGGAGGGCCGGCGTACCTCTCCTCGTCGCTGCGCCTTTCGACCACCCGCGTGCCGCCAGGTCTCGACAAGCTCGACCACCAGAACGGGCGCGGAGGTTTCGAGACGGCGCTGGCGCGCCTCCTCAACCACCGCAAGCCGCCGTACCTCCCCGTTGCTGCGCCTCTTCAGCACCCACCGCGCCTCAGCCGCGATGCTCTGGTCAGCACGTCGTCGACCATGTCCTCGGTCAGCCTGCCCGTGAACGTGTTGTGCGGGGACGGGTGGTAGCAGCCGAGCACCGTGACCCCTCCGATCACCACCGCGACACCATGACCGAACCGCGGCCGGGGTCGCGGCACGGACAGACCGACGTCCGACAGCGCGGACATCGTCGCGTTCCAGGCCAACGCGCCCAGGCAGACGATCGCTCGGACCGAAGGAAGCACGAGCTCGAGCTCGCGGTGCAGCCACGGCGCGCAGGTCGCGCGCTCCTCGGGGGTCGGCTTGTTCTCCGGTGGTGCGCACCTGACCGAGGCCACCATCCGGGTGTCGAGGAGCCGCTGCCCGTCGCCGGCGTGGGTCGAGGACGCCTGTGCCGCAAGGCCTGCGCGGTGAAGGGCGGCGTAGATCCAGTCGCCGGAGCGGTCGCCGGTGAAGTTGCGACCGGTGCGGTTGCCGCCGTTCGCGGCCGGCGCGAGACCGACGACCAGGATGCTGGGCGTCGGGTCACCCCAGCCGGGGAGTGGGCGGCCCCAGTACGGCTCCCCGTCGTACGACGCGCGCTTCTGCGACGCGGCGTCCTCACGCCACGCCACCAGCCGCGGGCAGGCGCGGCACACCGAGACCCGGGCGGAGAGCTCGTCGAGCGCCGGCTTGGCGGCAAGCCGGGCGACCCCGGCCGCCGAGCGGGCGACCGGGGTGTCGGTCGTCGCCGGGTCGTCCGGCCAACCGGACCCCGGGGGCACCGGCGAAGGGAACAGCCGTCCCGTCACCGGGTGCGGAAGGTCGGTCACTTGAACGGGCGGTCGCCCACGTCACCCTTGTGCGTGAACTTCTCGCGCAGCTTGCGGGCCCTGGTCACGGCCCTCGCCTGCCGCTCCTCGGTCTTGACCACGCCACGGTCGTCGCGCAGCGGGAGCTGGAGGGTCTCCTCGGCGGCCATCCCGGACTGGAGCTGACGGCTGCGCTCGAGCTCGGAGTCGAGCTCCGCGCCGTAGAGCAGCGCGAGGTTGGTCAGCCAGATCCAGAGCAGGAACACGATCGCCCCGGCGACGGTCCCGTAGGTCTTGTTGTACGACGAGAAGGCCGTGACGTAGAACGCGAACCCGACCGAGGCCAGGATCCAGATCAGGATCGCCACGAAGGCGCCCACCGAGATCCACCGGAAGCTGGGCTGCTTCACGTTGGGCGTCGCGTAGTAGAGGAGCGCGACGATCAGCACCACCACCACGATCAGCGCCGGCCACTTCGCGATGTTCCAGACCAGCAGCCCCGTGTCACCGACGCCGAGCTTGTTGCCGAGCGAGGTCGCGACCGGCCCGCTCACGACCAGCATCAGCAGGACTGCGGCGCACAGCAGCACGGTGACCACGGTCACCAGGAACTGCAGCGGCCGGAGCTTCCAGATCGGCCGGCCCTCCTCGACCTCGTAGACCTTGTTCATCGCCCGCCCGAAGGCACCGACGTAGCCCGAGGCCGAGAACAGGGCGAGCACGATGCCGATCACCAGGGTGATCCCGGCGCCCTGGCTGGTGCTCATGTCCGTCAGCGGCCCCTTGACCGTGTCAAGGGTGCCCTTGTCGACCAGCGGCCGCAGCACGTCGAGCACCGCCTGCGCAGCCTTCGGGCCCTGGTTGACCACGCCGAGCAGCGACAGCAGCGCCAGCCCGGCGGGGAAGATCGCGAGCACCGAGTAGTACGTCAGCCCGGCAGCCAGGTCGGTGCACTCGTCGTCGCCGAACTCACGAAGGCTCCGACGGACGGCGAGCATCACCGACGGCCGACGCAGGTCGCTCGGCTTCTCCACCTTGCCCGGGTGGTCCGGGTCCGGCCGCTCGTCGAGCTTGTCGTAGTCCGCGAGGGAGCGGTCGGAGTCGTCCCTGGGCGTCTCCGCCGCCGGCTCTGCGGGTGCGTCTGCCTCGCGTTGGAGGTCGGCCGTGCGGACCGGACGCGTCTCGTCGTCGTCGGTTGTGCCGTGCCCGGAGTCCGCCATACGGCAACGCTAACCCGCGGAGGGGCTCAGACCTGTGACCACGCGATGCCGTCGAGGATGTCGCACTCGGAGACCAGCATCGACGAGACCGGCGTGCGGCGCAGGATCCGGTCCAGGATCAGGGCACCCGCCCCGATCACGTCGGCGCGCCCCGGGTGCATGAACGGCAGCGCGCGGCGCTCGGTGACCGACATCGAGAGCAGCCGGCTGGTCACGCCCTGCACGCGGTCGCGGCCGATCACGGAGTGGTGCAGGACCGCGCGGTCGTACGCCGGCAGGTCGAGCACCATCGCCGCGGTGGTGGTCACCGTGCCGGCCACCCCGATCACCGCGGCCGCCTTGCCGGGGTCGACGTCGCAGCCGTCGAGGGCCTGCTCGATGTCGGCGGTGGCGGCCTCCACCTCCTCCGCCGTCGGCGGGTCACCGGCGAGGTGCCGCTCGGTCAGCCGCACCGAGCCGATGTCGAGCGACTGTGCGGCGATCACCTCGCCGGCCTCGGTGCCGAGGATCAGCTCGGTGGAGCCGCCGCCGATGTCGACCACGAGGTACGGCGCCGCCAACCCCGCCGCGAGCAGCCGGGTCGCGCCGTCGTAGGAGAGCCGCGCCTCCTCGTCGCCCGCCACCACCTCGGGGGCGACGCCGAGCCGCTCCTCGACGCCGGAGGTGAACACGTCGGCGTTGTCCGCGTCGCGTGCGGCCGACGTGGCGCAGAACCGGGTCTTCTCCACGTCGTGCTCGCCGATGATCGCGGCGTACTCGTCGATGGCACCGAACACCCGCTCCAGCGCGGCGTCGGAGAGCCGGCCGGTGCGGTCGACGCCCTGGCCCAGCCGGACCATCCGCGCCTCGCGCACGTGCTCGACCATCTGCCCCGACTCGGGGTCGAGGTCGGCGACCAGGAGCTTGATCGTGTTGGTGCCGCAGTCGATCGCGGCGACGCGGGTCATCCGGTTCCGTCGGTCGAGCTTGTCGAGACCACGCACGGCCCGCTGGTCCACCAGTCGCCGAGCCGGTCGAGAACCTCGTCGCCGAGCGGGTTGACCCCACGCCCCTGGGCCAGCGACTGGCCGGCCAGCACGTGCAGGCACTTCACCCGGTCGGGCATGCCGCCGGCGGAGACGCCGGCGATCTCGGGCACGTCGCCGATCTCGGCGCGGGCGGCCAGGTAGGCCCGGTGCGCCTCGGCGTACGACGCCGCGAGCTCGGGATCCGCCGCCAGCCGGTCGCTCATCTCGCGCATCAGCCCCTCCGCCTCGAGCGTGCCGATCAGCGAAGCGGCGCGGGGGCAGGTCAGGTAGAACGTGGTCGGGAACGGAGTGCCGTCGTCGAGCCGCGGATCGGTCACGACCACGTCGGGACTGCCGCAGGGGCAGCGGTGCCCGACGGCGTGGATCGAGCGGGGTGCGCGGCCGAGCTGGGCCTCGACCACGGCCTCGTCGAGGGAGCTGACGTTCATTCGTCCTTCGGAGTGATCTTGGTGGCGGGCGGGGCAGGCGCCTTGGGCGGGTGGTCCGCCTTCGACAGCGAGTCGTACTGCTTGGACCACCACGAGGTCGGCGTCACGTGCACCACCTTGTCGGGGTCGGACAGCCGGTCGGTGCTGCCCATCGGCTTCCCGTTGCGGTCGATCACCTGGTAGGCGATCTCGCCGGGGAGCACCCAGCCGAACCGTTCACGGGCCAGCGTGGCGACGTAGGCCTTGTCGCCCCAGCGCTTCTTCTCCCGCTCGAGGGAGCCGATGTCCTTCTGGGACTGGACGATCTGGACGCGCAGCGAGTTGATCTGGTGCCGCTGCTCGAGATAGGCCTTCATGCTCGACGCGTAGGACACGACCAGCACCGCGAGCACGACCAGGATCACCGCCATCCGGCTGGTGAACCGTGGCCGCGGTCGCCCACGCTCCGCGGCCGGCACGCGCGAGGACGTGCCGCGCTGGGCCGGCCGGGTGTTGGCCGGCGACCTTCGCGTGCGCGTGCTCCGGGGAGGCCCGGGAGGTGTGCGACGAGAGCTGGTCACGGTGCGGGAGCGCTCCTCAGCCCTGGTACCGGGGGAAGGCGCCGGCCCCGGCGTAGCGGGCGGCGTCGGCGAGCTCCTCCTCGATGCGGAGCAGCTGGTTGTACTTCGCGACCCGCTCGGACCGCGCCGGGGCACCGGTCTTGATCTGGCCACAGTTGGTCGCGACCGCGAGGTCGGCGATGGTGACGTCCTCGGTCTCGCCGGAGCGGTGGCTCATCATGCAGCGGAAGCCGGCGCGGTGCGCGAGCTCGACGGAGTCGAGGGTCTCGGTGAGCGAGCCGATCTGGTTGACCTTGACCAGCAGCGCGTTGGCCTGGCCGCCGCTGATCCCGCGCTGCAGCCGCTCGACGTTGGTCACGAAGAGGTCGTCGCCGACGATCTGGACCTTGTCGCCGAGCTGGTCGGTGAGCGTCTTCCAGCCCTCCCAGTCATCCTCGTCGAGCGGGTCCTCGATGCTCACGATCGGGTAGGACGACACCAGGTCGGCGTAGTACTCCGTCATCTGCGTCGAGGTCTTCTTCTTGCCCTCGAAGGTGTACTTGCCCTTCTCGCAGAACTCGCTCGCCGCGACGTCCATCGCGAGCCCGATGTCCTTGCCCAGGGTGAAGCCGGCCGACTTGACCGCCTCGGCGATCAGGTCGAGCGCCGCCCGGTTGCTCTTCAGGTCGGGCGCGAAACCGCCCTCGTCACCGAGGCCGGTGTTGAGGCCCTTCTTCTTCAGCACCGACTTGAGCGCGTGGTAGACCTCCGCGCCGTGCTGGAGCGCTTCACGGAACGTCGGCGCTCCGATCGGCGCGATCATGAACTCCTGGATGTCCACGTTGGAGTCGGCGTGCGAGCCGCCGTTGACGATGTTCATCATCGGCACCGGCAGCAGGTGGGCGTTGGGTCCCCCGACGTAGCGGTAGAGCGGCAGCTCCGCCGACTGGGCCGCCGCGTGCGCGACCGCGAGCGAGACGCCCAGGATCGCGTTGGCGCCGAGCTTGGCCTTGTTGGGGGTCGCGTCGAGGTCGAGCATGATCCGGTCGATCGCTCGCTGGTCGGCCGCGTCCTCGTCCTCGATGGCGGGCGCGATCTGGTCGAGCACCGCGGCCACGGCCTGCTGGGTGCCCTTGCCCAGGTAGCGCTTGCCACCGTCGCGCAGCTCCACCGCCTCGAAGGCGCCGGTGCTCGCACCGCTCGGGACGGCCGCGCGGCCCTGGGCACCGTCCTCGAGGAACACCTCGACCTCCACCGTGGGGTTGCCGCGCGAGTCGAGGATCTCGCGGGCGTGGACTTCTTCGATGAGGGCCACGGTGACTGCTCCTGGAGAGGGTGCCGGTACGGACTCCGCCAGCCTAACGGCGTACGCCGGGGTAACTCCGCATCTCGAGCCGTGGGCGCTCAGCCGAACCGTCGTACGGCGTCGCGCAGGGCCTGCTCGGGGTCGACCCCCGCGTCGTGCGCCTCGACCACCAGGGCCAGCAGCCGCGAGCCGAGGTCGTCGGGCTCCGACAGCTCGACCGGCGTGCCCGCGCGCTCGAGCCGGTCGACCACCTTGTCGGCGTACAGCAGGCCGGGCAGCGTCGGCGGGATGCCGTCGGTGACGTGGTCGCGCTGCTTCTCGGTGGCCTTGATCCGCTGCCACTCCTCGTTGACCTCGTGCGGCTCGAGCGTGCGGCCGCCCGTCTCGCCGGTGGCGTCCCCGAAGACGTGCGGGTTGCGACGGTGCAGCTTGGCGATCAGGTCGGCGGCGACGTCCTCGATGCCGAACGCCCCGCGCTCCTCGGCGATGGCGGCGTGGAAGTACACCTGCAGCAGCACGTCGCCGAGCTCCTCGCGCAGGTGGTCCCAGTCGCCGGTGGCATCGCCTGCGTCGATCGCCTCGAGCGCCTCGTGGGTCTCCTCGAGCAGGTAGCGGCTCAGGCTGCGGTGGGTCTGCTCGGCCTTCCACGGACACTCGCGACGGAGCCGCGCCATGGTCTCGACAAGCTCGACCACCGGGAGGGGCTGCTCGACCACCGGGCGCATGCGGTCAGCCGCAGCGCAGATCGGCCGGGAGCGCGGAGACGAAGGTCGGCTTCGCGGCGCCGGCCGCTGCCCTCGCGTAGGGCGACACCGGCCGGGAGACCGAGCCGTCGCCGCCGCCGGCCTTGCCGGACGTGCCGGGGTTGTAGCGGGGGTCGATCTGCACGTCGAGGTGCTTCTTGCCCCACGCAGCGGAGAGCTTGCTGCCCTCGTTGAGGGCCTCGTCGTTGCCCGGCTTGGCGGTGCCCTTGTCCTTGAGCGCCTTCGTGCCCACATCCGTGATCATCAGCTGCGAGCGGAGGTAGTCGCCGACCACCTGCACGTAGAGGTCGCGGTCGCTGTCGGAGAGCTTGGTGAGGGAGTCCTTGAGCTGCTGGACCCGGGTCTGCAGCTGCGCCTTGTCGTACGACGCGCCCACCGACTCGGCGTACAGCGTGTCCGTCCGCGTGGTCACGATCGCGTTGACGATGTCGCGCGAGACTGCCGAGCGGGGCTGGGCGCCCTGACCGACGCCCAGGTCGCAGCTGATCCGGGTGACGTCGTCGACCTCGCTGCGCGGGATGGTCTCGTCGCCGATCGTGGCCGCGGCGCCCGGCTGCAGCCCGGCGCAGCCAGAGAGCACGAGCAGCGCGAGCCCGCCGACCAGCAGGGAGGTGATGCGGTGGCTCTTCACGAGGTAACGGTCTCCTGTTGCGCCCCGGCGTGAGCGGGGTCGATCACGGTGTCGATGACCTTCCTGGTCCACGCCAGCAGCTCCTCGTCACGCGGAGGTCCACCGTGCGACCCGGAGAGCGGGCGCGGCACGAGCATCGTACGCAGGCCGGCCTTGACCACGCTCTTCGGGTGAAGCCGGTTGAGCCGGACCACGGCGGAGTCGGGCAGCTCGACCGGCGCGAAGCGGACGAACTTGCCCTGCGCCTGCACCTCGGTGAGGCCGGCCTGGCGGGCGCGACCGCGGAAGCGCGCCACGTCGAGCAGCCGGGCCACCTCCAGCGGCGGCTCGCCGTAGCGGTCGAGCATCTCCTCGCGCAGCAGCGCCACGTCGTCGTCGGAGCGCACCTCGGAGAGCCGCTTGTACATCTCGAGCCGGAGCCGCTCCGAGCCGATGTAGTCGTGCGGCAGGTGGGCGTCGATCGGGATCTCGATCCGCATCTCCTGCAGCGCCTCGGGCTGGGAGCCGTCCTGCCGGAACTCGCTGACGGCCTCGCCGACCAGCCGCACGTAGAGGTCGAAGCCGACGTCGGCGATGTGCCCGGACTGCTCGCCACCGAGCAGGTTGCCGGCGCCGCGGATCTCGAGGTCCTTCATCGCGATCGCCATGCCACCACCGAGGTCGGAGTGCTGCGCCAGTGTCGCGAGCCGCTCGTGGGCGGTCTCGGTCAGCGGCTTCTCCGGCGGGTAGAGGAAGTAGGCGTAGGCCCGCTCCCGCGACCGGCCGACCCGACCGCGCAGCTGGTGGAGCTGGGACAGCCCGAGCGTGTCGGAGCGCTCGATGATCATCGTGTTGGCGTTGGAGACATCGAGGCCGGACTCGACGATCGTGGTGCAGACGAGCACGTCGAACCGCTTCTCCCAGAAGTCCAGCATCACCTGCTCGAGCTGGTGCTCCCCCATCTGGCCGTGCGCCGTGGCGACCCGCGCCTCGGGCACCAGCTGCTTGATGTGGGCGGCCGCCTTCTCGATCGAGTTCACCCGGTTGTGGATGAAGAACACCTGGCCGTCGCGCAGCAGCTCGCGGCGAACGGCGGCCGTCACCTGACGGTCCTCGTAGGCGCCGACGTAGGTCAGCACCGGGTGTCGCTCCTCGGGCGGAGTGGTGATCGTCGACATCTCGCGGATGCCCGTGATCGCCATCTCCAGCGTGCGCGGGATCGGGGTCGCGCTCATCGAGAGCACGTCGACGCTGGTGCGGAGCCGCTTCATCTGCTCCTTGTGCTCGACGCCGAACCGCTGCTCCTCGTCGACCACGATCAGGCCGAGGTCCTTGACCCGGATGTCGGGGTTGAGCAGCCGGTGGGTGCCGATCACGATGTCGACCGTGCCGTCGCCCAGGCCGTCGATGACCTCCTTGGCCTCCTTGTCGGTCTGGAACCGGCTGAGTGCCCGGACCACGACCGGGAAGCCGCCCATCCGCTCCTCGAAGGTGGCGAAGTGCTGCTGGACCAGCAGCGTGGTCGGCACCAGCACCGCCACCTGCTTGCCGTCCTGCACCGCCTTGAACACCGCGCGCACCGCGATCTCGGTCTTGCCGTAGCCGACGTCGCCGCAGACCAGCCGGTCCATCGGCACCGTGCGCTCCATGTCGCGCTTGACCTCGTCGACGGTGCTCAGCTGGTCGGGCGTCTCGTGGAACGGGAACGCGTCCTCGAGCTCGCGCTGCCACGGGCTGTCGGGGCCGAAGGCGTGGCCCTGCGTGGCCTGGCGTGCGGCGTAGAGCTTGATCAGCTCGGCCGCGATCTCGCGCACCGCCTTCTTCGCGCGGCCCTTGCGCTTGGCCCAGTCGCCGCCACCGAGGCGGTCGAGCGCCGGCGACTCACCGCCGACGTAGCGGGTGACCTGGTCGAGCGTGTCGGCCGGGACGTACAGCCGGTCGGCGGGCTGCCCGCGCTTGCTGGAGCCGTACTCGAGCACGAGGTACTCGCGCACCGCGCCCTGGAACTCACGCTGCTTCATCTCCACGAACCGGCCCACGCCGTGCTGCTCGTGGACGACGTAGTCGCCGGCCTTGAGCTCCAGCGGGTCGATCTGCTTCTTGCGCCGGGTGGGCATCTTGCGCATGTCGCGGGTCGACGCGCGCTGGCCGAGCACGTCCTCGCGGGTCAGCAGCGCCAGCCGGACGTGGCTGTCGAGCAGGCCGTGGTCGAGCGAGGCGCAGGTGACGGTCACCAGCCCGTCCGATGAGCCTGTCCCATCGGTGGTCGAGCCTGTCCCATCGGTGGTCGAGCCTGTCCCATCGGTGGTCGAGCTTGTCGAGACCGAGTCGACCAGCCGCGCGGGCACGTCGTGCTCGGCGAGCACCTCGACCATCCGCTGCGCGGGGCCGTGGCCCTCGCTGAGCAGCACCACCCGGGTGCCGTCGGCGAGCCAGCCCCGGATGTCGGAGATCGCCCGCTCGACGTCGCCGCGGTACTCCTCGGCGGGACGCACGTCGACCACCCGGCTGGCCTCGTCGGTCTCGTCGAGGCCGAACGGGCTGACGCTCCACCACGCCTTGCCCTGTCCGAGCGCCTGCTGGCGTACGTCGCCGATCTCGCGCAGGGACGCGGCACCGAGGTCGATCGGGGCCTGGCCACCACCGGCGGCCGCCGCCCAGCTCGCGCCGAGGAACTCCTCGGACGTCGCGACCAGGTCGTGGGCGCGCGTGCGCACCCGCTCCGGGTCGAGCAGCAGCACGTGGGTCTCCGCCGGGAGCAGGTCGACCAGCAGCTCCATCTCGTCGACGAGCACCGGCGCCAGCGCCTCCATGCCCTCGACCGCGACGCCCTCGGCCATCCGGTCGGTCAGCTCGGCCAGCTCGGGGTGCTCGGCGCCCAGCGCCTTCGCGCGGCGGCGTACGTCGTCGGTCAGCAGCAGCTCGCGGCACGGCGGCGCCCAGAGCCGCTGGACCGGCTCGAGGGTGCGCTGGTCGGCCACCGCGAACGAGCGGATCTCGTCGATGTCGTCGCCGAAGAACTCGACCCGCAGCGGGTGCTCCTCGGTCGGCGGGAACACGTCGACGATGCCGCCGCGCACGGCGAACTCGCCACGCTTCTCGACCAGGTCGACGCGGGAGTACGCCGCCTCGGCCAGCCGACGGACCACGTCGTCGAGGTCGGCGGTGTCACCGACGGACAGCTCGACCGGCTCCAGGTCGGCGAGCCCGGGCACCTGCGGCTGGAGCACGGAGCGGATCGGCGCGACGACCACGTCGAGCGGGCCGTTCGCCTCGTCGGTGCCGGGGTGCGCGAGCCGGCGCAGCACCGCGAGCCGGCGACCCACGGTGTCGCTGCGCGGGCTCAGCCGCTCGTGCGGGAGCGTCTCCCAGGCCGGGTAGTAGCCGACCCGGGCCGGGTCGAGCACGTCGCCGAGCACCTCGACCAGGTCCTCGGCCTCGCGCGCGGTCGCGGCCACCACCAGCACCGTGCGACCGGCGTCGACCAGGCCCTTGACCACGAACGGGCGCAGCGCTGCCGGCCCGGTCAGGTCGAGGGTCGAGAGGCGCGCGCTGTCGGCCATCGCCTCGGCGAGGACGGGATTGCGCAGGACGAGATCGGCCAGTCCGGCGATGCTCAACGGTGCTCCTTGGAAGGTGGTGCGCGCACACCACGAACGCCCCCGGCAGACAAGAGCAGGGGGTGGTGTGCAACGCCCTCCATCCTACGAGGGACCAGCGACAGGCCGGTCGCGTGGTGGCATCCTGTGGGCATGCGACGTGCACTCCGCCGTCTCGGACAGGGAGCGCTGCTGGGCGCCGTGACCGGGGTGCTCGCCCGGCTGCTGATGCGGCTGGTCGCCCTGGCCACCGACACGGAGCCCGAGTTCACCTGGGGCGCATCGATCGCGATCGTGCTGCTCTTCGTAGTGTCCTGCGCGGGCGGCGCGACGGCGGTCTCGTTCGCGCACCACCGCTGGCTGGCCCTGCTGACCGTGGTGGTCACCTCGTTCCCGGTCTACCTGATGGGCAGCGCGATCGGCATCGTCGAGGTCGCGGCGTCGCTGGACAATGACGGTCTGGGCGGCCTGCGACACATCGGCGTGCTGGTGCTGGCCGCGGTGATCCTCGGCCTGGCCTACGGCACGCCGTACCTCGGCTGGCGGCTGGCCCGTCGCACAGCGTCCCGCGTTCAGCCCTCCGCGGCCTGACGCTCGGCCTCGCTGCGCAGCACGCAGAACTCGTTGCCCTCGGGGTCCGCGAGCACCACCCAGCCGATGCCCGGTCCGTGGATGTCGCTGCGGTCGGCGACCACCGTCGCGCCGATGCCGACCAGCCGCTCCACCTCCTCGGCGCGGGTGCCGGCGCTGGGTCGCAGGTCGAAGTGGATCCGGTTCTTCACCTGCTTGTCGTCGGGCACCTCGATGAACAGCAGCGGGTGCCCACCGTCGGGCCGCTGGATCCAGCACTCCTCGTGGCCGGGCGCGTTGGGGTCGTCCGGGTTGTCGACGTACTCGAGCACCTGCTTCCACCACTCGGAGAGGTCGTAGGCGTGGTGGCAGTCCAGGGACGTGTGCGCGATGAAGGAGGTCATGGCGCCACCCTGCCGCTCCACGCGCAGGTCGGCGACTCTCCTTCGAACATGCCTTGACAGGCATATGCCTCTTGCGGCATGTTGACCGCATGAACGACCAGACCTGGACCGCCCTCGTCGACCCGCACCGGCGGGCCGTGCTCGACCTGCTGCTGCAGGGCGAGTGCTCGGTCGGCGACCTGGTCGAGCGGCTCGGCCTCACCCAGCCCCAGACCTCCAAGCACCTCCGGGTGCTGCGCGAGGCGGGGCTGGTGCGCGTCGAGCGCGTGGCTCAGCGCCGGATCTACGCGATCGACCCGGGACCGATGTCCGAGCTCGACCGGTGGCTGGCGCCGTACCGCCGGCTCTGGAACGACCGCCTCGACCGGCTCGGGGCCCACCTGGAGGAGAACCCCTGATGACCAGCACACCGGGCACCGACCCCGGCACCTACCTCGAGATCGACGGCCGTCCAGCGGTCCGCTTCGAGCGCGTCTACCCGCACCCCGTGGAGCGGGTCTGGCGCGCCGTGACCGACCCCGCGGAGATGCGGCACTGGTTCCCCTCCCCCGAGGTGGCGTACGACGGCCGGGCGGGCGGCGCGATGACGCTCTCCGGTGACCCGTTCGCACCGGACGCGCGGACCTCGACGGTGCTCGTCTGGGAACCGCCGCACCGGTTCTCGTTCGGCTGGGGTGGCGACGAGCTGCACTTCACGCTGAGCGTTGCCGGGGACGGCTGCCGGCTGGTGATGGTCGACGTGCTCGCGAGCGAGGGTGCTGCGGCTCGCAACGCCGCCGGCTGGGAGGCGTGCCTCGATCAGCTCGCCCGCACCGTCGAGGGTCGGCCCGGCGAGGGCGCCGCAGGCGGCGGCCAGGCCGGGGGGATGGACGCCTTCCGGTCGGTGCTCGAGCAGTACAAGGCAGCCGGCCTGCCGGACGACGGCTGGTTGCCGGACGAGGCCTGAGCTCCTCGACCGACCGAGCAGGCCCCGGGCGCGTCGTCCGGTGCGGCGTGGCTACACCGCCCAGGGACCCTCGGGCGCCTGGACCCGCGCCTCGTCGGCCTCCTGGTCGGTGGGCTTCTGCTGGCTCTGCCGCTCGGCCTCGACCCGGCGCAGGTAGTGGTCGACCTCCTCGTCGACGCGCGCCTCGTCCCAGCCGAGCACGCCGGCCATCAGCATCGCGGCGGGGCGGGCCGAGGAGGTGCCGCGGTCGAAGGTCTCGATCGAGATCCGGGTACGACGCGTGAGCATGTCGTCGAGGTGGCGGGCCCCCTCGTGGGTCACCGCGTAGACCACCTCGGCGGCCAGGTAGTCGTCGGTGCCCTCCAGCGGCGCGGCCAGGGTCTGGTCGCCGGCCACGATCGCCAGCACCTCGTCGACGAGCCCGCCGTACCTCCCCAGCAGGTGGTCGATCCGGGCGACCGGCAGACCCGACGAGCGCGCGATCGCCACCCGCTGGTTGGTGCGCGCCTGGAAGCCGTCGGCCCCCAGCAGCGGCACCCGGTCGGTGATGCTCGGCCCCACGCCGTCGAGCGACTCGGCAGCGACGTCGACCGCGTCCTTCGCCATCACCCGGTACGTCGTGAGCTTGCCACCGGCGACCAGCACCAGCCCGGGCACCGGCGCGACCACCGTGTGCTCGCGCGAGATCCGTGACGTCGGCTCGTCCTTGCCGCGCGCCAGCGGCCGCAGCCCGGCGTAGACGCCCTCCACGTCCTCGTGGTCCAGCGGCGTCCGCAGCAGCTTGTTCACGTGACCGAGCACGTAGTCGATGTCGGCCAGGGAAGCGGCGGGGTGCGCCAGGTCGAGGTTCCACGGGGTGTCGGTGGTGCCGATGATCCAGTGCCGGCCCCACGGGATCACGAACAGGACCGACTTCTCGGTCTTGGTGATGAACCCGGTCTCGGAGCGGATCCGGTCCCGGGGTACGACGAGGTGGATGCCCTTGCTCGCCTCGACCTTGAGTGCTCCGCGACCGCCGACCATCTCCTGGATCTCGTCGGTCCAGACCCCCGCCGCGTTGATCACGACCCGCGCCCGCACCTCGAGGTCGACGTCGTTCTCGAGGTCGCGTGCCCGGACGCCGACCACACGGTCGCCGTCACGCAGGAAGCCGGTGACCTTGGTGCGCGAGGCGACGTGGGCGCCGTACGCCGCAGCCGTGCGGGCCACCGTCATCACCAGCCGGGCGTCGTCGACCTGGCAGTCGTAGTAGCGGATCGCGCCGGTGAGCTCGTCCGTGCGCAGGTCGGGTGCCATCCGGGCAACCTGGCGCCGGAACAGGTGCTTGTGCCGCGGCACGCCCATGTCGTACTTGCCGGCCATCGCCATGCCGTCGTACAGCAGCAGGCCGGCACCGACGTAGGGCCGTTCCCAGTGGTGGTGCAGCGGGTAGAGGAACGGCACCGGCCGCACCAGGTGCGGCGCCAACCGGGTGAGCAGCAGGCCGCGCTCCTCGAGCGCCTCGTGCACCAGCCCGAAGTCGAACATCTCCAGGTAGCGCAGGCCGCCGTGCACGAGCTTGGAGGATCGCGACGAGGTGCCGCTCGCGAAGTCGCGCTGCTCCAGCAGCCCGGTCGAGAGCCCACGGGAGACAGCGTCCAGGGCAGCACCGGCGCCGGTCACGCCGCCACCGACGACGAGCACGTCGAGCCGTTCGGTCCGCATCGCGTCCAGCGCGGTCGCACGCGAGCCCGGTCCGAGGTCCGCAGCGATGCTCATGACCCGAGTGTGTCAGGACCCCCTCGCTCAGGGAGTGGGAGCACCCTCGGCGTTCGCGGCGTCTCCCTGCTTGCCGGTCAGCTTCACCTGGGTGACCACGATCGGGTGGTCGGAGGCGGCGCGCACGAACCCGTTGCGGTCGCGCAGGTAGCCGGAGAACGCGACGTCCTTGGTGCCGAGGATCCAGTCGATCCAGGCGTGGCCCGCCACCCGGCAGCCGCCGTCGTGCGTGCTGCCGTCGGCGGAGTGCATCGGCGCCCTGCTGGCCATGCCACAGAAGTACGTCGCCCTGTCGTTCATGTCGCCGGCCACGATCAGCGGAGTCTTCGTCAGCGCGACAAGGGTGTTGGCGTCGCGCGCCTGCTCGCTGACGGCACGGGCGCGGTAGCCGGCGGCCTCGCCGTAGCCGCAGCAGGTGGCGGGGTTGTGGTAGCTGGTGAACCAGAACTCGACACCGGTCTTCTTGTGTCGGAGCAGCACCCGCGGCATGTTGCGGATCGCGCCCTTGAAGTACGGGTAGGGCCGGGTCTCGCCCCTGACCAGGTCGAACGTGTCGGTGCGCCAGACCACCGAGTTCTCGGCGTCGAGCGAGCGGCCGAGCGTGCCGGGGTAGGCCGTGTAGGTGCCACCGGCGAGCCGGTTGAAGGCCACCCGCTGCGACCGCGCGAACTCCTGGAACGCGGCCACGCCCACGTCGTAGCGGATCAGCAGGTCGCGAGCGTTGCGGGTGCGGCCCTCGACGTTGCCGCGGTGGGAGGCGCCCTGGACGTTGAAGTTGGCGATCGTGAACGAGGCGACCGGCCGCTTGGTCTTCAGGTCGGTGAAGGCGCGTGCCTTCTTCGCCAGGTCCTCGAGCGCCTTCTGCCGGTCACCGACGAGCGCGACCAGGTCAGGGGTCGGCGTGACCTCCGGCGTCGGCGTCGGCGTCGCGACCACGCTGCTGCTGACCGATGCGGTGGGCGTGGACGGGGTGCCCGACGGCTCGGCGGCCGAGGCGCTGGGCGACGCCCCGCCCCCGGCGGCGAGGGCGTCGAGCGGGGCCAGCAGCGACGGCTGCGAGACGAACGCCGCCCCGGCCAGGAGCAGGCAGACGCCGAGCGCCAGGAAGGACGCCCGGAGGGACCGCGTACGCCGGGACACGGGCACAGGCTAGTCGGCCGGCCCGGGTGCCGCACGGCTACTGGACGACGACCTCGACCCGCTGGAACTCCTTGAGCTCCGTGTAGCCGGTGGTGGCCATCGAGCGGCGCAGCGCACCCACGAAGTTCATGGTGCCGTCGGCGACCCGCGAGGGACCGAACAGGATCTCCTGCAGGGAGCCGACCCGTTCCATCTCGACCCGCTCTCCGCGGGGAAGCTCGGCGTGCACGGCCTCGCCACCCCAGTGGTAGCCCTGGCCCGGGGCGTCGATCGCGCGCGCCAGCGGCGAGCCGATCATCACGGCGTCGGCGCCGCAGGCCACGGCCTTCGCGACGTCGCCGCTGCGGCCGATCGAGCCGTCGGCGATCACGTGGACGTAGCGGCCGCCGGACTCGTCGAGGTAGTCGCGCCGGGCAGCGGCGACGTCGGCGACGGCACTGGCCATCGGTACGGCGATGCCGAGCACGGTGCGGGTGGTGTGTGCCGCGCCGCCGCCGAACCCGACCAGGACGCCGGCAGCGCCGGTGCGCATCAGATGCAGCGCTGCCTGGTGGGTGGCGCAGCCGCCGACGATCACCGGCACGTCGAGCTCGTAGATGAACTCCTTGAGGTTCAGCGGCTCGGACTGCGACGACACGTGCTCGGCGCTGACCGTGGTGCCACGGATCACGAACATGTCGACACCGGCGTCGACGACGGTCTTCGCGAACTCCTTGGTGCGCTGCGGCGACAGCGAGCCGGCGACGGTCACGCCCGACTCGCGGATCTGCTTGACCCGCTCGGTGATCAGCTCGGCCTTGACCGGCTCGGCGTAGATCTCCTGCATCCGCTGGACGGCGGCATCACCGCTGAGCGAAGCGACCTCCGCGAGCAGGTCGCTCGGGTCGTCGTAGCGGGTCCAGAGGCCTTCGAGGTTGAGCACCCCGAGCCCGCCGTGCTGGCCGAACGCGATCGCGGTGTCCGGCGACATCACCGAGTCCATCGGCGCGGCGAGGATCGGCAGCTCGAACCGGTAGGCGTCGATCTGCCACGCGATCGACACCTCCTCCGGGTCGCGCGTGCGCCGGCTCGGGACGATCGCGATGTCGTCGAAGGAGTAGGCGCGACGGCCCCGCTTGGCGGCACCGATCTCGAAGTCGTTCACGCGCAGAGTCTCCCAGAACTTTCTTCGGCGCCCGATGTCGGTTCCGGGTTCGGCGCGCGTCATGGGTGCATCAGGATGGGAACAACCCGTCCGGGAACCGAGGAGAACGTCATGGAGTACCTGTTCCTGATCACGGTCGACGAGTCGCAGATGCCCGCCCGCGACACCGCCGACCCCGAGTCCGGTTCGGACGGGATGGCCGCCTGGCTGGCCTACAACCAGCGGCTGATCGACGGTGGACACTGGATCGCCGGCGCCAGCCTGCACCCCTCGGAGAGCACCACGACGGTCACCGTCGTCAACGGCGCCCCGACCAGCACCACGGACGGCCCCTACACCGAGACCAAGGAGCAGATCGGTGGCTTCTACCTGGTGAAGGCGGCCGACCTCGACGAGGCGCTGGGCCTGGCCGGCGCGATCCCGGCCCCCTACTCCGTGGTCGAGGTGCGCCCCGTGCTGTTCCGCGCGGACGCGTGACCGACCCGGACAGCGCAGACGCGGTCACCCGGCTCGCCCGCGAGGAGGGGAGCCGGGTGACCGCGATCCTGGCCGCCCGGTTCGGCGACCTCGACCTGGCCGACGAGTCGGTCCAGGAGGCGCTGGTGGAGGCCGTCGCGACCTGGCCGGACCGGGGGGTGCCGGACAACCCGCCCGGGTGGCTGCTCACGGTCGCCCGCAACAAGGCGCTCGACCGGCTGCGTCGTACGACGAGCGCGGAGCGCCGGACCCGCACGCTCGTCCGCGACCTGCTCGAGCGCGACCACCCCGCCGACGAGAGGGGACTGCTGATGGCCGACGACACCGTCGCCGACGAGCACCTCCGACTGGTGCTGCTGTGCTGCCACCCCGCACTCAACCGTGACGCCCAGGTCGCGCTGACGCTGCGCCTGGTCGGCGGGCTCACCACCACCGAGATCGCGGCGGCCTACCTGGTGCCGGAGCCGACGATCACCCAGCGGATCGTCCGCGCGAAGCGCAAGATCCGCACCGCCGGCATCCCGCTCGCGGTGCCGGCCGCGCTCGACGAACGGGTGGACGCGCTGCTCCAGGTGCTCTACCTGGTCTTCAACGAGGGCTACCTGTCGCGCGGCACGGGTGCTGTCACGAGGGTCGACCTCGCGGACGAGGCGATCCGGCTGACCCGGGTGGCGCGGTCACTGCTGCCGGAGTCCGCAGAGACGGCCGGCCTGCTGGCCCTCGAGCTGTTCCAGCGGTCGCGGTTCGCGACCCGGGTCGACGACGACGGAGCCTTGCTGCGGCTGGAGCAGCAGGACCGGCGGCTCTGGGACGCCGACCAGATCGGCGAGGGCAACGCGGTGCTGGCACAGGCGATGGCGCTGCTCCGGCCCGGGCCCTACCAGCTCCAGGCGGTGATCGCGGCCGAGCACGCCAACGCCCGCACGGCCGCCGACACGGACTGGCCGACGATCTCGACGGCGTACGCCCAGCTCGTCACGATCACCGGCTCGGCCGTGGCCCGGCTCAACCAGGCGGTGGCGGTCGGGATGGCCGACGGTCCGCTGGCCGGGCTGGCGATGCTGGACCGGGTCGAGGGTCTCCACGCCTACCACCTGCTGCACGCGGCGTATGGCGACCTCCAGGCACGTGCCGGACGGCAGGACGAAGCGCGGGCGTCGTTCGAGCGCGCACTCGGGCTGACCGACAACCCCGCCGAGCAGGGCCTGCTCCGGAGCCGGATCGCCGGACTCTAGAGGGACAGGTGCATCACGTGCAGGCCGGCGTAGTCCCCCGACGGGAGCCGGAACGCCTCCGGGACGGTGCCGATGATCTCGAAGCCGAGTGCCTGCCAGAGGCGTACGGCGCCGATGTTGGTGTCGACCACGGCGTTGAACTGGATCGAGCGGAAACCTTCCCGCCGGTGCCAGTCCACGACGTACTCCGCGAGCGCGCGGCCCACGCCACGGCCGCGTGCCTCCGAGCCGACCATGAAGGACGCGGTGCCGACATGGGCACCCTGGGCCGGCCGGTTGGCGCCCATCTTGGCGCTGCCCAGGAGCGTGCCGCCGTCGCGCGCGGTGACCACGTGGTCGCCGACCCAGAAGTCGCGTGCGCCTGCCTGGCCGATGTCGGTGGGCATCGCGTAGGTCTCCCCCGCGCGCGCCACCTCCTGGAGGATCGGGAGGAACTCCGGCCAGTCGTCGTCCTCGAAGGGTCGGATCTGCAGCGGCACCGGGACTAGCGCCCGGAGTAGTTCGGGGCCTCGACCGTCATCTGCACGTCGTGCGGGTGCGACTCCTTGAGGCTGGCCGAGGTGATCCGCACGAACTGGCCCTTCTCCTGGAGCTCGGTGACGGTGTGTGCGCCGACGTAGAACATCGACTGGTGCAGCCCTCCGACGAGCTGGTGGGCGACGGCAGCCAGCGGTCCGCGGTAGGCCACCTGACCCTCGATGCCCTCGGGCACCAGCTGGTCGTCGCTGGTGACCTCGGCCTGGAAGTAGCGGTCCTTGGAGTAGGACTTCTTGCCGCGGCTCGACATCGCTGCCAGCGAGCCCATGCCGCGGAACGTCTTGTACTGCTTGCCGTTGACGAAGACCAGCTCGCCCGGAGCCTCCTCGCAGCCGGCCAGCAGCGCTCCCACCATCACGGTGTCGGCGCCGGCGACCAGGGCCTTGGCGATCTCGCCGGCGTACTTGACACCGCCGTCGGCGATCACCGGGACACCGGCCGGACGGCAGGCCAGCGAGGCCTCGTAGACAGCGGTCACCTGGGGTACGCCGACACCCGTGACGACGCGCGTCGTGCAGATCGCGCCGGGGCCGACGCCGACCTTGACCGCGTCGGCGCCTGCGTCGACGAACGCCTGAGCGCCCGCCCGGGTGGCGACGTTGCCGCCGATCACCTGCACCGCGCGGGTGGCCGGGTCGGTCTTGAGCCGGCGGACCATGTCGAGCAGCATCCGCACGTGGCCGTGGGCGGTGTCGGCGACGAGAACGTCGACGCCGGCCTCGATCAGGCTCGTGGCGCGCTCCCAGGCGTCACCGAAGTAGCCGATCGCGGCACCCACCATCAGCCGGCCGTCGCCGTCCTTGGAGGCCTTCGGGAACTGCTCGGACTTCACGAAGTCCTTGACCGTGATCAGCCCGGCGAGCCGGCCGTCGGTGTCGACGATCGGGAGCCGCTCACGCTTGTGCTTGCGGAGCAGTGTCGTGGCGTCGTCGCGGGAGATGCCGACCGGCGCCGTGATCAGCGGCATCGGGGTCATCACCTCGTCGACCTTGGTGGTCGCCCACTCGGCGACCGGCGTGAACCGGAGGTCGCGGTTGGTGATGATGCCGAGCAGCCGGTCGTCGAGGTCGATGACGGGCAGGCCGGAGACGCGGTACTCGCCGCACTTGGTGTCGAGGTCCTCGAGCGTCGCGTCGGGGCCGATCGTCACGGGGTTGGAGATCATGCCGGTCTGGGTGCGCTTCACCAGATCGACCTGGTAGGCCTGGTCGGCCGCGGAGAGGTTGCGGTGGAGCACGCCGAGGCCGCCCTGCCGGGCCATCGCGATCGCCATCCGGGACTCCGTGACGGTGTCCATGGCGGCGCTCACCAGCGGCACCCTGAGCGTGATCTCGCGGGTCAGCCGGGTGCTGGTGTCGATCTCGTCGGGGGCCAGGTCGGACTCGCCCGGGAGCAGCAGCACGTCGTCGTAGGTGAGGCCGAGGGGCCGAAACTTGGCGGGGACTTCGTCGTTCATGGCGCCTTCCGATGGAGCGGAGGCCCATTCTATTCGGTGGTGACAGGGCTTTCGCGCGGCGGTGCCGTGTCCGGCGACAGCCGCTGGCTGGGCGTCACCGGGCGGATCGTGCGCAGCCCGATCCGGAGCTGCACCAGACCGTCACGGAGCTTGATCATCGGGTGCAGCCCGATCGAGGCCACCATCGGCAGCGTGCCCTCGTCGTCGCCCGGCGCGAGCAGCAGGATCTCCTCGCGCCCTGCGTGCCGGGCCACCCCGGCCACCATCACCAGCAGCGCCCGGCCGATGCCCTTGCGGCGCCAGGCCGGGCTGACCACGACGGTGGTGTCGCCGTTCGGCTCCAGGCTCGCGGTGGCCACGACGGTCACGCCGGTGCGGGCGACCACGGCGTCGGTGTAGACGTCGTACACGACCACGTCGGGACGGATCGGCTCGGTCTCCGGCATCCCCGCGCCGCGGACCACGTCGAGCAGTGCGGCCACCCGGGCGTTCTCGGCGAACGACCAGGCGTCACCGTCCTCGCCGACCAGCCCGGCCAGCACCCGGTCGGCCCGGCTGCGGTCGGCGATCATCTGCTCGGCCGCGCGCAGCCAGCGCACGGGCTCGTCGACCAGGTTCCGGGGCCCGCACGCGGTCACGCTCACGGTGTCTCCCCCGGCGGCGGCCACGATCGCCGCGATCTCCTGACCGCTCCAGTCGTCGGCAGCCTCGACGACCAGCTCGTCGACCACGGACCCGACCTCGGGGAAGATCTGCAGGGCCAGGATGTTCAGGCCACTCTCGCCGCAGGTGCTGGTGATCCGGGCCAGCGACCCCGGCCGGTCCGCGAGGGACGTCCGCACTCTCCACAACATGTCCCGATCGTGGCCGTCGCGTGTTGCGGGACGTCACGACTTGTGTTGCGGGCGTGAAAACTGCCGAGGAGAGTGGCGGGATGGACCCGGTGAGCGAGGCGTTCCGGGCGGTCCCGCGGATCGGCTTCCTGCCGCTCGGCGAGCGCCGTCACGCGTCGTACGACGGGCCGATCGCGCTGGGCGACGGCCAGACGAACTCCCAGCCGCGGACGGTCGAGGCGATGCTTCGCCTGCTGGCCGTCGAGCCCGGGATGCGGGTGCTCGACGTCGGGTCCGGCTCGGGCTGGACCACGGCCCTGCTGGCGGAGCTGGTCGGGCCGTCGGGCTCGGTGGTCGGTGTCGAGATCGCGGCCCGGCTTGTCGTGTGGGGCTCGGAGAACCTGGCCGCCGCGCGGTTCCCGTGGGCCACGATCGAGGAGGCCGCGCCGGGCGTGCTCGGCGCACCCTCGCGGGCGCCGTACGACCGGATCCTGGTGTCCGCCGACGCCAAGGCGATGCCGGAGCCGCTGCTCGACCAGCTCGGCGACCCGGGCCGGCTGGTGGTGCCCGTGCGCTCGACGATGACGCTGGTGGTGCAGCAGGACGGCGAGCGGGCGGTCAGCGAGCACGGGCACTACCGATTCGTGCCCCTGCTGTGACCTGGGAGCCCTACGGTCGGGACATGGCCGACTGGATCTACTTCGTGCACCCGCCCCGGGAGGACTTCGTGGCGACGATCACCGACGAGGAGTCGGCGATCATGAGCGAGCAGCACTTCCCGCACCTGGCCCGGCTGCTCGAGGAGGGCACGCTGCTGCTGGCGGGCCCGACGTTCGGCCCCGGCATGAACGACGGGATCGCGGTGATCCGGGCCGACACCGAGGATGACGCCCGGGCGATCATGGAGTCCGACCCGGCGATCACGTCGGGCCTGATGACCGGCGAGCTGCGCCCGATGCGGGTGGCGTTCCTCGGACCCGGCTGATCGCCGACCCGTCGGCGAGTGGTCAGGAAACGGCGGCCCCTGGGCAGACCCGCACCTGCTCGCGCGAACCGAACACGCTGCGCCACTCGGCCGCAGTCAGGTCGCGCCCGGCCAGCCTGCAGCCGAACGCGAGCCACTGCCGCGGTCGGATGTCCCAGGTGAACGTGGTCCCGGTCGTGTTCGCGATCAGCACGGTGCGTCCGTCCTTCATCGGTTGCGGTGACGCCGGTGCGGCTCTGCTCGGTGTCACGGTCCCGGTGAGCTCACCGGTGCGGCCGTTCCACAGGCTGACGCTCCCGTCCGCGGCACCGCTGAGCAGGTTCCTGCCGGTCGCGTCGAAGGCCACCGACCCGACGGTGGCGTCGTGCCCGCTCACGGGAGACCGGAGCCACGTGCCGCTCGAGGCGTCCATGAACGCCAGGGCGCCCTGCGTGTCGCCGACGGCCACCCGGCCGCCGTCGTCGGAGATGTCGGCGGCGGAGGCATCCACGACCTGGAGACGCCCCTGCGTCACGGTGCCCGCCTCGGCGTCGGCCATCGACCACCGATCGGAGGGGGGATAGGTCTCGACGGGCTCCGGGCCCTGAGGCTGGTACTGGACCGCGAACACCCGACCCGCATCCGCACTGGCCGTGATGAACAGCACCGACTCGCCGACGACCATCGACGGGCGGCTCTCGGCGAGGGTGGTGGCATCCAGCCAGCGGATGGTGCCCTTGCGTTCCGCCACCACGATCGTGCGTCCCCGGTCGACGAACTGGAGGCCGGAGAGGTGGCCGGGAGAGACCGTGCGCTGCTTCACCTTCCGCCCGTCCGGGTCCCAGACCCGGACCACGCCGTCCCCGCCGGCGGTCGCGAACTGCCGGCCGTCCGGGGACCAGTCGAAGGCGCCGTACGCCCCGTGCCCGGTGTCGACCATTCGCGAGGCACGCCGACTCCGGACGTCGGTGAACCGCAGGTAGGCATGCCCGTCGTCCTCGCCCTGCCAGGTGTACGCGACGTGGTCACCGGTGGGCGCGGGCATTGTCCAGCCGCTTCCCAGGTCGACGCGCGTGCGCAGCGATCGTCGCGGGATGAAACGGGCCGCGCCGTCGACGTCCCAGGCCTGCACCTGCCGGTCGACACTCGCCGTGTAGAGCACCTTGCCGTCGGGACTGAACTGGACGCCGTACGTCGCCGGCGCGTGCGTCTCGAACGTCTCGAGCCGCCGGCCGGTCCGCGTGTCCCACACGATCGCCGCCCCGTCCTCTGCTGCCGTGGCCAGCATCCGCCCGTCCCGCGAGTAGGCGAGGTTGTCGATCGCGGCCGCGTGTCCCACCAGCCGCCTCGTCCTGCCGGTGCGGATGTCCGTCAGCCGGGCCACGTCCTCGTCCAGCGTCGCGATCTGCCTCTGGTCGTGCCTGACCTGGAACGGCGACCAGTCGTCCTCCGGAGACCGAACGTCGGTGACTGTCTCCCGGTCGCCACCGTGGAGGGCATACCGGGTCAGCCGCGCGACACCGCCCCGGTCCCGGAAGACCCACAGCCGGTCGGCACCCGAGCCGAAGGCCAGCCCCAGCAGGCCGGGCCGGCCGTCGAGCCGGATCCGGTTCACGGGCCTGCTCAGGTCAGCGGTGTCCCACACCAAGACCGAAGACCCGGACCAGTCGTTCGACCCGACCTCGTGGTGGATGAACGCGGCGGCCAGCCTGGTGCCGTCGTCGCTGAATCTCACGTCGTTGACGAGAACGCGCTGCGGGAGCCCTCCGAGCCGGTCGGCGCTGGCGGTGCGGTCCGCCGTGTCCAGCAGCACGATCGGCTCGCGGCCGAGGTTGACCTTGCCGACCGCCAGCCGCCGCCCGTCCGGACTGAACGCGAGTGGCGACATGCCGGGCCAGAAGGCGAGCTGCGGCTCGCCGCCGTCGGTGTCGAAGCTGCTCTGCACCTGCCGGGTGTCGGCGTCGAGGAGCCACACCTCGTTCGCGTTGTCGTACGTCGCCAGGGTGTCGCCGTCGGGGCTCAGCTCGAGTCCCCAGAGCGACCCGCCCTCGCCGCGGGCGGCCCCCAAGAGCTGGGGGGACCTGCTCAGCGTCGCCAACAGGTTGGCCCGCGAGGCGGGTGAGTCCTCGACCTCGAGTCCGGCGAGGGCCAGTAGCACCGCCAGGTCCGGACGCTCCTCGAGGAGACCGCGGGCACCGGCGAGCCGCGACAGGGACTCGGTCGTGGCCTCGGTCGCGCGCTGGGTCTGCCGACGCGCCCCCAGACCGGCGGCGCTGGCGACGACCAGCAGCACCACCACGCCGATCAGGAGCCCGCGCAACCGCCGGTTCACATGGCGTTCGCGGCGCACCTGAAGCACCGCGGCGCTGTGCTGCTGCTCCTCGTGGTGGGCCGAGCTGGACAGGAACTCGCGCTCCGTGACGGTCAGGTCAGGATGCGCGCGCTCCTGCCACTCGATGCTCGCCGCCAGCCTGGCGCCGCGGTAGAGCTCGCTGTCCGGTCGATCCATGGTCTGCCAGGCGTCGGCCGTCGCGGCCAGGTGACGCAGGATCCGGTGCCCCTCCGCGTCGTCCTCCAGCCAGGCCCGGAGCCGGGGCCAGGCCCGGGCCAGGGCCTCGTGGGCGAGCTCGAGCGAACCGTCGTCGCTGGTGACGAGGCGAGCCCGGATCAAGAGCTCGATCAGACGCTCGTGCTCGTCGTCGGCGACCACCAGCCGCCTGGGCAGTCGGCTGCGGACGGGTTCGCCCTCGCGCCCCGGCACCACGAGGCGCAGCATCAGGTCGCGCACCAGCACCCGGTCACCCGGATCTACCTGCTCGTAGACCGCTTCGGCGGAGCGCGCCACGGCTTCGCGGATACCGCCCGTGGCGGTGTAGCCGGCGACGGTGAGGGTCCGCCCCTCGCGCCGCTCCCAGCAGGCGCGTAGCGCGTGGGACATCATCGGGAGCGCACCCGGCTGGCCCTCCAGCTCGCTGGCGAGGAGGTCGACCAGGCCGGGTTCGAGCACCAGGCCCGCCTGCCGGGCGGGGCCCTCGATCGCGGCGCGCAGGCCGTTGGCGTCCAAGCCACCGAGCAGGTACAACCCGCGCTCGGCCAGCCGGGCGAACGTCGGGTGGACCGCGAGGGCGTCGACCTTGTCGACCCGCAGACAGATCACCAGCGGCCCGCGGTCTACGTACCCGAGCAGCCCGTCGAGGAAGGCGACCTGCTCGGGGAGGTCGAGGTGCGCGAACGCCTCCTCGCACTGGTCGACCACCAGCACGGTCCCGCGCCGCAGCCGCTGGGTGTCGGCCAGCAGGTCCAGCGGGCGGCGTCCCGGGCTGACCACGTGCAGCCGTGCACCGTCGCGCGCGAGCGCTGCGGCGACACCGGCACGGGCGAGCGAGGACTTGCCGCAGCCGGATGCCCCGACCACGGCGAGAGCGCCGACCTCGCGGAGTCGGTCGAGGCATGCCGCGAGGTCGGCGTCCCGACCGAAGTAGAGGTCGGCCTCGTCGACCTGGTAGCTGAGCAGCCCGGGGTAGGGACAGTCGGCCGAGGGGTCCGGCAAGGCGTCGGCCACCTGGAGCGACGGGTCCTGGATGAGGATCGCCCGTTCCAGGGCGGCCAGCTCGGGTCCCGGATCGAGACCGAGCTCTCCGGCGAGCACGGTACGGACCTCGCGCAGGCTCTGCAGTGCCTCGGCCTGCCGTCCGCACCGGTACTGCGCCGTCGCCAGCAGCGCCCAGCGGCGCTCTCGCAGCGGCTGGCTCCGGACCAAGGAGGCGAGCTGGCCCAGCACGCGCTCGTGCTCGCCCGAGCGCAGGGCCGCTTCCATCCGCAGCTCCTCGGCGTCGTACCGGAGCCCGGCGAGCCGCTCGGCCTCGAGCCTGCCCGGATGCCAGTCCTCGAGGTCGCGCAACGGAGGGCCGCGCCACAGGCCGAGTGCCTCGTCGAGTGCGTAGCGCGCGCGGTCGACTTCACCGAGCGTGAGCAGCTCGCGGGACCGGTCGACCAGTCGCTCGAACCGCGCCGCGTCGACCTCGTCCCCGCTCAGCGTGAGTCGGTAGCCCTCCGGGAGCGTGTCGATCGCCTGCGGGCCGAGCACCTTGCGCAGACGCATGACACAGCCCTGGAGGTTCTTGCTCCAGGAGGCAGGTCGGGACTCTCCCCACACGGCCTCGGCCAGCGCGTCGGTACCGAGCGCCTGGCCGCGACACGCAGCCAGCGCCTCCAGCACGACCCTGTCCCGGCGGTTGACCGAGGCGGCGGAGCCCTCGACCGTCAGGGGGCCGAGAACCCCGATTGCCATGAACCGAGTGTCCGACCGCCGCGGATACCCGTCAACGGACGCGATACCGGGGCGATACCGGTCGTGCAGCGCATCGACACCGCGGGGGTGCAGAACGGACGTACGTCTCGGCGTCACCGAAGGAGAAACCAGATGAACATCCGCACCCGTCTCAGCTGCCTGGCCCTCGTCGTCTCCGCCTGCGCTGCGTCCAGCGTGCCCCCAGCAACGGCCGTGGCGCCGGGGCACGAGCGCTGCGCGGAGCTGTCCTCAGCCCGACTGCCGCACACCGCCGATGCCATCGAGGGCTGGTTCCGGACCTGCGACACCGACCGTGGCCGTCAGGTGCCCACGACCGCGGATGGAGCCTCCGCCTGGCTCAACCGCTGACCGAGGTACCGCGTGGATACCGAGGGCTGCGACCACGGAACAAGTCGATCACCCCGAGGAGTGCCATGAACACACGAACCCGCCGTACTGTCGCTGCCGCCGTCACCCTGGCGATCGCCGGGGTGAGCCCGGCGCTGGTGTCCGGGCCGGCCGCGAGGCCGCTGCCCGGATGATCGCGAGCCGGGTCGGCGACGGCTACCTCGACCCGAAGATCCACTACGCACTGCCTCCCGGCGTGGGGGTCTGGCAACCGACCCCGCCCGCCACCGACATGCTGGCGCCGTGGCTCGGGTCGCTGCGCCGGCTGGTGACCCACCGGAAGGTGCGCCTGCCCGGGCCGGACGAGCTCACGAGCGCCAGCTACGCCGCCGACTTCGACGAGGTGAAGCGCCTCGGGAGCGCAACCTCCACCGAACGGACGCCCGAGCAGACCGCGACGGCGCAGTTCTACAACTCCAACTCGGCCACCACCGTCTCGGAGGCCCTGGTCCGACGGCTCGAGGCGGAACCGATCGGCCTCCGCGCCACGGCCCTGCTGTTTGCCCGGGTGCACGCCGCGATGACCGACGCCGTGATCCAGTGCTGGCGGCTCAAGCGGGACGTCGGCTTCTGGCGGCCCGACCAGGCTGTCGCCGGCGCCGAGACCGACGGCAACCCGGACACCTCGACCGAGCCCGGGTGGACGCCCCTCGTCCCGACCCCGCCGTACTCCGACTACGTCAGCGGGCACGCCAGTCTGACCGCGCCGGCGATCGAGACGATCCGCCTGACCCTCGGCGAGAACACGACCCTCGAGCTGCGGTCGGTGAACAGCCCGACACCCCGCGTCTACACGCAGCTGAGCGACATCGAGACGGACGCGTTCAACGCCCGGATCTGGTCCGGGCTGCACTTCCGCAGAGCGATGGTCGACGGCTACCGCCTCGGGCACCGCACAGCCCGTGCCGTCTTCCGGCAGCTGGGGGACGACTCACACCACTGAGCGCCGTACTTGGCAACGGAAATCGCCGCTTCACCAGCCAGATCTGACTGGTGAAGCGGCGATTTACCACGTGAACGTGGTAATTCCGACCCGAGAGGTCAGTGACCGTGCCCGTGGCCGTGTCCGGCTGCGGCGGGCTCCTCGTCCTCGGGCTTCTCGACGATCAGCGTCTCGGTCGTGAGCAGCATGCCCGCGATCGAGGTGGCGTTGATCAGCGCCGACTTGGTGACCTTGACCGGGTCGAGCACACCCTGGGCGACCAGGTCGCCGTACTCCTCGGTCGCGGCGTTGTAGCCCTCGCCGGCCTTGCCCTCGCGGACCTTGGCGACCACGACGAAGCCCTCGACGCCACCGTTCTCGGCGATCCAGCGCAACGGCTGGTCGGCGGCGCGGCGGACGACGCGGACGCCGATCGCCTCGTCACCGGTGAGGCCGAGGTTGTCCTCGAGCACCGAGACGGCGTGGATCAGCGCGGAACCGCCACCGGCCACGATGCCTTCCTCGATCGCGGCGCGCGTCGCGGAGACGGCGTCCTCGATGCGGTGCTTCTTCTCCTTCAGCTCCACCTCGGTCGCGGCGCCGACCTTGACCACGCACACGCCGCCGGCGAGCTTCGCGAGGCGCTCCTGGAGCTTCTCGCGGTCCCAGTCGGAGTCGGTGTTCTCGATCTCGGCCTTGATCTGGTTGACGCGACCGTCGACCTCGGACTTCTCGCCGCCACCCTCGACGATCGTGGTGTTGTCCTTCGTCACCACGACACGACGGGCGCTGCCGAGCACCTCGAGGCCGACCTGGTCGAGCTTGAGCCCGATCTCCGGCGCCACGACCTGACCACCGGTGAGGGTGGCGATGTCCTGCATCATCGACTTGCGACGGTCACCGAACGCCGGCGACTTCACCGCGACGGCGTTGAAGGTGCCGCGGATCTTGTTCACGACCAGGGTCGAGAGCGCCTCGCCCTCGACGTCCTCGGCCAGGATGAACAGCGGCTTGCCCGCGGCGATGACCTTCTCCAGCAGCGGCAGCAGGTCGGAGATCGCGGAGATCTTGCCCTGGTGCAGCAGGATGTAGGGGTCGTCGAGGACGGCCTCCATCGACTCCTGGTCGGTGACGAAGTACGGCGACAGGTAGCCCTTGTCGAACTGCATGCCCTCGGTGAACTCGAGCTCGGTGCCCATGGTGTTGGACTCCTCGACCGTGATCACGCCGTCCTTGCCGACCTTGTCGAAGGCCTCGGCGAGCAGCGAGCCGATCGTCTCGTCGCGGCTGGACACGGTCGCGACCGCGGCCATGTCCTCCTTGGACTCGACGTCGCGGGCGGCGTCGGAGAGCGCCTTCGTGACGGCCTCGGCGGCGAGGTCCATGCCGCGCTTGAGGCTCATCGGGTTGGCGCCGGCGGCCACAGCGCGCAGGCCCTCGTGGACCATCGCCTGGGCCAGCACGGTCGCGGTGGTCGTGCCGTCACCGGCGACGTCGTTGGTCTTGGTGGCGACCTCCTTGGTGAGCTGGGCACCGAGGTTCTCGAACGGGTCGTCCAGCTCGATCTCGCGAGCGACGGTGACACCGTCGTTGGTGATCGTGGGGGCGCCCCACTTCTTGTCCAGCACCACGTAGCGGCCCTTGGGGCCGAGCGTCACCTTGACCGCGTTCGCGAGCTTGTCGACACCCCGCTCCAGTGAACGACGGGCGTTCTCGTCGAACTCAAGAATCTTCGGCATCTCTGCCTACCTTTCAAAGACAAACGGTCGTGTGCTCAGGTGGTTGCCGGAGCAGCCACCTGGGCACACGACTCGTGGATGGTGGGTCAGGAGACCACTGCGAGCACGTCGCGCGCAGAGAGGATCAGGAACTCGTCACCGGAGTACTTGACCTCGGTGCCGCCGTACTTGGAGTAGATGACCTTGTCGCCGACGGCGACGTCCAGGGGGACGCGGTTGCCGTTGTCGTCGATGCGGCCCGGGCCGATCGCCACGACCTCGCCCTCCTGGGGCTTCTCCTTGGCGGTGTCCGGGATGACCAGGCCGGAAGCCGTGGTCTGCTCGGCCTCGAGCGCCTTGACGACGATCCGGTCCTCGAGCGGCTTGATGTTGACCGACACGATGTCGACCTCCACTTTCTGGTTCTCATGGCGGGGCGTGATCGCCCCGGTCTGCGGCTCTGTCTAACGTTTCAGCTGGCGACTCGACGGCACGCCGTCGCGGGGGTCGTACGTCGGCACCAGCGCTGGCACTTCCGTGAGGAGAGTGCCAGAACTGAAACTAGCACTCACCCCAAGTGAGTGCCAGAGGGGGCCCGCGACCGGACTGACAGGATGACGCGGTGGACCTCGACGACTTCCGGTGGCTGCTCGGCCCCGATGGGCAGGACCTGCTCTTCCGGTCGCGGTCGATGGTCGAGTCCGGGGTGCCCGCGCTCAAGGCCGGCGAGCGGCTCCGCAACTCGTACGACGCGAGCCGGGTCGCGACCGCGCTCGCCCAGGTCGACCTGCGCGAGCGCGCCGTCGCCAAGTTCGGCGACCTGGCCGCGGTCATGTACTTCACCCGCGACGGCCTCGAGCAGGCCACCCGGCTCGCGGTGGCCGACCACCGCGCCGGACGGATGGCCGCGGCATCCCCCGCGTCGCTGGTCGACCTGGGCTGCGGCATCGGCGGCGACCTGGTCGCGTTCAGCCGGGCCGGGATCACCGCAGCCGGCGTCGACCTCGACCCGCTGCGGGTGGCGGTCGCACAGGCCAACCTCGACGCGCTCGGGCTCAGCGGCGCGGTCAAGGAGGCCGACGCGACGACGATCGACCGGTCCACGTTCGCAGCGGTGTTCGCCGACCCGGCCCGTCGTACCGGAGCCGGACGGACCTTCGACGTCGACGCCTGGACGCCGCCGTGGAGCTTCGTCGAGCAGGTGCTGACCGGCGACGCCTGCGTCAAGGTCGCGCCCGGCATCCCGCACACGCTGGTGCCGTCCGGCGTCGAGGCCGAGTGGGTCAGCGACCACGGCGAGGTCAAGGAGGCCGCGCTCTGGTCCGGCCGGCTGGCCACCACCGCCCGGCGCGCGACCGTGCTCGGCGACGGCGGCCTGGCCACGCTGACCGACGAGGACGACCCCGGCGCGGAGGTACGACGGGTGGGCCGGTACCTCTACGAGCCCGACGGCGCCGTGATCCGGGCCGGCCTCGTCACTGCTCTCGCGGCCGGGATCGAGGGCGGGCTGGTCGACGAGCGGATCGCCTACGTGACCTCCGACCGCTCGTTCCGCACGCCGTTCGGCCGCGGCTACGAGGTGGTCGAGGAGCTGCCGTTCCGGGAGAAGCAGCTGAAGGCGGCCCTCCGCGAGCGTGGGATCGGCCGGCTCACGATCAAGAAGCGCGGGGTCGACGTGGTGCCCGAGGAGCTGCGCAAACGGCTCGCGCCCCAGGGCGACAACGAGGGCACGATCGTGCTCACCCGCGTGCAGGACAAGGCGACCGCACTGCTGGTGCGTCCCTTCTGATGGCTGGGGACCAGTCGGCCGACGACCCCCGCCGCTGGATCGCTCTCGTCGTCTGCTGCAGCGCGCTGTTCATGACGCTGCTCGACGTGAGCGTCACCAACGTGGCGCTGCCGTCGATCGGGTCGGCGACCGGCGCCGGTTCCTCCGAGCTCCAGTGGATCGTCAGCGGCTACACGCTCGCGTTCGGCCTGGTGCCGGTGCTCGCCGGGCGGCTCGGCGACGACCACGGCCGCAAGCTGATGTTCCAGGTCGGCGTGGCCGGCTTCGCGCTGACCAGCGTGATCGCCGGGCTCGCACCCAACCCCGGTCTGCTGATCGCGGCGCGCGTCCTGCAGGGGCTCTCGGGCGGCCTGATCAACCCGCAGGTCTCCGGACTCGTGCAGCAGCTGTTCCGGGGTCCCGAGCGTGGTCGCGCGTTCGGCTTCCTCGGCACCACCGTCGGCCTCGGCACCGCGCTGGGACCGCTGGTCGGCGGCGCCCTGATCGCGCTCGGCGGTCCCGAGCTCGGCTGGCGGCTGGTGTTCTTCGTCAACGTGCCGGTCGGCATCGTGGTGATCGCGCTGGCCCGCCGGTTCCTGCCGGAGACCCCGCCCACCGGCGAGCACCGGCTCGACGTGATCGGGTCCCTGGTGCTCGGCCTGGCCACGTTCTGCGTCCTCTTCGGTGCCGTGCAGAGCGAGTCGACGGGACCGGTCGTGCTCCTGCTCGCGGTGCCGGCGATCGTGCTGCTGGGTCTGTTCTTCCGCCGCGAGCGCCGGCTCACCGAGCAGCAGCTCGACCCGCTGGTCGACCTCCGGTTGTTCCGCCGCCCGTCGTACACCTCCGGCGTGGTGCTGGCGCTGCTGTTCTTCCCCGCGATGGCCGGCCTCCCGCTGGTGATGGCGCTCTACTTCCAGCGTGGACTGGGCTACTCGGCGCTCGCCTCCGCGCTCGGCGTCACGGCGTACGCCGTCGGCAACGCGGTCGCGGCGCCGCTGGCCGGTCGGGTCGTCGACCGGATCGGGCGCACCCTCGTCGTCGGTGCGGCGCTGACGTTCGGTGCCGGCGCGGTCGGGCTGGCGCTGGTCGCCCGCTCGGTGCCGACGACGCACGCGACGCTGGCGATGGCGGCGCCCTTGTTCGTGATGGGCCTGGGCGCCGGCGCCCTGATCACGCCCAACCAGACGCTGACGCTGGTGGAGGTCGACCCCGTCGTGGGCAGTACCGCGGGCGGCGTGCTCCAGACCGCGCAACGGATCGGGCTCGCCGTGGGCCAGGCCGTGATCGGGGCGGTGTTCTTCGCCTCGATCGACGGGCCCGGCCCGGCGTCGTACGCCCACGCGGTGGAGTCCGCGGTCCTGGTCGCGCTGGTCTTCGTCGCCGCATCGGTCGCGGTCGGCGTGCGCGACCTGCTGGTCAGTCGTCGAGCGGCTCCCCGAACGGGAGCATGACCTCGCGAGCCACGGCTCCCGGGGTTGGTGCGCTCAGTGCTTGCCGTGGGCGCGTCGTACGGCGCGACGGGCCTTCTCGCGCACGGACCGCGCCAGGGGGACGCCGTCGTCGAGCAGCGCCTGCCACTGCTCGGGCGTCGGGCCGGTCGCGAGGTGACCGACCGTGACCCCGTGCTCGGGGCGTTCGAGCAGCGAGACCGGGTCACCGGCCTGCACGCTGCCGGGCTCGATCACGCACAGCAGGGCGCCGACCCGGCCACTGCGGTTGAAGTCCACGTGGAAGCGGTCGATGCCGATCCGGAGCGCGAGGTTCTGGCACGGGGTGCGGGGCATCCGCACCCGGAGCACCACCTCGCCGACCTGCCAGACCTCGCCGATCCGGGCGCCGGTGACCTCCCACCCGGAGGTGCGCAGGTTCTCGCCCAGGAGGCCCGGTGGGACGTCCCGGCCGAGCTCGCCCGCCCAGTACGACGCGTCCTCGGCGGCGTAGGCGTAGACGGCCTTGTCGACGCCGCCGTGCGACGCGTCGACCTGCCGGTCGCCGGCGAGTCCGGTGGCCGTGATCTCCACCGGGCCCTTCACGGGCCGCTTGTCGATCGCGGTCTCGTGGAAGTACCCCTCGCGCAGGGCGTGCAGCACGTTGACGGTCTCGATACGTCCGTTCATCGCTCCATCCTCGATCCGGGTGCCGGGCGGGGCTTGATCGTGCTTGCGGTCAGCCGTGCGCCCGCCAGCCGTCCTCGAGCAGCTCGGCGACGACGGACGGGTCGGCATCGGGGAGGTGGATCTCCACCGCGGCGAGCCGCTTGCCCCACATCTTCTCGGTCGCCCACGGCCACTCCGCGGCGGCGGCGACGATGTCGTGCTCCTGGAGCATCACCCGCAGCGTCTCGTCCTCCGGCAGGGTCGCGAAGATCGTGCGGCGGCGGAACGACGGGAAGCCGTGGTGGTCGCGCTCCGACGCACCCTCGAAGCCGAGCGCTGTCCGGCGGACGTCGTCGGGGTGCACCTCAGCAGCCCTGTCGCTTGAGGCCCGGCACCGTGACCGGCAGCCGGCCGGGTGCCTTCGCGCGTCCGAGCAGCACGTCGGCCAGGGCCCGGATCGACCCCGGGCTGTCGCCGAACGTGGCCAGTCGCACCTTCGCGCCGGTGCCGGCCAGGACGCCGGGCCGGTCGAGGGCGACCACGACACCGGCCTTCTTCGGGGCGCGGGCGCCGTACGGCACCAGGACGATGTCGGTGCCGGAGCCGAAGCGCAGGCCGGCTCCCTTCAGGTCGCGCTTGAGCGCGCGGCGGAGGGTCTCCGGGCCGGTGAGCGTCACGGCCTTGCCGACCAGCCGGCCGCTGCACGGGCCCGCGACCGAGGTGATCGCGGCCCGCGAGAGCCGGAGGGAGAGGTCGTTGCCGCTGCCCGGAGGCGCGGTCCCGGCGTTGGTGGAGCGTGCGTGCAGCAGGGTGGCGATCATCCGGGAGGCCGCCTGAACGAGGCGCGTGCGCGGCAGGTCGCCCCGTCGTACGGCACGGATGATCGCGGCGCGCGCCATCGCGACGTCGGCCGGCATCAGCACCACGTCGGCGCCGGCCCGGAGCGACCTCACCGCGGCGTCACCGGGGCCGTGGTGCTGCGTGATCGCGGCCATGTCGAGCGCGTCGGTGACCACCAGACCGCCGAAGCCGAGCCGTTCGCGCAGCAGTCCGGTGGTGATCGCTGGGGACAGGGACGCGGGCACCGTGGCGCTCACGCTGCTCAGCGCGACGTGGGCGGTCATCACGGCGGGCACCCCGTGGGCCACGGCCTCGCGGAAGGGCACCAGGTCGGTCGCGCCCAGCGACTTCGGCGTCTTGCGCTGCACGGGCAGTCCGCGGTGGCTGTCGGTGCCGACGGAGCCGTGGCCCGGGAAGTGCTTGACCACCGGCAGGATGCCGGCCGCCTGCAGACCGTCGGCGTACGCGATGACCTGACGGGCGACCAGCGACGGCCGGCCGCCGGCCGAGCGGGTGCCGATCGTCGGGTCGCCGGACCCGGAGGTCACGTCGGCGACGGGGGCGAGGTCGACGGTGAAGCCGAGGTTGGCCAGCTCGCGGCCGTTGGCCGCGGCGACGTCCTCGGTGAGCTCCGGGCGGTCGGCAGCGCCGGTCGCCATCAGGGTCGGCCAGCGCGTCGCGGTGCCGCGCACCCGCGCGACCAGACCGCCCTCCTGGTCGACGGCGACGAAGCCCGGGTAGCCGCGGCGCTTGAACTCCTTGGCCAGCCGCGCGTTGACCGCCTTGATCTGGCGAGGTGAGGTGACGTTGCCGGTGGCGGCGATCACGCCGCCGAGGTGCAGCCGGCGGAGGGTGGACAGGGGCGCACCGGTGCCGCGGTACGACGCCACGATCACCTGGCCGGCCTGCTGCTCGAGGCTCATCCGGTCGACGTATGGCCGCCGCCATGGCGACGTCGTCGCGGCTCGGTCCCCAGGTCGCCGAGGCCGGGCTTGACGCGACCTCGGCGCGCACCTGCGGCGGGGCCTTCGTCCGCGGGCCGCCGGTGACGGCGAGTGCCACGCACAGCAGCGCGACGACGACGAAGACCACGGGCATGACCTGGCGCTCGCGGGGTGGCCGGTAGGCGGCGTGCGCGGGTGCCCGGCGGCGGTCAGGCACGTGCCAGCCCGGGCGCCTGGTCAGTCATGGCACGCAGGCTAACCCGCGGCACCGGCGTTCAGTCGCAGGGTTGCGGAGGGTCGTTCAACGGCGTCGTACGACGAGCGCTGCCGTGAGCCCGAGGGCCACGCCGAGCACGTCGGCCAGCGCGTCCCACACGCTGCCGTCGCGGTCGATCGGCAGCACCGCCTGCAGCACCTCGGAGGCCCCGGCGTACAGCACCAGTCCGAGCGCGAGGGCACGCACCGGCAGCCGGGCCACGATCCCGGTGGCCGCGAGCGCGAGGAACAGCGACGCGTGCACGACCTTGTCGTTGATCTGGATGCCGCTCGGCACCTCCGAGGCGGGCGAGAAGAGCACCACCAGGCTCAGCACCACCACGAGCGCGAACGGCACCCGACGCAGCTGCCTCAACGGTCGAGCGCGGCCTGCTCCGCACCGATCGTGGTGTCGTCACCGTGGCCGGTGTGCACGAGGGTCTCCGGGGGCAGTGCGAAGAGGCGGGCCCGGATCGAGTCCACGATCAGGTCGGCGTCGCTGAACGAGCGACCGGTGGCGCCCGGCCCGCCCTGGAACAGCGTGTCGCCGGTGAAGACGCAGCCCAGCGCCTCGGCGTACAGGCAGACCGCACCGGGTGCGTGGCCCGGCGTGTGCAGCACGGTCAGCGTGGTGTCGCCCGCCTGCACCTCCTGACCCTCGGCGAGGTCGCCGTCCCAGGCGAGGTCGCCGTGAACGAGCTCCCACAGCGGACGGTCGTCGGGGTGCAGCAGGATCGGCGCGCCGGTGGCCTCGCGCAGGTCGGGCGCGACGCGGACGTGGTCGTCGTGCGCGTGGGTGCAGACGATCGCGGTGACGGTGCGGTCACCGACGACCGCGAGCACGTCGTCGACGCTGTGCGGGGCGTCGATCACCACGCACGAGGTGTCGTCGCCGACCACCCAGATGTTGTTGTCGACGTCGAACGTCTCCCCGTCCAGGCTGAACGTGCCGCTGCTGACGGCGTGGTCGACCCGGGTCACATGATCACCACCGAGCGCAGGACGTCGCCACCATGCATCTTGTCGAACGCCGCTTCGACGTCGCCGATGCCGATCTCCTCGGTCACGAAGGCGTCCAGGTCGAGGCGTCCCTGCCGGTACAGGTCGACCAGCATCGGGAAGTCACGGCTCGGCAGGCAGTCGCCGTACCAGCTGGACTTGAGCGCGCCACCGCGGCCGAACACGTCGATCAGCGGGATGTCCGGGATCTTCATGTCCGGGGTCGGCACCCCGACCAGCACCACGGTGCCGGCCAGGTCGCGGGCGTAGAACGCCTGCTTCCAGGTCTCGGGCCGACCGACGGCGTCGATCACGACGTCGGCGCCGTTGCCGTCGGTGAGCTCCTGGATCGCAGCGACCGGGTCGGCGTCCTTGCTGTTCACGGTGTGCGTGGCCCCGAGCTTCTTCGCGCCCTCGAGCTTGCGGTCGTCGAGGTCGACGGCGATGATCCGCGACGCCCCGGCCAGGGCCGAGCCGGCGATCGCGGCCGCACCCACGCCCCCGCAGCCGATCACGGCCACGGACATGCCCCGGCTCACGTTGCCGGTGTTGATCGCGGCGCCCAGGCCCGCCATCACGCCGCAACCGAGCAGCCCGACCGCGGCCGCGCGTGCGTCCGCGTCGACCTTCGTGCACTGGCCCGCTGCGACGAGCGTCTTCTCGGCGAAGGCTCCGATGCCGAGGGCCGGCGACAGCTCGGTGCCGTCCTCGAGGGTCATCTTCTGGGTCGCGTTGTGGGTGGCGAAGCAGTACCAGGGCTCACCCCGGGTGCACGCGCGGCAGCTGCCGCAGACCGCGCGCCAGTTGAGGATCACGAAGTCACCCGGCGCGACGTCGGTGACGCCCTCACCCACGGACTCGACGACGCCGGCGGCCTCGTGACCGAGCAGGAACGGGAACTCGTCGTTGATCCCGCCCTCGCGATAGTGCAGGTCGGTGTGGCAGACCCCGCAGGCCTGCACCTGGACCACGGCCTCGCCCGGTCCGGGGTCGGGCACGTTGATCGTCACCTGCTGGACCGGCTCGCCCTTGGCCATGGCGACGATCCCCTGCACCTGCTGCATGTGTACTCCTCGGCTCCCGCGTGTGGACTTGAAGGCTACGGGTGGCTCATCACACCGGGACAAGCCCGGGGTCGGACATGCCTGTGGCCCCGCGCGGTGATGGCTGGCGCGGGGTGTGGGGCGGTGAGTTCAGGTGTCGGGTGGTCGGTCGCGGGAGACGTCGGTGGTGCCGCGGTGGTCGCGGAGGTACTGGTAGCCGTGGGGTGAGGACCAGAGGTAGGACTGCCGGGTTCGAGGACGGTGTAGCTCCAGGGCGAGTGGGTCTTGAGTCGGTGGTGCCGTCGGCACAGCGGTGCGAGGTTGTCCGAGGCGGTGGGTCCGCCTTCGGAGTAGGGGATGACGTGGTCGTCGTCGCAGTGGATCGCTGGTCGGGTGCACCAGGGGAAGACGCAGGTGAGGTCGCGTTCGGCGGTCTGGTCCGCGAGCCGGTCGGGGACTTCGTACTGGGTCACGTGGAGGTGGTCGGCCAGGTCGATCACCGGCTTGATGATCGACTTGGGTGAGCGGGGTGTGCAGCCATTCGCGGACCTGGTCGACGGTCACGATCCGGCGTCCGGAGGCTTCGACGCGGGCGAACGGGCCTTCGGGTGAGAGGTGGACGTGGACGATGGTCTGCCGGGCCGGCACCGGCGGCCGGCATCTGGTCGGGTCATCGTCGGTGCTGTGGGTGAGGTCGAGGCTGGTCTGCTGGCGGGCGATCTGGCCGATCGCCTGGGACCGCCGCACGTCCAACGGCTCCTGGGACCCGCAGGCGGCCAGGACGGCGGCTTCGTGGGCGATCCGGGTCTCCAGGTCCAGGGCGTCGGCGAGGTCGAGCTCCCCGTGGACCCGGGAGGTGCCGGTGAAGGAGACCTGGGTGTGCTCGATCGCGAAGTACCGGCCATCGGCTGCTCGACGGCGCTGTTCTTCGGCTTCGGCGGGCATGAACCGGCCGACCGCGTCGGCGACGAGGCGGTCGACCTCGGCGGGACCGATCCGGTGCGCGAACGGTGCGACCTGGGAGTCCACGAACCCAGCGGCCTGCATCGGACAGTCCGAGCGTCTCGCGGGCGATCCGCCGGGCCCGCCACGCGGGCAGGTCACCGGCCAGGACCCGGGCCCAGGTGCTTCGGGAGGCGGTGGGCCAGCTCGACCGCTTCGCCGAGGTAGGCCTTGCCGGTCTCGGTGGGCAGCCCCACCGCGAGCGCGAACTCCGCGACGCAGAACTCCGAGACCAGCGGTGCGCCGGGTCCGGCGACCGCGAACGGCTGGTCGCCGTAGCGGGAGAGCAGGGCGGCGTCGTGGATCGACTCCGCGGGGTGCAGGTCCGCCCACGTGACGGCGGCCTGGAGGAGATCGGCTTCGGCGGTGTTGGCTGCGGCTCGACGCTCACGCGCGAAGTCGAGCACCGCTGCTGCGGTGTCGAGGTCGGGTGTCGTCGTGGTCATGGTCCCATTCTACTCGAACACACGTTCGATTCAAGGCTTGATTCCGTCGACTTTCCCGTTATGGACAAGGGATTCCGTAGGGGTCTCGACAGGCTCGACCGCCAAGAAGGGCGGAGGTTTCGAGACGGCGCTGGCGCGCCTCCTCAACCACCGAGGAGCGCATGCCGGCGAGCCCACCCGGACCCGCGCCGTACCCGCTCCTCTGTCGCTGCGCTTTTCGACCACCCGCGTGCCGCCAGGTCTCGACAAGCTCGACCACCAGACGCACGGCGCTCCTCCTCAACCACCGCGGCGCTGCGCGCCGGGTCTCGACAAGCTCGACCACCAGGAGGGCGCGCTGGCGCGCCTCCTCGACCACCGCCAAGCCGCGTACTTCTCCGCGCCGCGAACCTCGCAGCCGTGCCGCCGGGTCTCGACAAGCTCGACCACCAGTACCGCCGGCGCGCCTCCTCAACCACCGACGAAGCCGAAAGCCGCGGTGTCGGTTCAACCGGCTCGACCACCAGGAAGCGGCGTGCTCAGACCAGGACCGTCGTCACCGGCAGGGACGAGTCGGCGGGCAGGTCCAGGGCGGAGGGGGTGCGGCCGCGGGCGACCATCTCGGCGCCCAACGCGGCGACCATCGCGCCGTTGTCGGTGCACAGTCCGGGCCGTGGCACGCGGACCCGGATCCCACGAGCAGCTGCGCGCTCCTCGGTCAGGACGCGCAGCCGGGAGTTCGCGGCGACGCCTCCCCCGACCAGGATGTCCTCGATGCCCTCGGCGACGGCGGCGTCGACGGCCTTGCGGGTCAGCACGTCGCAGACGGCCTCCTGGAACGACGCGGCGACGTCGGCGACCGGCACCGGCTCGCCCGAGCGTTCGCGAGCCTCCACCCAGCGCGCCACCGCGGTCTTCAGGCCGGAGAACGAGAAGTCGAAGCGGTGCCGCTCCAGGTCGCGCTGCGAGCTGAGTCCACGCGGGAACGTGATCGCGACGCTGCTCCCTGACGCGGCGGCGCGGTCGATGTGCGGACCACCGGGGAACGGCAGGCCGAGCAGCCGGGCCACCTTGTCGAACGCCTCGCCGGCCGCGTCGTCGATCGTGGCGCCCAGCGGTTCCACCGACCCGGTGACGTCGCTGATCCGGAGCAGCGACGAGTGCCCTCCGGAGACCAGCATCGCCAGGCAGGGCTCGGGGAGCGACCCGTGCTCGAGTTGGTCGACGGCGACGTGGGCGGCCAGGTGGTTCACGCCGTACAACGGCTTCCCGAGGGCGAGCGCCAGCGACTTCGCCGCGGCCACCCCCACCAGCAGTGCACCTGCCAGCCCCGGACCGGCGGTCACCGCGATCGCGTCCACGTCACTGAGCACGATGCCGGCGTCGTCACAGGCACGCTCGAGCGTCGGCACCATCGCCTCGAGGTGGGCACGCGACGCGACCTCGGGTACGACGCCGCCGAAGCGGGCGTGCTCCTCGACGGAGGAGGCAACCGCGTCGACCAGCAGCGTGTGTCCGCGCACCACACCGACGCCGGTCTCGTCGCACGACGTCTCGATGCCGAGCACCAGCGGACCGTCGACGGCTTGCACGGACCTCATGCTTCCACCGCTTCCCCTTGTCCGGGGACAGGGGTACGTTCGGGGGCTGTCCGGCCCCCTCCACAGAAGCCTGGTACTCCGCCATGAAGATCTCGGGAATCCGCGCGGCAGCAGCCGTGGCGGCCACAGCACTCGCCCTGACCACCGCCCCGGCGTTCGCCCACGGGCACCACCACGGCCACGAGCAGCTCGAGCCGCGTGACCACTTCACGATGGCGCCCGACGGTTCGTCCGGTCTCCGGTCCGACGGCGAGGGCATCCCCAACGTCGACTCGGTCAAGAAGACGATCTATGCGTACTACGGCGACCCCGGCACGGGGATCTCGGACAAGGTCTCCTCGCCCTACATCACCGAGATGGCGCAGATCGAGCGCCACACCCTGACGTGGCTGCGCAAGCACGCGCCGCGGAAGGACGGTCGCGGCGAGCCCAAGGCGATCGTGTTCGACGCCGACGACACCACGCTGTGGACCTACGACATGGAAGTGCACGACATGCACTTCAACTTCGACCCGGCCCTGCAGAACGAGTGGGTGCAGGACGAGCGGTTCCCGGCCACGCCCGGCATGGTCCATCTCGTCAACCGCGCCCAGGAGCTGGGCTACCGCGTCTTCGGGCTCACCGGACGCAACGACGACCAGAAGACGGCCACGGTCGGCAACCTGGAGAAGGTCGGCTACCGGCCCTTCGACGCCCAGCACTTCTACACGAAGTGGACCGGCGTCGGCGCCTCGCAGCAGCCCGCGTACATCACCTGTGCCACCGCGAAGTGCACGACCGTCGAGTACAAGGCCGGCACCCGCAGGCACATCGAGCAGGACCTCGGCTACGACATCGTGCTCAACGTCGGCGACCAGTGGTCCGACCTCCAGGGCGGCTACGCCGACCGCACGCTCAAGCTGCCCAACCCGACGTACTACCTGCCGAGCCCGAACCTGCCCGGGGTCGACGAGCCGGAGCTGGCACCGCGCACGCGCTTCGAGATGAAGCCCGACGGGTCCAGCGGGCTGGAGGGCGACGGCGAGGGCATCCCCAACATCGACTCCGACAAGCTCACGATCCGGGCGTACTACGGCGACCCCGGCACCGGCTTCTCGAACAAGGACAGCTCGCCGTACATCACCGAGATGGGCCGGATCACGAGCAAGCAGGACAAGCTCGCCCGCACCTGCGCCCGGATGGACCGCAAGGGCCAGAAGCCGGCGATCGTGTTCGACGCCGACGACACCACGCTGTGGACCTACGACATGGAGGTCCACGACATGAAGTTCGTGTTCGACCCGGTGCTGCAGAACGAGTGGGTGCAGGACGAGCGGTTCCCCGCGACGCCGCACATGGTGGCGCTGGTGAACCGCATCCACGACGCCGGCTGCACCGTGGTCGGGATCACCGGACGCAACGACGACCAGAAGGCCGCCACCATCGACAACCTGGCGAAGGTCGGCTACCAGGGCTTCACCGCGGCTAACTACTACACGAAGTGGACCGGCGTGGGCACCTCGCAGCAGCCGGCCTACGTCACCTGTGCCACTGCGAAGTGCACGACGATCGAGTACAAGTCGCAGACCCGCAAGCACGTGGAGTCCGCTTCGGGCGGTGGCTACCGGATCATCGCGAACTTCGGTGACCAGTTCAGCGACCTCAAGGGTGGCTACGCCGACCGGGCGGTCAAGCTGCCGAACCCGACGTACTACCTGCCCTAGGGCAGGGTCGCGTCCCACCCGCCTCCGACAAGCTCGGGCTTGCCGGAGTCGGGGATCACCCAGGCGGCGTAGCCGACGCCCGGCCGCGTGAGCTGGGAGCGCGGCTCGTTGCCCAGGATCTTGCCCTCGAGTCCGTTGAAGTTGAGCTGCACGCCGACCTTGGGCGTGTAGACGATGTCGACGTCGTACGACGCGACAGCGAGCACTCCGCCCTTGACCCGGACCACCCGGACCGAGGACTCGTCCTGCCCGAACGGCGCCGCGGTGACCCGGCCGGTGGCGATGAACTGGCTGGCCGCGCGCTGCTGCTTCTTCGCTTCGCGCACCGGGAACGTGACGTCCTTGCTCAGTGCGTAGCCGGGCTCGGTGCCCTCGCGCCAGTACGCCGACAACGTGGCCGCGACCGCACGCGCCTTCTTCACCTGGGCGGAGGTCGGCGTGCTCGCCTCGCCGTAGGCCAGCGCTTCGGGCACCTGGTCGCGCTTGATCCCGATCGACACCTCGGCGAGCCAGGGAGCGGTCGCGGAGTCGCGGCTCAGGACCTCCAGGCCGGTGTAGGTCGACTTCTTGTCCTTGGTGCTCGAGAAATCGCCGACCGTCATCAGGAACAGCGGGTAGCCCTTCGACGCCGGCACGTAGGCCTGCGTCGGGGCGTTGTGCGTGAAGCCCTTCGAGGTCTTCTTCCGGATCCGCGAGGCGGCCGTGTCGTAGCGGTCCTGCTCGAGCAGCGCGGCGGTGTCTGCCTTGCGCCAGGCGCCCGCCGTGTAGGGCTTGTTGGAGGCCACCTCGATCGCCGCGTTGTTGCGCCGGTCGTAGTCCTCGAGCGCCGCGACCACGGCGTCTGAGTCGGCTGCCGCGGCGGGCACAGTGGCGTCCGCGGCGTCGACCTTCGTCGGCAGCGAGAAGCAGCCACCGAGCGTTGTCGCCAGCAGCCCGACCAGCACGACCGCGACCAGCGTGCGGGGGTCGGCGGCGCCCACCTCGGCCGGCTCGCGCTCGGCCGCGGCCTGCGGCTCCGGCCGTGTCCGCTTGGCGCGGCGACCGAGCAGGATCGCGCCCAATAGCAGTGCCAGCCCGAACAGAGCCACCACGACGGCCAGCAGGAACAGCCCGTCGAGCACGATGCCGAGTCCGACGTCGGTGCCCTTGCCGGGCTTGGTCGGCGCCACCACGAAGCCCTTCGGCTGGTCGGTCAGCTTCAGGGTCACCTGCTGCTCGCCGGACCCGGCGGCCTTCACGGTCCAGAAGTCGGCCTTCGCCGGGTCGGAGGCGGCGCCGCCCTTCTTCTCCTCGCCGGTCAGCTTGCCGGACGTGTCGAACGCGTAGAGCTCGTAGCGCTTCGCGTCCTGCGCGTAGTCGGCGACCTCGCGTGCGGGCGCGGCGCCGACGAAGACGCCGCCGGGTGACTTCGCGCGCACGGTGAGGGTCACGTCGCGGTACTCGAAGAAGTCGTCCTGGGTGACGATCAGCGCATCGCCGTCGGCGCCCACCTGGTGCGCGCCGAGCGACACCTCGTCGTCGGGTCCGACGTAGACCGCCAGCACCAGGCCGGTCAGCAGCGCCAGCACCCCCACCACGATCATCAGCGCGCGCAGCAGCTTGCCCATGGAACGTCCCCCGTCACCCGATTGTCGGCCCGTCAGGACATTCTGGACCTTGCGGTCCCGCCCTAAACCTCACCTCGGCACATCACGATCGCATCGGCGCCGTCGCGGTAGTAGCGACGGCGCCGGGCGATCTCCCGGAACCCGGCGCTGTCGTACAAGGCCAGCGCGGCCGCGTTGTCGGCGCTCACCTCCAGCAGCACCCGGTCGGCGCCGGCCACTGCGCACGCCTCCGCGAGCAGGTCGGTGGCCAGGCCCGACCGCTGCCGCTCGGGGCGTACGGCGATGCGCTCCAGGTCCGCGACCCCGTCGACGACGCGGAGCACGACGTAGCCGTCCAGGCACTCCCCCTGCTCGGCGACGAGGACGATACGCGTCGCGAGCGTCTCCGCGACGGTGTGCGCTGACCAGGCGTCCGTGCCGAACAGCTCGGTCTCCAGACCGGTGACCCGCTCCCCGTCGTCGGGGGTCGCCGGGCGGAGCGTCACGAGACCCGCTTGGGCGCGCGCGGCTCCATCACGTCGGGCCGGCGAAGGTACATCGGCTCCGGGTCGACCAGCTCGTAGCGCTCACGCACCACCACGTCGCAGAGCACCGTCGCGCTGGGGTGCACGGGAGCCAGCGCCTGCGGGAACGCCTCGGGGTAGAGCGTCGCCCCGCGCCCGACGACCGGACCGTCGGTGGCGACGTCGGCCGGGCGCACCACCCGGGGCTCGTCGTGCCGGTGCCCGTCGACGTACGACGCGAGGTAGACCTCCTTGCGGCGCGCGTCCGTGGCCACCAGGAAGTCCCCGAGCCCGGCGTCGACCGCCTCAGCAGCCAGCACGTCGAGCGTGCACACGCCGTAGACGGGGACGCCGAGCGCCAGCGCCATCGTGCGAGCGGTCACCAGCCCGACCCGCAGGCCCGTGAACGGCCCGGGGCCGACCCCGACCGCGATCGCGCCGACGTCCTGCGGGATGGCGTCGGCCTCGCGGAGCACACGCTCGATGGCCGGCGCCAGCAGCTCGCCGTGGCGGAGGCCCTCGTCGGAGGCGTACGCGGCGACCACCCGCTCGCCGTCGTGGAGGGCGACGGTGACCCGGGTGGTGGCGGTGTCGAAGGCGAGCAGCACGGCCCGAACCTATGCCAGCGGGCCGGACAGCCGCGCCGGCAGTCCGGCGTCGAGCCAGCGGGACCCGACGGGTGTCACCGTGGCCTGACGACTCTCGGTCTCACCGGAGGAGTCGCGCCGCAGCGCCACCTCCAGCCGGTCGGCGGCCAGCGACTCGGCCAGCCCCTCACCCCACTCGACGACCGTGACGGCCAGGTCGAGGTCGGTGTCCAGGTCGAGGTCGTCGAGCTCCGCGGAGCCGCCCAGCCGGTAGGCGTCGACGTGGACCAGCCCGGGTCCGTCGCCGAGCGAGGGGTGCACGCGGGCGATCACGAAGGTCGGCGACGTGACGTCGCCGCGCACCCCGAGCCCGGCTCCGAGCCCCTGCGTCAGGGTGGTCTTGCCCGCCCCCAGGTCGCCGGTGAGGATCACCAGGTCACCGGCGGCCAGCTCCGCGGCGAGCCGCTGCCCGAGCGCCCGGGTCGTGTCGGCGTCGGGCAGGTCGAGGTCGAACGGCAGCAACCGGCGCAGCTGGATCTGCGGGCCGACCCGCCCGGCCTCGGCGTACCCGAGCCTGGTCCAGAACCGGACCGTGGCCGGCAGCTCCTCGCGGGCCACCAGCCGGGTGCCCACCAGGCCGCGGGCGCGCGCCTCGGCCTCGGCCGCGGCCACGACCTCCTGGGAGATGCCGGTGCGACGGGCCGGTGCGAGGACGCCCACCCGACGCAGCCCCAGCCAGCCCTCCTCGGGCTGGAACAGCAGCGCCGCCACGGGTGCGCCGTCGAGCTCGGCCAGCAGGCCACCGTGCTCGACGAGCGCCGCGGCCACCGTCTCGGCGGTCTCGTCAGTCGCCGTGGCAGGCGGGTCGAGCACCGGCCGGTCACCGAAGGAGTCGAGGATCACCGAGAGGACGTCGTCGGTCCGCTCGGGACCGACGACCTGCACGCGGTTCATCGGGCGCGGGCGGTGGGCGTGGTGCGTTCGGCAGCCGTGAACAGCTGCTCGAGGGTGGCGTTGACGAGGTCGCGCGACTCGAAGATCACCATGTGGCCGGAGCCCGGGCACTCGACCAGGCGGGCGCCGTCGATCATGCCGGCCATCTTGCGGCTGTGCCCGACCGAGGTCAGCTTGTCCTTGGTGCCGCAGATGATCGTGGTCGGCACCGACGAGAAGGCGCTGAGCACCGCGAACTTGTCCAGTGAGCCGAAGCTCGGGAAGAACTCCGCCAGCACCTCGATCGGGGTGCCGGCCAGCATCTCGTCGAGGAACTCGACCTGCGCAGCCGGCGCCTCCTTGCCGAAGGCGAACGTGTCCGCCACCAGGAACCCGATGTTGGAGCCGCGGGCGCGCGCCGAGTCGACCAGCTCGGGAGCGTTGGCGAGCGCGGTGATCAGGCGCGGGGCCACCATCTCGCCCAGCCGGTCGGGGATCAGCGGGCTGAGGGCCCGGTGCGGACGCATCTTGCCTGCGGTGGTCGCGATCAGGGCGACGCCGACGACCCGCTCGGCGAAGGCCTCGGGATGGCGCTCGGCGAACGCCATGATGCTCATGCCACCCATCGAGTGCCCGACCAGCACCACGTCGCCGTCCGGCACCAGCGTGTCGATGACGGTCGCGAGGTCGTCACCGAGCTGGTCGACGTTCGCGTGCTTGCGCGGTGACCGCTCCGACCGGCCGTGCGAGCGCTGGTCGTAGAACACCATCCGGTGCTTGCCACGCAGCGCCTCGCGCTGGAAGTGCCAGCAGTCGAGGTTGAGCGCGTAGCCGTGCACGAACACCACGGTCGGCTTGTCGGAGGCGCGCTGGGCACCCAGGGCGTAGGGCGCGATCTCGTCGATCTCCGCGTGCAGGGTGGTGCCGTCCTCGGTCTCGACCTCGATCGCCGTCGACCGCAGCGCGCCGTACGACGCGGCGTCGTCGGCGCCCGCACGGCGGGCCTTGACCACGCGCCGCTCGACCACCACTCCGGCGGCGACGGTGGCCAGCACACCGGCGCCGAGACCGGCAGCGCGCTTCACCCAGACGTTCACAGGGTCGATCCTCCCATTCAGGCCAGGAGGTCGCGCACCGCCGTCGGGATCGCGGACGCCACCGCGGGAGCGGACAAGGGGCCTCCGCGGCCGGCGACCGCCGCTGCGGCGCCGTGCAGCCAGGACCCGAGCGAGCCCGCGTCGAACGGGTCGAGCCCGGTCGCCAGCAGCGCTCCGCAGAGCCCTGCCAGCACGTCACCGGCACCTGCGGTCGCCAGCCAGGGCACGCCGGTCGTGGTGACCCGCACCCGTCCGTCGGGCGCGGCGACCAGCGTGTGCCGGCCCTTGAGCATCACCACCACGTCGAGCTCGCGGGCCGCTCGCAGGGCGTGGGCGAGCTGGTCGGACTCGACCTCGCTGCGTTCGACGCCGAGCAGCCGGGCGAGCTCGCCGGCATGCGGGGTGATCAGCACCGACCTGGCGTCGGCCGGTCCGGTCGGCGGCCGGACGTGCTGGATCGCGTCCGCGTCGGCGACCACCGGCACCCCGTCCGCCAGTGCATCGGCGAGCGCCTGCTCGGCGTCGCCGGATCCGCCGGATCCGACAACCCAGGCCTGGACCCGCCCGGTGCCGACGACCACGTCGGGATGGGCGGCGCGCACGGGGTCGGCCGCGGCTCCGACGTAGCGCACCATCCCGGCCAGACCCGAGGCCGCGCCGGCCGTGCACAGCACGGCGGCACCGGGGTAGTCGTCCGAGCCGGCGCGGACGCCGACCACGCCGCGCGTGTACTTCTGGTCGTCGGGCTCCGGCACCGGCAGCAGCGCCACCACGTCGTCGGCCTGGAGCGCGGTGACGTCGGCGTGGGGCAGGTCGAGCCCGAGGTCGACGAGGTGGACCACCCCGCACGCCTCGGCGGCGGGGTCGACAAGGTGCGCGACCTTGTGGCTGCCGAACGTGACGGTCACGTCGGCCCGCACGTGCGAGCCGTCGAGGCGCCCGGTGTCCACCTCGACGCCGGACGGTACGTCGACCGCGACCGTGAGCGCGCCCGCGAAGAGCGCGACCACCCGCTCGGCGTCGTGACGCAGACCGGGCCGGCCGCCGATGCCGACGATCCCGTCGAGCACCACGTCGGGCGGCTGCGCGTCGTCGGCGGCGACGACCCGCCCCCCGGCGGCCTTCAGCGCCACCAGGCCGGCCTCGTGGGCCTGCTCGGAGAGCAGCACGGCCTCGACACCGGCGCCGCGCCGGGCAAGCAGTGCGCCGGCGTACAGCGCGTCGCCCCCGTTGTCGCCCCCGCCGACCAGCAGCAGCACCCGGGCGCCGTACACGCCGCCGAGGAGGTCGGCCACCGCCACGGCCAGTCCGGTCGCCGCCCGCTGCATCAGCGTGCCTTCGGGCACCCGCGACATCAGGGCGGCCTCGGCCGCGCGCACCTGCGCGACGGTGTGTGCCCGCCTCATGACTCGAGCACCACGATCGCGGAGGCGATGCCGGCGTCGTGGGAGAGGGAGAGGTGCACGCTGGCGGCGCCGATCTCGGCGGCACGCGCCGCAACCGTGCCGGAGAGCGTGAAGACCGGGCGACCGGCCTGCTCGCGACGCACCTCCGCGTGGTGCCACTCCAGGTTGCCGGGCGCACCGAGTGCCTTGGCCAGCGCCTCCTTGGCGGCGAAGCGCGCGGCCAGCGACTGCAGCGGCAGCTCCGCCTCGAGCGGCGTGAACAGCCGCCGGCGCAGGGCGGGCGTGCGGTCCATGGACTCCTCGAAGCGGTCGATGTCGACCACGTCGATGCCGACCCCGACGATCATCCGGTCACACGGGTGTTCATTCGACCGTGACGGACTTCGCCAGGTTGCGCGGCTGGTCGACGTCGTGGCCGTTGGCGGTGGCCAGCTCGCACGCGAACAGCTGGAGCGGGATCGCGGCCACCATCGGCTGCAGCAGGGTGGGTACGGCGGGCAGCGACAGCAACGTGTCGGCATAGGCGCCCACCTCGTCGTCGCCCTCCTCCGCCAGCACGATCGTGCGCGCGCCGCGGGCCCGCACCTCCTGGATCGCGCTCACCATCTTGTCGTGGAGCTGGTCGCGACCCCGGGGCGGCACCACGCAGAACACCGGCAGCCCGGGCTCGATCAGCGCGATCGGACCGTGCTTGAGCTCGCCGGCGGCGAAGCCCTCGGCGTGGATGTAGGCGAGCTCCTTGAGCTTGAGCGCACCCTCGAGCGCGATCGGGAAGCCGGCGTGCCGGCCGAGGAACAGCACCGACCGGGCCGCGGCGAGCTCACGAGCCAGGGCGTAGACCGTCTCGGCGTCGGCGAGCTGACGGGCCAGGTGGGCGGGGACCTTGTCGAGCTCGGCGACCACGGCCGTGATCTCGTCGCCGAACTTGGTGCCGCGGACCTGGGCGAGGTAGAGGCCGAGCAGGTAGCAGGCGACCATCTGGGTCATGAAGCCCTTGGTCGAGGCGACCCCGATCTCCGGTCCGGCATGCGTGTAGATCACCGCGTCGGACTCCCGCGGGATCGTCGAGCCGTTGGTGTTGCAGATCGCGAGCACCTTGGACTTCTGCTCGCGGGCGTGCCGGATCGCCATCAGCGTGTCGGCGGTCTCGCCGGACTGGCTGATCGCGACCACCAGCGTGTTGCGGGTGAGGATCGGGTCGCGGTAGCGGAACTCGTGCGCGAGGTCGACCTCGCACGGGATCCGGGTCCAGTGCTCGATCGCGTACTTGGCGACCATGCCCGCGTAGTGGGCCGTGCCGCAGCCGACGATGATGATCTTGTCGATGTCACGGAGCTCCTCCTCGGAGATCCGCACCTCGTCGAGCTGGAGCAGGCCGCCCTCGGTGTGCCGCCCCAGCAGCGCGTCGGCGACCGCGCGCGGCTGCTCGAAGATCTCCTTGCGCATGAACCAGTCGTAGCCGTCCTTCTCGGCGGCCGAGAGGTCCCAGTCGACGTGGTAGCGCTTGCCCTCCGCGGGGTTGCCGTCGAAGTCGGTGACGGTGACTCCCTCGCGGGTGATCGTGACCACCTGGTCCTGGGCCAGCTCCAGCGCCTCCCGGGTGTGCTCGATGAAGGCGGCCACGTCGGAGCCGAGGAAGTTCTCTCCCTCGCCCAGCCCGACCACCAGCGGCGAGTTGCGGCGAGCAGCGACCACCCGGGACGGGTCGTGCGCGTCGACGGCGACCAGCGTGAAGGCGCCCTCCAGCCGGCGGCAGATGCGCTGCATCGCCGTGGTCAGGTCGGCGCCGGCGACCACCTCGCGCTCCAGCAGCTGGGCGGCGATCTCGGTGTCGGTCTCGGAGCGCTGCTCCACGCCTGCGACCTGGAGCTCGGCGCGCAGCCGGGCGAAGTTCTCGATGATCCCGTTGTGCACGAGCGCGACCCGGTCGTCCGGGCCGAGGTGCGGGTGCGCGTTGGTGTCGTTCGGCGCGCCGTGGGTCGCCCAGCGGGTGTGCCCGATGCCCGTGGTCGACGCCGGGAGGGGGCTCTCCGCGATCGCCTTCTCCAGGTTGGCGAGCTTGCCCGCCCGCTTGTCGGAGAAGATCGCGTCGTCCTCGATGACGGCGATGCCGGCCGAGTCGTAGCCGCGGTACTCCAGCCTCCGGAGCCCCTCGATCACGACGTCACGCGCCTGCTTCTCGCCGACGTAACCCACGATTCCGCACATGGGCCTCAGTCTAGGGGCGGGCGTACGCAAGACTGGTCGGCATGGGCAACGGCCACTCGGGTGACGCGCGCGAGGCCTCGCCGTACGTCGAGCTCGACCGCGACGACTGGGCCGGGCTCGCCCAGACCGCCAACGACGCCACCGAGCAGCCGCTCACGGGCGAGGAGATCGAGCGCGTCCGCGGCCTCGGCGACCAGCTCAACCTGCACGAGGTGCAGCAGGTCTACCTGCCGCTCTCGCGGCTGCTCAGCCTGTACGTCGGGTCCAGCGGCACCCTGCACCGCGCCCAGGAGGACTTCCTGCGCCGCCCGCAGCCGCCGCGCACGCCGTTCGTGATCGGCCTCGCCGGCTCGGTCGCGGTCGGCAAGTCCACCACCGCCCGCGTGCTGCAGCAGATGCTCGCGCACTGGCCCGAGCACCCGTCGGTGGCGCTGGTGACCACCGACGGCTTCCTGCACCCCAACGCCGAGCTCCAGCGTCGAGGGATCCTGCACCGCAAGGGGTTCCCGGAGTCCTACGACCGCAAGGCCCTGCTGCGGTTCGTGATCGACATCAAGTCCGGCAAGGACGAGGTGGAGGCCCCGATCTACTCCCACCTCGTCTACGACGTGGTGCCCGACGAGAAGGTCGTCGTGCGCCACCCGGACATCGTGATCGTCGAGGGCCTCAACGTGCTCCAACCGGCCCGCTCGCGCGAGGACGGGCGCACCGGGCTGGCGGTCAGCGACTTCTTCGACTTCACGGTCTACGTCGACGCGGCCGAGGCCGACATCCGGCGCTGGTACACCGAGCGGTTCCTGCGGCTGCGCGAGACCGCGTTCCGCGACCCGGCGTCGTACTTCGCGCGCTACGCGGCCCTCAGCCACGACCAGGCGATGACCGAGGCGGGCCGGCTCTGGGACACCATCAACGGCCCCAACCTGGAGCAGAACATCCGGCCCACACGGTCACGCGCCACGCTGGTGCTGCGCAAGGACCGCGACCACTCGGTGCGCTACGTGCGGCTGCGCAAGCTGTAGTCCGCCTGCGCCTGGTCGTCCGCGACGGCGTGGCCGGTGTGTGGGTCACGCCTGGCGAGGAGGTCGAAGAGCCCCTCGATCGGACCCTCGCGGAAGCGGGTGCCACCCAGCAGCCGCACCCAGGCGACGGCGAACACGAGCGACCCGACGATCAGGCAGCCCAGCACCGCCCAGGAGTCGTCCCGGCTGCCGGCCGGAGCCAGCTGGAGGTATGCCGCCGTGCCCAGCGTCATCGCGACGTACATCGTGAGCCACATGCCGCCGACCTCGGTCAGCGGTTCCAGCCAGAGCTTCCAGCGCTCCGCGACGAGGCGGGTGAACTCGCAGATCGCGACCGCCGTGAAGAGGTTGAAGAGCAGCACCTGGTAGCTGCCGGTGTAGGGGTGGAGCTGCGGTCCGCCGAGCTTGTCGGCGAGGAAGCCACCGGCGGCGAGCACCAGCGCGCCCGACGCGACCCGAGCGTGCGCCCGGCCACTGTTCACCATCCGGATCAGCAGGATGCCGGCGCAGCTGTACACGATCAGGGAGAGCAGCCGGAAGGACTCTCCCGCGGCGACCAGCTCGACCAGGTCGAGGCCGCGGCGGCCGGTCCAGGTGATCTGGAGCTGCATCACGTGGTCGTACCACCAGTCGGAGGTGACTCGCTTCAGCCACGGCTCGAGCACGAACAGGACCGCGCCGACGGCCGCGACGACCGGCGTCGGCAGCCGCGTGAGCAGGCCGCAGACGATCGCGAGCGCGCCGAGGTAGACGAGGATGCCGATGATCTGGCTCGGCACCAGCGACAGCAGCATCCCGATCCCGATCAGGCCGGCGCCCCAGGTCAGGAACAGCGGGAACCGGGCTCCGGTGCTGGTCGCGAGCTGGGCGGTCATCCCGATCAGCAGCGCGAACAGCGGCGGTGGCACGAACTCGCTGAGCTGGAGGATGTTGAAGGGGCCGTCCGCCGGGGCCGTCTGGGCCACGAACAGGAGCAGCACCGCAGCACCGCGGGCAGCGTCCACCCCGAGGCCGCGCCTGGTGACCGTTTTGTCCACCTTCGAATGCTACGGCGCCACGGCCTCCCTGTCAGACTCTTGCCCGTGTTGCACCTCCGTCTCCGGGTCCCGTCCGAGCTCACGGACACCGTCGTGGGCGTGCTCGAGGAGGACGCCACGGTCACCAACGTGGCCGTCGTCCCCGGCGGCTTCCGCAAGCCGGCCGGGTGCCTGGTCCTCGCCGACGTGGCGCGGGAGAACGCCACGGGCGTGATCGCGCGGCTGCGCGAGCTCGACCTGCAGCACACGGGCTCGATCACGATCGACGAGGTCGACACCATCCTCTCCGACGATGCGACGAGGTCCGAGCGGGCCGCGCCCGGCGCCCCGGACGACGGCGTGGTCTGGGAGTCGGTGGAGCAGAAGCTGCGCAACGACTCCCGGTTCTCGTGGGCCTTCGTCGCGTTCATGACGCTGGCCGCCCTGATCGCGGGCGTGGGCCGGATCCTGGACCAGCCGATCCTGATCATCGGAGCGATGGTGGTCGGCCCCGAGTTCTCGCCGATCGCGGCGATCTGCTTCGCGGTGGCGATGCCGCGGCCGACGATCCTGCGGACCGCCGTCCCCACCCTGGTCGGCGGGTTCGCGATCGCCACCGTGGTCGCGACGGCGGTCTGGAGCGTGGCCTACCGGCTGGGCGCGTTCACCACCGAGCAGGCCGGCTCCGGCCAGCTGACCGACTTCATCGTCCATCCCGACGCCTGGTCCCTGGTGGTCGCCTGTCTCGCCGGTACGGCGGGCACGCTGTCGCTGACCACGGGCAAGTCCGGACCGCTCGTCGGCGTCTTCATCAGCGTGACCACGATCCCGGCCGTCGGCACGCTCGCGATCTGTCTCGCCTCGGGCCTGTGGGGGGAGGCGGGTTCCGCGATCACCCAGCTCGGGGTGAACATCCTCGGCATGCTGCTCGCCGGCAGCCTGACGCTCTGGCTGCAGCGGATGGTCTGGTCCCGACTGGGCATCGCCCGGCTCAGCCGTAAGCCCCTCGGCTGAGGAGTCCGGGCTCAGAGCCGTTTCTGGAACTCGCCGAGCCGCTCGATCGGCACGAACCCGAGCACGTCGTTGACCGCAACCATGTGCGCGTTGACCTCGGCGTTGTAGGTGAACACCTCGCGCACCGGCGAGTCGTGCGCCACCAGCGCGCGGAGGTTGGCCACCTTCACGGCCACGCCGAGACGATGACCGCGGTGCGCCCGCTCCACGACGGTTCCCCACTGGTAGCCGCGGTCGGGCTCGTGGACGGTGGTCATCAGGGTCGTGAACGCCCGCACCACGCCGTCGGTGTCGAGGGCGACGGCGCAGTAGGGCTCCCGCCCCTGTGCCCTGCGGAGTGCCTCCGCCGCACGCATGACGGTGACGTCGGCCACCTCCGGCTCCCGCTCGATCTCTCCCGCGGGCGCCTCGGTCATCAGGCTGGCACTGATCGTGGCGAACGACGCCGCGAGCTCGTCGGGCACCCGGCCGCGGAAGGTGCGGATCTGGTACGCCGCGTGGTGCGGCTCGGCCTCGGCCGCGAGCTCGTCCAGCAGGGCCGGGTCCACCGGCAGCGCCAGCCTCCGGTGCACGTCGCCCAGGCCGAACGCGTAGCCCCGGTGCGTGAGGAAGTCCGCGTCGTCGTGGCCGGCTCCGTCCGCCGGCGCGTCGTACGGGTAGAACGTCTCGGTGTTGAGCAGCGTCCTGCCCTCGGCGGCGGCCCGCTCCTCGAGGTGGGCCAGCATCGCGGCTCCGTGCCCGCGACGCCGGAGGGCCGGCTCCGTGTCCACCAGCACGATGGCGGAGCTCAGGTTGTCCAGCTGCGGCAGGGACAGGGCCCCGTTGCAGACCACGGTGCCGTCGACGACCCCGGCGAAGCCCAGCAGCCGGCGCCGGCTGCCCGGCTCCCGCATCTCGGCCAGCACCTCGGCGAGCTGCCACGGGGCGGGGTGCTTCCGGCCGTGGCTCTGGGAGCGCGCGTAGACGCCGTGCCAGGCGGTCGCCAGGGCGTCGTCGAACGGGTCGACCTCGATGATCTCCACGGGCGACGACGCTAGGTCACGCGGCGCCACCCGGCCACTCGTTATCCGGCTCGGCGTGGCCCCGGCGACGACCTCGAGGATGCGTGGGGAGGTGCCTCAGGGAGCGAGAGCGAGACGCAGCCGGACCACGTCGGCGAGCCGGTCGGCGATCGCGGACGCCTGGTCGGCGGTGCCGGCCTCCACCATCACGCGGACCAGCGCCTCGGTGCCGGACGGCCGGAGCAGCACCCGGCCGCTGTCACCGAGCTCGGCCTCGGCCTCGGACACCGCCGCGGCGACGACCGCGTCGTCGTCGGTGCGGGCCTTGTCGACGTCGGAGACGTTGACCAGCACCTGCGGGAGCCGGCTCATCACGCCGGCCAGGTCCGCCATCGTCCGGCCGGTCGACGCCATCCGGGCTAGCACCTGGAGCGCCGCCAGCAGACCGTCGCCGGTGGTGGCGTGGTCGCTCATGATCACGTGGCCGGACTGCTCGCCACCGAGGTTGTAGCCCGAGACCTTCATCGCCTCGAGCACGTAGCGGTCGCCCACCTTGGTCTGGCGTACGCCGACCCCGTGCGCTCGCATCGCGTGCACGAAGCCGAGGTTGCTCATCACGGTCGCGACCACCGTGTCGGCGTGCAGGGCACCCTGCTCGCGCAGCGCGAGCGCGAGGATCGCCAGGATCTGGTCGCCGTCGACCACGGCGCCGGTCGCATCGACCGCGAGCACGCGGTCGGCGTCACCGTCGAGGGCGAATCCGACGTCGGCACCGTGCTCGACCACAGCGGCACGCACCGGCTCGAGATGGGTGGAGCCGCAGCCCTCGTTGATGTTGAGCCCGTCGGGCTCGGCGCAGATCGCGATCACCTCGGCGCCCGCCTCGCGCAGGGTCCGGGGGCCGACGACCGACGCCGCGCCGTGGGCGCAGTCGAGCACGACCTTCAGGCCGGCCAGCGACTGGTCGATGGTGCCGAGCAGGTGAGCGGCGTACTCGTCCGTCGCGGTCTGGTGCGTGGAGACCCGGCCGACCTTGCCGCCGGTGGGCCGCTGCCAGGTCTCCCCCATCCGCTTCTCGATCGCGTTCTCGATCACGTCGTCGAGCTTGCGGCCACCGCGGGCCAGGAACTTGACCCCGTTGTCGGGCATCGGGTTGTGCGACGCGGAGAGCATCACGCCGAGGTCGGCGCCCAGCGAACCGGTGAGGTGGGCGACGGCCGGCGTCGGCAGCTCGCCGAGGAGGTGGACGTCGACGCCCGCCGAGAGCAGGCCGGCAACGACCGCGGCCTCGAGGAACTGGCCCGAGATCCGGGTGTCGCGACCGACGACGGCGAAGGGCCGGTGTCCCTCGAAGACACCGGCCTCACCGAGCACGTGAGCAGCAGCGACCGACAGGTCGAGCGTGAGCTCGGCCGTGAGCTGGCGGTTGGCCAGCCCACGGACCCCGTCGGTGCCGAACAGGCGACCCACCGGGAATCTCAGCGCTTGGAGAACTGGGGCGCCTTGCGGGCCTTCTTGAGTCCGGCCTTCTTGCGCTCGATGACGCGGGCGTCACGCGTGAGCAGCCCGGCCTTCTTCAGCACGGCGCGGTTGGCGTCGAGGTCGAGGGAGTTGAGGGCGCGGGCCACCCCGAGGCGCAACGCGCCGGCCTGACCCGTGATGCCGCCGCCGTGGATCCGCGCGATCACGTCGAAGCGTCCGACCAGGTCGGTGGTCACGAAGGGCTCGTTGACGACCTGCTGGTGGAGCTTGTTCGGGAAGTAGGAGTCCAGGGTGCGACCGTTGACGGTCCACTCGCCGGTGCCGGGCACCAGGCGCACCCGGGCCACAGCCTCCTTGCGACGGCCGGTGGCGGCCGACGGGGCGATGGTGGCCGGGCGGGCCGGGGCGTCGGCAGACGGGGCGCTCTCGGAGGAGTACGCGACGCCCTCCTCGTTGACCTGGTAGGTCTCCTCGGCGCCGTCCGGGTTGTTCTCAGCTACGTCGGTGGTGTCAGCCACGAAATGTTCCTTCGTCTCGTCTGTGAAGAGTTACTGGGAGATCTGCTTGATCTCGAACGGCTTGGCCTTCTGGGCAGCGTGCGGGTGCTCGGGGCCGGAGTAGACCTTGAGCTTCTTCAGCATCTGCCGACCCAGACGGTTCTTGGGGAGCATGCCCCACACCGCGTTCTCGATGGCCCTGCGGGCATCCTTCTCGAGGAGCACACCGATCGGGGTGGCGCTGAGGCCGCCCGGGTAACCGGAGTGGCGGTAGGCCATCTTGGTGGTCTTCTTGGTGCCGGAGAGGGAGACCTTCTCGGCGTTGATGATGATCACGAAGTCGCCGGTGTCGACGTGCGGCGCGAAGATCGTCTTGTGCTTGCCTCGCAGGAGGTTCGCCGACTGGACCGCGAGGCGGCCGAGGACGATGTCGGTGGCGTCGATGACGTGCCAGTCGCGCTGGATGTCGCCGGGCTTGGGGCTGTACGTGCGCACAGTGGAGCCTTACTCGTTCGTCGGGCCCGGCCAGGCGGAATCCTCGGTCGGGAGGTGGTGCTGCGCCTTCTGACGAACACTGCCCGGTTCATCTGCGTCCGGGTCTGCATCGAGGTCCGTGCGGGACCACCGACGCGGCAGGAGGCGCGACCGCCCAGAGTACCGGCGTGTCCGGTGGGTGGTCAAAACGGCGCAGGGGGATTAACGCGACTCCGGGGCAGGGAATAGGTTGAGGAGACGTCGACACCCCGCGAAGGAGCCCACGTGAGCGACGAGAAGACCTCTGGCAACGGCAAGGGCGACACCCTCACCGTTCGGGACAACCGCACCGGCCAGGAGTACGAGATCCCGATCACCGACGACACGATCAGGGCCGGAGACCTCAGCCAGATCAAGTCGGCGGACGACGGCCCCGGCCTCGCGACGTACGACCCGGGATTCACCAACACCGCGTCCTGCCGCAGCGCGGTCACGTTCATCGACGGCGAGGAAGGCATCCTTGAGTACCGCGGCTACCCGATCGAGCAGCTGGCGGAGAAGTCGTCGTTCCTCGAGGTGTCCTACCTCCTGCTGACCGGCGACCTGCCCTCCAAGGGCGAGTACGAGCAGTGGGTCCACGACATCACCTACCACACGTTCGTCCACGAGAACGTGAAGACCTTCATGCAGGGCTTCCGCTACGACGCCCACCCGATGGGGATGCTGATGGCCTCCGTCGGCGCGCTGTCGACGTTCTACCCGGAGTCGGCGAATATCTCCGACCCGGACAACCGCCGGATGCAGATCGTGCGGATGATCGCCAAGATGCCGACGCTCGGCGCCTGGGCGTTCCGCCACGCGCAGGGCAAGCCCTACGTCTACCCGGACAACGAGCTCAGCTACACCGCGAACTTCCTCTCGATGCTGTTCAAGATGAGCGAGCAGAAGTACGAGCCCGACGAGCGGCTGGTCAAGGCGCTCGACGTGCTGTTCATCCTGCATGCCGACCACGAGCAGAACTGCTCGACCAACGCGGTGCGCTCGGTCGGCTCCTCGCAGGTGGACCCGTACTCCGCGGTCGCGGCCGGTGTCGGCGCGCTCTACGGCCCGCTGCACGGCGGCGCCAACGAAGCGGTGCTGCGGATGCTCAAGCGGATCGGCTCCAAGGAGAACATCCCCGACTTCATCAAGGGGGTGAAGGACGGCGAGGAGCGCCTGATGGGTTTCGGCCACCGGGTCTACAAGAACTACGACCCGCGCGCCACGATCATCAAGAAGGCCTGCGACGACGTCTTCGAGGTCACCGGGGTCAACCCGCTGCTGGAGATCGCGCAGGAGCTGGAGAAGATCGCGCTCGAGGACGAGTACTTCGTCAAGCGCAAGCTCTACCCCAACGTCGACTTCTACTCCGGCCTGATCTACGAGGCGTTCCAGTTCCCGCCGGAGATGTTCACGGTGCTGTTCGCGATCGGCCGCACGCCGGGCTGGCTCGCGCAGTGGCTGGAGCTGGTGCAGGACAAGGACCAGAAGATCGCCCGGCCGAAGCAGATCTACACCGGCGACCGCCAGCTCACGTTCACGCCCGCGTCCGAGCGCTGGAAGTGAGGGACGGGCGCGACCTGCGCCTCGGAAGGGACCCGCTAGCGGTCCGTGTGCTCGAGCAGCGCCGGCACGACGACGTCCCAGGTCTCGGGCGGCGGCACCTGGTGGCCCAGGCCCGGCACCACCAGCAGCCGGGCGCCCGGGATGGCCTCGGCCAGTGCCTCGCCGTGGGGCAGCGGGAAGAGCGGATCGGCGTCGCCGTGCACGACGAGCGTGTGCGCACCGATCGTGGTGACGTCGGGCGGCAGCGCGTCGTCGCCCTCGCCGCCGACGGCCAGCCAGTGGTTGCCGGCGGCAGCCGGCTCGGCTGAGCGGTGCCAGGCCCGGGTGGCGATGCCACGCACCCGGTCGACGTCGACCGGGATCCGGCCCGCGAAGGTTCGCTCGCCGGCCAGCATCCACTCGGCGAACGCGTCGACGTCGGCCCAGTCGGGGTCGGGCGGCGGGTCGGCGAACGCCTGCTGGACCCGCTCGGCCGGGCCGGGCAGGTCGCCGGCCACACCACCGACCGCGGTCGTGGACAGCAGCGCGAGCGACAACACCCGCTCGGGGTGCCGGACCGCGATGTCCTGCGCGATGCCGCCGCCCATCGAGATGCCGACCAGGTGTGCGGCGTCCAGGCCGAGCGCGTCGAGCAGCCGGAGCGCGTCGGTGGCGAGCCGTCCGGCGGCGTACGGCGGGGCGCCGGGCGGGAACGTGGTGGACGCGCCGGTGTCGCGGTGGTCGTAGCGGTGGACCAGCCGGCCGCCGGCCGCGAGCGCTTCGCAGAACGCGTCTTCCCACCAGTCCATCGACGCCGCGGCGCCGGCGAGCAGGAGCAGCGGCGGGTCGCCGGCCTCGCCGACCGTCTGCACGCAGAGCGTCACGTCGTCGACCGGGACCAGGGTCGGTTCGGACCAGGAGCGGTGCACGCTCAGGACCGACCCGGGTCGCTGCCGGAACTCATCGGTGCATCACCGCCTGGACCACATCGACCTACACCGCAGACGCCGCCGTCTCGACCTCGAGCAGCGACTCACTGTGCCGCTCGGCCTCGAAGGCGGCGTGGCCGCCCCGGATCCCGAACAGCCGCTTGGTCCAGAGGATGTAGATGACGGCGGCGACGTTGACGACCAGCGCGGCGATCCGCAGCCAGGTCACGCGTTCGACGATCTCGTAGACCTCGAGCGGGATGAACACCGACGTGCCGACCACGGCGACGTACTCGCCCCAGCGCTTCATCAGCCACAGCCCGGTCGCCTCCAGCAGCTGGAGGGCGCCGTACGCGAGGACGCCGAAGGCGACCATCAGCAGCGTCGAGTGCCGGGCGTCGAGCGCGTGCTGGATCAGCCGCACCGGACCCGCGTCCTGGAGGTCGATGCCGAGCTTGTCGCCGACCGGACGCAGCAGCGGCAGGTAGGTGTCGAACACCTGCTGCAGCGCGTTGCGCGACCCGTCGAACTTGAAGATCCCGTAGGCCAGCGCGACCAGCAGCACGCCGCGGATGCCGCGCTCGACCGCCAGCAGCCGCAGGATGAAGGCGTCGCGCAGGGCACGCCCGCGGAGCACCAGCGGTGCCTCGTCGGCCGGGCCGGTGCCGTGCGGCTCGCCGACCACGAAGTCGCCGCAGCGCAGGCATCGCCAGGCGTCGCCCGCGCTGGTCTCGGTGACCAGCTGCTCCGCGAGCGACGTCTCGTCCGGCCGGTAGGTCACGTGCCCGTGACGGCCGCAGTTGCGGAGGTTCCAGTCGAAGTTCGACCACGGCTTGTCCACCGTCGGAGACTACGCGGCGACGACCTCGGGTTCGTCCACCTTGCGCTCGAGTCGTCGTACGTCGCGCGACGTCAACGCGACCAGGGTGCTGACCACGATCACGGCGCCCACCACCAGCAGCCAGGTGCGGAAGCCGACCAGCTGGGCGACCGGGCCGGTCAGCGCCAGCCCGACCGGACGCGCGATGAACGAGCCGATCATGTCGAAGGAGTACACCCGCGCCAGCTTGTCCGGCGCGACCTGCTCCTGGATCGAGAGGTCCCAGCCGACGCTGAAGATCTCGAGGCCGAACCCGTGCAGGAACGCTCCGACGAGTACGACGGTCAGCGAGTCGGACAGCGCCATCGCGATCGGGAAGGCCGCGGTCAGCCCGAGGAACCAGGTGCCGACGTACAGCGCCCGCCGCGGCTTCCAGCGCAGCGTCACCAGCCCGCCGACGACGAAGCCGACCATCATCGACGACAGCGCCCAGCCCCACGCCGGGCGGCCGAGCGAGTCGCCGACCACGATCGGGCCGAGCACGCCCTGCGCACCGCCGTAGAACAGGTGGTAGAGCAGCGCCTGCAGGATCAGCAGCCACAGCCAGGTGTGGCGCATCACCTCGGCGAAGCCCTCGCGGACGTCGGCGAGCATGCTCCCTCGCTCCGCCGGTACGACGAGCGCCTCGACCCTGACCAGCCCGAAGCAGACGGCCGCGAACGCGAACGTGAAGGCGTCGACGGCGAGCGCCCAGCCGGTGCCCGCGCCGGCGACCAGCAGCCCCGCCGCGCCGCTCCCCACGATGACCGCGACGTTCTGACCGATGCGGCGCCACGTGATCGCAGTGCGCAGCAGCGCGGCCGGCACCGTCTGCTGGGTGATCGCCTGCGAGCTCGGACCGCCGAGAGCGCCGAGAGCGCCGTTGACCATCCCGAGGCCGGCCAGCAGCGGGATGCTCGACCAGCCGCCGATCAGCGACGCCGCCACCACGGCCTGGGCCACGGCCGCGAACATGGACGAGCCCTGCATCATCACGGTGCGCGGGAGCCGGTCACCGAGCACGCCGCCGAACAGCACCGCCCCCACGTCCGCCAGCGCGTAGAGGCCGACCACCAGGCCGAGCTCGGACGCGTCACCACCCAGGTCGAGCACCGCGAACGCGAGGGCGATCGGGGCGATCCCGTTGCCGAGGGAGTTCACCGTCACGCCGGTCAGCAGCCACCGGTAGGGCGCGTGGCGCAACGGGTTGTCGCCGGCACTTCTCATGCGGGCATACTATTTCGCTAGCGAACTATTCGTCAACGAAATACTTCCGGACTAGACTTCCCGGCATGAAGGACGCGGCCGACCTGCACGTCGAGCGCTGGCGGGACCACTGGGTCCTCGACGAGGACTTCGACGACGACGTCGAGGCGATGACGGTGCGGCTGGCGAACATCAACCGGCACTTCCGGACCACGACGAAAGCGGCGCTCGCGGAGGTCGGCCTGCAGGACTTCGAGTACGACACCCTGCACCACCTGATGATCCGCGACGTCCCCGGCCAGGCATCCCCCGGCCAGCTCGCCCAGGAGATGGGCGTGTCCAACGCCGGGATCACCGGCCGGCTGGACTCGATGGAGAAGAAGGGCTGGCTCAAGCGGGTGCCCGGCAAGGGCGACCGCCGCCGGGTCGAGGTCGAGGCGACGCGTGCGGGGATGAAGATCTGGCGCGACGCGATGCACCTGCGTGGCACGGCGGAGGACGAGCTCGCAACCGTGCTCACCCGCAAGGAGCTGACCACGCTGAACCGGCTGCTGAAGAAGATGACCGTGCAGATCGAGACCCCGTCCGGAGAGACCACGTGAAGCTGGCCGTCCACTGCGCGAACCTGTCCTACGCCGGGGGCGCGACCTCCCTGGCACCGACACTCGCCGGCGTCGCCCGGGCGGCCGACGAGGGCGGGGTGACGACGCTGACGATGATGGACCACTGGTTCCAGATGGAGGACCTCGGCGGACCGGTCGCGCCGATGCTCGAGGGCTACACGTCCCTGGGCTTCCTGGCCGGGCGCACCGAGCGGCTCCAGCTCGGGCTCCTGGTCACCGGCGTCACCTACCGGCACCCCGGCCTGCTGGCGAAGGTGGTCACGACGCTCGACGTGCTCTCCTCCGGCCGCGCGCTGCTCGGGCTGGGCGCTGCCTGGTACGAGCGCGAGCACCGTGCCCTCGGCGTACCGTTCCCGCCCGTCGCCGAGCGGTTCGAGCGCCTCGAGGAGACGATCCGGATCTGCCGCCAGATGTGGAGTGACGACGACGGCCCGTTCGACGGGCAGCACTACCAGCTCGCCGAGACCGTCTGCACGCCGTCGCCGGTGCAACCGGGTGGACCGCCGCTGATGATCGGTGGCGTCGGTGAGCGCAAGACGCTGCGCCTGGTCGCGCAGTACGCCGACGCCTGCAACCTGTTCGACCTCGGACCCGAGGGCGTCGCGCACAAGCTCGAGGTGCTCGACCGGCACTGTGCGGACGTCGGCCGCGACCCCGGCGACGTACGGCGCACCGTGATCACCGGCGAGGACCCGTTCGGTCCCGCTTTCCTGACCAGGATGGAGACGTACGCCGGGCTCGGCATCGACCAGGTCTGGGTCGGACCTGGCCCCGACGACGCGATCGGCTGGACCGAGCGGGTCTGCGCCGAGGTCCTCCCCCGGCTCGCCGACGTCGGGTGAGCGTTCACCCTCTGCGGGTCGCCGTGGTCGGCCTGGGCTCGGCCGGTCCGGCGCTCGCGCTGCTGCTCGCCGACGCCGGCCACGACGTCACCGTGCTGGAGCGCGAGGTCGAGCCCGGCCCGGTCGGCGCCGGGATCTGGCTCCAGCACCTCGGCCAGCAGGTGCTCGACCGGCTCGGGCTGCTCGACGACCTGCGCGCCGTCTCGCGCCCGGTCTCCCGCGTCGAGGGCCGCACGGTCGACGGCCGGGTGGTCATGGACTTCTCGTACGACGCCCTCCCCGGCGCCGTCCCTGCGCTCGGGGTGCACCGCGGCGCCCTGTTCACCCTGCTGCACCGGGCGCTGCTCGACTCGCCGGTGCGCGTCGAGACCGGCGTCACCGTGACCGCCGTGCACCCCGCGCCGGCCGGGATGCAGGTGCAGACGCCCTCCGGGAGCCACGGCATCTACGACCTCGTGGTCGGCGCCGACGGCAGCCGCTCGGCGGTCCGGCGGAGCATGGGCGTGACCGTGCGCGACCACCCGTACGCGTTCGGCGCGCTCTGGTGCGTGGTCGACGACCCGGACCTGATCGCCGGCGACGAGCTGCACCAGTGCCTCGACGGCACCCGCTCCTACTTCGGCGTGCTCCCCACCGGCGAGCGGCAGGCCTCGATCTTCTGGTCCACGCACACCCGCGACTTCGCGAACGCTCCTGCCGTGCCGGCCTGGCGGGAGCAGGCGAAACGGTTCGCGGGACGCTACGAGCCGCTCCTGGACGGGGTCGACCGGCTGCTCCCTGCGTCGTACCGCGACGTCGTGGTGCGCACCCCGTACCGCACCGAGGGCGGAGCCGGTGCGGTCCTGGTCGGTGACGCCGCGCACGCGATGAGCCCGCAGCTCGGGGCCGGCACGTCCCTCGCGCTGGCCGACGCCTGGGGCCTGCACCACGCGCTGGCCACCAGGCCCACGCTGGAGTCGGCGCTGGCGGCGTACGCGCAGGACCGGACCGCTCACGTGCGGTGGTACCAGTGGTGGACGCGGCTGATGGTGCCGGTGTTCCAGAGCGACCTCACGTTCCTGGCCCTCCCCCGCGACGGCGGGTTCACCACGGTATGCCGGGATAACCACGACAAATCGGAAGCGGCCGTGCGCTTCCCACGATGGGCATGCGCTTCCCATGACGTGCTCATCGTGGGGAGCACATGTTCGTCTGCATACCGTGGGGAAACCGCAGCACCAGCCAACCCAGCAGCCGCGCCCCACCCCGGCCGCACCCTCAGCTGACCTGGCGGTCGCGACCCTCCCAGTACGGCTTGCGCAGGTCACGCTTGAGGATCTTGCCGGTGGGGTTGCGGGGCAGCGCCGCGATGATGTCGACCGAGGTCGGGCACTTGAACTTCGCGAGGTGCTCGCGGCAGTACGCGATCAGCTCCTCCTCGGTCGTCTCGGCGCCGGACTTCAGGCTGACCACGGCCTTGACCGTCTCGCCCCAGCGGTCGTCGGGGACGCCGATGATCGCGACCTCCATCACCGCCGGGTGCTCGGCGAGGACGCGCTCGATCTCGGGCGAGTACACGTTCTCCCCGCCGGTGATGATCATGTCCTTGAGCCGGTCCTCGACGTAGACGTAGCCTTCCGCGTCGACCTTGCCCATGTCGCCGGTGCGGAACCAGCCGTCGTCGGTGATCACCTCGGCGGTCTCGGCGGGCTTGTTGAGGAAGCCCTTCATCAGCTGGGGTGTGCGGAACCACAGCTCACCGTGCTCGCCCACCGGAAGCTCCTCGAGCGTGAGCGGGTCGACCACCTTGAGCTCCGCACCCGGGATGCACTGCCCGGCCGAGACCAGCCGCTCGGGATGGTCGGCGTCGCGGTGCTCGGGCGGCATCAGGTGAGTGATCACGCCGCACAGCTCGGTGAGGCCGTAGACCTGGATGAACTCGGTGTCCGGCCACGCCTCCATCGCCGCCCGCAGCAGCGGCATCGGCATCGGTGCGGCGCCGTACGTGTAGGTCTTCAGCCTGCCGAACAGCCCGATGGCCTCCGGCCCGGACTGCAGCACCTGGGCGAGGACGGCGGGCACCAGGAAGGTGCGGTTGGCGCCCTGCATGATCGCCCCGGCCAGCGACGCGCCGTCGGGGTCACGGGTCATCACGCTGGGGATGCCGTCGTGGATGCCGAACAGGACGTACGACGAGCCGCCGACGTGGAACAGCGGCATCGCGACCAGGTTCTTGTCGCCCGGCTCGAACTCCCAGCCGTCGTGGGCGTTGATCGTGTGCTGGACCATGTTGCGGTGCCGGAGCATCACGCCCTTCGGCCGGCCCGTCGTACCGGACGAGTACATGACCAGGCACACGTCCTCCGGGTCGGCGTCCTCGCTGCGCTGCCGTGGCTGAGCACCGGCGAGCAGCGCCTCGTACGCGTCACCCTCACCGCCGTCGGGCGTCACCTCGATCACGTGCTCGACCGTGGTCAGCCGGTCGCGGATCTTGTCGATCAGCGGCATCAGCTCGGTGCCGACCAGCAGCACCTTGGCGCCCGCGTCGTTGACCGCGTAGTCCACCTCGTCGCCGGCCAGCCGGAAGTTGACGATCGCGTTGGCGGCGCCGAGCGTCGAGGCGGCCATCGTGAGCTCGACGCAGGCCGGGTGGTTCTTGTCGAGGAACGAGACCACGTCGCCGCGCCCGACCCCGAGGTCCGCAAGCGCTCCCGCCAGCCGGCGCACCCGGTCGTCCCACTGTGCCCAGGTCCACGTGCGCCCGAGGTAGGTCACCGCCATCTCGTCAGGTGCGGTCGCGGCCCAGTGGGCCAGCCGGTCATCGAGAAAGCGCGGATCGGGCAGCTGGGTCTCGGTCATCGGGTCTCCTGGGCCGGGTGGACGTGACTGTGACACACGCCGCGTGCCCCGGCAACGGGCCGGCCGCTAGTGGAGCTCCGCCATCGCGTCGAACACCACGGCGCCGGCCGCACGCAGGTCCTGGGCGCGAGCGAGGCCACCCCCGAAGCCGTACACCGTCATCCCGGCGGCCACCCCGGCCTCGACTCCCGGCACGCTGTCCTCGATGACGGCGGCGTCCGCCGGCGCGACGTCCATGCGCGCGGCGGCGAGCAGGAACAGGTCCGGCGCGGGCTTGCCGTGCTCGACCTCCGACGCCGAGGAGATCCGGTCGTCGAAGTGGGCACGCAGTCCGGTCTGGTCGAGCTTGCGTCGGATGTGGTGAGGCAGTCCGCTGGACGCGACACAGGTCGGCACACCCTTGGCCGTCAGGGCTTCGAGCAGCTCGGGCACACCGTCGACCGCGGTCAGCTCGGCGTCGAAGATGGCGCCGAGTCGCGGCACCAGCTCGGACTCGAACCGGTCAGCAGCCTCCTGCCCGAGGTGCTCGGCGATCTCCGCCAGCTCGGAGGCGAGGCTGCGACCCATGAACCGGGTGACCACCTCGTCGGCAGTCATCGGCCAGCCGAGCTCGGTCAGCATCCGCGCCTCCTCGTGCACCGTGAGCCGCTCGGAGTCGACGAGAACCCCGTCGCAGTCGAAGATCACCAGGCCGTACGACGAGAGGTCCACGCCACCTATCCTGTCAACCGTGCCAGCGCTGTCGGTGACCTGGTGGGGCCACTCGTCGATGTCGATCGGGCTCGGAGACCGCGTGGTCGCCACCGATCCCCTGCTCTGCCGACGCGTCTGGCACCTGCGCCGTACGACGCCGGTGCCGCCGCCCACGGCCGCACGCGCCGACCTGGTGCTGGTCTCGCACCTGCACCGCGACCACCTGCACCTGCCGTCGCTGGCCCGCTTCGACCCGGACGTGCCGGTCGTCGTACCCCAGGGCGCCGCCGGACTGCTCAAGGGCCTCGCTCGGCACCGCCTGGTGGAGGTGAAGCCGGGAGACGAGGTGGTGCTGGCCGGCGTCGCCGTGCAGGTGCTCCCCGCGCACCACGACGGCCGTCGCAGCGTGTTCGAGAAGGGCGACGCGCCGGCGATCGGCTTCCGGCTCGGGTACGACGGGTCCAGCGTCTGGTACCCCGGCGACACCGGCGTCGACGTGGCTCTCGACGGGCTCGGACCGGTCGACCTGGCGACGGTCCCGATCGGTGGCTGGGGGCCGAGCCTGGGCGACGACCACCTCGACCCGGAGCAGGCGGCCGACCTGGTCTCCCGGGTCGGTGCCCGCTGGGCGCTGGCCGTGCACTACGGCACGTTCTGGCCGATGACGCAGCGGCGCACACACAAGCACCACCACTTCTTCGTGACCCCGCCGGAGCGGTTCCACCTGGCGATGGCGGAGACCGGGATCGAGCCGCTCACACCCGCCTTCGGCGAGCGCGTGGTGCTGACGACCTAGCGCACGCGCTGGACCCGGCCCTCGTCCCAGACCGGTTCGTCGGACTCGTAGACCGACCCGTCGGCGCCGTACACCAGGAACCGGTCGAACCCACGGGCGAACCAGCGGTCGTGCGTCACCGCGACCACGGTGCCCTCGAACCGCTCCAGGCCCGCCTCGAGCGCCTCCGCGGACTCGACGTCGAGGTTGTCGGTGGGCTCGTCGAGGAGCAGCAGGGTCGCACCCGAGAGCTCCAGCATCAGGATCTGGAACCGGGCCTGCTGTCCGCCCGAGAGCGTGTCGAACCGCTGCTCGGCGGCGTGCGCGAGCTCGTAGCGGTCGAGCACCCGTGACGCTGCCTCGCGCGCCATGCCGGCCCGGTGTTCGTCGCCGCGGTGCAGGATCTCGAGCAGCGTGCGACCCAGCAGCTCCGGATGCGCATGGGTCTGCACGAACCAGCCCGGGCGCACCCGCGCGCCGAGCTTGGCCTTGCCGGTGTGCCGCACCGCCTCGATCGGGCGGTCCTCGATCGGGCGGTGCTCGACGTCGGGGTCGCTGCCGCCGCGCGCGAGAAGCCGCAGGAAGTGGGACTTGCCGGACCCGTTGGACCCGAGCACGGCCACCCGCTCGCCGTACCAGACCTCGAGGTCGAACGGCTGCATCAGGCCACTGAGCTCCAGCCCCTCGCAGACCACGGCGCGCTTGCCGGTGCGACCACCCGTGAGCCGCATGGTGACCTGCTGCTCGCGGGGGATCGCCTGCGGCGGCCCGGCCTCCTCGAACTTGCGGAGCCGGGTCTGCGCGGCCTTGTACTGAGCTGCGAGACCGTCGTTGTACTCCGCCTTGATCTTGTAGCGCAGCACCAGCGCCTTCAGCTTCGCGTGCTCCTCGTCCCAGCGCCGCTGGAGCTCCTCGAACCGCTCGAACCGCTTGCGCCGGGCATCGTGGTACGACGTGAACCCGCCCGGGTGCGTCCACACCGTGTTGCCCGCGGCGCCGAGCTCGACGGTCACGATGCGCGTGGCCGTGTTGTTGAGCAGCTCGCGGTCGTGGCTGACCATCAGGATCGTCTTCGGGCTCTCGTTGATCCGGCCCTCGAGCCACTGCTTGCCCGGCACGTCGAGGAAGTTGTCCGGCTCGTCGAGCAGCAGCACCTCGTCGGGCCCCGCCAGCAGGTACTCGAGCACCAGCCGCTTCTGCTCGCCGCCGGACAGCGTCGCGAGGTCGCGGTACTTCGCCTTGTCGTAGCTGACCCCCAGCGCCGCTGTGCAGCAGACGTCCCAGGCGACCTCGATGTCGTAGCCACCCGCGTCGGCGTACTCCCCGAGCGCGGTGGCGTAGCGCATCTGGGTCTTCTCGTCGTCGGTGTCCATCAGCAGCAGCTCGAGGCGTGCGACCTCGTCCGCCGCCGCACGCACCCGGGGCGGTGCCACGGAGAGGAGCAGGTCGGCGACGGTCGTCAGCACACCGGTGGTCGAGCCTGTCGAGACCATCTGCCGCATCACGCCGAGCCCGCCACTGCGCGTGATCGCACCGGCGTGCGGCACCACGTCGCCGGTGATGATCCGCAGCAGGGTCGTCTTGCCGGCACCGTTGGCGCCGACGAGCGCCACCTTGGCGCCCTCCCCGACCCGGAACGAGACATCGTCGAGCAGCACCCGCCCGTCGGGGAGCTCGAAGCGCACTCCCGCGACGTCCACGTGACCCATGCCCCCATTGTCGGCGTACGACGGGCGATGCCGCACCCCGAATTCCCTCCGGCCGCCTGAACCCCCGCTGAACCCGCATCCCCGGCCCACACGCACCGGGTAGCGACCGCACAGGTGCCCCACAGGAACGGGGCGCAGGTTGGTCGACATGGACCAGAACCGTGAACGCCAGGCGCGTCGCACCCGGAACGCCCGGAGGGCCGTCATCGGCCTCGGCGCCGGGGGTGCGCTGACCGTCGCCGGGGTGGTCGGGGTCGGCATCGCCCAGGCCCAACCCGATGACCGGGGGTCCGACGACAGCAGCACCTCCCCCACCAGGTCGGACGACGACGGCGGCTTCCAGCAGGACCAGCAACAGACGCGGCAGCACAAGACGCAGCAGAACGGGCAGCAGAACGGGCAGCAGAACGGGCAGCCACCCCTGGCCGCCCCCGGCAACGACGGGCCCGCCCAGGGCTCGACCAGCGGATCGTGAGGACATCACCATGAACAGGGACAGCTCCACCCGACGCGTCGGACGCGTCCGCACCGCCGTGATCGGCGCCGCCACCGCCGGCTCGCTCGCCGTCGCCGCCGTGCTCGGACTCCAGGTCGCCGGCAGCACGTCGTCCAGCACGGGCAGCGCCTCCTCGAGCACCTCGTCGGACTCCTCCAGCACCACGTCGAGCTCCAGCAGCGACAACAGCTCCGGCCTGGTCAGTGGCTCCAGCAGCGACTCCGGCTCGAGCAGCGCGACGACGGCCGGCTCGTGAGCACCGCGGCGCACGACTGGCAGCTGTGGACCTGCGACTGCCGGATCGTGGTGACCGACGCCGACCGCCTCGACGAGGCGGTTGCCATCGCCGACGGCCTGCTGGCCGAGGTCGAGATGGCGGCCAGCCGGTTCCGGGCGGACAGCGAGGTCCTGAACCTCAGGGCCGGCTGGAACGACCTGTCGCCGGTGCTGGCCGACCTGGTCCGCGAAGCCCTGGTCGCGGCCTGGCTCAGCGACGGCGCGGTCGACCCGACCGTGGGTGCCGCCCTCACCGGGCTCGGCTACGACCGCACGCTGACCGAGGCCCGCGACGACCGGCCGCGCCTCGCCCTCGTCCCGTCCGTGCCCGGCTGGCGCAGCCTGCGGCTGGACGGCTCCCGGCTCTACCGTCCGGCCGACGTCCAGGTCGACCTGGGCGCCACCGCGAAGGCCGTCGCCGCCGACCGCACCGCGGCCGCGATCGCGGACGCCCTCGGCACCGGCGCGCTGGTCAGTCTCGGCGGCGACATCGCCACCGCGGGCACGACGCCCGAGGGCAGCTGGCAGGTGACCGTGCAGGACCTCGCGTCCGACGCGCCCCAGCAGGTGACGCTGCAGGCGGGCGCCGCCGTCGCCACCTCGAGCACCGGGAAGCGCACCTGGCGCCGCGACGGCCGCACGCTGCACCACCTGATCGACCCGCTGACCGGCGCGCCGACGACCGGCCCGTGGCGGGCGGTGACCGTGGTCGCCCCCGACTGCGCCCGCGCCAACACCGCCACCACCGGAGCCGTCGTCAAGGGACACGACGCGGCGCGCTGGCTGCGCGGGCTCGGGTTCCCGGCCCGGCTCACCGACCACGCCGGGCGCACGCGCGTCATCAACGGTTTCCCGCAGCAGGTCGCAGCATGAGCGAGGCACTGTGGGCCCTCGGCCGCGGGACGGGCGTCGTCGCGCTGGTGATGTTCACGATCACGCTGGTGCTCGGGATCGCCGGCCGTTCCGGACGCTCCATCGGCGGCCTCGGCCGGTTCGGGGTCAACGAGGTGCACCGCACCGCGGCACTGACCGGCACCACGCTGATCGCCGTGCACGTGGGCTCCCTGTTCTTCGACCCGTACGCCCAGCTCCGGCTGGTCGACGTCGTGTTCCCCTTCCTCGGCGCCTATCGCCCGATCTGGCTCGGGCTGGGCACCCTCGCCGTCGACCTGCTGCTCGTGATCACCGTGGTCAGCCTGCTCCGGGACAAGGTCGGCCCGAAGGTCTTCCGCACGGTGCACTGGGCGACCTACGTCCTGTGGCCGGTGGCGATGGCGCACGCGATCGGCAACGGCACCGACCGGGCCTCGACCTGGTTGCTCGCCCTCGCTGCTGCGTGCACCGCTGCTGTCCTGGCCGCGGTCGGCTGGCGCTTCGCCCCGTCGTACGACGAGCGCGGCTGGAACCGCACCCCGAGAAGGATCCCGTCATGACCCAGACCCTGATCACCAGCCAACGGCTGCTCGCGGACCTGGACCACGGTCCCGCACCACGGCTCACGGCCGAGCAGCTGGTCGACCTGGTCGAGGCGGCCGGGCTGACCGGCCGCGGCGGAGCCGGGTTCCCCACCGCCCGCAAGATCAAGGCGGTCGGTCGACGGCCGGTCGTCATCGGCAACGCGATGGAGGGCGAGTACCTCAGCCACAAGGACTCCGTGCTCCTGCGCACCGCTCCCGGGCTGGTGCTCGACGGGCTCGAGCTCCTGGCCGGTGCCCTCCACGCGCGGCGCACCGTGCTCGCGGTCGGCCACCGGCTGGACCCGCGGCCGGTGCGCGAGGCGGCCGCGGAGCGACGCTCCGCGGTCGAGGTCCAGCACCTCGACGGCGGCTTCGTGAGCGGTCAGGAGTCGGCCCTCGTCAACCGGATCGACGGACGTCCCGGCGTGCCCGGGGACCCGATCGTCCCGGTGTGGCGCAGCGGCGTCGACGGGCGGCCCACGATGGTCAGCAACGCCGAGACGCTCGCCCAGCTCGCGCTGCTGGCACGCTACGGCGCCGACTGGTTCCGCAGCGCCGGCACCCCCGAGGACCCCGGCACCTTCCTGGTCTCGCTCACGGGCTCGTCCCGCGACGTGGTGCCGCAGCCGGGCGTGGTCGAGGTGCCGCGTGGCACCCCGCTGCGCGACGTGCTGACCCGCGGCGGCATCCCGCTGCCGCGGGTGCGGGCGGTGCTGGTCGGCGGCTACCACGGCACCTGGCTGCCGATCTCGGCGCTCGACGCTCCCCTGTCCCGCGAGGGCCTGGCCCCGTACGGCGCCACCCCCGGCGCCGGCGTGGTGCACGTGCTCGACCAGCGGGCCTGCCCGCTGCGCACCAGCGCCGAGGTGGCCACCTACCTGGCCCGGGAGTCGGCCGGCCAGTGCGGCCCCTGCATCAACGGCCTGCCCCGGATGGCGGACACGCTCAGCCGACTGGCCGTGCCGGGTGCCGATCCGCGCCTCGTCGCCGAGGTCGAGCGGCTCCGCGGACTCGTCCACGGTCGTGGCGCCTGCGCCCACCCGGACGGCACCGCACGGTTCGTGGCGAGCACGATGCGGGCCTTCGCGGGCCACGTCGAGGCGCACCTGCGTGGCGAGTGCCACGCGCTGGGACAGGCGGCATGAACCGGGGCGAGCAGCGGCTCCACGTCGACTGGACCCGCTGCGACGGACACGGAGCCTGCGCCGAGCTGCTGCCCGAGCTGCTGACGCAGGACGACTGGGGGTTCCCGGTCAGCCGGAGCGGCGAGCGCGACCCCGTCGTACCCAGGCAGCTGGAGGGGCACGCCAAGCGCGCGCAGAAGGCCTGCCCGCTGCTCGCGCTGCGGCTGGTCCGGTAGGCCGTCGGCATCGCGGACGGCTTCGTCAACGTCGCCGCGACTCGAGCACCCGGAACCCCTTGGCGCTCGCCAGCTTGGTGGTCGGGTAGCCCTGCTCCCCCAGCCAGGCCGCCAGCGAGTCGGCGCCGAGGTTCTTGCCGACGACCATCACCGCACGGCCACCGGGCAGCAGCATGGGCAGCCAGGTGAGCAGCAGCTCGTGCAGGGCCGGCTTGCCGATCCGGATCGGCGGGTTCGACCAGATCTCGTCGTACGACGCCCGCGGCAGGCGGTCGGGTGTCGAAGCGGTGTAGCGGTCCGCCACCCCGAGGGACGTCGCGTTGCCGGTGGCCAGCAGCACGGCACGCTCGTTGACGTCCACCGCGTCCACGACCGCCTGCGGCTGCGCGACGGCGATCGCCACCCCGATCACGCCGTAGCCGCAGCCGAGGTCGAGGAACCGACCCGGCCCGGGCGGCTCGGTCTCCCGGAGCAGCACCGCGGTCCCGACGTCCACCCGGCCCTGCGCGAAGACGCCGGACCCGCTCTCGAGCGACAGGTCGTGGCCCCAGACCCGCGCCTCGACGGGCGCCCGCTTGAAGGGCACAGACGGGTCGGCCGAGAAGTAGTGCTCAGCCAAGGGTCCGCACCACCCGGGACCGCTCCGCCTGCAGGGCAAGCTCCTCGTCGTCGGGGTAGCCGACCTCCTCCAGCGTCAGCCCGTGCGGTCGCGCCACCTTCACCGCCGGGTCGCGCTGCCGCCCGGTCAGGACGCCCCTGGCCCAGGCCGCGTCGCGCCGCCCCTCCCCCACGGCCACCAGGCAGCCGACGAGGGCACGCACCATGTTGTGGCAGAACGCGTCTGCCCGCACCGTCGCGACCAGGACGCCGTCGGGCTGGCGCTGCCAGCCGAGGTCGATCAGGGTCCGGATCGTGGTGGCCCCGGCACGCTTGCGGCAGAACGCCGCGAAGTCGTGCTCGCCGAGCATCGCCTCGGCCGCCCGCGTCATCGCCGCGTCGTCCAGCGGCCGCGGCCAGACCAGGACGTGGCCGCGCCGCAGCGGGTCGACGGCGTCCGGCCGGTCGGCGATCCGGTAGGCGTAGCGCCGCCACACCGCAGAGAACCGCGCGTCGAAGCCGGGCGGTGCCACCGAGATCCGGTGCACCCGCACGTCGGCGTCCAGCAGCCCGTTCAGCCGGCGCACCAGTGGCCCGATCTCGGCGGTGTCGGCCAGGTCGACGTGCGCGACCTGGCTCCGCGCATGCACTCCGGCGTCGGTCCGGCCGGCGACGGTCAGCGACGTCCCCTCGACGCGCAGCACCGTGTCCAGCGCCCGCTCGAGGTCACCCTGCACGGTGCGCAGGCCGGGCTGCCGGGCCCAGCCGTGGAAGCCGCCCCCGTCGTACCCCAGATCGATCCGCACCCGCACGGGCGGCATCCTCCCACTGCCCCGCCGAGCCGGCGCCCCCAGGACTGCCGCGCACCCGCCCGTCTGGCCCGGAGGTCTCGGTCCGGGCTTCCGCGATGCGAGATGATGGAGGCATGAGCCCTGAGCCGGTTGCCAGCACCCGCGCGCTCCCCGTCATCGTGATCTGCGCCCCCGCCAACGCCGACGTCCTCGCCAGCGAGTTCGGCCGCTATGCCCGCGACTACGAGATCCGCACCTGTGCCACCGCACGGGAGACCAGCACCACGTTGCGCACGCTCGTCGCCGAGGGCACCCCGATCCCGCTCCTGGTGACCGAGTCCGCCATCCCGGACTCCGAGGTCTTCCCGGCGTTCGCCGAGTGGCGCTCGATCATCCCCACCGCCCGCCGCGTGGTGACCGCGCAGTGGAGCCGATTCCGCGAGGACGCCGAGGCCCTGCGCCACGGCATGGCCGCCGGCAAGTACGACGCGCTCCTGCTGCTCCCGCGCGGGGCCCGGGACGAGGAGTTCCACACCGCGATCACCGAGCTGCTGTCCGACTGGGGCTCCACCGTCGCCGATCCCGAGGTGCCCGCGACCAAGATCATCACCGAGGGCAACGACCCGCTCGTGGTCGCGATCCGCGACTTCCTCGACCGGATGGGCATGCCGAGCCGCACCTACCCGCCCGACAGCGAGGCCGGCCGGATGATCCTCGGCCAGCTCGGCGAGGAGGTCGACCCCGCCGACATCCGGCTGCCCATCGTCTGGGCGTTCGGCCGGGTCCCGCTGATGGCCGGCTCGGTGCGCGACGTGGCCGTGACCATCTACGGCAACCCCGGCGACATCGACGTCGACGCGGTGGTCGACCTCGTGGTCGTGGGCGCGGGCCCGGCCGGTCTCGCCGCGGCCGTCTACGGCTCCTCCGAGGGCCTGAAGACGGTGGTGATCGAGTCCGAGGCGATCGGCGGGCAGGCCGGGACGAGCTCGATGATCCGCAACTACCTCGGCTTCCCGCGCGGCATCTCGGGAATGCGGCTCGCCCAGCGTGCCCGCAACCAGGCGATCCGGTTCGGCACGCACTTCTTCACCGGGTGGCCGGTCACCGCGCTCGAGCCCGGCATGGGCGGCGAGCCGCACCGCGTCGTCACCGAGGGCGGCGAGGTCCGCGCCCGCACCGTGGTGATCTCCTCGGGCGTGGCCTACCGCCGGCTAGGAGTCGATGCCGTGGAGGACCTGGTCGGCCGCGGCGTGCACTACGGCGCGGCGGTGAGCGCCTCCCGGGAGATGGAGGGGCGCGACGTCTACGTCGTCGGCGGCGGCAACTCCGCGGGCCAGGCAGCCATCCACCTCGCCCGGTTCGCCCGCTCGGTCACCATCCTGATCAGGCGCCGGGAGATCGCGGCGACGATGTCGGACTACCTGATCCGGGAGATCAGCTACAACCCCGTGGTCCGGATCCGGCCGTGCACCGAGGTCGTCGACGGGGGCGGAGGCGCGAGCCTGTCGTGGCTGACGCTCCGCGACCTCGAGACCGGCGGCACCGAGCAGGTCGAGGCGGCCGGACTGTTCCTGCTGCTCGGCGCCGAGCCGCGCTGCGACTGGATCTCCGACCAGGTGTGCCGCGACGAGCGCGGCTTCGTGCTGACCGGCCGCGACGTGCCCAAACGGCTGTGGCAGGACGGGCTGCCCCCGGAGAACCTCGCGACGACGGTGCCCGGCATCTTCGCGGCCGGCGACGTCCGCGGCGGCTCGATGAAGCGCGTGGCCGCGGCGTCCGGCGAGGGTGCGTCCGTCGTACCCCTCGTGCATGCGCACCTCGCGACGCTCAGCAACGACGAGGTCCCGGCCCGGTGACCCTGTGGTGGACGACTGCCCGAGTGGTCGCTCCTGCTGGTGGTGGTCGTGGTGATGATGCGCCGGAATGCTCCCGCTCGGGCGCCCGGTGACGTCGTTTCCCCACACTTGTCCCGCGATGACACATGAATCGCGCGATCCGGTGCAGTTCCGGGACAGTTGTGGGGAAACCGCAGCCACACGCTCCACGCACGACCAGGGCCCGCCATCCGATTCCGGATGACGGGCCCTGAGACGTGCTGAGGCGGGGTGTTACTCCCCGGCCTTGGTGAAGCCGGCGGCCTCGGCGGAGGCGGCCGTGTCGAACCAGACCTCGGCGACCGTCTGCTCGAACCACTGGCCATCGGGCTCGTGGTACTTCATCGAGTCCTGGTTGCCCTTGATCGGGAAACCCTCGGGCGCCTGGTCGGCGTCCTCCAGCGGCGCGTGCGAACCGTCGTACGGACCGGACACGCCTCCCTCGGTCTCCTCTGCGAGCTCCTCGGAACCCTCGGTCTCGACGAAGGTCTCCACCTGGGCGTCGTCCGCCTTGGTCTCGACCGGGTCCTCGACGACCTCGACGACCTCCGGCGCAGGAGCAGCCTTCGTGCTGCTGCTCTGCTTCGCCTTCGGCGCGGACGGCGTGTAGGACTCCGTGACCAGCTCGATCACGGCCATCGGCGCGTTGTCGCCCTTGCGGGGACCGATCTTCGTGATCCGGGTGTAGCCACCCGGACGCTCGGCGAACGTCGGCGCGATCTCGGTGAAGAGCTGGTGCACGACCGACTTGTCGCGGATGGTCTTGATGACCTCGCGCCGGTTGTGCAGGTCGCCCTTCTTGGCCTTGGTGATCAGCTTCTCCGCGACCGGACGCAGCACGCGCGCCTTGGCCTCGGTGGTGGTGATCCGGCCGTGCTCGAACAGCGCCGTGGCGAGGTTCGCGAGGATCAGCCGCTGGTGGGCCGGGCTACCGCCGAGGCGGGCGCCCTTCTTGGGAGTAGGCATTGCTTCTCTCGTTTCTCCCCGGCCGTGTCAGGTACCGGGATAGATGGTGCGGATCAGTACTGCTCGTCCTCGAGGGAACCCTCGTCGAAGTCCTCGTCGTCGTACGCCGCGAGGTGGGCGGACGGGTCGAAGCCGGGAGCGCTGTCCTTGAGGGCCAGGCCCATCTCGTGCAGCTTGGCCTTGACCTCGTCGATCGACTTCGCACCGAAGTTGCGGATGTCGAGCAGGTCCTGCTCCGAGCGCGAGATCAGCTCACCCACGGTGTGGATGCCCTCGCGCTTGAGGCAGTTGTAGGACCGGACGGTCAGCTGCAGGTCCTCGACCGGGAGGGCGAGGTCGGCGGCGAGCTGCTCGTCGACGGGCGACGGGCCGATGTCGATGCCCTCGGCCTCGACGTTGAGCTCACGGGCCAGACCGAACAGCTCGACCAGGGTCTTGCCGGCCGAGGCGATCGCGTCGCGGGGACGGATCGACTGCTTGGTCTCCACGTCGATGACGAGCTTGTCGAAGTCGGTGCGCTGCTCGACTCGGGTGGCCTCGACCTTGTAGGTCACCTTGAGCACGGGCGAGTAGATCGAGTCGACCGGCATCCGGCCGATCTCGTTGTCGGCACCCTTGTTCTGGACGGCGCTGACGTAGCCGCGGCCCCGCTCGACGACGAGCTCCATCTCGAGCTTGCCCTTGTCGTTCAGGGTCGCGATCTTCAGGTCGGGGTTGTGCACCTCGACACCGGCCGGCGGCGCGATGTCGGCAGCGGTGACGTCGCCGGCACCCTGCTTGCGGAGGTACATGGTGACGGGCTCGTCGTGCTCCGAGGAGACGACGAGGCCCTTGAGGTTGAGGATGATCTCGGTGACGTCTTCCTTGACGCCCTCGATCGTCGTGAACTCGTGAAGAGCCGTGTCCACCTTGATGCTGGTGACAGAGGCACCAGGGATCGAGGACAGAAGGGTACGGCGCAGCGAGTTGCCGAGCGTGTAGCCGAAGCCGGGCTCGAGGGGCTCGATCACGAACCTCGAACGGAACTCGTCGACGGAATCTTCCGACAGGGTCGGGCGCTGAGCGATGAGCACTGCTGGTGTCCTTTCCGAGCCCACCCGCTATTTGACGGACTCGAACTTCAGTTGTTGAGGATTTGCAAGGAACGAGTGGTTACGCCGGTGGCTCGGGCTGCTCCACTCGCAAGGTGGTTACTTCTTCGAGTAGTACTCGACGATGAGCTGCTCCTGGACCGGGATCTCGATCTGCGCGCGGACCGGGATGGAGTGCACGAGCACCCGCATCCGGTTCGGAAGCGCCTCGAGCCAGGCCGGGACGATCCGCTCGCCGTGCGTCTCACGGGCGACGATGAACGGGGTCATCTCGAGGGACTTCTCCCGGACGTCGACCACGTCGTGCGCGCTGACCTGGAACGACGGGATGTCGACCTTGTGGCCGTTGACCAGGAAGTGGCCGTGCACGACCAGCTGCCGGGCGTGGCGGCGGGTGCGGGCGAAGCCGGAGCGGTAGACGACGTTGTCGAGGCGACGCTCGAGCAGCTCCAGCAGGTTGTCACCGGTCTTGCCGGCACGACGGCTGGCCTCGTCGTAGTAGTTGTGGAACTGCTTCTCCATCACGCCGTAGGTGAAGCGGGCCTTCTGCTTCTCCTGCAGCTGGTTGCGGTACTCGCTCTCCTTGATCCGGGCACGTCCGTGCTGGCCGGGAGCGTAGGGACGGCGCTCGAAAGCAGCGTCTCCGCCGACGAGGTCGACACCGAGACGGCGCGACTTCTTGGTCATGGGTCCGATGTAGCGGGCCATGTTCTAGAACTCCTTCGTAGTCTCGGGTCAGACGCGCCGGCGCTTGGGCGGGCGGCAACCGTTGTGGGGGGTGGGCGTGACGTCCTGGATGGTGCCGACCTCGAGGCCGATCGCACCGAGGGAGCGGATCGCGGTCTCGCGACCAGAACCCGGGCCCTTGACGAAGACGTCGATCTTCTTCATGCCGTGGTCCATCGCCCGACGACCGGCGGCCTCGGCAGCCATCTGCGCGGCGAACGGGGTCGACTTCCGCGAGCCCTTGAAGCCGACGGTGCCGGCAGAGGCCCACGAGATGACGGCGCCCGTGGGGTCCGTGATCGTGACGATGGTGTTGTTGAACGTGCTCTTGATGTGGGCTTCGCCCTGAGCGATGTTCTTCTTCTCCTTGCGGCGCACCTTCTTGGCGCCGGATGCCTGTCGGCTCTTGGGAGGCATTCAGATTCCTTCGTGGTAGCTGGTCGGTGAGATCGAGTGGAGGCCGTGACCGAGCGGTCACTTGGCCTTCTTCTTGCCGGCGACGGTGCGCTTGGGACCCTTGCGGGTGCGCGCGTTGGTCTTGGTGCGCTGACCGCGGACCGGAAGGCCCTGACGGTGCCGGCGACCCTGGTAGCTGCCGATCTCGATCTTCCGGCGGATGTCGGCCTGGACCTCGCGACGGAGGTCACCCTCGATCTTGAAGTGGGCTTCGATCTCGTCACGGAGCTTGACCAGCTCCTCGTCCCCCAGCGTGTGGACCCGGGCGTTCGGGTCGACCCCGGTCAGTGCCAGGAGCTGCTGGGAGCGGGTACGGCCGATGCCGTAGATGTAGGTGAGTGCGATCTCGATGCGCTTGTCGCGCGGGAGGTCGACACCAACGAG
>CAWFHJ010000010.1:0-715442 GCA_963815585.1 uncultured Actinomycetota bacterium | reverse complement strand
GGATGATCGGGGTGCCGACCGGCACGGTCTCGCCCTCGGGCACCAGCAGCGCACCCACCACGCCGGCGTACGGCGAGGGCAGCTCGACCAGCGACTTCGCGGTCTCGATCTCGACCACGATGTCGTTGATGGCGATCGTGTCGCCGACCTTCACCTTCCAGGTGACGATCTCGGCCTCGGTGAGGCCTTCGCCCACGTCGGGCAGGAGGTACTCAGGCATCTCGCTCCTCAGAAGTCGAACGTGCGGTCCACCGCGTCGAGCACGCGGTCGAGGTCGGGGAGGTAGTCCTCCTCGATCCGGCTCGGCGGGTAGGGCGTGTCGAACCCGCCGACGCGCAGCACGGGCGACTCGAGCGAGTAGAAGCACTGCTCGGTGATCCGCGACGCAACCTCGGAACCCATGCCGAGGTTGACGTGCGCCTCGTGCGCGATGACGGCCCGGCCGGTGCGGCGTACGGACGCGAACACCGGACCCATGTCGAGCGGCGAGAGGGTGCGCAGGTCGATCACCTCGACCGAGCGACCCTCACTCCCGGCGGCCTCGGCCGCCTTCAGGCAGGTCTTCACCATCGGTCCGTAGGACAGCAGCGTGACGTCGGTGCCCTGCTTGACGACGCGCGAGGTGAACAGCGGGGCGGGCGTCGCCGACTCGTCGAGCTCGGCCTTGTCGGCGTGGTACTGCCGCTTCGGCTCCAGGAAGATCACCGGGTCGTCGGAGGCGATCGCCTGCTGGATCATCCAGTAGCCGTCGACCGGGTTGGAGCAGGCGACGACCTTGAGGCCGGGGGTGTGCGCGAACTGCGCCTCCGGCGACTCCGAGTGGTGCTCGACAGCGCCGATGCCGCCACCGAACGGGATCCGCACCACGATCGGCATCTTCACGAAGCCCTTGGTGCGGAAGTGGATCTTCGCGACCTGGCTCACGATCTGGTCGTACGCCGGGTAGACGAAACCGTCGAACTGGATCTCGCACACGGGCCGGTAGCCGCGCATGGCGAGGCCGACGGCAGTGCCGAGGATGCCGGACTCCGCGAGCGGCGAGTCGATCACGCGGTCCTCGCCGAAGTCCTTCTGCAGGCCGTCGGTGATCCGGAACACGCCGCCGAGCTTGCCGACGTCCTCACCCATGATCAGGACCTTGGGGTCGTCCTCCATCGCCTTGCGCAGACCGGCGTTGAGCGCCTTCGCGAGCGTGACCTTGGCCATCAGTGGGCCGCCTCTCCGTCGAAGCTCTCCAAGTACGCCGCGAACCCGTCGCGCTGCTCCACGAGCTCGGGGGTGATCTCCTCGTAGACGTCGTCGAAGATGTCCAGCGGCTTCGGGTCGGGCAGGGCGCGCACGCCCTCGCGCAGGTGCGCGCCGAGCTCGTCGGCCTCGACCTTGACCCCGGCGAAGAACTCCTCGTCGCCCAGGCCGTTGCGCTTGAGGTAGACCTCCACGCGCGCGATCGGGTCCTTCAGCTTCCAGTGCTCGACGTCGTCGGAGAGCCGGTAGCGGGTCGGGTCGTCGGTCGTCGTGTGCGCACCCATCCGGTACGTGTACGCCTCGACCAGCGTGGGGCCGCTGCCCTCGCGGGCCCGCTGCAGCGCGGCCCTGGTGACGGCGTACGTCGCGAGCACGTCGTTGCCGTCGACCCGGACACCGGGGAAGCCGAAGCCCAGCGCGCGCTGGTAGAGCGGGATCCGGGTCTGGCGCTCGATCGGCTCCGAGATCGCCCACTGGTTGTTCTGGCAGAAGAAGACCACCGGGGCGTTGTAGGACGCCGCGAAGATGAACGCCTCGTTGACGTCACCCTGGCTGCTCGCTCCGTCACCGAAGTAGCCGACGACGGCGGCGTCGCGCTCGGGGTCACCGGTGCCGACCGCGCCGTCGCGCTGGATGCCCATCGCGTAGCCCGTGGCGTGCAGCGTCTGCGCGCCGATCACGATCGTGTAGTTGCCGAAGTTGTTCTCGTAGGGGTTCCAGGAGCCCTGGTCGACACCGCGGAACAGACCGAGCAGGCGCAGCGGGTCGAGACCGCGGCACCAGGCGACGCCGTGCTCGCGGTAGGTCGGGAAGACGTAGTCCTGCGGGCGCAGCGCGCGGCCGGAGCCGATCTGCGCGGCCTCCTGGCCGAGGAGCTGGGCCCAGATGCCGAGCTCGCCGTGGCGTTGCAGGGCGGTGGACTCGGTGTCGATCCGACGGGTGAGCACCATGTCGCGGTAGAAGCCGCGGATGGTCTCGGCCTCGTCGGCGCCGTTGTCGGGCTCGAACCGGAAGTCCGGGTGCTCGACGCGCTCGCCCTCGGGCGTGAGGAGCTGGACCAGCTCGGGGCCGCCGTCGCGCTGCGAGGGGCCGAAGACCTCGACCAGGTCGGGGCCGAACTCGGTGGGGGGTTGCGAAGCCACGTGCACTCCTTCGTGTCGCCCGCAGCGGGGTCGCCGCCGTCGGGATGAGACGGTCACGACGAGCCGGGCAAGGGTGGGCGCCGGACGTCGCAGGTGCTGCTGGTTTGTGACCGGCGCCACACGCCGGCCTCGCGGCTCAGGCTACCGGGCTGCGTCGTGCCCCGGCGAATCGGCAACGGCATCCGGTGCCTCCTCGACCGCAGGGCCCGCCCCGGTCCCCCGCGTGGCTGCGGCGACTCCGGCCACCGCGATCGCCAGTCCGACCAGCTCTCGCGGTCCGAGCGTCTCCCCGAGGATCAGCCAGGCCAGGACCGCGGTCACCGGGGGCATCAGGAAGAACACGCTGGCGGCCGCCCCAGCACCCCGGGCGCGGACCAGGATCCCGAGCAGGCCGAGACCGAGGATCGAGTTGACGACGGCGAGGTAGACCAGCGCGATCGCCGCGTTCCGCGGGTCGCGGACGACATCGGTGCCCTCGACCAGCAGCGCGAGGACGAGCACGGGCGGAGCGGAGACGCTGAACTGGATCGCCGCCGACCACAACGGGTCGGGTGCGTGGCCGATCCAGCGCTGGCCGAGCGTGCCGAAGCTGAGCCCGAGCAGGCTCAGCAGCGCGAACCCCACCCCGACCGCTCCGCCGGCCTGGTCGACGTCCGGCCCGAGGACCAGCAGCACCCCGACGACGCCGACCGCGAAGCCGATCACCTGCACCCGCGACAGCCGCTCGTGCAGCAGCACGGCAGCGAGGGCTGCGGTGAGGACCGGGCTCAGCGAGTGCACCAGGCTGCCCAGCGTGGCGCCGAGGCCGGCGTCGAAGGCCAGGTACATCGCGCCGAACTGCACGGCGTTGAGCACGAAGCCGGCACCCGCGATTCGCAGCGCCGTGCCCCGGTCAACCGTGAGCGGACCGTGGACCACCCGAGCGAGGACCGCTGCGATCACGGCCGCGAGCACGAACCGGATCCCGACCAGCATCAGCGGTGACATCGCGCGCACGCCGTACGGCCCCGCGATGTAGCCCGACGACCACACCAGCACGAACCCCGCCGCGGGCAGGAGCGGGAGCGTCCTGCGGCTGGCCGGCATGGAACCGACGCTACGTGAGTGGGGACCGGCTGGCAGGCTGGGTGCATGACCGACGTCGTCTCCGCCTCGATCACCATCGACGCCCCGCCCGACACCGTGTTCGCGATCCTCGTCGACCCGCGCCAGCACGCGCGGATCGACGGCTCCGGCTCGGTGCAGGAGGTGACCGAGGGCCCGGCCCGGCTCCACCTCGACTCGCGGTTCGGCATGGGCATGAAGCTCTTCGGCCTGCCCTACAAGATCAGCAACCGGGTGGTCGAGTTCGACGAGGGTCGTCGCATCGCCTGGCGCCACATCGGCCTGCACCGGTGGCGCTACGAGCTCGCGCCGACGACGTCCGGCGGCACCCACGTCACCGAGACCTGGGACCCGAGCTACTACCCCCTCGGGTCCGGCCACTTCCTGACGCTGCTCGGCTTCCCCGAGCGCAACCGTGAGGGCATCGAGGCCACACTGCCCAAGCTGAAGGCCGCTGCCGAGTCCGACGCGGTGTGACGGCTGCTTTACTGATCGGGTGACCGACACCAGCATCCGGGTGACCCGGAAGGTCAGCGCCGCGGCAGCGGTCGTCTTCGACCTTCTCGCCAACCCCGACCGGCACCACGAGATCGACGCCTCCGGCATGGTCGGCGACGACGAGGACGCGGCCCCGATCACCAAGGTGGGCCAGGTCTTCCGGATGAACATGTCCGAGCCCGGCGACGGCGCGACCGACACCTACCAGGTCGACAACCACGTGACCGCGTTCGAGCCCAACCGCAAGATCGGCTGGGAGGTCGGGCTGGTCGACGGCGCCCGGCTCGGCTGGTCGTGGTGCTACGAGCTCGTGCCGCACGGGGACGACAAGAGCGACGTGGCCCTCACCTACGACTGGTCCGGCACCCCGGTGGAGGACCGCGAGAAGTACGGCGTGCCGGCCTTCGGCCGCGACGCGCTCGAGGCCTCGCTCGACCTGCTCGACTCAGCCCTGAAGGGCAGCTAGCGCCGGTCCTCGGGCTCCCCGGGGTCCTCAGAACCGTCCGGATCTTCGGCCCGGAGCCGCTCGCCCGTTGCGGGGTCGACCGCCTCCTGCCCGGGAGGAAGGTTGGACAGGTCCGGCGCGATGACGGTCATCTCCCGGCTGTCCGGGAGCCGGACCCCGACCGGACGGTCTCCGCCACCGACCAGCAGCAGGTCCGTGGCGTCGCGCTTGGAGAGCGACTCGCCGCGGAAGTACGCCGGCGCGATCGCCTGGTAGACGTACATCAGCACGACGCCCAGCAGCAGTGACCCGACCCCGATGATGAGCACGCCACCCACTCTGCCGATGCTCGTGTAGCCGTAGTCCGGTTCAGCGTAGAGCTTGCAGGCGACGAAGAACGCCGCCACCAGCAGGACCCCGCCGGTCAGGGGCAGCACGCCCTGCATCAGGATGTCGCGCGGCTTGTTCCACATGGTCTTCCGGTAGAACCACACGCAGGCGAAGCCGGTCAGGCCGTAGTAGAAGGCGATCATCAGCCCCACCGCGGCGATCGTGTCCGCGAGGATGTTCTCGCTGACCAGGGTGAGGCCCACGTAGAACACGATCGACACCGCACCCATCCAGATCGTGGAGTCACTCGGGGTCAGGTACTTCGGGTGGATCCGTGCGAACCGGGACGGGATCGCACCGAACGCCGCCATCGAGAGACTGGTGCGGGCCGTCGGCAGGATCGTGGTCTGGGTGGACGCCGACGCCGAGGTCAGCACCGTGATCGCGAGCAGGTGCACCATGATCCAGCCGAGCGTCCCACCTCCGAACACCTCATGCCCCATGGCCGCGAAGACGTCGTCGGCGTTGTCGACGTTGCCCAGTCCGATCCCCTTGTCGCCGACGCCCGCGAACGCGATCGTGGCGACCGAGACCAGGGCGTAGGTGAGCAGCAGCAGGACCGTGGCGATCACCGCAGCCCGGCCCGGAGTGGTGCCGGGGTCGTCGGACTCCTCGTTGGTGGCGACCGCGGTGTCCCACCCCCAGTAGATGAACACCGCGATCAGGCTCGAGGTGACGATCGCGTTCAGTGAGAGGCCTGATGGCGAGAGCCAGTCCAGCGACGGCTTGATCTGAGCCGGAGCGTCGCCGGCGTACACCTTGACCAGCGCGAAGAGGGCGAACCCGATCAGGGTCACGATCTCGATCCCGAGCAGGCCGTACTGGAGCCGTGCCGACACCTCGATCCCGCGATAGCAGATGTAGGTCATCACGATGATCCAGACGATCCCTGCCACGGTGCTCCAGAACGTGCTCGCCGCCAACGAGTCGGCGCCCACCAGCGTGTAGGAGTACGAGCCCGCGATCTGGGACAGGTTCGCCATCACGATCACGTCGGCGGCGATGATCCCCCAGCCGCCCATCCAGCCCGTCTTGGTGCCGAAGGCCCGCGCCGCCCACGTGAACGTGGTGCCGCAGTCGGCCTCCGCCTTGTTCAGCTCGGCGTAGGCGACCGCGATGAAGTACATCGGGACGAACGCCAGCACCATGATCAGCGGCGCCTTCACCCCGACGATGCCGTCGCCGTTCTCGGTGATCACGACGTAGCCCAGGCTGGCAGCCAGGCTGTACGCCGGAGCGGTCGAGGCGATCCCGATGATCACGCTGCCGGCCAGGCCGAGGGCACCTGCCTTGAGCCCCTTTCCCTCGCGCTCCGCCACTGACTCTGTTGCCGTCATCGCAGTGCTCCTGAATCGTGGCGCCGTCCGAGACCCATCCCGAACAGTAGGACGGCCGTGGGCCGCTGCGGAAGGTGGCGGAGGGTGAAGCTGTCAGGGCGCGGTGATCAGCTTCCGGAGCAGGGTCACCAGCCTCGCGGCCCGGGGCTTGGACAGACCGGTCAGAAGGTGGTCCGTCGCGCCCGTGGCCAACCGCGCCGCCTCCGCCATCACCTCCGGCGCCTCGGGCAGGAGGAACAGCACCTGGGTCCGCCGGTCGGCGGGCAGTCGGCGCCGTTCGAGGAGTCCGCGCTCCTCGAGGTCGTCGACGATCTGGACCATGCTGGCGCCGCTCACCCCCAGGCAGCGGGCGAGCTCGGCCTGCGACACCGGACCCATCGCCCGGAGCGCGGTCATCGCACCGAAGTGACGCGGCTCGATCCGCAGCGGCTCGAGCGTGGTCAGGAACTCCCGGTGCATCCGGCCGTGGATCCTGGTGATCAGGAACCCGATGCTCTCCCGCAGCGGCTCCGGTGTGTCCGGTGCGAGGTCACGCTCGATCGTCTGCAGCAGGAGGGTGCGCAGCTCCTCGCGCTGGGCGAGGGTGAAGCCCGCGGTGATCGAGTCCTCGAGGTCCTCCGCGTGCCGGCGCCAGCGGCGCGCCGCCGCGGCTCCCTCCGGCGTACGGGTGAGCGCGTAGGACCGCCGGTCGTCGGGGTTGCGGACCCGTTTCACCAGACCCTGCGCGGCCAGGTCGGCGGCCACCCCGACCATGGTTGTGCGGCTCACGCTGATCGTCTGGGAGAGCGCCTGCTGGGACCTCGTCGCGCCACCCGAGAGCGCCAGCAGCGCTGCATAGGCGTGGATGTCCACGCCGGGAGGGAGGATGGCGTCCAGGGCGTTCGTGACCCGGGCCTGCGCCCGCCACAGGAGGTGGCCGGGCAGCACCGCGAGCTCGGGAAGCAGCTCCCGGCTGTCGCTTGCCTCGCCCACAGCTCATCCCTCCGCTGATCGTTAGCCACTTGACGATCTCGGTTCCACGAGTATCGTACAGAAGGTAATCGTTAACCAGTTGATGATTTAGTCGTTGACGAAAACGAAGGATGTCCCATGACTGACCAGACCGTCGCGCCCGCACACGAGCAGGCACCCGGGCGTGACCCGAAGTGGTGGACCCTCGTCGCGGTCTGCACCGGCGTCTTCATGCTGCTGCTCGACATCACGATCGTGAACGTCGCGCTGCCCGACATCCAGACCGAGCTCGACGCCTCGCTCTCCGACCTCCAGTGGGTGATCGACGCCTACGCGCTCAGCCTGGCCGCGCTGCTGCTCACCGCCGGCTCGCTGGCTGACCTCTACGGTCGGCGTCGGGTGTTCGTGATCGGCGTGGTGCTGTTCACGCTCGGCTCGATCGCCTGTGGAGCGGCGCAGGACGTCATGGTCCTCACCATCTCCCGCGCGTTCCAGGGCATCGGTGGTGCCGCGATGTTCGCGACGGCCCTGGCGCTGCTCGCGAGCGCCTTCCACGGCAAGGACCGCGGCACCGCGTTCGGCGTGTTCGGCGCCACCACCGGCGTCGCGGTGGCGATCGGGCCGGTGCTCGGCGGCGTCCTCACCAGCGGCCTGTCCTGGCGCTGGATCTTCTTCGTCAACATCCCGATCTGCATCGTCGCGATCGCGGTGGCGGTCACCAGGGTGGAGGAGTCCCGTGACCCGCGGGCCGGACGTCCGGACTGGTTCGGCTTCGGCTCGTTCTCCCTCGCGCTCGGCGCCCTGGTCTACGGCCTGATCGAGGCGGGCCAGGAGAGCTGGGGTGCGCAGAAGGTGGTTGTCTGCCTGGTCGCCGCCGCCGTCCTGATGGTGGTGTTCCTGGTCAGCCAGGTGCTCCAGCGGCAGCCGATGTTCGACCTCGGGCTGCTCCGCAAGCCCACCTTCACCGGTGGCCTGATCGCGGCGTTCGGGGTGTCGGCGTCGATCTTCTCGCTGCTGACCTTCCTGGTGATCTACGTGCAGAACGTCCTGGACTACTCCGCGGTCGAGACCGGCGTCCGGTTCCTGTTCCTCTCCGGCGCCTCGTTCGTCGCGGCCGCCCTCGCCGGCCGGCTGACCGAGCGGGTGCCCGTCAAGTGGCTGATCGGACCCGGGTTCCTGGTCCTCGGCGTCGGCCTGCTGCTGATCCACGGCATCCGGGACGACTCGTCGTGGACCCACCTGATCCCGGGCCTGCTGGTGGCGGGCGTGGGCATCGGCATGATCAACCCGCCGCTCGCCTCGACGGCGGTGGGCGTGGTCACCGTCGACCGGTCCGGCATGGCCTCGGGCGTGAACTCGACGTTCCGCCAGGTCGGGATCGCAACGGGGATCGCGGCGCTCGGCTCCCTGTTCAGCCAGCAGGTGGCCGACGCGGTCCGGCCGGCCCTGAACGGCAAGGTGCCGGCAGCGGCCCTCGACCCGCTGACGGCAGCGCTCTCGGGCGGACAGGTGCATGCCGCGGCGGAGGGCGCCCAGAAGGCCGCCGCCGCCAACGGTGGCTCGGGTGCGGGGCAGCAGGCGTTCGACCTGGTCAACCAGGTCGGCACCTCAGCGGTCGTCGACGCGCTGAACCACATCACCCTGATCGCCGCGGTGATCGCCTTCGCGGCCGCCGCCTTCTGCCTGGTGCTGATCCGGCAGAAGGACTTCGTGGTCCGCGGTGGCCCGGCACCGCAGGCCGACGCCCCGCAGCAGGAGCACCGTGGGGCTCACGCGGCCGGGTCCCACGCGGGGTGAGCTCAGGCGCCGCGTCCGTGCGGCGTCTGCCAGACGGCCGGGTCGGGGCCTTTCGGTACGACGCCGGACGGGTTGATCCCCGTGTGCACCAGGTAGTAGTGGTCCTTGATCTGCCCGAAGTCGACGGTCTCGCCGACGCCGGGGGTCTGGAACAGGTCACGTGCGTAGCCCCACAGGTGCGGCATCTCGGTCAGCTTGTTGCGGTTGCACTTGAAGTGCCCGTGGTAGACCGCGTCGAAGCGGACCAGCGTCGTGAACAGCCGCACGTCGGCCTCGGTGAGCGCGTCACCCATCAGGTAACGACGGTCGCCGAGCCGGCCCTCGAGCCAGTCCAGCGCTGACCAGAGCCGGTCGTAGGCCTCGTCGTAGGCGGCCTGCGAGCCGGCGAAGCCGCACTCGTAGACGCCGTTGTTGACGTCGGTGAAGACCCGGTCCATGACGTCCTGCATCTCCTCCAGCCGGTCCTCCGGCCAGAGGTCGGGAGCACCCGGACGATGGTGGTCGCGCCACTCGAAGAAGAGGTCACGGGTGATCTGCGGGAAGTCGTTGGTGACCACGACCCCGGTCGGGACGTCGACGACCGCCGGCACCGTGATTCCTCGGGGGTAGTCGGGGTCGCGCGCGAAGTAGGCCTGCTGGAGCCGCTGGTAGCCGAGCACCGGGTCGACGCCCCCCGGGTCGAGGTCGAAGGTCCAGCTGCGCTCGTCGTGCGTCGGTCCGCAGAGACCGAGCGAGATCACGTCCTCCAGCCCGAGCAGCCGGCGCACGATCACGGAGCGACTCGCCCAGGGACAGGCCAGGGCCGCCACCAGCCGGTAGCGACCGGGCTCGACCGGCCAGGTCGCGGAGTCGCGGGTGATCCGGTCCGGGAGGTAGTCCATGTCGCGCTCGAAGGAGTCCGCCATGTGCCGAGCCTAGGTCGACGCCCGGCAGAAAGATTACAAAGAAACCTTTGCAAACAACTCTTTGCAAAGATATGTTGGCGGACATGGAACGCAGCGCCGTCTATCCCGGCCACGAAGGTCTCAAGGCACTCAGCCACCCGGTCCGGCTCCGGATCCTCGGTCTGCTGCGCAGCGAGGGGGGCGCCACGGCGACCACGCTGGCCGCCCGGCTGGGGCTCAACTCCGGCGCCACGTCGTACCACCTGCGGCAGCTGCAGAAGGCCGGTTTCATCGGCGAGGACGAGGAGCGCGGCAACGGTCGCGACCGGTGGTGGCGGGCCGCCCACCAGTCCACGCGCACCGACTCCTCGACCGCCACCACTCCCGAGGAGCACGACACGTACGACGCCTACCTGCAGGCCGTGGCGATCAGCTACCACGACCAGCTGCAGCAGTCGCTGGCCGAGCGCCGGATCCTGCCGCTGCCCTGGCAGGAGGCCGGCGACATGAGCGACTGGAACCTGAAGCTGACTGCGGGCCGCGCCAAGGCCCTGGTGGAGGCCGTTCACGCCCTGATCGAGGAGTACGGCGAGGACGAGGACGACGAGTCCGCGACGGCGTTCCGGATCAACGTCAACGCGTTCGTCCGGCCCGGGACGGTGGCCCTCGAGGACGAGTCATGAGCCCGCGCCGCACGTTGTGGGGCTACCTGGCGGCACTCGCGATCTCGATCACCGGCACCCGGGTCTCGATGATCGCGATCCCCTGGCTGGTGCTGACCACGACGGGATCGCCGACGCGCACCGGGCTGGTGGCCTTCGCCGAGATGGCGCCGCTGGTGCTGGTGCAGGTGCTCTCCGGGCCGTTCACCGACCGGGTGGGCGCGCGTCGGATGGCCGTCACGTGCGCAGCGGGCAGCACCGTCGCGGTGGGACTGATCCCGGTGCTGCACGTGGCAGGCATGCTCTCGTTCCCGGTGCTGCTGGTGACCGTCGCCGTCGCCGGCGCCCTGCGCGGACCGGGTGACGCCGCCGGGCACGCGCTGATCCCCGCGGTGGTCGAGCACACCGGCGCGGCCACCGAACGGGTCACCGGACTGGCCGGCGCGATCGAGCGCACCGCGTCGATGATCGGCGCGGGGGTCGCGGGCGGACTCGTCGCGCTGGTCGGGCCGGCCAACGCGCTGGTGGTCGACGCCGCGTCGTTCGCGCTCGCCGGCGGCGTGCTCTGGTGGGCCACGCGCGCGATGCCGGCGCACGTGCCGGAGCCGGTCGAGGGCGGCGCAGCGTCCCCGTCGTACGTCGAGGAGCTGCGTACGGGCTGGACGTTCATGCGCGAGGACCCGGTGCTGATGGGAATCGGCGTGATGGTCGCGATCACCAACCTTCTCGACCAGGCATGGTCGGCGGTGCTGGTGCCTGTCTGGGCGCGCGACACCGGGTACGGCGTCGCGGCGGTGGGGCTCACAGGCGCGGTGTTCGGCGCCTCGGCGATCATCGGCTCAGTGGTCGCCGCGCGGTACGCCGAACGGCTGCCGCGGTTCAAGATCTACTTCGTGGCGTTCATCCTCGGCGGCGTGCCGCGGTTCGTGGCTCTCGCGCTCGGCTTCCCGCTGTGGGCGGTGCTGACGGTCCTCTTCGTCGGCGGCATCGCATGCGGCTTCCTGAACCCGATCCTGGGGGCGGTGCTCTTCGAGCGGATCCCGAAGGCACTGATGGGCCGCGTGAGCTCGATGAACCTCGCGATGAGCTGGTCGCTGATCCCGTTCGGCGGCCTGGTCGGTGGCCTCGCCGTCACCGCTATCGGGCTGTCGCCGGCGCTGCTCGCGATCGGCACGGCGTACCTGCTGACCACGATGCTGCCGGCGGTCCAGCCGCGGTGGCGCGAGATCGACAACCGAAAGCCGCTGGAGGAACGGGCACCGGTCAGCCCCTGAACCGGCCGGCGACCTCGATCACCAGGTCGTTGGCCGCAGCCTCGCCGAGGCTGACCCGGGCCCCCTCCCCCGCGAACGGGCGGACCATGATCCCGGCCTCGTCTGCCGCGGCCGCGAACGCGGCCGTGCGGTCGCCGAGCGCGAACCAGACGAAGTTGCCCTGGGCGTCTGGGATGTCCCAGCCCTGTCCGCGCAGGGCGTCCACCAGACGGCTGCGCTCGGCGACCAGCGCGTCGACCCGCTCGAGCAGCGCGTCCTCGGCGTCCAGCGACGCGATCGCCGTCGCCTGCGCGATCGAGGAGACGCCGAACGGCAGCGCGCAGGCCCGGACCGACGCCGCGACCTCGGGGTGCGCGACGACGTACCCGACACGGAAGCCGGCCAGTCCGTAGGCCTTCGCGAAGGTGCGCATCACGACGACGTTGGTGTGCTCGTGCTGGAGCGCGAGGGCGTCGACGGGGTCGTCGAGGCGCACGAACTCGCGGTAGGCCTCGTCGATCACCACCAGCACGGTCTCCGGCACCTTCGCGAGGAACGCGACCATCTCCTGGTGCGTGATCGCCGGGCCGGTCGGGTTGTTCGGCGTGCACGCGATCACCACCTTGGTGCGGTCGTCGATCGCCGCAGCCATCGCGTCGAGGTCGTGCCGCGCGTCCGGGCCGAGAGGCACCTGCACCGACACGGCCCCGGTGACGGCGACCGCGATCGGGTAGGCCTCGAAGGAGCGCCACGCGTAGACGACGTTGTCGCCGGGATCGCAGTAGGCCTGCAGCAGGTGGTAGAGCACGGCGACCGATCCGGTGCCGGCGGCGAGCGAGTCGGTCGGCACACCGAGCTTGTCCGAGAGCGCGGCGTAGAGCGCCGTACAACCCATGTCGGGATAGCGGTTCATCTGTTCCGCTGCGCTTCGCGCCGCCTCGATCACGCCGGGGAGCGGTGGGTAGGGGTTCTCGTTCGAGGACAGCTTGTAGGTCGTGATGCCCTCGCGGGGTGCGGGCGGCTTGCCGGGCACGTACGCCGGCAGGGCGTCGATCGCGGCGCGTGGACGAGGAGCTTGGCTCATGTTCGTCACCCTAGGGTTGCCCGGTGCCCAGCCGGAACCAGCCCCTCGGGATCGCCCTGGTGGTGCTGAGCGCGCTGTGCCTGATCCAGAACGCCGGGGTGTCCCGGGTCGTGCTCCGGGCCGGGCTGGCACCCGGCCTGCTGACCACCACCCGGGTGACCTTCACGTTCCTGGTGCTGCTGGTGCTCGCGCTGCTGTTCCGCCGTACGGCGCTGGGGCCGCCACGTGGCCGGCTCCTGCTCCTGCTGGTGCTGCACGGAGCCGTCGGGGTGGCGGCTCTGCAGTGGACCTACTTCGTCGCGATCGACCGGCTGCCGGTGAGCATGGCGCTGCTGCTGGAGTACCAGGCTCCCGTGCTCGTCGCGCTGTGGGCGCGACTGGTGCAGAAGGAAGCGGTGCGACCCCGCCTCTGGCTCGGCCTCGCGTTGGCGGTGGCCGGCCTGGCAGCAGCGACCGAGGTCTGGAACGGCGCGCGCTTCGACACCGTGGGGGTCCTCGCCGGGCTCGGCGCCGCGCTCACGTTCTCGGCGTACTTCCTGATCGGCGAAGCGGGTGTGGCCGACCTCGAGCCGATGCGGGTGATCCTGTGGTCGTTCGGAGTGGCGGCGGTCTGCATGAACCTGTTCGCGCCGCTCACCGGTTTCGACGGCGACCTCCTCGGCGAGCGACCGTCGATGCTCGGCACGTTCGCGGACCTGCACGCACCGGTGTGGGCACTGCTCGGCTGGATCGTGCTGGTCGGGACACTCGCGCCGTTCGGGCTGTTCCTGCTGGCGCTCGCGCGGACCTCCGCGACGACCGTGACGACCGTCGCGATGCTGGAGCCGATCGGTGTCTCCGCGCTCGGCTGGGCCTGGTTCGGGGAGCGGCTCGGCGTGGTCGCCGTCCTCGGTTGCGTGGCGGTCGTGGTCGGAATCGTGGTCGCCCAGTCGGCCCGCGCGCCGCACCTCGCGGTGGAGCCGCCGACCATCACGTGATGTGACCGTTGACACACTCCGGCCACGAGAACAGAGTGACCATGCCTGCGCGGGTGTGGGCACGGGGGCTTTTTCTCCGCGACGGCGCGGGTCGGCAGCTTGCCGGTCTGCTGGGAGTCGACCTGCGCGGAGGCAGCACGATGAAGATTCGGCATGTGAGCACGGCCCTGGTGGCCGCGGGCGTCCTGGCAGCGACATCGGTGGCGAGCAGCGCCCCGGCGGCGCTGCAGTCCAGCGACGAGGCGGCGCTGACGCCGATCAGGCTGGCGCCGAGCGCCACCGTCGAGCAACGCGTGAGCTCGCTGCTCAACAAGATGACCGTCAAGGAGAAGTTGCAGCAGGTGCAGCTGCTCTCCGACGGCCAGGTCACCGACGCCGACGCCGAGGCGGGTGTCGGTGGTGTGTTCAGCCTGACCGACCCGACGCGGATCGACCAGCTCCAGCACATCGCCGTCGAGCAGTCCCGCCTCGGCATCCCGATCCTGTTCGCCTACGACACCATCCACGGCTACCGGACGATCTTCCCGGTGCCGCTGGCGGCCGCCAGCTCGTTCGACCCGGACGTCGCCCGCGAGGACTCCGTGATCGGCGCCCGGGAGTCGACCACGATCGGTCTCAAGCAGATCTACAGCCCGATGGTCGACGTCTCGCACGAGCCCCGGTGGGGCCGGATCGTCGAGGGCAACGGCGAGGACCCCTACGTGGGCTCGGTCTTTGCGGCCGCCCGGGTCGAGGGCGCGCAGGGTGACGACTACTCCGCCAAGGACAAGGCGGTGACCAGCGTCAAGCACTACGTCGCCTACGGCCAGCCGGAGGGCGGTCGTGACTACAACACGACCGACATGTCGGAGCAGCGGTTGCGCAACCTGTACCTGCCGCCGTTCAAGGCGGCGATCGACGCGGGCGCCGACACGGTGATGTGCTCGTTCAACTCGATCAACGGTGTGCCCGGCTGTGCGAACAAGTACACCGAGACCGACATCCTGAAGAAGGAGTGGGGCTTCGACGGCTTCATCGAGAGCGACTACACCGCGGTCGCCGAGACCCGCGCCTGCCCGGCCAGGACCCCCAACGAGGGTCCCTGCGGACACGGCACCGCCGCCGACGGACCCGAGGCCGGCGCCGACGCGCTGATGGCGGGCACCGACTCGGAGATGGTGAGCACCAACATCCGTGACTACGGCTCGCGGCTTCTCTCCGAGGGCCGGATCAGCATCAGCCGGCTCAACGACGCGGTCCGCCGGATCCTGCGGGTCAAGTTCCGGGCCGGCCTGTTCGAGCACCCGTACGCCGACCAGAGCAAGGCCACCGACGAGGCCAGCTTCGTGACGGCCGACGACCGCGCGGCGGCTCGTGACGCAGCCGGCAAGTCGATGGTGCTGCTGCAGAACGAGGGCGCCACGCTGCCGCTCGACCCGACGAAGAAGACCGCCGTCATCGGCCCGCTCGGTGATGACCAGCACGACATGCTCGGCCCCTGGTGGGGGCGCGGGGTAGACGGCGACGCGGTCAGCGTGTTCACCGGGATCAAGGCGCAGTCGCCGGGTGCGACGTACACGGCGGGCTGCTCGCACAACAACAACGAGCCGCCGCAGGCGGAGGACTCCGACGCCTGCTTCGACGTCAGGAAGGCGGCGATCACCAACGCGGCCAACAACGCCGACCAGGTGGTCGTTGCCATCGGCGAGACCCGCGAGATGAGTGCCGAGGCCGCTGCGCGCTCGCAGATCGACCTGCCGGGCGAGGGCCAGAAGGTGATCGACGCGGTGAAGGCGACGGGCAAGCCGTTCGTGGTGGTGCTGTTCAACGGCCGGCCGCTGACCCTCTCCCCCGTCGCTGCCGCTGCGCCCGCCGTCCTGGAGGCCTGGTTCCCGGGCATCGAGGGCGGCAACGCGGTCGCGGACGTCGTCTTCGGCAAGGTCAACCCCGGAGGCAAGCTGCCGGTCTCGTTCCCGCAGCGGCTCGGCCAGGTGCCGATCTACTACAACCACGAGCCGACCGGACGTCCATGCGACGTGACGCAGAAGTACAACTCGCGCTACCGCGACCTGCGGACGTGCGACCCGCTGTACCCGTTCGGGTTCGGCCTCAGCTACACGACGTTCAGCGTGCACGGCCTGGCGCTGGACAGTAGGACGATGGGCCCGCGGGGAGCCGTGCACGTGACGGTCAGGGTGACCAACACCGGCACCCGGAAGGGCGACGACGTCGTGCAGCTCTACCTGCACGACCCGGTGGCGAGCATCTCGCAGCCGGTCCGTCGGCTGCGCGGGTTCGAGCGGGTCACGCTCAACCCCGGGCAGACGAAGACCGTCGGCTTCACGGTCGACCGCAGCGACGTCGGGTTCTACGACAACCGCGGGAAGTTCGTGGTGGAGCCGGGCGTGATCGACCTGTTCGCCGGTGACAGCTCGACGGCGCAGCTGACCAGATCCTTCAAGGTGACGCCGTAGCGAGAACTCCCCAGGTGTCGAGGCTCTCCTGCGCCTCCAGCGGCGTCCCTGCCCTGGAAGCGACAGGTTCCCTCGATGCCTGGGGAGTTCCGCGCCTCCCTACGCCAGCACGACCCGTCCACCCGGCACGGACACCAGGTCCCGGCCGAGGCGTACGTCGAGGGGGTTGGTCAGGCAGCGGATCGCCCCGCCACCCTTGAGGAACTCGCTGACGTCGACGAGCACGACCTCGAAGCCCCAGTCCTCGAGGACCGCGCGCACCCGCGGCGGACAGGCCGGCATCACGACGGTGCGGCCGACCACGATCGAGTTCGCGCAGAACGTCAGCGCCTCCTCCTCGGAGAGCACCAGCGGCTCGGGCACCAGCGCCAGCAGGGCGCGGGCCGATGCGTCGTCGAACGCGGACGGGCACACCATCGCGTGCGCGGAGTCGAGCGGGCAGAAGCCGAGGTCGAGGTGGTACATCCCCGGGTGCGTGATCCGCACTCCCTGCACCCGCACGTCGAGCTCGGTCGCGAGGTGCTTGAGCGCGAGCTCCTCGGTCCGCGGGCCGTAGCCGACGACCAGGTCGCCACGCCAGGCGAACGCGTCGCCGGCCTCGAGGTGGGCGCCCACGCCCTCGGCGCCGACCACCGTCGGCTCGAAGCCGTGGTCAGCGAACCAGGTCTCGGCGGTCGCCGTCTCCATCCGGCGCTCGGGATAGCGCATGTGGGAGAGCACCACGCGGTCGCCGTACGCCGACGCGACGGGCAGGCCGAGGTTCATCGCGTAGACCATGTCCGGCGCGTCCGCACGCTGGACCAGCGACTCGACAGTGCCGCCGGCGGCCACGACCGCGGACACGATCGCCTGCCACTGCTCCCGGGTGCGGACCCGGTCGGGCTGGTCGTCGAGGTGCATGAACGGGTTGATCGCGTAGTCGACCCGGAAATGCTCCGGCTCCACCATCAGGTACCGGGAACCCCACTGCAGCGGCTCACCCATCACACACCTCCGTACGTCTCGATCGTCTGATTGCCCGATTGTCGGACAATTAGAGTGTAGCCGGACGTGGGTGCGCGGATGCAAGTTCCTGTCGGACAATCGGGGTATGACGTTCGGCACCCTCAACGTGGAGCACGAGACGACGGTCGACCGCGTGCACTCGGAGGTACGACGGGCCCTGTTCGACGGCGAGCTCCAACCGGGCACGCCGCTGCGCGAGGTCGCGCTCGCGGAGTCGCTCGGCGTCTCCCGGTCCACCGTGCGCGAGGCGCTCGGGATGCTGGTCGGCGAGGGGCTCGCGGTCCGGGTCCCCAACAAGGGCACCGCGGTCCGCACCACCGACCCGCACGCGATCCAGGACGTGTCCCGCGCCCGCACCGTGCTCGAGGTCGCCGGGGTGTGGCGCTGGCCCGACGCCGACGAGGACCTGCGAGCTCAGGTACGCGCGGCGCTGGCCGCCTTCTCCGAGCTGGTCGAGGGCGAGCCGACCAACGGTGAGCTCAACGAGGCGCACCTCGCGATCCACCTCTCCTTCGTCGGGCTCACCGGGTCCGACCGGCTGGTCGCGATGGCTGCGGCACTCAACGCAGAGATCCGGCTCGCCCTGGCCACGGTCGACCGCAGCCGACGCAACGCCCGCGACCAGGTGCACTCTCACGGCGACCTGGTCCGGCTGCTCGACGAGGGCCGCACCGAGGAGGCCGCGGCCGAGCTGACGCACCACCTCGAGGGCGCCGAGCGGTCGATGCTCGGAGCGCTCGGGCTGGACCTCTGACGGGCGTGTCCTGCGCGTCCGGATGAGCTCCGGCTGGACACTGGGCGGCAATCCGGACAGGTAGGGGTCGCCGGCATCACTACGCCAAGGAGCTCACCATGGACCCCTCGCTCGACTCCCTGCTCGACGCCTCCGCCCCGCCTGTCGCACGACGCGGGCCGGAGCTGACCCGTGAGCTCGCCGCCCTCGTCGCCGAGACCGAGACCACCGCGCGCCCCCGGCGCGGCCTGCGATCGCGGGTCGCCGTCGCCGGCGCGGCCGTCGTGGCCCTGTCCGGGATCGGCGTCGGCGCCAGCGCCGCCGGCGTCCTGCCCGCACCCCGCTGGGCTCCCTGGTACGAGTCCCCGGTTGCCACCCACAGCCAGACCGTGTCGTCCGGCGCGCGGTGCGACGTGACGTACGGCGTGAAGCCGGTCCGTGACTCCGCGCACCCGGTGAGCGAGCCCCGGCTGGCGGTTGCCGTCTCCGAGGCCACACAGTTCGTGCGCGACTTCGACTTCTCCACGATCGACCTCGCGGCCGCGCTCGACGACGTCCCCGCCACCGCGCAGATGTCGGACGCAGGGCCCGAGGAGCGGGAGACGTTCGCGGTCCTCCACGCCCTCCAGCAGCGGCTCGACCGGCACCTCGCCGGCCGCGGCCTGCCCACCAGCGTGAGCGTGTCGACGATGCAGTCCTGTGCCGGCGGTGCGCAGTGAGCGCGCCCTCCCGCGCCGACATCCGCGCGACGCTGCGCGACTGCTCGCCCGACCTGCTCGCCTACTTCGAGCGCCGGGTGCCCAGCCGCGAGGACGCCGCCGACCTGCTCGGCGAGACGCTGCTGGTGGCGTGGCGCCGGGTCGACCGGTTGCCCGACGACGCCGAGCGGCGGCGGATGTGGCTGTTCGGGGTCGCCGCCCACGTGCTCTCCAACCACCGGCGTTCGTCCTCACGCCGCGGCGCGCTCGTCGAACGGCTCCGGCGCCACCTCGTCACCGAGCCACCCGCTGCCGACGCCGGGGAGGCGCACGCCGTGCGTGACGCGGTGCGGCGCCTGCCGACGACCCAGCGCGACCTGGTCATGCTCGTGCACTGGGAGGGGTTCAGCGTGGCCGGAGCCGCAGAGATCCTCGGGGTCAACGCGTCAACCGCGCGCAGTCGCTACGCCGCCGGCAAGGCGACACTCCACGCTGCCCTGACGGACTCGCGCGTCACCGGCTGAGCCCACGGTCGCACTACGCTGACGGCATGCGCTTCCTGGTCTGGATCGTCGTCAACGTGCTCGCGCTCGCCGCCGCGGCCTGGCTCTTCGACGGGATCGCGGTCACCGGTGACAACCGCAACGACCGGATCCTGACCCTGGTGATCGTCGGCGCCATCTTCGGTGCGATCACGTCGTTCGTGAAGCCGGTGGTCAAGCTGCTGTCGCTGCCGTTCATCATCCTCACGCTCGGCCTGTTCCTGCTGGTGATCAACGCCCTGATGCTGCTGCTCACCGGCGCGATCGCGGACGGGGTCGGACTGGGCTTCGTGGTGGACGGCTTCTGGACCGCGGTGGGCGGGGCGATCGTGATCTCGATCGTCTCGGCGGTCGTCGGCGCGGTCCTGCCCGACAGCGACTGAGCGTGGCACCCGAGCTCCCGGCGCCCGCCGGCGCGCCGTACCGGATCGGCCTGGTCTGCCTCGGCAACATCTGCCGATCGCCGATGGCCGACGTGGTGCTCAACGAGCTGGTCGACCGCGCCGGGCTCGCCTCCGCCGTCGACGTCAGCAGCTCCGGCACCGGCGGCTGGCACGTCGGGCAGCCGATGGACACCCGGGCCGCCGCCACCCTCCTCGCGCACGACTACGACCCGAGCAGCCACCGCGCACAGCAGTTCGACGCCGGCTGGTTCGGGCGCGACCTGCTGCTGGTGATGGACGAGGACAACCTGGCCGACGTCCGGGCGATCGGCACCGGTTCGGTCAGGCTCTTCCGTGACTTCGACCCGGTCGGCACCGGCGAGGTGCCAGATCCGTACTACGGCGGACCGGACGGCTTCAGCCGGGTGCTGCAGATGGTGGAGCGCACGTCGATCGCGCTGGTCGCCGAGCTCGAGGCGCTGCTCCGCTGAGCGATCGCCGAAAGCTAGCCGGCAGCGGCGGCCACCGGGTCCATCCACATCACTTCCCAGACGTGACCGTCGAGGTCGACGAAGCTGCGGCCGTACATGAAGCCCTGGTCGTCCGGCTCGCTGGCCGGCGTCGCACCCGCCGCGAGCGCGCGGTCGCAGAGGTCGTCCACGTCCTCCCGGTTGGCGGCGGACACGGCGGTGAGCACCTCGAGCGGGTCTCCTGGCTGCGCCGTGCCGCGCCGGTGGAAGCTCTCGAAGAAGTCGCGCTGCAGCAGCATCACGCACGCCTGGTCGCTGATCACCATGCAGGTCGCGTTGCGGTCGGTGAAGGCCGGGTTGAACGCGAACCCGAGCCCGCTGAAGAACGCGATCGACGCCCCCAGGTCGCGCACGGGCAGGTTGACGAACAGCATCCGGGACATCCGGACTCCTCTCCACTGGCGGCCGGTCACAGGTACTGACCCGGTACGGCGTGCGAACTCATCGGCGTCTCGGAAACGTCGCCGGAGGCCGATGAGTTTTCTCGCGAGGCCGGGTCACAACACCTGAGACCCCGCCTAGGGTGGGGCACGAGGGCAGGAGACACGGGATGACGCAGACGCGCGCCAGCGACACGACCGAGGACTTCGACGACGTGGCCCAGCGCTACCGCCGCGAGCTCGTCGCGCACTGCTACCGGATGACCGGGTCCGTCTACGAGGCCGAGGACATGGTTCAGGAGACCTATCTGCGCGCCTGGAAGGCCTACCACTCCTTCGAGGGGCGCTCGTCGGTCCGCACCTGGCTGCACCGGATCGCCACCAACGTCTGCCTGACCAACCTCGAGGGCAAGCAGCGGCGGCCGCTCCCGACCGGGCTCGGCTCGCCCGACGCCCAGGCCGGCGACGAGCTGATCGAGGCGAGCGAGGTCCCCTGGCTCCAGCCGATCCCCGACAGCATGGTCGACGCCGACTCCGGCGCCGACCCGTCGACCGTCGTCGCGGCCCGCGACAGCATCCGGCTCGCGTTCGTGGCCGCCCTCCAGCACCTGCCCCCCCGTCAGCGCGCCGTCCTGATCCTGCGTGACGTGCTGCGCTGGCAGGCCAGTGAGGTCGCCGAGGCGCTGGACACCACGACGGTCGCGGTCAACAGCGCCCTCCAGCGCGCGCACGCCCAGCTCGCCGCTGCCGGGCTGACCGCCGACACCGTCGAGGACGACCTCGAGGACGACCGCCGGGCCCTCCTCGACCGCTACGTCGAGGCGTTCTGGGAGAAGGACGTGACCACGATCGTCTCGTTGCTCAAGGCCGACGCGGTGTGGGAGATGCCGCCGTTCACCGGCTGGTACGTCGGCAACGAGAACATCGGGCGCCTGATCAGCTCGCAGTGCCCCGGCGGCACGCACGACATGCCGATGCTCGAGACGACGGCCAACGGCCAGCCCGCGTTCGGGCTGTACATGCGTCAGCTCGACGGCACGTTCACGCCGTTCCACCTGCAGGTGCTGACGATCGAGGACGGCATGGTCACCCACGTGGCCGCGTTCTTCGATGACGCGCTCTTCGAGACGTTCGGGCTGCCCGCGCGGCTGCCGGCGTCGTACGCCGTCACGGGCTGAGCCGTGCCGACCACCCCCGCCCCCACGATGCAGGCGGTGGCCCTGCTGGAGCGGGCCATCGACTACACCCGGATCGCGCTGTCCGGCGTCCGCGCCGACCTGCTCGACTCCCCGACCTCCTGCTCCGGCTGGGACCTGCGGATGCTGCTGGAGCACATGGACGACGGGCTGGCCGCGTTCACCGAGGCCGGTGACCTCGGCGCCGTCGACCTGCGACCGCTGGCCAGCCAGCCGGAGGCACACCGGCTGGTCGAGAGCCTGCGGCTGCGCGCCTGCTCGGCTCTCGGCGCCTGGAGCGCCCAGCACGGCGACGAGCCGGTTGCGGTCGGCGGCGCGCTGCTCGACGCCGGCGTGCTCGCCCGCGCCGGCGCACTCGAGATCACCGTGCACGGCTGGGACGTCGCGCAGGCCTGCGGTCTCGACCACCCGATCCCGGCCTCGCTGGCCGACGCACTGCTGGACGTCGCCGTCGACCTGGTGTCCGATCGTGACCGCGAGAACCGGTTCGGACCTGCCCACAGCAGCGTCTCCGGCGACCCCGCCGAGGCCCTGCTGGCGTTCCTCGGACGCTGAGGTTCGGGACCCCGCGCTGGCCAATGCCGGGCGGCTTGGCCAGACTGACCGTCGTGGCCACGATGCCGACGATCGCCCTACGGGCCGAGCGACTGCTCGGTACGCCGGTGGTCTCGACCAACCCCGTTGCCGGCGGAGACGTCTGCACGGCGACCCGGCTGCGCCTCTCCGACGGGCGGACCGCGGTGGTCAAGACGCGCCCGCACCCGCCCACCGGCTTCTTCGAGTCCGAGGCCGCCGGCCTGACCTGGCTCGCGGAGTCCGGGACCGTCGCGGTGCCGGAGGTGCTCGCGTACGACGCCGAGTGCCTGATCCTGGCCTGGGTCGAGCCCGGCCGACCGACCCCGGAGAACGCCGTCAACTTCGGCCGTTCCCTGGCCCGGCTGCACGCGTCCGGGGCACCCGCCTTCGGCTCGGCCGAGGACGGCTTCATCGGGGTGCTGCCGCTGCGCAACGGCGCCGCGCCCACCTGGCCGGAGTTCTACGCCACCCGACGGGTGCTCCCCTACCTCAAGCTGGCCGTCGACCGCGGCCAGATCGGCGCCACCGACGCCGCCGACGTCGAGCGCGTCGTCCGCCGGATCACCGAGGTCGCCGGGCCGGCCGAGTCCCCCGCCCGGCTGCACGGCGACCTGTGGAACGGCAACGTGATCTGGGCCCGCGAGGGCGAGACGCACGTGATCGACCCCTCCGCGCACGGCGGTCACCGCGAGACCGACCTGGCGATGCTGTCCCTGTTCGGGCTCCCCCAGCTCCAGCGCGCGCTCGAGTCCTACCAGGCGGAGACGCCGCTGGCCGACGGCTGGGAGGACCGGGTGCCGCTGCACCAGCTGTACCCGTTGCTGGTCCACACCTGCCTCTTCGGCGCGTCGTACGGCGCCCGCGCGGGCACCGCAGCACGGCACTACCTGTGACGCCCCGCCGGCACCACTGCTAGACCGCCATGCCCGGTTCGTCCGATTTCAAGACAGGGTCCGCCGGCGGTCCTACCGTTTCACCATGCGTTGGTTGCTCGCTCTCCTGCTGGGCGCCGGGCTGGGCTTGGCCGCGGGTGCAGCCGACACCGCGGCCACGACAGACCCGGACATCTTCATGCGCGCCCTCGACGTCGTCACCGACACGGTGGCGGTCTGGGCGCTCGTCGCGGTGATCGGCGGCTGGCTGGTCGCCCGTCAGCCCTGGTCCGCCTTCGGTGGCACCCTCGCCCTCGCCAGCGGTCTCGCCGCGTGGTCACTGTGGATGGCCGGCAAGACCGATGCGTCCTTGAACCTCGACCTGTTCGGCACCGAGACCCGCGCCTGGATCGTCGGTGGGCTCGTGGTCGGTCCGATGCTCGGGCTGCTCGGCTCCGTCTCCCGCAGCAACAGTGCCTTCGGTCTCTGCGCCCGGATCTCCGCACCGCTCGCCCTGGTCGCGGAGATGCTCTGGCGGCACCAGGCCAGCGAGCAGGGCCTCTCCGTCGACCCCGTCGTCGCCTGGACCGCGATCCTGATGGTCATCGCCGGCGTGCTGATGACCGCGATCGCGGTCGTCGGACAGCAGCGATCGTCGACCGACTAGTCCCGGATCCTCGGCTCGGCCGTGGGTCTGCTCTCAGTCAGGGCTCAGGTCCCCGTGGCAGGCTTGGCTCGTGAATCCCGAGGCAGCGCCCGAGACGGAACCCCCGTCCGGACCACGCCCGCACGTGCTCGTCGTCGACGACGACCGCGCGGTGCGCGAGTCGCTGCGCCGGTCGCTGGAGTTCAACGGCTACCAGGTCTCCCTCGCCGGTGACGGCGCCGAGGCGCTGGCCGGGATCAGCAGCGTGCGGCCCGACGCGGTCGTGATGGACGTGATGATGCCGCGGCTCGACGGCATCGAGGCCACGCGCGCACTGCGCGGCGTCGGCAACGACGTGCCGATCCTGGTGCTCACGGCCCGCGACGCGGTCGGTGACCGGGTGGACGGGCTCGACGCCGGGGCCGACGACTACCTGACCAAGCCGTTCGCCCTCGAGGAGCTGCTCGCGCGGTTGCGAGCGCTGCTGCGACGCAGCCTGGCCAGCGACCAGGACGACCCCGACGAGAAGCTGGTCTTCGCCGACCTGAGCATGGACCTCGCCACCCGTGAGGTCCGCCGCGGCGCCCGGTCGATCGAGCTGACCCGCACCGAGTTCAGCCTGCTCGAGCTGTTCCTGCGCCGACCCAGACGCGTGCTCGACCGCTCGTTCATCCTCGAGGAGGTCTGGGGCTTCGACTTCCCGACGACCGCCAACAGCCTCGAGGTCTACGTCGGCTACGTGCGGCGCAAGCTCGAGGCCGAGGGCGAGCGCCGGCTGCTGCACACGGTCCGCGGCGTCGGCTACGTCCTGCGCGACCAGCCGGGCTGATGGGCGCCTGGTGGCGGCCGCACTACCGACGCTCGCTGGCCAGCCGGGTCACCCTGCTGACCACGATGGCGGTCGGTGTCGCGGTCACGGCGGTGTCCATGGCGGCGTACCTCACGGTGCGCACGCAGTCGATGAGCGCCCTCGACGACTCCCTGCGTGAGCGAGCCACCGCGGCCGCGAAGTTCGACGCGCTCAAGGCGCTGAGCCAGCAGCGTTACCCCTCGCAGGTCTTCGGTGCCGCCGACGTCCGGATCATCTTCGTCGACGCCGACGCCGGACACGCCTACAGTGCTGACCGCACGAACCAGATGCGGGTCGGTGCCGCGGAGTTTCACGTCGCGCGCGGCGACTCGTCGTACTCCGCGCGCACCATCACCGCCGGTGGACAACGGTTCCGGATGGTGGCCGTGCCCGCCGACGACCACGGCGTCGCCCTGGTCCTGGCGCAGTCGCTGGAGCCCACCGACCGGATGCTCAGCCGGCTCGGACTGGTGGCTCTGTTCTTCGGCCTGGCCGGCGTGATCGCCGCTGCCCTGGCCGGCTGGGGCGTGGCCCGCAACGGCCTGCGCCCGGTGCGCCGGCTGACCCGCGCCGCCGAGGACATCGCCCGCACCGAGCGGCTCGACCCGATCCCCGTCGAGGGCAACGACGAGATCGCCCGGCTGGCCACGGCGTTCAACGCGATGCTCTCCTCACTGGCCGCCTCCCGCGACCGGCAGCGCCAGCTGGTCGCCGACGCCGGGCACGAGCTGCGCACCCCGCTGACCTCGCTGCGCACGAACCTCGACCTGCTCGCCCAGGCCGGCGGCTCGACCCGGCTCACCCCGGAGTCGCGCGCGGACCTGCTGGCCGACGTCCAGGCCCAGATCGCGGAGATGACCACCCTGATCGGCGACCTGGTCGAGCTCGCCCGCGAGGACCCGGGCGCCTCCGCTCCGGAGACCGTCGAGCTGAGCGCGGTTGTCGAGCAGGCCGTCACGCGGGTACGACGCCGCGCACCCGACCTGACCTTCGACGTTCGCGCCGACCCCTGGTGGGTCACCGGCGACGCGACCTCCCTGGAGCGCGCGGTCACCAACCTGCTCGACAACGCCGCGAAGTGGAGCCCGTCCGGCGGGACCGTCACGGCCCACCTGGTCGACGGCGTCCTGCAGGTCAGCGACCAGGGTGGCGGGATCGCGGAGCCCGACCTGCCGCACGTCTTCGAGCGCTTCTACCGCTCCACCGAGTCCCGCTCGATGCCCGGCTCGGGCCTCGGTCTGTCCATCGTGCGCGCGGTCGCCGAACGCCACGGGGGCGAGGTGCGTGCGGGTTCCGCACCCGGTGGGGGCGCCGCGTTCTGGTTCACCGTCCCGGGCGCGAGCACCCCGCCGGAAGGCACAGCGCAGTCTTTGGACGCTCGTAGCGCCCTCTAAGCGGACGCTCAGGTTCACCGGGCAGAGTCGCCCTCATGAACAACGAGTGGCACCCGTTCCCGGATCGCGACCTCTCCCGCGACGAGTCCGCGGACACGGGTGGGTCGACCGACCAGCCCTCGACGCCCCCGGCCGCGCCCAACCACGGCGAGGCCACCCGCATCCTGCCGCCGCTGACCGGCGCCGCGTCCGACGCACCCGTGACGCGGCGCCGCAGGGGAGTTCTGCCGGCGGCGGTCCTCGCGGGTGCCCTCGTCGTGGGTGGCGTGGCCGGGGTCGGAGGGGCTGCGGCGTACGACGCCTTCAAGCCCGACACGCAGTCCGGCGGCAACGGTGACATCTCCGCGAGCCCGCGCACCAACGCCTCGTCCACGAGCAACGCGACCTCGAGCGGCGTGATCGAGGGCGTCGCCACCAAGGTGTTGCCGTCCGTGGTCCAGCTCAACGTGACCGGACAGAACGAGGCGGGCACCGGCTCGGGCATCATCCTGACCTCCGACGGCACCATCCTCACCAACAACCACGTGGTCGCCGTGGCCGGTGACGGCGGCACGATCTCGGTCAGCTTCAGCGACGGCACCAGCGCCAAGGCGAAGGTGGTCGGCACCGACCCGGTGACCGACCTCGCCGTGGTCAAGGCCGAGGGCGTGAAGGGCCTCACGGCCGCCGACATCGGCAAGTCCTCCGACCTCAAGGTCGGCGAGGGCGTGGTCGCGATCGGCTCGCCGTTCGGGCTCGGCGCCACCGTCACGAGCGGCATCGTCAGCGCGCTCGACCGCGCCGTCTCCGTCGCCTCCTCCGACGGGCAGCAGTCCCAGGACCCGTTCGCCCAGCAGGCCCCGAGCCCGCAGGCCGACCAGTCCACCACGTACCCGGCGATCCAGACCGACGCCGCGATCAACCCCGGCAACTCCGGTGGCCCGCTGGCCAACCTGGACGGCCAGGTGATCGGCATCAACTCCTCGATCCGGTCCAGCAGCAGCAGCTCGACCGAGCAGGGCGGGTCGATCGGCCTCGGGTTCGCGATCCCGATGGACGAGGTGCTGCCGATCGTCAACCAGCTCCGCGACGGCCAGACGCCGACCCACGCCCGTCTCGGGGTGTCGGTCTCCGACAACACGACCAAGGACAGCAGCGCCACCGGCGCGCTGGTCAAGACGATCGAGAAGGGTGGCGCGGCGGACGACTCCGGGATCCGGGTCGGCGACGTGATCACCAAGGTCGACAAGCAGCTGATCGACGGCTCCGACTCGCTGGTCGCGACGATCCGCGGGCACCGCCCCGACGACAAGGTGACGATCACCCTGATCCGCGACGGCAGGACCCAGACGGTGACCTCCGCCCTCGGCAGTGACGAGAACAGCAGCACCTCCTAGACCGCACCTTGCCCCCGAGGCCCGGCTGCCCACCCGAGAGGGCCGCCGGGCCTCGGCTCGTCTCCGGCTACCAGTCCGGAGCGAGCACGGCCGTGAGTCGCTCGGACTTCCAGAGCGTCTCGGCCCACTCCTCGGCCGGCTCCGAGCGCACCGTGATCCCGCCGCCGGTGCCGAGCGTGTAGCGCCAGGCGTCCCCGTCCGGTGCGGCGACCAGCGAACGGATGACCACCCCGAGGTCGGCCCTGCCGTCGCCCGAGACCCAGCCGAACGCGCCGGCGTACACTCCGCGCGGCGTCGCCTCGACCTCGTCGATGACCTCCATCGTCATCCGCTTCGGCGCACCGGTCATCGAGCCGGCCGGGAACAGGGCACGGAGCGCGGCCACCGTGGACACGTCGTCGCGCAGCCGCCCCTGGACGGTGGTCACCAGCTGGTGGACGGTGGCGTAGGACTCGACCTCCATCAGCCCCGGCACCTCGACGGTGCCCGGCTCGCACACCATCGACAGGTCGTTGCGCAGCAGGTCGGTGATCATCAGGTTCTCCGCGCGCAGCTTGGGGTCCGAGGCGAGGTGCAGCCGCAGCCACTCGTCCTCCTCCGGCGTCGTGCCGCGCGGGGTGGTGCCCTTGATCGGGCGCGCGACCAGGCGGCGTTCGCGGTCGATGGTCGCGTAGCGCTCGGGCGACGAGCTGAGCAGGTGGACGTCACGGCCGTCGACGTGGTGCCGCAGGTAGCCGGCGTACGGCGCCGGGTTGGCCGCGCGCAGCCGCAGGTACGCCGTCTCCGGGTCGACGCCGGAGGTGATCGACTCCCGGTAGGTCAGGTTGACCTCGTAGGAGTTGCCTGCGTGCAGGTGCTCCTGCACGCGCCGGAACCCGGCCACGTAGTCCGCGGGCGCTGACGGGGTCGAGTGCTGGACGGGCTGCCCCGGCGACCACTCAGGCACTCGACCCGGAGCGGGGTGGTCCACGAACCGCGGCGAGCGCACCCGCATCCACACCGCGTCGGGCACGTCGGCCGACGGACGGCCGGGGAGGTCGGTCCGGCAGGCGTAGCCCAGGTAGCCGACCCAGTGCACGTCGGGGTCGCCGGCGTCGCGAGCCACCTCCGCGGACAACACCTCGAACACGTCCTCGCCGACCACCTCGCTGGCGCCGTTGCGGTGCCGCCGCACCTCGCGAGCACCGGCGTCGAAGGTCAGCGAGACGTCGTCGTCGTGGAGCAGCCCGACGATCGACCGGCGGCCGGACCAGTCGCGGGCCCCGCCACCGTCCAGCCAGAACATCCGCCGTGGCTTCACGGCTTCTCGGGGTCCCTGCCGGGGCGTGAACGCAGCGAGCGGCCTGGTGGGGTGATCATGTGAGGAAGTTCCGGACCAGGTCGGCGCCGTGCTCCGACAGGATCGACTCGGGGTGGAACTGCACCCCGACCTGTGGTTTCTCCTTGTGGGCAACGGCCATCGCGGCTCCGCTGACCTCGTCGACGGCCGTCTGCACAAGGCAGTCGGGGAGCCGGACAGCGGCCAGCGAGTGGTAGCGCACCGCCCGGAACGGGTCGGGCACACCCGCGAACAGACCTTGCCGGTCGTGGTTGACGACCGCGATCTCGCCGTGGGCCGGGTGCACCCGCTGCACCTGCCCGCCGTACGCCGTGACCAGGCCCTGCATGCCGAGGCAGACGCCGAGCACCGGCACCGTCGCGCTGCGCAGGATCTCGCGGCCCACCGAGAAGAACCGCTCGTCGTCGGGATGGCCGGGCCCGGGCGACAGCACGACGTGCGTGTAGCCGGCGACGACGTCGGCGGCGACCTGGTCGTGCTCGACGACGTCGGGCAGCTCACCGGTCACCGATGCGACGAGATGGACCAGGTTCCAGGTGTAGGAGTCGTAATGGTCTACCACCAGGACGCGGGGCTCGACAGGCTCGACCACCAGATCAGGCGAGCAGGTCGAGCAGGAGGTCGCGCAGCAGGTCGAACCCCTGCTCGGTCAGGATCGACTCGGCGTGGAACTGGATGCCACGGTAGTGCGGCCCGGCCAGCAGGTGCACGTCCCCGGTCTCCGGGTCGGCGGCGACGCGGACCCCGTCCGGGAGCGGACCGTCGCTGCGCGCGACGAACGTGTTGTAGAAGCCGACCCGCTCGTGGCGGCCGAACAGGTCCACCGGCGACTGGGTGCCCTGGAAGACGATGTCCTTGTAGGCAAGGGGAATCCCGAGCCTTTCGCACAGCACCTGGTGGCCGAGGCACACCGCGAGGAACGGCCGCTCGCTCTCCAGCAGGGCGTCGAGCGCGTGGCGGTACGCCGCGATCTTGGGCTGGCTCCCGTCGCGCGGATCCCCCGGTCCGGGTCCGACCACGACCAGGTCCCAGCCGTGGACGGAGCCGTCGAGCACGCCGGGCACGTAGTCCTCGTGGCGTACGACGGTGGTGCTCATGCCGAGCACGGAGAAGACGTGGCTCAGCATGTTGACGAAGTCGTCCTCGCCGTCGAGCACGACCACGGACTTGCCCTTGAGCTCCTCCGACGGGGCGGCACCGGACTGGTCGGTCAGCCAGAACCGGGACAACCGCTGGTTGCGCGAGGCCAGCGCGATCAGCACGTCCTCGTCACGGGTGAGCTCGGCGATGCTCTCCGGCGCCCCCGTCGCGGCCGGCACCAGCCCGAAGGCGCTGAGGATCCCGCCCGCCTTCGCGTGCGTCTCCGCCACCTCGTAGTCGGGGTCGGAGTCGCGGACCAGGGTCGCGCCGGCCGTCACCCGCAGGTGCCCGTCGACGGAGACGTCGGCGCTGCGGATCACGATGGGGCTGTCGGCGGTCGCGTGCCCGTCGTCGTCGCGCCCGATCAGGGCGAGCGCCGCGCCGTAGTAGCCACGACCCTCGGTCTCGTACTGCTTGATCAGCCGGCAGGCGTTCTCGACCGGCGACCCGGTGACCGTGGCGGCGTACATGGTGTCGCGCAGCACGTCGCGGACGTCGGAGCGGGTGCGGCCTGCGAGCAGGTACTCGGTGTGCACCAGGTGGGTCATCGGCTTCAGGAAGGGTCCGAGCACCTGGCCGCCCTCGTGGCAGATCTCGCACATCATCTTGAGCTCTTCGTCGACGACCATGAAGAGCTCGTAGATCTCCTTCTCGTCGGCGAGGAAGTCGAGCAGGCCGGCCTTGCGCTCCGCAGGCTCGAGTCCCCGCAACCGGAAGGTGCCGCTGATCGGGTTCATCCGCACGTCGGCGAGGTCGGGGCCGCCGGCCACGCTGACGTGGCGCTCGGGCGAGGCGCCGACCAGGAACCGGTCACCGGTGAAGAAGCAGAACGTCCAGTAGGCGCCCCGCTCCTGCTCGAGCAGCCGGCGGAAGACGGTGAGCGCACGGTCGACGTCCCAGTCGCGCAGCCGGGCGCGGTAGTGCCGGCCCACCACCAGGTTGGCGCCCTCGCCGTTGCCGATCTCGTCGCGGATGATCCGGTCGACCACCGCGGCGTAGTCCTCGTCGCTGGTCTCGAAGCCGCCGCGGTCCTCGAACTCGACCGGTGCGTCCGGCAGCGCCGCGAGCAGGTCCGCAAGAGGGATCTCGTCCTCCTGCTCGATCTCGACCACGGCCAGCGGGGTGCCGTCGTCGTGGGCCTCGAAGCCACGCTCGGCCACCTGGCGGAACGGGATCGCGAGCAACCGGTCGAACCGACGCCCGGGCGCGGGCACGCCGGACTCGAGGGGCACCTCGGCCAGCCGGTCGACGGTGGAGAGGGCTCCGCCGACCAGGGTCACGGTCTCGCTGTCACGCAGCCGGATCGCCGCCCAGGCGGGCTGGGCACGCAGCCGGTCCAGCGTCGCGCGCGCCTCGACGCCGGCTCCCTCGGTCATGCCCGAACGCTACCAACGTGACCTCCGGGCCCAGACACTCGTTTCATCTGCCCGAGATTGGACAAAATGACCCATAAGCGCCATATGAATTGGCGCCGTCCTTTGGCAGAGTCAGACGTTCGACAGTGCTGGCGAGAGGGGGAACGTATGTCGACCGTGGGCGCCCACCGCGAGGCACTCGTCCGCCTCCACGAGCTGATGACCCGGATCAACGCCGGGCAGGACCTCGACGCCGTGCTTCAGGCGATCGTCGACGGCGTGGTCGAGATGACCGGCTTCGAGGCAGCGACGATCAACGTGCTCCAGCCCGACGGCGACTTCCGGCTGGTCGCGGTGGCCGGGGGTGACGAGGACCTCGAGGCCCTCACCGGCGAGCACTACCCGGCACACGTGCTGCTGTCCCGGCTCGGCATGGGAGAACACTGGGGGCTGCTGCGCTTCGTCTCGCACGAGGTCGCCGAGACCGTGCAGCGCGGTGGCAGCTGGATCCCGACCTTCGAGCCGCTCGACCATCCCGACGCCTGGCACGCCGAGGACGAGCTCGCCGTACCGCTGCACGCACCCACCGGCGAGCTGCTGGGGATCATGTACTTCGACCAGCCGAGCGACCGGCTGCGGCCGGGACCCGAGACCTGCGAGCTCCTGGAGATGTACGCCGTGCAGGCGGGCATCGCGCTCAACTACGCACAGCAGCGGGAGCGGCTTCGCGAGCAGACCTGGCTGGCCGGCATGGTGCACAGCGTGGTCGAGACGACGGACGGCCGCTTCGACCTCGACCAGACGCTCGACAGTGCCCTGTCCACGCTGCGGATCGAGCTCGGCGCCGTCGCCGCCTGGCTGGACATCTTTCCCAGCGACGAGCCGGCGGTGGCCGGCCGCAGTCCGTCGCGGTCGAACGTGCACCGGGTGATGGCCTCGCTCGGCACGCACGGCCCGGCCCTGGCCCGCGACTGCCTGCGCCTGGGCGACGCTCTGGTGATCGACCGCGCGATGCTGGCAGAGGGACACCGACTGTTCGCGCCCGCACAGGCGACCGCGCTGCTGCACGCGATGGAGAGCGAGGGTGTGCTGAGCCTGGTCCTGACCCCGTTGCCCGCCGACGAGGACGCCGCCGGCCAGCTGGTGCTGATGCGTTCGAGCGCGCACACCTGGAGCTCGGCCGAGCGCATCGCCGTGCGCGACATGGGACGCGAGCTCGGCTGGACCATCGACCGCGACCGGGGACGGCGTCGCGAGGTCTTGGCGCGTGAGGCGCTGGAGCAGGCGCAGCACGACCGCTACGAGATGCTGTCGGCGATCGCCGACGAGGTCACCGGGCCGGTGGCCACCATCGACGGCTACCTGCACGAGTCCGGAGTGCCCGACGACCACCCGGCCCAGGTCGCGATGGGGTCGTTCTGGAGCGTGTTCGACCAGGTGACCAGCCTGGTCGCCTTCGAGGACCCGCACCGCACGCCACGTTTCGCCTCCATCGACGTCGCGCACCTGCTGCTCAACCAGTGGCCGCACCTGCACGAGCTCGCCGAGAAGAACGACGTCCATCTGCTGCCGCTGGAGACCGACGGCCGCCAGGTTGCGTGGGCCGACAACGAGGAGCTGGACTGGCTGCTCGGCCTGATGCTCGTCGACCTGGTGCGCGACGCGTCACCGGGCACCAGCATCCGGGTGACGGTCGGCACGCCGGTCGACCGGTTGCTGGTCTCGTGCCAGATCTCGCCGACCGACGACCCGGAGCCGATGCGCGAGGGCACCCCTCGCTGGTGGCGCACCGGCGCCGACCTCGTGCTGTCGCACCAGGACGGTTCGCTCGTGGAGCGCACCGGTCCCGGTGGTCGGCGCGCGCTCAGCATCAGCCTGCCCGTCCCTCCCGCCGTACGACGGGACGCGACGGCCGGTTAGCTTCAGCCGCGGCGGACGGTGACCATCCGCTGCGTGGCCCGGGTGAGCACCACGTAGAGCGTGGCCCGACCGGTCGGCGACTCGGCCTCGATCTCCGCCGGCTCCACGACGACGATCGCGTCGAACTCCAGGCCCTTGGTGTCGAGACCCGTCAGCACCGGGATGCGCGCCTCGGCGCCACCGGCGCGGTCGCGCTCGTGCTCGGGCCAGGATCCGAGCCAGGAACGTACCTCGGCCTGCCGGGCTACGGGCGCCACGATCCCGATCGTGCCCTCGACCGTGTCGCTGACGGAGCCGAGCGCGTCGCGGACGCCCTGCTCGAGGTCGCTGACCACGCGCTCCTCGGGTGCGACACCGGTGGAGCGCACCGCCTCGGGCAGGTCGGCGTCGAGACCGACACGCTCGGCGTAGGCAGCGGCGAAGTCGTAGATCTCGGCGGAGTTGCGATAGTTCTTCGAGAGGTGGAAGGAGTGGATCTCCTTCTCACGCAGGGCTTCCGCGCGCGCAGCCTGTGACTCCGCTGGCACCGCCCACGACGACTGCGCCGGGTCGCCGACGATCGTCCAGGTCGCCGTGCGGCCACGGCGGCCCACCATGCGCCACTGCATCGGGGTCAGGTCCTGGGCCTCGTCGACGAGCACGTGGGCGTAGGGGTCGTCCTCGACCCGGTTGGTCGGCGGCTGCCAGCCACGCGGGCCGGAGTACTCCCGCTCGGACGCGGTCGTCACCTCCTGCATGGTGGCGTCGACGTGGGTGAGCGCGTCCTGGTCGAAGTCCAGCTCGCCCTCACTGGTCAGCGGCGGGTCGCCGATCAGGTAGCGCAGCTCGTCGAGCAGCGGCACGTCGTCGACGCTGAGGTCGTCGCCCCACGCCTTCGACACCAGCCGGATCGACTCGTCGTCGAGCTGGCCCTCGGAGACACGCGCCAGCAGCTCGGGGTCACGCAGCCAGCCGAGCACGCTCGCGGCGTCGACGAGCGGCCACCAGGCACGCGCGAAGTCGATGAACGCGTCGTCCCCGCGCAGGGTCTCGACGAAGTCCTCCTTGGTGCGCTCGCGCGCCCGCTCGCCCCGGACCTGCCGCCACAGCGCGTCGGTCAGCGTGGAGGCCACCCGGGTGGTCGACCGGTTGCGGCGCCCCTGCGAGAGCAGCTGTCTGCGGATCGCGGTGAGCTCGCGCGGGCCGAGGTGGAGGACGTCGTCGCGGTAGAAGTAGCGGAACTGCGTGGGTGCGCCGGGCACGGGTTCGCGCGCCGTACGACGCAGGACCTCGGCCATCCGTCCGGAGCCCTTGACCTCGGCGACAGCGGGGTCGTCACGACGGGTCGCCCGCACGCCGTCGACGACCTCACCCAGCGAGCGCAGCGCGACCGCGGTCTCGCCGAGCGAGGGCAGCACCCGCTCGATGTAGCGCATGAAGACGCCGGAGGGGCCGACCACGAGCACGCCGCCGGTCTCGTAGCGGCGGCGGTCGCCGTAGAGCAGGAACGCGGCGCGGTGCAGCGCGACCACGGTCTTGCCGGTGCCGGGACCGCCGGAGATCGCCACCACACCCTTGGCGGGTGCGCGGATCGCCTGGTCCTGCTCGGCCTGGATGGTGGCCACGATCGAGTGCATCGAGCGGTCGCGGGCGCGGGTGAGCTGGGCCATCAGTGCGCCCTCGCCGACGATCGGGAGGTCGGTCTCGGCCTCGGTGTCGAGCAGGTCGTCCTCGACGCCCAGGACCCGTTCGCCGAGGCTGCGCAGGATCCGGCGGCGTACGACGCCCCGCGGCTCGGCGTGCGTCGCCTGGTAGAACACCGCGGCGGCAGGTGCCCGCCAGTCGATCAGCAGCACGTCGCGGTTGTCGTCGCGCAGCCCGATCCGGCCGATGTAGCGCGCCCCCGGGTCGACCTCGCGGCGCATGTCGAGCCGGCCGAACACGAGCCCCTCGTGGGCGGCGTCGAGCGTGGCCAGCCGGCGTGCGGCCTGGAAGACCATCGCGTCGCGCTCGACCAGGCCACCCTCGTGGCCGAGACGGCCGCGCGAGTGGCCTTCCTGGGCCAGCGCCTGTGCCGACGCGGCCGAGCGGACGAGCTGTCGGTAGACGCCGTCCACGAACTCCTGCTCGCGCGCGACCTCGCGCGCTGCGGTGTCCTCGTTCACGCCCCCCAGACTCCTTTGCAAGTGCGCCTTCGCGCTCGACGTGCGATGCCTCCACGAAACGGCAAGTCCACAAGCCTACCCGCAGCGAAGGACGTGCGGCGCCAGCCTGTTCAAGTCATGCTGCCGCCGCTCGGGATGAGGCCTCAGACGCAGCTGGTCGAGCCGCTGTCGAGGGAGGTGCCGCCGGTGGTGGTGTAGTTCCAGCTCCAGGTGCCGTCGCCGAGCGCCAGCTTGAGGACGCCGAAGTTCTTGGCCTGGAAGTACCGGGAGTTCGTCCGCTTACGACCCAGGTGGTAGAGGCTCTTGCCACCGGTGCCGGAGACGAACGAGACGATCCCCTTCTCCCGGTAGACGCCCTCGGCATCCATCCGGCGGAACCGCTCGTAGTCGTGGTCGTGGCCGGCCAGCGCGACGTCGACGCCGTGCTTGTAGGCGGTGCGCCACAGGTTGCGCGGCACGGTGCTGGAGCCGTGCTCCAGACCCGAGGAGTAGCGCGGGTGGTGCATCGACATCAGCGTGCAGGCGGCCGGGTGGTCGCGGAGCTGCTGGTTGAACCAGGAGTTCTCGGTGCCGCAGTCCATCTTGTCGCAGTTGGAGTTGAGCACGTAGACGCGCCAGCCGCCGACCTCGAAGACGTAGTAGCCGCGCTTCTCGATCTTGCCGAAGTAGCTGTAGTAGCCGGCCGCGCCGGCGGTCATGTACTCGTGGTTGCCCGCCACCGGCTTGGTGATCGACTTCAGGTTGCCCCACGACTTGTCGTAGGAGCGCTGGAACCCGTCGAGACTGCCCTTCTCGTACTGCAGGTCGCCGAGGGCGAGCACCCAGGTCGGGTTCAGGGAGGCGGCGTACGTCGCCGTGGTGGCCTGCCTGCAGGTGGTGGCGGTGGCGGTGGCGCCGGGCGGGCAGGCGATGTCACCGACCGCGACCAGCGTCGGCACCTCCGCGGCGGTGGCCCGGCCGACCTCGAGGGCCCGCGTCGACGTGCGCGTGGCCTCGAGCATGATCACCTTCTGGCTCGCCATGTGCGCAGCCGGCAGTCCCCTCGGTGCCGTGGCGGCCAGCAGACCGACCACCAGGACGCTGGCCACGAGCGCGCTCGCGGCGCCGAACAGGAGACGTCGGGAGATCGGGGAAGGCACGGATCCGAGCCTAGGTCGTCAACCGGCCAGGTGATGGACGAACTCGCCGAGCTGGGCCAGGTTGCGGCACTCGACCATCGGCACCAGCTCGCCGTACGGCCCGGCGGCGGAGTCCCCGGTGTTCCAGTGCCGCACGTGCTCGGGGTTGAGCCACCAGGCGTGGCGCGCGTCGTACGCCATGCGGCGCAGCGTCGGCAGCGCGAGGTCGCTGTGGTTGGAGCGGGCGTCGCCGAGCACCAGCAGGCTCGAGCGGGGGGTGAGCGCGTCGCCGTACTGCTGGGAGAAGCGCTGGAACGCACGGCCGTAGCTGGTGCGGCCGAACAGTGTCGCGTGCTGCGCGCTCTGCGCCAGCGCGAGCATCGTGTCCACCGGGTCGGCGCCGGGCTTGAACTGGTCGGTGACCTCATGCACGTCGTCGACGAACGTGAACGCCCGCACGCCGCTGAACTGCTCGCGCAGCGCGAACACCAGCATCAGCGTGAACTGCGCGAAGTTGGCGACGCTGCCGCTGACGTCGCAGAGCACCACCAGGTCGGTGCGGCCGGGACGCTTCGGCTTGTGCCGGGTCTCCATCGGTACGCCGCCGGTGGAGATCGACGCACGCACGGTGCGCCGGAAGTCGAGCGGCCCGCGACGGCGGGCGTGGTGCTCACGGGTGAGCCGGGTCGCCAGCCGACGAGCCAGCGGATGGATCTGGCGGCGCATCTCGTCGAGGTCGCTGCGCCGCGCGCTGAGGAAGTCGAGGTTCTCGATCGGCGGCCGCACCGCGTGCTTCGCCATGTGCTCGGGACCCTTGTCCTCCGCGATCCGGCGGCGTGCGTCGGCCTCGGCCAGGCGGCCGAAGGTGTCCACGCGTTGCTGCACGCGGCGTCGTACGGCGGGCTCGTCGGCGTCCGGGTCGGGGTTGCCGCGCAGCAGCCCCTCCACCACCCGGTCCACGAGCGCCTGCGGGTCGATCCGGTGCAGCGTCGTGTACGCCGACCACGACGACAGCCCCGGCGCTCGCCCCCGCATCGGCCCGAACCGCCCGATCCCCTCCCGCGCCAGCCGCTCCAGCTCCCCCGGCTCGCCCCCCGCCAGCGCGTCCCCCAGTCGCTCCCGGAAGTCCGCCAGCTCATCGGGTCCGTCGGTCAGGTCGGATAGTCCGTCACGTCTGGCACCATCCTCGGCCGGATCTAGGTGCTTTTCGTGACGGACTATCCCCTCGCCGAGCAGCGCGGGGAAGAACAGGTCGAACACGGTGTCGAAGGCGGAGCGGTGGGTGGAGCGCTTCACCAGCGTGGCGGCGTACGACGCGCGGAGGGATGCGCGGTCGAGCAGGGACAGGTGGCCGAGGGCGCGCACGGCGTCGAGGTCCTCGGCGAGCGACACCGGGAGGCCGGCCGCGCGGAGCGCCTCGACGAACGCGATGTGCCGGTCGAGGACGCCGCTGTCCATGGAGAGTCCTACGCCCGCGCCAGCCGGAGCTCGCGGATCGCGCGCTCGTGGTCGGACGCGTGCTTGAGCACCACCCCGAGCGTGCGCATCGCCGTGGCCGGGTCGAGGTGACGCGCGTCGAGCGCGACCAGCGTGTGCGCCCAGTCGATCGACTCCGCGATGCTCGGCGCCTTGCGGAGCTCCAGCTCGCGGAGCTGGCCGATCATCTCCACGATCTGGTCCGCGAGGCGGTCCTCGAGTCCGGGTACCTGACCGAGCACGATCGCCTTCTCCCGCTCGGCGTCGGGGTAGTCGAGGTGCAGGTACAGGCAGCGGCGCTTGAGCGCCTCCGAGAGCTCGCGCGCCGCGTTGGAGGTGAGGACGACGTAGGGGCGTCGTACCGCCGTCAGCGTGCCCAGCTCGGGGATCGTCACCTGGAAGTCGCTGAGCACCTCCAGCAGTAGCCCCTCCACCTCGACGTCGGTCTTGTCCACCTCGTCGATCAGCAGCACCGTCGGCTCCTCGCGACGGATCGCGGTCAGCAGCGGCCGGGTCAGCAGGAACTCATCGGTGAAGATGTCGTCGTGGGTCTCCGCCCAGGCCTGGTCACCGGACGCGGCCTGGATCCGGAGCAGCTGCTTCTTGTAGTTCCACTCGTACAGCGCCCGCGCCTCGTCGAGGCCCTCGTAGCACTGCAGCCGCACCAGGTCGGCGCCCGTCGCACGCGCCACCGCCTTGGCCAGTTCGGTCTTGCCGACACCCGCCGGACCCTCGACCAGCATCGGCTTGCCGAGCACGCCGGCGAGGTAGCCGACGGTCGCGATCGCCGGATCGGCGAGGTAGCCGACGTCACCGAGCCGCTTCGCCGCGTCGTCCGGGCTGTCGAACCAGGTCATGCCGCCAGTCTGCCCTGCGCGTGCCTGCGGTTACCGGTCGGTCACCCGACATGGACGTGCGGCCGGCGGGAGCGGTCCGGCTCCGCGCGGCGCAGCACCTCACGCGTAGTCGGAGCGACCTCGCCGACCCCGAGGAGCAGGAACCTCACGAAGTTGCGCAGCGGGCTCCCCTCGGTCCACTCGAAGTAGACGTGCGGCGTGCAGCCGGTGAGGTCGCGGACGTGCAGCAGCAGCGCGGCCAGCGCGTTGGGCACCGAGGACGACTCGACCGTGAGCACGCGGTACTGGTCGTGCAGCACGTGCCCGTGCACCTCCAGCCGGGCCTCGAAGTCCGACGGGTCGGTGACCGTGACCTCGACGAAGACGATGTCGGCGTCGCGCGGCATGTCGAGGTCGCGCCGGATCTGCCGGCTCTTGTCGGCGTACTCCGCGAGGTCGCGTTCGTCGGGCTCGTTGGCCACCAGCCGGATCGTGCGCCGGGCGCAGTCGCGGACGAAGCGCTCGGCGGTCGCGTCCATCTCGACCTCGGTCACCCGCAGCTCGAACACCCGCCGCAGTCGCGAGACCAGCGACACGGCGAGGATCGCGGCGATGAAGCAGGCGCCGATCTTCACGCCGTCCGGCCGCTCCACGACGTTGTCGGCGGTCGTGTACACGAAGACGGCGGTGACCAGCCCGAAGGCGACGGTCAGCCGGCGCTGCCCGGCCTTGCGCGCGGCCAGGGTCACCGCGACCGCGGCGCTGGTGATCAGCACCAGGACCCCGGTCGCGTAGGCACCCCCCTGGGCGTCGACGTCGGCGTCGAAGATCCAGGTGATCAGGAACGCGGCGCCGGTGAGCACGAGCACCAGGGGTCGTACGGCGCCCGCCCACTCGGGCGCCATGCCGAAACGGGGCAGGTAGCGCGGGATCAGGTTCAGCAGACCCGCCATCGCCGAGGCGCCGGCGAACCAGAGGATCGCAATCGTCGACACGTCGTACGTGGTGCCGAACGCGTTGCCGAGGTACCGGTGCGCGAGGAACGCGAGCGCGCGTCCGTTCGCCTCGCCACCGGGCTCGAACGCCGACGCGGGGATCAGCAGCGTCGTCGCGAACGCGCTGGTGATCAGGAAGAGACTCATGATCACCGCGGCGACCGTCAGCAGCCGCTTGGTGCCGCGGATCCGCCCACGCGGGTGGAGGTCGGTGTCGGTCAGGTCGCCGCGCACGTGGGGCATCACCGCGACGCCGGTCTCGAAGCCCGAGAGGCCCAGTGCCAACTGGGGAAACACCATCAGCGCGACCGCGACCATCATCAGCGGGTCACCGCGCTGCTGGGTCAGGGCGGCGCTCCAGTCTGGCACCACGGACGGGTGGGTCGCGACCTGCCACAGCGACACCCCGATCACCACCACGTTGAGCGTCAGGTAGACGCCGACCAGCGCGACCGCGATCCCGATCGCCTCGCGGAAGCCGCGCAGGAACACCCCGCCCAGCAGGGCGAGCAGCACCAGCGTCACCAGCAGCTGCTGGCCGTGGAGCGCCGTGGGCACGTTGGGGTTCTCGATCAGGTGCGCCGACGCGTCGGCGGCAGACAGCGTCATCGTGATCACGAAGTCCGTGGCCGCGAATCCGAGCAGCACCAGCACGAAGACCTTGCCCGACCACTTCGGGAGCAGCCGCTCGAACATCGCGATCGAGCCCTGGCCACGCGGGCTCTCCTCCGCCACCCGGCGGTAGACGGGAAGCGCGCCGAGCAGCGTCACGGCCACCAGCACGATGGTCGCGATAGGCGAGAGCACGCCGGCGGCCAGCGCCGCGATGCCCGGCTGGTAGCCGAGCGTGGAGAAGTAGTCGACGCCGGTCAGGCACATCACCTGCCACCAGGCGTGGCGTGGCTCCTCGTCCTCGGTCGCCGGGACGGTGCTCTCGGTGGCGCGCGAAAGCGCGGTGGTGCTCACCCTTCGATGCAAGCACCGGCAGGCCGCGGAATCCCGTGCCCTAACAGGATCCTGACGCCGCTGTGACCCGCACCTGCCCCGATCCGCGCTTGCATGGAGCCATGAGCAGCACTGCACCGATGATGGTCGACGAGCCCGGCGTGCGGTTCGGGCTCGCCCACCTGCTGCTGGTCCTCGCGATGCTGGTGACAGGTGCGGCCGGGCTGACGGCGTCCCTTGCCTTCGTGGTCGTGGCCGGGGCAGCTGCCGCGGGAAGCCTCGGGCTGGGGTCCGCGTGGGCCGCCGGGATCGGGGTCTCGGCGTGGGCGCTGTACACCGGGTTCGCCGAGCACGCCGAGGGCCTGCTCACGTTCTCCGGGCACGACCTCCTCCGGCTCGGCGTGCTGGTCGGCTGCGCCGTCGTGCTCTCCGCACGGAGGGGCAGACTGGTCACGTGAACGACGGATCCCGAACCGGGCAGCAGGCGCTCGGTCGGGTCCGGAGGGTGACCGGCCTCGTGCTGTCGGTGGTGCTTCCCGTGGTGCTCTCGCTGCTGCTGCTCCCGCTGCAGGGCGCGCTCAACCTGGTCAGCGACGTGCTGCTCTTCCTGCTGCTGACCGTCGTCGTCGCCCTGGTCGGAGGGATGGTGCCGGCGCTCGTCGCCGCGGTCGTGGGGTCGGCGCTGCTCAACTACTGGTTCACGCCTCCCCGGCACACGTTGAGCATCCGTGACACCAACAACGCTCTTGCCCTGCTGGTGTTCCTGGCGGTGGCGATCCTGGTCAGCTCCGTCGTCGACCTGGCCGCGCGTCGTACCCGGCAGGCGGCGCGGGCCGCAGCCGAGTCCGGCACGCTGGCCGACCTCGCGTCGGGAGCGCTCGACGAGGGCGACGCACTGAGCCGGATGCTGGACCGGCTCCGCACGACCTTCGCACTGACCTCGGCGACGCTGCTCGAGCGGCGCGACGGCACCTGGGTTCCCGTGGCCGGTGACGAACCGGGCACGGTCGACGCGGCCGACCACGTGGTGCCCGCCGGAGACGACCTGCGACTGGTGCTGCACGGGGGACGGCTGCGACCCGAGGACCAGCGCGTGGTCGGGGCCTTCGCGGTGCAGGCCGCCGCGGTGCTCGAGCGGACCCGGCTCGGCCGTGCGGCGGCCCAGGCGGCCGCCCTGGCCGAGATCGACCGGACACGTACGGCGCTCCTGGCTGCTGTCGGCCACGACCTGCGCACACCGCTGGCCGCCGCCAAGGCCGCGGTGTCGGGCCTCCGCAGCGATGCCCTCGCGCTGGACCACGTCGACCGCGGCGAGCTGCTCGCAACCGCTGACGAGTCGCTCGACCGGCTCGCCGGACTGGTCGACAACCTGCTGGACATGAGCCGGCTGCAGGCCGGAGCGATGTCGGTGCACCCGCAGCCGACCGCGGTCGACGAGGTGCTCGCCCGGGTGCTCGAAGACCTCGGCCCGGACGGCCGGCGCGTGCTGGTCGACCTGCCGGAGGACCTCCCGGCGGCGACCGCCGACCCGGGCCTGCTCGAACGGGTGCTGGCCAACGTCGTGGACAACGCCCTCCACTACTCGCCGCCGGAGAAGCCGCCGGCGATCAACGCCCGGCTGGTCGGCGAGCGCCTCGAGGTGCGGGTGATCGACCGAGGACGGGGCATCCCGGTGGCCGAGCGGGACCGGGTGTTCCTGCCGTTCCAGCGGCTCGGCGACACCGACAACAGTCAGGGCGTCGGCCTGGGACTCGCTCTGTCGCGCGGGCTCACGGAGGCGATGGGAGGAACGCTCGACCCCGAGGAGACGCCGGGCGGTGGTCTCACCCTGGTGCTGTGCCTGGCCGCGGCAGAGCCCGGGGAGACCGGGCCGGGCCACCGCGAACGCAGCCGAGGGGTCGACTCATGACCCGGGTGCTGCTCGTCGACGACGAGCCGCAGATCCTGCGCGCGCTGGCGATCACCCTGCGCGCCCGCGGCTACGACGTCCGGACGGCCGGGACCGGCGCGACCGCTCTCGAGGGCGCCACCGAGCACCTCCCCGAGCTGGTGGTCCTGGACCTCGGGCTGCCGGACCTGGACGGGGCGGCCGTCATCGCCGGGATCCGTGCGTGGAGCACGGTGCCGATCCTGGTCCTGTCCGGGCGCGTGGGCAGCTCGGACAAGGTCGACGCGCTCGACGCCGGTGCGGACGACTACGTGACCAAGCCGTTCGGGATGGACGAGCTGCTGGCCCGGATGCGGGCGATGGTGCGCCGGGGTGCGCCCGCGGCCGAGGACGTCCCGGTCGTGCAGGTCGGCGACGCGACCGTCGACCTGGCCGGTCGGCGGGTCACCCGCGATGGCGTCGACGTACGCCTCACGCCGACCGAATGGCACCTGCTCGAGGTGCTGGTCCGCCATCCCGGCCGGCTGCTCAGCCAGAAGCAGCTGCTCCGCGAGGTCTGGGGGCCCGGCTACGAGACGGCGCAGGGCAACCTGCGGCTCTACATGGCCCAGCTGCGTCGCAAGCTCGAGCCGGACCCGGCCCGGCCCCGCCACCTGCTCAACGAGCCGGGCATGGGATACCGGTTCGAGCCCTGAGCAGGTCGCCCGGGTCGATCCGGTACTGGCCTTGAGAGCGCGACGAGACGGCTCAGCACAGCTGAGTCCGCTCTCCGGCGGGTCGGGTGACCAGCACCACGATCCCGATCACGCCGGCGACCGCGCCGCTGACCAGCAGCGGCAGGTGGCCGTCACCACCCCAGGCGAAACCGGCCCAGAGGCCCGCGACGAGCACGCCTCCACCGAGCACGCCCTGGAACACCCCCTGTCCGGTCCCTTGCTGGTGCCGCGGCAGGAGGGAGGACACCCAAGCCTTGCCGACCCCGTCGGTCAGCCCCGTGAACGCGCCGTACCCGGCCAGCAGCAGCCACGCCGCGAGATGGTCCTCGGTGAGGCCGAGGCCGGCGTACGCGACGGCGAAGACCAGCAGCCCGACCCCGATCACCAGGCGCGGGCCGAGCCGGTCGCTGACCACCCCTGCCGGATAGCTCAGTGCAGCGTAGACAGCGTTGTAGGCCACGTAGGCGAGGATCACCAGCGACACCGAGAAGCCGATCTCGTGCAACCGGAGGAGCAGCAGCGCGTCGGGGAAGTTGACCAGGCTGAAACCGCCGAGCAGCACGACCACGCGCCAGAACGCCGGCGGCAGCGCCTCGACCGACGGGGCGCTGCCGGGCTGCCGCTCCTGGACCGCGGGCCGCTCGGGCTCGCGCAGGGCGAACACGAGCAGCACGCTGAGCACGGCCGGCACCACGGCCACCCAGAGCACCTTGCGCAGGTCGTGGTCGAGCACCTGCAGCGCCGCCAGCGCGAGCAGCGGGCCCACGACGGCGCCCGCGGTGTCGGCCGCGCGGTGGAAGCCGAACGCCCTGCCTCGCGCCTCGACCGGGATGCCGTCGACCATCAGGGCGTCCCGTGGAGCACCGCGGATGCCCTTGCCGAGCCGGTCGACGCAGCGCCCGAGCAGGACCACCGGCCAGACGCCCGCCGCGGCCACGAGGACCTTGCCGACCGCGGCGAGGCCGTAGCCGAGGCCGACGAGCGGCACCTTGCGGTAGCGGTCGGCGAGGCGTCCCGAGACGTACTTGGTCAGGGCGGCCACTCCCTCGGCGATCCCCTCGACCGCGCCGACGACAGCAGCCGGCGCGCCCAGGACGGTGGTCAGCAGGATCGGCATGATCGGGTACAGCAGCTCCGACGCGGCGTCCTGGAGGAAGGACACCGCGCTGGTGATCTTGAGGTTGCCGGTCAGCCAGGGGCGGTCGCTCACGCGGACATCCTGCCCGGCCGGGAACAGGGAGCGCCCGCAGGCGGTTCCACGATCCATGTCCTCCCTCTTCGCGCCGCTCACCCTCCGCTCGCTGACCCTGCGCAACCGGGTCTGGCTGGCGCCGATGTGCCAGTACTCCGCCGCCGACGGCGTCCCGAACGACTGGCACCTGGTGCACCTCGGCGCGCGGGCCACCGGCGGCTTCGGGCTGGTCCTCACCGAGGCGTCGGCGGTCACGGCGGACGGCCGGATCTCTCCCGAGGACGCCGGCATCTGGAACGACGAGCAGGCCGAGGCCTGGCGCCGGGTCGTGGACTTCGTGCACGCCCAGGGCACCCCGATCGGCGTCCAGCTCGCGCACGCCGGGCGCAAGGCGTCGACCTACCGCCCGTGGGCGGAGCAGTCCGGCAGCGTCCCCGCCGAGGACGGCGGGTGGACCGCGGTCGCACCGTCGGCTGTCCCGTTCGAGGGGTACGCCGACCCGGCCCCGCTGACCGCACCCGCGCTGGCCGAGGTGGTGAACGCCTTCGCGGACGCCGCCCGTCGCGCGGTCGCGACCGGGTTCGACACGGTGGAGCTCCACGCGGCGCACGGCTACCTGCTGCACGAGTTCCTCTCACCGCTGTCCAACCGGCGCGAGGACGAGTACGGCGGCTCGTTCGACAACCGCGTGCGGCTGGTGCTCGAGACGGTCGACGCGGTGCGCTCGGCGATCCCGGACGGGATGCCGCTCCTGGTCCGGATCTCGGCGACCGACTGGATCGACGGCGGCTGGGACGTCGAGCAGAGCACGCGGCTCGCCGTACGGCTGCGCGAGCACGGGGTGGACCTGGTCGACGTCTCCTCCGGCGGCAACGCGCCGGCGTCGATCCCGGTCGGTCCCGGCTACCAGGTGCCGCTGTCTGCCGAGGTACGACGCGGCGCCGACGTCCCGACCGGCGCCGTCGGCCTGATCACCGAGCCCGCGCAGGCCGAGAAGGTGCTCGCCAACGGCGAGGCCGACGTCGTCCTGCTGGCCCGGGCGGCGCTGCGCGAGCCGGCCTGGCCGCTGCGCGCGGCACACGAGCTGGGGGTGCCGGTGGACGAGGCCGGATGGCCAGACCAGTACAAACGCGGCATCTGGCGCGACTGAGGACCTCGGTGCAGACCAGCATCTCCGTTCCCCCGCGGGACGACCGTCACCCCACCTACGCTTCGAGCCACGCAACAGGGAGGTGACGACCCATGACGGACGCGCGGGTCGACGCCGATCCTTCGCTGGATCGCTACGCACGCATGGTGCGTCGGGCGGTCGGCGTACCCGTCGCGCTGGTCTCGGTCGTCCAGCACGACCGCCAGGTCTTCCCGGGAGAGTCCGGGCTGCCGGAGCCGGTGGCGAGCGAGCGCGAGACGCCGCTGTCGCACTCGTTCTGCCAGCACGTCGTGATCGCCGATGCGCCGCTGATCGTCACCGATGCGCGCGAGGACCCGCGGGTGCGCGACAACCTGGCGGTACGCGACCTGTCCGTGATCGCCTACGCCGGCTTCCCGCTCACGAACGCCGACCAGCAGACCATCGGCTCACTCTGCGCGATCGACACCGTGCCGCGGGCGTGGACCGAGCAGGACCTCGAGGCGCTCGAGGACCTCGCGGCGGCATGCTCGGCCGAGCTGTCCCACCGTGAGCTCAAGCAGGTCGCCCAGCGGCAGGCGCGGCGCGCCCGCGAGATGCAGCACCGCGGCGGAGTCCTGCTCGGCATCAGTGACGCGCTCGCCTCACCGCTCCGGCTCTGCGAGGTGGCCGCGGCCGTGGAGCGTGTCGCGCTGGAGACCCTCGGCTGCATGCGGGCCGGGCTCTGGCTGCGCGACGCCGCCGACGCGGTCGCCGAGGTCACCATCGAGGAGCCGGTCACCCCGCTCCGGGTGCCGTCCCAGCGCGTCCGCACCCACCGGGAGACGCTCCGGTTCGTGCAGGGCTCGTCGCAGGACTGGCCGACGGCGGCGATCAACTCCGCCCTCGCCCTCGACGTCAGCAACCCGATCGGCGAGACGCTGTTGCGCGGCGCACCGATCTTCTACCCGACTCGTGACGACCAGAACACCGTCTACCCGCACCTCGCCACACCGGCGCAGGTCGGCGAGGCGCGGGCGTTCGTGCCGCTCTCGGTCGGTGGTCAGTCGTTCGGGACGCTCGTGCTGCTCTGGCCCAATGTCCGCACGTTCACCGAGGACGACCAGATCACCGTCACCGCACTGACAGCCCACGTCGCGCAAGCGGTGCAGCGCGCGTTGCTGCTGCAGGAGCGGATGGACGCGTCGGCGACCCTCCAGGGCGCGATGCTGACCCAGCTTCCCGAGGTCGACGGCGTCACCCTGGCGGCGGAGTATCGGCCCGCCGGCGACCCGAGACAAGGTGGGCGGCGACTGGTACGACGCCGTGGTGCTGGGCTCCGGCGACATCAGCCTGATGATCGGCGACGTCGCCGGACACGACATCGCGGCCGCGAGCGTGATGGGCGAGCTGCGCAGCATGCTCCGCGCCCTCGCCTGGGCCGTCGACGACCGGCCGTCCGCGCACGTCGCCCGGCTCGACCGCGCGATGCGGGACTTCGACATCGACCGTTTCGCGACGCTCGTGTTCGCCCGGATCGGGCAGCCCGACCCGGAGAGCGGCGTCCGCACGATCCGCTGGACCAACGCCGGGCACCTGCCGCCCGGTCCTCGTCCACCCCGACGGCACCGCCGAGCTGCTCGACGACGGCAGGCCCGCCGACGTCGTGCTCGGGGTCAGCCACGACTCCGAGCGCCGGGACCAGGTCGCGTGGGTGCCGCCCGGCTCGACGCTCCTGCTCTACACCGACGGCCTGGTCGAGCGACGCGGCGAGGACCTCCACGCCGGCATCGCGCGACTGCGGGCCCACGCCGGCAGGCTCACGGACCTCAAGCCGGACGAGTTCATCGGCGCCCTGCTCGAGGAGCTCGTCGGACGCCGGCACGAGGACGACATCGCGATGCTGGCGGTCCGCTTCAACTGAGCATCCGGACGTGGCCCGGCTCGAGCTCGTCGAGGGAGGTCACGCCGAGCAGCCGCATGGTGCGCTCGATCTGGCCCTGCAGGATCTCGATCGACCGGTCGACACCCTGGCGTCCACCGGCCATCAGGCCGTAGAGGTACGCCCGACCGACCAGCGTGAACGAGGCCCCGTGCGCGACCGCGGCGACGATGTCCTGGCCGGACATGATCCCGGTGTCGATCCAGACCTCGGTGTCCGCGCCGACCTCGCGCACCACCTCCGGCAGCAGCCGGAACGGCACCGGCGCCCGGTCCAGCTGGCGGCCACCGTGGTTGCTGAGCAGCACGGCGTCGGCCCCGGCGTCCGTCGTGCGTCGTGCGTCGGCGACGGACTGCACGCCCTTGACCACCAGGTTGCCCTTCCAGTGCTCGCGGATCCACGCCAGGTCGGCGTACGTCACCGTCGGGTCGAACATGGTGTCGATCAGGTCGGCGACCGAGCCCGACCACGACGACAGCGACGCGAACGCCAGCGGCTCGGTGGTCAGGAAGTTCCACCACCAGGCCGGCCGCGGGAGCGCGTCGATCACCGTGCGCGGGGTCAGCGTCGGCGGGATCGTCATGCCGTTGCGGGTGTCGCGCAGCCGGGCGCCAGCCACCGGCACGTCGACCGTGACCAGGAGCGTGTCGTAGCCCGCCCCGCGGCCGCGCGGTCGACCAGGTCCACCGACCGATCGCGGTCGTTCCAGAGGTACAGCTGGAACCAGTTGCGACCCGCCGGGTTCGCCGCCGCCACGTCCTCGATCGTGGTGGTGCCCATCGTCGAGAGCGTGAACGGGATGCCCGCGGCACCGGCCGCGCTCGCGCCGGCACGTTCGCCCTCGGCCTGCATCATCCGGGTGAACCCGGTCGGCGCGATCCCGAACGGCAGCGACGCCGTCCGACCCGAGCACCTCGCGCGTCGTGTCCACCTTCGAGACGTCGTGCAGGATCGACGGCACGAACTCGATGTCGGCGAACGCCTGCCGCGCCCGCGCCAGCGTCACCTCCGCGTCGGCCGCCCCGTCGGTGTAGTCGAAGGCTGCCTTCGGCGTACGCCGCTTCGCGACCCGCCGCAGGTCGTCGATCGTCAGCGCCTTCTCGAGCCGCCGGGTGCGCGGACTGAGCACCGGCTTCTTGAACTGGAGCAGCGGTGCGAGGTCATGGGCCCTGGGGAGTCGGCGTTCCATTCCCCCATCATGCAGGCTGCCTTCAGTGCCACGTCGTGGAGCGTCGCGCCATCTCGTGGACCGCGTGGACGGTCTCCTCGGAGTGGACGTCGCCGTGCCGCAGCAGCCAGGACGCGAGGCTCTTGCCGAAGCGCCGCCAGCGGACGACGGTCAGCTCACCTGCTTGCTCGCTCATGTCGAGATTGTCCGGAAAGTCCGGTCGGCCCGCGGGCGTTTCGGGGAAGTCACTCCTTCCAGAACGGCAGGTCTTTCGCCGGCGTCGACGGCGTCCCTGGGAGGTGGTCACGTCGACCCTCGGGTCCTTGGCGACGTCGAACAGGTCGTCGACGGTGATCGGCAGGTCCAGCTCGCGCGGGTCCTTCGTGATCTTCGGGCCGCTGTAGAACATCAGGACGGCGCCCTTCTCCTTGGGCAGGATCACGTAGACGACACCCGGGTCCTCCTCCGGCGCCTCCTTCTCCCAGAGCAGCACCCCGCCGTGCGTCTCCGCGCAGCCGATCGGCTTGTCCGGCACCGTGTCGCAGTCGAGGAAGGCCTTGTCCAGGCCCGTGCCGACGGCGAGCACGAGGCTGTCGCCGTCAGACTGCTGGTCGGCGTTGGGGAACCTGAGCTCGGCGCCCACACCGCCGTCCTTGAACTCCTCGGCGGCATCGGACTCGCTGGACCCGGACGAGGGCTTCGGCGTGTAGTCAGTCATGACCGCCGCCAGCGCACGGGCGGTCGTGGGTACGTCGCCACCCACAGGTGCGGGATCGGCGACACCGGTGCGGGCCTGTCCGCAGCCGACGGCACCGAGCAGCAGCACACCCACCAGCCAGAGCGCTCTCATCGTGTCCCCCGTTCGCCGGGCCGACCCTACTCGGGCGACTCCCCGGAGAACCGCGAGGACAGCGCGTAGCGCAGCAGCACCACGTCGCCGATCTGGCGCACCTCGGCGAGCGTGGCCCGGTTGCCGGCGTCCCACGGGAAACCGCCCTCACCGACGAACCGCCGGGCCCGGCTGTCGCCGACGAAGAACGGGGCGACGACCAGCTGCAGCTCGTCGGCGACACCGGCCTGGAGGAACTGGGTGTGCACGCTCCCGCCGCCCTCCACCATCACCCGTCGGACACCGCGCTGCCGCAGGTCACCGAGCAGGTTGCTGACCTCGATCCGGTGCCCGCCGTCGACGACGGTCGCGACCGGGCCGAGCCGGCTGCGCGCCCGCTCCAGCGACGGGGTGGCGCAGTAGACGAGCTTGTCGACGCAACCCGTCGTGAAGAAGCGCGCGCACGGGTCCAGGTCGGATCGAGCGGTGAGCGTCACCTTGACGGGGCTGGCCGGGAGGCCGCGGGCCAGTCGGCGTCGTACGCGTCGGGGCTCCCGCACCAGCAGCCGCGGGTCGTCGCTGCGGATCGTCCCCGCACCGACCAGGATCGCGTCGCAGCTCGCCCGGACGGCGTCCACGCGGTCGAGGTCCTCCTCGTTGGACAGCACCAGGCGACGGTCACGTGCGTCGTCGAGGTAGCCGTCGATCGAGATGCTGCAGCTCAGCAGCGCGTAGGGAAGATCAGTCACGGTGCGCCACCCCCGCCGGCACGGGTGTCCCCACGACCGGGGGTTCCGCGGTGCGCACCTGTCTCGCGAGCGCCAACGGTGCGAGCAGGACGACGGCGCCGGGCAGGACGGACACGAACGTGAGGACGCCGTAGACGACTGCCGTCGAGAGTCCCGCCGAGGCACCGAGTCCCACGGCCGCGAACGCCCACACGGCCACGCCCTCGCGCGGTCCCCAGCCGGCGACGTTGGCAGGGATGCCCATCGCCAGCAGCACGAGGAGCGCCAGCGGAAGGAGCTCGCCGGCCGAAGCGTCCACACCCGCGGTGCGCGCGGCCAGCACGAACATCGCGACGTGGCCGGCCACCGCTGTGACGGAGGCGAGCACCACACCCGGCCAGACGGCTCGGGCGAGCACCCCCTCGCGGAGGTCGGAGCGAAGCGGCGGCGCCCACCGGTCGAGCAGCACCACCGTCACCCCGAGGGCCACCACGGCCAGCGCCAGCAGCGGCACGAGGGAACGCACCGGGGACGGAACGGCCGCGAGGACGCCGAGCGCCACCACCAGCTGCACGGCCTGACCCGACGCACGTTCCCAGAACACGGCCCGCAGCCCGCGGGCAGCGTCGCCTCGGTCTCGCCCGTGCTGGAGCCCGCGGTGGACGTCTCCCAGGACACCACCGGGCAGCACGGTGTTGAGGAACTGCGAGCGGTAGTAGCGCGCCACCGCCGGGCCGAGCGAGATCTCTGCGCCCAGGCCCCTGGCGACCAGCCGCCACCGCCAGGCGCTCGCCACGGTCGTGGGCACGGCGATGCCGACCGCGAGCACCAGCGACAGGGCGTTGACGCTGCGGATGCCGTCGAGCACCGGTGCGGTGCCGACCCGCCACACGAGCACGGCGAGGATCGCGACGCCGGCGATCATCCGCAGCCATCGTCGGGCGGCCGGGCTCACGCGGCCACCCCGGCCAGCACACCGGCGAGGACGCCACCGACGCGTGCGGTCGTGACATCCCAACCAGGCAAGGAGGTACGACGCTCGCGGGCCGCGGCGCGCAGGTCGGCGCGGAGCTCCTCGTCCTCGAGCCACCAGCGGAGCGCGCGACGCAGGACCACGACGTCATCCGGGGGCACCAGCAGCCCTGGCCGGCGTCCGTCAGCGCCGCGGCCGACGGTCTCGGGGAGCCCGCCGACGCCGCTCGCGATGACCGGGATCCCCCGCGCGAGCGCCTCGGTCGCGACCATCCCGAAGCTCTCGGCCCGCGACGCCAGCACCAGCACGTCCGCACCGGCGTACGACGCGGCGAGGGCACCGCCTCCCTGGGCACCGGCCCACTCGACCCGGTCGTCCAGGCCGGCCGCGCCCGACTGGCGGAGCACACCCGCCGCCCACGCCGGATCGCGCAGGAGGCTCCCCACGCAGACGCACCGCCACGCCCGGTCGGCAACGCCGGAGAGAGCGTCGACCAGCACGTCGTGGCCCTTGCCGGGCGTGACGGCTGCGACGCACAGCAGCCGACCACCCGAGGGGGTGCCCTGCGCCAGCGGTGCCGGGTCGACCCCCGGCTCGGCGACGTGCACCGCCAGCGGAGCGAGGCCATCGCGTCCGAGGACCAGCCGACGGGTCCAGTCGCTCGTGGTGACAACGGCCGCGGCCGCACGCAGCACGGCGCGCTCCCCGTCGACGTCCCTGCCCACGAGCGGCATGTGCAGGAGGACGACCACCCGCAGCCGGCTCGACGCGGTCGCCAGCACCTCGTGCGCATCGGCGACGAGCAGCCCGTCGACGAGCACCAGGCTGCCGTCGGGCAGGGATCCGACCACCTCCGCGACCCCGGCACGGTCGCGTACGGCGTGCTCGAGCACCCGCCAGCCGGACCCTCCCAGGCCGTCGAGCAGGCGCCGGTCGTAGACGTTGCCCCCACTCGGCCGCGCCGGATCGTCGATCCCCGCAGGGACGACGGCATGCAGCACCGCTCCGCTGGTCACGGTGCCCGCTCGTAGCTGGCCCAGGCGATGTGGGACTCGTGCAGGGTCACGGCGACCGAGGCCATGTCCTCCGCGGCGGCGCCCAGATCTCCGGCACGCAGCCGCTCGACGAGCTGGTCGGCCACGAACCGCGCCAGCACCTCGGTCGTGGTGTTGATGCCGGCCAGCTCCGGCACGTCGTCGAGGTTGCGGTAGCCGAGGGCCGCGAGCACCGTCCGCAGGGCCTCCGCCGCCCTGCCGATGTCCACGACCACGCCGTCGGCGTCGAGCACCTCACGCCGAAAGGTCGCGTCCACGACGTACGTCGCCCCGTGCAGCCCCTGGGCCGGGCCGAACATCTCGCCCTGCAGGCTGTGCGCCACCATCATGTGGTCGCGCACCGTCACGCTGAACACGCGACCGACTCCTCGTCGTAGACCACGGAGTGGCACAGCGCCGGCAACCGGCCGTCGGCCAGCCGCGCCATCACGTCGGGCAGCTCCTCGAAGCCGGACTCCCCGGTGAGCAGCGCGTCGTACGCCGGATCACGCAGGAGCTGGAGGGCCAGCCGCAGCCGGTCGGCGGTGGTACGACGACCGCGCCGCGCACGGGCCACCACACCGACCTGGCTGGCCCGCACCGTGAGCCGGCGCGAGTGGAAGGCCGCACCCAGGCTGAGCCGGGTCTCGGCGTCGCCGTACCAGCTGAGGTCGATCACGGTGCCCTCCTCGACCAGCAGGTCCAGGGACAGCTGCAGGCCGGCCGAGCTGGCGCTCGTGTGGACGACGAGGTCGCAGGCCCCACCGAGCAGCCCGGCCGCCTGGTCCGGCGAGGCCCAGCCGACGCCGAGCGCGGCCGCGACCTCGCCCCGGGTGGGGTCGACGTCGACCAGGGTCACCTCGACCCCCGGCATCCCGGCCAGGAGGCGGGCGACGCAGCAGCCGACCATGCCCGCGCCCACGACCGCGACCCGGTCGCCGACCAGGGGAGCTGCGTCCCAGAGCGCGTTGACAGCCGTCTCGACCGTGCCGGCCAGCACCGCCCGCGCGGGAGGCACACCGTCGGGCACGAGCGTCACCGCCGACGCCGGGACGACGTAGGAGGTCTGGTGCGGGTGGAGGCAGAACACGACGCGGTTGCGGAGCTGGGGCGGGCCGTCCTCGACGACGCCGACGCTGAGGTAGCCGTACTTCACGGGTCCGGGGAAGTCACCCTCCTGGAACGGTGCGCGCATCACGGCGTACTGGTCCTCCGGGACACGCCCGTCGTGCACCAGGGTCTCGGTGCCGCGGCTGATCCCGGACCGGAGCGCGCGCACGAGCACCTCGTCGGGGCCGGGATCGGGCAGCGAGACAGGCCGGATCTCTCCCTCGCCTGGACCACGCAGCCAGAACGCCCGGGCAGTACGTGTCACGCCAACCACCTCCCTCCCCCATTGAACCGGCACGGCGTCGTACTCGTACAACCCCGTGCAACCCCTTGAACGGAGGCCAGGTGCTGGAGGTTCAACGCGGCCCGGTGGCCGGACTGCTCGGCCAGGCCCTGGTGCTCGCGAGCCTGGCGACGACGGTCGGACTGGGTGCCCAGGGCTGGCTGGTCGGCACCCTCACCGGTGCAGCCGTGGTCGGCTGCCTGGCGGTCGCACTGGATCGCCGCGGCGACCTGCCGCTCGGGCCCGCCGACCGGGTCACGCTGGGTCGGGCCACCCTCGTCGGCGGAGTGGCGGCACTCGCCGCCGACGAGCTCGTCGGCTCGCCCCACCACGCCGTCCTGATCGTGCTCGCCACGGTGGCTCTCGCGCTCGACTGGGTCGACGGCCGCGTCGCGCGCCGCACCCGCACCGCCTCGAGTCTCGGCGCCCGGTTCGACATGGAGGTCGACGCCCTGCTGATCCTGGTGCTGAGCGTGCAGGTGGCTCACACGCTCGGTCCGTGGGTGCTGCTGATCGGGGCCGCGCGCTACGCCCTGCTGGTCGCCGGCCGGCTCGTGCCGTGGCTCCGCAGACCCACACCCCCGCGGTACTGGGCCAAGGTGGTCGCGGCGACGCAGGGTGTCGTGCTGACCGTGGTCGCCGCCGGGTCCCTGCCCCGCGCGGCGTCGGTGCTGCTGCTGCTGGCAGCACTCGCGATGCTCACCGAGTCCTTCGCCCGCCAGGTCTGGTGGCTGCGCCGGCGTCGGTACGACGAGTCGACCGCAGAGGCGGTTCGCACCTGGGAGCGGGCGGCATGACCACCGGCACCCCCGAGCCGACGCCCGGGTCCCGGATCCGGTCGGTCGTGTCGGCGGTCCTCACCGGACTCGCGTTCCTGGTGGTGTGGCTCGCCCTCACCAGCCCCGACCAGCCCGACCTGCTGACCCCGCGCGCCTTCGCCCGGATCCCGCTCGAGGGGCTGGCGCTCGTCGTCCTGGTGCTGGTCCTGCCCACCCGTGCCAGACGGGTTCTGGCCTGGGTGGCCGGCGTGGTGCTCGCCCTGCTGGCGATCCTGCGCGTGTTCGACATCGGCTTCTACGAGGTGCTCAACCGGCCGTTCGACCTGGTGATCGACTGGCAGTACCTGGACTCGGCGGTCGGGGTGGTCGACCACTCCGCCGGTCGCGGCGCCGCGATCGTCGCCGTGGCGGTCGCCGTGCTGCTCTCCCTGCTGCTCGTGGTGGTGATGCCGCTTGCCGTCCTGCGGATGAGCAGGACTGTTCGCCGGCACCGAGGATCGTCGTTCCGTGCGGTCGGCGCGCTGGCCGCGGTCTGGTTGGTGTGTGCGGCGCTGGGCGTGCAGGCCGCCCCCGGCACGCCGGTCGCGTCGGCCGGCACCGCGACGTACGCCTACGGCCAGGTCAGCCGCATCCCCACCGAGATCGGGGACCAGCGAAGGTTCACCGCGGCGGCGGCGAGCGACCCGCAGAAGGACACGCCGGCCGACCAGCTGCTCACCGGGCTACGTGGCAAGGACGTCGTCTTCGCCTTCGTGGAGAGCTACGGCCGCGTCGCCGTCCAGGGCTCCTCGTTCTCGCCCGGCGTCCGGTCGGTGCTCCGCTCGGGCGACGCGGACCTGCGCGCGGCCGGCTTCTCCACGCGCAGCGCGTTCCTGACCTCGCCGACGTTCGGTGCCGTGAGCTGGCTGGCCCACTCGACCTTCCAGTCCGGCCTCTGGGTCGACAGCCAGCCGCGGTACGACGCGCTGGTCACCAGCCGACGGCAGACCCTGAGCACCCTCTTCGCGCGGGCCGGCTGGCGCACCGTCGACGTCGTCCCGGCCAACACGCACGACTGGCCGCAGGGCGAGTTCTACGGCTATGACCACGTCTACGACTCCCGCAACGTCGGCTACGCCGGTCCGCGGTTCGGCTACCCGACGATGCCCGACCAGTACACCCTCGATGCGTTCCACCGCCTCGAGCTCGCGCGCACGGACCGCGCCCCGGTGATGGCCGAGCTCGACCTGCTGTCCAGCCACGCCCCCTGGTCGCGGACCCCGCACCTGATCGACCAGGAGCTCGTCGGCGACGGCTCGGTGTTCGACGGGATGCCCGACACACTGCCGTCGGAGAAGGACATCTGGCCCGCTCCCGACCGGGTACGGCGGGCCTACGGCGACTCGATCGAGTACACGCTCCGCTCCCTCGTCTCGTTCGTCCGGCGCTACGGCGACGACAAGCTGGTGCTGGTCGTCCTCGGCGACCACCAGCCCGCGTCCATCGTCTCCGGCACCCACAGCGGCCACGACGTACCGATCACCGTCGTCGCCCGCGACCCCGCCGTGCTCCAGCGCATCGGGGGCTGGGGCTGGCAGGCCGGGATGCTGCCTCGTCCCGACGCGCCGGTGTGGCGGATGGACACCTTCCGGGACCGCTTCCTCTCGGCGTTCGGTCCACACTGAACCCGGGAAGCCGTCGTCCCGTTCTACCTGAGGGAGGTGGAATGAGCGAGAGCGACGCGACACTCATGAGGCAGCTGCACGACGACCACGCGACCGTGCTGTGGGGCTTCTGCCTGCGCCTGACCGGCGGCGACCGGGGGCGCGCCGAGGACGTCGTGCAGGAGACGCTGCTGCGCGCCTGGAAGCACAGGTCGATCCTGGACAGCCCGCCCGCCGCCGTACGTTCCTGGCTGTTCACCGTCGCCCGCAACATCGTGATCGACGAGTGGCGCTCGCGCCGGCACCACAGCGAGCTCAGCGTCGCGGACGTGCCGGAGGCGGGCGAACCGTCCGACCGCACGGACCAGCTGCTCCTCTCCTGGCTCGTGGCCGACGCCCTGACCCGACTCACCGAGGAGCACCGCTCGGTGCTGCTCGAGTGCTACTACCGTGGCCGTCCGGTCGCGGAGGCCGCCCGGCTGCTGGGCGTGCCCGAGGGCACCGTGAAGTCACGCACGCACTACGCGCTGCGGGCGCTCCGCCTGACGCTCGAGGAGATGGGGGTGACCGCGTGACCTGCGACTTCGTCCACGACGCCGGCCCCTATGTGATCGGTGCGCTCTCACCCGACGACCGGCTGGCCTTCGAGCACCACCTGTCCGGCTGCGAGAGCTGCGCGCGCGACGTGCGCGAGCTCGCCGGCCTCCCCGGCCTGCTGGCCCGGGTGGACGAGGACGTCCTGACCGGCGTCACGGTCGAGGTGGCCCCCCCGACCCTGCTGCCCCGTCTCGCGCGAGAGGTCCGGCGCAGCAGGCGCCGGCAGCTGCGCGTGACCGCGGCCGTCGCCGCGGCGGTGGCCGTCGCGATCAGCGTCCCGTTCGCCGTCGCCGAGCTGCGCGAGCCGAAGGCTCCACCGAGCTCCACCGCGACCAGCACGCCCTCCAAGTCCGACGCCACGGGAGTCCCGATGCTGGCGATCGGCCGGGTCCCGGTCCGGGCCAACCTCGACCTCGAGCAGGTCCGGTGGGGCACGCGGCTCCACCTCGTGTGCACCTACGCCCGCGCCGGCGACCAGGAGAACCTGCCTCAGACGGTCACCTACGCGATCCAGGTGCGGGCCCGCGACGGACACTCCGAGCGGATCGGCACCTGGCGGTCGACGGACGGGATGACCGTGCACCTGACCGCAGGCACGGCGATCAGGGTTCAGGACATCTCGTCCGTCGAGGTGCTAGCGCCCAACGGGATGCCCGTGCTCCGCCTGCGCGGCTGACAAGGGGTGCTCCGAGCGGAGCAGCGCGGCGGCACCGGCGGCCATCGCCACGATCTCGGACACGGTCGCGGACCAGACCGCGAGGCCCGCCCAGTGCGTGTGGATGCCGAAGAGGCCGACGCTCGCCGCGATCACGAAGCAGGCCAGCGTCGTGAACCCGAAACCGACGGCGAGGAACGGCGGCACCCAGTGCCGCCAGCGCACCAGCAGAGCCGCGATCACCAGGCCAGCGACCACGTTGAGCACGAACAGCTGGCCAACCGTGCCCTGGTCCTTGACCCCGTCGAACCAGAGCCAGAGGTGGACGAGGGCAGAGACCAGGACGGCAACTGCCGCGACGATCCGCATCTGCATGACGAACTCCTTCCTCCGGGTCGCGCCGGACGGGCGGCCCTCCCCGGTAGAACGGATGGGGAGCGTGCCCGGTTCATCCGACGCCCGCACGCCGAGCACGACGACGCCGGTCGGCCGCACCGGCGCGTCGTACGTGATCGAGGTGTCAGTGCGGCTTGAGCAGTCGTACGACGTCGCTGTGGTGGAACCTCCGGTGGCCCCCGATGGTGCGGACGGAGGGCAGCCGACCGGACTGGCTCCAGCGCGTGATCGTCTTGGGATCCACGCGGAACATCGCAGCCACCTCCGACGGTGTCAGGAGCCGGTCAGGCTCCGCGGGGATCAGGTCGGGGTCAGTGAGGACGGCCCGGCCGACGCTGCTGAGGCTCCGACCGGTGTGCTGGGCGTGCTCGGTGATCAGGTCGGAGGCTGCGGCCACCGAGATCCCCCGTTGCTGGGCGAGGGCGCCCTTGGCCTGTTCGAGGGCGGCTCGGTCGTCGAGGACGCGCTCGAGCTCGGCGAACCTGAGCTCCCGGTCACGGACCACGCCGTTGTGCAGCAGGCCGATGGTGGCGATGTCCGCGAATCCCTGCAGGATGCTCACGTCGCTGGGTTGGAGTGGGCGTGTGTCGGTGCTGAGGAGGTTCAACACCCCCATCACGTCCCCGCGGTGCCTCAGGGGCAGTACGTAGACCGAGCGGAAGCCGGCGGCGGTGGCGAGGGGAGCGAACCGAGGCCATCGCCCACGCGCCCGGGACAGGTCGGCGCTGACCACCGGAGATGACGTCGTGACGCACACCTGGGAGGGCCCCTCCTCGGCCTGCAGCGAGAGGAGCTCAACGAGGTCGGCCGACTCCTCCGAGGCGGCAGCGAACTGCAGCCGACCACGCGAGTCGGCCAGGAGCAGGCCGGCGGAATGGCAGCGGCTGACCCATGCGCTTCGCGCGGCGACCAGAGCCAGGAACTCCAGGAGCTCGAAGTCGTCGACCAAGGCGTCGTTGATTTCCACGAAGACCTCGGCCAGCTGCTCAGCGGCCCTCACGCCCGGCACGTCCGTCGCGCCATGGAACCTGACACAAGCCGCCCCGCTCACATCGTTTCCGATGTGCCGTCGGAGTCCGGGACAACACATTCAACTTGATGGGCACGAGTGGCTACCCGACCCACGTCCCCAGCGTAACGCGAGGGACGCGTCTCGCTCCGTCCCGATGGCACCTGACCGAAACGTGGACAGGCGACAAGTAACAGGGGGCAGGGGCCAGGAACACGAAAGACCCGAACCCCGGTGAGGTTCGGATCTTCCTGTCTCGTGCGAGATCACATCGGCGGTGGCGGTGGGATTTGAACCCACGGTGGGCTTGCACCCACACACGCTTTCGAGGCGTGCTCCTTAGGCCGCTCGGACACGCCACCGCGGACGAGAGTACTAAAGCGGCGACCCGCCACGAAATCGGTTCGGCGCCCGGCGGGCACCCACAGGGTGTGCGCCCGACCGGCCGCCGGATATCGTCGGCGCACGCGCACGGTAGTGGGAGGGGAACCCGATGAGCACAGGTCCTGGAGATCAGGCGGCCGCACCCGCTCCGCTCGAGCCCCCGATGGCGTCGTTGACGCTGACCGCACCCGAGGCGCCGGCCGCGGTGGCCGCGACACAGGCGCCGGCGATGGCGCCGCAGGTCGCGCCCGAGCTGGTGCCCGAGCTCGACGCCAAGGTCGACGGGTTCATGACCGCGCTGACCAGCACGACGGCGCGCAGCCCGGAGTTCGCCAAGCAGGCCGACGCCGTGCGCACCATGGGCGACGCCGACATCCGCAAGGCCGCCGAGACCTCCAACCGGATGCTCGACAAGCCGGTCACGGCGCTCCGCGAGGGCGGGTTGGCCCAGGGCTCCCAGGTCGGCAAGACACTGCTCGAGCTGCGCCGTACCGTCGAGGACCTGGACCCCAGCGAGGCGCGGGGCGTCCGCAAGTGGATGGACTTGCTGCCCTTCGGCGACAAGGTCGAGGACTACTTCCGCAAGTACCAGAGCGCGCAGGGCCAGCTCAACGCGATCCTGCACAGCCTGCGCAACGGCCAGGACGAGCTGACCAAGGACAACGTCTCGCTCAACCTCGAGAAGACGAACCTGTGGTCGGTGATGGGCAGGCTCAACCAGTACGTGTACGTCGCCGAACGGCTCGACGCGAAGCTCTCCGCGAAGATCGCCGAGCTCGAGCTGTCCGACCCGGAGGCCGCGAAGGCGCTCTCGCAGGACGTGCTGTTCTACGTGCGGCAGAAGCACCAGGACCTGCTCACCCAGCTGGCCGTGTCGATCCAGTCGTACCTCGCGATCGACGTGATCATCAAGAACAACATCGAGCTGATCAAGGGCGTCGACCGCGCCTCGACCACGACCGTCTCGGCGCTGCGGACGGCGGTCATCGTCGCGCAGGCGCTGGGCAACCAGAAGTTGGTGCTCGACCAGATCACGGCGCTCAACACGACCACGTCCGGGATGATCCAGCGCACCTCCGAGATGCTCCGCGACAACTCCGCGGCGATCCAGGAGCAGGCCGCGTCGTCGACGATCGGGATGGAACAGCTCCAGGCCGCGTTCACCAACATCTACGCGACGATGGACTCGATCGACGAGTTCAAGCTCAAGGCGCTGGACTCGATGTCGGCGACGATCGGCGTGCTGGAGACCGAGGTGCAGAAGTCGAAGGAGTACCTCGACCGGGTGCAGGCCCACGACAACCGCAACGCGGGCGGCGACCTCGACCTCGGCGGGCTGCCGACCCGGTGAGGGTCGTCCGATGAGGTGCCGGTGGGCCTGAGGAGCTGGTGGGGGCGGGTGCGTGGACGGGGAGATGACGCGCCCGGCACCGTCCTGCCCGCGCCACCTACCGAGCAGGACATCCGTGCCTCGCTGGCCCGGGTCGACGCGATGCTCACGGAAGGGAACGCGCCGCCGGTGGTGACCTCGCGAGTCGCCCGGATCGCGCGCACCATCGACGTGACGCTGCCCCGGCTCCGCAACCTCGGGCTCGGCAGCGCCGACGCCTACTCGGTCGTGGCCACCGCGACCGACTACCTCCCCGAGGCCGTCGGCGGCTACCTGCGGCTGCCGCGCGAGTGGGCCGACACCCGGCCGATCGACGGCTACAAGACCTCGCTGATGGTGCTCGTCGACCAGCTCGAGCTGCTCGGCTCCACGATGGACAAGATCCTCGACGCCGCGAACCGCTCCGACGCCCAGGCGCTGATCGCCCACGGTCGCTTCCTGGAGGCGAAGTTCGGGCAGACCGCCGGTCCCGACCTGACGCTCGGGCCGCCGACGTGAGCGCCGGCACGACGCTGGCGGCGGCGCTGGAGGCGCTGGTCGCGGTCGCGGAGGACGCCGGCTTGGACGAGGCCGCGGCGCGGGCCGAGGGCGAGGCGCTCGCAGCCACGATCGCGGAGCCGTCGCGGGGCGCGTTCGTCGACTGGTCACGCGAGACCGGCCGCGCCGACTCGGCCCAGGAGTTCATGGACGCCGCGTCCCGTGGTCGCCGCTACCGCTCCGCTCCCACGCCCGGCATGGCTGCGCTGGCGCTGGACAGCTCGGCCCACGCGGCGTCGTACGCCCAGGCGCTGTCGGACGTCGCGATGGCCGCCTGCTCGCTCGGCGAGGACAACCCCCGCGCCCTCGGCAACGCCGCGACCGCGTCCGCTGCCCAGCTCCGCGGACCGGGCACGACCAACCCGTCGACGGCCGGCGTGCTCCCCCGGGAGCCGGTGCCGGGTGTCGCCCAGCAGCTGCTGACCGACGTGATGGGACAGCTCGGGGTGGTGACCCAGCGGATCAGGGACATGGAACGCGGCCCGGCAGCGCTCGCGGGGGGTCTCGACAAGCTCGACCACCAGGAAGACACGCTCGACCACCAGGAAGACACGCTCGACCACCAGGAAGACACGCTCGACCACCAGGAAAATTCGCTCGACCACCAGGCACCCCGGGCGGCACCACCACCGGAGGTGGTGGAGGAGCCGAAGGAGCCCGAGCCGGAGCCGAAGACCGTCGAGGAGCTGCTCGCCGAGCTCGACGCCCTGGTGGGCCTCGCCGACGTCAAGGCCGAGATCCACCGGCAGGCCGCGGTGCTGCGGGTCGAGGGGCTGCGCAAGGACGCCGGCCTCCGCTCCCCCACGATCACCCGCCACCTGATCTTCGACGGCAACCCCGGCACCGGCAAGACCACCGTGGCCCGGCTGGTGGCCGGCATCTACCGCGCGCTCGGCCTGCTCTCGAAGGGTCAGCTGGTCGAGGTCGACCGCTCCGAGCTCGTCGCCGGGTTCCTGGGCCAGACCGCGATCAAGACCGCCGAGGTGGTCGCCTCCGCCGTCGGGGGCGTGCTGTTCATCGACGAGGCCTACTCGCTCTCCGGCGACCAGTACGGCACCGAGGCGATCGACACCCTGGTCAAGGAGATGGAGGACCGGCGCGACGACCTGGTCGTGATCGTGGCCGGCTACCCCGTCCCGATGGCGATCTTCATCGGTCAGAACCCCGGCCTCGAGAGCCGCTTCCGCACGATCATCGACTTCCCCGACTACACCGACGACGAGCTGGTGCAGATCTTCGGGGTGATGGCCACCGACGCCGAGTACGACGCCGGCGCCGAGGTGCTCGAGCGTCTCCGCGGCATCCTCGGCGGTGTCGAGCGCGGACCGACCTTCGGCAACGCCCGCTACGTGCGCAACGTGCTCGAGGCCGCGATCGGCCGACAGGCCTGGCGGCTGCGCGAGGTGGAGAAGCCGACGCTGGAGGAGCTCCGCACGCTCCGCGTCGACGACCTCGACCCCGTGGTCACAGCGCAGGAGGAGACCTCATGAGCCAACCGGCGACCCAGCCCGCACCTCCTACGACGCGCAAGAAGGCGGCAACAGTCGCTCCGGCCCCGCAGGCGGCCGCCGTCGACGCCCCGCCGGCCGGCCGTGTCGCCGACGTGCCGACCCTGCTCAACCGGCTGCAGGTCGCCGCGGTCGCCGCGTGCATCCTGTTCGGCGTGATCACGGCGGGTCTCCAGGTCCTCTCCTGGCAGGCCAACCGCGCGGGCGCCGACAACACCGAGCAGCTGGTGAGGGTGCAGACCATCCAGTCCACGCTCTACCGCGCCGACGCGCTCGCCACCAACGCCTTCCTGATCGGCGGCCTGGAGCCGCCGGCCCAGCGCCGGGCGTACGACGCGTCGATCGACCAGGTCTCGCGGGCGATCACCGACGCCGCCGAGGCGCAACCAGCCGATCGGGCGGTGCTCGCGGAGCTCAACACGATCGTGAACAAGTACTCCACCTCGGTCGAGCTGGCTCGCTCCAACAACCGTCAGGGCTACCCGGTCGGGTCGGAGTACCTGCTGACGGCCGGCGGCCAGCTCCGCGCCCAGGCCGGACCGATCATCACCGCACTCGTCGACGCAAACGCCCAGCGGTCCGAGGACGAGATGGGCGCGCAACACCCGTTCCTCCTGCTGCTCCCGGGCCTGGTGGCGCTCGCAGTGCTGTTCTGGGTCAACCGGCAGCTGGCAACCCGGTTCCGGCGCCGCTTCAACGTCGGGATCGTGGCCGCCTTCGCGGGGATCGCCGTGCTCACGCTGATCGCGGTCGTGGTCAGCGCCGGACAGAGCAGCGCCAACCAGTCCCTGCGCGACGGCACCTACCAGGAGGCCGTCGACGCCGCGTCGGCCCGCACCGCCGGCAACGACGCCAAGGCCAACGAGAGCCTGCGGCTGATCAAGCGCGGCTCCGGCCAGGTCTACGAGGACGCCTGGGCCGTCGCCGACGACACGGTCAAGAAGACCACGTCGTCGGGTGTCGCGTGGTCCCGCTACGAGGACGTCCACCAGCAGATCGTCACCCTCGACACCGACGGGCGCTGGGACGACGCGGTCGAGCTCGCCACCACCTCGGGCCAGGACGGGTCCACGGCCGCCTTCGAGGCGTTCGACGCCCAGTCCCGCGAGACGGTCTCCGTGGCCGGCGCGAGCACCGCCGACCAGCTCCGCTCGGGCAACGGCGGGATCCTGGTCCTCGCCGTCCTCACCCTGCTGGTCGCCCTCGCTGCCTCCGGCGCCGCCGCCTGGGGTGTCGGGCAGCGGCGGAAGGAGTACGCATGAAGCGCCTGTTCGCCCTGGCCGTCGCGGCTGCCGTCCTGCTCGGCGGCTGCGGGTACGCCGAGACCCGCGTCCCCAAGGCCGACGCGACCACGGCGGCTCCGTCCGCGTCGTCCGCGCCGGCACCGACCTGCGACCCCGGCACCGCCCTCCGCTCCTATGCCCCCGACGGCGCCCTGCCCGGCCCGGGCAACCTGCCGTCGGGCTCCACGATGGCGAAGATCCGTGCCCGCGGCCGGCTGATCGCCGGCGTCTCCTCCGACACCTACCTGCTCGGCTCCCGCAACCCGCTCAGCGGCAAGATCGAGGGATTCGACATCGACTTCGTCCGTCAGCTCGCGGACGCGATCCTCGGCGACCCCGACCGCTACCAGCTCCGCGTGATCACCGCCGCCGACCGGCTCCCGGTGCTGCAGAGCGACGAGGTCGACGTGGTCGTGCGCAACATGACGATCAACTGCACCCGGTGGCAGAGCATCGCCTTCTCGGCGGAGTACTACGGCTCCGGCCAGAAGATCATGGTCCGCCGCGGCTCCGACATCACCGGCCTGAGCACGCTGGCGGGCCACAAGGTCTGCGCCCCGACGGGCACCTCGAGCCTCGACAACCTGCGCCGCCTGGCGCCGCAGGCCGAGGCAGTGGAGGCCGCCAACCACACCTCGTGCCTGCTCAAGTTCCAGCAGGGCGACGTCGACGCGATCACCGGCGACGACACGGTGCTCGCCGGGCTCGCCTCGCAGGATCCGTACGCCGTCGTCCTCAAGGACAAGCCGTTCACCTCCGAGCCCTACGGCATCGGCGTCAACAAGGGCCACGTCGACCTGGTCCGCTTCATCAACGGCGTGCTGGAGAAGATGCGCGGCGACGGCGCCTGGGACAACAGCTACCGCACCTGGCTGGCGCCGACCCTGGGCAAGTCCCCGGGACAGCCCCGCCCGCAGTACGGACGCCAGCCGTGACCAACGCCCCCACGGCGCCCGGCCGGATCGGCGACGCGATCGAACCGATGGCCGCGCAGACCTACCTGCAGGCTCTCGACGAGTGGGTGCGTGGTCGGCGCACCGAGCTCGACGAGCTCGACGCCGCCGCCATCTCCGCCGGTCGCGGCCAGGACGTCTCCGACGACATGACGCTGTCGATGGCGCTCTGGAAGGCGGTCTCCGACCGCTACCAGCTGCTGTCGGCGACGTTCGACGGCGGTCGCGTCGGACGGCAGGAGCGCGAACGGCTGTCGGCCCTGATCTGGGGGCGGCTCGACGGCACGCTCGACCCGGCGCTCCGTCCCGGAGCGACCTCGCTCGCGGTGTCGCTGCCCGAGGCGTGCCGGCTCTCCGACGCGCTCGCGGTGCAGCTGCGGACGGCGCTCTCGCTGGTGCCCGGCGCCGACGCCGGTGCCGCCCGGCTCAAGGACCTGCGCGCCCAGCTCGAACGGCTCCGCGACCAGGTCGCCCTGGAGCCCGCCAACAACCGCGATGCCGCCACCGACGCGTGGAAGGCGCTGGTCGTGCGCACCGCCGAGGTGACCGAGAAGGCCCAGCGCGGCGGCGACGTCGGTGGGATGCTCGGCCCGCTCGAGCAGGACGCGACCCGGATGGAGCGCGACCTGATCGTCGGCAACGCACAGCGCCGCGACGCGCGTGACCAGGTGCTCGCCGCCAAGGAGCTCCGGGCCGACCTCGAGGCACGCGAGGCGGCGCTCACCCAGCTCGCCGCTGCCTGTGTCCGTGCGGTCGACCCGGCGCCGCACCACGCGGTGCCCGATGTCTCGGCGCTCGGCCCGGTGCCGGTCACCGCCGCCGAGATCCGGGCCTACCGGTCCCGGCTCGACCGGGTCTCCCAGGCGATGACCCTCGCCCAGGACCGCTACTCGGCGGCACTCGACGAGCGCACCGAGCTGGTCGACCTGCTCGAGGGCTACGTCGCCAAGGCGCGCGCGCTCGGCGTCGCCGGTGACAGTGACCTGGCCAGCAGCGAGCGGCAGGCCCGTGACGTGCTCGACCGCGAGCCGACCCCGCTGGCGGTGGCTCGTCAGCTGGTCACGACGTACCAGACCTGGCTGGGGCAGCTGCTCGCCGACCACGCCCCCCGGCACCCCAAGGAGTCAGCATGACGTGTCAGCAACCGGGCTGTTCCGGGTCGGTCGTCGACGGCTACTGCGACGTCTGCGGGATGGCGCCCGCTTCGGCGGCCGCCACCGGCTCGCCTGCGTCCGGTCTCGACAGGCTCGACCACCGTGGGACTGTCGCCGACGGCGCCGCCTGCACGCAGCCGGGCTGCTCGGGACACCTCCTCGACGGCTACTGCGACGTCTGCGGGACCCCGGCAGGTGCCGCGGCCGCGACCGAGGTCGACCCGGTCTCCTCGGCTGCGTCGTCGGGCACCTCGGCCAGCAAGGTGCAGTCGGCGGCCATCGGCTCCAAGCGCGCCGGGGGTACGACGGCCACGCGGCGTGCCCGCAGCGGCTCCCAACGGATGCGCGCCGCCCGCCTCGGCGCCGGGCTGACCGTCGTCCCGCCCGCCCCCGCCGTGGACGCGTCCAAGGCGCTGATCGCCAATCCGGAGGTGCCGGAGGACAAGCGCGCCTGCTCCAAGTGCGGCTCGCCCGTGGGCCGCGGCCGTGACGGCAAGCCCGGCCGGCCGGAGGGCTTCTGCCCCAAGTGCGGCCAGGAGTTCTCGTTCACGCCCAAGCTCAAGGCCGGTGACCTGGTCGCCGGGCAGTACCAGGTGGCCGGCGCCCTCGCCCACGGCGGGCTGGGCTGGATCTACCTGGCCCGCGACAAGAACGTCTCCGACCGCTGGGTGGTGCTCAAGGGCCTGCTCAACTCCGGCGACCCCGACGCGCTGGCCGCCGCGATCGCGGAGCAGCAGTTCCTGGCCCAGGTCGAGCACCCGCTGATCGTCGAGATCTACAACTTCGTGACCCACGAGGGCGCCGGCTACATCGTGATGGAGTATGTCGGCGGCACCTCGCTGAAGCAGATCCTCAAGCAGCGCATGAAGGTCAACAACGGCGTGTACGACGCGCTCCCGGTCGACCAGGCGCTGGCCTACATGGTCGAGATCCTCCCCGCGTTCAGCTATCTGCACGACCTCGGGCTCGTCTACTGCGACTTCAAGCCGGACAACCTGATCCAGGTCGGCGACGCGGTCAAGCTGATCGACCTCGGCGGCGTACGACGCGCCGACGACGACGACTCCGCGATCTTCGGCACGGTCGGCTACCAGGCGCCGGAGGTGGCCGAGGTCGGGCCGAGCATCGCCTCGGACATCTACACCATCGGCCGCACCCTGGTCGTGCTCTGCATGGAGTTCCGCGGCTACCAGGGCACCTACCTCTCGACGCTGCCCCCGCCCGAGAGCACGCCGCTGTTCGCCGAGCACGACTCCCTGTACTGGCTGCTCGCCAAGTGCTGTGCCCCCGACCCGGCCGACCGGTTCGCCTCGGCCGACGAGCTCCGCACCCAGATGCTCGGGGTGCTCCGCGAGACCGTCGCCGCAAGGACCACCGGCACCGCGCTCACCTCGGCCAGCTCGCTGCTGTTCGAGGCACCCTCGGTGTCCACCTCTGCGCTGTCCTGGTCGCAGCTGCCCAGCCTGCGCGACGACCCGACCGACCCGCAGCACGCGTGGCTGACCAGCATCGGCGCCAGCGACCCCGCCCAGCGGCTCGCCGACCTGGAGAAGGCGCCGGAGGACTCCGCCGACGTGCTGCTGGCCCGCGCGCAGGCCCAGCTCGAGCTCGGCGACCCCGCCAAGGCCCGCGCGACCAGCGCGGAGCTGCTCGCCGGCGACCCGTGGGAGTGGCGCGCGCTCTGGGTGGACGGGCTCGCCGCGATCCAGCAGGGCGACTGGAACGACGCCAAGGCGTCCTTCAGCGCGGTCTACCAGCAGGTGCCCGGCGAGCTGGCGCCCAAGCTGGCCCTCGCCGTCGCCTGTGAGAACGGCGGGCTTCCAGACGTGGCCGAGGGCCTGTACCGGACCTGCGCGGTCACGGACGCGGCCTACGCCGCCCCCGCGGCCTTCGGCATGGCCCGGGTCCGCGCCGGCCGGAAGGACACCGTCGGCGCCGTGGCCGCGCTCGACCTGGTGCCGGCCACCAGCCGCGGCTACCCCGAGAGCCGGCAGCTGCGGGCCGACGTGCTGCTCGCGGGTTCGCACGTCGACCTGCCCGTGCTCGACCAGGCGCTGACCAGCATCGACTCGGTGCGGATGGACCCGGCCGAGCGCGCGCGCTACACGATCAGGATCCTGCGGCACGCGCTCGAGGTGGTGGGCTCCTCCGGCGGGTCCGGCAAGGGCACGGTCGGTCGCTACCCGGCCGACGAGGCGAGCATCCGCGACGCGCTCGAGGAGTCCTACCGCACGCTGGCGCGTGACGCCGCCGAGCTGAAGACCCGGGTCGAGCTGGTCAACGAGGCCAACGCCGTCCGCAACTGGACGCTGGTGTGAGCGGCACCGGAAGCGGCACCTGCCCGCACTGCGGCGAGCCGGTGGAGGCCGGAGCCAGCTTCTGCGAGGCGTGCGGCAAGCCGTTGGACGCCGCCGGCGGCCCCGACGGCCCGACCGGGTCGATGGGTGCAAACGCGGAGCCGGGCCCGATCGACGACCTCGGAAGCGGCCCGATCAGCGCCTCCGTGCAGCTCCAGCGCACCGCGCCCATGGCCGCCCCGCCGAAGCGGGCGTGCCTCAGCTGCGGCGGCGAGGTGGGCGCCGACGGCTACTGCGAGTCGTGCGGGGTCAAGGCGCTGAGCGAGCGTGACCACTACCGCGAGCAGCCCGCGTCGTGGGTGGCCGGCGTGTGCGACAAGGGCATCCGGCACAGCCGCAACGAGGACGCGATGGCGCTGCTCGCGTCGGACGAGCCGGGTGAGCGCGCGGTCCTGGTCGTGCTCGACGGGGTCTCCAACACCGACGACTCGCAGGCCGGCTCGTTCGCCGGGGCCAGGGCCGCGCTCGAGGTGCTGCGGACGAAGCTGCCCCGAGGGATGGCCACTGCCGAGAGCCGCAGGGCAGCGGTCGCGAAGGTCTTCGCCGAGAGCGCCCAGCGGGCCAACGACGGCGTGGTCGGTGCGACCGTGGAAGGCACCACGAAGCCGGCGTCGGCGACGTACGTCGTGGCGGTGCTCGAGGGCAGCACCGTCAGCTACGCCAACATCGGCGACTCGCGGGCGTACTGGCTGCCCGACAGCGGGGCCGGCGTCCTGCTCAGCGTCGACGACTCGGCCGCGCAGGAGCAGATGGCGGCCGGTGCGCTGCGCGCGGAGGCGGAGTCCTCGCCGATGGCGCACGCGATCACGCGCTGGCTCGGCCGCGACGCACCGGACCTGGTGCCGCGGGTCGGTGAGCGCCAGCTGGACGAACCCGGCTGGCTGCTGGTCTGCTCCGACGGGCTCTGGAACTACGCCTCAGAGCCCGACGCGCTGAGCGCCCAGGTGCGGGCCCTCGGCACCACCGAGCCGTCCGCGCTGGCGTTGGGCCTGGTCGGGTTCGCCAACGCGCAGGGCGGGCAGGACAACATCACGGTCACGCTCGCCCGGGTGCAGTCAGCGGGGCAGAATGCGACCACCGCACAGGCAACGCAACGGGCAGCACCCGCACCGGGATCAGGGGAGTCACATGGCTGAGTTCACCGCCGCCGTCTACCAGAACGAGTTCCTGCCCGACGGCGGCACCGACGTCAACGCGATCGTCACGATCGCCTGCACCGGCGCGGGCACCGCCGGCCAGACCGGCAGCGGTGCGGCCGGCGAGATCATCATCGTCGACACCTCCGGGTCGATGGGCACAGCGACGCTCGAGGGCGCCAAGCTGGCGGCGCGGGCGGCCCTGACCGAGATCGTGGACGGCACCTGGTTCGCCGTGGTCGCCGGCTCCGACCGCGCCTACCTCGCCTACCCGCGGGTGAGCTCCGGGCCGGGCATGGTGAAGATGGAGGACCGGACCCGCGCCGAAGCGGCGACCGCGATCCGTGCTTTCGCGTCCGGCGGTGGCACCGCGATCGGGGCCTGGCTCAACCTGGCCGGCGTGCTCTTCGGTTCGATACCGGAGGTCACCCAGCGGCACGCGATCCTGCTCACCGACGGCGAGGACCGCGAGCAGCCCGGCGCACTCGCCGAGGCGATCCGCAACGCGACCGGCGTGTTCCAGTGCGACTGCCGCGGCGCCGGCACCGACTGGCGGGTCGAGGAGGTCCGGCAGATCTCGCAGGCCCTGCTCGGCACCGTCGACATCATCCCGGAGCCGGGCCAGATGCAGGAGCAGTTCCGGGCGATGATGCAGGCGTCGATGGCGCGCGGCGTGAACGACGCCGAGCTGCGGGTGTGGACGCCGCAGGGCGCCGAGGTGCTGTTCGTCCGGCAGGTGTCCCCCACGGTCGAGGACCTCACCGCCCGTCGTACCACGGTGAACCCGCTGACCGGCGGCTACCCGACCGGTGCCTGGGCCGACGAGTCCCGCGACTACCACGTGTCGATCCGGCTGCCTGCCAAGGCGATCGGGCAGGAACAGCTGGCGGCGCGCGTGCAGATCGCGCTCGGCGAGACCGTCGCCGCGCAGGGTCTGGTGAAGGCGACCTGGTCGAGCAACTCCGAGCTCACCGCGCGGATCGACCAGCAGGTCGCGCACTACACCGGCCAGACCGAGCTGGCCCAGATGATCCAGGAAGGCCTTGCTGCCAAGGCTTCCGGCGACGACGCGACCGCCACGACCAAGCTCGGCCGCGCGGTCCGGCTCGCGGCCGAGACCGGCAACGACGAGGCCACCTCCAAGCTGCGCAAGGTGGTCGACATCGATGATGAGAAGGAAGGCACGGTGCGGCTGAAGTCGGCCGTTGCCAAGGCCGACGAGATGGCGCTCGACACCGCGTCGACCAAGACCACGCGGATCAAGAAGTGACGTGCCCCGCCGGGCACGAGTCCGCGGCCACCGACTACTGCGACGTCTGCGGGATCGCGATGGACCCGGACGCGACGTCGCTGCACGCGACCGTCTCCCCAGTGGTGGACGCGCCGGCTCCTGCTGGGACGATCTGCCCGAACTGCCAGACCACGAACGTGCCCGACGCGCTGTTCTGCGAGAGCTGCGGCTACGACTTCACGACCGGTTCGATGCCGCGGCCGGTGGCGGCGCCGGCCGCACCGGCCGCTTCCGCTGACTCGGACGGCAGCACCGCGCCGCCGCTGGCAGAGCCGTGGGTGGCAGAGGTGTGGATCGACCCCGACTGGTACGCCGACCAGCAGAGCTCCGATCCGTTGCCGTCGCCCGGCATCCCGCTCGTCGTACCCCTCAAGCACACGTCCGTACTGATCGGCCGCGCCTCGCGCTCGCGCGGGATCACCCCCGACATCGACCTGTCGACCGACAGCGGCGTCAGCCGTCGGCACGCCCAGCTCACGACCGACGGCACCCGCTGGTGGGTCGAGGACCTCGGCTCCTCGAACGGCACCTATGTCGCCGACACGGTGGGGACGATCCCGAAGACCCCCGTGCCGGCCGGCCAGAAGCAGGAGATCCCCGCCGACGGCCGGGTCTACGTCGGCGCCTGGACCCGGATCACGATCCGGAGGGCGGCACCGGGCGAGGTCAGCTGAGCGGCCGCCGCCACCGGTGCTCCGCGAAGAACACCTCGAGCAACGACGTCGACTCCTCGGCCAGCACCCCACCGATCACCTCGGGGCGGTGGTTCAGGCGACGGTCGCGGACCACGTCCCACAGCGAGCCGACGGCACCGGCCTTCTCGTCGTAGGCGCCGAAGACAACGCGGTCGACCCTGGCCAGCACGGCGGCCCCGGCGCACATCGTGCACGGCTCGAGGGTGACCACGAGCGTGTGGCCCGTCAGCCGCCAGTCCCCCGATGACGAGGCCGCCGCTCTCAGCGCGACCACCTCGGCGTGCCCCGTGGGATCCCCGAGCGCCTCGCGCACGTTGTGCCCACGGCCGACGACGGCGCCGTCGGTGTCCACGACCACGGCGCCGATCGGGACGTCACCGGCGGGAAGTGCCCGCCGCGCCTCCGCCAGCGCGTCGCGCATGGCCGGCTCCCACGCCGCGTCCGACGTCCCGTCGCTCACGCGTTGGAGAGCCCCGCGAGGTCGTCGAAGCGCGGGCCGAAACCCAGCTTGGTGGCGATGTCGCTGAGCTGCTCGTCGGGGTACAGCTCGTAGTCGTCGAGCAGCACTCCCATGTCCATCGCCGCGATCCCCATGTCGGCGACGATCCCGAGGTCACCCGCGGGCGCCGGCTCGTCGTCGTCCTCCACGGGTACCCCGAGGTGGTCGACTGCCGAGCGGGCCAGGGCCCAGTCGGTCGAGGCGCTGGCGTCGGACAGCAGCAGCGCCACGTCCGCGCCCCGGGACCGCACGATCAGGAAGAAGTCCTCATCGACGGAGATCAGCGCCATCGCGCCGTTGTCGCCCGGGTAGCGGCGCAGCTGGCGGGCGATCGAGTCGATGCCGTCGAGGGAGCCCTCGGGCAGCTCCTGGAGCTGCCAGACCCCCTCCTCGCGGTAGCACGCGACGGCGAGGTCGATCTCGTCCGCCTCGGAATCCGTCGCGTCCGGCATGTGTCGATGGTGGCAGACCCGGCATCCGGTGACCACCGTCTGTCCCCACGCAGGTGCGCGAGCGCGCCCACTACGGTGTCTCCATGGACGTGCACACCGTCGACCACCCGCTCGTCGCCCACAAGCTGACCACGCTGCGCGACGAACGCACCGACTCGGCGACGTTCCGCAAGCTGGCTGACGAGCTGGTCACCCTGCTCGCCTACGAGGCCACCCGTGGCGTCCGGGTCGAGGACGTCACCGTGAACACCCCGGTCGCCCAGGCGCACGGCGTCAACCTGGCCCACCCGCGCCCGCTGGTGGTCCCGATCCTGCGCGCCGGGCTGGGCATGCTCGACGGCATGATGCGGCTGCTGCCGACGGCCGAGGTCGGCTTCCTCGGCATGGTCCGCAACGAGGAGACGCTGCAGGCCTCGACGTACGCCGAGAGGCTGCCGGCCGACCTCTCCGGCCGTCAGTGCTACGTGCTCGACCCGATGCTCGCGACCGGTGGCACCCTGGCCGCGGCGATCACCTTCCTCGTGGACCGTGGCGCGGACGACATCACCGCGATCTGCCTGCTGACCGCACCCGAGGGCTGCGCGAACCTGGAGAAGGGCCTGGCCGGCGTCGACGTGCCGGTCCGGATCGTCACCGCCGCCATGGACGAGAAGCTGAACGAGGTCGGCTACATCGTGCCCGGCCTCGGCGACGCCGGCGACCGGTTGTACGGCGTGGCCCAGTAGGTCACGCAGCAGCCACTTCCGGACGGGTCAACCGACAACCACCCAGAGTGGTCATGCGCCGATGGCCTCGTCTCCCCCACCGTAGGGACAAGTCCGGACAGACCGGGCAGTGCCACCACGGGGAGACGAGCACATGGGGCGAAAGACAGGCACGTGGACGAGACGACTCGCAGCGATCGCGGGGGCGATCGGCCTCGTGCTCGCGGGAGCGATGCTGAGCAACGCCTCGGGTGACGGCAACGGCCCGCGCCACCCCCGAGCCGCCACGGCCGAGCTCGCCAACTCCGCCCTCACGGCGACAGGTTCCTCGACGCTCGTCTGCCGGCTCGGCTACGACACGGAGACAAGCACGCTGGTCCCACCGGACGACAGCACGACGGACAACCCGCCGGCCGGCTCGGTGACGTTCGCCAAGTCCTGCCCGGGTGCCGTCATCGGCCAGCTCACGGCTGAGATGGCCACCCCCAACGGGGTTGACTTCATCCACGTGGAGATGCGCGCCACCTGCCTCGCCCCGATGACGTTCGTCAACGCCTGCACGGTCGGCACCGTCGTGCTCGGCTCCCCCGGCCACTCGTTCGTCGCCGTCGGACCTTCGCCGCTCGGCACGAGGACCGTGACCATGGTCTTCCCCGGCCTCCAGCGCGGGAAGTGGAAGTTCGAGGCACTCCCCGGCGGCAACGCCTCGGCCCGCCTCCAGTTCCGCACGTTCACCGCGACCGCCTACAACGGCGGCTGAGAAGGGCGCGCCACCACGACGTCGCCTAACATGTCCGGATCGTTCCCCCGACCGAACCGGATGTCCTGAATGCTTCACCTTCCTCTTCACCGTACGGCGTCCTTGGCCGCTGCGTGCGCCACCGTGCTGCTGACCGGTCTGCTCCCGGCCGGCGCGCACTCCGCGCCCTCCCGTGCGACGGGCAGCCACCGCGACGCCACCGTCACCTCGCTGCGCGTGCCTTCGACCCCTGCCGTGGTCCAGGGCGGCAGCCGGACCGCCGACGGCAGTCTGGTCGCCGAACTTGCCGACCGCCGCACCGCCCACTTCTCGATGGTCGGCGTGACCTGGGACCGCGCGAGCGGGCGTGACGTGTCGGTCGAGGTCCGCACCCGGGGCAGCCGCGGCTGGTCGGACTGGACCGCGCTCGAGGTCGATCCGGACAACGACGCGAGCGGCACCCGCGCGGGCACGGACCCACTCTGGGTTCACGACGCGACGGGCGTCGCCACCCGGGTCCGCTCCGGGAGCGGCACCCCGCCGCAGGGCGTGAAGGTCGTCCTGGTCGACCCGGGCACCGACCCGGCCGGCGCGACGACGGCCGACCGCACGGCCAACCGCACGCCCGCGGCCAGCGCCGACGGCTCCCCGACCTACACACCGATGCCGACGATGATCACCCGCTCGCAGTGGGGCGCCCGCGCCAACGCCGGCTGCGACTCGCCTCGCTACGGCTCGGAGACGCGGGGCGTGACCTTCCACCACACGGCCGGCAGCAACAGCTACGCCAAGAGCGACTCGAAGGCGATCGTCCGCTCGACGCAGGCCTACCACATGAACGGTCGCGGCTGGTGCGACATCGGCTACAACTTCCTGGTCGACAAGTACGGCCAGATCTTCGAGGGCCGCAGCGGCGGCGTGCTGCTGCAGGTGCGTGGCGCCCATGCCGGCAACTACACCGTGAACACCTACGACATGGGTGTCTCGATGATGGGCAACCTCGACAAGCTGCGTCCGACCGCAGTGATGAAGGCCGCGACGGTCAAGCTCGTCGGCTGGCGGCTGGGCACCAACTTCCTGCCTGCCAAGGGCACCTACGCGATCGCGGGCCACCACCTGAACCGGATCGCCGGCCATCGCGACGTCTACAGCTCCGGCATCCGGCCCGGCACGGCGACCGCCTGCCCGGGTCGCTACGGCTACGCCTGGATGAAGGCGAGCGGCGGGCTGCGCGACCGGGTGGCGGCGTACGTCAAGGACTACGCGTCCGCGATCAAGTCCGAGGCCGCGCGCCTCGGCCACGCGAGGACCGGTGACCTCAACGTCGGCGAGTACCCCACGGAGGGTGGCCGCAAGGCGCGCTTCAGCTACGGCGACCTCTACGCCAAGAGTCCCTACGGAGCGCGCTTCGTCAGCGGCTCCGTCCGCTCCGAGTACGACGCCTGGGACGTCGAGCACGGCGCGCTCGGCTTCCCGACCACGAACATCGTCGACGTCGTCGCCGGCAAGCAGGCCTACCAGCGCTACGAGCACGGCTCGATCTACCGCGTGCCGCAGAGCGGCGGCGTCAACAAGGCGTTCGGCCTCACCGCCGGTGTGGACGACAAGTACCGGGAGCTGGGCGCCTTCGACAGCGACCTCGGCGCACCGACGTCACGCGTCACCACCGCGAGCGGGGTCGACTCCGCGACCTTCGTGCACGGCCGGATCGACTACACCCGGGCCACCAAGATCGCCACCGTCACCTACAGCTGAGCCGTCAGGTCTCGACAAGCTCGACCACCGCTCGACCACCGCTCGACCACCGCTCGACCACCGCTCGACCACCGCTCGACCACCGCTCGACCACACCGCTCGACCACCCGCTCGACCACCGCTCGACCACCGGTGGTCGAGCTTGTCGAGACCTACAGCGCCTTGACCGCGCTCAGCAGCTTGCTCAGCGAGTCCTTGGCGTCGCCGAACAGCAGGGTGGTCCCGGGCTCGAACAGCAGCTCGTTCTCGATGCCGGCGAAGCCGGGGCGCATCGAGCGCTTCATGAACACGACCTGCTTGGCCTCGTCGGCGTTGAGGATCGGCATCCCGTAGATCGGGGCCCCGGGGGTCGTCTTCGCGGCCGGGTTGACGACGTCGTTCGCGCCGACCACCAGCACCACGTCCGTGTTCTTGAAATCACCGTTGATGTCGTCCATCTCGACGAGCTGCTCGTAGGGCACCTGCGCCTCGGCGAGCAGCACGTTCATGTGGCCGGGCATCCGGCCGGCGACCGGGTGGATCGCGTAGTCGACCCTGGTCCCCCGCTCGCCGAGCACGTCGACCAGCTCGCGCAGCGTGTGCTGGGCCTGGGCGACCGCGAGGCCGTAGCCGGGCACGATGATCACGCGCTCGGCGTACCCGAGCAGGATCGCGACGTCCTCCGGCCCGGCCGAACGCACCGGACGGTCGGACGCCACGCCGGCACCGAGCGTGGAGCCGCCCTTGAGCGCGCCGAACAGGATGTTGACCACCGAGCGGCCCATCGCCGAGGCCATCAGCTTGGTCAGGAACGTGCCCGACGCGCCGACCAGCGTGCCCGCCACCAGCAGCAGCGTGTTGCCGAGCACGTAACCACCTGCGGCCACGGTCAGGCCGGTGAAGGCGTTGAGCAGCGAGATCACGATCGGTACGTCGGCCCCGCCGACCGGCAGCACCAGCAGCACGCCGACCAGCAGGCCGACCAGGGCCAGCACGATCCCGACGATCTCCGCCGGGTTGGCCACGGTCACCACGGACAGCACCACGGAGGCGAGCAGCGCGAGCGCGAACACGACCGGCAGCCCGACGAAGACCACCGGCCGAGACGTCATCAGCTCCTGGAGCTTGAGGAAGGTCACCACCGAGCCCGCGAAGGACACCGAGCCGACCAGGATCGTGAACGCCGTCGCCAACCAGGTGAACCAGCCGGGATCGGCGCCAAGGTCGAGCATCTCGTGCAGCTCGAGGAGCGCGACCAGGGCCGCCGCGCCACCGCCGACACCGTTGAAGAGCGCCACCATCTGCGGCATCTGGGTCATCTGCACGCGCTGCGCGCCCACCAGGCCACCGACCGTGCCGACCACGATCGCGACCAGGATCAGCGGGATGTGCTGGAGATCCGCGTAGAAGAACGGGATCGCGCACCCGACGACTGCCGCGGCGGCGCCGATCAGGTTGCCGGTGCGGGCAGTCTTCGGCCCGGAGAGCCCCTTGAGCGCGAGGATGAAGGCGACCGCGCAGAGCAGGTAGGTCAGCTGGACCCAGGTGGGGTTCACCGCTTGCCCCCGGTGGTCGAGTCCCCGGTGGTCGAGTCCCCGGTGGTCGACCCGCCCGCCCCGGTGGTCGAGCCGCCTGCCCCGGTGGTCGAGCTTGTCGAGACCTTCTTGCGCACGAACATCTGCAGCATCCGGTCGGTCACCACGAAGCCGCCGACCATGTTGATCGCGGCCAGCACGATCGCGACCAGCCCGACCGCGACCGCGATGCTGTTGTCGGTCGAGCCCGTCACCAGGATCGCGCCGAGCAGGATGATCCCGTGGATCGCGTTGGCGCCGGACATCAGCGGCGTGTGCAGCGTCGAGGAGACCTTCGAGATCACCTCGATGCCGACGAACACGCTGAGCACGAAGATGGTCAGCCAGACGATGGGTTCACTCACTGCTGGTCCCTTCGATCGCTTCCCGGGTCGGCTCGTGCGTGATCCGGCCCGCGTGGGTGACGGCCGAGCCGCTGACGATCTCGTCGTCGAAGTCCGGCGCGAAGGCACCCGCCTCGTCGTCGGTCGCGGCGCGGGTCATCAGGGTCACGATGTTGACGATGTTCTGCGCGTAGAGCTTGGACGCGGGGCCCGGCATCTGACCCGGCACGTTGGCACCGCCCCAGACCTGCGCGTTGCCGATCCGGACCACCTGCCCCGGCTGCGACCCCTCGACGTTGCCGCCGGTCTCCGCGGCCAGGTCGACCACCACGGCGCCCGGCTTCATCTGCTCGACCATCTCCGCGGTGACCAGCATCGGGGCCTGCCGGCCCGGTACGGCGGCGGTGGTGATCAGGCCGTCGGCGGCTGCGATGTACGGCGCGAGCAGCTCGCGCTGGCGGGCAGCCCGGTCCTCGGTCATCTCGCGGGCGTAGCCGCCGGCACCCTCGAGCGTCTCGAGCTCGAGCTCGATCGCCTGCGCGCCCACCGAGCGGATCTCCTCCGCGGCGGCGGCGCGCACGTCGTACGCCTTGACCACGGCTCCGAGCCGCCTCGCGGTCGCGATGGCCTGGAGGCCGGCGACGCCGGCACCGAGCACCACGATCTCGGCCGGCGGCACGGTGCCGGCTGCGGTCATGTTCAGCGGGAAGAAGCGGCGCAGCAGGCCCGCGGCGACGATCGCCGAGCGGTAGCCCGAGACCAGGGCCTGCGACGACAGCGCGTCCATCGACTGGGCGCGCGAGATGCGCGGCACGAGCTCCATCGCGAACGCCGTCACACCGGTGTCTCGGAGGTCGGCGACCAGGTTGTGCGACTGGTTCACGGGCAGGAAGGAGATCGTGGCGACGCCTTCACGGAGACCGCGCACGATGGCGGACTCCAGCGGCTGCACGGAGACCACCACGTCGGCCGTGGTGACCGCGTCGTCGGCGATCACGGCTCCGGCTGCGACGTACTCCTCGTCGGCGTACTGCGCGCCCTCGCCGGCTCCCGGCTCGACCAGCACCTCGTAACCGAGCCCGGTCAGCTTGCCGACCAGCTCCGGCACCATGGCGACCCGGGTCTCCCCCTCGCGGGACTCCCTTGCGACAGCGATCTTCACCCGATGCAACCTAGGGCACGCACGCACGAGTCACCACCATGTGAGAGCGCCGTCTCAGATGCGTGTCGGCTCAGCCGGGCGGTCAGCCGACTCCCTGCCCGACCAGGCTGCCGATCAGGTAGGTGATCGCCATGGCGAGCAGACCACCCAGCACGTTGCGTACGACGGCGGGGCGTCGCGGGGCGTCTCCGGACGCTGCAGCCAGCCAGCCGGTGAGCGCCAGGGCAAGCGTGACGGCGACGACCGTGACGGCGATCCGGGCGCCCTGCGGCACCAGCGTGATCGTCAGCAGCGGCAGCAGCGCACCCACGGTGAACGCCGACATCGACGCCAACGCCGCGTGCCACGGGTTGGTCAGGTCGTCGGGGTCGATCCCCAGCTCGGCCTCCGCGTGGGCACCGAGCGCGTCGTGGGCGGTCAGCTGCGTGGCCACCTCGAGCGCGAGCTTCTCGCTGAGCCCCTTCCCGCGGTAGATCCCGGCGAGCTCGGCGAGCTCCTCCTCGGGATCCTCCGCCAGCTCGCGGCGCTCCTTCTCCAGCAGCGCCCGCTCGGTGTCGCGCTGGGTGCTCACCGAGACGTACTCACCGGCGGCCATGCTCAACGCGCCCGCGACCAGCCCGGCGATGCCGGCCACGAAGATCGTGTCGGCGTGCGAGGTCGCGGCCGCCACGCCCATCACGATGCCCGCGACCGACACGATGCCGTCGTTGGCACCGAGGACCGCAGCCCGCAGCGCGTTCAGCCGACCGCCGATGCGCTCCTCGTGCGGCTCGTCGTCGTGCGGCCCGATCCCCTCGGGCGCCACGTCGGTCTCGGAGGTCATGTCGTCATCGTGCGGCACGGCGCGGCGCCCCGCAACGAAGGCTTGGCTGGCCTCAGGTGCGCCAGATCGGCGCGATGTCGCGCTGGTAGGACCGGCCGAAGATCCTCGGCAGGACCGCCAGCACCGGCGGCGGGATCGTCGAGCGCAGGGACCCCCGTGCTGGGGGGTCCATGCCGTCCTGCAACCAGGCCAGGAACGGACCGATGGTGCCCATCGGACGTTGGCGCAGCTTCTTCTCGACGCCCTTCCACTCCGGCGTCCCGAGGTAGGGCACGAGGGCGGGTTCGAGCTCGTGCTCCTCGTGGTCGAGGTGCCGGTCCACCACCGCACGAGTGCGGCGCAGGCTGGCCAGCGCCTCGTCCGCCGTGTCTGTCTCCGGGCGTGCGACCAGCGCCGTCATCGCGGCGCTGGTCTCGGTGAGCGCCTCGGACATCGCCTGGTGCTCGGACTCCATCGCGCCGAGCAGGGCCCGGTCGACACCGAGCTCCGCGACGACCGGCCAGATCACGTCGTCCTCGGTGACGTGGTGGTCGGTGAGCTGGTGCCGCACGAAGCGGTAGGCACGGGTCAGCTGGTTGGCGCGCTCGGCGTCACCGGTCGGGAACGACTCCAACGCCCGGTCGAGCCGGGCGAGGTCACGGCGGACGGCTTCGTGGATCACCTGGTTCATCGTCATCGGCATGCCGGGACGGTAGGACGGAACTCGGTCAGTGGTCCAGCATCTCTTCCACAAAGGCGGGCACCTGCTGGGTGGCGGGGCCGAGTCGACTGTCGTGGAACAGCCAGCTGCCCTCGCCCGGCACCAGGTTGAGCTCGACGGTGCGGGCACGGCGGGCGAGCGCGTACTGGACGAACGACGCAGCCGGGTGCACGGCGCCCGACGTGCCGACCGAGACGAACACGTCGACGACGCGCAGCGCCCGGTCGATCCGCTCCAGCCCCCGCGGCACCTCGCCGAACCACACCACGTCGGGCCGCAGCGCCACCTTCCCGCACTCGGGGCAAGCAGTGCCGTTGGTGCTCCCGGTCAGGTCCGGGTGCCCGTCGCAGGCCAGGCACCACGCCGTACGCAGCGAACCGTGCATGTGCAGCACGTCGGAGGAACCAGCACGGTCGTGCAGGTCGTCGACGTTCTGGGTCACCAGCAGGAAGTCACCGCGGTCCTCCTCGCGCCAGCGTCGCTCCAGCAGGGCGAGCGCGCGGTGAGCCGCATTGGGCTCGACGGTGTCGAGCGCGGCCCGCCGCGCGTCGTAGAAGGCGTGCACCAGGTCGGGGTCGGCCGCGAAACCCTCGGGCGTCGCCACGTCCCCGACGTCGTGCCCCTCCCAGAGCCCGTCGGCGTCGCGGAACGTCGCGAGCCCGCTCTCCGCCGAGATGCCGGCGCCGGTGAGGACGACGAGGTTGGGCACCCGGTGAACGCTAGCGGTACTCGGGGTTCTCGTAGTCGAAGCGGCTGCCGTCGTCCCACGCCGTGCGCTGGTTGCCGTGCGCCGGGATGCCGCCGGCGTCCTTGAGCATCCGGGCCACGTGCATCAGGTTCCAGGTCATGAACGTGGTGTTGCGGTTGGTGAAGTCGTTCTCCGGGCCACCGCTCCCCTCGTCGAGGTACGACGGGCCGGGACCTGCCTCGCCGATCCAGCCGGCGTCGGCCTGCGGCGGGATCGTGTAGCCGATGTGCTGCAGCGAGTAGAGGACGTTCTGCGCACAGTGCTTGATGCCGTCCTCGTTGCCGGTGATCAGGCAGCCCCCGACCCGGCCGTAGTAGGCATACTGGCCGGCGTCGTTGAGGATGCTCGACCCGGCGTACAGACGCTCGATGATCCGTTTCGTCACGCTCGAGTTGTCGCCGAGCCAGATCGGTCCGGCGATCACCAGGATGTCGCTCGCCATCACCCGCTCGTGGATCCCGGGCCAGTCGTCCGAGGCCATCCCGTGCTCGGTCATGTCGAGGTAGACGCCGGTCGCGATGTCGTGGTCCATCGCGCGCAGCTGCTCGACCTCGATCCCGTGCTTGCGCATGATCGCGGCGCTGGCGTCGACCAGGCCCTCGGTGTGGCTCTGCTCGGGCGAGGGCTTGAGGGTGCAGTTGATGAACATGGCCCGGAGGCCGGAGTAATTCTGATCGGATGGGGCGTTCGTCGTCTCGTTCACGGGAACGACTCTCCTCGCGTCGGCGAGCACCCGGCAAGAGCCCGATCTGACGATCCGGTGACGCCACGCCAAGAAGTTCTCGACGCGCTGTCGAATCGGGCTGCCCCTGTTCGTGGGGAGGGTGGAGGCTGACCACCGGGGTCCGCACGAGCAGAAGGAGCAGTCGTGGCCGAGTACCTGATCTACTTCAACCAGCAGTGGGTGGGCGACCACACCGAGGAGTGGTTCCGCAGCCGCGGACCGCTCGCCATGGCGGTGGTCGACGAGATGAAGACCGCCGGCGTGTGGGTCTTTGCGGGCGGTCTGGAGGAGGACGGCCCCGTGTTCAGCGCCGACCCCACCAGCGGCAGCATGCTGATCACCGACGGGCCGTTCGCCGAGACCAAGGAGTTCCTGGGCGGGTTGACGATCGTGGACGTCGCCGACGAGGGGGTCGCCAGGATGTGGGCGGCCAAGATCGCGGAGGCGTGCGGCTGGCCGCAGGAGGTGCGCCTCTTCAAGCCGGCGCCCCGGACGAGGTGACCGGACCCGGGTGCGCGCGAGGCCACCTCGGTCAGGAGCGGCCCTGCTGGGCTGCGGCGGTGGACTCGGCGATCCGCTTGATGGCGGCGAGAGTCTTCGGGATGCCGTCGAGGGCCTGCCTCGTGCGGTCCGCGACCTGAGCCTGAGCCTCGTCGCCGTACTTCTCCGTGAACATGGCGATCCCGCCGGGCAGGAACGCCCAGGACTCGGTGAGCGTCGTTCCAGCCGCTGCGGGTGCGAGGGTGAAGCCCCAGCGAACGAAGCTTCCACCCACCACCCAGGCGAACTCGCGGCCCCTCTCGGCCGCCACCACCTCCGACCGGGTCTCCCAGGTCCGGTGCGGGAGCTCGTTGCGACCGGTGAACCAGGCACCGACCTGACCTGCCTCGGCCTCGTCGTCCCACCAGCACGACGTGCAGACCGGGCTCCACTCGCCGGTGCGAGTGATGTCGGAGACCAGGTCGTAGAGCGTCTCGGCCGCCGCGCCGACGGTGACCGACTCCTGATGACTGCGGATGCTCGTCCCACTCATGAGTTCACCCTCGCCGAGGGGGTCACTTCTTCTGCCGCCGACTGCCGCCGTGCCAGTCCTCCTGCGCGCCGACCGTGTCGGCGTCGACTCCGAGAGCCGCCAGCTGTGGCTGCTCGCGCAGGCTTCGCTTGAGCTCGGCGAATCCCGGGAAGCGGGCCAACCCGACCACGTGGTCCCACAGCTCCGCCGCCGAGTCCTCACGAGGCAGCCGGCTGATCACCGGCCCGAAGAAGGCCACGCCGGCGGGTGGCTCGAAGTGGATGATGGGCGTGCCCACGTCCTTGCCGGTCAGCGCGAGCGCCTCGTCGGTCTCCTGTCGGATCTCCAGGTCCCAGGACTCCTCGTCCAGCGCGTCCGCCAGCTCGAGCGGCAGACCCGCCTCGGCGAGGATCGGCTCCACGAACTCGCGCGTCCCGCGGCGCTCGCGCACCTCACCCTCGGTCCGGTCGTCGTCCGGTGCCGGGGCAGTGTCGAAGATGTGCGCACCGAACGCGGCGTACAACGGTGCCATCGCCTCCCGGCTGTGCTCCGCTCGGGCCCGGGCCGCCACGCGCAGAAGCCGGAGTCCGGCCGTGTGGCCGGCTTCGTACTCCGGCGGGAAGTGGGCGTCGTAGTCAACCTCGGCATTGATCAGCCGCAGCGAGATGAACCGCCAGTCGACGCTGTAGTCGCGCTTCGCCTGCACCTGGCGGACCCACTTGCTGGTCATCCAGGCGAACGGGCACACCGGGTCGAAGTAGAAGTTGATGTCGGCATCCATGATGTTCACCCTAGGTCGGCGTCCACGACACGTCCCCCAGCGACCGGGGGCCCGGCGCCCGTTTCGGTCCGTTGTGGCCTTGACGCTGTCCGCGACGCTCCGCGTCAGCATCGTGGATCGGTCAGCTCGCTGGTCGGGCTAGCACCGTGATGGCGGCCATCAGGATGGCCAGGGCGCCGTAGCCGACCTTGCGGATGAGCCCGTGCGAGGTGCGCAGCGCCAGCACCGCCTGCAGGGCGTAGTAGGCGGCGAAGGCGCGGGAGGCAACGGCAATGATGGTGTAGGTCGGGACGGTCGCGGCCAGAGTGATCGCGGCGACTCCGCTGGCCAGGTAGGGACGCGAGCCGTGCATCCAGCTCGAGAGCGTGCGCAGGTTGCCGTCGGCCGCGGCGGTGTCGGCGATAGCGGCGCTGAGCTGGCTGAGGACGGCCGACAGGGTCAGCGGGAGGGCCAACAGTGGCGCCACTCGGCCGGTGATGTCGAGCAGCGTGTCATCGGCTCCCGCGGGCGTGCCTAGCCCCATCACCGGGCTTGCCACCGCCACGAAGCCGACATAGATCGAGGCGGCCACAAGCTGAGCGACCCGTGAGGCCCAGACCCGGGTCTCCGTGTCGAACTCGGCTCCCAGGTAGCGGACAGTCTCGAACCCCTGCACCGTGATGACGATCCCGCCCAGCACCAGCAACACACTGACCAGGCCCTTGTCCGGGACGGGCGGCAGTGGCAGCCCGTCACCGAGCAGGCCTCGACCGTCGTCGACCGCGAGCGTGACTCCCAGGACGGTGGTCAAGACCAGCACCGCGGCCAGACTGACCCGGTTCAGGCGGTCAAGCCCGGTGAAGCCCCGCAGCACGCCGATCCCGATGATCAGGATCACGGTCGCGCAGGCAATGATCCGTTCGCTCAGCTGCCCGTTGCTGCCGGTCGCGTAGGCCACCACGTACTGCGCCATGATCCGCAGGTAGAGCGCGACCGAGATCACGTAGGCCACCACGATCACCGCGTCGGCAGACCGGTCGACCCGGCGGTTGACGGTGTCCAGCTCTCTCTTTTCGGCCAACGGCTCGACCACCCGCACGCAGTGACGAACCGCCGTGCCGACCAGCCATGCAACCGCGCACACCCCGATCGCACCGAACACCGACAGCGCGCCGAGGGTCCGCTCGAGGACCGGCACGATGATGAGCAGACCCGAGCCGAGTATCGAGGCCAGCGGAGTCACCGCGGCGATCAGCACCCGACCGCGTGCTGGCGACTTCCCGGCCCCGGTCACACGACATTCGACCACGGCGACCAGGTCGGGCTTGCCGCCAGACTCCAGAGGCCCAGAGGTCGCGTGGGCTCAGACCTTCGCGAGGTAGACCGTGCTGGCCGACTCGCCTCCGGTCAGCGGGTTCGCGAATGGGACGACGTGTGTCGTGCGTTGATCGAAGACCTTGTCGAGAACGGCCTCGAAGTCCGGGTCCGGCTGATCGTCGGACCAGAGCCCGAAGACTCCGGCGGGGGCGAGGATCGCGGCCAGCCGCGCCAACCCGTCAGCGGTGTAGAACGCACCGTGGCTCGGGTGGAGGAGATTCTGTGGCGAGTGGTCGACGTCGAGCAGTACGGCGTCGTAGGACGGTCGCGGGAGTCCGCCGGAGGCCACGAGCGCGAAGAAGTCTCCGTGGACAAGCTCGCAGCGCGGGTCGGCGGCCAGCCCGATCGTGTCGGGCAACAGGTCACGGCGGTGCCAGTCGATGACGGCCTTGACCGCTTCGATCACCTGCACCTGGCGGACCCGATCGTCCTGCAGGGCCGCGCGCACGGTGTAGCCCAGGCCGAGGCCGCCGACCACGACATGCAGGTCCCCGACGGTGTGGCCGACAAGCGCGAGACCTAGGTGCGCCAGCTCCTGCTCGACCACCGTGAACAGGCTCGACATCAAGAACTCGTCGTCGATCTTCACCTCGTACACGTCGTGGCCCACGACAGGCTCGTAGCGACGGCGCAGGCTGATCACCCCGATCGGGGTGTCGGCGGCGTCGAGCTCCTCGAGGTGCAGGGCCATCTCGGCTTCCGTCCTGGTCGTCGGACCGCACCCGTGAGCGAAGGCGGATCCGCGAGCAGGGTATTCCTCGATCCTTGTGTAGCCACCCCGCCGCGCAATCTGACCTGAGGAGCCTGACTGGATCAGTAGTACCAGGGGAACGGCGACCAGTCGGGGTCGCGCTTCTCCAGGAACTGGTCGCGGCCCTCGGCCGCCTCGTCGGTCATGTAGGCCAGTCGCGTGCTCTCGCCCGCGAACAGCTGCTGGCCGACGAGGCCGTCGTCGATCGCGTTGAACGCGTACTTGAGCATCCGCTGCGCGGTCGGCGACTTGCCGTTGACCAGCCGGCCCCACTCCAGGGCCGTGGCCTCGAGCTCGGCGTGCGGGACCGCGCGGTTGACCGTGCCCATCCTCATGCCGTCCTCGGCGGAGTACTCCTGGCCGAGGAAGAAGATCTCGCGGGCGAACTTCTGGCCGACCTGGCGGGCGAGGTACGCCGACCCGAAGCCGCCGTCGAACGAGCCCACGTCGGCGTCGGTCTGCTTGAACCGCGCCTCCTCGGTGCTGGCGATGGTCAGGTCGCAGACGACGTGCAGGCTGTGGCCGCCGCCGGCCGTCCAGCCGGGCACCACGCAGACCACGATCTTCGGCATGAACCGGATCAGCCGCTGGCACTCGAGGATGTGCAGCCGGCCGAGCTTCGCCTTGTCCACGGTCTCGGCGGTCTCGCCCTCGGCGTACTGATATCCAGCCCGCCCCCGGATCCGCTGGTCGCCGCCGGAGCAGAACGCCCACTTGCCGTTCTTGACCGATGGACCGTTGCCGGTCAGCAGCACGCAGCCGACGTCGCTGGACATGCGCGCGTGCTCCAGCACCCCGAGCAGCTCGTCGACGGTGTGCGGCCGGAACGCGTTGAGCACGTCGGGCCGGTCGAACGCGATCCGCACGGTGCCGTGCGCCTTCGCCCGGTGGTAGGTGAGGTCGGTCAGGTGCTCGAAGCCGGGCACCTCGTCCCACGCGTCGGGGTCGAAGGTCTCGCTCACTCCGTCGATGGCGCTCATGGCGCTCAAGTTATCCCCGGTCTCGACAGGCTCGACCACCGGAGGCAGGCTGGGTGGCATGACGATCCAGGGCGAGTACGTCCCCAGCAAGCAGCAGTGGGTCCGCGACCAGGTGGCTGAGTTCGAGGCCTCCGACGGCCAACGAGCCAACACCCTGCGCGACACCGGCTACCCGATCGTGGTGATCACCTCGCTCGGCGCGAAGTCCGGCAACGTGCGCAAGAACCCGGTGATGCGGGTCGAACGCGACGGCACCTACGTCGCGATCGCGTCGCTGGGCGGCTCGCCGAAGAACCCCGAGTGGTACTACAACTTCCTGGCCCACCCCGAGGTCGAGCTGCAGGACGGCGCGGAGCGCAAGACCTACCGAGCACGCGTGGTCGAGGGCGACGAGCGGGCCGACTGGTGGCAGTACTCCGTGGACACCTGGCCGACGTACGGCGAGTACCAGAAGAAGACCGAGCGGGAGATCCCGGTGTTCGTGCTCGAAGAGGTCTGAGGCTCAGGACTCGTCCGCGCCGGCGATCGAGTCGGCCAGCGCACACAGGTGCGTCAGCCGCGCGATCTCGGAGTCGAGGATCGCCGGACCGCCGCGCCGCGCGATGACCACCAGGTCACCGTCGTGGCCGAGCGGGCAGCCGGCCGCGATCACCTGGTTCCACGGCTCGGGCACCTCCAGCCGCATGCCGCGGGTCAGCGTCTCGGGCCAGCTGATGTCGGCCGGGATCGAGTCCGGCGCGGCCGTCGTCCTGCGCACGATGCCGATCCGGCCCACCTCCGGACGCAGCCGCGCGGCCCAGTCCACGCGGAACGTCATGGGCAGCGCGTCGACCAGCACGTTGCGGGCGTCCTGCCGGTGCTGCGTCATCTCCTCCACCAGCTCGAGGTCGAGGAACAGCCCGCTGCCCGCGCCGTAGCGCTGGATCCAGAGCACCTCGACGCCGTCGAGCTGCGTGCATGCGGAGACCACGCTGTCGGGCATCACGCCGTCGTCCATGCTCAGGAAGACGTCGTCGACGGCCAGCCCGTCGGCGCGGTGCTCGACGATCTCGATCGCCTCGATGTTGCCGCCAGCGAGACCGATCGCCGACGCCACGCGGCCCAGCGAGCCGGGGACGTCGGGGAGCTGCACGCGCAACAAGTGGGACACGCCTCGACCCTAGTCTCGTCCCAGACGGAAGGTCTCCACCTCCTCATAGCGCGGACGCTGTCGAGACCGGCCCAGGTGCGAGGCCAGCAACGTGATCCGGTCGGCCTGCCACGTCGGCCCGCGGTAGCCGTCGAGCAGCCGCACCCACGGCGTGACCTCGGAAGGCCTGCCACAGCGGGCGATCGTCACGTGCGGCCGGAAGCGCCGCCCGTCCACCTCGAGGCCGGCGCGGGCGGCCGCGGTGCGGCAGCCGACAGCCAGCCGGTCCAGCTCGGTCTGGCCGTCGTCGTCGAGGTCCAGACCGGCATACAGGACGCGGGCCCGGGCCGGGTCCGGGAACGCGCCGCCCCCGGCGACCACGGCCGCGAACGGGGTACGACGGGTGGCAGCCAGGCCGAGCCCCTCGCCGAGCTCGTCCAGGCGCCGGTCGGGCACCTCGGCCAGGAACGCCACCGTGAGGTGGAGGTGCTCCGCACGGGTCCAGCGGAAGTCCCCGGACTCCCGTCGTACCGCCAGGAAAGCGTCGAGGTCCTCGACTGCAGGGGCAGGGGGAACGAGCGCGACGAACATCCGCATCCGGCCATCCAAGCAGCGCCGACAGGTAGTTGAAATTTCGATACCCCGCCGTTTCGAGATCAATTCCGATAACAGCAGAAATTGCCCCACCCGTACCGCAGAATGCGCCCATGAATCTGCGCGCATTTTCGGGGGCCGCGCTGCTGGCCTCGGTCACACTCGTCCTGCCAACCGCCGCCGTCGTCCACGCGACGCCGGCCTCCCCGGGTTCTGCCGCTGCTGCTGCGCCGGCCACCACCCACGCGAAGGGCGACTCCGGTCTGAGCCGCTCCCGGACTCCCGGCCTGACCCGCACGAGTGCCCGGGTCACCGGGTCCGACCCGGTGGCGGCAGCTCGCGCATTCCTGGGCAACCGACGTTCGACGTACCACGTGGCCACCGGTGACCTCGCCGCCCCGCACAAGGCAACCGAGAACGGCGTCACCGTCGTCCGCTTCGGCCAGCGTTTCAAGGGTCTGCCGGTCACCGGCGCCCAGTACGTCGTCCGGATGAAGGACCAGGGCGCGAGCAACGTGGTGACCGGCACCAGCGGCCAGTACTTCTCCGACCTGACCGTCGACACCAGCCACCCGCTGTCCTTCGCCTGGGCCAGGCGCGCGGCGCTGCACGCGATCGGCTCCACGATCCGGTGGCGCTCGACTCCGGCGGTGACCGACCACGGCAGCGAGATCGTGCCGGTCGGCCAGGGCACGCTGACCCGTCACGTCACGGTGACCGGCTACGACACGGCGCGCAACAAGCCGGTGCGGCAGCAGATGTACATCCACGCGCACACCGGCCGGCCGGTGCTGAGCTTCAACGACCTGCAGTTCGACGGCCCGGTCGACACCACCGGCCCGAGCGTCAACGGTGGCAGCGTGCCGCTGAAGGCGTACCAGAGCGGCAGCACCTACGAGCTCCGCGACCGGACGCGTGACATGTACGCCTCCGACGGCGGTGAGATCCTGACCCGCGATGCCGAGGGTGGTGACTTCTCGCTCTACCTCGACGAGGAGATGCCGCCACGGGTCAAGCCGGTCAAGAGCAGCAACCTCCCGTTCCCCGCCAGCCCGAAGAGCGGCGCGAACGACGCGCACTGGGCTCTCGGCGAGGTCTACGAGTTCTACAAGGACCTCGGACGCGACAGCATCGACGGCCAGGGCGGCACGATCGACGCGGTGACCGGCGTGACCGACTTCGGTTCGCCGTTCCCCAACGCGTTCTGGAACGGGACCTACATGGTGTTCGGCACGGGTGGCTTCGGCTACAAGCCGTTCTCCTCCGCGCTCGACGTGGTCGGGCACGAGCTGACCCACGGCGTCGTGCAGTACTCCGACGCCGACCTTCTCTACTACGGGCAGTCGGGCGCCGCCAACGAGGCCGTCGCCGACTACCTCGGCAACGCCGTGCAGAACACGGTGGAGAACATCCCCGAGACGTCGCCGCTCGACGGCCTGCTCGGCGACCGGCTGTGCGCCACGGGTCCGCGGACCCAGTGCTTCGACCGCGACCTGAACCAGCTCACCACCACCGACGACTTCATCTCGACCCCCGAGGACAACGGTGGCGTTCACCTCAACTCGACCATCGTCAGCGGCTCCTGGTGGCAGATCCGGCACGAGCTGGACGACCCCGCACGGGCGGACGCACTGGTCTACAAGACCCTGACGCAGTACCTCTCGCCGCTCTCACAGTTCATCGACATCCGCAACGCGACGATCGCGGCAGCCGATGACGACCCCTCGTTCAGCGACGCCGAGGTCGACATCGTGCGGCAGGCGTTCACCGACCACGGCATCGTCGACGACTGGGAGCTCGCCACCCTCGGCGACGACTACCAGCACCTGCACGAGATCCTCGGCTACCCGTTCATCTACCCGCGTGTGGCGGACCGCCGCTGGTACGCCTCCGACGTGACGTCGGTGGACGACCGCTACCCGTCGATCGTGAGCGGCTCGCTGGACAACCCGGGTGTCTCCAGCCGGATCAGCCCGAACGACGACGAGTACTACGACCTGCCGGACTCCGACGGCAGCAACGTGGTCTGGGCGCGCACCCGCGACACCGACGGGCGCACCTACATCCAGACCAAGCCGGTCGGCGGTGGCCCGGTGACCGACCAGGACTTCGCGCCGTTCCCGTTCATCTTCACGTTGCGGATCTCGGGCGACACCATCGCCTACACCTTCCCCGACTTCAACGGTGGCGGTGACCAGGCGGTCGTGCTGCGGCCGAACGGCGACTTCACCACGATCAAGGCTTCCTTCGGCCGGACCGTGAGCAACGTCGACGTCCGCGGGAACAAGGTCATCTACACGGTGTCCGGGTTCCGGGGCCGCAAGTACACGATCAAGGAGTACGACTCGGTGACGGGCGTCAAGAAGGAGCTCGGCGTGATCGAGAGCCCCAAGGACATGCTGATGTACGACCTCAACGTCGAGGACCACCACATCGTCGCCCTGCTCGACAAGCACGTCTCGACTGCCCGCACCGGCATCATCACGATGAACCGCGACGGTTCGGGCCGGCACTGGCTGATCAAGGACGACGAGGCTCGGGCCCCGGCGCTGGCGATGCTCACCGCCACCGACGACGCCGTGAGCTTCACGCACGTGGACCTCTTCAGCGACTGGCTCGACACCTACCTGCGGCAGATCCCGTACTCCGGTGGTGCCACCAAGCGGGTGTCCTGCTCGAAGGCGTACAAGGGCGCTCCGGCCAGCGACACCGGCCTGGGTGTCGTGTGGGTGGACTTCACCGGAGGCCACTCGCAGATCGCCGAGCGGGACACTCCGCGCGGCACCTGCAGCTGACTGACCCGTACGAGGGGGACGGACGGGCCCGCCGACCATCGAGTCGGCGGGCCCGTCCGTCGTCGTCCCACTAGCCTCGGAGCATGAGGCGTGCACGGATGGCGATCGCCGCCGCGCTGGTCTGCCTGCACGCTGGCGTGCCGGCGCTGGGCACGGTCGCGCCGGACTGGCTGGGCACCCGGGTCCTGCCGCGGACCACTGAGGGTTTCGGTCAGGTCGAGGCGACCCCGCCGGTGCTGCGGGACCGCCGGTTCACACTCCCCGACGCTCTGCCCGAGCTGGCCGGCACCGGCTTCGCCTACCGGGTGGAGCAGGCCCCTGACCGGGTGCTCGCGCGCTCGACCTGGCGACCGGGTTGCCCGGTCGCCCGCCGAGACCTGGCCTGGGTGCGGCTCACGTTCTGGGGGTTCGACGCACGCCGGCACACCGGTGAGCTGCTGGTGAACCGGACCGTGGCCGACCCGCTGGTCACCGTCTTCCACCGGCTGTACGACGCGCGCTTCCCGATCGAGCAGATGCAGATCACCAGCCAGGCCGAGCAGGACGCGCCGCCGACCGGTGACGGGAACGACACCGGTGCGTTCGCGTGCCGACCGGTGCGCGGGGAGACCGTGTTCTCCCAGCACGCCTACGGCCTGGCGGTCGACGTGAACCCGTTCCAGAACCCGTACCTCAAGGGCGACCTGGTGCTCCCCGAGCTGGCCTCGTCGTACCGTGAGCGCGGTCGGCAGCGTCCCGGGATGATTCTCGCCGACGGACCGGTGGTCCGCGCCTTCGCCGGCATCGGCTGGACCTGGGGCGGCAGCTGGCACTCGCTGCAGGACCTCCAGCACTTCTCAGCGAACGGTCGCTGACGACCTCTGGTGCTCCCCGCCCGACGGGTCCAAGATGGGCCCGAGACCGCATCGCCGGGAGGGCAGCATGGCGGACAAGCAGACGCGGAGGGCCACCACCCACGACCTCAGGGCGACGCGGCCCGACCGGATCCGCAACGTCGTCCTGGTCGGGCCGAGCTCCTCAGGGAAGACCACCCTGGTCGAGACGTTGCTGGCGTCGTCGGGTGCCATCACCCGGGCCGGGTCGGTCGCCGACGGCACCACGGTCTCGGACTTCGAGGACTCCGAGCGCGGCCACCAACGGTCGATGTCGCTGGCCGTGACCCCGCTGGTCCACGAGGGCACCAAGGTCAACCTGGTCGACACCCCGGGCTACGCCGACTTCGTCGGTGAGCTGCGGGCCGGGCTCCGCGCTGCGGACTGCGCGCTGTTCGTCGTCGCCGCCAACGAGGGCGTCGACGAGGCCACCCGCCAGATCTGGCGCGAGTGCGCCCAGGTGCAGATGCCACGCGCCGTCGTCGTGACCAAGCTCGACCACCCGCGGGCCGACTACGACGCAGTGCTCGGCGAGGCGCAGGCGGCGTACGGCGACAAGGTGCTGCCGCTCTACCTGCCGATCCGCGACGGCGAGGAGGTGACAGCGCTGGAGGGGCTGCTCACCGGTGACCTCGAGAGCGACCGGCGCGGCCAGCTGATCGAGGGGATCATCGAGGAGTCCGAGGACGAGTCGCTGATGGACCGCTACCTCGGTGGCGAGGAGATCAAGGAGGACGTGCTGGTCGCCGACCTGGAGAAGGCGGTGGCCAGCGGAACGTTCTTCCCGGTGCTGCCGGTGTGCTCCGCGAGCCGGGTCGGCTGCACCGAGCTGCTCGACCTGATCGTGCGCGGCTTCCCGGCGCCGCCGGAGCACCCGCCGCCCGACGTCTTCACCCCCGCTGGCGGCGCGGCCGGGACGGCGGCCTGCGACCCTGCGGGGCCGTTGGTGGCCGAGGTGATCAAGACGACCAGCGACCCGTACGTCGGGCGCGTGAGCGTGGTGCGGGTCTTCTCCGGCACCCTCCGACCGGACCAGTCGCTGCACGTCTCCGGCCACTTCTCGTCGTTCTTCGGCGAGGGCTCAGGGCACGCCGACCACGACGAGGACGAGCGGATCGGCGCGCTGGCGCACCCGTTCGGCGCTCAGCAGGTGCCTGCCGACCAGGTGGTCGCGGGCGACCTCGCCACGATCGCCCGGCTGTCCCGGGCCGAGACCGGCGACAGCCTCTCCGGTGTCGAGAAGCCGCTCGTGCTCAAGCCGTGGTCGATGCCCGAGCCGCTGCTGCCGGTCGCGATCGAGGCGGCGACCAAGTCCGACGAGGACAAGCTGATGTCTGCGCTGGCCCGACTCACCGCCGAGGACCCGAGCCTGCGCCTCGAGCAGAACCCGGACACCCGGCAGCTGGTGCTGTGGGTGATGGGCGAGTCCCACGCCGAGGTCGCGCTCGACCGGCTGAGCACGCGCTTCGGGGTCAGCGTGGAGCGGCGCGACGTGGTGGTGCCGCTGCGGGAGACCTTCACCGGCAAGGCCGAGGGACGCGGCCGGCACGTGAAGCAGTCGGGCGGCCACGGCCAGTACGCGATCTGCGAGATCTCCGTCGAACCGCTGCCGGAGGGCGCTGGGTTCGAGTTCGTCGACAAGGTGGTCGGCGGATCGGTGCCGCGCCAGTTCATCCCCAGCGTGGAGAAGGGCATCCGTGCCCAGATGGAGCGCGGCGTCCGCAAGGGCTACCCCGTGGTCGACCTACGGGTGACGCTGACCGAGGGCAAGGCGCACAGCGTCGACTCCTCCGACATGGCCTTCCAGAGTGCCGGTGCGCTCGCCCTCCGGGAGGCCGCGGACGCCGCCGGCGTCTGCATGCTCGAGCCGTACGACGAGGTGTCGGTGCTGGTGCTCGACGACCAGATCGGCGGCGTCATGTCCGACCTGTCGGCACGGCGCGGCCGGCTGCTCGGCACCGACAAGGTGGGCGACGACCGCACCCTGGTGCGCGCCGTCGTGCCCCAGAGCCAGCTGGTGCACTACGCGATCGACCTGCGTGCCTCGACCCACGGCGTCGGCACCTTCACCCGGTCGTTCGCGCACTACGAGCCGATGGCGGAGAACCACGCGCACGAGGTCTCCTCGCGCGAGCACTAGGAGTCGACACCAGGTCTCGACACCCGCTCGCTGGCGCTCGCTGCTCGACCAGCGACCCCACCCCGGTGGTCGAGCCTGTCGAGACCACCTCAGCCGCGGGTCACGAACGCCGCGAGGTCCTTGCTCTGCTGGCGCCGCGACGGCTCGTGGACGTACATCATGTGGCCCGCCTCGTAGTAGGCGTGCTCGATGTTGGCGCGCAGCTCGTCGGGAAGGTTGAGGTGCGCCACCACGTCCTCGGAGGCGTGGTAGGCCGTCGCCCCGTCGTAGTAGCCGTAGGCGATGTGCACGCGCAGGTGCGGGTTCTGCCGCATCGCGCGCTCGAGCTTGGGAGTCACGTCGATCGGCCGGCCCTCGAACTCCTTGAAGGACCAGGGATCCACCCGACGAGAGATCTGCTCGTAGGGCAGGTCGTTGGAGTAACCGAGCTCGTCGCGCACGTAGTGGTTGAACGCCGCGGCGTAGGGCCCCGCGATCGCGTCGTGCGACGGGTCGGCGTCCATGTTCTCCGCGATCGCGGACGCCATCGGGCCGCTGAACCGGCCGTCCAGCCGGCCCGCCGTACGCCGATCGCCGCGGAGCAGCTCGCCGAAGAAGCGCCAGTGCTCGATCCGCAGGTCGGCCCGCTCGACGTAGTCCTCGGACAGCCCGGTCAGCGCAGCCAGCTTCTTGACGATGCCGGACCGCTCCTTGGCGGTCAGCCGGTTGCCCTTGCGGAGCGCCTCGGCGTAGTCGCCGGTGGCGAACTCCTCGGCGTCGTCGAGCAGGGCGCGCAGGGACCGGCGCCTTACCTTGCCGTGGTAGTGCGCGATCGCGGCGTACGTCGGCAGGAACAGCGCGTGCGCCCGGTCGTTGCGCTGGTTCTCGAAGTCCAGCGAGGACAGGTCGAGCACGCTGGAGATCAGGATCAGCCCGTTGAGGTACATGCCGTGCCGGCTCTGCAGGTGCTCGGTGAGCGCGGCTCCGCGCAGAGTGCCGTAGGACTCACCGGCCAGGAACTTCGGCGACATCCAGCGCTTGTTGCGCGCCGTCCAGATCCGGATCAGCTCACCCACCGACTCGATGTCGCCCTGGTAGCCGTGGAACGGCCCGGGCTTGGTGCCCTCGACCGCGCGCGAGTAGCCGGTCGAGACGGGGTCGATGAAGACCAGGTCGCTGACCGCGAGCAGCGACTCCGGGTTGTCGGCAAGCGCATACGGCGGGGCCTTGAGATCGCCGGCGTCGCCCATCAGGACCCGGCGCGGGCCGAGGAGTCCCAGGTGCAACCACACGCTCGAGCTGCCCGGTCCGCCGTTGAACGCGAACGTCACCGGCCGGTTCTCGTCACCGCCCTCGACGACGTAGGACGTCAGCGACATCTCGGCCTTCGCCTTGAAGCCGGTGAACGTGCCGTCCTCGTAGACCTCGTCGCGGAGCACCACGCGGCCGGTGGTCGCGGTGTACCTCAGGACCCGCCGTCCGACCTTCAGCTCGTGCTCGGTGCTGACCAGGTCGTCCTTCGGCTCGGCCGGCTTGGTCACGGCCTTCGGGTCGGCCTTCGGATCGGCCTTGTCGCCAGCCTTGTCGTCGGTCTTCGGGTCGGTCGTCTCCGGTGCGTCAGCCACCCGGTCACCCTAGACCGGCCCCAACCAGGCCGGGCAGCAAGCGCCAGCGAGCGGTGTCGGTGGGATCGAAAAACGCAACAACAGGGAGAGGTACGACGCGGTGTTGCGGCCGACTCCCGGCCGCAGCAACCGTCTCGACATCCCCCTGCACTCCGGCGGTCGAGCTTGTCGAGACCTCTTGAAAATACTTCTCCACAGCGCCCGAAATGGCCTGGTTCCGAGGGCAAGACTGTCGGTGCCGGGTGCCAGAATTCCCTGTATGGCAACGGTGTTCGACGAAGGCGAGGCGCACCCGATCGCATCCGCCGTCGCCCAGATCCGGACCATCCTGACCGACCTGGTCGAGGTCCCCGAGTGGTCGATGTCCGACCGCGAGCTCGCCGCCACAGTGACCGCGGTCGGGCAGCTCCGCGCCCAATCGACCGCCCTCGAGCTCCGTCTCGCCCACGCCGCCGGCACCCGGTCGCTGGGCACCGAGGTCGGTGCCGCCGACACCGGCATCTGGTGGGCCAACCAGACGAGGCAGACCCGACGCGCCGCGAAGGGCCGGCTCAAGCTGGCCGGTGTCCTCGACCAGCACCAGACCACACAACGTGCGATGGCCTCCGGTGCGGTCGCCGAGGACCAGGCCGCGGTGATCGTCACCGCGGTCGACCAGCTCCCCGTGATGCAGGCCGAGGCCGAGACCGAGCTGGTCCGGCTCGCCGCCCATCACGACGCCGCCGAGCTCAAGGTCCTCGCCAAACGGATCCTGGAGACCGTCGCCCCCGAGATCGCCGAAGCCCACGAACGCGAAGCCCTCGAACGTGAAGAGGAACGCGCCGCCGAAGCCTGCCGGTTCACCATCTCCGACGACGGCCACGGCCAGTGCCACGGCCGGTTCACCCTCCCCTCGGCCGTGGGCGCCATGTTGAAGCAGGCCGTGCTCGCGATCAACTCCCCCCAGCACCGGCAGCACTCCGGCACCCCGAAGGGTCTCGGGCACGCGTTCAGCGAGTACGTCACCCGCTACCCCATCGACCGGCTCCCCAAAGCCGGCGGCGTCGACGCCACCGTGGTGGTCACGATGACCCTCGACCAGCTCGAAGGACGACTCGACGCCTCCGGTATCGCCACCCTCGACACCGGCGAGCCGATCACCGCCCACCTCGCCCGCAAGCTCGCCTGCGAAGCAGCAATCATCCCCCTCGTCCTCGGCGGCGACTCCGAGATCCTCGACCAAGGCCGCAACTCCCGGTTCCACAAGATCGCCCAACGAATCGCGATCAAGGTCCGCGACAAGCACTGCACCGCCGACGGCTGCGACTGGCCCGCCGCCCTGTGCCACGTCCACCACAACCAGCCCTGGAGCCGCGGCGGCAAGACCACCGTCGCCGACGGACGACTTCTCTGCCCCCGACACCACTCCTACGCCCACTCACCGAAGTACGAGATGAAGACCATCCCCAACGGACGCGTCATCTTCAGCCGGACGTGAGGGCAGCACATCACCACCTGTCTGCGGGTGTTCTCATGGCCTGCACTCCTCTCCCAGGACATCGCGGGGCCACTGACACAAAACCCTTCGCCCACGCGTCAGAGGGGATGAGCGGGTGGTTTTCGGGACCGCCCCCACCGGAGAGGGAATCGTATGAGCGTCAGGCAAGCAGTCGTCGCCGCCGTAGCAGTCGTCGTGGTCGGGGCCGGAGGAGGCACCGCCGTCGCCCGGGCCAGGCACGACCAGCCGCCGCCGTCACCGTCAAGCGCCAAGCCCGCCACCTCCAAGCCCGCCACCTCCAAGCCCGCCACCTCCAAGCCCGTGGACCAGCTCTCTGAGGAGAACCTCGTCCGGGAGCGTCTCTACTACGACGTCACGGGCCATTCCTTCAGCAGGGTTCCCGTCATCAATGACCCGCACGAGCCGCTGGGTCCGTGCACGGGCACCACCGCGTTCTCCGACGTCCTACCGAAGCGCGGTCTCAGCCAGCGCGAGACGATCCTCGCCGGCAGTGACGTCACCCGCGTGACCGAGCTGGTGGCGCAGACCCGGTCAACCAGGCTCGCGAGGGGCGCGGCCGATCACATCGTGGCGCTGGTCGACGAGTGCTCCGGGATCCAGGGAGGCGACTTCGGGTACGGCGATCCCGTCACCGTGCAGGCAGACGCGAACCGCACGGTCGTCTACTTCCCGGGATACGACTCCGACCGGCGGTACGGCGGCTACGTGGTGTTCTCGGTCGGGACCCGCGTCGGCGTGATCAACGTCGCCGACCAGGTGGGACCCCGCAAGGTCGCCCACCTGGCACAGGAAGCTGCCGGGATAGCCGCCGGCTAGCGCGGGAAGCGGTTGGTGCGCTCGGCCCTCGTTGAGGTCGAGGTCGGTTGCGCATGTACTGCGTCGTCGGGTCGACCGGCGGCACGTACTCCCAGGACGTGGCGACCACCGAGCCGCCCAGTCGGGTCCTCGGCGAGGTTCGACCCCCTCCAGCGGGTCGGCCTCGAGAGCACGCAGCCCGATCTGCATCAGCGTCAGGTGGATCCGCCCCGGGCCCGGGGACAGAGGCTGGTCAGCTCGTGCGCGCCTCCGTGGGCGACGTCCGGGGGCCCAGCACGGAGTCGAGCAGGCCCGGGAACAGGGCATCCAGCTCGTCGCGTCGCAGGCTCAGCAAGCGCCCGCGTCCCTTGGGGACGTTGCGGACGACGCCGGCCTCGCGCAGCACCTTGAGCTGGTGGGACTTGGTCGCCTTCGGCACGGGTCCGCCCGTCGCGCTGCACGCGGCCATGTCCATCGGGCCGTCGACCAGCTGCCGGGCCAGGTCGAGGCGGGTCGGGTCGCTCAGCGCGAACAGGACGTCGGTGAGGGCGACGTCACTCATCTCGGGGTGCTCGAGCTCTGGCGATGCAGGCATGGTTCGACAATAGTTGAACCAACGGCAGAACTCACGTAGGGTCTCGATAGTTCCATGTATTTCGAACCATCACCGCTCGGCCCCGGACCCGCCTAGGACCCCAGATGACCGTCACGCTCGAAGCGCCCGTCCGCCGCAGCCATGCGGCTGGGTTCGCGCTGTCCCTCGGCGCGCTCCTGGCGATGATGGCCGGGGCCAGTGCGCCGTCGCCGTTCTATCCGGTCCTCCAGCACGAGATCGGGTTCTCGCCGGCCACGCTGACCGGGATCTTCGCCGTGTACGCCGTTGCACTGCTGCTGACCCTGTTGGTGACCGGCTCGCTGTCGGACCACCTCGGTCGTCGCCCGGTCGTCTCGGCGGCGTTCCTCCTGCTGGCACTGAGCATGCTGGTGTTCTGGCACGCCGACTCCGTCGCCCTGCTCGTCATCGCCCGGATCGTCCAGGGCGTCGCCAGCGGTCTCCTGCTCTCCTCGCTGACCGCTGCGGTCGTCGACCTCGAGCCCAGGAGCCGGCCCGGCATCGCCGCGACGTTCAACAGCGTCGTCCCGCTCGCCGGCCTGGCGATCGGCGCGCTGGTGGGTGGCGCGGTGATCGACCGGGCGGACTCCCCGATGGCCGACGTCTTCAGCGCGCTCACCGTCGTGTACGTCGCGCTGGCTATCACCCTGTGGCTGCTGCCCGAGACCTCTCCCCGGCACACCGGCGTCCTGCGTTCCCTGCGGCCCACGGTCGGCGTTCCCCAGTCGGCACGCCCAGCATTCGTCCGCAGCGCCCCGGCGCTCTTCGCCGGCTGGGCCACCGGTGGGCTCTACCTCTCGCTCGGCGCCCCGCTCGTCGCCCAGGAGCTGGGCGGCACCAACCACCTCGAGCAGGGCCTCGTCGTCACCACCCTCGCTGGGGTCGGCGCGCTGTCCAGCTTCCTGGCACGCACGTACTCGCCCCGACAGATCACGCTGTACGGCACCACGGCCCTCGCCGTCGGCACCGCGCTCACGCTGGTAGCCCTGGCGGCTGGCTCCTACTGGGGCTTCATCGCCGCTGCCGTCGTCGCCGGATCGGGCTTCGGCACGTCCTTCCTCGGCATCATGCGCTCGATCACGCCCGTCGTGGAGCCGGAGAAGCGCGGCGAGCTGTTCGCCTCGGTCTTCGTGGTCAGCTACCTCGCGTTCGGCATCCCGGCCGTGGCCGCCGGCATGGCAGCGCCCCACATCGGCCTCGCCGCCACCACCTACGCCTACGGCGGACTGGTCGTCGTCCTCTCCGGAACGGCGGCACTACTACGCAGGTATCGCTCGACCGACTGACCGAGGAACTGAGGAACTGACGTGGGCTCCCCTGACGTCAGCGCGGGAAGCGGTTGGTGCGCTCGACCTCGTTGAGGTCGAGGTGGTTGCGCATGTACTGCTTCGTCGGGTCGACCGGCGGCACGTACTCCCAGGGCGTGACGACTCCGAGCCGGAGGGCGGCGTTGACCAGGCGCCTCCGGGACTGGTCGTCGACCACCTCGTCGTACAAGGTGTCGAGGTCCCAGCGCTCGGCGACCTCGGCCTGGAGCTCCTTGACCCGGACCGCCCAGTCGGGGTCCTCGGCGAGGTTGACCCGCTCCAGCGGGTCGGCCTCGAGGTCGTAGAGCTGGTCGGGGTCGACCGGCGAGTGGACGTACTTGAGGTCACCGCGGCGGATCATCACGATGGGTGCGATCGCGCCCTCGCCCATGTACTCGCCGATCACCTCGCGCTCGGCCGGCTCGACCCCGTCGGGTCCGCGGCACAGGTCGAGCAGGGAGCGACCCGCCAAGGGATCGATGCTCGGCGGCACACCGTCACCGGCGAGCTCGACGATTGTCGGCAGCACGTCGACCAGCGAGACGGGCTCGGCGACCCGCTTGGGGGCAAATCGCGTTGGTGCGTTGATGATCAGGGGCACCCGGGCCGAGCCCTCGAAGAAGTTCATCTTGTACCAGAGGCCGCGCTCGCCGAGCATGTCTCCGTGGTCGGCGAGGACCACCACGATCGTGTCGTCGGTGAGGGCCAGTGCGTCGAGGGTGCCGGTCAACCGGGCGGTCCACTCGTCGAGGTAGGAGATGTTGCCGTAGTAGGCCCGGCGCGCGCGTCGTACGTCGTCGGGCGTGATCTCGACCTCGTCCATGGCGCTGACCTTGCGCAGCCGGAGGGTGTGCGGATCGGCAGCGACGTCGTCGGATCCCAGCGTGGGCAGGGGGATCTCGGCGCCCTCGTAGAGGTCCCAGTACTTGCCGCGCGTGACGTAGGGGTCGTGCGGGTGCGTGAAGCTGACCACCAGCAGCCACGGCCGGTCGTCGTCCTGCCGGGCCAGGTCGTGCAGGGCGCGCACACCCTGGTGGCCGACCTCGTCGTCGTACATGAGCTGGTTGGTGACCTCGGCGACTCCGGCCGTGGTCACGGAGTCCATGTTGTGGAACCACCAGTCGATGCGCTCGTCGGGTTGCAGCCAGTTGGGAGTCCAGCCGAAGTCCGCGGGGTAGATGTCCGTGGTCCGCCGCTCCTCGAACCCGTGCAGCTGGTCGGGGCCGACGAAATGCATCTTGCCGTCGAGCACCGTGCGGTAGCCCGCGATCCGCGCGTAGTGGGCGAACGTCGGGATGGTGCTCGCGAGGTACGCGGCGTTGTCGTAGCCGCGGGTCGCCGACGGCAGCTGGCCGGTCATCATGCAGTAGCGGGCAGGGGTGCACAGCGGGCTGTTGGAGTACGCCGCGTCGAAGACCACGCCGGTGCGAGCCAGCCGGTCGAGGGTCGGCGTCTGGGTGACCGGATTGCCGTAGCAGCGCAGGGCTGTGGGAGCGACCTGGTCGAACATCACGACGAGGACGTTGGGGCGCGCAGCGGGAGGTGCATCGGTCACAAGCAGAGTGTGACACCTGCTAGCCCAGCCGCCGTGCCAATCCCGATGCGCGCTGCACGGTGCGCGCCACGGCCGCCCGGACGGACTCCTCGGTGCCGATCACGCGGACCTTCTCCTGGGCCCGGGTGACCGCCGTGTAGAAGAGCTCGTGGGTCAGCAGCGGCGAGTCGTCGGGAGGCATCACCACGCTGACCTCCCGGGCCTGGGAGCCCTGCGACTTGTGCACCGTCATCGCGTGCACGGTCTGCACGCCGGCCATCCGGGTGGTCGCGAACTCCTTGAGCCCGTCGGCCCCGGGCACCACCACGCGCAACCGGCCGTCGACCAGCCGCACGGTCACGCCGAGGTCTCCGTTGTAGAGGCCCTGGCCGTAGTCGTTGGCGGTGACCAGCACCGGGCGGCCGGCGTACCACTCGTCGTAGTGGGTGACTCCGGTGCGGTCCGCGACGAGTCGCTCGACCTGGCGGTTCCAGCCACTCACTCCGTAGGGACCTTCGCGGTGGGCGCAGAGCAGCCGGTGCTGGTCGAGGGCGTCGACCGCGGCCTGGCGCTCGCCCGCCTCCGCCGCGAGACGTACGGCGAGCGCTGCCTCGGTGACCGTCGCCCGGAACCGCTCCATCGCCGCGTCGTCGGCGGGGTCGATCAGCTCGACGTCACCACCGGAACGCAGGATCGCGACCACCCGGTCGGCGTCGTCGCCACGCAGCGCGGCGGCGAGCTCGGCGATGCCGCCGCCGAACCGGTGCGCAGTGGTGAGCGCCGCCACCGGGGACGTTGCACGCCGGCCGAAGCCGTCGACCAGGTCAGCCAGCACCGCGCCGGCCTCCACCGAGGCGAGCTGGCCGGGGTCGCCGACGAGCACCAGCCGGGCGTCGGGGCGCACCGCCTCGAGCAGCCGGGCCATCATCGTCAGCGACACCATCGAGGTCTCGTCGACCACCACCACGTCGTGCGGGAGCCGGTTGGCACGGTTGTGGCGGAACCGGGTGCTGCTGTCCCAGCGCCACCCGAGCAGCCGGTGGAGCGTGGACGCCTTGAGCTCGCCGAGCCGCGCCCGGTCCGCCTGCGGGAGCTTGCGGGTCTCCTCCTCGACCGACTGCTGGAGACGGGCCGACGCCTTGCCGGTGGGAGCACTGATCGCGATCCGCAGCGTGCGGGCGCCGCCGCTCTCGAGCTCGGCCTGCTCGGCCAGCAGCGCGAGCAGCCCGGCGACCGTGGTCGTCTTGCCGGTGCCGGGGCCGCCGGTGAGGACGGTGGTCCAGCGCCCTGCGGCGGCACGCGCGGCGGCGCGCTGCTCGTCGTAGCCGGCGCCGGGGAAGACCCGTTGCACGCCGGCGTCGAGTGCCGCGGTGTCCACCTCGGGTGCGGGCCGAGCGAGCCGGGTGAGCAGGTCGTCGCAGACCTGCACCTCCTCGCGCCAGTAGCGGTCGAGGTAGAGCAGTCCGTTGTCGGCACGCAGCACCCGCTCCGTGACGAGCGGGCTGCGCTCCACCGCCGCCTGCCACGCCGTTGGCTCGGGCCAGGGCAGCACGACGTCGTCCTCGAGCGGCATCGCGGACACGGTGCTCAGGTCGACGCAGGTCGACCCCTGCCGGACGGCCCGGACGGCGAGCGCGGTCGCCAGCAGCACCAGGTCGTCGGCCTCGCCGGTCATCGTGCCGAGCCGACGAGCCACGTGGACGTCGGCGGCCGCGAGCACGTCGGCGCGGTTGAACGTCGCGAGCAGACCCTCTGCACGGAGGGCGAGCCGGCGGTCGTGGCTGTCGGCGATCGGTGCGGTCTCCGCGGTCACGCCGTCACGACCCCGGCCAGCAGGTCGGACAGCGCGACCACCATCGCGGCCGGCGGGTGCCAGGCGAAGACGCCGCACGGCTGGCCGTCGACGACGGGGGTGTCGGGTCCGCACATGCCACGGACGTAGAGGTAGAGGATGCCGCCGAGGTGCTGCTCTGGGTCGTAGCCGGACAACCGCCAGCGCAGGTAGCGGTGCAGGACGACGGAGTAGAGCAGCGCCTGGAGCGGGTAGTGCGAGTGCAGCATCGCCTCGGTCATCAGCTCCGGCGTGTAGTCGAGTGCCGTGAGCGGCCGGTCGGGGTCGCCGAGCTTGTTGGTCTTGTAGTCGACGACCACGAAGCGTTGGGTGTCGCCGTCGGACCATCGGAGAACGACGTCGATCGAGCCGCTCAGGTAGCCACGCAGGAGCTGACCGCCGAGGGAGGGGGACTCCAGCCGCTCCGCGTAGGCCCGCATCGGGTCGTCGTCCGCGAGGTGCCGGCGCAGCACGTCGGCGATGGCCCTGAGCTGGACGTCGGGCAGGCCGTCGTCGGGCCGGTCACCGCCGACCAGCGGGAACTCGAAGTCGAGCTCGCGGAGTCGGTCGCCGAGCCCGATGTCGGCCAGCCGGAGGTCGCCCGCGAGCGGGCCGAGCGGGGTGTGCTGCATCGGCACCAGGGCCTCGGCCAGCTCGTCGGGGGCGGCCTCCACCGACCACCAGCGCAGCTGCTCGTCGACGTGGCGACGGAGCTCGGCCAGCAGGTCGGCCGCGCGCGGGTCGGTGTGCTCGAGCACCGCGTGCACCAGCGAGCCGAAGGTGGCTCCCGCGGGGAGGTCGGCCATGGGTGAGAGGAGCTCTCCGGCGGTCGAGCCTGTCGAGACCCCGGGCCGGGTGGTCTCGACAGGCTCGACCGCCGGGTCGTCCTCGTCGACCGTGCCAGGCACCTCCGGCTCGGTCTCGACCGCGGTAGTGGCGAGCTGCTCCTCGGCCCGGATCAGTCCGGAGTACGACGTGCGCCGCCAGTCGGTGTCGAGCGTGCGCATGAACCGGCGCACCTCGAGCGCCCCCGAAGCGGGACGGCCGTCGAGCACCGGAGCCGGGCGCTGGCTGGACGTCTCCAGGGCGAGCGCGCCCGCCTCCTGCCAGGCCGTCAGCGCCGCCAGGGCCTCGAAGTCGGAGGGCACCGGCACCCGATCGGGCACCGCCGCCTCACCCTCGGAGCGGCCGAACAGCAGCCGGCTCAGGCCGGAGTGCGCAGCGTTCTTGCTCGGTCCCCACCAGGTCACCACCTGCGACTGCGCGCGGGTGAGGGCGACGTAGGTCAATCGGAGCTCCTCGCCGGCGTCCTCGGCGCGGGCCCGGCGGACCGCGTCCGGTGAGCCGGCGAGGTCGAGCCGGCGGGCGCCGGTCTCGTCGTGGTAGAGCAGCTCGGACGGCTCGGGGACGTAGCAGTCGAAGAAGTGCGGCAGGTAGACGACGGGGTACTGCAGGCCCTTGCTGCCGTGGATGGTCAGGATCTGGACCGCCGCCGCGTCGGTGTCGAGCCGGCGGGTGCGCTCGGTCGAGGCGATCGCCTCGCGGCGTTCGGCGCGGAACCACTCGAGCAGCGCCGGCAGCCCGAGTCGCTGCCGGCGGGCGGTCTCGTGGAGCAGCTGGCCGAGGTGGTCGAGGTCGGTCATCAGGCGTTCGCCGTCGGGGCGGGCCAAGACCCGGCCCGGGAGCCCGGCCGCGGTCACCGCCTCGTGGACCGCGGCCACCCCGCGGGTGCGGAACAGGTCGAGCCAGCCGCGGACCCGTTCGCCGACGCGGTCGGCGAGGGCATCGCCGCCACCGTCGAGCGACTGCGGGGTCTCGCCCACGAACGAGGTCAGCGCCACCGCGCGCACCCGGTTGGTGCGCTGCTGCTCCAGCGCCTCGAGCAGGGCCAGCCACTCGTCGGCGGCCTGGCTCAGCATCACGCTGCTGCCGCCGCCCACCACCGAGGGGATGCCGTGCGCGAGCAGTGCCTCGCGGATCGGCTCGACCCGCTTGACGCTCGACAGGAGCAGGGCGACGTCTCCGGCCCGGATCTTCTCGCCGTCGTGCGTCGCGCCGGAGGCGAGCAGCCGCGCCACGTCGGCGGCGAGGTCCTCGGCGATCGTGCCCCGGAGCAGGTCGATGCGCACCGTGCCGTCACGCCCGGTCGCGTGGTCGGCCGCGCGCAGCAGGCGCACCCGCAGCGGCGCGTCGGAGGGCGCACCCTGCAACCGGCTCTGCTGGTGGTGCGCCCCCACGTCGAGCACCGTGATCTCCGGGTCGCCGAGCTCGGCGCCGCGGGTCAGGGTCTGCAGGCTGGACACCAGACCGGCGTCGCTGCGCCAGTTGGTGGCCAGCGTGTGCCTGGTCGTGGCGGTGCCGGCAGCGCGGAGGTAGGTGACCACGTCGCCGCCGCGGAACGCGTAGATCGCCTGCTTCGGGTCGCCGATCAGGACCAGCGTCGCCTGCCCGGTGAACGCCCGGTCGAGGACGTCCCACTGCACCGGGTCGGTGTCCTGGAACTCGTCGACGAGCACCACCTCCCAGCGCTGGCGCATCCGCTGCCGGGCCGGTGCGTCGTCGGCCTCGAGGGCGCTGGCCAGCCGGCTCAGCAGGTCGTCGTAGGACAGCACGCCACGCAGGTGCTTGCGGCGCTCCACCTCGCGGCGTACGGCGGAGGCGAAGTCGACCCGCAGTGCCGGGTCGGTGCCCGGCTCGGCGTCGAGCGGTGACAGCGTCGCCTGCGGGTCGCCGACGGCCGCGCGGGCGAGCCGGAGCGCGACGGCCCGGCCGAACGGCGGCTCGTCGGGCAGCGCACCGAACCGCTGGAGGTAGAGGTCGTCGGTCACCTCGACCACGAGGTCGTCGAGGCTCTCCACCAGCTCCGCGCGGGAGTCGGTGTCGCCGGCGACACCGAGGGACCGCAGCACCAGCTGGCAGAACTGGTGCGTGGTCGCGATCGTGGCGCCGTCGAACCCGGCCAGCGCGTCGCCGATCCGGCGACGGCGCTCGTCGACGTCGGTGCTGACCAGGTGGGTGAGCAGCGCGTCGGCGGAGTCGACCGACGACGGGTCGGCGAGCGCACGCTCGGCAGCGACCAGCTGGTCGCGGACCCGCTCGCGGAGCTCCTGGCTGGCGGCCCGGCCGAACGTGATCACCAGCATCTGGTCGAGGGTGGCGACGCCCTCGGCGACGTAGCGGGTGACCAGGGCGCCGACGGTGTAGGTCTTCCCGGTGCCGGCACTGGCCTCGAGCACGGTCGTGGACGCGTCGGCCGGCAGCGGGTCGAGGATGTCGAACGGTGTCGCCGTCACGGAGGCCCTCATCGCTTGCCCCGCTGGAGCATCGGCTGCCAGAGCCGGGTCGCGAGCGCGCCGAGCCGGGTGTCCTCGCCGTCGCGCTCCTCACCGGGGAGCGGGTCACCGAGGAGTACGTCGAGCGCTGCGTCGCTGCCCCACACCGCCACGTGGGCGGCGTCGTCGTTCTCGCCGGGGAACTTGTTGGAGAGCCACTTGAACTCGGCGTCGCGCCGCACCGCGACGTCGTTGCCGGGCCGGCGCCGGGTGGCCCAGGCGTGCGCGGTCCGCAGCGGCAGCGGGAGCGGCGCGCACATGCCCGCGTCGTACATCGCCACCAGGTCGCGCAGCAGGTCGGCCGCCTCGTCGACGGACGCGAAGGCGACCCGTGCCACGGACTCGTCGGGCGCGCCGTAGCGGCCCTTCTCGCCGCGGCCGATCGCGCCCGCCGACCAGGGCCGGCCGGGGTGGGTGGCGCACAGCGCGAGCAGCGGGATCCAGGCCTCCAGCCACTGCCGCGGCCCGAGCCGGGAGAAGGTGGTGATCACGACCCGGTCGCCGTAGATGCCCGTGACGGTGCCGCGCAGCCGGCGGCCGGCACCCAGGTCGACGTCGACGTCGACCGCACGCGGACCCTGGCCCTGGGTGACCGACTCGACCATCTCGGCCACCGGGGCGGCGTCGCCGGTCAGCCGCTGCCCGAGCCGCCAGCCGAGCCGGCCCGGCGGCAGCACGCCGCGTCGCCACTCGGTGGCCAGGGCCTGGTCGGGGGTGCGCCCCCTGAGCAGGTCGGCCAGCAGCCGGTCACCGACGCCCCACTGCTCCAGGTTGTCGAGCTCGACCGGCAGCCCGTCGGCCACCTCCTCGCCCTCGTCGAGCTGGGCGATGCCGAGCCGGTCGCGGAGGAACGCGCGGACCGGGTGCCGGAAGAACGACACCAGCGACGCGAGCTCCAGGTCGGCCGGTGGCCTGGCCGGCAGCACCGCGGTCGCGAGGGACGCGACCGTCACCCGCGTGCCGGCCGCAGCGCGGGCACCCTCGAGCGCGGCCCGGTCGAAGGAGAACGGCACCGGCGACTGCAGGTTGCGGGCGTCGAAGGACTGGAGCGGGTGTCGGACCAGGGCCTGCGAGCGGCCGCCGGTGACCGTGTCGTCGAGGGCGTCGAGCAGCTCGCCGAGGGGCACGGCCGGCGGCCGGCGCTGGCCGGTGGTCTCGTTGGCGCCGCTGTAGGTGACCACCAGTCGCTCGCGCGCGGCCAGGATCGCGTCGAGCAGGAGCTGCCGGTCCTCGCTGCGCAGGTCGCGCTCGCCGGTGAGCGGAGTGCGGGCCAGCACGTCGTCACCGTCGACCGCGGGCGCACGCGGGAACACCCCGTCGTCGAGGCCGAGCAGGCAGACCACGCGGTGCGGCACCGAACGCATCGGCACCATCGTGCAGACGGTGAGCGTGCCGGTGCGGAAGTTGGCCCGGGTCGGCTGGCCGGAGAGTCGCTCCGCCATCAGGGCACGTACGTCGGGGAGCCGGAGCTCGAGGGCACCCTCGGACCGCCGGGCGTCGCCGGCCAGCGAGGTCAGCTCACGCTTCACCTCGCCGCTCTGCCACTCGTCACCCCGGGCGACCGCGGTGAGCGCGTCGAGCCCCTCACGCAGGGTGTCGAGCCACTCGTCGACCGGGTGGCTGCCGCTGAGCGCGTCGGTGACCGACTGCAGCCGGTCGAGCAGCTCGGCGAGCCGACCGGCCAGCTCGATGCTGGTCGAGCCGACGTCGTCGAGCGGCAGCGTGGTGCCGATCCAGCCGGGGCCGTCGGCCTGGGCGTCGTCCGACATCGCGACCCCCGCGAGGACCCGGTCGAGCCCGAAGCGCCAGGTGTTCTGGACGTAGCCGTGGAGCCCGTAGGGCGCCCGGTGCTGCGCGTCGTAGGCCCAGCGCACGCCGGCCGTCTCGACCCAGCCCGTGATCGTCTCGAGGTCGTTGTCGGCCAGCCCGAACCTGCGGCGCACGGGCTCCGCGGCGATCAGGTCGAGCACCGCGCTCGCCTCCGCCCGCCCGCCGGCGAGGTCGAGCAGCTTGCCCAGCACCGCCAGCAGCGGGTTGGTCTGGCTCAGCGCACGGTCGGCGAGCCGCACCTGCAGCAGCTGTCCCGGGTGCCCTCGGTAGCCGGAGGTCGAGCTCGTCGAGACCTCGCCCATGCCGAACGCCGCCTCGACCAGCGGCGCGTAGGCCTCGATGTCGGGGCACATCACCAGGATGTCGCGCGGCTCCAGCGTCTCGTCGTCGGCGAGCAGGCCGAGCAGCACCTCGCGCAGCACCTCCACCTGGCGGGCCGGGCCGTGGCACGCGTGCACCTGCACGCTGCGGTCGTCGTCGTCGAGCCGGCGGGAGGTGGGGTCGACGGTGGCGTTGGCGGCGATGTCGCCCTGGAGCCAGGACAGCAGCGAATCCTGGTGATCGAGCTCGTCGATATCCGACGGAGTCTCGACAGGCTCGAACACCGGCTGTTGCACGAGCAGGGTGCGCTCCAGCTCGCGCACGTCACGGCCGAGCGAGGCCAGCAAAGGATGGTGGGCGTCGAGGTGGGAGGTGTCCTCGCGCCGCGGGACCGCGCCGGACAGCCCGGTCAGAGATCCCCAGAGCGCGTCGGAGGGGTGCGGCAGCCAGACGTGCACGTCGCGGTGCAGTCCGAGCGCGGCGAGGAGCTCGACCTCGGTGACCGCGATCCGGGTGTGGCCGAACAGCGACAGCCGCTCGGGGAGGTCGACCGCACCGGCGTCGTCCCCGAGCTGGGCCAGGACCCGGGCGTGCCTCACCACCGGGCTCGGTGCGCCGACAACCGCAACCAGCCGACGCCACAGCTCGGGCTGCCAGACCAGGTCGGGGTCGATCCGGGCGCCGGTGCCGTCACTGTCCGTGCCGGTCTCCCAGTCGGCTCAGCAGCCGTGGCCGCTGGGCGGCGTACGACGCGAACAGCCGGGCCAGTCGGCGCGCGACCGCGTAGCGCCGGCCGCGTCGGAGCTCGCCCTCCTCGCCGGTCTGTCCGTGGCCGAGGTGGGTGCCGAGCGTGCGGCACCAGTCCTCGCCGGCGCTGGCGTCGACCACCGCGAGCAGCGGCCAGACCAGCGCGTCGGGCGCCCACGGGTCGTCGTCACCCCCGTCATGACCGAGTCCGGTGACCTCGGCGATCAGCGACCGGGGCGAACGGAACGTGACCCCCGCGCACACCCCGTCGTCGGCAGCGCCGCGCCCGAGGTGGTGGGAGAGCCGCTGGCTCAGCCAGCGTTCGACGCCGCGCGCAGGCACCAGCACCAGCTCCTGCGCGAACGGGTCGGGCAGCGGGTCGGCGAGGAGCGCGGCCAGCGCCTCGGCCAGCCGGTCGGCCCGCGGCGCGCGGTGGAGCCGGAGCGGCACGCCCTAGACCCGAGCCTCGTCGTCAGCGGGGACGGTGACGGGGACGGGGACTGGGACGGGGACATGCACCACACGGCCGCTCATGGCAGCGACCCTAGACGGACGCGGCGACAGTCGTCACCGGGTGGTTCGTCAGACGGCGGTCGCGTGCGGCGCCCGGCGGTCGACGCAGGTGTCGAAGTACGCCGCCAGCGCGTGCGACATCCCGACCTCGAGCCGACGGGCGGTCTCCTCCATCGGCAGCATGATCTGGCCCGACGGCACCCGGACACCCGGCTGACCGCTGACCGCGTCGCGGGTCCAGTGCCCGCCGTACGCGCGGACCAGGAGCTCACCGAGGAAGGCGCCGAGCGAGAAGGCGTAGCCGCGGCGCGCGTCGTACCCGGGCAGCGTCGCGAGGTAGCGGTCCACGGCGGAGTCGAGTGCGTAGACGTCGTCGAGTGCGTAGCTGAGCCGGTAGCCGTCGGTGGCGAGACCGGCCACGAACGCGTCGCCGAGACGGGCCATCGAGGACGCCACCTCGGCGTCGTCGATGACCGGGCCGACAGGCTCGAGCCGGTGGACCGGCCTGCTGCGCTTCCCGAACATCGCTTGTCTCCTCGTCCCGTGGTGAGAGGAAAGCGTATTCGGGAAATGTCCGTTTTGACCGAGTTTTCCGGAGATCCCCTCACCGAGCGCCACCCTGCCCGCGCCAGCCTCAGCCGAGCGCGGCCGCGACGGCGCGCCCGGCGACGCGCCCGGAGAAGATGCAGCCGCCGAGGAACGTGCCCTCGAGCGCGTTGTAGCCGTGCACGCCGCCGCCACCGAAGCCGGCCACCTCGCCCGCCGCGTACACCCCGGGCAGCGGCTCGCCGTCGGCGCGGAGCACCCGGCCGTCGAGGTCGGTGTGCAGTCCGCCGAGCGTCTTGCGGGTCAGGATGTTGAGGCGCACGGCGATCAGCGGGCCGGCCTTCCGGTCCAGGATCCGGTGCGGCGCCGCGGTGCGCACCAGCCGGTCGCCCTTGTAGCGGCGGTGCTGCTGCAGGAACGTGATCTGGGTGTCCTTGGTGAACGGGTTGGCCAGCTCGCGGTCGCGCTGCTCGATCGTGCGCCGAAGGCCCGGCTCGTCGATCAGGTCGGAGCCCGCGACCCGGTTCATGCCGGCGACCAGGTCGGTGAGGTTGTCGGCGACCACGAAGTCCTCGCCGTGCTTCTTGAACGCCTCGACCGGACCCGGCGCACCGGGCTTCACCCGCGACAGCGTGAGCCTGATGTCCTTGCCGGTCAGGTCCGGGTTCTGCTCGGAGCCGGAGAGCGCGAACTCCTTCTCGATGATCTTCTGCGTGAGCACGAACCACGAGTAGTCGTAGCCGGTGCGCATGATCGCGCCGAGCGTGCCGAGGGTGTCGAAGCCCGGCAGGTACGGCGCCGGGAACCGCTCCCCCGTCGCGGACAACCACAACGACGACGGCCCGGGCAGGATCCTGATCCCGTGGTTCTCCCAGATCGGGTCCCAGTTGCGCAGCCCCTCGGTGTAGTGCCACATCCGGTCCGGGTTGATGATCTGGCCGCCCGCGGCCTCGGTGATCTCCTGCATCCGGCCGTCGACGTGGGCCGGCACACCCGCGACCATCCGCTTCGGCGGCTGGCCGAGCCGGTCGACCGGCCACTGCCGGCGCACCTTCTCGTGGTCGCCGCCGATCCCGCCGGAGGTCACGATCACGGCCTGGGCGTCGTAGTGGAAGTCGGAGAGCTCGTCGCGGTTCGTGGCGCGGCCGCGGTCGGCCGGGTCTGCGGCGAGCACGGCGCCGCGGACGCCCGTGGCCACGCCGTCGGTCATCACCAGGTCGTCGACGCGGTGCCGGAACGCGAACGTCACCAGCCCGCGCTCGGCCGCCTCGCGCACCCGGCGCTCGAACGGGGCGACCACGCCCGGTCCGGTGCCCCAGGTGAGGTGGAACCGCGGCACCGAGTTGCCATGGCCGCCGGCCCGGCCGTCACCGCGCTCGGCCCAGCCGACCACGGGGAAGATCCGCAGCCCCTGGTCGTGCAGCCACTGCCGCTTCTCGCCGGCCGCGAAGTCGACGTACGCCTCCGCCCACTTCCGCGGCCAGTGGTCGGTCGCGCGGTCGAACTGGGCGCTGCCCATCCAGTCCTGCATGGCCAGCTCGTGGGAGTCCCGGATGCCGAGCCGGCGCTGCTCGGGGGTGTTCACCAGGAACAGCCCGCCCAGCGACCAGAACGCCTGTCCGCCGAGCGACTGCTCGCCCTCCTGGTCCAGCAGCAGCACCCGCTTGCCGGCGTCGGCCAGCTCCGCGGTGGCGACCAGCCCGGCGAGTCCCGCTCCGACGACGACCACGTCTGCATCCATGCCCGGATCCTGCCACCCGGGTCGGTGCGGTGGTGGGCGCGGCCGGGGGCATGTAACGCGGGGTCTACGGTGCGGCCCGCCATCGTACGTCGCTCTGCAGGGACCTGTTGACGCTCCCCACTGCATAGACCGCGTGTGCAGCGACGATAGCGCGCGTACCTTCGCGCGGAACGCCTCGGAGCCGATCCGCCCCGACGCTCCGTCAGACGCGACCACCGGTGGTGGAGCCCGAGAGCCGCTGCGAGAGGTAGATCGGCACGATCGAGGCCAGGATCAGGCAGCTGCCGACCACGTTGACCACCGGTGACTGGCTCGGTCGGAACAGGTTGCGGTTGATCCAGATCGGCAAGGTGTCGATCCCGGCGCCCGCGGTGAAGGTGGTCACGATGATCTCGTCGAAGCTGAGCGCGAACGCGAGCAACCCGCCGGCGAGCAGTGCGGACCGCAGGAGCGGGAACGTCACCAGCCGGAACGTGGTCCAGCGCGATGCACCGAGGTCCATCGACGCCTCCTCGACCGAGCCGCCGAGCTGGTTGAGCCGCGCTCGCACGTTGTTGAACACCACGACCACGCAGAACGTCGCGTGCGCCACGACCAGCGTGAAGTAGCCGAGCCGGATCCCGAGCATCACCTCGAACGCGTTCTTCAGCGCCATGCCGGTCACGATGCCGGGCAGCGCGATCGGGAGGATCACCAGCAGGGACAGGGAGTTGCGCCCGAAGAACCGGTAGCGCGACAGTGCGAATGCGAGCATCGTGCCGAGCACGAGCGCGATCAGCATCGCGATCAGGCCGACCTGCACGCTCACGCCGACGGCGTGCAGGGCGCCGCCGCTGCTCCAGGCGTCGCCCCACCAGTGCAGGGTGTAGGACGGAGGTGGCCAGCCGAACGTCTTCGAGGAGCTGAACGAGCTGATCACCACCACCGCGAGCGGGGCGTAGATCAGCGCCAGCACCAGGCCCACCGCGACCATCAGCGCGGCTCTCGCGCGACTGCTCAGCGTCATCGTCCCCACCTCGTGACCGACCTCATGACCGGTCTCACAGCCGGTCCAGGGCGCCGGTACGACGCACCAGCAGCATGTAGACCGCCATCACGGCCACCGACAAGGTGGCCGTCGCGGCCGCGATCGGCAGGTCGAGCGTCTGCTGGGCGTAGATCAGGTTGCCCAGCATCTGCGAGGTGCCGCCGACGATGTTGACGCTGATGTAGTCGCCCAGGCTCAGCGAGAAGGTGAAGATCGAGCCGGCCACCACGCTCGGCAGAAGCGCCGGCCAGACCACCGACCGGAAGGTCCGCCACGGCCGGGCGCCGAGGTCCTCGGAGGCCTCCAGGTGCGAGTCCGGGATCCGCTCCAGCCCGGCGTACACCGGCAGGATCATGAACGGCAGCCACAGGTAGGACAGGGTCAGGACGACCGCGACCAGCCCCAGGCCGGGACTGCCGCCGAACGTCTGCTCCAGCACGCCGTCCTTGATCACCAGCAGCCGCCAGGCATAGGCCTTGATCAGGTAGCTGGCCCACAGCGGCATCAGGCAGCCGACGACCAGCAGCTTCGCCATTCGTGGCCGCGCCACCTTCGCCATGTAGAACGCGATCGGCAGCGCCAGCGCCAGGTCGATCAGGGTCACCGCGATCGCGACCAGCACGGTGCGGAGCAGCACGTCGCGGTAGAGGGGCTCGGTGACCAGGGAGGTGAAGTTGTCCAGCGTCCAGATCCGCACCACCTGGGCGGTGAACGCGTCCTGCGTCCACAGGCTCGTGAGCAGCAGGGCCGCGAGCGCACCGAGGTAGACGACCACCAGCCAGATCAGGGGTGCGCCGAGCACCCCCGCCAGTCGCAGGCGGGGGTGCCGGTGGAGGAACGCGGCCCCGGTGGTGGTCACCCCGGGGTCACCCCTTGATCTCCAGCCACCTCTTGGTCCACTCGGCGTAGTCGGTGCAGGTCACCGACCGGCCGTCGAGGCACTGCTTGATCGGCGTCGTCCAGTAGTGGATCTGCTTGGCGTAGGCCTCGTCGGACGCGTGGTAGCCCTCGCAGAACTTCGCGTCGCTGGTCTCGTCGCAGGCCTTGAGGTTGGCCGGCGCCTCACCGAAGTACTCCGCGACCTGGGCGTTCACCTTCGGGGAGACGATGTAGTCCATCCACTTGTACGCGCAGTTCGGGTGCTCCGCCTTGGCCGCGACCATCCAGGTGTCCGACCAGCCCGTGGAGCCCTCCTCGGGCAGCACCGCGCCGACCGGCGTCTCGTCGTTGGTGAGGTTCGCGATCACCTGCCAGGTGGTGCCGATCACGGACGACCCGCTCTTGAAGGCGCTGACCTCCTTCGTGTAGTCGCTCCAGTACTCGCTGACGTTTGGCTTCTGCTTCTTCAGCAGGGCCACGGCGGCGTCGAGCTGCTTCTCGTCGAGGGCGTAGGGGTCCTTGATCTTCAGCTCGGGCTGGTGCTTCATCAGGTACAGCGCGGCGTCGGCGATGTAGATCGGCGAGTCGTACGCCGTCACCTTGCCGGCGTACGACGACGCGCCGTCGAAGACCGCCGACCACGAGGTCGGGGCGGTGCTGACGTCCTTCTTCCGGTACATCAGCAGGTTGGCGCCCCAGCCGTGCGGAATGCCGTACATCTGTCCCTTGACCGAGTTGAACTGCTGATCCTTGAGGAACGGTGCGATGTCCCCGTAGTTCGGCACCAGGTCGGTGTTGACCGGCGCCACGTCACCGGACGCGATCAGCCGCAGGGTGGCGTCACCCGACGCGGAGACCACGTCGTACTGGCCGCCCTTCATCAGGTTCACCGCCTCGTCGGAGGTGTTGAAGTACTTGACCGTGGCCTTGCACCCCGTCGAGTCCTCGAACGCCGAGACCCAGTCGACGGTCTTGTCCGTCGAGCCGTTCTCGGCGTAGCCGGGCCAGGCCAGGATGCTGACCGCCCCCTCGCCCTTGCCGACGCTCTTCTGCATCGGCACGTCCGGGGCCGTGAAGCCCTTGGATCCGGGCGTTCCGCCGCTGCTGCCCGAGCCTGCGCAGCCACCGAGCGCGGTTGCCGTGACTGCGACCGTGATCGCCACGGCCGACTTCGTCCTCAACCACCTCATGCTGACTCCTCTGTTGTGTGTATGACGCCTGACGTCTGGTCGGTGACGGGAAAGCAGCTCTGCCGGTCGAACCCCACCACCACCGGGGTGCCCCGCATCCGCTCGGGGTCGACCACCCCGGCCTCCTGGTTCTGGACGGCGACCACGACCCGGGCGCCGGCATCGAGGTCGACCAGGTAGCGGGTCAGGGAGCCCGCGTAGACCACCTGGGCGACGCGTCCCGGTGCGGTGACCTCGGTGTCGGGCGCGGTGCCGTCGCGGTGCAGCCGCAGCTTCTCCGGGCGTACGGCGAAGGTGCCGGGCCGGCCGACCAGCTCGACCGCCACCCGGCCGGTCAACAGGTTGGAGGTGCCGACGAACCCGGCCACGAACGGCGTGCCCGGCCGCTCGTAGACCTCCTCGGCCGCGCCGACCTGCTCGACCCGGCCCTCGTTGAAGACCGCGATCCGGTCGCTCAGGGTCAACGCCTCCTCCTGGTCGTGGGTCACGAAGACGAACGTGATCCCGACCCGGCGCTGGATCTCCTTGAGCTCCACCTGCATCTGCTCACGGAGCTTGAGGTCGAGCGCGCCGAGCGGCTCGTCGAGGAGCAGCACCTGCGGGTCGACGACGAGCGCCCGCGCCAGCGCGACGCGTTGCCGCTGGCCGCCGGACAGCTGGGTGGGCGAGCGCTTCTCGGTGCCGGACAGCGCGACCGTGGCCAGCGCCTCGGCCGCACGCTCGCGGCGCTCCCGCTGGCCCACCCCGCGCACTCGCAGGCCGTAGCCGACGTTGTCCAGCACGCTCATGTGCGGGAACAGCGCGTAGTCCTGGAAGACGGTGGTCACGTTGCGGTCGAACGGCGCCGCGGCCGTCACGTCGAGGCCGGCCAGGCTGACGGTGCCCGTCGTCGGCGCCTCGAAGCCGGCGATCAGCCGCAGCACCGTGGTCTTGCCGGAGCCGGAGGGCCCCAGCATCGAGAAGAACTCGCCCTCGCGGATGTCGAGGTCGAGGTCCACCACGGCGTGCACGTCGCCGAAGGTCTTGCTCACGCCGCGCAACGAGACGGCGGGCTGCTCGACCATCTGCACCGCCCCTCCCTGGTCCGGTCAGGTCAGACTAGGGAGGCGGGTGCGCAAGGTCCAGATGCGACGCCGAACGCTGGACAGACAACGGAATCAGCGGTAGGTCAGCAGGTCCGGTGTCGGATCGAGGTGCGTGTGCTCGTTGAACGACACCAGCGTGAGCCCGCGGCGGCCGCTCACCACCCGGGTGACCCCGGAGTTGACGCACACGGGGTTGAGCCGGCGCCAGAGCAGCGCCCGGCCCTCGCGGTCGAGGTCGGCGCCGAGCAGGGTCGCGGTCGCCCACGACATCGGGCCGCCCGAGGTGAACACGACCGCGGTCCCGCCGCCCGCCTGCTCCGCCGTACGACGCAGCGCGGCCGTCACGCGGTCACCGAAGGCGGCGAACGGCTCGTCGTAGTCCGCATCGTGCTCGCCGCCGGTCCATCGGTTCGTGGCCTTCTCGAACCAGGCCTGGAACTCCGCGCGGGTCGGCTCCCTGCCCTCGTACGGCGCCGGGACCGCACCGAGCATGCCGAGGTGGTCGAACTCGTCCCAGCCGGCGTCGACGCTCGCGCCGTCGGCCATCCCGGTCGCCTCGGCCGTCTCCCGGTGCCGGCGCATGGTGCCGTGCACGACCAGGGACGCCTCGACGCCTCGCCCGCGGAGCGCCGCGCCGAGCAGCCGCGACTGCTCCCAGCCCGTCTCCGAGAGCACGTCGTAGTCGTCGGCCCCCCACGACGCCTGCCCGTGCCGGACCAGCAGCACCTGCCCCATCTCAGCCGGCTCCGATGATCTGCTGGCAGCGGACCTCGAGGTACTGCGCCGCCGGGCCGAACCGCGCGTAGGCCTCGTTGGAGGTCTGCCCGTGGAAGTAGCGGTAGTAGATCTGCTGCGCGATCACGCCGAGCCGGAACAGCCCGTAGACCTCGTAGAAACGCCACTGCTCGGGTGTCACCGAGTAGCCCATCGCGTCGCAGTAGCGCCGCACCACCTCGTCGCGCGAGAGCATGCCGGGCAGGTGCGTGGGCTGCCGGCGGAACTGCCGGAAGAACTCGTCGTCGTCGTCCTGGACCCAGTAGGCCATGGTGCCGCCGAGGTCCATCAGCGGGTCGCCGAGCGTCGCCATCTCCCAGTCCAGGACGCCGACCACGCGGGTCGGGTCGTCACGGTCGAGCACCAGGTTGTCGAAGCGGAAGTCGTTGTGGATCACGCAGTTGGCGACGTCGTCGGGCTGGTGCTCGTCGAGCCAGGCCATGACTCTCTCGTAGTCACCGACGTCCTCGGTCCGGGCGTCGCGGAACCGGGTCGACCAGCCCTCGACCTGGCGGCGCACGTAGCCGGTGCCCTTGCCCAAGGCGCTCAGGTCGGCCGAGGAGTCGGGGTCGATCCGGTGCAGGCTGATCAGCACGTCGAGCGCGCCGGTGCACAGCCGGCGGACGGCGTCCTCGTCGAGGTCCACCTCGGGCGGGAAGTCGCGCCGCGGGATGACCCCGTCGATCCGCTGCATCACGTAGAAGTCCGAGCCGATCACGCTCTCGTCGTCACAGATCGCGACCATCTCGGCGACCAGGCCGAACGGCTCCTTGAGCGCGGCCTGGATCCGGTACTCCCGGACCATGTCGTGGGCGCCCTTGGCCTTCTGCCCGCTCGGCGGGCGGCGCAGGATCAGGTCGTGGGTGGGCGTGCGCACCGAGTAGGTCAGGTTGGAGGCGCCGCCGGCGAACTGCCGCACCTCCACGGGGCCGCCGATGTCCGTGCCCTGCTCGCGCAGCCAGGCCGCGACCGCGTCCACGTCGAACGCGTCCTCCTCGCGGACCGGCTCAGCGCCCTCGACCTCAGCCACGGGCAGCCTCGTCGAGCTTGGCCGCCTGGTCACGCATCACGGCGTCGTACGACGCGCGGTCGTGCTGCTTGAGCCCCCAGGCCTGACGGGCGGCGTCGTCCGGCAGGATCACGTCGTCGCCGGCGTCGATGCCGGCCAGCACGGCGGCGGCGATCTCATCGGCCGTGACGGGCGAGTTCGCGACCAGTCCGGCGACCACGTCGACGAGCGCGGTGTCCGCGCCCTGGGCGGAGGCCATCAGGTCGGTGCGGAAGTACGACGGGCAGACCACGTGTGCCTGCACCCCGTAGGACGCCAGCTCGTGGCCGATCGTCTCCGTGAACGCGACCACGCCGGCCTTCACCGCGTTGTAGGAGCCCATCCCGGCCGGGTGCACGAGTCCGGCGAGCGAGGCCACGTTGACGATCCGACCGGAGCGCTGCGCCTTGAACATCGGCACGAAGGTGCGGGTGCCGCGCACGACCCCGAACAGGTTGATCTCGGTGATCCACTGCCACTCGTCCATGGTCGCCACGTCGACCCGGCCGCCCCCGGCGACGCCGGCGTTGTTGACCAGCACGTCCAGCGAGCCCCCCTTCCCATCCGACCAGTGCTCCTCGACCCAGGCCAGCGCCGCCGCCCAGTCGTCGTCGGAGCGCACGTCGAGCCGGAGGTAGTGGTTTCGAGACGGTTGCTGCGCAACCTCCTCAACCACCGTGGGCGGCTCGTTCACGTCGCACACCAGCACCTGGTCGCCACGTGCGCTGAACGCCTTCACCAGCGCCGCGCCGAGGCCCGCGGCGCCACCGGTCACCAGCACCTTCACGAGTGCTTGCCCAGCTCGATCCGGGCGACCACGCCGCGGTGCACCTCGTCGGGGCCGTCGGCCAGCCGGAGTGCCCGCGCCGACGTCCACGCCGCGGAGAGCGGGAAGTCGTCGGACAGACCGCCGCCACCGTGGATCTGCATCGCGAAGTCGATCACCTGCTGCGCCATGCTCGGCACCGCCACCTTGATCTGGCTGACCTCCGAGAGGGCGTTGGCAGCGCCGCCGACGTCGAGCTTCCAGGCAGCGTTGAGCACCAGCAGCCGGGCCTGGTCGATCGCGATCCGGGCGTCGGCGATGCGCTCGCGGTTGCCGCCGAGGTTGACCAGCGGCTTGCCGAACGCGGAGCGCGAGGTGCCGCGCCTGATCGCGTGCTCCAGCGCCATCTCGGCCAGCCCGACCAGGCGCATGCAGTGGTGCACGCGACCGGGGCCGAGCCGGCCCTGGGCGATCTCGAACGCACGGCCGGGGCCGAGCAGCACGTTGCCGGCCGGTACCCGCACGTCGGTGAAGCTGACCTCGCCGTGCCCGAACGGCTCGTCCTGGATGCCCATGGTGGAGAGCAGCCGCTCGACCTTGACGCCCGGTGCGTCACGCGGCACCAGCACCATCGTGTGCCGGCGGTGCCGGTCGGCCTCGGGGTCGGAGAGCCCCATGAACACGAAGATCTTGCAGTCCGGGTGGCCGACACCGGTCGACCACCACTTGCGCCCGTTGATCACGATCTCGTCGCCGTCGACGACCGCGGTCGCCTCCATGTTGGTCGCGTCGGAGGACGCCACGTCGGGCTCGGTCATCGTGAACGCCGAGCGGATCCGACCGTCCAGCAGCGGCTCCAGCCACGTCTCGCGCTGCGCGTCGTCGCCGTACTTGAGGAGCACCTCCATGTTGCCGGTGTCGGGGGCGTTGCAGTTGAAGACGTACGGCGCGATGAAGGAGCGCCCGGTCGCCTCTGCGATCGGGGCGTAGTCGACGTTGCTCAGTCCCTCGCCGCCGTCGGTGCCGAAGCGGGTGGCGTACTCCCCCGCGTGCTCCTTCGGCAGGAACAGGTTCCACAGTCCCTCGGCGCGTGCCTTCGACTGGAGGTCCGCGAGCAGCGGCAAGGGCTGCCAAGGGTCGCCGTTGGCCCGCAGGTCGGCGAGGTCGCGGTGGTACTGCGGTTCGGCCGGCTCCACCTCCCGGGCCATGAAGTCCCGGACCCGTGCGGTCAGGTCGGCGGCGCGGTCGGAGGGTGCGAAGTCCATGGCCCGAGCGTAGGACCTCGCGTGGCACGACGTCCGCGGTCACCCCTACGGGTAGCCGGAACGCACCCCGGGTGGGCCGGGCACAGGTTCATGAGGCAGGGTGGACGGCGTCCGGGACGGCCTCAGCGCCTCCCTACCCCCACGTGAACGAGGTTGTTCCCCCATGAAGCGGACTCTCCTGTTGATCGGCGTCGTCGCCGCGCTGCTGCTCGGCGCCTCCGCCTGCGGCGGGCTGAGCGACGACGAGCAGAAGGCGTCGGACAACATCGCCAAGAGCTTCGCCGGAAAGGACCCCTCGACGTCGCGCAAGGCCGTCGCCGGTTGCTTCGGCGACGAGCTCGTCGGCAGCGCCGGCCTCGACCAGCTCAAGAAGGACAAGGTCATCGACAAGAAGCTGAAGGCGGCCACCCAGCTGCCCACCAAGCTGTCGAAGACCACCGCCGAGGCGTACGGCGACGGCATCGTGAAGTGCTACGACTTCTCCAAGCTCAAGGCAGACATCAAGAAGAGCTCCGGGGCCAGCGAGAAGCAGGTCGACGCCTACGTGAAGTGCATGGACGCGATCAACGACGACGACCTGAAGACCACGATCGTCGACGGCTACACGAAGTCCAAGCCGACCGCGACGGTCACCAAGGTCAACAAGGCGACCCAGGCCTGCGGCAAGCAGCTGGGGACCAGCGGTCAGTAGCCGATCGGCGGGCGTTCCGCCGAGCTAGCCGGCGACCGTCACCACGACGCGCGCGCGGGTCGCCGGGTCCTCCCAGCGACTCTCCGTGCGCGCCACGCGGTAGGCGGAGATCAGCACCAGCATCAGGCCGATCAAGGCGGTGAAGTGCCACTGGTTCGTCTCGCCGAGCCCGGAGAAGACCAGGCCGACGAACGTGGTGCCCAGCGCCAGCCGGGTCGAGTAGCCCACCATCACCACCGGTGGCGCGGGCGTGGCCCGTGCGCTGCGCATGTCGACTGCGAACGGGCGTCGCACCGACCAGCGCATCGACGCGGAGACCACTTGGCCCGCGACGACGAGGGTGGCGAAGAACAGGGCGACCAGCTCGGGCACGGTCGGTACGCCGGCCCGCAGCGTGGAGAGCAGCACCGTGACGAGCGCCGCGCCGAGGAGCACCTCGGTCAGCACCCAGACGCGGGACGAGAAGGCCAGCGCCGGTGAGACGGGCAGGCTCTCGCGCCAGAGCGCTCCGCGGGAGTCCAGGCACCACGTGTTGACGCCGAACAGCAGCGCGGCGCCGGAGGCGACCAGGCCGGGCAGGATCGTCAGCCGGTCCCAGCCGAGCTGTCCGCCGAACGCGATCAGGCCGGGCATCAGGGCCAGCACGACCAGGCCGCGGCGCAGCGGCAGCGACCGCCAGATGCCGACCCGGTCGACGCGCACCAGCGCGCGCAGGTCGCCGAGCGCGTCGGGACGCGGCCGGTAGATCCCGGACTCGAGCCGGTGCTCCTCGCGCGGGGCACGGGCCGCGGCGAGCCGGGCCGGCAGCGCACCCAGCAACACGAGGCCGACGGCCATCGCCAGCAGCACCGAGCTGCCGACCAGCCACTGGCCCCAGCTCAGCACCGACCCGTTCAGGGCGGTCACGAACACCCAGACGGTGGGACTCTGGTCGAGGACGTCGGTGAGGTGGTGCGTGACCACCAGGCCGATCAGGGCCAGCGACAGCGTGCCGACCAGGAGGCGAACGACCAGCGCGCCGTGCGGGCCACGTCGCACCCACTCCAGCAGCCAGGCCACGACCTGGCCGAGCGCAGTCGCGACCACGAGATAGAGCAGGACCGGCAGCTCGGCGGCCCACAGGTTGCCCGGACGACCGGTGACGTAAGCCGTGGTGCCCAGCAGGGTCCAGGCCTGGAGCAGCCAGGCGATGTTGAGCGGGGCCAGCAGCAGCGCCCCGAAGTGGTCGGTCATCGACGAGACCGGCCAGGCGACCGCCTGGTCGCGGGGCACGATCTCGCGACCGCCACCCGAGGCCGCAGCGGAGACGACGGCGAGCACCAGGAAGCCGAGGTAGATGGACGGCACGATCGCGACCAGCCGGTGGACGTCCGCGCCGGTCTGGGCACCCGGTGACACCGACGGGACCACGGCAGCGGCCAGCGTCAGCAGCAGGACCACCGCACCGGCGATCCGCAGCCGGCGACGGCCCGTGGCGTCGAGCGAGGCGGAGCGGAAGCTCAGCAGTGCCCGCAGGTCCGTGGCAGCGTCCCGGACGGCTCCGAGCGGGGACGTGCCGAACGGAGTCTCAGTCGAGGAGAGCGCGGTAGACATCCGCCCCCTCCTCGCCGGCGAGCTCACGGGCGTCCAGCCGGGCGACCGCGGACCCACCGCGCAGCACCAGCGCCGTCGAGCAGGCCTCGATCGCCAGCTCGCGCAGGTGGGTCGAGACCAGGACCGCAGCGCCGCGCGCCCGGGCCTCGCCGATGACGTCGAGGGTGGCGCTGACACCGAGCGGGTCGACGCCGTCGAAGGGCTCGTCGAGCAGCAGCACCTCGGGCTCGTGGAAGGCCGCGAGCGCGACGGACAGCCTCCGGCCCATGCCGTGGCTGAAGCCGCTGGTCACGCGGTGCGCGGCCTCGCCGAGGTCGAAGCGCTCGAGCAGGTCGCGGGCGCGCTCCTCCCAGTTCGACATCCGGCGCAGCCGGGCGCTCAGCTGGAGGTGCTCCCAGGGCGTGGCCCGCGGCACCAGTCCGCCGACGTCCGGGCAGTACCCGACCAGGCGCTTCACGGCCAGCAGGTCGCGTCGTACGTCGAGCCCGGCGACCAGGACGGTGCCCTCGGTCGGCGGTACGACGCCCGCCAGCACGCGCATCGTCGTGGACTTCCCGGCCCCGTTGCGGCCGAGCAGCGCGGTGCCCTCGCCGGCGCGCGCCGAGACGTCGATGCCGCGCACGGCGTCGACCGCCCCGAAGCGCACGTGGAGGCCGCGGATGTCGACGACCGCCGGGCGGGCGTCCTCGGGCGGCGCGGTCGCCAGCGGTCCGCCGGCGACGTCGGAGGTCAAGGAGTCAGGATGCACCGCTCCATCCTCCCCGAGCCTCCCGTTCCGCGACCCGGAAACGGACAAACCACCCAGTCCCCGTCGATGGTCGAGGGTCAGGCGGGGAGCTTCTCGCCCTTCTGCGCCAGCTCCGAGAGGTACGACGGGGGACGGAACCGCTCGCCGTAGGTGTCGGCGAGCTCGTTCGCGCGCGCCACGAACCCGGTCAGCCCGTGACCGGCCGGACCCTCGTAGCCCTGCATGAACTGCGCCGCACCACCGGTGAGGGCCGGGTAGCCGATGCCCATGATCGAGCCGATGTTCGCCGCCGCGGCGGACTCGATCACACCTTCGTCGAAGCAGCGTGCGGTCTCCACCGCCTCGATGAACAGCAGCCGGTCCTTGAGCTCGGCGATGTCGGCGCCGAAGCTGTCCGAGCCCTCGGCCGGCGGGAACAGCTCGGCGAGACCGGACCAGAGCCCGGTGCGCTTGCCGTCGGCGTACTCGTAGAAGCCGGCGCCCTTGAGCTTCGAGGGACGACCCGCCTCGATCATCGCGTCCACGACCTGTTCGGCCGGGTGCGGCACGTAGGTGCCGCCGTCACGCTCGACCGCGGCCCTGGTGGCGTTGCGGATCTTGACCATCAGCTCCATGTTCAGCTCGTCGGAGAGCTGGAGTGTGCCGACCGGGTAGCCGGCCTGGGTCGCGGCCCGCTCCACGGACATCGGGCGCACGCCCTCACCGAGCATGGCGAGGCCCTCGTTGACCATGGTGCCGATCACGCGGGAGGTGTAGAAGCCGCGGCTGTCGTTGACCACGATGGGCGTCTTCTTCAGCTGCATCACGACATCGAGCGCCTTCGCGACCGACGCGTCGGAGGTCTTGCCTCCCTTGATGATCTCGACCAGCGGCATCTTGTCGACCGGCGAGAAGAAGTGCAGGCCGATGAAGTCGTCGGGCCGGTCGACACCGTCGGACAGCTCCGTGATCGGCAGCGTCGAGGTGTTGGAGCACAGCAGGGCGTCGGGGTTGACCACGTCGGCGATCTCGGTGAACACCCGCGCCTTCAGCGCCGGGTCCTCGAACACCGCCTCGATCACCGTGTCGACGCCCGCGCAGTCGGCCGGGTCGGACGTCGGGTGGATCCGGCCCAGGATCTCGGCCTTCTTCTCCTCGGTCATCCTGCCGCGGGAGATCGCCTTGTCCAGCAGGGTCACGGAGTACTGCTTGCCCTTGTCGGCCGCCTCCTGCGAGACGTCCTTGAGCACCACGTCCATGCCCGAACGAGCGGCGGAGTAGGCGATGCCGGCGCCCATCATCCCGGCGCCGAGCACGGCCACCTTGCGGGCGGCGTACGGCGGGATGCCCTCGGGGCGCAGCGAACCGGAGTTGATCGCCTGGAGGTCGAAGAAGAACGCCTGGATCATGTTCTTCGAGTTCTGGTGCGTGATCAGCTGGGTCAGGTAGCGCGACTCGATCCGGGTCGCGGTCTCGAAGTCCACCTGGGCGCCCTCGACGGCGGCTGCGAGGATCGCCTTCGGGGCCGGCATGTCGGCGCCCTTGAGCTGGGTGCGGAGCATCGCGGGGAAGGCCGGCAGGAACGCGGCGAGCTTCGGGTTCGACGGCGTGCCGCCGGGCATCCGGTAGCCGTCGCGGTCCCAGGGCTGCTTCGCGGCCTCGGGGTCGTCCGCGTGCGCCTCGATCCAGGCCTTGGCGGCCGGGACCAGCTCCTCGCGGGTCGCGACGAGCTCGTCGACCAGGCCCTTCTCCAGCGCGTCGGCGGGCTTGAACCGGGTGCCCTGGAGCAGCACGCCCATCAGCGCGTCGGCGATGCCGAGCATCCGCACGGTGCGGGTGACCCCGCCGCCGCCGGGCAGCAGGCCGAGGGTGACCTCGGGCAGGCCGAGCTGCACGCGGGGGTCGTCGACGACCACGCGGTGGTGGCAGGCGAGCGCGATCTCGAGCCCCCCGCCGAGCGCGGCGCCGTTGACGGCCGCGACCACCGGCTTGCCGAGCAGCTCCAGCCGGCGGAGGCCCGCCTTCACGTCCTGCGCCAGCGCGAACACGTCACCGGCGTCGTCCGGTCCGGCCTGCACCATGGCGTGCAGGTTGCCGCCGGCGAAGAACGTCTTCTTGGCGCTGGTGACCACCACGCCGCGCAGCTCGTCCTTCTCGGCGTACAGCCGGTCGACAGCCGCGGCCATCGAGTCGCGGTAGAGGTCGTTCATGGTGTTGGCGCTGGCCGTCGGGTCGTCCAGGGTCAGGACGACGATGCCGTCCCCGCCCTTGTGGTAGCGGACGGCGGAGTCGGTGCCGGTCATCAGACGAGCTCCACGATCGTCGCGATGCCCATGCCGCCACCGACGCAGAGCGTCGCCAGGCCGCGACGCAGGTCGCGGCGCTCGAGCTCGTCGATCAGGGTGCCGAGGATCATCGCGCCGGTCGCGCCGAGCGGGTGGCCCATCGCGATCGAACCGCCGTTGACGTTGGTGATCTCGTCGTTGATGCCCATGTCGCGCATGAACCGCATCGCGACCGCTGCGAACGCCTCGTTGATCTCGAACAGGTCGATGTCGCCGACCTCGAGGCCGGCTTTGGCCAGCGCCTTGCGCGAGGCCGGTGCGGGGCCGGTCAGCATGATCGTCGGGTCGGCACCGGACACCGCGGCGGAGACGATCCGGGCGCGCGGGGTGAGGCCGAGGTCGTGGCCGACCTGCTCGTTGCCGATCGCGACGATCGCGGCACCGTCGACGATCCCGGAGGAGTTGCCGGCGTGGTGGACGTGGTCGATCTTCTCGATCCAGTGGTACTTCTCCAGCGCCACGTTGCCGAAACCGCCCTGCTCGGCGATCTGGGCGAAGCTCGGGCGGAGCCGGGCCAGGCCCTCGACGGTCGACTCGGGCTTGATGAACTCGTCGTGGTCGAGCACGACCAGGCCGTTGACGTCGACGACCGGGATCACGGAGCGGGAGAAGTTGCCGTTGGCCCAGGCCTTCGCGGCGCGGGCGTTGGACTCGACGGCGAACGTGTCGCAGTCCTCGCGGGTGAAGCCCTCGATGGTGGCGATCAGGTCGGCACCGATGCCCTGCGGCACGAACGAGGTGCCGATCGCGGTGGCCGGGTCCATCGCCCAGGCGCCGCCGTCGGAACCCATCGCGACCCGGCTCATCGACTCGACGCCACCGGCCAGGATCAGGTCCTCGAAGCCGCCGCGGATGCGGCTGGCGGCCTGGTTCACGGCCTCCAGACCGGACGCGCAGAACCGGTTGAGCTGGACGCCCGACACCGTCTCGGGGTAGCCGGCGGCGAGGGCCGCGGTCTTCGCGATGTCGCCGCCCTGGTCACCCACGGGCGAGACCACACCGAGCACGACGTCGTCGACGCGGTCGGGGTCGAAGCCGTCGTTGCGCTTGCGCACCTCGTCGAGCAGGCCGACGACCAGGTCGACGGGCTTCACCTCGTGGAGGCTGCCGTCCTTCTTGCCCTTGCCTCGCGGCGTGCGGATGGCGTCGTACACGAATGCTTCTGGTGACATCGTCGTCCCAACTTCCCTGGTGCTCGGGCTGCTCGTTCGGGTGGTTCTGATTCTGACAGTAATACTGTCAACGTCCAAGGGTCACCCGCATGTGACACCCGTCTCGCGACTAGCGTGGGCACCGATGCACGCGGATGCCTACTTCCTCCTCGCGGGCGGCTGCCTCCTGCTGGCCGTCCTGCTGCCGGCCGCCCTGCGCTCCTATGCGATCTCCCCGCCGCTGGTGCTGCTCGTGGTCGGGGTCGCGATCGGCTGGACGCCCCTCGCCGACGGCCTCCAGATCGACCTGGTCAAGGACCGTGCGGTCGTCGAGCACGTCACCGAGATCACCGTGCTGATCGCGCTGATGGGGGTCGGCCTGGCACTCGACCGGCCGCTGGACCTGCTCAAGCCCTCGTCGTGGCGCGCCTGGTCCCCGACCTGGCGCCTGCTCGGGATCGCGATGCCGCTCGGGATCGGGGGCGTGGCCGTGCTCGGGTGGGCCCTCGGTCTCCCGGTCGCCGCCGCCCTGGTCCTCGGCGCCGTGCTCGCACCGACCGACCCGGTGCTCGCCTCCGACGTCCAGGTCGGTGGCCCCGGCTCGTCGATCCCTGACGAGGCGGCGGAGGACCTGCCCTACGCCGAGGACCCGACGGTCAGCAGCGAGTCCGGGGAGGTGCGGTTCGCGCTGACCTCGGAGGCGGGGCTGAACGACGGGCTCACGTTTCCCTTCGTGCACGCCGCCGTGCTGGTGGCGGCCGGGGGTTCGCTGGTGGGCGGCGTCGGGGAGTGGCTGGCCTGGTACGTCGTGGGCAAGATCGTGATCGGTGTCCTGGCCGGCGTGCTGGTGGGTCGGCTGCTCGGTCGGGTCGCGTTCCGCTCAAGCCGCGCACCGCTGCGGATGGCCGAGCAGGGAGAGCCGCTGCTGGCACTCGCCGCCCTGCTCACGTCGTACGGCGTCGCCCAGGTGGCGCAGGGCTACGGGTTCCTCGCTGTGTTCGCGTGCGCGATGGCGATCCGGTCCGGTGAGCGCAAGCACGACTACCACCGGGCGATGCACGACGTGGTGGAGCGGCTGGAGCGGTTGTTCACGTTGCTGGTGCTGCTGCTCCTCGGCATCGGGATCACCGGCGGTGTGCTCGACCACCTGGACTGGCGCGGCGTGCTGGTCGGAGTCGCCCTGCTGTTCGTGATCCGTCCGCTCTCCGGGCTGCTCGCGTTGAGCGTGCTGCCGCGACGCGACCCGAAGGCGGGTGGCCTGTCTCCGCGCGGCCGCGCCGTGGTCGCCTTCTTCGGCGTCCGCGGAGTGGGTTCGATCTACTACCTGGCCTGGGCGACCGGGCACCTCGACCTGGCATCGGCTCCCTGGCTGTGGTCCACCACCGCCTTCACGATCGCGCTGTCCGTCGTGGTGCACGGGATCGCCGCGACGCCGGTGATGATGCGGCTGGACGAGGAGCCGGTCAGCTGATCCGCGCACCCGCCGAGGCGAGTCCCAGCCAGGTGTGCGGGTTGCCGTCCCAGCACCAGCCGAGCTTGGGTGCCCGCTCGCTGATCCACAGCGCGGGAACCCGGCGGTCCCCGTCGATGTCGGAGCGGCGCGAGCCGGCCAGCATGAAGCACCTGTTCTTCTCCAGCAGGTCGGGACGGTGCGTGACCAGGGCGATCCCCTCGTCGATCGTCAACGGGCTGCGACCCCGCTCGCGCACGACCTTGGTGGCGTCCTCCGGGCGGACGTCGCAGAACTCCTCGCCGCGCTCCACGTCGACCAGGAGGTACGCCGCAGCAGGCGGGTGCGCGTCGTCGACCGGGTGGTAGCCGGCCAGGTCACCCTCGGCGTGGTTGCGGTCGACCCGGCCGGGCTTCGAACCCGGGCCGCGGGGCCCGTGCAGCCGGAGCAGCGGCACGGTCTGCTCGGGGGTGACCAGGTCGCGGGTGACCACGAGCACCCAGTCGGCGCAGCCCTCACGATCGGTGTCCGGCAGGTCGTCGGCCGTCGTGCGCAACGGCTCGAGGAACGCCCGGAAGTCGTCCTCGGTGCGGTCGGCGAGGCCGGGGTAACCGAGCCCCACGAGGCGGTCGACCTGCTGCTGGAACGTGTTGATGGTGTTCTCCTGTCGTCGGCGGCCCTTGATCAACGCGGGGCGCGACGACGGAGTTCCGGCTACTGCTCCTGGGTGGTGGGGCGGGCGGGCGGGCGCTATTCGCGGTGGTGCGCGGGCACCCCCGGGCCCAGGTGCTCGGCATGCCGGAGCGCGTCCTCGACCAGCTGGCCGGAAGACCTCGGCGGCCAGACCCACGAGCACGGGGACGACCACCCGCACGACTGAGGATCGGGTCAGCGCCAGTACGACGGGCGTGAGACCCGGTCCGGCAGCCGGGTGGCCGCGTCTCCCCGCGCGGCGTTCACCTGGAACTGGGTCAGGAACAGCACCTCGGTGAGGTCGGCCCCGGCCACCTCTGCCGCGCGCAGGTCGGCGCCGAGCAGGTCGGCCGGGCCGAGGTCGAGGTCGCGCAGGTTCGCGCCGATCAGCACCGCACCCCGCAGGTGGGCACCGGTCAGCTCACGCGCGCGCAGGTCCTGACCGGCCAGGTCCGCGCCCCGGAGGTCGGGACCGCCCGTGCCCCGGCGCACCAGCCCGCTGACCTCACCGAGCAGTCCGTCGGCGCGCAGCTGGAGCGGCACCACGTCGTCCGGCACCGCGCTCTGGCAGGCCGCCTCGACCAGGTCGCGAAGTCCCGCCAGCTCGTCGCGGAGCGGCGCGACGGCCCGGCGGGCAAGGGCGTCCTGCAGGTACCAGAGCAGCTCGTGCAGCCGCTCGACCACCTCGAAGGCGGCGAACATCGCGTCCTTGATCTCCGGCGTGGACTGCCAGTCGCGCCCGTCGTACATCTCCTGGACGACGCGCTGGCCGGCGCCGAAGCAGTCGTAGACCGTGCACCCCGGGAAGCCGCGGTCGCGCAGCTCGGTGTGGATCGAGCAGCCGAAGTCGTCGGCGAGGTTCGGGCACGGCGTCAGGCTCGGCTTGTCGATCGCGAAGTCCGACGACGCCGCGAACGCGGGCACCACGCAGCACAGCCCGGCGCACCGGGAGCAGTCCGCACGCAGCTCCGTCACGTGCCCCATCCTGCACCGACGCCCGTGGGAGGGTGGGCCGGTGCGCGCGACCCCGTACGTCCGGGTGGACCCGGCCATCGCCGACCGCAACATCGCGGAGATGCAGGCGTTCTGCGACGCTCGCGGGATCGCGCTCCGACCGCACGCCAAGACCCACAAGAGCGCCGAGATCGCGGCCCGCCAGCTCGCGGCAGGCGCCGTCGGGCTCTCCGTCGCCACGATCGGGGAGGCCGATGCGTTCGCCGACCAGGTGGCAGACGCGGGCAAGGACCTGTTCGTCGCCTACCCGGTCGCCGCCGACGCGCGTCGGGTGCGGGCGGTCGCGGAGCGGGTGCCGCTGGTGGTGGGCGTCGACTCCGCCGGCGCCGTACGACGGGCGGCGGACTGCGGCGTCGCCGTGTCCATCGAGGTCGACTCGGGCCTCGCGCGCAGCGGTGTGGCGCCGGGAGACGCGGGCGCTCTGGCGGCGCTCGCCGTCGACCTCGGTGTCCCGGTGCAGGGCGTGTTCACCTTCCCCGGCCACGGGTACGGCGCCGGGACGGCCCGGTCGGACGCCGCCTCGGACGAGGCCCGAGCTCTGACGGAGGCCGCCGCCGGCGTCCGCGCGGCGGGTGTCGCCGACCCGGTCCTCAGTGGTGGCTGCACGCCGACCGTCGCTCTGACCGGCAGCGGGATCACCGAGGTGCGGCCGGGTGTCTACGTGCTGATGGACGCCGGCCAGCTCGCGCTCGGCGCCGCGACCCTCGACCAGGTGGCGCTCACGATCCGGGCCACCGTGGTCAGCGACGCGGTGCCGGGCCAGGTGGTGCTGGACGCCGGCGCGAAGCTGCTCGGCATGGACCGGCCGCCGTTCGTCGACGGCCACGGGCTGCTGCCGGACTACCCGGACGCCCGGATCACGCGGGTCTGGGAGCACCACGGCGTGGTCGAGATCCCGGACGGCACCGAGCGGCCGCGGCTGGGCGAACGCGTCACTGTCGTGCCCAACCACGTCTGCGCCACGGTCAACCTGGTCGACGAGCTGGTCGCCGGCGACGAGGTCTGGCCCGTCACCGCCCGCGGCCGCAACACCTGAGCCGGCTCAGGCCTGGGCCGCGACGCCGTCCTCGATCAGCCGGTCGACGTCGTCGATCCCCCACGCAGCAAGGGCTTCACGCGTCGAGCCACCCGCGGCCGACGGCCCGGTGGTCAGGGACGGTTCGGTGCGCGAGAACCGCGGGGCAGGTGCCGGCTGCACCAGCCCGTCCCGGTCGACGTACACCTCCCGCGCCTTGTTGTGCGGGTGCTCGAACGCCTCGGACAGCGGGATGATCCCGGCCACGCAGGCGTCCGTGCCCTCGAGGTCCGCCACCCACTCGGCCTGGCTGCGCTCCTTGATCCGGGCCGCGATCGCGGTGCGCAGGTCACCGAGCGCGGCGAAGTCGTTGCGGTCGGGCACCTCCCCGGCGAGGCCGAGCAGGTCGAGGAACTCCTCGTAGAAGCGGCCCTCGAGCGGCGCCACCGACAGGTGCCGGCCGTCGGCGGTCTCGTAGACGTCGTAGTAAGGCATCCCGCCGTCGAGCAGCCCGGAGACCCGCTGGTCGCCGGGGACGCCGGAGGCGTGGAACACCGCGCCCATCGCGTTCAGGTGCGCGGTGCCGTCGACGATCGCGGCGTCGACCACCTGCCCGGTGCCGGAGACGCGCGCCTCGAGCAGCGCCGCCAGCACGCCGATCACGAGGTACGTCGACCCGCCGCCGAAGTCGCCGAGCAGGTTCGACGGGAAGTGCGGGCGGTCCCGGTCCTGGCCGAGTCCGAACAGCGCGCCGGCGACCGAGATGTAGTTCATGTCGTGACCGGCAGAGTGCGCGAGCGGACCGGTCTGTCCCCAGCCGGTCATCCGGGCGAAGACCAGTCGCGGGTTGCGGGCACGGCACACCTCCGGCCCCAGGCCGAGCCGCTCGGCCGCACCGGGACGCATCCCCTCGACCAGCACGTCGGCGTCGTCGACCAGCCGGAGCACGGTCTCGACCGCCTCCGGCCGCTTCAGGTCGAGCGCGACGCTCGGCCGGCCGCGGGTCAGGATGTCGTGCGGACCGCCGCCGAGCAGGCTGCCTCCTGGCCGGTCCACCCGGATCACGTCGGCGCCGAGGTCGGCCAGGAGCATGCAGGCGTGAGGCCCGGGACCGATGCCGGCGAGCTCGACCACCTTCACCCCGGCGAGTGGTCCGGTGCCCTTTCCGAGTGCGTAGGTCATGGGCCGGAGTCTTGCAGGGGCGGGAGATCAGTAGAAGCCGAGCCGGTCCAGCGGCCCGACCAGGTGCTCCTCCTCGTAGTCGAGGTGCTCGACCAGTCGGGTGCGCAGCCGGTCGACGGCGTCGCGCACCCCGTCGACGTCACCTCCCGAGAGCAGCCCGACCAGTGACCGGTCGAGCGCCTCGAGCAGGCCGTGCACGACGTGGTGGTCGGCCTCGAGCCTGTCCAGCACCGGTGCCAGCGACGGTTCGGCCCGCCGCAGGTGCGGGAAGACGCTCTGGTCCTCGATCGTGTGGTGGGCGGTCAGCACCCGGCAGTACGACGCGCAGTAGGCGCCCAGCGTCCAGTCGTTCTGGCGCAGCGACATCTGGTTCACCGCCGAGCGCGCGTCCCCGACGGTCAGGCGGCCGGCCGCCACCTGGTCGACCAGGTCGCTCACCTGGTCAAGCTCGCCCCGCAGGTGCGCGTGGACGTCGACCAGGTGCTGCCCCGTGCCGGCGCTCACGCGTGCCGGTCCTGGCCGAGATCCTCGTGGTCGCGGTGCGACTCCGGCTCGACCTGGAACGTCGCGTGCTCGACCCCGAAGTCCAGCCTTGCGCAGTGGGCGAGCTCGTCGAGCACCGCGCCCACCCCGCGCATCTCGAGGCAGGCGTCGGTGACCGTCACGTGCGCCGACAGTGACGGCATCCCGCTGGTGATCGTCCAGGCGTGCAGGTCGTGGACGTCGGTCACGCCGTCCATGGCCAGCAGGTGCTCGCGCATCCGCGCGACGTCGAACCCCTTCGGCGTCGACTCGAACAGCACGGCGCCGGTGTCGCGCAGCAGGCTCACCGCGCGTGGCACGATCAGGACCGCGATCACCAACGAGGCAAGGGGATCCGCGCGCAGCCAGCCGGTCGAGAGGATCACGCCGGCCGCCACGATCGCGGCCAGCGAACCGAGGGTGTCGCCCAGCACCTCGAGGAACGCTCCCCGCATGTTCAGGGACGCGTCGCGGCGGGTCGACAGCACGACCAGCGAGGTGGCGTTGGCGGCCAGGCCGATCGCGGCGAACAGGAGCATCTGCCCGGCGGCCACGTCTGGTGGGTCGACGAGTCGCCGGACGCCGGCGTAGGCGAGGTAGCCGCAGACCCCCGCGAGCACGACCGCGTTGACCAGCGCAGCCAGGATCTCCGCGCGGTGGTAGCCGAAGGTGCGGCGCTCGTTGGCCGGCCGGGTCGCGACGTACGACGCCCCCAGCGCGAGCAGGACCGCGGCGACGTCGGTGAGCATGTGACCGGCGTCAGCGAACAGCGCCAGCGAGCCGGAGAGCACGGCGCCGACGACCTCGACCACGAGCACCGTCGCGGTGACGGCGACCACCAGCCACAGCCGGCGCCGGTCAGCGGCCCGGCCGGCTGCGTGACCCGCTGCGTGGTCGTGACCCGCTCCCATGCAGGCAAGCGTAGGCGTCGCCCTCCTCGCGGAGTCCACTAGCGTGACCGCATGGCTCCCGTGGCGCTCCACCACCGCGTGACCGGTCCCTCCTCAGGTGCTCACGTGCTGCTGGGCGGCTCGCTCGGGTCCGCGCACGGACTCTGGGACGAGCTGGTGGCGGACCTGTCCACCGACCACCGGGTGGTGGCGATCGACCTCCGTGGACATGGTGACTCACCGAGTGCGGTGGGTCCGCTGAGCGTCGCCGACCTGGCCTCCGACGTGCTCGCGCTGGCCGGGCTGATCGGTGCGGAGCGCTTCCACTACGTCGGACTGTCGCTCGGGGGCGCCGTCGGTCAGCAGGTCGCTCTCGACGCACCCGACCGGCTGCTCTCGCTGACGCTCGCCTGCACGGCGGCGCGCTTCGGCGACCCGGCGACGTGGCGGGAGCGCGCGGCGGCCGTCCGGTCCGACGGCATGGAGCAGCTCCGAGGGGCGACCGCAGACCGCTGGTTCACCGACGAGGTCCGCCTCGAGCGGCCGGTGCGCGTCTCCGAGATCCTCGACCAGCTGGTGGCCTGCGACCCGGAGAGCTACGCGACCGTCTGCGAGGCGCTCGCGGGGTTCGACAGCCGCGACCGGCTCGGCGCGATCACCGCGCCGACCCTCGTGGTCACCGGCGACGGCGACCCGACCTGCCCGCCGGAGGTGACGGCGGTGCTGCACGAGGGCATCCCGGGCGCGGGTCGCGTGCTGCTCGAGCGCAGCGCCCACCTGGCGAACATCTGCCGGCCCGACGCCTTCGGCGCCGCGGTCCGGGCGCACCTCGAGGCCAGCACGGCGGCACCATCGTGAGCCACACCGTCGTCCAGGTCCCGGTGCGCGAGGCCGAGACCATCGTGCGCCGACGGGCCCTCGCGTCAGGCTCGCCGTTCCAGCCGCAGGACGGCGGGGTCCTCTCCCACATCACCCTGCTCGGGCCGTTCATGCCGGAGTCGGAGATCGACGACGGCGTGGTCGGCGACCTCGAGCGCTACTTCGCCGACGTGACCACGTTCGCGTTCTCGCTGGCCGGGGTCTCGGAGTTCCCCGGCGGTCCGACCTACCTGGTGCCCGAGCCCGGGGCCGTGTTCCGGCGACTCACGCTGGGGCTGCTGCGGGTGTTTCCCGAGTTCCCGCCGTACGGTGGCGCCTTCGACGACGTGGTGCCGCACCTGAGCGTCCCGCTGCTGGACGACGAGGGCACCGACACGTTGCGGGCCGAGCTCGAGCACCGGCTGCCGATCGAGGCAGCGGCGCACCACGCGACGCTGGTCCGGGTGGCCGAGGGCGACACGCGCACCCTTGCTACGTTCCCGTTCGGGACGACCGCCGCCTGAGCTTCAGGGTCACCAGCAGGGCCGCGCCGAACACCACCACACCCGCGCCGGCGGTCCCCCAGAACAGGAACGGCGCCGACCGCGCGTAGGACACGTCGAGGTCGGGGTCGGGCGGATGACCGCGGCCGAGTGCGGCCTCCAGCTCGGCCGGAGTCCTCTCGAGCGGCTGGCTGCACAGACTGGCCGTGAACACGCCTCCGGACCCGTCCAGGAAGTAGTACGCCGGACTCTCCGCCACCACGTCGAGCCCGCACCCGTCGCCGCCCCTCACCAGGATCCGGCGGCCGGTCTCGCCCTTGACCACCGTGTCGACCTGCATCGTGTAGCGCGTGGTGCTCCCGACGGACTCCTGGTGCAACGGGTGCGCCCGCACCACCGCGTCAGCACCACGCAGCAGGCGCGGAAGGCTCGATGTGACGCAGCTGCACGCGAACGCCGCACCGGGCGCCAGCACCAGCATCGACCCGGCCAGCGCCAGCACGAGAAGAAGTCGTCTCATGACGGTGGGACGTCGGTCAGCCCGGACCGGTTCCCACCGGTGGTGTCGGCAGCCGGTCGAGCGTGAAACCGAAGTGTGACCGGTAGGCGGCCAGGACCTCGTCGTCGGAGCCGAGCGTGGTCTCGGTGCGCTCGCCGCCCACGGTCGTGATCAGCAGCCGGTCGCTGATCGTGACCCGGTCGTGGTCGCCGGTGGGGCGGGAGCACGTCAGGGACCGGGTGAAGTGCGAGTCCGGCGAGGTCTGCTGGAACCAGCAGGTCGGCACGAAGTCGTCGAGCACCCGGGGCCGCTGCTCCACCAGCAGCTGGGGCTTGTCGCCGAGCCGCACCTGGAGGTCGCCATCGTCCGTCTCCGCCACGCGGACGACGCCGGCAAGGTCATGTTGGTCGTCGCGGACGTCGAGCCGGATCGGCGCGACGACGAACCGGCCGAACCCGACGTCGACCAGCCAGGGTGCGTCGTCGACGTCGACCCGGAGGGTCAGGTGATCGAAGAGCGGGCCCGCGCCGGCGTCGCCGTACACCCGGGCAGCGAGCATGGTGACGTGGTAGCCGAGCTGCGCCAGCAGCGCCGCGAACGCCCCGTTGAGCTCGTAGCAGAAGCCGCCCCGGCGACGCGTGACGATCTTGTCGAGGAGGTCGGCCTCCGCGAGCGAGATCCGCTCCCCGAGGTGGATGCTCAGGTTCTCGAACGGCACCGCCGTCAGGTGCGCACCCATCAGCGACGCGAGTGTGGCCGCGGACGGCCGGCCGCGGGCGGCGCCGATCCGGGCGAGGTAGGCGTCGGCGGTCGCGTCATCCACGGGAGAGCAGCCCTTCGATCACCCGGGCGACGCCGTCTTCGTCGTTGGTCGGGGCGACGTGGTCGGCGACGGCCTGCACCGTGGGGTGCGCGTTGCCCATGGCGTACGACGTGCCGGCCCACTCCAGCAGCGCGATGTCGTTGGGCATGTCGCCGATCGCCAGCACCTCCTCGGGTGCGATCCCGCGCTCGGCGCACAGCAGGGCCAGCGTGGTCGCCTTGGTCACCCCGGCCGCACTCATCTCCAGCATCGTGGAGCCCGACGACCAGGTGATCACGACCAGCTCGCCGGCCACCTCCTCGGCGCGGTCCCAGAACTCCTGCGCCGCCATCTCCTCGTGCCGGGCCAGCAGCTTCAGCGCCGCGCCGTCGAAGATCTCCTCGACCGTGCCACGTCGGGCGCCGTCGGGGATCGGGTGCCGCTCGAGGAAGCCCGGCTCGAGCGCGATGCCGGAGAGCCGCTCCACCGCGAAGTGCGTGCCGGGCATGGCCTCGCGGACCAGTCGGCACACCTCGAGCCCGACCTCCGGGTCGATGGTGCGGGTCATCCGGACGCTGTCGCCGGCGACGTCCCAGACCAGGGCGCCGTTGGAGACGATGGCCAGGCCGTGCCCGCCGACGTGCTCGAACACCTCCTCGGTCCAGCGCAGCGGCCGGCCGGTCACGAACACCACGGCGATGCCCGACGCCTCGGCCGCCAGCAGCGCGTCGCGGGTGCGTGGCGTGATCGACCCGTCGGAGTGGACCAGCGTGCCGTCGAGATCGGTGGCGACCAGCCGGACCGTCACGGTGCGAGGTCCCGGCGCAGGAGGACCTGGCGCTCGGGGTCGTTCGGGTCCTCACCGACGAGCGTGAACCCGGCGCCCCGCATGGAGGCCAGGCTGGCCCCGTTGTCGCGCGTGGTCGCGCCGCGCACCCGTACGCCGGCGGCGTCGGTGAGTGCCAGCAGCATGGCCAGCGCCTCGCGCATCAGGCCGTGCCCGCGGGCCTCCTCGACCAGGCCGTAGCCGATCTCGACCTCGGGCACCCCGTCGGCCGCGGGCTCGGGCGGGCCGAAGAACCCGACGCTGCCGACCGCCAGCCCGTCGGTCACCCGCACGATCCGGCGCGATCCCCACGGGGAGACCTCGCGCGTCATCCCTACCCCGTCGCGGTCGTCCTCACGCGGGAAGTCCGGGTGCCAGTCCGCGTGCCGGCGCGGCGGTTCGGCGAGCATGTCCGCGATCTCGTCGAGCCCCATCAGCTCGAGCCTGACCGCGTCGCCCGCGGCCGGGCTCACCGGCAGATCGGTCACGGGAACCACCTCCTCAGCTCGTCGACGGCACCGTCGTCCTCGACCCGGCCGGTCACGTGGTCGGCCGCGTCCCTGACCTCGGCGGGTGCCTGTCCCATCGCGACCCCACGCCCGGCCCAGGCCAGCATCTCGGTGTCGTTGCGGCCGTCGCCGATCGCGAGCACGTCGGCGCGATCGATGCCGAGGTCGCGGCATACCCACTCCAGGCCGCTGGCCTTGCTGACGCCTTCGGGTGCCAGGTCCAGCCACGCGGTCCAGCCGATGAAGTAGTTCGTGCCCTGGAGCCCGAGCGACTTCGCGAGGTGCACGAAGTCCTCCGAGGTGGAGTCCGGGTCGCGCACGATCACCCGGCTGACCGCGTCGAGGGCGAGTCCGTCGAGGTCGGTCACGATCATCTCGCCGTCGAGCTCGCCGTCGGGGAAGAGCCGGTTCACGCGGTAGCCGACGCCGTGCTCCTCGACGGCCACGGCCGCGCCCGGCACGTGGCCGAGCACGGTGTGGACGGCGGCACTGGCGTCGAACGTCACCTCGTGGACCACCTCCATCGGCGCGTGCCGGAACACCACCGATCCGTTGGAGGCGACCACGTGCAGCCGCGCGCCGGTCAGCTCCTCGACGGTGCGGGTCAGGTCGAGCCGATCGGCCACCCCGGCCATGCTGAGGGGTGCCCGGCCGGAGGCCAGCACGACGTGTGCCCCGGCCCGGGCTGCGGCGAGCACGGCCTCGGCGACCGCTCGCGTGGTCTGCTCGGCGCTGTGTCCCGCGTCGAAGTCGGGGATCAGCAGGGTGCCGTCGATGTCCAGCGCCACCAGCGCCGGACGCCAGCCGGGCTCACGGTTTCGCGTCGGTTGCTGCGCAACCTCCTCAACCACCGTCGGCCACCGGCTTCAGGAGCTCGCGACCCTGGAGGTAGGGCCGCAGCGCCTCGGGCACGCGCACCGACCCGTCGGCCTGCTGGTGGGTCTCCAGGATCGCCACGATCGTGCGGGTCATCGCGCAGAGCGTGCCGTTGAGCGTGGCGACCGGACGCGTGCCCTCTCCCCCTCCCGGTCGCGGAGCCTTGCTACGGATGTCGAGCCGGCGGGCCTGGAAGTCGGTGCAGTTCGAGGTCGAGGTCAGCTCGCGGTAGCGGCCCTGGGTCGGGATCCACGCCTCGCAGTCGAACTTGCGCTCCGCGGACAGCCCGAGGTCGCCGGCGGCGACGTCGATCACCCGGTAGGCGAGCTCGAGCTTGTCGAGGAACTCCTTCTCCCAGCCGAGCAGCCGCTCGTGCTCGGCGTAGGACTCCTCGATCGTGGTGAAGACGAACATCTCCACCTTGTCGAACCAGTGCACGCGGATGATGCCCTTGGTGTCCTTGCCGTGCGAGCCGGCCTCCTTGCGGAAGCAGGGGCTGAACGCGGAGTAGCGCAGCGGGAGCCGGGCAGCGTCGAGGATCTCGTCGGAGTGGTACGCCGCCATCGGCACCTCCGAGGTGCCGACGAGGTACATGTCCTGCCCCTCGATCCGGTAGACGTCGTCGGCCGCCTGGCCGAGGAACCCGGTGCCCTCCATCGCGCGCGGCTTGACCAGGGCCGGCGGGATCACGGTCGTGAACCCGTTGCTGCGGGCCTGGTCCATCGCCATCGCGGTGAGCGCCATCTCCAGGTCGGCGCCCGGGCCGGTCAGGTAGTAGAAGCGCGACCCCGACACCTTGGCGCCGCGCTCGATGTCGATCGCGCCGAGCATCCGGCCGAGCTCGATGTGGTCGCGCGGCTCGAAGCCCTCGGCGGCGAAGTCGCGGGGCGTGCCGACCGTCTCCAGGACCACGAAGTCCTCCTCGCCCCCCGACGGCGCGGCGTCATTGGCGAGGTTGGGGATCGACATGATCGCCTGGCGCCAGTCCTCGTCGGCGGCCGTCTGCGCGGCCTCGGCGGTCTTGACGTCGGCGGCCAGCGTCTTGGTGCGTGCGAGCAGGTCGGCCTTCTCCTCGCCCGAGGACTGCGGGATCTGCTTGCCGAGCGTCTTCTGCTCCGCGCGCAGTCGTTCGAAGTCGGCGATCGACGTGCGGCGCTCCTCGTCGGCGCGGAGCGCGGTGTCGACGACGTCACCGGACAGCCCCCGCTTCGCCTGGGCGGCACGGACACGGTCGGGGTCGTCGCGGAGCACTCGTGGGTCGATCACCTGCCGAGGATATCGACCGGAGGCGACCGCTTTACCGCACCAGAGGTTTCGAGACGCTCGCCGGCGCTCGCTCCTCAACCGGCGGAGGGGAGCACGAACGTCGGCTCGGCGTTGGGCGCGACCACGTCGGCGGCCGGCTTGCCGACGTCCTTCCACGCCGCGGCTCCGCGCTCGAGCACGCGGGTGCGGATGTCCTTGCCCTTGGCGCAGAACGCCCAGGTCGGCCCGTCGCTGAGAGTGAAGGCGGTGCCGAGACCGCAGTGCGCCTCGGGCTTCCCTGCGAACCCGCCGTTGTCGGAGAGCACGACCGTGCCGGCGGTGCGCACGACGGGACGGGTGTTGGTCTCACCGTTGCCGCGCGGGAGCGTCTGGAACGAGTCGGTGTCCTCGATGTAGGGGCGCCCGTCGTTCTTGTTGAAGCCACCGGCGTAGATCCAGCCCGGCTTGCTCGGGAGGACGCCCTCCTTGGTCGCCGTGCCGCCGCCGGTGGGCACCACCCAGACGTCGAGCCCGGAGACGACCCGCAGCGTGCCCGGCGTGCGCGGGTCGAAGGCCACCCAGTCCGTGGTCAGGCCCGCGTCACCGGTCGCCTTGCGGACGTCGAGCGTGCTCGTCCCGCCCTGCTTGGCGAGGTCGTAGAGCGTCACCCGCCCGGCCGCACGATCGGCGTCGGTCGGCCGTGAGTCGAGCAGGGCGGAGGAGTGGTCGGCGTCCACGAGCAGCACCCGCTCCTGGCCGGAGGCCTCCGCGACCTTGAGCCGCGGGGTGGTCACCTCGACCGTGTCGCCGGTGGCCGGTGTGATCGTGAGGTACGTCGCCTGCTTGGTCTCGCCGTCCTCACCCGAGTAGCTGTCCAGCCGCAGCAACCACGGCTGGTCCGCACCTGCCGGAGCCGGCGCGGCCTTCGCTCGCGCTCTTCTTCGGCTGGTCGGCGGGCGCCTGCTGGCCGCAGCCGACGAGCGCGCTCGCGACCAGCGCGAACGCGGTCAGCGCTGCCGCACGACGTGCCGGATGCCTCACCACATCAGGTTAGAGGGACAGCCCCCTCCGGTGGTTCCCTTTTGCGCTCGCGACCCGGTGTGTCTAGTGCCGGGTCTCGACAGGCTCGACCACCAACAGTCGGCGCTCGACCACCAACAATCGGTGCTCGACCACCAACAGTCGGTGCTCGACCACCACTGGGTGCCCCACCCGTAGGGGAGCAGCGGGCCGTCAGGTGGGGCGGTAAGAATGAGGCATGGCCAAGCACGCACCGCGACAGGACGCCGACGAGTCCACGCTCGAGGTCGGCGAGCGCAAGACCCACGCCGCCGGGGTCCCCGGGGTCTACCACGCGCTCAAGATGTCGCAGCAGCAGATGGGTGTGCGCCGCACCGCGCTCACCCTGGCCCGGCTGAACCAGAAGAAGGGCTTCGACTGTCCCGGCTGCGCCTGGCCCGACCCCGACCACCGCAGCCCCTTCGAGTTCTGCGAGAACGGCGCCAAGGCGGTGGCCGAGGAGGCCACGCTCCGTCGCGTCGACCGCGACTTCTTCGCCGCCCACCCGCTCTCCGAGCTCGAGCACGAGAGTGACTGGTTCCTCGGTCAGCAGGGCCGGATCACCGAGCCGTTCTACAAGCCCTCCGGGCACGACCACTACCGGCCGATCGGCTGGGACGAGGCGTTCACGCTGGTCGCCGACCGGCTCAAGGCGCTGCCCACGCCCGACGCGGCCAGCTTCTACACGAGCGGCCGCACCTCCAACGAGGCCGCGTTCCTCTACCAGCTCATGGTGCGCCGCTTCGGCACGAACAACCTTCCCGACTGCTCCAACATGTGCCACGAGTCCTCCGGCGCCGCGCTCGCGCACTCGATCGGGATCGGCAAGGGCACCGTGCTCCTCGAGGACATCTACGCCGCCGACCTGGTGCTGGTGGTCGGCCAGAACCCGGGCACCAACCACCCGCGCATGCTGAGCGCGCTGGAGCGGGCCAAGACCGGCAACGGGCAGGGCGGCGCCCACATCGTCAACATCAACCCGCTCGACGAGGCGGGCCTGCGGCACTTCCACAACCCGCAGTCCCCCCAGGGCATGGTCAAGGGCACCGACCTGGCCGACGAGTTCTACCAGGTCAGGCTCACCGGTGACCAGGCGCTCTTCGCGATGCTCGGCAAGCTGACCATCGAGGCGGGCGCGGTCGACGAGGAGTTCGTGGCCGAGCACACCTCCGAGTACGACGACTACGCCGCGTCCCTGGCGTCCCTGGACTGGGACGAGGTGATCGAGCAGACCGGCCTGACCCGGCAGGAGATCGAGGGCCTGGCGAAGCGCTACCGCGAGTCCGACCGGGTGATCGTGTGCTGGGCGATGGGACTGACCCAGCACCGCAACGCTGTTGCGACCATCCAGGAGATCACCAACCTGATGCTTCTCCGGGGCAACATCGGCAAGCCGGGCGCGGGCCTCTGCCCGGTGCGCGGGCACTCCAACGTGCAGGGCGACCGCACGATGGGCATCTGGGAGAAGGCGCACGACGACCTGCTCGACGGCCTGCGCGACGAGTTCGGCTTCGAGCCCAAGCGCGAGCACGGCCTCGACGCCGTCGACACGATCAGGGCCATGCGCGACGGCCGGGTCAAGGTGTTCTTCGCCGTCGGCGGCAACTTCGTGGCCGCCACCCCCGACACCACCGCGACCGAGGCCGCGATGCGCAGCCTCGACCTGACCGTGCACGTCTCGACCAAGCTCAACCGGTCGCACGTCGTCACGGGCGACGAGGCGCTGATCCTGCCCTGCCTCGGTCGCACCGAGCGCGACCGGCAGGACCACGGCGACCAGGTGGTCAGCGTCGAGGACTCGATGGGCATGGTGCACTCCACGCGCGGTCGGCTCGAGCCTGCCTCGTCGCACCTGCGCTCCGAGGTCGCGATCGTGACCGGCCTGGCCGAGGCGCTGTTCGGCGCCGACGACACCGTCGACTGGTCCGGCATGCGGGCCGACTACGACAAGATCCGCGACCACGTGGAGCGGGTGATCCCGGGCTTCGAGCAGTTCAACAAGCGGGTCCGCAAGCCGGGCGGCTTCGCGCTGCCGCATCCCCCGCGCGACCGCCGGGAGTTCAAGACCAAGACCGGCAAGGCGCGGTTCACCGTCAACGAGCTCGATGCGGTGATCGCCCCGCCCGACCACCTGGTGCTCCAGACGGTGCGCAGCCACGACCAGTTCAACACCACGATCTACGGCCTCGACGACCGCTACCGCGGGATCAAGCAGGGTCGGCGCGTGGTGTTCGTGAACCCCGAGGACCTGCGCTCGCTCGGCTTCCACGACGGCGAGCTGGTCGACATCGTCAGCGTGTTCGGCGAGGGCGAGCAGCTCACCGAGCGGCGGGCCGACGAGTTCCGGATCGTGTCCTACGCGACCGCGCGCGGGTGTGCGGCGGCGTACTTCCCGGAGACCAACGTGCTGGTGGCGCTCGACTCGGTCGCCAAGGTGTCCAACACCCCGGTCTCGAAGAGCATCGTGATCAGGCTCGAGCACCGCGCCGGTCGTCGTACGGCATCATCTCTCCGGTGACGGACTCCCATGAGCAGCGCCGGATCGCGCTGACCTGGGGCTCGGTCGGCCTGGTCCTCTTCGCTGCGATCTCGGTGCTGGTGGCGGTCCAGTGGCAGCCGCTGCTCGACCTCGACGCCCAGGTCGGAGCGCAGCCGCAGCACTTCACCTTCACCCACGCGTGGGCGCGGCACTTCTTCCTCGGCGTCCAGTACAGCTTCGAGTTCGTGCCGATGACCGCCTTCACCCTGGTCACGGCGGTGCTGCTGTTCGCCCGCAACCACCGCCGAGCCGCGTTGTGGACGATCGGCGTGATGACGACGACCACCCTGCTGGTGACCGGCCTCAAGGCCGTGGTCGAGCGCAAGCGGCCGGTGTTCGAGGACCCGGTCACGATCCTGAAGTCCTTCAGCTTCCCCTCCGGACACGCGAGCAGCATCGCCGCGGCGGCCGGGGTCGCCATCGTGCTGGCGCTGATGCTGATCCGACGCCGTGGGCTGCGACGGACGGTGATCGGTGCTGCGCTCGCGATCGCGCTGCTGGTCGGTGCCGACCGGATCTTCCTGGGCGTGCACAACCTCTCCGACGTGGTCGGCGGCTGGGTGCTCGGCACCACCGTCACGCTGCTGTGGCTGGCGTTCTACGAGCCGCAGCCGCGCTCCATCGCGGAGAGCTCCGACGCGCTGCCCGAGGTGTTCCCCCAAGAGCAGCGCCGGCTCGCGGTGGTGCTGAACCCCGCGAAGGTCGACGACGCCGGACAGTTCGTGTCCATGGTCGAGGCGATGGCGACCGAGTCCGGGTGGTCGGACATCTCCTGGTACCAGACCACGGTCGAGGACCCCGGGGTCAGCCAGGCCCACGCGGCCGCGGTCAGCGGCGTCGACCTGGTGATCACCTGCGGTGGCGACGGCACCGTCCGCACGGTCTGCGAGGAGCTCGCCGGCACCGGCATCCCGGTGGGCATCGTCCCGGCCGGCACCGGCAACCTGCTGGCCCGCAACCTCGACCTCCCGCTCTACCTCCGCGCCGCCGTCGACATCGCGCTCAACGGCCAGGACCGCGCGATCGACCTGGTGCGCGTCTCCGGCGACAAGATGGAGGACTCGACGTTCCTGGTGATGGCCGGCATGGGGTTCGACGCCGCGATCATGGAGGGGGTCAGCGACAACATCAAGGCCCGCGTCGGGTGGCTGGCCTACGTCCTGTCCGGCCTGAGGTCGATGATGTTCCCCGCGGTCCGGATCGAGGTCTCGGTCGACGGCGGCCCGGTGACCAAGCACCGCGCGCGCACCGTGGTGATCGGCAACGTCGGCTACCTGCAGGCGGGCATCCCGATGATCCCGGACGCCGAGATCGATGACGGCGAGCTCGACGTGGTGCTGCTCTACCCGCGTCGCTTCCTGTCCTGGGTGCCGCTCGCGGTCCGGCTGCTGAGCCGCAACAAGCGCACCGACGAGACGATCACCCGGATGCGCGGCCGAGAGGTGACGGTGCGTGCGGCGATCGACTCACCACGCCAGCTCGACGGTGACCTGATCAGCCCCGGCCGCGAGATCCGCGCCGAGTGCGTGCACGGCCGGCTGCTGGTGCGGGTGCCGCGTTAACCTCGAGGCCATGAGCCAGGTCCGCACCTTCACCTCCTCCGCGCTGCCGCCGCGCGAGCGCGGGGTGGAGTTCGGCACCGCCAACGCGGCCGCAGTGCGCACGTCGGTCGCCGGCTACGCCGGGCTCTTCGCCCGGCGCGGGGCAGACGGCTTCGACGCCCGGCGCTGGGCCGCTGAGTTCCGCGACGTGATCGGTGACCTGGAACCCGACGCCCTGGCGGAGATCACGGGCATCGCCGAGGGCGCGGGCGTCGACCCGCTCGACGTGGTCGCGGTCAACGCCCGCACCGAGCTGCTCGCCAAGGCGGACCCGTTCGGCCAGCGCGAGTGCTCGACCGTGGTGGTCACTCCCCCGGACGCGCCGGCGTACGCCGTGCAGACCTGGGACTGGTACGCCGACATGGCCGACTCCTGGCTGCACTGGCGGATCCCGCAGGAGGACGGCAGCTGGCTGGAGACGGTCACGGAGTACGGCCTGCTCGCGAAGATCGGCGTGTCCAGCCGCGGTGTCGGGGTGATGCTCAACATGCTCCACCACGCGACCGACGACAACGACCGGACCGGGCTGCCGGTCCACCTGCTCAGCCGGCGGATCCTCACCCACGCCACGTCGTACGACGAGGCAGCGGCGATGTGCCACGACACGAAGGTCTGCGCGTCCACCTCGCTGACCCTGCTCGACGCCGAGCGCGGAGCGACCGTCGAGCTCTTCCCCGACGGCCCGGGCGTGGTCGAGCCCACCGAGGGGCTGCTGGTGCGCACCAACCACTTCGTGTCCGACGCCGGCCGCGACGGCTGCCTGACCTCCGAGGAGGTCTACCCCAGCTCGTGGCTCCGGCTGCGCCACCTCGACGGCGCGCTGCGCGAGCGGCGACCCGGGTCGCCCGACGACGTGCTGGCCGCGATGGAGCACCACGACGCCGCCGGTGGGGTCTGCCGTCACCCGCAGCAGCAGGTCGCTCCGTGGGCACGCAGCGCCACCCTGGCCACCGTCGTGGTCGAGCCCGGCGTGCCGTCGATGCGCGTGCTCGAGGGCGGCCCCTGTCGCGACGCCGAGACGGTCAGCCCCGAGCGTGGCTGACCGCCGACTCCTCCTCGGGTGAGAGCTGCTGCTCCGACACCCAGCCGTTGATCGGCTTGGCGTAGGAGCGGGTGTCCTGGCGACCGTGGATCGAGGTCAGCACCACACCGCTGCCGGCGTCGTCGAGCAGCGCCACCGTCCAGGACAGGTGACCACCCATGTCGTCGAAGGCGTCGTACCTCACCACGGAGAGGTGCCGCAGCGACGCGGTCAGGTCGGCGCGCAGCGCGGCCACCTCGCTGCGCAGCGCGGGCACGTCCTCGGGCACGTCGAGGCCGTCGGCCGGCTTGCGCGGCCGGGCCGCGTTGACCGTGATCGCCAACGCAGCAAGGGCGACGACGAGGGCAAGGACGCTGAGGGTGATGGCCACCCGGCCAGCGTAGGGGCCGTGGGAGCATGACCACGTGAACGCATCGCCGAGCCGGATCGCCTATCAGGGCGAGCCGGGCGCCAACTCCCACCTCGTGAGCCGCCAGCACTACCCGGAGTGGGAGGCGCTCGCCTGCGCGTCCTTCGAGGACGTCTTCGCGGCGGTCGAGAGCGGCGAGGCAGACCTGGCGATGATCCCGATCGACAACTCGATCGCGGGCCGGGTCGCCGACATCCACCACTTCCTGCCGACATCGGGGCTGCACATCATCGGCGAGCACTTCCTCCGCATCCAGTTCACGCTGATGGGCGTCGCCGGGAGCTCGCTGGACACGATCCGCAGGGTGCACAGCCACGTGCACGCGCTCGGCCAGTGCCGCAACGTGATCCGTGAGCTCGGCCTGGTGCCGGTGATCTCCGGTGACACCGCCGGCGCCGCCCGGGAGATCGCCGAGCTCGCCGACCCCACGCAGGCCGCGATCGCGCCCCCGCTCGCCGCGGAGATCTACGGTCTCACCGTGCTCCGCGACGACGTCGAGGACGAGGACCACAACACCACCCGGTTCGTGGTGCTCTCCCGCGACCCCGATGCGGCGGCGGCCGGCTCCGGTCCGGTGGTCACCACGTTCGTGTTCAACGTGCGCAACCTGCCGGCCGCGCTCTACAAGGCGCTCGGCGGCTTCGCCACCAACGGCGTCAACATGACCAAGCTCGAGAGCTACATGGTGGGCGGCGAGTTCACGGCCACCCAGTTCCTGGCGGAGGTCGACGGTCACCCCGACGACCCGGGACTCAAGCGCGCGCTCGAGGAGCTCTCGTTCTTCACCACCGAGGTCAAGGTGATCGGCGTCTATCCGGCGGATCCGTTCCGTGGCTGACGACGACCGGCCCGAGACAGGCGGCGAGAGCCGCACCGACGACCTCGGCTACGCCCGGCTCGACATCGACCGCGCCCGTCGTACCGGCGACCCCGAGGTGGTGTACGGCGCCGGCAAGACCCCGCAGCAGGTGGTCGGCATCCTCGACCGGCTGCACAGCCGGCACCCCGACCGCGCGGTGCTGGCCACCCGGCTCTCCGAGGAGGCGCAGGAGGCGGTGCGCCGCGAGCTGTCCGACGCCGTCGTCGACGAGGTGGCCCGCTGCGCCGTGCTCGGACCGCTGCCGGAGCCGCGCGGCCTGGTGACCGTGGTCGCCGCCGGCACCTCGGACGCACCGGTGACCGCCGAGGCCGTGCTCACCGCGCGCGTGCACGGGGCCGACGTCAAGGCGATCGGCGACGTCGGCGTGGCCGGCCTGCACCGGCTCCTCGACGTGCGCGACGAGCTGGCCCGGGCCGACTGCCTGATCGTGATCGCCGGCATGGAGGGCGCCCTCCCGAGCGTCGTCGGCGGGCTCACCGGCGTGCCGCTGGTCGCGGTGCCGACGTCGATCGGCTACGGCGCCTCGTTCAACGGCCTCGCCGCGCTGCTGGCGATGCTGAACTCCTGCGCTCCCGGCGTCACCGTGGTGAACATCGACAACGGGTACGGCGCCGCCGTCCACGCGGCGCGGATCGCCCGCAACGCCAGGCCCCGCGACTGATGGGCAGCGAGGCAGTCGGCTGGGTGGACGCGTCGTCCGGTGCCAGCGGCGACATGTTCCTCGGTGCCCTGGTCGGTGCCGGCGTCCCGCTCGAGGTGATCCGCGACGCGGTCGACGCGGTGGCGCCCGAGCGGGTCACGCTCGGGGTCGAGCAGGTGACCCGCAACGGCTTCGCCGCCACCAGGGTCACGGTCGCGGTCGGCGACTCGGCCACCCACCGCAGCTGGGCCGACATCCGCGCCCTGCTCGCAGCCGCGCCCCTGGCCGCCGGCGTCCGACGCCGCGCGGTGGCCACGTTCACCAGGCTCGCCGAGGCCGAGGCCACGGTGCACGGCTCGGCCGTCGACGACGTGCACTTCCACGAGGTGGGGGCGCTGGACGCGATCGCCGACGTGGTCGGCGCCTGCGCCGGCCTGGAGCACCTCGCGCTCGACACCCTGGTCGTCTCGCCGGTCGCGGTGGGCGGTGGCCACGTCGGTGCGGAGCACGGTCGGCTGCCGGTGCCGGCGCCCGCGGTCGCGGAGCTGCTCCGCGGCTTCCCGTCGTACGGCGGGCCGGTGGACGTCGAGCTCTGCACCCCGACCGGCGCCGCTCTGCTGGTCGCCAACGCCACCGGGACCGGCTCCCAGCCGCCGATGACCACGCGTGTGATCGGCGCCGGTGCCGGTGGCCGTGACCCGGCAGGACACACCAACGCGCTGCGGCTGCTGGTGGGAACCCCGACCGACTCGACGGGCTCGACGGGCTCGACCACCGGCGGTCCGCTGCTCCTCGAGACCAACGTCGACGACCTCGACCCCCGGCTGTGGCCGGCCGCGATCGCCGCCCTCCTGGCCGCCGGGGCGAGCGACGCCTGGTTGACCCCGATCCTGATGAAGAAGGGCCGGCCCGCGCACACCCTCTCGGTGCTGGTCGCGGACGACCGGGCCGACGCGGTCCGGCGCGAGATCTTCCGGCACACCACCAGCATCGGGCTGCGCGAGCAGCCCGTCGGCAAGCGCGCGCTCGACCGCGAGCTGGTCACCGTCGAGGTCGACGGCCACCAGGTGGACGTGAAGCTGGCCCGGCTCGACGGTGAGCTGCTCAACCTGCAGCCCGAGTACGAGCACGTCGCCACCGCAGCGGCCACGCTCGGCCGGCCGGTCAAGGACGTGCTCCAGCAGGCGGTGGCCGCTGCGAGGACGCTGGTCGACCGCCCGTAGGTTGTCCCGGTGGACCTCACGACCATCGCCGTCGTCTTCGGCTCGATCTTCATCGTCGAGCTCCCCGACAAGACGTTCATCGCGGCCCTCGTCCTGTCCACGCGCTACAAGCCGCTCGCGGTGTGGCTCGGTGTCGGCCTCGCCTTCGGCGTGCAGACCCTGGTCGCGGTCACCGTCGGCGCGCTCGCCACCCTGCTCCCCGACGAGCTGGTCAAGGGTGTGGCCATCGCGATCTTCGTGATCGGCGCCTACCTGCTCCTCCGCACCGCCCCGGGGGCCGACGAGGCCGAGAAGGAGCAGGAGGAGGAGTTCGCGGCCCCGTCCTCGGGTGACCAGTCGGTCGAGGACCGCTCCTTCTTCAAGGCGGCCGTCGCGTCGTTCCTGGTCCTGTTCGCCGCCGAGTGGGGCGACCTGTCGCAGCTGTTGACGATCACCTTCGTCGGTCGCTACCACGACCACGTCAACGTCTTCATCGGCGCGTGGAGCGCGCTGCTCGTGGTGTCCGGGCTGGCGGTGCTGGTCGGCCGGGTGCTGCTGCGCTACATGCGGCTCTCGCTGCTGCACTACATCGGCGCCGGGGTGTGCCTGCTGCTCGCCGTCGTGACGGCACTGGAGCTCGTCACGGCCTAGGCTGCCGACCATGACGACCCTTGGCGCCTCCAGCGAGGTCGGCCGGCTTCGCACCGTGATGCTGCACCGTCCCGGCAACGAGCTGAAGCGGCTGACCCCCCGCAACAACGACAAGCTGCTCTTCGACGGCATCCCGTGGGTGAGCCGGGCCCAGGACGAGCACGACGCGTTCGCGGAGGCGCTGCGCGCCCGCGACGTCGAGGTGCTCTACCTGACCGAGCTGCTGGTCGAGACCCTCGAGGAGGAGGAGGCCCGGGCCAGCGCGATCGAGTCGGTGACCACCTCGCTGCACCTCGGCGACACCCTGCGCGACTACTTCCGCACGGCGCTCACCGACCTCGACCCGCGTGGCCTGATGGAGGCGCTGACCGCGGGCGTGCGCAACGACGAGGTGCGGGCCGGCAAGAGCCTGGTCACGTCCCTGCTGACGCACGACGACTTCCTGATCGACCCGCTGCCCAACCTGCTGTTCACCCGCGACTCCTCGGTGTGGGTCCGCGACCGGGTGGCGATCACCTCCCTGGCGATGCCGGCCCGGGTGCGCGAGAGCCAGCTCACCGAGCTGATCTACACCCGGCACCCTCGGTTCGCCGGAGCCCAACGGATCCACGGCTGGCGGCACGAGCACGTCGAGGGCGGCGACGTCCTGCTGATGGCACCCGGTGTGATCGCCGTCGGGGTCGGGGAGCGTACGACGCCGGCCGGCGTCGAGCAGCTCGCCCGGGAGGTCTTCGCCGACGACCTCGCGCACACCGTGCTCGCCGTGCCCATCGCCCAGGAGCGGGCGACCATGCACCTCGACACCGTGTGCACGATGGTGGACGTCGACAAGATCGTGATGTACCCCAACGTCGCCGACCAGCTCGTCGCGCACGCGGTCACGCGCGGGGACGGCGACCACCTCGACGTGGCATCGGCCGAGCCGTTCCTGGTCGCGGCGGCGAAGGCGATCGGGATCGACACGCTGCACCAGATCGACACCGGACTGGACCCGGTCACCGCCGAGCGCGAGCAGTGGGACGACGGCAACAACACGCTGGCGCTGTCGCCGCGGGTGGCGGTCGCCTACGAGCGCAACATCGAGACCAACACGCGGCTCGAGGAGGCCGGCATCGAGGTGATCGCGATCGCCGGCTCGGAGCTGGGATCGGGCCGAGGCGGACCCCGCTGCATGTCCTGCCCGGTCAGCCGCGACCCGATCTGAGATGTGGGAACGCAAGCGCCCGGCCGCTGTTGACGGGGGATGCAACAACGGCCGGGCCCAGCCAAACGTACGTGGTCTGCCGTTCCGTCACAACTACCCGGTCGGGCGACGGGACGTGGTCTAGGCGAGCCATGTCGACGCGCCTCGCCCGCCGGGCCTCAGCGGAGGGTCAGCTGGCGGTTCGCGAGGCCCGCACGGGCGGCCCGCTCGTCACCGCTGAGCGGTTCCGTGGAGGACAGCGCGGCGTCCAGATCGGCCGCGAAGGCGGCGGCGGGCTCCTCCAGCGCCTCCGCACCGGTGCCTGAGACCAGGTCCCAGACCGGAACCAGCAGGCCGTGGGCCCGGAACATGCCCACGAGCCGCGAGTCGTCGACCAGCCGGTCGTTGCCGGCGGCGTGGAGCCGGGCCAACGCGTCGAGCAGCGGGTCCTCGTCGTGCGGCATCGCCCAGCGCAGGTACTCCTTGGTGTGGACGTCGGACCAGTAGGCGCCCTCCACCGAGGTCAGCCGGCGCGTGGGCGAGATCGCGCCGTTGGCGTTCTCCAGGGCGGCCGCCATCGAACCGTCGGGGTCCTCGACGTCGGCCAGCCAGAACTCGAACCCGTCGTGCACCGTCACCTCGAGCGGGGCGTCGACCAGCACGTCCTGCAGCCGCGGCCCGGCGCCCGGGTCGTCGACCACCTCGACCGCCTGGCCGGCCTCGCCCTCGAGCGCGGTCAGCAGCGCTGCGGCGAGGTCGCGGCTGGCGTCGCCGAATCCGTGCTGCACCTGCATACCGAGCCAGACGGTGCCGTCCTGGCGGACCAGCGCCGGCGCGGCGCCCGGGAGCAGGGTGCAGAGCAGGACGTCACGGTCCTGGTGACCCTTGACGGTGACCGGCGCCGTGCCCGAGGGCACGAACTCGCGCAGCGCGACCAGGTCGCACTCGCCTGCCAGCCCGGCGAACGGACGCGCGACGTAGACCGACGGGGCGCCCGCCGTACTGCCGTGACAGGCCTTGTAGCGCCGGCCCGACCCGCACGGGCACGGCTGACGCGGCCCGACCTCACCGGTCGAGGTGCCCGTGGACGTGGTCGTCGTGCGCTGCCGGTCCCGTGATCGCTTGCCCATGGGCAGAGGCTATGCGGAAGAGGTCAGCTGAGGTGGACGAGGGCGTGCACGGTGGAGCGCGACCGCGTGGTCTCGAGCCACCAGCGGCTGCTCAGCTCCTGCACGATGGTCAGGCCGCGGCCGGCCAGGTCGGAGGACGCCGCGTCGACGGCGTGCGGCTCCGTCGGGGCACCGCCGTCGGTGACCGCGATGTCGAGTCCGGTGTCGGCCTGGTTCCAGGCGACGATGACCGTGCCGTCCGCGAGCGGACGGGCGTGGCGTACGGCGTTGCCGACGAGCTCGGAGAGCACGAGACGGGAGTCCTCGATGACGTCGCTGGGCTGACCGAGCTCGACCAGCCACTGCTTGAGCTGCTTGCGCGCTACGGACGCGCTGCTGGCGGCGAACGGAAGCGCCATGGCAACGGGATCCAGGGAAGGCACCGCACAACTCCTCTCTCTCCCCCGAGTCTCAATGAACGCAGCCGAGGCACGTCACTTCCAGCCGAGGCTGAGCAAGGGATACCCGGTTCATCGAGAAACGAAACTCAGGTCGTGAGATATCTCAGCATTGACCCGGGTCGGTCGGTGATCACGGCCTCGACGCCCACCTCGCGGCAGAGGTCGGCGTCAGCCTCCGTGTTCACCGTCCAGCAGTGCACGCGGCTGCGCTCGGCGATCTTCGAGATCACCTTCGGGTTCGCGCGGATCAGCTCGATGCCGGGGCCGGCGATCCAGTCCGGGCGGGCCAGCGGACGGGCCCGCAGCCACTCCCCCGGGCTGTCCATCAGGAACACCACGTCGAGCTCGGGCGCGAGCCGCTCGATGCGTTTCAGTGCGATCCAGGAGAAGCTCATCACCCGGACCGGCGAACCGGCTCCGGACCACCCGAACGTCGCCAGCAGCTCGACCAACCGCTTCTCGACCAGTCCGCCGTAGCGGGTGGGGTGCTTGGTCTCGACGGCCAGGTCGATCGGGCGCTCGTAGTCGGCCACGGTCTCCAGGAGCCGGCGCAGGGTGAGCACCTTGCCCAGCTCGGGGTCGCCCTCGGGCGCCTCGTCGTCCAGCTCGGCCCAGGGCTTCTTCCAGCTCGCGAAGTCCAGCTGGTCGAGCTCGGCGAGCTCCATCGTGGACACGGTTCGCGGTGTGCTCGCCGTACGTCGCAGGTCGCGGTCGTGGACGCAGACCAGGTGGCCGTCGGCGGTCAGCCGGACGTCGCACTCGAGTGCCTCGGCGCCCTCGTCGAGCGCCGCGAGGTAGGCGCCGAGCGTGTGCTCGGCGTTGACGTCGCTGGCGCCCCGGTGGGCCACCACCTGGGGTCGATCGGTGGGCCAGTGCGGTGGCCGGTCACGCATGTGTCCATCCTGACATCTCAGCCGCCCCTCAGGGGTGTGCACCGCTGGGTACGTTGGAGGGCATGACCTCCCCTTCCAGGACTCTTCCCGACCAGAGCGGCCGCACCTTCGTGGTCACCGGCGCCAACTCCGGGCTCGGTCTGGAGACCGCCCGCGCGCTCGCCGGAGCCGGCGGCCACGTCGTGCTCGCCGTCCGCGACACCGACAGGGGCGCGGAGGCTGCGGCCGGCATCACCGGGTCCACCTCGGTGGCCGAGCTCGACCTGGCCGACCTCGGCTCCGTGCACCGGTTCGCGGAGAAGTGGGACGGCGCGCTCGACGTGCTGGTCAACAACGCCGGGATCATGATGGTCGCCGAGGGCCGCACCGCCGACGGCTTCGAGCGGCAGTTCGGCACCAACCACCTCGGACACTTCGCCCTGACCAACCTGCTGCTGCCGCAGCTGACCGACCGCGTGGTGACGGTGTCGTCCGGCCTGCACCGCGGCCCGCAGGTCGCCTTCGACGACTACAACGCGGAGGGACGCTACAACCCGAACCGCGCCTACCAGCAGTCCAAGCTGAGCAACCTGCTCTTCACCGCCGAGCTCCAGCGCCGGCTCGACGCGGCCGGCTCCCCGGTGCGGGCGACGGCGGCCCACCCGGGCTACAGCGCGACGAACCTGCAGTCGCACCACGCCGTACCCCTGATGAAGGTGCTGATGGCGGTCGGCAACAAGGTGATCGCCACCAGCGCCGCCGAGGGCGCCCGGCCGACCGTCTACGCCGCGATCGAGGACCTGCCCGGCAACACGTACGTCGGTCCGACGAAGCTCGGCCAGACGCGCGGCGCCCCAGGCCCGGTGACCCGTTCCACCCAGGCCCAGGACCCCGAGGCCGCCCGTCGGCTCTGGGACCTCTCCGAGGAGCTCACGGGCGTCCGCTTCCCGCTCTAGTCCGTCGCCGTCGAGGTCGGCAGGTCGGACAGCAACGAGGCGTGCTCCGGGTGCCGAGCCGCCCAGGCGCGGGCGAAGGGACACAGGGCCACCACGCTCCGGCCTTCGTCCGTCAGGTCGTCGACCGCGAACTGCAGCAGTGCCGAGCCCACCCGCAGACCGGCGAACCGCTCGTCGACGTCGGTGTGGGTGAGCAGGACGTAGCGCTCCCCCTGCTCGTACGACGCGGTGCCGGCCGGTGCGCCGTCGACGGTCGCCCGGTAGCACTGAGCGGCCCGGTCGTGGCTGACCCGGATGTCGGGCTGCGGATCGGCGCGGTCGGCGCCCGCGCCGAACAGCGAGGCCGAGACGACGGTCACCAGCCAGTCCTCGAAGGCCGCCTGCGACCAGTCCCGGTCGTGCACGAGCCGGTCGTAGGCCACGGGGTTCAGCAGGGCCCAGCAGACATCGGCGGCGTGCTCGGGGTCGAGCCCGGCGCGCAGTCCGCCCACGGAGTGCAGGTGCTGGGTGAACGCACGAGCGCCCGTCAGGCTCTCGCTGCGGATCAGGGCATCGAGGGCGGCGGCCTCCTCGTCCACGTCACGTGCCGCCAGCAGCACCCGGCTCAGCGGGGCCGCCCGGGAGGCCACGTCACTGACCATGTGGACCCACATGCGCACCAGGCGGCGCGGGTCGGACTCAGCGAGCATCGCCTGCACCTCGGGCCGCTGCTCCATCGTGAGCGGCTCGTCGTCGCCCACGAGCGCCCAGTCCCAGGCCAGCTTGAGCAGGGCCCCCTTGCCGCCGACCGAGTCGAAGACGGTCTTGCGGCCGACCCCCGCCCGCTCGGCCACGGAGTCGATCGTGGTCGAGGAGAAGCCGCGTTCGACGAACAGGTCGGCGGCCGCGGACACGATCGCCCGTCGGGTCGCGTGCGCCTGCTGGCTGCGGACCTCGGAGCGGTACTCACGTCGGTTGGTCCCACTCATCCGGTCTATCCCGTCGTTGACGTCGCTGCACTTTGGGTTCACCATCAGTGTTGTCACCACACTACCAGTGCAAGGAGTGAGCACCCATGCGAGTCGCCATCATCGGTGCCGGACCGGCCGGCCTCCTCACCGGCGTCGCCCTCGCCCGCCGCGGGCACGAGGTGGTCGCGGTCGACCGCGATGCCGGCCCTGCGGCCGACGGCACCTGGCAGCGACGCGGGGTCATGCAGTTCCGGCACGCCCACGCCTTTCGTTCGCAGGTGGTCGGGGCGCTCCGCGCCGAGTGGCCGGAGGCGTACGACGCCTGGCTGGCTCGCGGGGCGGAGCCGATCACGATGCCCGGGCAGCCGGCCGAGCTCCCGATGGGCATGCGCTCGCGCCGGGAGACGTTCGAACGCTCGCTGCGCGATGTCGTGGGCGACGAGCCGCACCTCGTCGTACGCCAGGGGCACGTGGACGGTGTCGTCACCGCCGCCGGGAGGGTCCGCGGGATCCGGGTCGACGGCGCGACCCTCGAGGCGGACCTCGTCGTCGACGCCTCCGGCCGGTCCGGCCGGGCGGCCGACGAGGTGCGCCCCGCCGCAGAGGTGGGCGGCCCCTGCGGCATGGCGTACGTCGACCGGCAGTACCGGCTGCGCGAGGGGGCCGAGCCCGGGCCGATGGCCAACCCGCTGGCCTGGCAGGCCGACTTCGACGGCTACCAGACGATCGTCTTCCTGCACGAGCGCGGCTACTTCTCGGTCCTGATCGTGCGGCCGACCTCCGACGTGTCGCTCAAGGAGCTGCGGCACGGGGACGCCTTCGAGGCCGCCTGCCGCGCCATCCCGGGGCTCGCCGCCTGGACCGATCCCGAACGGTCCCGGCCGGTGGACGACGTGCAGCCGGGCGGGCCGCTCCGCAACACCTTCCGGGAGCAGGCGAACCTTCCCGGACTCGTCGCGCTCGGCGACGCGGTCGCGACCACGACGCCGACGTTCGGCCGGGGCGTCGCCACGACGTACCTCCAGGTGCAGGCGTTCCTGCGCCTCCTCGACGCCGACCCGGAGACGGCCCCGGCGGCGTTCGGCGCGTGGTGCCGGGAGCAGATGCTGCCCTGGGTCGCGGACCACGTGCTGATGGACGGCGATGTTGCCCGGCGGTGGGAGGGCGGCGACATCGACCTGACCCGACGGATCCCCTCCGACCGGATCATGGCTGCGTCCGAACGGGATCCGCGGATCGCCGAGTCGATCGGCGGCTACCTCTCCATGACCGCCCTGCCGTCGTGCCTCGACCCGGTCGAGCCACTGGCCCGCGAGGTCTACGCCACCGGCTGGCGTCCGGCGTACTCCCCCGGGCCGACCCGCGACGAGCTGGTCGACCTGGTCCGCGACGTCCGGGGGCTCAGCCCGCGGCGGGCCGCGCTGTCGGGGTGACGGCGAGCACGCCCCACAGCACGCGCCGAGCCTCGCGACAACCGAACTCGCTGGTGGCGCACGGTCGGACGCTGGTCGGTGACCGGTGGTTGGGTGGACACATGGACGCACCGACACCGGTCGCCGCCGACCTCCAGCGCTACCTGCAGGCCTCCCGCGACAGCATCGTGGCGTCGCTCGACGGGCTTTCCGAGTACGACGTCCGTCGGCCGATGACGCCGACCGGCACCAACCTGCTCGGGCTGGTCAAGCACCTGATCGGGATCGAGCTCGGCTACCTGGGCGACAGCGTCGGGCGCCCCGCCCCACTGACCCTGCCGTGGCACGAGGACGGTTCGGTCTGGGACGGCGCGGACATGTGGCCGACCGCCGACGACAGCCGGGAGCAGCTCCTCGCCTGGTACCGCACCGCGTGGGAGCACTCCGACACATCGATCGCGAGCCTCCCGCTCGACGCACCGGCGCAGGTGGCCTGGTGGGACGAGAGCCGGCGCGACACCACCTTCGGCCACCTGCTCGCGCGGGTCGTCGCGGAGACGGCCCAGCACGCAGGCCACTGCGACATCCTGCGCGAGACGATCGACGGCCACGCGGCCAGCAACACCTCCGACGTGCCGGCCGACGAGTGGGCGCCGTACGTCGCGCGGATCCAGGCCGCAGCCGACGCGCATCGCCAGCGTGACGAAACGAACCACCTGCTGCAGTCCGACGTGCGCGCCATGGCGCTGGCTGACCTGGCCCTCGAGCCCGACTCGGTGGTCTCCGGGACGCCGACCGCGTCGCTCGCGGAGCTCACCGAGCTCGGCGGGCTGGAGGTCGGGGTCTGGGAGCTCACGGCCGGCACGGTGACCGACGTCGAGGCCGAGGAGGTGTTCGTGGTGCTGGCCGGCAGCGCGACCCTGACCTTCGAGGCCGACGGCTCCACGGCCGAGCTCGGGCCGGGCACGGTGGTGCGGCTGCGCGCCGGCGACCGGACGACGTGGGTGGTGCGGGAGACCCTGCGCAAGGTCTACGTCTCCTGAGCGCGATCCAGGTCGTGATGCGTCGTCAGGCTGCGCGGGTGTAGTCCCGGAGGATCTGCTCCAGGATCGTGGACGGCCGGACGTCCACACGGAGTCCGGGACCCGGCGGTGGCCGGGTGGTGTGCCGGACGCCGGTCGGAGTCGTTGTGGTGACCGCGTCGCCGTCGACGGTCGTCGACCAGCCCGGCCCTTCCTTGACGTAGTTGCACTGCTCGCAGAGTCCTTGGCCGTTGTCGCCCGAGGTGCCGCCACCGCGGGCAACCGCCACCGGGTGGTCGAGGTGCCGGATCGGTGCGTCGCACCACGGTGTCCGGCACACGTCGTCGCGGATCACCAGGAACTGACGCAGCTTGCCCGCGAAGCGGCGCCGCCGGGAGTCCATCCCGACCAGACCCTTGCCGCGCGGCCCGCAGTAGAGGCGACGTACCCAGGCCTGCTCCGCCTCCCGCACCAGCCGCCGGCCCAGCCAGGCCGGGACCGGCCCGTAGCCGACCACGCGTGCGGGCTCGGGGTCGTCGCTTAACAATGTGTTGTCCGTCATCACGATCTGGACCTCGACCGGCGTGCCCGCCGCCTGCTCCCGCCCGGTGCACCTGGCCACCAGCGTGTCGGCCATGATCTGGCCGACCGTCCGCGGATCGCCCTGCCCGTGGAGTGACTCGGCGTGACGGCGCAAGGCGGCGTGGACGGCCACCCCCTGGGCGACCGGGAGGAAGCCGGTCAGGAACGTCATCGTGTCGGGCGCGGGCCGCACGGTCACCCGCCGATCGCTCTCGGCGCCGCGGGTGCGGCGCAGCAGCGAGGTCGGGTCGAGGCGGTAGCCGACCGCACGCGCCTCGGCCGCGGCCTGCCGGTTGCCCATCGCCGGGAGCCGCCCGGCCAGCTCGGCGTCGACGGACCTGCGGTCCTCCAGCGTCAGGGTCGCGGTCTCACGCACCATCAGGTGGGCCCGCCACTCGCTGATCAGCCCGGACGTCAGCGCCGCCATCGTGTGCGGCATCTCCATCACCAGTGCCCGAGCCACGCCGAGGTGCCGGTTGCCGGCGTGCGGCGACTCCCGTCGGGCCAGCGCCACCTGAGCGGCCACGCTGCGGCGGCACTCGCGCTCGTCCTTCTCCGTGACGCACGCCGCGCGCTGCGAGGCGTCGAGGGCCACCGTCACCCGCGCCTGCGTGGCCGCCGCAGCACTCTTCAGCTCCTCGAGCGTGGTGAGGAGTTCGATGCGCTGTGCGTCGCTTAGGTCGGCCCCGTCCAGATCGGCCAAGGCGTCGACCCAGTCGTGGGCGAGAGCCACGCTGGCATCCGAGTTGTCGAACATGTGTTCGATTTTACGCTCATGAACTGACCTTCTCAAGGGACGAATCGGGCGGTTTAGGTGACGCGTCCCGACCTGGCGAGCGAACGCCCCCCCCGCGTCGATGACCGCAGCGGCACGCCATCTGCGGCTCCTAGGGACCGGATGGCCGCACGAGCACATTCGATGGGACAGCAGTGGCTCTCGCAACTTCAGGCCGACCTGGACGCGTCGGCCCTACGGCAGCGCTGGCGCAGCATCCCCCTGATCTGCATGAATCACGAGTCGGGGGAACTCTTCCGACCAGCATAGTCGTGAGCCGAGTACCCGATCTCCCGCCAGGCGGCTATCCCGCACGAGGTTCCTCGTTGCGGAACGCGGCCGGTCTGTACCGTTGCCCGGCTGACATCTCAGCCTTCGCTCGCGACCAGGGTGGTGCCCACCGCGCGTTGCTTGCGGCCGCTGTCGCCGGCGAGGCGACGGGCACCGCATCGTTGCGCCCGTCGGAGGGTCTGACGCGGCCGGTGTTCGTCCGGTGGGCATCGTGTTCCTGTACGGCGGCAGCATCGCGATCTTCGGGAAGGTGCCCCAACGCGGCATGGGCCTGGCGCCCCGCGGCCCCTACTGGAGTCCTCACCGCTTCCGGACTCATCGCGGCCACCCTGCTCAGCTCGGTCGCCTCCAATGCCCGAGTCACTCGACGAACACCTCCCGGTACAGGCGACGGGTCCGGGCATCCTGGGCTCGGGGTGGGCGCCGTCCTGGCCAGATGTCGCTCGTAGCGCCGGGCCGATCGCCTCGGCCAGTCGCATTGCAGTGCGCACGTCCCTAGCGCATACGTTGCCTCGGGCGGTCTGGACGCGCGCGCTCGCCGTCGGCCGCGTAGCCGGGCCGGTTCCGGGCCGATCCTGCCAGTTGGTACGACGACCCCCATGCAGGCATGCCTCGTCGGGCGACCACGGGTCGGCTTCCTGGACGCCGAGGGAGGCCAGGCCCGCGGCGTGGACCTCCAGGCCGACCCGCCACCACAACGGCCACCCCTGGAACCGCACGAACGAGGAGCCAGTCCGGGTGCACTCCTCGTCGGCGTCTGCACCCGAGCAAGGAATCACCGTCCCCACCCGGCCGCAGGGTCCGGCGCAGTGATTCTCGGCATGTCCGACAGTCACGTCCTGTCCCGGCGGATCGTCCACCGGACGTCGATGTCGACTGAAGTCGTCCGCTTCCCCGGGCGTCGCCGTGCGCCGATCAGGCAGTCTCCATCGCTCTACCCGCGCAACACGCCGCGGCCAGGACATCCGTCAGCAGCGCCGCTGCTGCTTCGCGGGCGCCGCTCCCCGCAAGGTCGAAGGCCACCCGCGACATCTTGCCCTTGCAGCCCTAGCGCTGGCTGCGCAGGAACTTCCCGAAGTGCGGCACCGTGAAGGCCACGGTGCCCCGCTCTGCGGAGAAGACCAGGCCCTTCTTCACCAGCCCGTCGCGCGCAGGGGACAGCGACTGCGGCTTGCGGGACAGGTGGGAGGCGATCTCCGCCGTCTTGACCGCCAGGTCACCGGTGCCCTCGCCGAGGTCGGCCATCGCGCTCATGTAGTCGCGCTCGGCCGGGGTGGCCCTGTCGAAGCGCGCACCGAAGAAGCCGACGGCGAGCTCGGCCTCGGCCTCCGGAGCGGCATCCCGTACGTCGGCGGCGCGGATCGGCGAGGTCACCGCGACGTCCCAGGTGACCTTGCCGTAGGCCTGCACGAAGTACGGGTAGCCGTCGGTGAGCGCGTAGAGCTCGTCGAGCGCGTCGGGCTCGTAGCCGACCTCCTCCGATCCGGCCGGCACGGTCCAGGCCCGGTCGGCCATCTCGCGCGGCAGCCGGTCGACGGAGACGTAGCGGAACAGCCGCTCGGCGTACGACTTCGACGCCGCGAGCGCGACCGGCAGGTGCGGCAGCCCCGCGCCGACCACGATCAGGGGCGCGCCCTGCTGGCTCACCTCGTGGCAGGCACCGCAGAGCGCGGCCAGCTCGGGCGTCGGGATGTCCTGCATCTCGTCGACGAACAGCGCGATGCCGACGCCCAGGTCGCGGCCGAGGCCGGCGACGTCGGTGAACAGCTCGATCAGGTCGAGCTCGAGGTCGCCGGAGTCGGCGCGGCCCTTGGCGGCGGGTACGTCGATCGGGGGCTGCCAGCGGCGGGCCGTCGTGGTGGCCTTGCGGTCCTTGAGCTCGGTGCGCAGCGCGAACGCCTTGAGCACGCCGGAGACCTGGTCGACCCGGTCGGGGTCGCGGTGCCGGTGGGCGACCTCGCGGACCGCGGCGTTGACCGCCTGCGCCAGCGGCAGCCGCAAGGACTGGTCGGGCCGCGCCTCGACCTTGCCCGTGCCCCAGGCCCGGTTGACCGCCTGGCTGCGCAGCGCGTTGAGCAGCACCGTCTTCCCGACACCGCGCAGGCCCGAGAGCACCATGCTGCGGTCGGGACGCCCGGCGGCGACCCGTTCGAGGGTCACCTCGAACTGCTTCAGCTCGCGGTCGCGGCCGGCCAGCTCGGGTGGGCGCTGGCCTGCGCCGGGTGCGTAGGGGTTCCGGATCGGGTCCACGTCAGGAAGGTATCCGGCTGTCTAGCGTTCGCCGTAGATTTCCCTAGCGTGTCGTAGCGACCGCTGACGAGGGGGTACGACGGGCCACCAGCACCGCTCCCCCGGCGAGCGCCGTGGTCAGCACCAGCGCCGCCACGAAAGGCGCGAGGTCGGTCGCCGGACCCACCGCCGTGAACAGCAGGCCGGCCAGCGAGATCGCCGTCGCGCCTCCGACCGCGTCGGCGATCGACATCGCCGCTGAGTTGCCGCCCTGCTCGTGCGCGGTCGACGCGGCCAGCACGTAGGCACCGATCCGCGGGAACATCAGCCCCATCCCGCCACCGGCGAGCACCCACGCCGCGCCGACCAGCCACGGCGACAGGTGCAGCGCCGCGGACACCAGCTCAGCGCCGATCCCGGCGAACAGCAGGACGGCACCGATCCGCAGCGCGGTGACGTGCGGCAGCCGGGCGCCGAGCCGCGCCTGCACCTGCGACGCCGCTGCCCAGCCGAGCGCGCCGACGGTGAGGGTCGCGCCGGAGAGCCAGGCCGGCACGTCGTAGTGCACCTGGAGCAGGTACGGCAGGTAGATCTCGGTGGCGAAGAATGTCGCCGCGATCGCCGCCCGCAGCGCCACCACGGCCGGCAGTCCGCGTCGTACGACGAGGGTGCCGGCGGGCAGCAGCGGGCGCACGGCGACCAGCACCACCACGAGCGAGGCCGCGGCGGCGACGTACCCCAGGGGACCGCGCGAGCGGCCCGCGAGGTCGAGCCCCACCACGGCGGACGCGACCACGGCCGCCAGCACCAGCCGTCCCTTGGCCCCCGACGGTCCCGGCTCCGGCCGGTCGACGACGCCGCGCAGGGCCGGCAGCATCGCCGCCGTCGCCGCGAGGGCCAGCGCCACCACACCGAGGAACACCCAGCGCCAGCTGGACGCCTGGGCGACCACGCCCGCCACGGTCGGGCCGACCATCGACGGGATCACCCACGCGGCCGCGAAGGCGCCGAAGATGCCCGGGTGGTCGATCGGGTCGTAGATCCGGGCCACCAGCACGTAGAGCGCTACGGTCAGGGCGCCGGTGCCGAGCCCCTGCAGGAACCGCGCCGCCACGAACAGCTGGATCGTCGGCGAGAGCCCGGCCAGCAGCAGCCCGAGCGCGAACACGGCGACGGAGGTCAGCAGCGGGAGCTTCGGTCCGCTGCGGTCGGACCACATCCCGCCGGCCACCATCCCGACCACGCTGGCCGCGAGCGTGACCGCGAACGCCGCCGAGAACCAGGCGCGCCCGTCCAGGTCGGCGCTGACGGTGGGCATGATCGTCGTGACCGCGAGCGCCTCGAAGGCCGCCAGGAAGATCAGGCTGACCATGCCGACCGTCGCCCAGCGGTAGCGGGGCGAGAGCAGCGGCGTCGGCAGCGGTGCGGTGGCGGGCAGGGTCACTCCTGCAGGGTAGGAGTTGAAGCCGGGTTGAGCTCAAGTGCGGTCTCGTCACCCGACGGAGGGCGTGGCTATGGTCGGCGGCATGGCACTGGAACCACTGTCCCTGCCCGTCGACGACTGGAAGGCCTGGCTCGACGAACGCGCCCGCGGGCAGCTCCGCACGGCCGGCGACGAGATCGCGGCCCTCAAGGACGCGCCGGTCAAGGACGAGGCGATCCTCCAGCTCTGGAACGACGCCGGCATCGCGATCCGCAACGCCGGTGCCGCCTGCTCGTTGCTCTCGGTGGTCCACCCCGACGCCGACGTGATCGAGCTGGCGGAGGCGATCGAGCGCGAGGTGCAGGCCTTCGGCACCGACCTGTACCTCGACGCGGACGTGTTCGCCCAGCTGTCCTCGGTCGAGGACGAACCGCTCGGCGACGGCGCGAAGCGGATGCTCGAGAAGGCGCTGCGCGACTTCCGGCGGGCCGGGGTCGACCGCGACGAGGAGACCCGCGAGCGGGTACGCGCGCTCGACCAGCGGCTGACCGACCTCGGCCAGGCGTTCGACCGCAACATCCGCGACGGGCGTCGTACGACGCTGGTGCCGGCGAGCACGCTGGCCGGGCTCCCGGACGACTTCGTCGCCGACCACGCGCCCGACGAGGACGGTCAGGTCGCGATCACCACGGAGTACCCCGACCTGTTGCCGTTCCTCACCTTCGCCCACGACGCCGACGCCCGCCGCGAGGTCGCGCAGAGCTTCTTCAACCTCGCCTGGCCGGAGAACGACGACGTCCTCGCAGAGCTCCTCGCGACCCGGCACGAGATGGCGACGCTGCTCGGCTACCCGAGCTGGCCCGACTACGACGCCGAGACCAAGATGATCGGCACCGGCGACGCGATCGCCGCCTTCGTCGACCGGATCACCGAGGAGGCCGATGCCGCCGGGCGCCGCGAGATCGCGACCCTCCTCGAGCGTGCGAGCGCCGACGGTCAGGACACGATCGACCTCGGCAACTGGCGCTACTACTTCGAAGCGGTCAAGCGGGAGCAGTACGGCGTCGACGCCCAGGAGGTGCGCCGCTACTTCGACTTCACGAAGGTGCACGACGGCCTGCTCGACGTCACCAGCATGCTGTTCGGGCTCAGCTACACCCGCGTCGAGCAGGCCGAGGCGCGCACCTGGCACCCCGACGTGACGACGTACGACGTGGGCCTGGGCCGCCCCGACGGCAGCACCGAGGTGCTCGGCCGGATCCACCTCGACCTGCACCCGCGGGAGCGGAAGTTCAACCACGCGGCGCAGTTCGACCTGGTGCCGGGCGTGCTCAACCGGCAGCTCCCCGAGGGCGTGCTGGTCTGCAACCTGCCGCGCGGCCTGATGGACCACCGCGACGTGGTCACGCTCTTCCACGAGTTCGGCCACCTGATGCACCACGTTCTCGCCGGCCGCCACGAGTGGGTGCGCTTCTCCGGCGTCGCCACCGAGTGGGACTTCGTCGAGGCGCCGTCGCAGATGCTCGAGGAGTGGGCCTGGGACACCCTCGTCCTCCAGGGCTTCGCGACCGACGCCGACGGCACCCCGATCCCCGGCGACCTGGTGCGCCAGATGCGGGCGGCGGAGGAGTTCGGCCGCGATTTCCTGGCGCGCACCCAGATGTTCTACGCCGCGCTGGCCTATCGGCTGCACCTCGAGCGGCCCGACGACCGGATCGCCCGGATGCTCGAGCTGTACGACGAGTACAGCCTCGTACGGCCGCTACCGGACACCCACTTCGTGACCAGCTTCGGTCACCTGTCCGGCTACACCTCGGCCTACTACACCTACATGTGGAGCCTGGTGATCGCGAAGGACCTGTTCAGCGCGTTCGACCCCGACGACCTGTTCGCGGCCGACGTGGCCACGCGCTACCGCGAACTGGTGCTGGCGGCGGGCGGGTCGAAGCCGGCAGCCGAGCTGGTCGAGGACTTCCTGGGTCGGCCCTACGACACCGAGGCGTTCACGGCCTGGCTCAACCGCTGAGGGCGGCGCCCGCGTCGGGTGTGCAGCACCACCGCCGTGGCGCCGACGAGGGCGACCAGCACCTCCTGCGGCATCCGGCGCGGCGACTCCCGCTGGATCTCGCCGTGGAACCGGTCGAAGCGGGCCGGGTAGGGCGACCGCCCGAAGAACACGATGGCCGGCTTGTCCAGGTCGGGCAGGCAGGCGCCGGTCATCCCGGCCAGCACCCGCACCCGGTCCTGCCGGTCGGTGATCGCGAGCACGCCGGCCATCGCGGTCAGCCCGACCAGGCCGTCGGTGACGGCGATCCCCATCACGTCGCGGATGTCCCGACCACCCCAGTGGGGGATCGCGTCGAGCACGAAGTGGGAGGCCAGGCCGAGTCCGAACGCCGACACCGGACCGCGCGCGAGCCGGCCGACGAGTGCGCCCGAGAGCACGTGGTTGGTGATCAGCACGTCCCCATCATGCTTGGCGGACTGCGGCCTGCCCGGCGTAGGACACCGCGAGTCCCTCGCGCAGGGCGGCGATCAGGTCGGGCACGTCGTCGACGGGAAGCCGGAACGAGGCCACGCACAGCTCCTCGCGCCACAGCGAGAGCAGCACCACCGGACCGTGCGGTGCGGGCTCGTGGTGCCAGGTGACCCTCAGCGCGCGACCGTCACCGCGGGTGTCGGTGTAGGCGCCGACCGGCATCGCGGTCACGTTGGTCATCCCTCATCATCACCCGATCGGTGCCCGGTGTCAGTCGGTCCTGCCCGGTAGATTTGCCGCATGCCCGAGCTGCCGGAGGTCGAGGCGCTCGCCCAGGACCTCTCCCGACGCCTCGACGGGCGTGCGCTGGTGCGGGTCGACGTGGCGGCGTTCAGCGCACTCAAGACCTTCGACCCGCCCCTGATGTCGCTCCACGGGATGCTCGTCGACGGGGTCACCCGGCACGGCAAGTTCCTCGACATCGACGCCTCCGGCACCCACCTCGTGATGCATCTGGCCCGGGCCGGCTGGGTGCGCTGGCGCGACGAGGTGCCGACGCTGCCGGCGAAGCCCAACTCCAAGTCACCGCTGGCCGCGCGGGTGGTGCTCGACAACGGGTCGGGGCTCGACATCACCGAGGCCGGCACCCGCAAGTCGCTGGCGATCTACGTCGTGCGCGACCCGGCCGAGGTCGAGGGCATCGCCCGGCTGGGTCCCGACCCGCTCTCGGACGAGTTCACGGTCGACGTCCTGGGCCGCATCCTGCACGACGCCGGCCGGGCCCAGATCAAGGGCGTCCTGCGCTACCAGAGCAACATCGCCGGCATCGGCAACGCCTACTCCGACGAGATCCTGCACGCCGCGAAGATGTCGCCGTTCAAGCCGTCCAGCTCGCTGACCGACGCCGAGCTCGCCTCCCTGTACGCCGCGCTCCGCGGTGTGCTCGGCGACGCTGTCGAGCGGTCGGCCGGGCTGGCCGCCAGCGAGCTCAAGGGCGAGAAGAAGTCGCACCTGGCGGTGCACGGACGCAAGGGCGCGATCTGCCCGGTGTGCGGCGACGTGGTCCGTGAGGTCTCGTTCGCCGACACGTTCCTGAACTACTGCGCCACCTGCCAGACCGGCGGCAAGCCGCTTGCCGACCGGCGCACCTCCAAGTTCCTGAAGTAGGTCTCGACAAGCTCGACCACCGAAGAACACAAGCTCGACCACCGAGGAACACACGCTCGACCACCGAAGAGCCCACGCTCGACCACCGAAAGGCAACCATGCAGATCCCGACCGTCGACGTCGACGGCGTTCCCGACCCGCTGCCCGAGGAGCTCGTGGTCCTCGACGTGCGCGAGCCGGCCGAGTGGCACCACGGCCACATCGACGGCGCCCGGCACATCCCGCTGCGCGAGGTGCCCCAGCGGCTGGCCGAGGTGCCGAACGACGCGCAGGTGCTGGTCGTGTGCAAGGTCGGTGGCCGGTCCGCGCAGGCCACCGGCTACCTCGTGCAGAACGGCGTCGACGCGGTCAACCTCGGCGGCGGCATGCTCGACTGGGAGGCGGCCGGCAGGCCGATGGTGAGCGACAGCGGCCACCCGGCGCAGGTGGTCTGAGGCTCGACGTCGTCAGCCGGCGCTGGTCGCGAACGCCGCCGGCAGGGGCACGTCGTCGGAGACGGCGATCTCGAGCCGCTTGAGGTACTCCTGGCGGCTCACCTCGATCACGCCCATCGAGGCCAGGTGCGGGGTCGCCCACTGCACGTCGAGCAGGCGGTCGCTCGCGTGCTCGTCCCGCAGCGCCTCCACCAGCGACACGAACGCGACCTTCGAGGCGTCACGGACGTCGTGGAACATCGACTCCCCCGCGAACAGGCCGCCGATGGTCACGCCGTACAGGCCACCGACCAGGGTGCCGTCCTGCCACGCCTCGACGGAGTGCGCCCAGCCGAGCAGGTGCAGGCGGGAGTACGCCGCACTGATCCGGCCGTCGATCCAGCCGTCCGGACGGCTCGGGTCGGCGCAGGCGGCGACCACCTCGTCGAACGCCGAGTCGATCCGGACCTGGAAGTGCTTGCGGGCCTGGCGAAGCGAGCGCGAAACCCGCAACTCGTCGAGCGGCAGCACGCCACGCCTGGCCGGTGACCACCAGTGCATCGGGTCCCGTCGGCCGGGACCGGGCATCGGGAACATCCCCGACCGGTATGCCTGCAACAGCGTGCCGGGCGCGAGGTCGGCTCCGACCGCGACCATGCTGCCGCAGCGCCGGTCGACGTCGGGATCACTGAGGTCGGGGAACGTCCACCCGGACAGGGGAGGCTCCTGCGGGGGCCAACTCATCGCGCGGCCACCTCCTCGTGCCCACGAGCTCCTCCGGGAGGCGTCCCCCGGACCACCGCCCCCGGGGCCCCTCCCCGCGGTGACCTCCCCACCCTAGACCGGACTTGTCGTCTGCTGGGGTGGGGTGGGCGTGACACGGTGGCGTCTAGGCTTTCCCGCATGAGCATCAGCAGCAGGATCGGGAATGCGCTGGCCCCCAATGTCGGGCAGATCGCTCCCGGCATGACGACTGCCTTCGTGCACGAGGCACTCGAGCGCGCGATCCGCGGCGTCGGGCCGCTGCCTCCTGCGGCGGAGGCGGCGGACAAGCAGCTCAAGGAGCAGCACGGCGACGTCGAGCGCGCGGTGCACGAGGTGATCGAGAACCATGTGCGCTTCGCCGGTGCGCAGGGCTTCGTGACGAACCTCGGCGGCCTGGTCACGCTCGCCGTCACCGTGCCTGCCAACATCACCGGCCTGACCCTGCTCCAGTGCCGGATGGTGGCCGGGGTCGCGCACCTGCGCGGCTACGACCTCGCCGACATGCGGGTCCACAACGCGATCCTGGCCGCGGTGCTCGGTGAGGAGACGGTGCTCGCACTGATCAAGAAGAAGAAGCTGCCGGGCACGCCGATGGCGATCGCGACCGCGCCTGCGTACGACTCCACCATGGACAAGGTGATGGCGGCGCAGGTCGCGACCGCGATGGTGACCAAGGTCGCCGGCAAGCGGATCGCGATCACGGCCGGCAAGCGGGTGCCCGTGCTGGGTGGGGTGATCGGCGCCGGCACCGACGCGTACTCGACGTGGCGGGTCGGACGCTACGTTCAGCGGGAGTTCTTGCCGAGAACCGCGCGGTAGGCGCCCAGCCCCGCCTTCGCGACCGGGTTGTTCTCGGCCCCGCGGACCAGTCGTCGCTTCACCCGCTCGGTGGGTCGCGCCTCGAACCGCGCGATCCCCTCCTGCAGGTTGCCGATCACCTCGTGCAGCTCGATCTCCACGTCACGCAGCCGGGCGGCCTCGCGGACCATCGCGTCCAGGCCCTTGAGCGCGACCTCGGCAACCTCGGTCTCGTCGGGGTGGTCCGGGTCGACCCACGGTTGGGCCGCGACCGGCACCAGCTCGTCGAGGTCACCGACGACGTCGTACCCCCGTGCAGCCAGCGTGTCGCGCCACGAACGGGACAGCTCGGCGGCCCAGGCGAACACGTCCGGCGGCACCGAGAGCCGGGCCGAGGTCTGGCCGCGGGACAGGGTCTGGTGCACGAGGTACTCGCGCACCAGCTGCCGGTAGCGCTCGTTCGGTACGACGTCCTTGAGCCGCACGTTGAGGCGTCGCACCAGCGCGGTCTCGGGGACGCCCAGGGACTGGTTCTCCCGGTCGGTGCCCTCGACCAGGCTGGTCGGCTCGATCCCGAGCACCCCCATGAACCGTCCCCAGAGCAGGTCGCGCGGTGCACCGGGGTGCGGCACCGTCACCACGTGCACGCGCTCGGGGGGCAGGGTGGCGGCCCAGCGGTCGAGCACCTCGGGCACCTCCTGGACACCCCAGAACCAGGACGCCAGCGTGCTCTCGCGGGCCGGGTCGCGGATCTCGTCGAGGAACTCGCCGTAGGTCACCCGGCGCCGGTGCTTCACGTTCTCCTGCCACTCGGCTGGGACCTGGCGCACCAGGTCGCGCGCGGACAGCACCACGTGGACCTCGGTGCCGCCGTCAGTGTCGACCAGCGAATCGAGCGCCTGCGCGACGTGGGCGCGCGAGGCGAACCCGAGGATCTCGTGGCTCACGATCGCGGTGCCCGACCAGCCGCGGACCGCTTCGGCCAATCGCGACCAGGCGCCGCCCGCCTGCTTCTCCAGCCCGCCCCAGGTGAGCTGCATCAGGTCGAGAGCCGCCAGGAACTGGGCGTCGGCGCGGTCGGCCGGATAGAGAATCCCCTGTGCAGCAAGGGCTTCCGGGTTGTGGAACAGCCGGTCCTGGAGGAACGAGGTGCCGGTCTTGGGGGCGCCGACGTGCAGGATCACCTTCTCGGCCACGACGGTCCTCCCTCCAGCGACGTGAGCACCTCGAGCGCCAGCGCCAGGGTCTCGGCAGGTGGCACCGAGCGTGCCAGCCCGGCGTCGGTCGAGGGTACGACGCGCCGCAGCTCGCCGTGGACCTGCCACGGTCCGGAGCCGAGCGCGTCAGCGAGTGCCTCCCCACGGGCGGTGGCCCAGTCGAGCTGAGCCACGGGAGTGCCGGGGACGCCGGTCCAGGGACGGTGCAGGTGTCCGGACAGGTCGCCGTCCACCCAGCGGAGTCGGTCTCCCTCCGGTGCGGTCGCCAGCACCTGGTTGAGCAGCCGGAGGAGATCGGTGTCGACGCCGCCGAGACGGACGTGCCCACGCTCGGCGGGTACGACGCCGACCAGGTCACCGGCGACCCGCACGGCCTCGTCGATGTCGGCGCCGAGCACCACGTGGACGTCGCCGGCCGGCACTCGCGAGCACCAGTCAGCGGCCACCGCGGCCAGGTCCACCGGCGGTGGCAACGCGTCGCGCGCCGCGATCTCGGACCAGAGCCGGCGCCAGCGCAGGCCGGCTCCCCGCTCGACCCGGTGCCTCCACTGGGCAGCCACCATCGCGTCGAGCGCGCCGCCGACGACCAGGACGGTGGGCCCGCGGCCACCCTCGGCCCGGCCGGCGCGGGCCAGCGCGGCACGCACCTCCGCGGCCTCCGGGGACCGGCCGGCGACGACGAACGAACGGTGCCAGGGCAGCCGACGCGGACGAGCCGCGGCGGGCGTCGGCGAGACCGGCGCCGTCCGGCTCCACCGGGCCAGCACCGCGACGCAGACCCGCAGCAGGTCGCGGTCGCCGAGATGGTCGGCGGTGGCCGGGTCCACGCGGCCACGGCCACCGACCGGCGTGGTCAGCACCAGGTCGGCCAGCCGGGGCGACGGGTCGGCGAGGCGGTGGAGCACCTCGACCTGGGCAGCGCTCGCTGCCACGGCCATCCTGCTCATCGAGGCCTGGTCTCGACAGGCTCGACCACCGGGGACCCGCTCAACGGCGAAGCCTGCGGAACATCCGGACCGCCTCGGGTTCCTCCCGGCGCCGCTCGGTCTCGGCGACGATCATCTCGGCGAGCGACTCGATGGCGAGCTCGATCATGGCTCGCGGGCGGGGCCGGTCAGGGTCTGCCCACTCCTCCTCGTCGCTGCTCCACTGCGTCTGGAGCTCGGCCAGGTCACCGACCACGTCGATCCCGGAGCCCTGCACCCACTCGGTCCACTCGGCGGTGACCTCGTCGACGAACGGCCTGCTCTCGGCCGGCAGCTCGGTCTTGATCTGCTTGAACCGTCGGGACAGGGTCTGCTTCGCGAGCAGCCCCCGCACGATGTCGGCGTAGACGGGCTGCGACACCGACCGGCCCTTGAGCGCCACGTTGAGCCGGCGCATGAAGGCGGTCTCGATCGCGTCCAGCGAGACGTTCGTGCGCGGCACGGTCTCGACGGCGAGCGCCGGGTCGACGCCGAGGATGCCGGCGAAGCGGTCCCAGAGCAGGCCCGGTTCGGAGCCCGGCGGCGGCACGGTCAGCAGGTGGACCTGGGCCGGCGACAGCCCGGCGCTCCAGCGGCCCAGCACGTCGGGCAGTCCCTGCACCCGCCAGAACCACTCCGTCGACCCGGTGCGGGGGCCCTTCTCGACGACGCGGAGGAACTGGCCGAACTGCATCCGGCCCCGGTGCTTGACGGTCTCCTGCCACTCGGCGGGGATCTGCCGGCCGAGGTCGCGCGCCGAGTAGATGACGTGCAGCTCGGCGCCTGCGAACGACGCGTGCGCCCGTCGTACCTGTTCCTGGGTGGCGGACGCGAGCACCTCGTGGCTCACGATCGCGTCGTGGCGGGTGCGCATCGCGGCGGAGGCGACCTGGTCCCACGAGCCGCGGGCCTTCTCCAGCGCGCCGCCCCAGTTGTGGTCGATCAGGTCGATCGCGGCCTCGAAGTGGCTGCCGGAGCGGGTCTCGGGGTAGAGCAGCCCGGCGTCGGCCAGACCGTCGCGGTTGGCCGCCAGGGTGTCCTGGAGGAACGTGGTGCCGGTCTTGGGTGCTCCGACATGGAGGAACACGCGACGGGCCATGGCCGCAGTCTAGGGAAGCCTCAGGCCCGGTGATCAGGCCAGGGCGGTGACGACCCGGGACGGGCTCGGCCGGCCGAGCACGCCGGCCATCCAGACGCTGGTGGCCACCAGCGCGTCGAGGTCGACGCCGGTGTCGATGCCCAGTCCGTGCAGCAGCCAGACCAGGTCCTCGGTGGCGAGGTTGCCGGTGGCGCTCTCGGCGTACGGGCATCCGCCGAGGCCACCGGCGCTCGCGTCGAAGGTGCGGATCCCGTGCTGGAGCGCGGCGTGCGCGTTGGCCAGCGCCTGGCCGTAGGTGTCGTGGAAGTGGACGGCGAGCACGTCGTCGGCGAGCCCGGCCGCGTTGAAGGCGTCGAGCAGGTCGGTGACGTGACCCGCCGTACCGACCCCGATCGTGTCGCCGAGGCTGAGCTGGCTGGCGCCGAGGTCGTAGAGCCGCTTGCCGACGGAGACCACCTGGTCGATCGGTACGTCGCCCTCCCAGGGGTCACCGAAGCACATGCTGACGTAGGCGCGGACGTCCATGCCGGCCGCGCGGGCGCGGGTGACGGTGGGCTCGAACATGGCGAACTGCTCGTCGAGGCTGCGGTTGAGGTTGCGCTGGGCGAAGGTCTCGGTGGCGCTGCCGAAGATCGCGATGTGCTCGCAGCCGAGCTCGAGCGCCCGGTCGAGGCCGCGCTCGTTGGGGACCAGCACCGGGTGGCGCCTGCCCTCGTCGCCGAGCTCCTCGATCAGCAGGGCCATCAGCTCGGCGGCGTCGGCGAGCTGGGGGACCCACTTCGGGTGCACGAAGCTGGTGGCCTCGACGACCGGGAGCCCGGCGGCGACGAGGCGGTGGATGAACTCCGCCTTGTCCTTCAGCGGGACCACGGTCTTCTCGTTCTGGAGGCCGTCGCGAGGACCGACCTCGTAGATCGTGACCTCAGGCATCGTCGGACTCCCCTTCCACCACGAACAGCACCGCGCCCATCGCCACCTGCTCGCCCGCAGGGGCACCGACCTGGGTGACGGTGCCCGCGAACGGCGCCTTCAGCGCAAGCTCCATCTTCATCGCCTCCAGGACGCCCAGGGTGTCGCCCTCGGCCACCTGCTGCCCCTGCTCGACGTTGACCGCGAGCACGGTGCCGGGCATCGCCGCGGTGATCGAGCCGTCGCCGACCACGGCATGGTCGCCGAGCCGGTCGACCGGGGTGAACACGTGGCGCTGCCCCTGCCAGGCGACCTCGAGCACATCGGGCTGCACGTTGACCACCGCGGTGACCCGCCGACCGTCGACGTCGAGGGACATCGTGTGGTTCTCGCCGGAGATCTGTCGCACCGGCACGCCGTCGACGGTGCCGGCGGCGCGGTCCACCACCACCTGCCGGTCGAGCTCGACCAAGGTGGGCGCCGGGGCAGAGCCGAGCCGGAAGCCGTCGGCCTGGAACGGGTGCCCCTGGTCGAAGGCGCTGATCATCGCCGACGTCCAGGCCACGATCAGCCGAGGCAGGTCCTGGTCGGGCGCCGGCACCTCAGAATGGTCGAGCCACGCCGTGTCGATGGTGGCGTCGCGGAACTCGTCCGACGCGACGAGGGTGCGGAGGAAGCCGGCGTTCGTGGTGATCCCGAGGATCGAGGTGTGGTCGAGCGCGTCGACCAGGCCCTGCCGGGCGGTCTCCCGGTCGGGTCCGTGCACGATCACCTTGCCGAGCATCGGGTCGTACGCCGTGGACACGACCTGCCCGCTCTCCAGGGCGGCGTCGACCCGGGCGTCCTGCGGCCACCGGACCAGTGACGCGGTACCCGCCTGGGGCAGGAAGCCGTGGAACGCGTCCTCGGCGTAGATGCGGGCCTCGATCGCGTGCCCGTCCAGCCGGATGTCGGCCTGGGTCAGCCCGAGCGGCTCGCCGGCGGCGACCTTGAGCTGGAGCGCGACCAGGTCGAGGCCGGTGACGAGCTCGGTGACCGGGTGCTCGACCTGGAGCCGGGTGTTCATCTCCAGGAAGTACGCCTCGTCGGAGGCGGTGTCCAGCAGGAACTCCACGGTCCCCGCATTCACGTAGCCGACCTGCTTCGCCAGCGCCACCGCCGAGCTGGTCACCAGCTCGCGCACCGCCTCGGTGATCGTCGGCGCGGGCGCCTCCTCCAGCACCTTCTGGTGCCGACGCTGCGTGGAGCAGTCGCGCTCGAAGAGGTGGACGACCGTGCCGTGCGAGTCGGCCATCACCTGCACCTCGATGTGCCGGCCGTGCTCGACGTACTTCTCCACCAGCATCGTGTCGTCGCCGAACGCCGAGAGCGCCTCCCGCTTGGCGGCCGCGACGGCCTCGTCGTACTCCGCCTCGGAGCGGACGATGCGCATGCCCTTGCCGCCACCACCGGCTGCGGCCTTGACCAGCACCGGGAACGTCAGGGTCTCGACAGGCTCGACCACCGAGGAGGCCGGCACCACGGGCACGCCCGCGGCCACCGCGATCTCGCGGGCGGCGTCCTTGCGGCCCATCTGGTCCATCACGTCGGCGGACGGGCCGACGAACGTGATGCCGGCGGCCTCGACCGCGCGGGCGAACGCGGCCCGCTCGGACAGGAACCCGTAGCCGGGGTGGATCGCGTCGGCGCCGACGGCGGTCGCGGCGGCCACGATCGCGTCGATGTCGAGGTAGCCGGAGACGAGGACCGCGTCGTCCGCCGCCTTCGTGTGCGGGGCGGTGGTGTCGATGTCGGTGTGCACGGCCACGGTGCGGATGCCCAGCTCGCGGGCGGTGCGGATCACCCGGAGGGCGATCTCGCCGCGGTTGGCGATCAGCAGGGTCTTCATCACGTCACCTCACATCCTGAAGATGCCGTAGGACGGCTCGGGGATCGGCGCCTGGGCGACCGCGGCGAGCCCCATCCCGAGCACCCGGCGGGTCTCGAGCGGGTCGATGACGCCGTCGTCCCAGAGCCGGGCGGTCGAGTAGTACGGCGAGCCCTGGTGCTCGTACTGGTCGCGGATCGGGGCCTTGAACGCCTCCTCCTCGTCCGCCGACCACTCACCGCCCTTGAGCTCAATGCCGTCGCGGCGCACGGTGGCGAGGACGGACGCCGCCTGCTCGCCGCCCATCACGGAGATCCGGGCGTTCGGCCACATCCAGAGGAAGCGCGGGTCGTAGGCGCGGCCGCACATGCCGTAGTTGCCGGCGCCGAACGAGCCGCCGATCACGACGGTGAACTTGGGGACGACGCTGCACGCCACGGCCGTCACCAGCTTGGCGCCGTCGCGCGCGATGCCACCGGTCTCGTACTCCTTGCCGACCATGAAGCCGGTGATGTTCTGCAGGAACACCAGCGGGATCTTGCGCTGGTTGCAGAGCTCGATGAAGTGCGCGCCCTTGAGCGCCGACTCGCTGAACAGGATGCCGTTGTTGGCGACGATGCCGACCCGGTGTCCCCAGATCTTCGCGAATCCGCAGACCAGGGTCTCGCCGTACAGCTTCTTGAACTCGTGGAAGTGGCTGGCGTCGACCACCCGCGTGATCACCTCGCGGACGTCGTACGGCGTCCGGGTGTCGGTGGGCACCACGTCGTAGAGCGTGTGCGGGTCGACCTTCGGCGGCTCGACGTCCTCGGTGGTCGGGCTCGTCGAGACCGGCAGCGTGCTCACGATCGAGCGGACGATCGCCAGTGCATGGGCGTCGTCCTCGGCCAGGTGGTCGACGACCCCGGACTTGCGCGCGTGGACGTCACCTCCACCGAGCTCCTCAGCGGTCACCACCTCGCCGGTCGCCGCCTTCACCAGGGGCGGACCCCCGAGGAAGATCGTGCCCTGCTCCTTGACGATCACCGTCTCGTCGGACATCGCCGGAACGTAGGCGCCGCCCGCGGTGCACGAGCCCATCACCGCCGCGATCTGCGGGATGCCCTCGCCGGAGAGGTTGGCCTGGTTGAAGAAGATCCGGCCGAAGTGGTCCTTGTCCGGGAAGACCTCGTCCTGCATCGGCAGGAAGGCGCCCCCGGAGTCGACGAGGTAGATGCAGGGCAGCTTGTTGGCGCGCGCGATCTCCTGCGCCCGGAGGTGCTTCTTGACCGTGATCGGGTAGTAGGTGCCGCCCTTGACCGTGGCGTCGTTGGCGACCACGACACAGGTGTGCCCGCTGACCCGGCCGATGCCGGTCACGATGCCGGCGCTCGGCACCGCGTCGTCGTACATCCCGGTCGCGGCCAGCGCGCTCAGCTCCAGGAACGGGCTGCCCGGGTCGAGCAGCAGGTCGACCCGGTCGCGCGCAAGCAGCTTGCCCCGGTCGGTGTGCTTGCGACGTGCCGCCTCCGACCCGCCGCGACGTACGACTGCCAGGCGCTCACGCAGCTCGTCGACGAGCTCTTGCATCTCCGCTGCCATGCGCTGCCTTCCCGACGTCGAGGACGTGGTTAATGGTCGCTAACCATGCTAGCCGGACCCCGAGCCGCTGGCGAGACACGACCGAGTCCACCGTCTCACAGCGAACCGGGAACACCGCACCGTCTCGTTAACGAGCGCTAACCTGAGCACGTGTCCAGGCGCGACGAGATCCTCGAGGCAGCCGCGAAGCTGTTCGCGGCGCGCGGGTTCCACGGCGTCTCGATCGCGGAGCTGGGAGCGGCCTGCGGGATCTCGGGACCGGCGCTCTACAAGCACTTCAGCGCCAAGGAGGCGATCCTTGCGGAGATGCTGGTGCAGATCAGCGAGGAGCTGCTCGACGAGGGACGCCGCCGGGTGCGCCGGTCGTCGGGGGGCGAGGACACGGTGCGCGCGCTGCTGGACTGGCACGTCTCCTTCGCGGTCGAGCACCGCGAGCTGATCGTGGTGCAGGACCGCGACTGGTCCTCACTCCCGCAGGACGCTCGCGAGGAGGTGCGGGAGCTCCAGCGGAAGTACGTCGAGATCTGGGTGCGAGCCCTGCGGCGGGTGCGGCTCGACCTGAGGGCACCGGAGGCGCGGGCGCGGGTGCACGCGACCTTCGGTCTGCTCAACTCCACGCCGCACAGCGGGTTCCTGGAGGACGACGAGATGCGTGGGGTCCTGTTGACCATGGGCCGGGCGGCGCTGCTCGCATGAGCGAGATCGTCGTGGCGCACACGGCCGACCTGGACGCCGCGACCCTGGAGCGGGCGCGGGCGCTGCTGTTCGAGGTGTTCACGGGCGACGACGCGATGACCGACGAGGACTGGGAGCACTGCGTCGGCGGCATGCACGCCCTGGCGTACGACGGCGGCGAGGTCGTGGGTCACGCCTCGGTGGTGATGCGCCGGCTGCTGCACGGGGACCGCGCGCTGCGGGCCGGCTACGTCGAGGGCGTGGCCGTGCGCGCCGACCAGCAACGCCGGGGGCACGGGGCGGCGATGATGACCGAGGTGGAGCGGATCATCCGTGGTGGCTACGACCTCGGTGCACTCGGTGCGACGGAGATGGCGGTGCCGTTCTACCGAGGACGCGGCTGGGAGCCGTGGCGCGGAGCGACCTGGGCGCTGACCACGGAGGGACGGGTGCGGACCCCGGACGAGGACGGCTGGATCTACGTCTTCGCGAACGAGGCCTCGCACCCCTCGACCTGGACGGCGACCTGACCTGCGGGATCAGACCCGGCGAGGCGTGGTGACGGCGTAGCATCCGCATCGGAGGTGTGCTGTGTGCGTCAGTCCGTGGGCGTCGCCCTGTTCGTCGTGGTGCTCGGCGCCGTGGTCTACGGCGCCTGGACCACCAGGCGGATCCGAATGGCGATCGAGCTGCCGTTGCTCCCGACAGCTGTCGATCTCGACCCGCTCCTCTTCCAGCGGTTGTGCAGCGGTCCGGGGCGCAGCCATTGTCGACGCCTCGCACGGCCGCTTCACCCAGGCGATCCAGCGGATGCCGGGCTGGGCCATCGTCGGGCTGGTCCTCACGTTTCCGCTGGGCCTGCTCTTCCTGCTCGTGCGCACCGAGCGAGCTGCCTGTCCCTCGCGGTGGTCCCGACTCCCGGCGGGCACTCGCTACGGGTCACCGGCGAGACGGAGGTCCACGTCTGGAGGCGCACCTGCCACGCCTTGGCTCCGCTGCTCGCCCACCCCGCGGACCCTCAGGTGTCGGGCTCGAGCAGCTGGGAGACCGCCTCGTCGTAGGCCGCCACTGCGGAGTCCGCGAGGCCGTGACCGCTGGGGGCGTGCTCGGCCAGCGAGAGCAGCAGGGACGCGCGCTGCATCGCGTCGTCGCGCTCGGCCGGGCCGGGCGTGGCGACCAGCCGGGTCTCGATCTCCTCGAGGATCCACTCGCGGGTGTGGCCGCGGAGCAGGGTGAGCACGTAGGGATCGCGGTCGAGCTGCCAGGCGAGCTGGTAGAGCAGGGCGAGCGCGTGCTGGCAGGGCTGGATCCAGGCCATGCACTCGCAGGCGGTCTCGATCTCGGAGGGCGCGGGCAGGATCTCCACGCCCGCCTGGTCGGCGTGCTCGACCAGGGCCGCCGGCAGGTCACCGGCCTCCAGGGCCGCGACGTGGCCGGACTCGCGGACGGCCTCGTCGGCGAAGGTGGCCCAGGCCGGCGCCGGCAGGGCAGTCACCTTGGCCTGCGCCATCAACGAGCGTTCGGCGCCGGGGTCCACCACGGCCGAGGCCATCGAGGGCAGCACCATGATCGCGCCGAGCCGTCCGGAGCGGGCCAGGGCGCGGCCGGCGAGCAGGTCGGCCTCGTCGTACGCCGTCTCCTCGAAGGTGCGCACGAAGGCGCGGCCCCACCAGGTCGTGCTGCGCGGCGCCGCGCCCCGCACGCGCGGGCGGCGGGGGACGACGGTCGGGTCAGGCATGGGGGGTCCGCAGGGACACCAGGTCGCGCAGCTCGCTGTCGGACAGCTCGGTGAGCGCGGTGTCGCCGGAGCCGAGCACCGACTCGGCGAGGCTGCGCTTGCGCGCGAGCAGCTCGCCGATCTTCTGCTCGATCGTGCCCTCCGTGACCAACCGGTGCACCTGCACCGGGCGGGTCTGCCCGATCCGGTAGGCACGGTCGGTGGCCTGGTCCTCGACGGCCGGGTTCCACCAGCGGTCGACGTGGATCACGTGGTCGGCGCGGGTCAGGTTGAGCCCGGTGCCGCCGGCCTTGAGGGAGAGCAGGAAGACCGGGGCGTCGCCGGCCTGGAACGACGCCACCATCTGCTCCCGGGCGCGCACCGGTGTGCCGCCGTGCAGGAACAGGGTCGCAATGCCGGCCTCGGCCAGGTGCCGCTCGAGCAGCCGGGCCATCGCGACGTACTGCGTGAACAGCAGCACCGAACCGCCCTCGGCCAGGATCGTGCCGAGCAGCTCGTCGAGCAGCTCGAGCTTCTCCGAGCGCCCGCGCAGTCGGCCGGCGGCCTGGCGCAGGTAGTGGGCCGGGTGGTTGCAGATCTGCTTGAGGCCGGTGAGCAGCGCGAGCACGAGGCCGCGGCGGGTGTCCTCGTCGGCGTGCTCGATGCGCTCCATCGACTCCCGGACGAGCGCCTCGTAGAGAACCACCTGCTCCCGCGTGAGGCCGACCACCTGGTCGGTCTCGGTCTTGGGCGGCAGCTCGGGCGCGATGCCGGGGTCGGACTTGCGGCGCCGCATCAGGAACGGCTCGACGAGCTGGGCGAACTGGCGCGCCTTGGCCGGGTCCTCCCCCGACTCGATCGGCGCCGCCCACACCTTGCGGAACGCCGCCCGCGAGCCGAGCAGCCCGGGCGTCGCCCAGTCCAGGATCGCCCACAGCTCGGTGAGGTCGTTCTCGACCGGCGTGCCGGTGAGCGCGACCCGCGCCCGCGAGTCGATGGCGCGCAGGTTGCGGGCGGTCGATGACGTGGCGTTCTTGATGTGCTGCGCCTCGTCGGCGACGACGAGGTCCCAGGGGACGGTCGCCAGGGTCCCGGCTTCGCCCAGCCCGACGTCGCGGCGCATGGTGCCGTACGTCGTGAGCACGAACCCCAGATCGGTGGTCGAGCCGGTCGAGACCCCGAGGTGGCGCGAGGACCCGTGGAACCGCTGCACCGCCACCCCCGGCGCGAACCGGCGGATCTCGGACTCCCAGTTGCCGAGCAGCGAGGTCGGGCAGACCACGAGGGTCGGGCCGGTCGCGAGCCGCCGCTCGCGCCGGTGCAGGTGCAGCGCGATCAGGGTGATCGTCTTGCCGAGCCCCATGTCGTCGGCCAGGCAGGCCCCCAGCCCGGCGCCGGTCAGCTCGGTCAGCCAGGTGAGCCCGCGGAGCTGGTAGTCGCGCAGGGTCGCGTCGAGCCCGGCCGGAGGTGGCTGCGGAGCGACGGTCGCGGCGTCGACGACCCGGTCACGGACCCGCAGCAGCGAGGCGCCGGGATGGATCGGGACCTCCTCGCCGCCCACGTCGAGCACCCCCGTCAGCGCAGCCCGGAGTGCGGCCACCGGAGCGACCGGCTTCCAGGTGCCGGTCGAGCCCGTCGAGACCCTCTTGCGCGCCCGGCGAGCCAGCGCCGGGTCGATCACGACCCAGTTGTCGCGGAGCCGGATGATCGGCGTCGTGGCCGCGGCGAGCGTGGCCATCTCCTCGTCGGTCAGCGGGCTGCTGCCCTGCTCGGCCCGCCTCGTTTCTGAGGGCAAGCCGCCAGTCGAAGGCGAACATCGCGTCCGGCCCGAACAGGCCGGTCATCAGCGGACTGTCGCCGCGCACCTGCTCCACCTCACCGCGAGGCTCGAGCTCGGCCTGGAGGCCGCGCGGCCAGAACACGTCGACGCCGATCGCCAGCAGCGCGGCCACGCCGTGCTCGAGGAGGTCGGCGAGCTCGTCGCCGGTCAGCACGATCCGGTCCGGCACCGGCTCCCGGAGCAGTCGTCCGAGCGTGGGCCAGGCGGCAGCGGCCGCCCGCAGCTCGGTGCTCGCGGTGAGCCGGGCGCGGCGCGAGAAGCCGTGGCCGGACGACTCCCAGAGCGCGGCCGCATCGGCCAGGTGGCTGGAGTCGGCGCGGTCGTGCACCTGGAGGACCACCGTGACCAGGCCGTCGGCGAGCTGCTCGGCGGGTGCCTCGATCCGCAGGCTGACCACGACGTCGGCGGGGAGCTCGGCGTCGTCCTCCGCCGGCGCGACCCGCAGGGGGCGGCGCACGGGCTGCGAGGGCACCGGGGTGCGGGTCATGGAGTCGGCGACCGCGTCGAGCAGTCCGCGGATCCGGGTCTCGGCCTCTGCGGAGTCCACCCCGTCGAACGCCCGCGCCGTGGCGAGCCGGCGTACGGCGTCGGTGTCGTCGCTGGTCAGCGGACCCGCCTCCCAGGCGTCACCGGACTCGTTCACCCGGATCCGGCCGGCGGCGACCAGCTTGAGCGCGAGCACCGTGGCGCCGCCGAGCAGGCCGACGGACGGGTGCGCGTCATCGGCGCGCAGCGCCCGGCTCAGCACCGGGATCGCGCCCCGCATCGGGAGCCGGACCACCCGCTCGCGGGGGCCGCCAGGAGCGCCTCCGGGGGCGCCGGTGAACTCGACCTCGCTGTCGCGCGGCGGGTGCGTCACGGTCAGGGTTGCCGGACCCTGCAACGGCACGAAGCTCACGGGGGCGAACGTAGCGCGGGCACCCGACACCCACGCGCGGAGCGGCTGTCTGGACCGTTCTGCGAATCCGGTCAAATCGGACATCTGAGCCTCCCCTTCTCCTAGCCTGTCCCGGTGTCCGCACCCACCTCCGCCACCGCGAACCCGGTCGTCCTGTCACCCGGAGGCCGCCACTACGCACGCCGGTTCACCGGCGGGATCACCCCGGCGCTCACCAGCTCGATGACCCGTGCCGGAGGCGGACGCAAGTGGTTCGAGGCCCAGCTGAGCCCGTCGACGCTGACCGACACGGCCGGCACCGCGCTCGGCGACTGGTACCCGTCCCTGGCCCGGACCCCGCAGGCGATCTTCAAGCGGCAGGTCGACGACGTGCAGGGCGCCTGGGAGGTGATGTACGACCTGAGCCGCTGGACCGTGGCCCGCCGGGTGTACAGCACACGCCAGGTGAAGGAGACGATGGTCGACTTCTGGTCGAACCTGCTGCACGTGCCGCTGATGCACGACGACTCGATGTTCTGGCGCAAGGACTACGACACCACGATCCGCACCTACGCCCTGGACACGTTCGAGAACCTGCTGCTGCACACCACCACGCACCCTGCGATGGGCCTGTTCCTGAACAACGCGATCTCGACCAAGGACGCTCCCAACGAGAACCTCGGCCGGGAGCTGCTCGAGCTGCACACCGTCGGCCTCGAGTACGACGAGGACGACGTCAAGAACTCCAGCCGGATCCTCACCGGCTACCGGGTCGACGTGTGGTGGCCCTCGTTCCGCTCCTTCTACGACCCGAAGGTGCACTGGACCGGGAAGATCAACGTGCTCGGCTTCACCCACGCCAACTCCAGCGCCGACGGCCGTGCCGCCACGACGGCGTACCTGAAGTACCTGGCCCGGCACCCCGCCACCGCGAAGCGGCTGGCCGAGCGGCTCTGCGTGCGGTTCGTCAACGACCAGCCGTCGCCCGGGCTGGTCGACACGGTGCGCAAGGCGTACCTGAACAGCGGCACCGCTATCAAGCCGACCCTGCGCGCGATGGTCGACCACCCCGAGTTCCTGGCCTCCGCCGGGACGAAGGTGCGGACTCCGATCGAGGACTACGTCGCCAGCATCCGCGCGCTGGGCATCCGGATGGGCAAGCCGTCCGGCGGCGACTCCTTCGCCAACGCCATGTACTGGCAGTACAAGGAGCTCGGCCAGGCGCCGTACGAGTGGCCGGCGCCGAACGGCTTCCCGCAGGTCAACGCCGCCTGGACCAGCGCGGGCCGGATCCTGAACAGCCTCTCGACGCACCGCGACCTCGCCGCCCACTGGTGGCCGAGCAAGCAGGCGTCGTTCCGCACCGTCGACGACCTGCTGCCGGTCACCATGCCGGCGACGCTCCAGGAGGTGATCGACCACATCGGCCTGCTGGTGCTGGGCCAGCGACCCGGCATCGACGTCAGCACCGGCATCTCCACGCTGCTGGACAAGCCGCTGACCCGTCGCGTCGGCCGGCCCGAGGCGCACGGCTACTGGTTCGTGATCCAGATCGTCTCGTCCCTGCTCGACTCGCCCATCCACCTGCACCGCTGACCCGCTCACTGAGAGGGCGACGAATGACGAACACTCCCACCGCCTCCTGCGGCTGCCCGGACTTCACGGTCAGCCGTCGCCGGCTGCTGGCCACGACCGCCGCCGGTGCGGGGGTGCTGGCCGGCGCCAGCGTCTTCGGTGACGCGTTCCGCCAGGTGGCGTACGGCGCGGAGCCGGGCGGCAACGTGGTCGTCGTGCTCAGCCTGCGCGGCGGCGCCGACGGGCTGTCGATGGTGGTTCCGCGGGGCGCCGACCACGACCTGCTGGCCGGCTACCGCCCCGGGATCGTGGTGCCGGAGGGGGCGCTGATCGGCGGCGACGCGAACTTCGGGCTGCACCCTGCCTTCGCCCCGCTGCTGCCGATGTGGAACGCCGGCTCGTTCGGCGCCGTGCACTCCGTCGGCCTGCCGGCACCGAACCGCAGCCACTTCGAGGCGATGGAGGTGATCGAGGACTCCGACCCGGGCTCAGCGGTCCGCGTCGGCTGGATCAACCGGATGGTCGGCCTCGACGCCGGTGCCCAGCCCGAGGGAGCGGTCCAGCTCGGCTCGAGCCTGCTGCCGACCTCGCTGGCCGGACCGGCTCCGGCCCTCGGCGTCAACCAGGTCTCGGACCTGAGCGTGGCCGACCTGGGCACCGCCAACGCGGCCCGTCGTACCTCCCTGGACCAGATGTGGCGCGGCACCGACGACCTGCTCGGAGACTCGGTGCGCAGCACGCTCGCCACCGCGAACAAGCTGGCGCCGCTGGTCGACTCGACCGCCGACAACGCCCCGGGCGGCTCCTCCGTGCACGCGGTGGCCTACCCCGGAGGCCCGTTGCGCTCGGTGCTCGCCAACACCGCGGCCCTGATCCGGGCCGACGTCGGCACCCGCGTGGTGACCATCGACTACGGCAACTGGGACATGCACACCGGCCTCGGCCGGGCCGACGACGGCTGGATGAACGACCAGGTCGGGCACCTCGCTGCCGCGCTCAAGGCGTTCTTCAACGACCTGGGTACGGCGGCCGCGCGGGTCACCGTGGTGACCATGAGCGAGTTCGGCCGGCGGGTCAAGGAGAACGGCGACCACGGCGTCGACCACGGCTACGGCAACGCGATGCTGCTGCTCGGCGCCGGCGTCAACGGCGGAGGTGTGCGCGGCGGCTGGCAGCACCTCGACCAGCTCAACGACGGCGACGTGGGCGTCAAGCAGGACTTCCGGAGCGTGCTCTGGGAGGTGCTCGCCTCGCGCTTCCCGGACGTCACGGGCGGCCGCGCCCAGATCTTCCCCGGACTCGTCCCCGAGACCGTCGGTGCGATGTCCTGAGCACCGACGGTGGTCGAGGAGCGACGGAGGAGCGTCTCGAACCTCCGTCGCCTCTCCCTCACCAGATCCGGACCCGCTCCTCGGGGTCGAGCCAGAGGCCGTCGGCGTCGGTCGTGTCGAACGCCGCGTGGAACTCGTCGAGGTTGCGCACGATGTTGGCGCGGAACTCCGCCGGGCTGTGCGGGTCGATCGTCAGCAGCTGGAGCTCCTGCTCCTTGCGGCGCTTGGTGCGCCAGCAGTAGGCCCAGTTCATGAACAGCCGCTGGCTGCCGGTGATCCCGGCCTCGCCGGCACTCTTCCCATCTGCAGGGGTGTCCACGTCCTCCGGAGCGTCCTCGAGCGCGATCGCGTAGGCCTTGTGCGCGATGGTCAGGCCGCCGAGGTCGCCGATGTTCTCGCCGACGGTCAGCGCGCCGTTGACGTGCTCGCCGGGCAGGTTGCGGGGCTCGTAGGCGTCGTACTGCTCGATCAGGGCCTTGGACTTCACCTCGAACGCCGACTTGTCGTCGGCGGTCCACCAGTCGTTGAGGTTGCCGGCGCCGTCGTACTGCGCCCCCTGGTCGTCGAAGCCGTGGCCGATCTCGTGGCCGATCACCGCGCCGATGCCGCCGTAGTTCTCCGCGGCCTCGCCGTCGGCGGCGAAGAACGGCCGCTGCAGGATGCCGGCCGGGAAGCAGATCTCGTTGGTGGTCGGCTTGTAGTAGGCGTTGACCTGGTGCGGGAGCATCAGCCACTCGTCGCGGTCCACGGGGCCGCCGATCTTGCGGAGCTCGTGGTCGGTGTCGAACGCCGCCGACGCGAGCACGTTGCCGATCAGGTCGTCGGCGCTGAGCTGCAAGGGCGAGTAGTCGCGCCACTTGTCCGGGTAGCCGATCTTCGGGTTGAAGGTGTCGAGCTTGTCGAACGCCCGCTGCTTGGTCTCCTCGCCCATCCAGTCGAGGTCGGTGATGCTGCGCCGGTAGGCCTCGAGCAGGTTGGCCACCAGCCCGTCCATCATCGCCTTCGACTCCGGCGGGAAGTGCCGCTCGACGTAGCGCTTGCCGACGGCCTCGCCGACCGTGCCCTCGACGAACGAGATGCCGCGCTTCCAGCGGGCCCGGAGCTCCGGGGTGCCGTTGAGGGTGCGGCCGTAGAAGTCGAAGTTGGTCTCGACGAACTCGTCGGGCAGGTAGCCGGCCAGGCTGCGGATGGCCTTGACCACCAGCATCTCCTTGAACGCCTCCAGCGGCGTCTCGGTGAACACCTCCTGGAGGTGGGTGAAGAAGGACGGCTGCCGGACCACGGACTCCGCGAACAGCGACTCCCCGAAGGTGCGGTCGCGGCCACCGACCGCCTCGGCGTAGGCCGACCAGTCGAACGCCGGCAGCAGGGTGCGGAGCTCCTCGTGCGTGGTCAGGTTGTAGGTCTTCTGGACGTCGCGGGTCTCGTGGCGCTCCCAGTGACCCTTCGCGATCCGGGTCTCCAGCTCGAGCACGCGGCCGGCCACCTGGGCCGCGTCGTCGCGCCCGGCCAGCTCGAGGAGGCGCCGGGTGTAGTCGACGTACTTCTCGCGGATCTCGGCGAACTTGTCGTCGCGGTAGTAGGACTCGTCGGGCAGCCCGAGGCCACCCTGGGTGAGGTTCACCAGGTAGCGCTCGGAGTTGCGGGCGTCGATGTCGATGTAGACGCCGAAGAGGCCGCCGCCGCCGCGCCGCTCGAACCAGCCGATGAACGCCGCAAGCTGGTCCTTGTCGGTGATCGCGTCGATCGCCTCGAACAGCGGCTGCAGCGGCTCGGTGCCGAGGCGCTCGATCTGTGCCTCGTCCATGAAGCTGGTGAACGCCGCGCCGATCTTGCGGCCCTCGTCGGAGTCGTCCTCGCCGCGGGCGCAGGCCTCGATCATCTCCCGGACGTGCTTCTCGACGCCGTCTGCGAGCTCGACGAACGGTCCCCACGAGGACCGGTCCTGCGGGATCTCGGTGCTCTCCAGCCAGCTGCCGTTGACGTGGCCGAAGAGATCGTCCTGGGGGCGGATGTCCGGGTTCATGCCGGACCTGGCGTCGTCGAGGATCGTCACGGGGAAAATCTATACGGCTGCCCCGCATGCCAGAGTGGGGCCATGACAGCCGGTGAGATCGACGTCCATGACGATCCCGACCAGAGCCGCTACGTGGCCTTGATCGACGCCGATGGTGAGCAGAGTCTGGCCGGGTTCGCCCAGTACGAGCGGATCGACGGCCTGATCGCGTTCGTGCACACGCAGGTCGAGGACGAGTACGCCGGCCTCGGCGTCGGCAGCGCGCTGGTGCAGCAGTCGCTCGAGGACGTGCGCACCAAGGAGCTCACCGTGCGGCCGGTGTGCCCGTTCTACAAGAAGTTCTTCGACGAGCACCCGGAGTACGCCGACCTCCTGGGCTGACCTCGGGCTAGAAGGTCAGCACGGTCTTCCCGAGCGTCCTGCGCTCGGCCATGTCCTCGAGGGCGGCGCCGAACTCCTCGACCGGCCGCAGGTCACCGATCGGCGGCGCGATCACGCCCGAGGTCATCATCGGGAGCAGAGCGTCCCACTGGCTGCGCATGTAGCCCGGCCGCGCCATCGCGTAGGCGCCCCAGCCGACGCCGCGGACGTCGACGTTGTTGAGCAGCAGCCGGTTGACCTTGACCTCGGGGATGGTGCCGCCGGTGAAGCCGACCACCAGCAGCCGACCGAGCGTGCCCAGCGACCGCAGCGAGTCGGTCATCAGGTCGCCGCCGACCACGTCCATCACCACGTCGACGCCGGCGCCGCCGGTGAGCTCCTTGACCGCGTCGCGGAAGCCCTCGAGCAGCACCGTCTCGTCGGCGCCGGCGCGCTGGGCGACCTCGGCCTTCTCCGGGGTGGAGACGACGGCGATGGTGCGCGCGCCGTACCCCTTGGCGACCTGGATGGTGGCGGTGCCGACGCCGCCGGCGCCGCCGTGCACCAGCACGGTCTCACCCTCGCGGAGCCCGGCCCGCTCGGCGAGCGCGAAGTGCGCGGTGAGGTAGTTCATCGGGATCGCGGCGCCCTGCTCGAGGGTCAGCTCGTCGGGCAGCGGGAAGACCCCCTCCGGGTGCACGGCCACGGTCTCCATCGCACCGCCGTACGGCAGCACGCAGGCGACCCGGTCACCGGCGGCGAAACCCGCCGCCGCCTCGCGTACGACGCCCGCGAAGTCGACGCCGAGCGGGAACGGGAGGTCGGGCTTGACCTGGTACTCGCCCCGGCTCAGCAGCAGGTCGGGGAAGGAGATCCCGACCGCGTGGACGTCGACCAGCACCTGGCCGTCGGCGGCGGTGGGAGCGGGGACGTCGGTGACCTCGACGGCGGAGGGTCCGTCGAGCCGGGTGACCAGGGCGGCGCGCATGCGCCCATCCTGCCCCGGACCCGGGCCGTGGAGCTCAGCGGGCGGCGACGATCCGGTGCAGCTCGAAGTGCATCGGGTCGGTGTAGTGCCAGGAGCCGCCCCACTGGAAGCCCCAGTGCTCGAAGATGCTGACCACGGTGCGGTCGATCTGCCCGGAGGTGCCGCGCTGGTTGCCGGGCACGTTGATGTCGAGCGCGGTGCCGAAGGTGTGGAAGGAAAGCGACGAGGTGCCGGCGATGAACCGCGGCACGAAGCACCCGGCGTACTCCCCGACGTGGATCTTGCTGGCCAGCCCGCGGTCGACGATCTCCGTGAGCGCGGCCCGGAGCTCGGGCAGCATCACCTTGTTGCAGGTCACCCGGCCCAGGATCGGCACGCTCTCGGTGCGGATGTAGCGGGCCACCCAGGCCGGGTCGGGGTTCACGGAGCCGTCGCGGTTGGCCGTGTAGGTCAGCGTGCCGAGCGCGTCGGAGACCGAGCCGCCGGTGAGCACCGCGGTCTGGGTGTTGTTGATGTCGAGGTTCACGCCGAGGATCCGCACGCTGGTCGAGGAGCCGAGCAGCTTCTGCAGCTTCTTCTGCACCGGCCGCGGTGCGTTGTCACCGATCGAGACCAGCATCGCGTTGCCCTGCTTCATCTTCAGCCGCTTGGCCCAGCGCTCGTTGACCACCGCGTCGATGTAGGGCGGGCTGTCCGGGAGTCGCGGCACCATCTCGGCGTAGGCCCCGATGTGGACCTTCGGCGAGCCGGTGTCGTTGCCCATCTTGACGTAGCCCTTGCTGTCCTGGATCTTGCGGCCGAGCTTGGGTGCGATCGCCATCTCGCCACCGGCGACCCGCTTCCAGACCTCGAGCGTCTGGGCGGAGCCCGAGGGCGTGTAGCGACGGAACGTGGCCGGGTCGACCGCGGCGTAGGTGATGCTGCGCTCCTCGGCGAAGAACTGCGCGAGCGAGAAGGTCTCGATGGCCTTGACGCCGGGCACCTTGTCCACCGCCGCGACCGTGCCCAGCGACAGCGTGTCCTTGGAGTACACGAGCAGGTCGGGGGTCAGTGTCGGCCTGCGGAGCGCCGCGGGTGCGGCCATCGCGACGTCGGACGTGGTGGGCGTCGCGGACGCGGACGCCTCGGGCGACGGCGAGGTGCTGGCGGCCGCCCCACGGGTGCGATCAGGGGTCGCCGGGCGCGCCTCACCACAGCCGGCCGCTGCCATCGCGAGCGAGCCGACGAGAGCAGCCGACAGCAGCCGCGCCGTGAGCCTGGGCATCGAACCTCCGTCCCCCTGTTCGCCATGCTAACCGCGGACCAAGGGTTAGGTTCGTGGCATGAGCGAGAACGGCAACGACGACGCGAAGACCTCCGACGACGGTGCGAACCAGGAAGGGATCAGCGACGAGCAGCTGCCCGACGACGTTCGGCCCGACGACGACAACCCGCTCGCGCAGGGACCCGAGGAGGGCGACGGCGAGGACGAGGGGCTGAGCCTCGACACCGACACCTAGTCGCGCAGCTGGAGCACCTGGCCGGCCAGCCAGGCGATGTCGTCCGCGGTGCGGGCAGGCGCTTGCGAGGGCTGCATGACGTGGCTGAGCACCAGCCGCACCACCATCTCGATGCCGATGTCGAGCTGCTTGGGCTCCAGCGGCAGCGCGTAGGGCTCGAGGTGCGTGCGGATCACGGCGGTCGCGGTCTCCAGGACCATCTCGGACTGGGTGGTCAGCAGCGGCAGCAGCTCGGACCCGGCGCCGTGCGAGGCCGAGAGGATCGCCCGCAGCAACGGGTTGGTGCGCGCCATCTCGAGCACGTCGCGGGAGGCTCCGCGGATCGCCTCGACGAGGTCGTCGTTGCGCGTGAACTGCGCGTCGACGCTGGCCAGGAACAGCGACAGCTCGTGGAGCACCATCGCCTCGGCGAGCGCGTGCTTGCCGCCCATCTCGTTGTAGACCGTCTGCCGGCTGACGCCCACGGCGTCGGCGAGGCGCGCCATCGTGACCGCCGACCAGCCTTCGTTGCTGGTCAGCTCCGACGCACTCTCGACCAGCCGGATCCTCAGTGGCGCAGCACCCGATCCGGCGGGCTCCCTCCCTGCCATGGCCGCCAGTCTAGGCAGGTGCCTCGGTGAGGGTCACGAAGTCGACCTTGTCGCGGACACCGCAGTCCGGGCAGCACCAGGAGGCCGGGATCTCGGCCCACGCCGTGCCGGCTGCGAAACCCTCCCGCTCCTCGCCGGTGTCGACCACGTAGGTGTAGCCGCACCCGGGGCACCGCGCGGCCAGCACCTCACCCCCGGCGGTTGAGGAGCGAGCGCCAGCGAGCGTCTCGAGACCCCGGAGGTTTCGACACGGTTGCTGCGCAACCTGCTCAACCACCGGTTGTGGTGGCTTCGGGTACGCCGCCAGGATCCGGTCGCGCTTGCGCGGGCTCAGGTTGGCCCGGCTCAGGTCGCCGTCGAAGTGGGCCAGCACCCGCGGGTCCATCACCCGGCGCCACACGGGCGGGAACAGGGCGAGCACGATCATCCCGGCGTACCCGGTCGGCAGCACCGGGGACTCCTCGAAGTCGCGCAGGGTCTGGTAGCGACGGGTCGGGTTCGCGTGGTGGTCGCTGTGCCGCTGCAGGTGGTAGAGCAGCACGTTGGTCGCGATGTTGTTGGAGTTCCAGCTGTGGCTCGGGGCGACCTGCTCGTAGCGGCCCGTGCCGTCGGCGCCGGTGCGGTGCCGGCGCATGCCGTAGTGCTCCATGTAGTTCACGACCTCGAGCAGGGAGAAGCCGACGATCGCCTGGATCACGAGGTAGGGCAGGATCCCGATCCCGAAGGCCACCAGCATCACGCCCCAGAGCACGGCCGACATCAGCCAGGCGTTGAGCACGTCGTTGCCGAGCCGGAACGGGTGCTGCTTGCGTCGGGCGATCCGGCGCTTCTCCAGGCTCCAGGCGCTGCGCAGCGACCCGATCACGGTGCGCGGCCAGAACTGGTAGAAGTTCTCGCCCATCCGGCTGCTCGCCGGGTCCTCCGGGGTCGCGACCCGCACGTGGTGGCCGCGGTTGTGCTCGATGTAGAAGTGGCCGTAGAAGCTCTGGGCGAGCGCGATCTTGGACAGCCAGCGCTCGTGGCTCTCGCGCTTGTGGCCGAGCTCGTGGGCGGTGTTGATGCCGATCCCGCCGATGCAGCCGATCGAGACCGCGAGCCCGATCCTGTCGACCACCGACAGGTCGCCCTGCGACATCAGCCAGAAGGCACCGACGAAGCCGGCGTACTGGATCGGCAGGAAGAGGTAGGTGATCCAGCGGTAGTAGCGGTCATTCTCCAGCGCCTCGATCACGTCGTCGGGCGGGTTGGAGCGGTCCAGGCCGGCGACCAGGTCGATCGCGGGGACCACGACCAGGATCACGATCGGGCCGATCCAGAACCAGACCCCCCAGCCGGTCAGCGCGTTCATGCCGTAGCCGATGAACGCCAGCGAGGGCACCACCAGGCCGATCAGCCACAGCCGGCGCTTGCCGTCGCGCCAGCCCTCGGTCGAGACGGTCGAGACGCTTCCGGTGCGGTCGCTCTGGGCGCTCATGGCTACCTCCGTGGTGGCTTTACACGACGGTAGAACATGTAAAGCACCTTGACAAGAGGCGTGACTTTGTAAAGACGTCGGGACCACGACCTCCGGTCGTGGTCCCGACGCAGGGGTGCTAGCCCTTGGGCTTCTGCTTCACCCGCACCGTGAACGTCGTCTCCGAGGGGAGGTACGACGAGGTGCCGAGGTAGCGGACGGTCAGCGTGTGCTGGCCCATCCTGGCGAACTCCACGGTCACCTTGGCGGTGCCGGCGACCACGTCACCGGTGCCGAGCAGGGTCTGCCCGTCGTACACCTCGACCGTGCCGCCGTCGGCCCGAGAGCCGTCGGGCGCCTTGACGGTCGCGGTGACCGTCGCCGGCGCGCGCACGCCCGGCTCCTTGGGCGAGATCGTCGCCGTGGTGGCCGTCGCCTTCGGCGGCGCCGGGATCGAGAAGCCGACCAGCGTCGGGTCGTGGTCGCTCGAGCGGTAGGCGTTGGGCGCGTAGAAGTCGGTCACGTTGTAGTTGAACCGGCTGTACTCGTAGGCCACCGACTCGACCGAGTTGATGTTCCAGACGTGCGCGTCCTTGACCGTGGCGAGCGCCTCGTCGTTGACCAGCACGTGGTCGAGCGAACCGACCAGGCCGTCGAAGACGTAGGTGTACTCGTGGGGAGACTTCGCGGACCCGACGTCGGTGTAGCCCGCGTCGTACAGCTTCTGCAGCGGGTCCTCCTTCGTGTAGGAGTTGAAGTCACCGGTCAGGAACACCTTGCTGACGCCCGTCGTGGACTTCAGGCCGTTGACGAAGTCGACCAGCGCCGTCGCCTCGGCGACCCGGGTCGCGTTGGACGCGCCCTGGCCGTCACCCTGGTCGGCGTCCGCGCCGCTGCCGGAGCCCTTGGACTTGAAGTGGTTCACGACCGCGAGGAACTCCTGCGACTCGGCGCCGCCCCGGGGCCTGAACACCTGACCCAGCGGCTCGCGGCCGTTGGCGAAGGGGGCCGAGCCGGTCAGGATGTACGACGGACCGACCGGCTCCGCCTTCGCGTTCTGGTAGATGAACGCCGTACGGATCACGTCCTGCTCGGCCAGCGCCGGCTGGTCGGCGACCGCAGGCGACGGCACGAACGACCAGACGTCCGACCCAGCGTCCGCGTTGAGCGCGGTGACCAGCTTGGCGAGCGCGACGTCGCGGTTCTCCGGCCCGTCGTACTTGGCGGAGTTCTCGATCTCCTCCAGCGAGAGCACGTCGGCGCCGAGGGCGTTGATCGCCTGCACCTCCTTGTCCTGCTGGCGCTGGCGGTCGGCGTCGTCCCAGGCGCCGCGGGGGCCGTCGGGTCCGCAGTCGTTCACGGTCACGGGCTCCCCGAGGCGGTCCTTGTAGCTGGTGCAGGAGTGCCCCTCGGCCGCGTAGGCCTCGCCCGTCTCGTTGAAGAAGTTGAGCACGTTGAAGCTGGCGATCCTGAGGTCGCCGTCGACGTGCTCCGGCGCCGCGGTGCGGGTGTCCGGGAACGTCGCCGGCTGCACGGTTGCCGCGTTGGCCTGGGTGAGCTGGCTGGTCGGCTGGAACTTCCAGAGCCCGTTGCGGTAGTCGAGGATCACCGGCCTGGTGAAGCTCGCGGTCGACCCGACGCGGACCGGTGTGTCGCGAGTGATCCACGGCAGCGGCTGGCTCGCGTTGGCGGCGGTCAGGTAGTTCGTGGACGACCCGTCGTCGAGCGTGACCGCGCGGGCGGCGTTGTCGGTGACGACGGCTTGGGCCTCCGGTGTCTTGGGACGGGCCACGTCGGTCGGCTGGCGCAGCGGGGTGGTCCCGCTGGCCAGGTCGATCTCGCCGAAGTTGTTCAGCGTGAAGACGTCGCTGACGGTGAACGCACCGGACGGCGCCTGGAGCATCCCCTCCTCGCTCTCGCGGGCCTCGTTGGTCGTCGGGTAGGCGTTGGTGACCGGCACCGGCGCGTCGGCCGGATCGCTGAGCACCGTGGTGCCGCCGACAGCCGGGCTGAGCTCGGTGAGGCCGTTGAACTCGCTCACCGTCGCGGTCACCTGCACGTGGTCGCCGATCGCCGGGTAGGAGGTCTGCGAGCCGAGGTAGACGAAGACCGCGTCGGACGCGTCGTGGCCGGCCGGCAGGTCGCCGCCGGTGCCCGGGGTCTGCAGGAAGAAGCCGTTGAGGCCACCCGTCGGGTACGACGCCGTGACGACGCCGGACGTGATCACGTCCTTGCCGGCGTACGGGCTGGTGTCGGTGGTGCCCTGGATCTCCGGGATCGTGTGCGCCTCGGGCGGGGTCGGGTCTCCGCCGCCGCCGCCGGTGGACGAGGTGTTCTCCGGGGTCGGGGCACCGGACGACAGGTCGGTCTTGTTGATGTCGGCGTCGGCGCCGGCCGCGGTGCGCGCGATCGTGGTGGCGGTGCCCGGCGAGACCGCGGCCTCGGTCTCGAACGTGTTCGAGGTGCCGAAGCCGACCAGGTCGGCGATCTGGGCGTTGCCGGTGACCGAGCCGGTCGGTGGCGCGGTCAGGGCGGTGGTCTGCTTCGCCAGGAACACGGTGCCGCTGGTGCCACTCAGGTTGACCGTGGTGTTGTCCAGGTCGACGGCCACCGGGAGCGCGGTGCCGTTGCTGCCACTGGCGAGGCCGACCAGGTAGTGCCCGTGCGAGGGGATGCTGCCGCTCAGCGGCACCACGCCTGTCGGGTTCACGTTCCCGGTGGCCGAGCGGTACTGCACGGACATGGTGGAGAGGCTCACGGCCGACGACGTCGGGTTGTAGAGCTCGACGTAGTCGCGGTTGTACGTCGCACCGGTGTTGCCGCCGGCGCCGTACACCTCCGAGATGACGACCTGGTTGCCGTCGGTGGAGGCGACCGCCACGCCCGGCGTGATGACCGGGATCGCGAGCGGTGCGAGCAGCAGACCGGCGATCGCCAGTGTGCGGGCAGGGTGGGGCATGGGACTTCCTCCCGAGTATGAAGTGTCCGAACGGGTCTACTACGCCGGACCGGTGCGGCGGAAGGGGGCACGGCCGATGAACAGTTGCCGGATTACGCAGCAACATCTTTGGCACTAACGTCGGGTCCATGACTGCGCACCCGATCGGCATCGACTTCGGCGGCACCGGCATCAAGGCCGCGCCCGTGGACCTCGACACCGGTGACTTCGTGGCAGAGCGCCAGCGGATAGACACCCCGAAGAAGTCCACCCCCGCCGCCGTCGGCGACATCATGGCCCAGCTCTGCGACTCCTTCCCCGACTCGACCGGTCCGGTCGGTGTCGCGGTGCCGGCCGTCGTACGACGAGGCGTGGTGCTCTCCGCCGCCAACATCGACAAGTCCTGGATCGGCGTCGACGCCGACGCCCTGCTCACCGAGCGGCTCGGCCGGCCGGTGCACGTGCTCAACGACGCCGACGCGGCCGGGCACGCGGAGATGCAGTACGGCGCGGCCAAGGGTCGCGACGGCCTGGTGATCATGACCACGCTCGGCACCGGCATCGGCTCCGCCCTGCTCTGGAACGGCGTGCTGGTGCCCAACTCCGAGCTCGGGCACCTCGAGATCGACGGCTACGACGCCGAGAAGCGGGCCGCCACCAGCGCCCGCGAGCGCGACGACCTCAGCTGGGCGGAGTGGGCCGAGCGGCTCACGACGTACTACCGGACGCTGGAGAAGCTGTTCTCGCCCGACCTGTTCGTGGTCGGAGGTGGGGTCAGCAAGAAGGCCGACAAGTTCCTGCCGTTGATCGAGATCGAGACCGAGATCGTCGGGGCCACCCTCAAGAACCTCGCCGGCATCGTCGGAGCTGCGTCGATGAGCCACCTCGACTGACGACGAGCCCCCGATGTATCTGGACTGATCTTGTAGACCCCGTCGCGGACTTCGGCGCGGCGACCCGCGCGACCCTCGGCCCCACCTCATGCTTCTCGCATGCTGTCGGGGGCCAGACGCGCACGGCTGGTGCGCACCGGCATCGCGGGTTCCGCGGTGCTGCTCGTCGCGCTGTCGCTGGTCGGCGTCCACGGTCACGACCGAGCCGCGCCGGTGTCGCACCGTGCCTCCCTGGCCGGCCAGGCGGTGCGCTCGGAGGCCCCGCGACCGGCCTCGAAGCACGTCACGAAGAAGCCTGCTCGCACGACGCAGGCGACACGACGACCCAATGTGATGGTCGTGATGATGGACGACATGCGCTGGGACGAGGTGCAGTACCTCCCCAACGTCCAGCGCTACGTGCGCGACCGCGGGCTGCGCTTCACCAACTCGTTCTCGCCCTACCCGCTGTGCTGCCCGGCCCGCACGTCCTTCCTGCTCGGCCAGTACTCGCACAACCACCACGTGCTCTTCCACGAGGCGCCCTACGGCTTCGGCGCGATCGACGACAGCCGCACGATCGCGACCTCGCTGGACCACGTCGGCTACCAGACCGCGATGGTCGGCAAGTACCTGAACAAGTACGGCGTGATGCCCTCACGGGTCACGGGCAAGTCGTCCGTGGACTACGTGCCCGCCGGCTGGACCGACTGGATGGCAGGGCTGGACACGATCTGGCCGGCCGGCTCGCCGTACCAGGGCAACACCTACGACTACTTCTCGTTCACGCAGAACATCAACGGGACGCCGGTGGCGCACCCGGGGCAGTACTCCTCGACCGTGGTCGCCGACGAGGTGATCGAGCTCGTCGGCGGGTACGGCGCCGAGCGGAAGTCGTCCGGCAAGCCGTGGTTCCTGTGGGTGACGCCGGTGGCCCCGCACCACGGTGGGCCGGTGGAGTCCGACGACCCGGCGCCCTACACGGAGGCCGACGGGCGGGTGCAGGCTTTCGGGACGCCGGCCCGACCCGGCTGGGTGAAGGGCCGCTTCAACACGAGCCTCACCAGGGCGCCGGGCACGCGAGCCCACGGTCCGAGCGAGGCCGACGTCACCGACAAGCCGAAGAACATCTCGAAGTTCCTGGAGACCACGCCGGAGGAGAACACCCGGCTGCGCGACACCGAGCGGCAGCGCGCGGAGTCGCTCTACGCCTGGGACGTGGAGTTCGGCCGGATCGTGCAGAAGCTCAAGGACACCGCGCAGTTCGACAAGACGCTGATCATGTTCACCTCCGACAACGGCTACTACACCGGCGAGCACCGGCAGCGGCTCGGCAAGATCAAGCCCCATGAGCCGGTGATCCACGTGCCGCTGCTGGTCGCCGGGCCGGGGGTCTCGCACGGGGTGCGCTACGCGCCGGTGACGACCTTCGACCTGACCGCGACCATTCTCGACATCGCGGGCGGCACGCTGCCCGGTATGGACGGGGAGTCCAAGGCGGGGCTGCTGTACGGCGCCGACCGCGGCTGGAACTATCCGATGCTGACCGAGGGCCTGCTCCCAGACGTGCACAAGAAGGTGAAGGGCTTCGACACCGGGCTGACCGAGATCGGCATCCGCACCGGGCGCTACAAGTACGTCCGCTACGCCAACGGTGACCGCGAGCTCTACGACCTGGTCACCGACCCGCTCGAGCTGGAGTCGCGGATCGGCGACCCGTCGTACGCGACGGTGCAGCGCGACCTCGACGAGCTGTGGTGGGAGTACAAGGACTGTCGCGGCGATGCCTGTCGCAAGCCCCTGCCGGCGTCGTACCAGAGCACAAAGCGGCAGCTGGTCGACCAGGTGATCCACGCGCACCGCGAGGTCGGCCGCTACTACGGCGACTGAGATGCACAGCCTCCACACAGCCCTTGTGGGGAGTGGCTGGAGGGCGTAGAATCGAACACATGTTCGACTGCTCGGATCTCGGTGCCGCCCTCGCCGAGCTGGCGCGTCTGGATGGTGCGGACCTCGACGACGCCGAGCGGATCGACCTGCTCGGGCTTCTCGAACGGCTCAAGGCGGCGGCTGCCGCGGCCCAGGCCAAGGTCACGGTGGCGTTCGACAAGCAGCCAACGTCGGCGCGCGTCTGAGCGCGGCCTGCCGGCCGCGGCGCAGGGTCAGGGGATCGCGGCCCAGGTCGCGCTGGCCCGGCGGGAGAGCCCGTTCCAGGGTGCCCGGCACCTGGGTCTGGCCAAGGCCCTGGTCGCCGAGATGCCGCACACCCTGGCCGCGCTGACCCGTGGTGAGACCACCGAGTGGCGCGCCACGATCATGGCCCGGGAGACCGCCGAGCTCTCCCGCGAGGACCGGGTCGCAGTCGACGCCCAGGTCGGCCCCGAGCTGGCCGGACTCGGCGACCGGCAGGTCGCCCACCGGGCCCGCGAGGCCGGCTACCGGCTCGACCCGCACGCCCTGATCAGGCGCACCACCCGAGCCCAGTCCCAGCGGTGCGTCACGGTCCGCCCGGCACCCGATGCGATGAGCTACCTGACCGGTGCCCTGCCGCTCGCCCAGGGCGTCGAGGTCTACGCCACGCTGCGCAGGCACGCCGAGTCGCTGATCGGCACCGGCGCCAGTGGCGGACGCAGCCGCAACCAGATCATGGCCGACACCCTGGTCTCGCGGGTCACCGGCCGCGAACAGGCGACCGGCACGCCGGTCGAGATCCAGCTGGTGATGACCGACCGTGCGGTCTTCGGCGGCGACGACGAGCCGGGCCAGCTCGGCGACGAGCTCACCGGACACGGGCCGGTCCCGGCCTGGCTCGGGCGCCGGATCATCGGTCAGGCCGACCGCGCCTGGGTCCGCCGCCTCTACACCACCACCCCCACCAGCGGCGGCAGCGGCGGCAGCGGCGGAGGTGACCTGGTCGGGATCGAGTCCCGGCGCCGCCCCTTCCGGGGCACCCTGCGCCGGCTCCTCGTGGCCCGCGACCGGACCTGCCGCACCCCCTGGTGCGACGCCCCGATCAGACACCTCGACCACCCGGTCCCACTCGCCCGCGGCGGCGAGACCACCCGAGACAACGGTCAAGGACTCTGCGAGCGCTGCAACTACGCCAAGGAAGCCGCCGACTGGTGGGTCCGCGCCGACCCCGGCCCCACCCGCCGACACCGGGTGCTGATCACCACCCCCACCGGCCACACCTACCGCTCCGAACCACCCCAACCACCCGGCACCGGCCAGGTCACCGACATCGAGTTCTACCTCTCGAGCCTGACGCTCGCCAGCTGATCACCACGCACCGCTGTCCCCGGCCGCAACGACGCCCAGAGAAACCCAGGGCTCACCGATCTGCCGACGACATCGCGCGCATGGGGCGGGACGTCATACGTTTAGGTCGTCCCAGCAGCCAAGCTGTACGACGTCCCGAGCAAGGTCATGCTTTAGGTCGCCAAACACTGATCCCACGGGGGGCCGACCGACCTTGCCGGTCAGAGCCACGGTGCTCGGGATCTCCCCGAACGGCGCCTCACGGAGCTCCGACGCCGTCTCGCCACCGTGGCACGGCTCAGGCGAACGGGTCCGGCAGCCCGCCCTTGAGCTGGCCGAGCAGCTCGCGCGCCTGCTGGGCGGACTTGTGCTCGACCAGCACCTCGTACTTCGTGGCGACCACCGAGGTGACCGAGGAGAAGTCGCGCTGACCGCGGGTCGCGGCGTAGCCCGCGATCGCCCAGAGGATGCCGAAGAACAGGCCGATCAGGGCCGTCGACAGGATCCGGGCCAGGGCGTTGCCCTCGGTGAACATCGCGAAGATGATCCCGACGAACAGGCCGAGCCAGAGCCCGGACAGGGCACCGCCGAGTGCGACGCGGTTGTAGGTCAGCCGACCGGTGATGCGCTCGACCCGCTTGAGGTCGGTGCCGACGATCATGCACTGCTCGACCGGGAACTTGTTGTCCGAGAGGAAGTCCACGGCCTTCTGCGCCTGGGCGTACTCGTCGTACACCGCGAGCGACTGCGGGAATTCGAGCTTCAGCGGGTTCGTGACCGGCATCCGTGACGACATGCTCATGTCGTCCAGTGTGCCGCACTGGTCCACTCCGGGATTGCGGCACGGGGGGTGTGGGAGGAGCCTCGGAAGGTCCGAACCAACACCCGGAGGTGCTCATGTCACTGGCAACGAGCACGGTCGCGATGATGCTCCCGGTCACCGACCCCGACCGCGCGAAGAAGTTCTACTCAGAGATGCTCGGTCTCGACTACACGGGAACCAACGAAGAAGGGGCTCCGACGTACGCCCTCGGCGGCGGCTCGACGCTGGTCCTGCTGCCGCGACCGGAAGCCACCCCGTCGCCGAGCACGGCGATGAGCTTCGAGGTCGACGACGTGGCGGGCGAGGTGCACGACCTCGAGCAGCGCGGCGTCGGCTTCGAGGACTACGACGTGCCCGGGCTGACGACCGTCGACCACGTCGCGACGATGGGCACCGACACCGCCGCCTGGTTCAAGGACCCGGACGGCAACGTCCTGTGCGTGCACCACAGCAGCGGTTGACGGTTGCGCCTCAGAGCTGACCGAACCTGATCACGGCCACCGCGACCGCGAGCACGTACAGCACCACGTTGATCGGCAGCACCTGCTTCTCCCCGCGCCGGCCGTGGGTGACCATCGCGCCCAGCACCTCGCGTGGCGATCGCCGAGGAACACGACGCGCAGCAGTCCGGACCGGATCCATCCGTGCGTGAGCACGTAACTGGCCGCGTGCCCGCACGTCGGGATGCCGCTGGCCGTGCCTGACGGCGCCTGTCCCTACACCCGGCGTCACGCCCCCAGCTCGACCTGATGTGGCGGCCGGTGGTGCCGGTGGGTCAGCCACCCTGGGAGGAGGCGGCCGGGCTCGGCTGGGGCGCGGGCAGCTACCGCGGGCACCGGACGGTGGGCCACAGCGGTGCTGACCCCGGGTTCGGGTCGAGACTCGTGCCCGGAGCCCGGAGCCCGGAGAACGAACAAAGCCCCCGGTCAGACCGGGGGCTCGTCGTGCGCGAGGGGGGAGTTGAACCCCCACGCCCTTTCGGGCACACGGACCTGAACCGTGCGCGTCTGCCTATTCCGCCACTCGCGCGAGAAGCAGCGAAAGGCTAACGCACACGGGTGGCGGCGCCCAAACCGGAGGGGGCAGGTTGGCTAGGATCGAAGCGGCCATGGGAGGGTCGACGGGGCTTTCGCAGACACGAGGAGGATCCATGGGCGGGCTTCGCCGCTTCGAGGACCGCCTCGAGCAGATGATCTCCGGCGTCTTCGCACGTACGTTTCGCAGCGCGGTCCAGCCGGTCGAGATCTCCTCGGCCCTCAACCGCGAGATCGACAACTCCGCGCAGATCCTCAGCCGCGACCGCCGGCTGGTGCCCAACAAGTTCCACGTCGAGCTCTCCGCGACGGACCTCGAGCGGCTCCAGGGCCTCGGCCCCAAGCTCACCAGCGAGCTGACCGCGATGCTCCGCGACCACGCCTCGCAGCAGTCCTACGTCTTCACCGGACCGGTGATGATCGAGCTCGAGCCCTCCGAGGAGCTGACCACGGGCCGGTTCCGGGTGCGCAGCCAGGCGATCAGCAGCGTCAGCACACCGGACGGCGACCCCTCCGACACGCAGGTACGACGCGCCAGCGCCATGGTCGAGGTCAACGGCAAGCGCCACCCGCTGATGCCACCGGGCATCGTGATCGGTCGCGGCAACGACGCCGACCTGCGGATCACCGACCCCGGCGTCTCGCGCCGCCACGCGGAGATCCGCGTCGACGACAACGCCGGCGTACCGCACGTCAGCGTGCACGACCTCGGCTCCACCAACGGGATCAGCGTCAACGGCCGCAAGACCGAGTCGGCCGTCCTGGCCGACGGCGCGACGATCCGGATCGGCAACACGACCTTGACCCTCCACCTGATCGAGACCGACGGACCGGGACGGGGAGCTGCTGGTGTCTGAGCTGACCCTGCTGCTGATCCGGTTCGCCTATCTCGCGGTGCTCTGGATCTTCGTGCTCTCGGCCGTGTCCGTGATCCGCTCCGACATGTTCGGCGCCCGCGCCGCCCGGCAGGAGGCCGCCGACAAGCGGCCGACCCGGCAGCAGCGCCGCAAGAGCGCCAAGCCGCGCCGCGGCTCGCCGGTCAACGTGACCATCGTCGAGGGCGCCAACCGTGGCGAGACGGTGTCCCTCGAGCGGGCGCCGCTGCTGATCGGGCGCGGCACCGACGCGGCGATCCGGCTCGACGACGACTACGTCTCCACCCGGCACGCACGGATCGCCGCCAACGACGACCAGTGGTACGTCGAGGACCTCGGCTCCACCAACGGCACCTACGTCGGCACCACCCGGATCACGCAGCCCACGACCCTGACGTTGGGCAGTCAGGTGCGGATCGGCAAGACGATCCTGGAACTGCGGAAGTAGCCGATGTCCGACCAGACCCAGGGTGACCCGACCACCGTCGCCACCGGCCGCCTCCGGTTGCGCTACACAGCGCTCTCCGACGTCGGCCGGGTGCGCAAGGACAACCAGGACTCGGGCTACGCCGGTGAGCACTTCCTCGCGATCGCCGACGGGGTCGGCGGCTCGGCCCGCGGCGACGTCGCCAGCAGCACGGCGATCGGCGAGCTCCGCACCCTCGACACGCCGCCCGGCAACGACCTCCAGGGCGCGCTGACCGAGGCGATCGAGCGCTCCCACCGCCAGATCGCGGCGCTGGTCGAGCAGCACCCCGAGCTCGACGGCACGAGCACCACGGTCACGGCCGCGATCTTCGACGGCACCCGGCTCGGCGTCGGTCACGTCGGCGACAGCCGCGGCTACCTGTTCCGCGGCGGTGCGATCAGCCAGCTGACCAAGGACCACACCTTCGTCCAGAGCCTGATCGACGAGGGCCGGATCACCGAGGAGGAGTCCCGGGTCCACCCGCACCGCAACCTGATCCTGCGGGCGGTCGACGGCAAGCACGAGCCGGAGCCCGACCTGTTCCTGGTCGACCTCCAGGTGGGCGACCGGATCTTCCTCTGCTCCGACGGAGCCAGCGGCGTCCTGGCAGACACCGACCTCGCCCGCATCCTGGGCAGCGGCACCGTGGAGAACGCCGCGGTCGAGCTGATCCGGGAGTCGCTCGAGGCCGGCAGCTCCGACAACATCACCGTGGTCGTGGCCGACGTGATCGACGCGGACGACGAGGACCCCGAGGAGACCGGTCCGATGGCGCTCGGCCCGATCGTCGTGGGTGCGGCCGCCGAGAAGCGCAAGGGACTGAGCAGCCGCAAGCTGCGCGCGATGCGGCGCCACGACACCGGCGAGCTCGACCCGGTGCCCGCGGAGGCCGGCAGCGACGTCGATCCCGAGGAGCTGCGCTACGCCCCGCGCGCACCCCGCCGCTTCGCGTGGCTGCGGCGGATCGTGGTGCTCGGAGTGGTCGGCGTCCTGCTCTGGCTGGGCGGCTCGACGGCCTACGCCTGGACCCAGAAGCAGTACTACGTCGCCCCCGACGGCGACACGGTCGCGATCTACCGCGGCGTCCAGGCGCAGGTGCCGGTGGTCGCCCTGCACCGCGTCTACCAGCCGAGCGAGGTCCAGGTCACCGACCTGCCCGACTTCACCCAGCGCCAGGTGCGTGACGGCATCGGCGCCCGCAACCTCGAGGACGCCCGCAACATCGTGGCCCGGCTCCAGACCTCGGCCGACTGCTCGACCGCGGTGGCGAGCCCGAGTGCATCCCCGAGTGCGTCCCCGAGCCCGTCCGCCACCGCGACGCCGAAGTCGACCCGCAAGCCGAGCGCGTCGGGCACCAGGAAGCCCTCGGCCAGCAAGTCCGCCAGCAAGTCCGCCAGCCCGACGTCCAGCCCGTCGCCCAGCGGCACGGCCACCTCGTCGCCCGACCCCTGTGACTCGACGCCATGACCAACGTCGCCAGCGAGGGCTCGTTCATGGGCTTCGTGCACCGCCAGCGGCGGGGCGCGGAGCTGTTCCTGCTGATCCTGTCGCTGATCGTCGGGATCGGCGCCTACGCCGCCGTCGGCCTCGGCACCGAGGGCACGGTGCCGGCCGACATCATCGGGTACGGCGGGTGGCTGGCCGTGCTGATCATCGGCTGCCACGTCACGATCCGGTTCACGGCGCCGTACGCCGACCCGGTGCTGCTGCCGGTCGTCTCCGCACTCAACGGGCTCGGCCTGGCGATGATCCACCGGATCGACCACGCCGCGGAGGTGAACAACCCCGACGCCCACTCCTACGCCCGGCCCCAGCTGATGTGGATGACCATCGGGGTGCTGCTCTTCGTCGCCGTGCTCGTGCTGCTGCGCGACCACCGCCGGCTGCAGGCGTTCACCTACACCTCCGGGCTGGCCGCGATAGCGCTGCTGCTGCTGCCGCTGATCCCCGGCATCGGCAAGAACATCAACGGCGCCCGGATCTGGATCGGCATCGGTCCGATGAGCTTCCAGCCGGGCGAGGTGGCCAAGGTGCTGCTGGTGATCGCGTTCGCCGGCTACCTGGTGCAGCACCGTGACGCCCTGGCGCTGGCGGGGCGGCGGCTGCTCTTCGTCGACCTGCCCCGTGGTCGCGACCTCGGCCCGATCCTGGCGATGTGGCTGATCAGCCTCGGCATCCTGGTCTTCCAGAACGACCTCGGCTCCTCACTGCTGTTCTTCGGCATCTTCCTGGTGATGCTCTACGTCGCCACCGAGCGGCCGGGCTGGCTGGTGATCGGCACCCTGATGTTCTCCGCCGGCGCCTACCTGGGCTACCTCTTCGTCGGCCAGGTGAAGGTGCGCGTCGAGGGCTGGCTCGACCCGTTCGGCCACGTGGACAGCGCGTCCCAGCTGATCCAGGGCATGTACGGCATGGCCTGGGGCGGACTCGTCGGCCGTGGCCTCGGCCAGGGCAGCCCCTACCTGACCCCGCTCTCCTTCTCCGACTTCATCCTCCCCTCGCTGGGCGAGGAGCTCGGGCTGACCGGCGTGATGGCGGTCGTGCTGCTCTACGGACTGATCGTGGAGCGCTCGCTGCGCACCGCGCTGGTCTGCCGCGACGGGTTCGGCAAGCTGATCGCCACCGGCCTCGGCGTGGTGTTCGCGATCCAGGTCTTCGTGGTGATCGGCGGCGTCACCCGGCTGATCCCGTTGACCGGCCTGACCACACCGTTCCTGTCGTACGGCGGGTCCTCGCTGGTCGCCAACTGGGCGATCATCGCGCTGCTGCTGCGGATCTCCGACCAGGCCCGACGTCCACCCCCTGAGCTGTTCGCCAACGACGACGACAGCGACGCGACCCAGGTGGTGTCGCTGCGATGAACAAGCCGATCCGCAACCTCAGCGTCTTCTGCATGCTGCTCTTCGTGGCGCTGCTCGCCAACGCGACGTTCCTCCAGTACTGGCAGGCCGACGACCTCTCCTCGCTCAGCGCCCACCCCGACAACCGCCGGGTGCGCGACCTGCAGTTCTCGCGCGAGCGCGGCGCGATCCTGGTGCAGGGCAACGCCATCGCGGAGAGCGTGAAGTCCAAGGACCGCTACAAGTTCCAGCGCGTCTACCCGAAAGGCCCGCAGTACGCCCAGATCACCGGCTACTTCTCCCGCGACTACGGGCTCGGCGGGGTCGAGGCCAACCAGGACTCGATCCTCTCCGGCAGCGACTCCTCGCTGTTCGTCAACCGGGTGATCGACCTGTTCGGCAACGACGACCCCAAGGGCGGCAACGTCACCCTGACGATCAACCCGAAGGCCCAGCAGGCGGCGTTCGACGGGCTGCGCAAGCTCGGCACCAACGTCAAGGGCGCCGTGGTCGCGCTCGAGCCGGCCACCGGCAAGATCCTGGCGATGGTCTCCAGCCCGACGTACGACCCCAACAAGCTGGCCACCCACGACTTCGCCGCCGCCGGCCGCACCAAGGGCAAGCTCCAGGACGAGACCTCCGGACCCCTGCAGAACCGCGCGATCGAGGAGACGCTCCCGCCCGGCTCGACGTTCAAGCTGGTGACCGCGTCCGCCGCGATGGACCGCGACCGGTTCAACCCCGACTCGAAGGTGCCCGGGGGCACCAGCCTCGACGTGCCCAACGGCCGTCCGATCCCCAACGAGAACGGCTCCTCCTGCGGCGGCGGCAAGATCACCCTCGCCCGCGCCCTCGAGGTCTCCTGCAACGTCGCGTTCGGCTGGCTCGGGCTCAAGGTCAGCGAGCAGGACATGCGCGCGCAGGCCGACGCCTACGGCTTCGGCGACCGCTACTTCACCGAGCTCGACGACTCGCTGACCAAGCAGGCGATCAGCCACTACTCCGACCCGCCTCCCGGCCGCAACGAGCTCGACCCCGCGTTCCGCGCGCTGTCCGCGATCGGGCAGTACGACGTGCGCGCCACCCCGATGCAGATGGCGATGGTGGTGGCCGGCGTCGCCAACAGCGGCAAGGTGATGAAGCCCTACCTCGTCGACGAGGTGCAGTCGCCCGACCTCGACGTGCTGAAGAAGACCGACGCGGACGAGCTCTCCAAGGCGATCAGCCCGGCCACCGCACGCCAGCTCACCGAGATGATGGTCGGCGTCGTCGACCGCGGCACCGCGGTCTCGGCGCAGATCCCGGGGGTCCGCGTCGCCGGCAAGACCGGCACCGCCCAGAGCGCCACCGGTCGTGCGCCGTACGCCTGGTTCGTGTCGTTCGCTCCCGCCGACGACCCCAAGGTGGCCGTCGCCGTGCTGGTGCAGGACGCCGGCGTCGCCCGCGACGCGATCTCCGGCAACGGCCTCGCGGCCCCGATCGCGCGGTCCGTGATGGAGTCGGTGATCAAGTGACGCCCGACCCTGAGACCTCGTCCCGCTACGAGATGAAGGACCGCATCGCCACCGGGGGGATGGGCGAGGTCTGGCGGGCGCGGGACACCGTGCTCGGTCGTGAGGTCGCGGTGAAGCTGCTCAAGCGGGAGTACGCCGACGACCCTCGCTTCCGGGAGCGGTTCGCCAACGAGGCGAAGCACGCCGCGTCCCTGCACCACCCCAACATCGCGACCGTCTTCGACTTCGGCCAGAACGAGACCGCCGACGGCAGCCGGCCCTACCTCGTGATGGAGCTGGTCGACGGGCGACCGCTCTCCGAGCTGATCCGGTCCGACCGGCCGATGGATCCCGACCAGGTGCGCGACCTGATCCGGCAGGCGGCCGAGGCGCTGGCCGCGGCGCACGCGGCCGGGATCGTGCACCGCGACGTCAAGCCGGCCAACCTGCTGGTCACCCCGGCCGGCCGGGTGAAGGTCACCGACTTCGGCATCGCCCGCGCCGCCGACTCGACCGCGCTGACCGGCACCGGCGAGGTGCTCGGCACCCCGCACTACCTCTCGCCCGAGCAGGCCGAGGGCAAGGTCGCGACGCCGGCCAGCGACGTCTACGCGCTCGGCGTGGTGCTGTTCGAGTGCCTGACCGGGCGCCGTCCCTTCGTCGGTGACACCCCGATCGCGACCGCCCTGGCACACCTCCGCTCCCCGATGCCCGAGCTCCCTGACAGCATCCCCGACGACCTCGCCGCCGTCACCCGGCGCGCCCTGTCGAAGGACCCCGCCGCGCGCTACCTCGACGCCGCCGCCTTCGCAGCGGCCCTCGGCGCGCCTGCTTCGGTGTTCGACGGGGCTCCGGCCGCAGCCGCGGTGCCCGCCGACGCGACGCAGGCGATGGCTCCCCCGACCGCGGTCCTCAGCCAGGCTCCGCCGACGGCGGCAGAGCCGCCGCCCGCCGATCCACCCGCCGAGGACCGGCGACGGCTCCCGGCCTGGTGGCCGCTGGCGGCGCTGGCCGTGCTCGGCGTGATCCTGCTGGTCACCGCCGTGCTCGCCGGCGGCGTCGACGGCAACGACTCGCCCTCCCCCGCGGCGAAGAGCCCGAGCGCCACACCCCGCGCCAGCGCCACCGCCAGCGCCCCCACGAGCAGGAGCGCCACGACCAGCCCGTCGCCCCGGGTGTCCGCGACCGCCGACGTGCACACGATCGACCCGGCCGACTACGAGGGCATGGACGCCGACCGGGCCACCCAGCAGCTCCACGACCTGGGCTACGCCGAGGTCCGCACCACGGCTCGCCAGAACAACGGCGACGGCACCGAGGGCACCGTTGCGAGCATCTCGCCCACCGGAGAGGTGAGTGTGGACGAGCCGATCACGCTGACCGTCTGGGACAGGCCCGAGAAGTCGGCGCCCTCGAAGGACCCCGGCAAGAAGCACTCCGACAAGAAGCAGCCCGGCAAGGGAAAGAAGAAGTGACGACTCCACAACGTGTCGGCGGCCGCTACGAGCTCGGAGACCTGCTCGGACGTGGCGGCATGGCCGAGGTCCGCAAGGGCACCGACGCCCGGCTCGGGCGCACCGTCGCGGTGAAGCGGCTCCGCACCGACCTGGCCAGTGATCCCACCTTCCAGGCCCGGTTCCGGCGCGAGGCCCAGTCGGCGGCGTCGCTGAACCACCCGTCGATCGTCTCCGTCTACGACACCGGCGAGGAGATGTCCTCCGACGGCACCGACGTCGCCCAGCCCTACATCGTGATGGAGTACGTCGCCGGCCGCACGCTGCGCGACATCATCCGCGAGGGCCGGAAGATCCTGCCCGAGCGTGCTCTCGAGATCACCTCCGGCGTGCTGGCCGCGCTGGACTACAGCCACCGGGCCGGGATCATCCACCGCGACATCAAGCCCGGCAACGTGATGCTGACCCCGGCAGGCGACGTGAAGGTGATGGACTTCGGGATCGCCCGGGCGATGTCCGACGCGCACAACACGATGACCCAGACCGCCGCCGTGGTGGGCACCGCGCAGTACCTCTCTCCCGAGCAGGCCCGCGGGGAGTCGGTCGACTCCCGCAGCGACGTCTACTCCACCGGTTGCCTGCTCTACGAGCTCCTCACCGGGCGGCCGCCGTTCGTGGGCGACAGCCCGGTCGCGGTCGCCTACCAGCACGTGCGCGAGCAGGCCTCGCCTCCCTCGACGATCGACGACGAGCTGCCGCCCGAGGTCGACGCGATCGTGATGAAGGCGCTGGCCAAGCCGTTGCCGGAGCGCTACCAGAGCGCTGCCGCGATGAGGGCCGACATCGACCGCTACCTGGCCGGCAAGCCGGTGCAGGCGCCGATCCCGGTGCCCGTGCCGATCGAGGAGACCACGTTCCTCCCCGCCGACCGCCCGACCGGCGTCGCCCAGCGGCTCGACGACGGGGACGACGAGCCGGAGAAGCGGAACCGCAGCCTGCTGGTCCTGCTGGTGCTGCTGGTCCTCGCGATCCTGGTCGCCGGTGTCTTCCTGGTGCCCAAGCTGCTCGACAACGGGCCGGCCCAGGAGGTCGTGCCCTCGCTGGCCGGGATGACCCAGACCGAGGCCGAGCGCGCCCTGTCCGACGCCGGTCTCCGCGTCGGTCAGGTCGGACAGGACTCGAGTCCCGACGTACCCAAGGGTCAGGTGATGGGCCAGAACCCCGACGCCGGCGAGAAGGTCGACGAGAACACCCGGATCGACCTCACGATCTCCCAGGGCAAGCCCAAGCAGGAGGTGCCCGACCTGATCGGCAGCAACAAGGACAGCGCCGCCGACCAGATCAAGGCGCTCGGGCTCGACGTGCAGCTCAAGCAGAAGGACTCCGACGAGCCCAAGGACGACGTGGTCGAGATGGATCCCTCGCCCGGCACCAAGGTCGCCGACGGGTCCTCGGTCACGCTGTTCTTCTCCGACGGCCCGGAAACCGTTCCCGACGTGGTCGGCAAGACCGAGGACGAGGCCCGCAAGCTGATCAAGGACGCCGGCTTCGAGGTCAGCGTGGTGCGGGACTCGACCACCGAGTCCAAGAAGGGCACCGTCCTGGACCAGAGCCCGAAGGCTGGCAGCGAGGAGGACAAGGGCCGCACCGTGACGATCGTGGTCTCGGCGTTCGAGGCGCCCTCGCCCTCGGCGTCGCCGTCCCCCACCGAGACGCCGAGCGGCACACCCTCACCGAGCCCGACGACGCCCTAACTGGTGGTGAGGGCCCGCGCGTAGCGGAGCTCGAGGGTGCCCTCGTAGCCCGGCACCGCGACCTGGTTGGCGACCGACACGTCGTAGCCGAGGCCGTAGCGGTCGGCCACGGTGCGGTAGGCGTCGATGTAGTCCGAGTCGTCCAGCGCCGCGAGCAGGTCGGCCGGGTCGCCCACCGCCTCGATCCTGTACGGCGGGGAGTACGGCACGCCGTGCAGGATCACGGTCGGGCCGGCGCACTTGATGCCGGTGGTGGTGATGATCCGCTGGTCCATGATCGAGATCGCCTCGGCGCCACCGAGCCAGAGCGCGTTGACCACCGCCTGGATGTCCTGCTGGTGGACGACCAGGGTGTCGCCCGGCGGCTCGCCGTCCACGCTGGCCCGGTCGAGCACCTCCTGGGGAGCGTCCTCGAGGACCACGGTCACCCCCGGGCCGGCGACCGGCCGGAGCCCCGAGGGGCCGCGCAGCTCGTCGGCCCGCCGCTGGATCTTGGTCACCTGGTTGTCGCCCACACCGCGCGAGAGCGTGTTGACCTCGTCGTTGAGGTCGGCCACCCGCTGCTGGAGCGCGTCGGTGTCGGAGCGCTGCCCGCGGACGAGCGTGCTCAGGTCGGTGACGCTGGCCGCACGCAGGTCGCTGCCCTGGGCGTCGATCGAGCTGGTCACGAACAGGCCACCCGCGATCGCGAACGCGGCGACGGCCAGCCACGGCCAGGGTCGGCGCGCCGTACGCTTCAGGTGCTGGACCAAGGGTTGCCGCAGACCGCTGCCGGTGCCCACCTGGGGCGACGGTTCGTCGGGCGTCTTCATGGGGCGTCTCCTGCGTCAGCGTGGCCGTTGTCTACGCTATCCGACAGTTCCCCACCCCCTGCACCACCGCTCAGAGGAGTTCTCCGTGTCCAAGCCCCGCTCCCGCCAGACCGAGCTGCGAGGCATGAGCGGGTACGAGACGTCCATCCCGCGCTGCGTGCTGGCCGCCGCGCTGGTCGTGATCGGCATCGTCTGGATCGTCGTCTACATCAACGTCGCGATGGACGCCGCCACCTGGGACAAGGCGAGCGGTCTGCCCAAGCCGTCGGACCCGATCCCGCTGATGGCAGACCTCGCCGGCTACAACTTCCTGATCGGCTTCGGCCTGGTCTTCCTCGGCCTGATCATCGCCGCGAACAAGAAGACCCCCCTCGGCCGCGGCCGTGGCGTCGTGATCGGGATGCTCGGCTGCTTCCTGATCGGCCTGATCTGGGTCGTGGTCTTCTACTTCGTGGGCACCGAGACCCACATCCCGCTGATGCGCAGCCTCGGCCAGAAGAACCTGGTCCTCGGCGTCGCCTTCATGGCCGTCGGGTTCGCGTTCGCCACCAAGTGGGAGTGACTCGCCGAGTCGCTACTTACACGGCTGTAGTTCTCCACAGGGTTATGCACAGCTGGGGATAACTTTCGGGGGCAGGGGCAACATCGAACCAGCCTCAGCCCAGCACGCTGGCGCGGACCACGATCAGCACCGCAGCCACCACCAGCACGGCTCCGATGCCGGTCCACTGGAGCGTCTCCCGGCGCTGACGTGGGGCGTAGACGACGATCGCGGCCGTCAGCACTCCGCCCAGGAAGCCACCGAGGTGGCCCTCCCAGGAGATGGTCGAGGCGCGGTAGACGGAGTACACGAGGCCCAAGCCCAGCCAGAACAGGATCTGGCGCAGGTCGGCGCCGACCTTGTGGGCCACCACCAGCATCGCGCCGAGCAGGCCGAAGATCGCGCCCGAAGCGCCCAGGGTCTGGCTGTTCGGGTTGCTGAGCAGCATCACGGCCGCGCTGCCGGTGACGGCCGAGACCAGGTAGATCGCCAGGAAGCGCCACCGGCCGACCACCTGCTCGAGCATCGGGCCCAGGAAGTAGAGGGCCAGCATGTTGAACAGGATGTGCTGCACGTCGTAGTGCGCGAACGCCGAGGTGATGACCTGCCAGTAGGCCCCCCCGGACACCCCGCGGATCAGGCCCGTGTTGCCGGCGCTGGTCTGCGGCAGCAGGGTCACCGCGTTGAAGACGCCGTTCCCGCCGGACCGGAGCGCCAGGAACACGACCAGGTTGGCCGCGATCAGGCCGATCGTGGTGGCCATCGGGTTGCCGGAGAGGCGTTTGCCGCCGTACGCCGCCTTGCCCTGGCGGGTGCTCTTCGCACCCTCCTTCACGCACTCCGGGCACTGGAAGCCGACCGAGGCGTCACGCATGCAGTCCGGGCAGATCGGCCGGTCGCAGCGCTGGCACCGGATCCAGGTCTCCTTCTGCGGGTGCCGGTAGCACACCGGCGGCTCCGCGGGAGGTCCCGCGGAGGCGCCGTCCTCGGCCGACGTGCTCAGCTGGAGGTCACCTCGACCGACTCGATCACGACCGGGTCGACCGGCTTGTCGCCACGGGCGGTGGCGGTGGTGGCGATCGCGTCGACCACGTCGCGGCTGGCCTGGTCGGCCACCTCGCCGAAGATCGTGTGCTTTCCGGTCAGCCAGGCGGTCGGCGTGACGGTGATGAAGAACTGGGAGCCGTTGGTGCCGGGGCCGGAGTTGGCCATCGCCAGCAGGTAGGGCTTGGTGAAGCCCAGCTCGGGGTGGAACTCGTCGGCGAAGGTGTAGCCGGGTCCGCCGGTGCCGGTGCCGAGGGGGCAGCCGCCCTGGATCATGAAGCCGTCGATCACCCGGTGGAAGCCGAGCCCGTCGAAGTAGCGCTCACCGGAGCGGCCCGCGTCGTCGTGGTAGTCCTTCGTGCCGTCAGCCAGCCCCGTGAAGTTGTCCACCGTCTTGGGAGCGTGGTGGGGGAACAGGTTGAGCACGATGTCGCCACGATTCGTCTTCAGCGTGGCCTGCATGTCCGACATGGATCGCCTTCCGTTGGGGGTCATCAGATCTTCCCATGACGACCAAGGCCGCAGGCCTCGCCCCATGGCGGCAGAGCGCAGCCACACCTGCGGGGGTTTCGTCCGCCTGTGGGGACGGGCAGGATGGGTGGAGGAGACACCCCCCAGACGAGAGGACGACATGTTCGCCAAGAAGGGCAAGAAGAGCCTTCGGGACCAGGTCGAGGACCTGGCCGAGAAGATCCAGCCGCACGTCGAGAACGCGATCGACCAGATCACCCCGGTCCTCGAGGACGCGCGCGACAAGGCCGGTGCCGCCGCCGGTGACGCGCGTGAGAAGGCTGCGCCGTACGTCTCCGACGCGCGCGAGAGGTTCGTCAAGGAGGTCATGCCCGCCGTGACCGCCGCCGTCGCCGCAGCCACCGAGAAGGCTGAGCCGTACGCCGACGAGGCCAAGCGACGTGGCCGCGCGACCGCCGCCGCGGTCAAGGGCGATGTCGACCCGCCGAAGAAGGGCTCGAAGCTCAAGAAGCTGGTCCTGTTCGGCGGCCTGGCAGGTCTGGGCGCGTTCTTGTTCAAGAAGCTCAAGGGTGACGACACCAGCACCGCCTGGCAGTCGTCGTACCAGCCGGCGCCCGCGCCGGTGCCCCCGACGCCGGCACCCGCTCCCGCCGCACCGCCCTCGCTCGCCGATGACGCCGGTGGCGCCAGCCCGGACGAGGCCGTGGCCGACGCCGCTGCCGGTGAGGAGTCCCACGAGGTCACCACGCCGGACTCGCCGGTCGAGGAGCTCGACGTCAGCGCCGAGCCCGATCCGAAGGCGCCGAAGGACTGACGCCCCGCGTCACCCCGCCTGCTGCCGGGCGGTTCGCACCGGCGGCAGGTCGGTGGGGCGGTTCTCCTCGATCCAGTCGTCGATCCGCTCCCACCAGTCGTAGAGCCACTCGATCTGGTCGTCGCGCCCCGTGGGGATCTCCTCACGGGGCACGCGCCACCAGCCCATGCTGATCTGCTTGTCCATCGGCAGCGAGTGCCAGACGTCGCGGATCGTGAGCACGTGGTCCATGCCGGTGTGGGCGACCAGCAGCACGTCGGCCTCCGGTGCCGCCTCGAGGGCGGCCAGCAGTCCGCCCGGCTTCGGTGCGAGCACGTGCGTGAGCTCCTCCGCCCGGCGCGCCATCCGTTCCATGCCCATCCGGCGCAGCCGGTGGATCGCCCGCTCGCGTCGCTTCGGCGTGAAGTTGCCGCCCTCCGGGAAGATCACGAACGCGTCGTTCCCGTCGAGGTTGCGGGCCAGGTCGGCGATCTGCGACTCCACGTCCTCACCGGCGCCGGGGTTCGGCCGCACGAACCGGCTCGGCAGCCGGTGCAGGATGATCCCGACCGCCGGGTCCCAGGCCAGGGTGTCCTTGAGGACGACCCGGGGCTCTCGGTGGTACCAGTGCATCAGGGCGTACATCAGCAGGAACGAGTCGCCGGGTCCGGCGTGCCGGCAGCACACCAGCAGCGGCTCGCCGGGGAAGGCGTCGGGGGCCGGGCCGATCGTGCGCACCTTGAGCCGCAGCACCCTCCGCGCCTCGCGGAAGAACACCACGAGGTAGGCCTGCGCGAGGTCGTAGTGCACCCGCTCGAACCAGGGCCGCCGGATGAACAGCCCGAACCCGCTGGCGATCCAGAGCCCGAACAGCTCGACCAGGATGATGCTCTCCAGGGTGAGGTGGAGCACCAGCACCCAGACCAGCCGCACCGGACGAAGCCACTTCGGCACGAACGACGCCGCGATCCCGGTGCCGATCAGCCAGAGCGGCGCGACCGTCCAGATCAGCGTGGTCAGCGCGATCACGGCCGGTGCCAGCAGGACCCGACGGACCAGCGCCTTGATCACGAGAGGTGTTCCTCGAGGTACGCCCGGCTCGCGTCGTACGACGCCTCGATGCGGCGCTCGACCCGCGCGAAGTCGCGGTAGGCGAGCGGGCTGTCGTCCCTCGCCGAGCCGCCGGCCGGGAGCACGTGGGCCTCGACGCCGTCGGGGATCTCGGACATCTCACGGAAGTACCGGTGCCGGCGGGCGATCTCGAAGGACACCCGGGCCACGTCCCAGGGTCGGCGGGGCACCGTGAGCGGTCGGTCGATCCGGCCGACCTGGAGCACGAAGACCCGGTCGGCGCCCTGCGCGACAGCGCGCCCGACCGGGATCGAGTTCACGATGCCGCCGTCGAGGAAGTGCTCGTCGCCGACCTTCGCCGGCGGCAGCAGGCCGGGCACAGCGGCACTGGCCATCACGGCCTCGACCACCCGGCCCTCGGTGAACCAGTGCTCGGTGGCGCGCTCGATGCTCGCTGCGCAGCACTGGAACTCGACGGCCAGGTCGGCGAACGTGGTGTCGCCGAACTCGGTGAAGAGCCGCTGACGCAGCGGCTCGGAGTCGTGCAGGTGGGTGCCGGTCGCCAGGGCGCGGCGGGCCTGGCGCAGCGGACCGTCGGAGTAGACCTCCCGGCTCTGGGACGTGGCGCGCCAGAGGGCGAGCAGGTCGTCGACCACCGCCGGGCTCGGGTCACGGGCCAGCATCAGGCCGTTGAGGGCACCGACCGAGGTGCCGAGGACCAGGTCCGGGCGCACGTCGCGCTCGAGGAGCGCCCGCAGCATGCCGACCTCGACCGCACCCAGCAGCCCGCCACCGCCGAGGACGAAGGCGGTGCGACCGTCGGTCACCTCAGACCCGCTCGTCGGTCGGCGAGCCCTCGCTGGTCGAGCCTGTCGAGACCTCCGGGTGCTCGGCCCGGACCCGCGCCGTCGCCCGGCGCTCGGCCCAGAAGCTCAGCACCGGCACCGTGCCGCAGAGCAGCGTGACCAGCGTGAACGGCATCGACCAGCGCGCCCGACGCGAGAGCAGGAACGCGGTGACCAGGAAGATCATGTAGAGGTAGCCGTGGGCGATACCCAGGTACGTCGTGATGAACTCGCCGGCCTGCTGCGGCCCGGTGCCGTCGGTGGCGAGGTACTTCAGCGGGACGCCGACCAGGATCAGCACGATCAGCAGGACGCCGACGACCGTGGCCATCACGCGGTAGCGGTTCAGGGCCCTTCTCACGCAGACGACGGTACCGGGGGCCTCGTCACCAGCTGGTCGCGGCACCACCGGACCCACACCACGAGCGCGAAGAGGCCGAACACCCACCACTGCAACGCGTAGAGGAGGTTGCGGAGCGCGGTGAACTGCGAGGGCTGCGGCACGTCGGTCGGGCTGACCGAGGCCAGGCCGGGGCCGGGCTGCTTCGCGATCACGTAGCCGCTGAAGAGGTCGGTGTCGATCCGTTGCACGAGCGAGCCGATCCGCAGCTCCGGGAGCACGTCGTCGTCGGGGTTGTCGTCGACCTCGCCGGACCCCTCGCCGTACTGGAGGAAGCCGGTGACGTCGGCCTGACCCTCGGGCGCTGCCGCCTCGGGCGTCGCTGACCAGCCGCGGACCACGAGCATCGCGGAGCGCGAGCCGTCGACCAGCAGCGGGCTCACCACCCAGTAGCCGTCGCGGCCATCGCGCACCCGGTCGGAGATGTAGACCGTGCCCTTGTCGAGCCACCGTCCGCTGAAGCTCACCGGGTGGCCGAGCTCGCGGCCCGGGAACGCGTCGTCGCCGCCCATGATGCTGGTCAGCACCTTCGGCTTCTCGTCGACGAGGTCCTGCGCGGCCGCGTCGCGTCGTACCTCCCAGGCGTGGAGCTGCCAGAGCCCGAGCCCGATCGCGACCCCCACGGCGACCAGCATCAGCAGGTGCCCGCCCAAGTACTTCGGACGCAGGAGGCGGGTCACTCGTTCACTCTAGGATCTGCGTCATGACGACGGTGCACCACCTCAACTGCGCGACGATGGCGCCGGCGATGAGCCTCGGCGGCCGGGTGACGCCGCCCCGGGTGGTCGCGCACTGCCTGCTGCTGGAGGGCGACCACGGGCTGACCCTGGTCGACACCGGTTTCGGCACCGCAGACGTGGCGGCGCCCAACAAGCGCCTGGGACTGGGGTTCGTGAAAGCGATGGGGCTCGCCCTCGACCCCGCCGAGACGGCCATCTCGCAGGTGCGTGGGCTCGGGTTCGCGCCGGAGGACGTGCGCAACGTCGTGCTCACCCACATGGACCTCGACCACGTCGGCGGGATCGGTGACTTCCCGCACGCCAACATCCACGTGTACGCCGACGAGCTGGCTGCCGCGCAGAGTCCGGCGCTCGCCGAGCGCGGTCGCTACAAGAAGGTGCAGTGGGCGCACAACCCGTCGTGGGTGGCGCACCAGGTGACCGGCGACGACTGGTTCGGGTTCGGCTCGGTCGGCGTGCTTCGCCCTGAAACTGCATCGGACGTGCTGCTGGTGCCATTGCTCGGACACACCCGCGGGCACTGCGGCGTCGCCGTACGACGCCCGTCGGGCTGGCTCCTGCACGCCGGCGACAGCTACTTCTTCCACGGCGAGAAGGACACGCCCCCGTCGTACTCGAAGGGGCTCTCGGCGTTCCAGTCCTTCACCCAGCGCGACAAGCTCCAGCGGCTGGTCAACCAGGAACGGCTGCGCACCCTCCACGCCGACCACGGCGACCAGGTGACGATGTTCAGCGCGCACGACGCGAACGAGTTCGACGCGCTCGCCACCGCCGCCGACTGAGTAATTCCGGGTATTCGCGACAATTACGGCACCCTGCTGTCACCCTGAGGTCCTTAGCTGCCAGGGAGGGCAGATGCGAAGCTGGATCTACGGAACCTGCGCGGCGCTGCTCGGCGCCGCGTTCCTCGCCGTCCTCCGGCTCCCCGGACTCTCCGACTTCGCGGTCACCGTGATCAGCAACGGCGTCCAGCTCGGCGCCGCGATCGCCGCGGCGGTCGGCTGCGCGCTGGCGGCCCGTCGTACGACGGGACACCGCCGGCAGGCCTGGACCTGGCTCGCGATCGGCACCGGCTCGTGGGCGGCCGGACAGGCCGTGTGGAGCTACTACGAGGTGGTGCTGGCGCGAGAGGTGCCGTTCCCCTCGCTGGCCGACATCGGCTTCCTCGGCTTCCCGCTCGCCGCAGCGGTCGGTCTCGTGATCTGGCTGGGCACGCAGAGCGACCAGATCGCCGCCCGTGGACGCGACCTGATGGACGGCGCGATCATCGCCGGCTCGCTGCTGGTGCTCTCCTGGGTGACGACGCTGGGCTCGGTCGTCGCCGAGGGCGCCGACGGGTGGCTGCCGCTGGTGCTCTCGCTCGCCTACCCCGTGGGCGACCTGATCCTGGCCACGCTCGTCCTGCTGGCGCTGGCCCGCGGCAAGGGCACGGAGCGCACGACGCTCACCTTGCTGGTGCTCGGCCTCGGCGGTCTCGCGATCGCCGACAGCGCCTACGTCTACCTGACCACGCTCGGCGCCTACTCCTCGGCCGACCTGGTCAGCAGTGGTTGGGTCTTCGGGTTCCTGTTCGTGGCCGCCGCGGGGTCCGCCGTACGCCCCGACGCATCGGTCGCCGCGCCGCGCCACCTGGCGCCGACCACCCGCCGGGTGGCGAGCGCCTCGGTGTTCCGGCTGGGCCTGCCCTACGTCCCCCTGATCGCCGCCGGCCTGACGCTGACCGTCAGCCTGCTCAGGGCCGACACGACACCGCGGGTCGAGCTCGCGCTCGGGATCGCGCTGGTGGTGCTGGTGCTGACCCGGCAGTTCCTGGCCACCGTGGACAACCAGCGGCTGCTGGTCGCGCTCGCCGAGGCACGCGACCAGCTCCAGCAGCAGGCGCTGCACGACGCGCTGACCGGGCTGGCCAACCGGGTGCTCTTCGCCGACCGACTCGACCGCGCGCTGCTCAAGCCTGGCGCCAGCGTCGGCGTGCTGTTCTGCGACATCGACGACTTCAAGCTCGTGAACGACCAGCTCGGCCACGAGGCCGGCGACGACGTGCTCCAGGTGGTCGGCCAGCGGCTGCTGGCCTGTGTCCGGGCGACGGACACCGTGGCCCGGCTCGGCGGCGACGAGTTCGCGGTCCTGCTGGACTCCGCGAGTGACGCCAGCCAGGTCGCCGAGCGGATCGTCACCTCGATGATCGACCCGATCGCGGTGCGGGGCGAACAGGTCCGGACCTCGATCAGCGTCGGCATCGCGCACCACGAGAGCTCGGTCGCGCACCCCACCGTGGAGCGCCGCGCAGACGCGCTGGAGAGCGACCGCGAGGCCACCGCCACGGCGCTGCTGCGGCTGGCCGACACCGCGATGTACGCCGCCAAGGGCGCCGGCAAGGGACGTGCCGTGCTCGCCCCGGAGCCTCAGCCCGATCTGGCTCCGGGTCCGGACCCGGTGCTCACGCTGGTGGAGAGCCCGGTCGACGACTCGCTCGCCGGCTGACCGTCAGGCGTCGACGACCAGGTCCTCGAGAGGGCGTGAACAACACAGCAGCACCTGCTGCTGGGCGATCTCCCGCGGGCGGATGCCGCCGCCGTGCTGCATGTGGACACTGCCCGCCAGGAGCGCGCTCTTGCAGGTGCCGCACACCCCCTCGCCGCACGAGGAGGGCAGCGTGATCCCGGCGTCCGCGGCCGCCTGGAGCACCGTCGTCGTTCCGTCGCAGACGACGGTCCGGCCGCTGCGACGCAGCTCCACGGAGTAGCGCGCGACACCGGTCGGTACGGCACCGGAGGGTGGGAGGACAGGGGCGGCGGGGGAGCCGAGCACGAAGCTCTCCCGATGGATCCTCCTCGGATCCACATCGGCCCGCTCGAGCAGATCGAGGACCGAGTCGAGGTAGGGCGGCGGTCCGCAGACGAAGATCTCCCGCTCGAGCAGGTCCGGAACCAGCCCTTCGAGCATCGGCTTCGTCAGCCGGCCCAGATGGCCGCGCCAGGTCGGGTCGCCGGGGTCGTTCTCGCAGACCGTGGCGACCGCGATCCCGGTGCCGCCGGTGTGCATCTCCTCGAGCTCGCTCCGGAACACGATGTCCTCGGGGGACCGCGCGCTGTGCACGAACACGACGTCGTGCGGTTCGGACAGGTCGTGCAGGGTCCGGGTCATCGACATCATCGGCGTGATCCCGCTCCCCGCGGAGAGGAACAGGTGTCGGGTCGCGGGATGCGCGTCCAGAGTGAAGTCCCCGAACGGACCGGAGACCCGCAGGCGGCCGCCCACCTCCAGGTGGTCGTGGAGCCAGTTCGACACGGGGCCGCCGGGCGTCCGCTTCACCGTGATCGCCAGCGAATCCGGTCGGGTCGGGGCCGAGGAGATCGTGTAGCACCGCTCGAGAGGTACGCCGGAAGCGTCGACGGACACGGTGAGGTACTGGCCGGGTCGGAAGCCGAAGAGCCGCCCTCCGGGTGAGGCGAGCTCGAACGTCGCCACGTCGTGCGTCACGGGCACGATGGCGGTGCACACCAGCTCCTCGTCGAACGGGTCCGCCAACCCCGCCACCTCGGCGGGGACGTACGCCGCCGTGGTCACGGACCGACCTGCTCGAGGAGGCGCTCGACGTACCAGGTGCAGAACAGGTCGACCTGGTACTCGCTGGGCGCGTAGGGGCCGGGCTCGTAGGCGGGGCTGCTGACGCCGGCCTGGGCGCGGGCCACGAAGAAGCCGTCCTGGAGGTTCGTCTGGTGCCACACGTGGGTCAGCTCCCCGACGTCGTAGTCCTCGCCCTCGATCGCGTCCTCGTGCACGAGCCAGGTGGTGCGCACCAGGGTCCGGTCCGCGGCCAGCGGCAGGACCGAGAAGGTGACCGCGTGGTCGGAGAGGAGGTGGAACCAGGCGTTCGGCTGCAGGTGCATCGAGAGCCGGCCCAGGCGCGGGGTGTCGAGCTCGCCGAGAAGGCGACGGCACACCGCACTGCCGTCGGGGGTGAACGACTCCCCGGCCCCGTCCAGGGGCTCGCGCTGGATCCGGAAGCCGGTGGCGCGACCGGACAGCTCCTCGACGCGCGCGAACGGCAGGGCGTGCTGCTCACAGGCCTCACGCAGTGCCTGGTCGGCCGCCGCGTAGCGGTCGAACGCCGGTCGCAGTCGTGGCGGGACCGTCTCGTCCTCGTAGCCGTAGGTCGGGAACAGCGAGCAGCCGAGCTCGGGATGGCCGTTCTCGCAGTGGTAGCACTCGCGGTTGTTCTCCATCACCAGCTTCCAGTTGCCCTCCTCGACGATGTCGATCTGGGCGGCCACCTTGGTGCGACGCAGCTGGTGAGCCCGCAGGTAGGGCTCGATCCGGGCCGCATAGTCGTCGAAGTCCGACGGGGGGTCCTCGGCCAGGCAGAGGTAGAGGAGCCCGCCGACACTGCGCACGTGCACGGACTTGAGACCGAAGCAGCTCCGGTCGAAGGTCGCCGGCTGTTGACCCGCGTGGAGGAGCGTGCCGTCCACGCCGTAGGTCCACTGGTGATAGCCGCAGACGATGTTCCCCACGGAGCCCGAACCGTCGAGAAGGCGGGCTCCCCGGTGCCGGCAGACGTTGTGGAAGGCCCGCACCTCCTCGTCGTCGTCCCGCACCAGGATCACCGAGGAGGTGCCGAGCTCCACGGTGCGGAAGTCGCCCGGCTCCGGGATCTCGGCGTCGTGGCCGACGAAGATCCAGTGCCGCCCGAAGATCACGGCCAGATCGGTCTCGAACACCTGACGGTCGGTGTAGAAGGGCGTCTCCAGAGGCCGGCCGGGAATGCGCGCGGCAGCCATCCGCGCCACGGCGTCGTGGCTGGTGACGTGGTGTGCGAGGACGGTCATCGAGGTCTCCTGTCGTCCGGTCGGGGTCAGATGGCGAGGCACAGACGCAGGGCGTCGTAGATCGCCGCGTGCACGTTGCGGCTGCTGACCGCGTCACCGATCCGGAACAGCTGGTAGCGGCCGTCCGGGTTGGTGGCGACGGTCTGCGGGCGTCCGGCGACCAGGGCGTCGTGGTCGACCTCACCGAGGTTGCGTGAGCCGGGCACCAGATCGAGGTACAGCTCGTCGTTCGGCAGCGTGCCCTGCTCGACGACGACCGAGTCGACGACGCGCAGCGCCTCGCACTCGGCGTACTCGCTCCACAGGTGGGCGACCAGCCGACCGTCGGTACTGCGGCTGACCTGACGCAGCTGGTAGGCCAGCGTGATCACGACACCGTGCTCGGCGTAGGCACGCAGGTAGGCCGGGGAGTTCATGCTCCCCACGCCCGGGGCAAGCGTCCGCTCGGGGGTCACCAGCTCGACCCGGGCGCCGCCCCGCGCCAGCAGCTCGGCCGCGTCGTGGGCGGGCTCGGCGCCGTTGTCGTCGTAGACCAGCACGTCACCGGTCGGCCGCGAGGTGCCGCCCATCACGTCCCAGGTGTCGAGCACCAGGTCCTGACCCGAGCGAAGGAAGGAGCGGTGGGGGCGACCACCCGTCGCCACCACCACCAGGTCGGGCTCCTCAGCCAGGACGTCGGCGACCTCTGCGAAGACTCCGTAGCGGAAGTCCACACCGGCGACCTTGGCCTCCGACACCCGCCAGTCGACGATCCCGATGAGGTCCCGTCGCCGGGGGGAGGCTGCGGCGAGACGCAGCTGCCCGCCCGGGGCGTGCGCGGCCTCGAGGACCACGACGTGGTGGCCGAGCTCACCGAGGACTCGGGCCGCCTCCAGCCCCGCGGGGCCGGCGCCGACCACCACGGCCCGACGTCCGGCCGTCGCACGCGGAGTGATCTGGTGCACCAAGGTCTGTTCCCGACCGGTCGCCGGGTTGTGGATGCACTTGGCGTCACCGGAGTCGTAGATCGAGTCCAGGCAGTAGTTGGCGCCGACGCACGGCCGGATCCGGTCCTCGTCGCCGCTCTCCAGCTTGCGGACCAGGTGGGGGTCAGCGAGCTGGGGGCGGGTCATCCCGACCAGGTCCAGCAGGCCCTCGCGTACCGCATGACGTGCAGTGGCCACGTCGGCGATCCGGGCAGCGTGCATGACCGGCACGTCGGTACGTCGGCGCACCTCCGCGGCGAACTCCAGGAACGGCGCCGCCGGCGTGCCCATGCCCGGGATCACGCGGGCCAGGTGCGCGTCGCTCTCGATGGTGCCCTTGACCAAGGACAGGAAGTCGATGCCGTCGTCGACGTAGGCCGACAGCGCGACCAGGGCCTCGTCCGGCTCCAGGCCTCCGGGGAGCCCCTCGTCCATGGACATCCGGACACCCACCACGAAGTCGGGGCCCACCGCGGCCCGGACCGCGCGGAAGACGCGCCGCGGCAGGGCCATCCGGTTGTCCAGGACACCCCCGAGGGCGTCGGTGCGGTCGTTGGTGGCGGGGGAGAGGAAGGCGTCGAGGAGATGGCCGTAGTGCTGCATCTCGATCCCGTCGAGCCCGGCGGCCTGGCAGCGCAGTGCCGCGGACACGTAGTCGTCGACCACCCGGTCCAGGTCCCACGGCTCCGCCCGCTTGGGGAAGGCCCGGTGGGCCGGCTCCTTGGTGGCGGACGGATAGATCAGCGGCAGCCAGTCACCGGTGTAGTTGCTGGTGCGCCGGCCCAGGTGGGTCACCTGACACATCACCGCGGCACCCTCGTCATGCACGTCGTCGGCCAGTCGTCGCAACCACGGCACCACGTCGTCGCGGTACAGCAGAAGGTTGCCGAACGCCGGTGGACTGTCACGGGACACGACGGCGGAGCCGCCGATCATGGTCAGCGCGACCCCGCCTCGCGCCTTCTCCCGGTGGTAGAGCCGGTAGCGGTCCTTCGGCATCCCGTCCTCGGCGTACGCCGGTTCGTGGGAGGTGCTGACGATCCGGTTGCGCAGGGTGAGGTGCCGGAGCTCGAAAGGCTGCAGCAGTGGGTCGAAGTCCCGCACACCTCCGAGTGTGGACCCGGGAACCGTCGAGGAACAGCAAACGGTTTTTCACGTGACCATGCAATAGTGCTGCATGATCGACCACCGGCTGCACGTCCTCCGGCTGCTGGCCGCACACGGAACCGTGACCGCCACTGCCCGCGCCCTGCACTACACGCCGTCGGCCGTCTCGCACCAGCTGCGGACCCTCGCCGAGGACCTGGGCGAGGTGCTGCTGGTCGCCGAGGGCCGGGGCGTCCGGCTGACGCCTGCCGCGAGGACTCTGCTCGCCCATGCCGACGGACTCTTCGCGCGCTGGGAGGAGATCCGCGCCGCGGTTGCCGCAACCTCCGGTGAGCAGACGGGGTCGCTGCGAATCGGCGGCTTCTCGACCGCCGCGGCCGCCTTGCTGCCCCAGGTGGCGGCGCACTTCGCAGGCGCGCACCCGGGGGTGACGGTCCGGATCATCGAGGCCGACCCCGAGGAGTGCTTCGAGCTGCTGCTGGCGGACGAGGCCGACCTCGTCGTGGTCGTGGCGACGGCGACGCTGCCACCCTCGACCGACCCTCGCTTCGACCAGCGGCCGCTGCTGGACGATCCGCTGGACCTCCTGGTTCCGGCCGGTCACCGGTTGGCGGGCAGGCCGTCGGTGATGCTCAGCGAGGCGGCCGGCGAACCCTGGCTCAGCGATCGGCCGGGGCGTCCGCATCACCGACTGGTCCTCACGGCCTGCGCCGAGGCCGGGTTCACGCCGGCGATCGCCCACGAGGCGGCGGAGTGGGACACCGGCGCGGCCTTGGTGGGAGCCGGGCTGGGGGTCGCTCTCGTCCCGCGGCTGGCCAGGCTGCCCAGCGGCTACCCCGTGGTGCGGGTCCCGCTCCGAGGCGATCCGCGACCCGCTCGGCACATCCTCAGCGGCGTACGGCGCGGCGGACGCGAGCATCCCGTGCTCGCCGAGGCCCTGCGTGTTCTGGACGCAATTGCGAGTGAGTCGGGTGTCGAACCCGGGGCGACGGCACCCTTGACGGAGGCAGGGCGCGCGTGACCCTCCCACTGGATTGGATCCAGATGACCGGCTCCAACGGTTAAGGTGACGCAACCCACAGCAACCGGCCCGGCGATTCGTGCGGGGTGTGCTCGGTGTGAAACGGCACCAGGCGGAGGTTGGCGCGTGGACGCACTCACACCGAGCGAAGGAAGAACATATGCGCACAAGCAAGAAGCTTCTCGCTGCGAGCGCGGCCCTTGCCGTCTCCCTGGGGATGGCAGGCTGCGGCGGTGGCGGTGGTGGCGCCGGCAGCGTCAGCCAGGACCTGAAGGGTGTCGACCTCACGGTGGCGTCCAAGGACTTCACCGAGAACATCCTGCTCGGCAAGATGTTCGTCAAGGCGCTCGAGGCCAACGGCGCCAAGGTCAAGCGACAAGACCAACCTGGGTGGCAGCTCGGTGAACCGGTCCGCCCTGATCAGCGACCGGATCGACGTCACTCCCGAGTACAACGGCACCGGCTGGACGGTCTACCTGAAGCACGACAACCCGAGCAAGGACTCGAAGAAGCTTTTCGACGGGGTTGCCGCCGAGGACCTCAAGAAGAACGGCGTCAAGTGGTTCGGTTCGTCACCGTTCAACGACACGTACGGCTTCGCGGCCAGCCCCGACCTGGCGGACAAGAACGGCGGTGCCTTCGACCTGCAGGCGATGGCCGACTACCTGAAGAGCAACCCGTCGGCCAAGGTCTGCATGGAGACCGAGTTCCCGGACCGTCCCGACGGCCTGATCCTGTTCGAGAAGGCGACCGGCTACAAGATCCCGTCCTCGCAGACCCAGATCCTGGACACCGGTCTGATCTACACCCAGACCGGCAAGGGCAAGTGTGACTTCGGTGAGGTCTTCACCACCGACGGCCGCATCCAGGCGCTGAAGCTGTCCCTGGTGGAGGACCCGGGCGTGTTCATCGTCTACAACGTGTCGTTCACGATGAAGGACAAGGTGTACTCGAAGCACGCCGACGTCTACGACAAGATCGCCGACGCCATCCTCAAGCCGCTCGACAACAAGAAGATGGCCGAGCTGAACGCCAAGGTCGACGTCGACGGCACCCCGGCCGACAAGGTCGCCGAGGACTACCTCAAGGACGAGGGAATCATCTGATCCGCTCCTGACCGGCGCTCGGGCCGGTCCTGCACTGCAACAACGACGCCGTCGGGTCATCGACCCGACGGCGTCGTTGGCGTGTGTGGGCCGACTCGGTGTCTGCGGTTCGGGACCCCTGCTGGAGCTCGGTCAGATCCCGCGCGGGCGGAGGTAGCGCTCGGCGACGGCACCGAGCCAGTCGAAGGTCAGGGCCACGATGGCGACCAGGACGGCACCCACGACCAGGACCGAGTTCTGGTTGAGCTTCAGGCCCGAGCTGATCGTGATGCCCAGCCCGCCGCCGCCGATGAGGAACGCCAGGGTGGCCATGCCGATGTTGATGATCATCGCGGTTCGGACGCCCGCCACGATGATCGGGACGGCAAGCGGCATCTCGATCTTCGCCAGCACACCGAACCTGGTCATGCCCATGCCTCGGCCGGCCTCGATCACGTTGTGGTCCACGCCGTCGAGTCCCACCATGGTGTTGCGCAGCACCGGAAGGATCGCGTAGAGGGCCAGCGCGAGGATCACGGTGCGTGTCCCCTGACCGGTGATACCGAGGAAGGCGACCAGCAGCCCGTAGGCCGGGAGCGCCTGACCGGCGTTGGCGACGGCGAGGATCGGCGGTGCGATCCGTCGGGCCCACGGGCGGGTGAGAACGATCCCGAGCGGGACCGCGATCACGATCACCAGCGCGGTCGAGAGAAACGCGATGTTGATGACGTCGAGGGTCTGCGGCCGGAGCTTCGTCGACCAGTCCAGCGCAGAAGCCTGCTGCCGGTTCGCGTTCTCCAGGTCGAGCGAGCGGTAGTACAGCCACAAGATCCCCGCCAGGACCGCGATCAGCACGGGCGCCGCGAACAGGCCCAGCGTCTTCACGAGGTTGGCCGTCCTCCGCTGACCTGCTGACGGACCGATGCCCGGTGCGAGCTCAGCCTCGGGCTCGGTGGCGACCGAGCCGCCGAGCTCGCTCACGCGTTGCGCTCCATGTCCTCGTAGTGCCGACGCGCCTCGTACTGCGCGCGCCGGATCGCCTTCGCGAGGTCCGTCATCTGGATGACACCCTGGAACCGCTCGTCGTCGTCGACGACGCAGGTCATGCCGGACTCGCTCTGGACCATCTGCTCCAGCGCGTGGAAGAGCGTGTCATGGGTGTGCAGCGGGTTGAGCACGTCCTCGCCCTCACCCTCACCCGAGCCGTTGCCGAGCTGCTCCGCGTTGAGCCACCGCGTGGGCCGGCCGTCCTCGTCGAGCTCCACAGCCCAGTCGTGCCCGCTGTCGCGCAACGTGGCCGCCGCGGCGGCGCCGTCACCACCCGCGGTGGCGGTCGGGTAGCCGGTGAGGGCGAGAGAGCTCACCTTGAGGAAGTTGAGCCCCTTGATCGTGGATCCGTTGCCGATGAAGTCGTTGACGAAGTCGTCGACGGGATAGGCCAGGATCCGCTCCGGGGTGTCGCACTGGCGGATCACGCTGTGCTCACCCAGGATGGCGATCCGGTCACCCATCTTGATCGCTTCGTCGATGTCGTGCGTGACGAAGACGATCGTCTTGCGCAGCTCGCTCTGCAGGCGCAGGAACTCGTTCTGGAGACGGTCGCGGGTGATCGGGTCGATGGCTCCGAAGGGTTCGTCCATCAACATGATGTCGGGGTCGGCACCCAGGGCGCGCGCGACGCCGACGCGTTGCGCCTGACCGCCCGAGAGCTCCTTGGGGTAACGGTCGCGGTACTGCTCCGGGTCCAGGCCGACCGTGGACAGGAGGCGCTCGGTGGCTGCCTTGGTCTTCTCCTTGTCCCAGCCCAGCATCTTGGGCACCGTCGCGATGTTCTGCGCGATGGTCTGGTGCGGGAACAGTCCGATCTGCTGGATCACGTAGCCGATCCGGCGGCGCAGCTTGTCCGGGTTGACCTTGGTGACGTCCTCACCGTCGAGCAGGATGCGGCCGCTGCTGGGCTCGATCATCCGGTTGATCAGCCGGAGCGTGGTGCTCTTGCCGCAGCCGGAAGGGCCGACGAGGACGAGGATCTCGCCCTCGTGGACGTCCAGGGTCAGTTCCTCGACGGCCGCGGCCTTGCTGCCCGGGTAGGTCTTGCCTACGCCCTCCAGGCGGATCTTGGGCTGGGAGTTCATCGGTTCCTCTCGATGGGACGCAGGGAGTAGGCGCTCACGAGGAGCGGAGTCCGGACGGAGTGGTGAGACGCTGGAAGAGTCCGAGCAGTGCGTCGAGGACGAGCCCCAGCGCCACCGTGAACACGATGCCGACCCAGACCGACTCGATCGCGTTCGGAAGGCCGAGCCGGGTCAGGCCCTGCTGGATGTAGATGCCGAGGCCGTCGCCACCGACGAGCGGGGCGATGGCCGCGACCCCGACGGTCAGCAGTGTCGAGATCCGTACTCCCGCCATCACGATCGGCCACGCCAACGGCAGCCGCACCTTCACCAGCTGCTGGAAGCCGGTCATGCCCATGCCCTTGGCGGACTCCACGACGGCAGGGCTGACGGACTCAAGACCGGCGACGGTGTTTCGAAGGACGGGCAGGAGCGCGTAGAGGTACAGCGCCAGCATCGCCGGCGGGTTGCCGATGCCGACGAGCGGGATGAACAGCGCGAACAGTGCGAGCGACGGGATCGTCAGGAAGATGCCGGTGACCGCGAGGACGATCGCCTTGAAGGCGGGTCGATTCTGTACCAGCACACCGAGAACGATCGCGGTGAGGGTGGCCGCCAGCACGACGATGAGCACGATCCGCGTGTGCTGCACGACCGCCTCGAGGATGAAAGAGCGGTTTTCACTCACGTAAGTAAGCCAGGTCTTGAGGGCGTCCACGAATACCTTCCGGCTCGGATGGAGGCCACCCTACGACCTTTCACTTCTTTGGCAACCATGTTCGTCGCTGCCTCGGTCCGGCGTTTCTTCGGTCACCGTCCCTTGCGCAGGCACCTCGACGAGCACAGCGATCTGTCCGTGGTTTCGAGGTCGCGATAGCGTGCGACCCGTGACGGGGATCGCGGACTTCACCCTCGATGCGTTCTCCCTCGCGGACAGGCGGGCGCTGGTCACCGGGGGCAACACCGGCCTGGGACAGGCGTTCACCGTCGCGCTGGCCCGCGCTGGAGCGGACGTGATGGTCACCGGCCTGGCAGACGACCACGGCGCGACCGAGGCCCTGGTGACGGGGAGCGGACGGCGCTACCTGTTCCACGAGGCCGACATCGCGCGCCACGACGCTGCCGGCGAGATCGTGGCCCGGTGCGTCGACGACCTCGGCGGTATCGACATCCTGGTCAACTCGGCGGGGATCTGCCTCACCGCCGACGTGGCCGAGTTCGACCGGTCGAGGTGGGACCCGATGATCGCCGTCAACCTGACCGCGGCCTTCGAGCTGGCCCAGCACGCGAGCCGGGAGATGGTCGCCCAGGGCAGTGGCAAGGTCATCAACATCGCGTCCCTGTTCGCCTACCTCGGCGGTCGGCAGTCGCCCGCGTACGCCGCCAGCAAGGCCGGCATCGTCGGCTTCACCCGAGCCTTCTGCGACGAGCTCGCCCAGCACAACGTGCAGGTCAACGCGATCGCACCGGGGTACTTCGCGACCGACATCACCGCAGCCACGCGGGCGGACCCGGAGGCGGCGCGGCGCGTGGTCGAGCACATCCCGACGGGTCGGTGGGGCGATCCCGCAGACCTGATGGGCGCCATCGTGTTCCTGGCCTCAGCGGCTTCCGACTACGTCAACGGGCAGGTTCTCGTCGTCGACGGCGGCTACCTGGTCCGCTGAGAGCTCAAGTCCCCGCCCGACTCCGAAGGGAACCACCGATGGTCGCATCCCGCTCCTCGCTCGGCCGGTCCGACATCGTCTCGGCGGTCACGGAGCTCCTCGGTCCCGACCAGGTGGACACCGACGAGCAGCGGCTGCGACTCGCCAGCGTCGACCGTTTCCGCAAGTACACGGCGGTTCACGGGATCTTCGACGGGCCGCAGCCGGCGGCGATCGTCTACCCGACGTCGACGGGGCAGGTGGCCGACCTGCTCGCGTTCGCGCACCGCGAGCTCGTGGCCGTCGTGCCCCGATCCGGCGGGACGAGCACCGAAGGCGGGCTCGAGACGGTGGTCGAGGACTCCTTGGTGATCGACGGCTCCAGGATGGCCGGCATCCTGGAGATCGACACGGAGAACATGATGGTCTCCGCCCAGTGCGGGACGCCCCTGCAGACGTTGGAGGACACGTTGCGGGCGCGCGGGTTCACCACCGGGCACTCGCCGCAGTCCAAGCCGATCGCCCAGCTGGGCGGCTTGGTCTCCACCCGCTCGATCGGTCAGTTCTCCACGCTCTACGGAGCGATCGAGGACCTGGTGGTCGGTCTCGAGGCGGTCTTCCCGGGCGGCCGCGTCGCGCGGGTGAAGAGCGTTCCTCGCCGGGCCGCCGGCCCGGACGTCAGGCACGTCGTCATCGGCAACGAGGGGGCGCTGGCCTACGTGACGGAGGTGACCCTCAAGCTCTTCCCCTGGCGTCCCGTCGGTACCCGCTACGTCGGGCTCCTGACCCCCGACTTCGGGGACGCGATCCGGGTGCTGCGCGAGGTGGTCACCGCGGGCTACCGGCCGTCCGTGGCGCGGACCTACTCGCCGGAGGACGCGCGTCAGCACTTCCCTGATCATCCGATGGACCAGAACCTCGTGGTCCTGTCGGCCGAGGGTCCGGCCCCCCTGGTGGAGGCCACCAGTCGGGCGATCGAGGTGGCGGCGGCACGGGTCCAGCACACCCGCCTGCCGGAGGAGCGGGTGCGGAGCTGGTTCGAGGGGCTCAACTGGGGGCCGGAGAAGATCGAGGCGGAGAAGGCGGCGATGCTGGCGAGCGCGCACCTCGGCTACACGACCGAGGTGTCGGTGGACTGGTCGCGCACCGCCGAGCTGTACGACGCCGTGATCACCCGGATCCGGACGACGTTCCCCCGCGCCGACGACCTCGACCTGCTCGGAGCGCACTCCTCCCACTCCTACCAGACGGGCACGAACCTCTACTTCGTCTACGACTATGCGATCCACTGTGAGCCGCGGGAGGAGATCGAGCTCTACCACAAGCCGCTCAACGCGATCGTCGTCGAGGAGGCGCTCCGGGTCGGCGGCTCGATGGTGCACCACCACGGCGTCGGCAAGTACCGCACGCCCTGGGTGGCACAAGAGCACGGCAGCGCCTGGTGGCTGCTGACCGCGCTGAAGGAGACGTTCGACCCGCACTCCATCATGAACCCGGGGACGCTCTTCCCCCTCGGCGACGACGGTCTGCCCGAAGCCCTCGACCCCCCGTTGCCGTGAGCACCTACTTCCTGGCCGTCGACGGAGGATCGCAGAGCACCAAGATCTCCGTGATCGACGCCGCCGGACGCGTGCACGCGTCGAGCCGTACGCCGTTGCAGGCCTACCAGCTCGGCCCCGGTGGACGCGCCGTGCACCCGGGCGACGACCTCTGGGACACCCTGGTGGACGCCTGCCGGACCGTCCTGGCTTCGTTCCCGGGAGGTGCCGACGCGATCACGGCGGTGGGCCTCTGCAGCATCCGTTACTGCCGCGCGTTGATGGACGAGACCGGGCGACTGACCGAGCCGGTGCTGAGCTGGATGGACGACCGTGTCTCGCAGCCTCTCGCTGAGCCCGACCCGACGGTGCACACCGTCGCCAGTGCGGGGGGGTACCTGACGCTCCGGCTGACCGGCGAGCGCCGGGACAGTGCCGCCAGCTACAGCGGCATGTGGCCGTTCGACCCGCTGACCCGCGAGTGGTCCACCAGTCCGCACGAGGTGGCACGCACCGGCATGGAGCGTCGGCTGCTGCCCGACCTCGTCGATCCGGGAGCCCTGCTGGGGACGGTCACCACGGCTGCCGCCGATGCGACCGGGCTGCGGGTCGGGTGCCCGGTCTTCGCCACGGCGAACGACAAGGCCGTCGAAGCGCTGGGCGCTGGCCTCCGGGACCCGGGCACGACCCTGCTCTCGCTCGGGACCTACGTCGCAGCGATGACCGTCGGTGACGATCGCACGGGTGAGCACGACGACTACTGGGTCAACGCCGCCGCGATCCCGGGCCGATCCCTCTACGAGAGCGCCGGGATCCGGCGGGGCATGTGGACCGCCACCTGGCTCCGGCAGCTCCTCAGCGCGGGCGCGCAGGGGACGGTCGACGAGGACGCGCTCCAGCACTGGCTGACGGTCGGCGCTGCCCAGGTGCCGGCCGGCTGCGGCGGGTTGATGGTCATCCCGGACTGGCTGGCGCCCGGGCACGCCAGCCACCGACGGGGCGTCATCCTCGGGCTCCAGGCCTCGCACGGCGCGCCGCACCTCTACCGCGCCGTCCTCGAGGGCATCGCCCTGACCATGGCCGGTCACGCGAAGGCCATGGAGGCGGCACTGGGGACGACGCCGAGCCGCCTGGTCGTCTCGGGCGGTGGCTCGAGCTCGGAGTTGATGATGCAGATCGTCGCGGACGTCTTCGGCCGAGCGGCCGAGCGGGCCGGGGTCCCGGACGCGGTCGCGGTGGGCGCCGCGATCTGCGCCGCCGTGGGCAGCGGCGTGCACGGGGACTTCGAGGCAGCGATGACGGCCATGACCCGGCCCGGCCCGGTCTTCGAGCCGGTGCCGGAGACCCGCGACCGCTACGCAGACCTTCTCGGCATCTTCGCCGCGCTGCCCGAGTTCACCGATCCGATGTTCCGGCGGCTGGCCCGTCTCGAGTGACCTCCGGTCAGTCCCCCAGCTCACGGCGCCGTCGCTGGACGAAGGACGTGAGCCGCTGCTCGAGCTCGTCGTCGAGGGGCGGTGCCTCGTAGGCGTCGATGGTGGAGCGCCAGATCCGTCCTGCCCGGACGGCGGCATCGGGCGCGCCGTTGCGGGTCCAGCGTTCGTAGTTCTCCGTCGAGCCGAGCAGCGGCCGGTAGAAGCAGTCCCGGAACCGCTCCAGGGTGTGCATCGCCCCGAGGAAGTGACCACCGTGGCCGACCTCCTCGTGCGCTCCGAACGCCAGCGACTCCTCGTCGACCTCCAACGGCGTGAACTGCCGGCGAAGCGTGCGCAGGATCTCGATGTCGAGGATGAGCTTCTCCGGGCTGGAGACCAGACCCGACTCCAGCCAACCGGCCGCTTGCACGACGAGGCTGGCCCCCGCGCCGAACGCCGCCTGGAGGGTGTTGAACGCCTCGTAGCCGGCTTGGGCGTCGACGACCTGGCTCGAGGTCAGGCCACCGCCGCCGGCGCGCCACGGCAGGTCGTAGTGACGCGCCAGCTGACCCGAGGCGTACAGGCCCTGCGCGGACTCCGGCCCGCCGAAGCTCGGGGATCCCGACTGCATGTCGATGGAGGACAGGAAGGAACCCATCACCGCGGGCACCCCGGGCCGGATCAGCTGCATCAGCGCGATCCCGGTCAGGACCTCCGCGGTCTGCTGCGTCAGCGCCGCCGGGACCGTCACCGGTGACATCGCGCCCATCAGCAGGAACGGCGTCACCACCACAGCCTGTCCTGCCTTCGAGTACGCCAGCAACGCCTCGAGCATCCGGGTGTCGTAGCGCAGCGGGGAGTTGACGTTGATGATCGTCATGATCGACGTCGTCGGGCGCGGGTCGGCGGTGCTCCCCGGCACGAAGAGATCCTGGCCGGCATGGATGAGCCGGGCGAACTCGATGCTGTCCTCGGCGTTGGCGGTCGACAGCGCAGACCCGAAGACCGGCTTGGAGGTCGACCTGGTCGCGGTGAGCAGCATGTCCAGGTGGCGGGAGTCCAGGGGCGCGTCGTCGGGCTCGATCACCGGCATCGTGACGAGGTCGAGCTCGGAGAAGGAGTGCACCAGCTTCGCCATCAGCTCGTAGTCGGCCAGCGTGCCGTCGCGGCGTACGTCGCCGATCCTGAAGAACGGTGGGCCGGAGACCGAGGCGAACACCATGTTCCGGCCGCCGATGGTCACGTCGTGCCGGGGGTCGCGGGCCCGCAGGTGGAACTCGCTCGGTGCGTGGGCGACCTGTTCCAGGACCCAGTCGGGATCGAAGCGCACCACTTCACCGTCGATGCGCTGGCCTGCCTCGCGGAGCAGGTCGAGAGCCTCGTCGTGCAGGAACTCGATGCCGATCTCGCTGACCAGTCGCTTCCAGCCGCTCTCGATGATCTCGATCGCCGCGGGCGAGAGCACCTCGACGTACGGCATGTCGTTGCGGAACATCAGACTGAACCCCTCTGGACTCGAGGACGGGTGCCGGCAGGGTCGTGGGGACTGTCGGCGATGACCCGGGCCGATGTGCGCCGCCCAACGACGTGGACCTCCAGCTCGGTGCCCACCTGTGCACAGCTGCGGTCGACGTACCCCAGAGCCAGGCTCGTGCCCACGCTGTGTCCGTAGCCGCCGGAGGTGACGAAGCCGACCCGCCTCGCACCGGACCAGAGCGGGTCGAACGTCCCTGCATCGGCATCGATGGAGTCGACGGCCAGGGTGACCAGCCGCTGCGCCGCCCCCCGGTCACGCTCTCGAAGAGCAGCGTCGCGGCCCGCGAACGACGACTTGTCGAAGGCCACGAACCGGTCCAACCCGCTCATCGCAGGCGTGTAGGCCCAGGTGAACTCGCGCGACCAGATGCCGAAGGACTTCTCCAGACGCATCGCGTCGAGGGCTTCGTAGCCCAGCGGGACCACATCCAGGCCGTCCCCCGCCGCGAGCAGCAGGCGGTACACCGCGGCCAGCTGGGTCGCGGGAACGTTCAGCTCGTAGCCCAGCTCCCCCGTCACGCTCAGCCGTCCCACCCGCAGGCGGTGGGGACCCAGGTCGAGCTCGGTGGCGTGCAGCCATCGCAGACTCTCGACTCCCGGCGAGAGGCGGGAGACCAGGTCCAGCGACCGGGGCCCGGACAGCGACACGCCCGCGACCCGGTCGGAGATGTCCTCGAGCCTGACACTTCCGTCGCCGGGGAGGCGGTCCCGGAACCAGCGCAGGTGCCAGGCGCGCAGGTAGTAGGACCCCATCATCCAGAACTCGTCCTCGGCCCAGCACGTGGTGGTGAGGTCACCGGTCAGCCGCCCCGATTCGCTCAGCATCGGGGTCAGCCGGATGCGGCCGGGCTCCGGTATGACGCCGGCCAGCAGCTCGTCGAGCCAGGCCCTGGCCCCGGGTCCCTTGACCTCGTAACGGGAGAAAGCCGTCGTGTCCAGCACTCCCACCCCGGCCCGGGTGGCGCGCACCTCCGCACCCACGACGTCGAAGGCGTTGCTCCGCCGCAGCGACGGGGTCTCGGCGAAGTCCGGGTCGTCCGGGACGAAGTAGCGCGGAGTCTCCAGCCCCCAGTTCACCCCGAAGTGCGCGCCCTCGGAGACGAGCTGCTCGTGGATCGGGCTCACCTTCAGCGGCCGACCGGCCGGAAGCTGTTCGTTGGGGTAGGTCATCACGAACCGACGCTGGTAGAACTGGCCCGTCGTCGCGGTGAGGTACCCGTTGGCGCTGGCGAACGCCCCGTAGCGCGCGACGTCCATGCCGAAGACATCGCGTTCGGGCTCGCCGTCGACCATCCACTGCGCCAATGCCAGCCCTACGCCGCCGCCCTGACTGAATCCCGCCATCACCCCGCACGCCACCCAGAACCCGGGCAACCCGCTGACCGGCCCGACGAGTGGGTTTCCGTCGGGGGTGAAGGTGAAGGCGCCGTTGACCCACTTCTGGATGCCCGCCGTCTCCAGGCACGGGAAGCGGGACAGGCCGATCTCCAGCTCGGGTCCGATCCGGTCGATGTCGGGAGGGAGCAGGCGCATCCCGAAGTCCCACGGAGCACCCTCGACGTGCCAGTGTCGGGGCTTGAGCTCGTAGACGCCGAGCAGCAGTCCCTGCCCCTCCTGCCTGAGGTAGGTGTAGCCCTCCAGGTCCATCATCATCGGCAGCTCGCCGAGGTGGCCGGCCACCTCCGGGATCGGCTCGGTGACCAGGTAGTGATGTTCCAGCGGCGCCACCGGCAGATCGACTCCGGCCATGCGGCCCACGTTGCGGGCCCACAGCCCTCCTGCGTTGACCACGTGGTCGGCGGTGATCGTGCCGTGCTCGGTGACCACGCTCCAGCCCCCGGGACGCTGGTGGAGCTCGACGACACGGTTGTGCAGCACCACCTCGGCTCCCCGGTTGCGCGCTGCGGCGGCGTAGGCGTACGTCGTACCGGACGCGTCCAGGTGACCTTCGTGGGGGTCGTACATGCCGCCGCGGATGCCGTCGATGGCGACGATGGGGCACAGTTCCTTGATCTCGTCCGGTTCGATCAGACGCACCGACTCGTTGCCGATCGTCTGGTACACCGCCCACTGCGACTGGAGCCATTCCCAACGCTCCGGGGTGCCCGCCAGGTTGACACCGCCGGTCATGTGCAGACCGCAGGACCGGCCGGTCTCCGCCTCGAGCTCGGCGTAGAGGTCGATCGAGTACTTCTGGAGGGCGGCCACGTTGGGGTCGCCGTTGAGGGTGTGGAAGCCGGCCGCGGCGTGCCAGGTCGAACCGGCGGTCAGCTCGGATCGCTCGACCAGGAGAAGGTCGCTCCACCCGAGCTTCGCCAGGTGGTAGAGGACACTGGCGCCGACGACGCCTCCACCGATCACCACCGCGCGGTAGTGGGTCTGCTTCACGGTCCTCCCGTGCGTGCTACGTGTGCTGGTGGAATCGGGAACGGGCGGCGGTCGGGTCAGCCCATGACCGTGTTGCTGCTTTCCGGGCTGGGCTGACGTCGCCGACTGTACGCCGACAGATCGAGGTTGATGCCGACTCGCGGCAGGTAAAATTCGGCCGGGTTCTCGTCGTGATCGACTCCCGACTCGCAGGTGTCGATGATCGCCCGCAGGTAGTGGCCCACCAGCGGTGCGTTCTTGAACTGGTTGCCGCTGGTGCCGATCGCGACGTAGAAGCCGGGAAGGGCGGTCCGGTCGTAGATCGGGATCCAGTCGTCGGCCACGTCGTAGACGCCGGCGATCCCGCGCGGGGCGCCAGGGACGCCCAGCTCCGGCAGCCGCCGGGCGGCGCGGTAGACCTGCGCCTCGTAGAGCGCCCGGGTCACGGACGGGTTGTAGGCCTCGGGATCCTCCAGCCACTCCAACGGGTCGCACTCCGGCTCGGCCCCACCGACCAGCAGCTCGCCGGAGGGGGTGCCCCGGAAGTAGGTGCCCAGGTCGACGTCGGCGACCAACGGGCCGGGCCTGCCTTCCCGGTGGAACCCCGGTGGGGCCGGCACCGCGTGCGTCTCCACGCGCAACGGACGGGTCCGGACGGCGAAGTCCCCCGCCACCCCAGCCAGGTCGTTGACGTGGCCGGAGGCAGGACCTGAGACGTTGACCGCCACGGGCGTCTCCACCACGGTCCCGTCGCTCAGCTCGACCCCGGACACCCGGTGACTGCGCTGCCTGATCCCGGAGACCGTCGTACGGAACAAGAACTGCACGCCACGCCGCTCGGCGGCTGTCGCCAGGTTGTGGGCAGCGAACGAGGGATCGTCGACGAACCCGGCGTCGGGTGTGACGTAGCCACCGATGTCTCCTGACGGCTCGCCCCAGAAGGCGTCGCTGTCGACCGGCTTCGGTGGGTAGTGACGCGCAGGGTCCAGCCACGGGTAGGCCCGCCGGATCTGCTCTGGGTCGAGCACGTCGTAGGGCACCCCGACCTGGTCGAAGAGCCGCAGCACCTTCGCCGGATCATGCGCCGGCGCATCGAGGCACAAGGACCCCGTCCGCCAGAACTTCGCGAGCGACCCGTCCTTGTCGGCTCCACCGAGGAATCCTTCCCAGTCCAGCCAGGACCAGTGCGCCTCCCACGAGGTGGCCACCCCGGCCAGCGTCGAGTAGTTGAAGCGGATGATCGCCGAGGAGGCGCTGGTCGACCCCTGGCCGGGGCCCGGGTTGCGGTCGACCACGAGCACCGAACGACCCGAGTCGGCCAGGGCGTGGGCGACGGAACACCCGATGATCCCGGCGCCGATGACCACGGCGTCTGCGGTGCGACGCATGGCTTCAGGCTACGGCTCCGCGCCCGGAACTGCTGGTCGGGACACCTCTCACGAGGAACCCGCGCCGTCGGCGCCGCCCCGACCCGGAGGCTCGGCTGTCTCGGCCTTGGTGAGGCTGAGGTCCGTGGTCTCGGGAGCCCAGAGATGGGTCACGACCAGCCCGGCCACGCAGATCACCGCCCCTATCACCAGGCTGGGCCCGATCCCGAGGTGGTCGATCCCGATCGGCAGGAGGAACGTCCCCGCGGTGGCCCCGATCCGGCTCGCCGCGGCGGCGAACCCGACCCCGGTGCCACGCAGCTCGGAGGGGAAGATCTCGGCGGGGTAGACACCGGTGAGGTCGCCGGAGATCGCATTGAAGAACGCGAAGCCTGCGAAGCAGACGAGCAGGATCAGCGCCGGCGCGCTGCCCCAGAAACCGAGAATCGCCAGGGTGACCACCATGACGTAGAACGACGTCAGCAGCAGCGAGCGCCGACCGATCTTCTCGATCACCAGCATCCCCGCGAGCGCCCCGATGAACGCCACCGAGTTGGTGCCGATGATGCTGGTCTTGGGGTCCTCGACGCCGAGTGAGGCGAACACCGTCGGAGCGAAGGTGAAGATGGCGAAGTACGGCGCGACCAGACAGGTGAAGAAGACGGACGCGAACGTCGTACGCCGCCACATGTCGGGCCCGAACAGCGCGGTGAAGCTGGTGGTGTCCTCCGTCTCCTCGGCCAGGTCCTCGTCCTCGTAGTACTGCTCGCCGAGGTGCTCGTCCACGATGTCGCGCGCCTCGTCCTCCCGGCCCTGGCTGGCCAGCCAGCGTGGCGACTCGGGCAGCCCCTGGCGCAGCAACAGCGTGACCAGGCCGGGGATGGCGCCGGTCGCCAGGATCCACTGCCACTCGACACCGACCGCGTGCAGGACGTAGGCGACGATCACCGAGAGCAGGAACCCGCCGTACCAGGCAGCCTGAAGGCTGGAGAGACGACGCCCCCGGCCCTTGCGAGGCGACATCTCGGCGAGCATCGTCTGGCCGATCGCGTACTCCGCGCCGATCGCCACGCCGAGCAGCAACCGCAGGACCAGCAGCTCGACGACGTTCGTGATCACCCCTTGCAGCGCACCGATGGCGATGAAGGCGATCAGGTCGAAGATGAAGATCTTGCGCCGGCCATACCGATCGGTGAGGTAGCCGAAGAACGGGGCGCCGAAGAAGATGCCGGCCAGCGTGGACGCGGCGACCAGGCCCTGCTCGACCGACGAGAGCCCGAAGTCGGCGACGATGAACGGCAGTACGACGCTGATGCTCCCGAGGTCGTAGCCGTCCAGGCCCTCCCCGAAAGCCGTCGCCGACGTCAGCCGGACCATGAAGCCCTTGTCCACCCCACTCGACTTCGACTCCGTGCCCATGTGGTCCCCGCGTCCTCCGGCCTCGTGCCGATCGAGAGGATCCTTGCTTCCGTTTCGTCGTCACGCAACCATCGGGGCCGGCAGCGGCCGCTTCACCGCTTCACCACCCATCGAGTGGAGCCAAGGGGACTCGAACCCCTAACCCCCTGCTTGCAAAGCAGGTGCGCTACCAATTGCGCCATGGCCCCGGACGCCGCCTGACGGCGGCGGTGGTGCGGGAGATCAGGCCTTGTGGACCGGGTCGGTGGCCTCGTGCCAGAGTGCCTGCTCCTTGTTGGCGTCGTCCATCTTCTTCTTGGCGAACACGCCGGCAACGACGGCCAGGGTGACCAGCAGGATCTTCTTCACGGAACCTCCAACGACGACCGAAGAGTGCGAGCCGACAGCCTATTCGGTCCGCTCGCCAAGCCAGAATCCGGTGGTCCACAGCTGCCGGGTCTGGAGCACCCAGAACACCGCGAACAGCGTGATCAGCGCTGTCTCCACGGCCAGGATCCAGTGCTCCCAGCCGAGCAGGAGGTACGCCGCGCCGGCCAGCACCAGGCTCGCGACCATGCCCTCGGCGACCAGCGCGTAGCGGTTGAGCCACATCCGGTTGCGCCGGGTCGGGTCCGGGCCGAGTCCGAACAGCCGGGCGTTGATCACCGCCACCGCCACGATGCAGCCGAACATCGGGATCGCGGCGCCGTAGTGGGCCACCTTGACGAAGAACGCCCGGTCGGCGGCGTACGTCACGGCGACCACGAGGTAGACCAGCACGCTCAGGCCCACGCCGACGCCGAACACCTGGCGGTCCATCGTCTCCGGCCCGCGTCGCTTCAGGAACGCCGCGACCAGCAGCGCGACGGCTCCCATCACGAGCAGCGCGAACACGTTGTTCGTGACGTTCTCGGTGACCTGCGCGGACCGCAGCGGCGTGGAGCTGCAGGCCGCCTCGTACGGCGTCGGGACGAACGCCACCACCGGCATCAGCATGCCTGCGATGTTGAGCAGCACGTCCTCGGTGTCGGTGCTGCCCTTGATCACGACCAGGCACGCCCCGATCGCGACGAGGGCGCCGACGAAGACCGCCTGGGCCGGCGTGTAGTAGTAGGAGCTGATCGACTTCTGGGCGCAGTCGAACCCGACCGCCGCCATCTCGCGCAGCACCGACGCGGCCAGCAGCAGCACGAGCAGCACCATCGCGATCCGCAGGTAGCGGTACGTCTTGACGATGCTGTGCCGAGTGGTTTCCACGAGACCTCGCTGGAAAGCTGGGTGGGCCTAAGAGGACTTGAACCTCTGACCTCTTCCTTATCAGGGAAGCGCTCTAACCGTCTGAGCTATAGGCCCGGGATGGTCGCGTCGTACGGCGACCGACGAGGAAGGCTACCGCAAGGGACGCGGGCCGACCAAAGCGAGATTCGAGGCGGTCAGTTGTCCTCCGCCAGGGTGACCTCGATGCCGCCGAGGAGGGTGGCGGCGAGGTTGTAGAGGAAGGCGCCGAGGGTCGCGATCGCGGTCAGCAGCACCACGTCGACGGCGGAGACCAGCATCGTGAAGCCGAGCACCCGACCGGTGCCGATGTAGTCCTGCACCCGGAAGTCGTTGCCCATCACGGTCTGGACGGTCGTGTTCAGCGAGTCGAAGACACCGGCGGCGCCGAGCACGCTCCACACGATGGCCACGGCGACGATGGTCACGATCCCGAACGCGATGGAGAGCAGGAACGCGGTCTTCATCACCGACCAGGCGTCGACCTGGACCAGCCGGAGCTGGGCCTTGCGCGGCCGGCGCTTCGGCGCGGACTTGGCGGAAGTGGAGCCGCCCTGGCGCGTGCCCTGGTGGCCGCCCGAGACCCGCTCGGCCCGCTCCTCGCGCGAGGAGTCGGGCGTCACCTTGTCGACGGCCGTCTGAGCAGCGGCGGAGACCTGCTCGGCGACCCGGCTGAAGCCGCGTCGGGCAGTGCCCTGGTCGCTGTCGCTCATCACTGCTCCTCGGGTGACTCGGGTGCGTCGTCGTCCACGATTGTTGCACCCGGAGCGGGATCAGCCACATCCTCGCCCTCCGGAGCCAGAGCCGGAACCGGAGCAGCCGGGTCGCCGCCGGCCGCCTCGATCGCCTCGTCGACGGCCTCCTCGACCTCGTCGGCCTTCTCCACGCTCCGGGCCACGACCGCGACCGAGTCGCCGGACTTGGGCGACACGAACTTCACGCCCATCGTCGAGCGGCCGGTCGCACGGAACGCGTCGTCGATCGGGCTGCGCACGACCTGGCCGCTGCTGGTCACACACAGCACCTCGTCGCCGTCGACCACGATGAACGCGCCGACCAGGTTGCCGCGCTCCTCGTTGTCGAGCTTCATCGCCTTGATCCCGATGCCGCCGCGGGACTGCAGGCGGTAGTCGGTGATCCGGCTGCGCTTGGCGAAGCCGCCGTCGGTGATCGTGAAGACGAACTGCGGCTTCACGGTCTCGACGAGCTCGACCCCCGATGGGCCGCCGCCATCCGCACCGGCAGCCTCCTCGGCCGCGACCTGCGAGGCGCGGATCACGGACATCGACAGCAGGTCGTCGCCCGCGCGGAACTTCATGCCCTGCACGCCGGACGTCGCGCGCCCCATCGGCCGGAGCTGGGAGTCGTCGGCGCGGAACCGGATCGCCTGGCCCTTGCGGGAGACCAGCAGGATGTCGTCCTCGGCGTCGACCAGCTCGGCTCCGATCAGCTCGTCGTCGTCCTCCCGGAAGTTGATCGCGATCACGCCCGCCTGGCGTGGGGAGTTGTAGTCGCCGAGCCGGGTCTTCTTCACCAGGCCGGAACGGCAGGCCAGCACCAGGTACGGCGCCTGGTCGTAGTCGCGGATCGCCAGCACCTGCGCGATCTGCTCGTCCGGCTGGAACGACAGCAGCCCGGCGACGTGACCGCCCTTGGCGTCACGTTGCGCCTCGGGCAGGTTGTAGGCCTTGGTGCGGTAGACCCGTCCGGCCGTCGTGAAGAACAGCAGCCAGTGGTGGTTGGACGTCGCCATGAAGTGCTCGACGACGTCGTCGCCCCGCAGGGTGGCGCCACGGACGCCCTTGCCGCCGCGCTTCTGGGTGCGGTACTGGTCGGCGCGGGTCCGCTTGGCGTAGCCGCCGCGCGTGATCGTGACCACCAGCTCCTCGTCGGGGATCAGGTCCTCCATCGAGAGGTCGCCGTCCGCCGCGATGATCTGGGTGCGGCGCTCGTTGCCGTACTTGTCGACGATCGCGGCCAGCTCGTCGGAGACGATCTGACGCTGACGCTCCTCGCGGGCGAGGATGTCCTCGAGGTCGGCGATCTCCAGCTCGATCTCGGCCAGCTGGTCGATGATCTTCTGCCGCTCCAGGGCAGCCAGCCGGCGCAGCTGCATGTCGAGGATCGCGTTGGCCTGCAGCTCGTCGATGCTGAGCAGCTCGATCAGCCCCACGCGGGCGTCGTCCACCTCCGGCGAGCGACGGATCAGTGCGATCACCTCGTCGAGCATGTCCAGGGCCTTGACCAGGCCGCGCAGCACGTGGGCGCGTCGCTCGGCCTCGGCCAGCCGGAAGCGGGTACGACGCTGGATGACCTCGATCTGGTGCGTCACCCAGCTCTTGATGAACTGGTCGATCGTCAGCGTGCGCGGAACGCCGTCCACCAGCGCCAGCATGTTGGCGCTGAAGTTGGTCTGCAGCTCGGTGTGCTTGAGCAGGTTGTTGAGCACGACCCGGGCGACGGCGTCGCGACGGAGCACGACGACGAGCCGCTGGCCCGTGCGACCCGACGAGTCGTCGCGGACGTCGGCGATGCCCTGGACCTTGCCACCGCGGACCAGGTCGGCGATCTTCTCGGCGAGGTTGTCCGGGTTGACCATGTAGGGCAGCTCGGTGATGTTCAGGCAGGTGCGGCCCTTGTTGTCCTCGTCGATCTCGATCACCGCGCGCTGCGTGATCGAGCCACGACCGGTGCGGTAGGCGGTCTCGATCCCCTCGCGTCCGACGATCAGCGCGCCGTTGGGGAAGTCGGGACCCTTGACCCGCTCGACGAGTGCCGCCTGGAGCTCCTCACGCGTCGCGTCGGGGTGCTCGAGCGCCCACTGGGCACCCTCGGCGACCTCACGCAGGTTGTGCGGCGGGATGTTGGTGGCCATCCCGACCGCGATGCCGGCCGAGCCGTTGACCAGCAGGTTGGGGTAGCGCGCCGGCAGCACCGTCGGCTCCTGCGAGCGCCCGTCGTAGTTGGGCTGGAAGTCGACGGTGTCCTGCTCGATGTCGCGCACCATCTCCAGCGCGAGCGGTGCCATCCGGCACTCGGTGTAACGCATCGCGGCGGCCGCGTCGTTGCCCGGCGAGCCGAAGTTGCCCTGGCCCTGCACCAGTGGCGCGCGCATCACCCACGGCTGGGCGAGCCGGACCAAGGTGTCGTAGATCGCGGTGTCGCCGTGCGGGTGGTACTGACCCATCACGTCGCCGACCACGCGGGAGCACTTGGAGAAGCCGCGGTCGGGACGGTAGCCGCCGTCGTACATCGCGTAGAGCACCCGGCGGTGCACCGGCTTGAGGCCGTCGCGCACGTCCGGCAGCGCGCGCCCGACGATGACCGCCATCGCGTAGTCGATGTAGGCGCGCTGCATCGAGGTCTGCAGCTCGATCGGCTCGATCCTGCCGCCCCCACCGGATCCGGCGAGGTTGTCGGTGATCTCCGTCATGCGTCGTGCCCTTCGTGGTTATCGGCTCGTACGGCGGTGTCGCTCAGATGTCGAGGAATCGGACGTCCTTTGCGTTGCGCTGGATGAAGCCGCGGCGCTGGACGACGTCCTCGCCCATCAGCACCGAGAACACCTCGTCCGCCTGGGCCGCGTCGTCGAGTGTCACCTGCAGCATCAGCCGCTGCTCGGGGTTCATGGTGGTCTCCCAGAGCTCGTCGGCGTTCATCTCGCCGAGGCCCTTGTAGCGCTGGACCGGGTTCTCCTTGGGCAGCTTCTTGCCGGAGGCGAGGCCGTCCTTCATCAGCAGGTCGCGCTCGCCGTCGGAGTAGACGAACTCGTGCTCGGCCGGCTTGTTCCAGCGGAGCCGGTAGAGCGGGGGCTGCGCCATGTAGACGAAGCCGCCCTCGATCAGCGGCCGCATGAACCGGAAGAGCAGCGTCAGCAGCAGGGTGTTGATGTGGTGCCCGTCGACGTCGGCGTCCGCCATCAGCACCACCTTGTGGTAGCGCAGCTTGTCGACGTCGAACTCCTCGTGCACACCGGTGCCGAGCGCGGAGATGATCGACTGGACCTCGGTGTTGGCGAGAACCTTGTCCAGCCGGGCCTTCTCGACGTTGAGGATCTTGCCGCGGATCGGCAGGATCGCCTGCACTCGCGAGTCGCGACCCTGGCGTGCGGAACCGCCGGCCGAGTCGCCCTCGACGATGAACACCTCGCACTCCTCGGGGTTGGTCGACTGGCAGTCGCTCAGCTTGCCGGGCAGCCCGCCGCCGCCGAACAGGTCCTTGCGGGAGCGGGCCAGCTCGCGGGCCTTGCGGGCCGCGAGCCGGGCCGACGCCGCGGCCTGGGACTTGCGGACGATGTCCTTGCCCTCGGCCGGGTTCTCCTCCAGCCAGGCACCGAGCTGGTCGTTGACGATCCGCTGCACGAAGCCCTTGGCCTCGGTGTTGCCGAGCTTGGTCTTGGTCTGGCCCTCGAACTGAGGTTCGCCGAGCTTGATCGAGATGATCGCGGTCAGGCCCTCGCGGATGTCGTCACCCGAGACCCGGTCCTCGCGCTTCTTGATCATCCCCCACTCCTCGCCCCAGTGGTTGACGGTGCCGGTCAGGGCCGCGCGGAAGCCCTCCTCGTGGGTGCCACCCTCGTGGGTGTTGATCGTGTTGGCGAAGGTGTGGACCGACTCCTGGTAGGAGGTGTTCCACTGCATCGCGACCTCGAGGCTCATCTGCTGCTCGAGGCTCTCCGGCGTCGAGGCGTCGAAGCTGATCACCGTCGGGTTGGCCTTGGTCTTGCCGCGGTTGAGGTGCTCGACGTAGTCGACCAGGCCTCGGTCGTAGCGGAACCGGCGCTCCAGGGCACCGCCCTCGGCGCGTACGACGTCGGACTCGGACGACGCGTCTGCGCGGCCGTCCAGCGAGCCGGCGCCGTCGTGCTGCATCGGGTCGTCCTCGAGGTCCAGCGCGGACTCCTCGGCGTGCAGCCGCTCGTCGCGGACCACGATCTCGAGGCCCTTGTTGAGGAAGGCGTACTCGCGGAACCGGCTGGTGATCGTCTCCAGCGAGTAGCTCGTGGTCTCGAAGATCTCCTCCGAGGCCCAGTAGGTGACGGTCGTGCCGGAGCCCTCGCCGGGCTCCATCGGCCGGACCGTCTCGAGCGGACCGTCGGGAACGCCGATGGTGAACGACTGGCGCCACTCGTGTCCGCGGTTGCGGACCTCGACGATCAGGTGGCTGGAGAGCGCGTTGACCACGGAGACGCCGACGCCGTGCAGACCGCCGGACACCTTGTAGCCGCCGCCACCGAACTTGCCGCCGGCGTGGAGCATGGTGAGCGCGAGGGTCACCGCGGGAACGTCCTGGCCGGGGGCGGTGTCGGTGGGGATGCCGCGGCCGTTGTCCTCGACCCGGATCGCGCCGTCGGCGGTCAGGGTCACCACGATCCGGTCGCAGTGACCGGCCAGGGCCTCGTCGACCGCGTTGTCGACGATCTCCCAGATCAGGTGGTGCAGGCCGCGCTCGCCGGTGGAGCCGATGTACATGCCCGGGCGCTTGCGCACCGCCTCGAGCCCTTCGAGCACCTGGATCGCGCTGGCGTCGTACTGACCCTCCTCCACGGCGTGTCCGGCGGCCTTCACCGCTGCCACTTCCTGGATCTGGGCGAGGGTCTCGCTCTCGTCGGCCACAGGTGGTTGCCCTCTCTGCTGTTTCTCACGCACGAACGGCCGCTCCGGGGAGGCACCAGGGGTGCCGGCATCGGGTGAGCGACCTGAGCTCAGTTTACCCGTCAGCGGCCTTCAAGCACGCATGGGTCCACAGGTTTGGGGGGATGTCGTGTCAGAAACCCCCCTCACGAGCAAGAAATGGCCGTTTGCAGCGCCGAACGGGGGCCGGATGAGGGGTCGGTACGGCGGCGCGTCGCTCAGATCCGTCCTGAGCCGCTGCGGCCGGGCTCAACCGTAGGTGTCGCGCGGACCCCGGCCCTTGACCCGCAGCCGGCCCTTGCGCCAGCTCGGTCCGCGGGGTCCCTGGACCTCGATCACGCGCACCGTCTCGTCGCCCAGCTCGTCGTTGAGCCGGCGCACCAGGGAGCTCGCGAGCAGGGTCAGCTGGGTGGCCCAGGCGGTCGAGTCGGCACGCACCACGAGCCGGCCGTCGGTGAACGCCTCGGGCTTCGAGTGCGCGGCGATGTCGCGGCCGACGATCGCCGACCACCGGGCGAAGACGCCGTGCACGCGCAGGTCGGTGCCCCAGCCCTGGTCGGCGACCAGCCGCTCGAGGGTGGAGTCGATGGTCTGCGGGTCGCGCTCGTCGGGGTGCGCGCCGCTCGGCCGGCCGGCGGTGCGGCGGCGTACCTCGTAGCTGCCGCCGTCCTTGCTGCCACCACGCCGGGAGAGCTTCCGGGTGCGACCGGCCAGGCCGCGGGCGATCGCCTTGGCCAGGTCGAGCCCCTCGTCGGAGCGCTCGTCGCGACCGTCCTCCGGTCCCTCAGGCATCGCGGGTCACCTCGCCGTCGGCGACGGTGTAGCGGGTGCCGCGCAGTGCCTCGGGCACGTCGTCGGCGACGGCTGCGGTGACCAGCACCTGCTCGGCGTCGCCGACCAGCTCGGCGAGCTGCTGCCGGCGGCCGGAGTCGAGCTCGGCGAACACGTCGTCGAGGACCAGGATCGGGTCGTCGCCCGTGCTCCGCAGCAGGTCGTACGACGCCAGCCGGAGCCCCAGCGCGAACGACCACGACTCCCCGTGGCTGGCGTAGCCCTTGACCGGCAGGTCACCGAGCGAGAGCACGACGTCGTCGCGGTGCGGACCGACCAGGCTGATCCCGCGGTCGAGCTCGTCGCCGCGCCGGCGCTCGAGCTCGGCCAGCAGCGACTGCTCGAGGACCTCCTGGTCGTCGCCGGTCTCCGCCGGGAACGAGCACCGGTAGACCATGGTCGCGTCGTCGCGGGTGGCGCCACGGGCGACGGCCTCGTAGGCCTTGCCGAGCAGTGGCCCGAGGTCGGCGACCAGCCGCAGCCGGGTGTCCACCATCTCGGCTCCGAGCCGGGCCAGGTTGGCGTTCCAGACGCCGAGCGTGCTCAGCGGTCCGGACTGGGCCGACTCCGACGACGACGAGGAGCCGAACCGGGCGGCGCGAGCGCTCTTCAGCAGTGAGTTGCGCTGCTTGAGCACCCGGTCGTAGTCGGCGCGCACGCCGGCGTAGCGCGGCGCGAGCTGCACCAGCAGGTCGTCGGCGAAGTGCCGGCGCTCGGACGGGTCGCCCTTGACCAGGGCCAGGTCCTCGGGCGAGAACACGACGGTGCGCACCAGCCCGAGCAGCTCGCGCGCCCGCGGCAGCGGCGACTTGTTGATCCGGGCCCGGTTGGAACGGCCGGGGTTGATCTCGATCTCGAGCACCGCGCGGCGCTCGTCGCGGATCACCGCGGCGCGCACCACCGCCTGGTCGGTGCCCGAGCGCACCAGCGGTGCGTCGCCGGCGACCCGGTGGGAGCCGAGCCGGGACAGGTAGTCGATCGCCTCGACCAGGTTGGTCTTGCCCTGCCCGTTGCGGCCCACGAACGCGGTCGCCCCGGGCCCCAGCTCGAGGTCCAGGTCGGACCAGGAGCGGAAGTCGTGCAGGGTCAGGTGGGCGACGTACAAGGCGACCGTGCCTCCCGGACCTCGGCCGTCGCGAGCGGCGTCAGGCGCGCGCGATGGCAAGGCGGAGGAGCGAAGGCGGGGTGGATACCCCGTCGAGTGACGACAACGCAGCCAGCGTGCGTGCATGGCGTCGCGCAGCAGGCCATGGGTCCGGGAGTCACGGTCGGACCTAGGCGGGGTTCTTGTCGCCGCCGGGAGGGGCGTCGGTGTGCACCGCGTGCCCGCCGAACTGGTTGCGCATCGCCGCGACCGCCTTCATCGACGGGCTGTCGTCCTGGCGGGAGACGAAGCGGGCGAAGAGCGAGGCGGTGATCGCGGGCAGCGGGACGGCGTTGTCGATCGCGGCCTCGACCGTCCACCGGCCCTCACCGGAGTCGTCGGCGTAGCCGCGGATGCCCGCGAGCTTGCTGTCGTCGTCGAGCGCGGCCACCAGCAGGTCGAGCAGCCACGAGCGGATCACGGTGCCCTCGCGCCAGGAGCGGAAGACCTCGGTCACGTTGTCGACCTCGTCGACGGCCTGGAGCAGCTCCCAGCCCTCGGCGTAGGCCTGCATGATCGCGTACTCGATGCCGTTGTGGACCATCTTGGAGAAGTGCCCGGCGCCGACGGACTCGCCGGCGTGGACCCAGCCGAACTCGCCCTCGGGCTTGAGCACGTCGAAGGCCTCCTGGACCTTGGCGACGTCGTCCTTCGAGCCGCCGGCCATCAGTGCGTAGCCGTTCTTCAGGCCCCACACGCCGCCGGACACGCCGCAGTCGACGAAGCCGATGCCCTTGTCCGCGAGCTCGTCGGCGTGCTTCTGGTCGTCGGTCCAGCGGGAGTTGCCGCCGTCGACGATCACGTCGCCCTCGCTGAGCAGGCCGCCGAGCTCCCGGATCGTCTGGTGCGTCGGATCGCCCGCGGGCACCATCACCCAGACCACCTTGGGGCTGGGCAGCCTCTCCACCAGCTCCTCGAGGCTGGCGACGTCGCTGACGTCGGGGTTGCGGTCGTAGCCGACCACCGTCACCCCGCCCTTGCGCAGCCGCTCGCGCATGTTGTTGCCCATCTTGCCGAGCCCGACGAGTCCGATGTCCATGCGCGTCTCCCTACGAGTGCGTGCTGCTGGGGTCGGGCGCTCAGGAGAGCAGGCGACGCGGCATCAGCAGGTAGCGGAAGTCCGTGTCAGCGTCACCGTCGAGGGCGTCCGTCCCTGAGATTACGACGGGCTTGGAGGCCTGTGTAAAGGCCAGCTCCACGAATGGCGCCTCGATCACGGTCAGACCGTCGAGGAGGAACTGCGGGTTGAACCCCGTGGTGATGTCGTCACCGGTGATCGACGCCTCGATCGACTCCGACGCCATCGCCTCGTCACCACTGCCCGCGTCGAGGGTCAGGACCCCGTCGCTGAAGGTGAGCTGGACCGCCGTGTTGCGCTCCGCGACCAGCGAGACCCGCTTGACCGAGTCGACCAGCGCGGCCCGGTCGACGCGAGCCGTGGTCAGGTGCTCGCTCGGGAACAGCGAGCGCACCTTGGGGAACTCGCCGTCCAGCAGTCGGGTCGTCGTACGGCGCACGCCACCGCCGGCCGAACCCTCGAAACCGATGATCCCCTCGCCGGCACCCGCCGAGGCGAGCGCGATCGAGATGTCCGTGCCGCCGGTCAGCGACTTGGCGGTGTCGGCGAGCACCTTGGCCGGCACCAGGGCGGCCGCCGTGGTGTCGGCGGCGCCGGGCGACCAGCTCAGCTCGCGGCTCGAGAGCCGGAACCGGTCGGTCGCCAGCATCGCGATGCCATCGCCCTCCATCTCCAGCCGGACGCCGGTCAGCACCGGCAGCATGTCGTCACGCCCGGCCGCGGTGACCGCCTGGCTGACCGCGTTGGCGAACAGCCCGCTCGGGACCGTGCCCCGTGCCTCGGGCATCGCCGGCAGCGACGGGTAGTCCTCGACCGGCATCGTCTGCAGGCTGAACCGGGCGGAGCCGCAGGTCAGCACGACCTTGGGTCCGTCGATCGCCATCTCGACGGTCTTGCTCGGCAGGCTGCGGCAGATGTCGGCCAGCAGCCGGCCCGAGACCAGGGCGCGGCCCTCGTCGGCCACGTCGGCGTTGAGCGTGGCGCGGGCCGAGGTCTCGTAGTCGAAGGTCGACAGCTGGAGGCCTTCGCCACCGTCGTCGAGCGGGCCGGCCTCGATCAGCAGACCGGCCAGCACCGGAGCGCTGGGACGGATCGGGAGGGCGCGGGCCGCCCAAGCGACGGCATCGGCGAGGACGTCGCGTTCGACGCGGAACTTCACGACTGGTGTCTCCTGGAGTGCTGGCGGTCAGGCTCGCTGGGGTGGCTGATCCTGTCACGGAACAACATGCTGCTGGCGAGTTGTCCCCAGGAACGGGTGCAGCAGGTGTTGTCGGGTCGAGGATCAATTACAGAATTAGTCGTAGTAGTAGGTGCGGTGGATTCTGTGGAGAACCCATCTTTGCGCAGGTCAGCGTGCTTGTGGAGCCTCACAGGGGCTGTGGACCGGAGGTGGCACAACTCGGCGCCCCTGTGGACGACGGCGCCGCGTGTGCGGGACGGGTGCAGTCCGTCCACAGGCGGAGCACCCGAAAACGTGGTGTTCCCACAGGGTCGTCCCCAGCCTGTGCGACCCCTCGGGCGAGCCGCCGGACCCGTGCTCAAGCCTGCTTCGCCTGCTGCTTGACCCGGGTGGTCAGCTCGGTCACCTGGTGGAAGACGTTGCGCCGCTCGGCGAGGTCCTTGCGAATCCGACGGTCGGCGTTCATCACCGTCGTGTGGTCGCGGCCGCCGAACTGCTGGCCGATCTTGGGCAGCGAGAGGTCGGTCAGTTCGCGGCACAGGTACATCGCGATCTGGCGCGCGGTGACCAGGGCCCGGGTGCGGCTCGGGCCGCAGAGCTCCTCGATCGAGAAGCCGAAGTACGACGCGGTCTGGGCGATGATCAGGCCGGCCGTCACCTCGGGGTCGCCGCCCTCGGGGATCAGGTCCTTGAGCACGATCTCGGCCAGGGTCAGGTCGACCTCCTGGCGGTTGATGCTGGCGAACGCGGTGACCCGGATCAGGGCGCCCTCGAGCTCGCGGATGTTGGTCTGGATCCGCGAGGCGATGAACTCGAGCACCTCCGGTGGCGCGATCAGCCGGTCGGCCGCGGCCTTCTTGCGCAGGATCGCGATCCGGGTCTCGAGGTCCGGCGGCTGCACGTCGGTGAGCAGGCCCCACTCGAACCGGTTGCGCAGCCGGTCCTCGAGCTGCTCGAGCCGCTTGGGTGGCCGGTCGGAGCTGATCACGATCTGCTTGTTCGCGTTGTGCAGCGCGTTGAACGTGTGGAAGAACTCCTCCTGGGTCTGGATCTTGCCCTCGAGGAACTGGATGTCGTCGATCAGCAGGACGTCGACCTCGCGGTACTTCTTCTGGAACAGCGCCGCCCGGTCGTCGCGGATCGCGTTGATGAACTCGTTGGTGAACTCCTCCGACGAGACGTAGCGGATCCGCGCGCCGGCGTAGAGGTTGCGGACGTAGTGCCCGATCGCGTGCAGCAGGTGGGTCTTGCCCAGGCCGGAGTCGCCGTAGACCAGCAGTGGGTTGTAGGCCTTGCCGGGCGCCTCGGCCGCGGCCACCGCGGCGGCGTGCGCGAACCGGTTGCTGGCGCCGATCACGAACGTCTCGAAGGTGTAGCGCGGGTTGAGCGGGGAGTCGAAGCCCGTCGCCACCGGACGAAGCCATTCATGTACTTGTCGCTTTGTCGACAAGTCGCTCTGGGAGTCCTCGTGCCGCTCCGAGGGGCCTCGCTGGCCGCGGTCCGGGCGCCGTTCGGAGCGCCGTTCCTGATGCCCGTCCTGATGCCGTTCCTGATGCCGGTCTTGATGCCGTTCCTGGGAACGCTCGGTCGGCCGGCTCTCCGTGTGTGCGCCGTCGAGCGTGCCCTCCTCGACCGGGGCGGGGGCAGCGCTCTCGCCGGTGTCGAGCTCCGGGTCGATGGTGACCACCAGCCGGGTGGAGTGACCGAGGTGGTCGGTCAGGGTGTCCTCGACCCAGGTGCGCAGCTTGCTCACGTACTGGTTCATCGTGAACTCGTTGGGCACCGCGATCACGAACGTGTTCTCCGCGTGCATCACCGGCTTGCTGGTCGAGAGCCACACGCGTTGTGCCGGAGCGGTGCCCTCCACGATGGTCGTCCACAGCTGTGCGAGGTCCGCCGCGCTGGAAGGCTGCTCCACCCGGGTCCCGCCCCCTCTCGTCGTTGCGCCGAATCGGTCCGACGGCATGTCCACACGTTTGTCCACAGGTTGTGCACCCGTGTCGGTGCCAGGAGTCACGGCGGCCCGGATTGCCCGGAAACTCCGGTTTCATACGGGTGCGGACCGGGGGCGTGACGCGCGAACGACAACTCGGTGCCGGGAAATCTAACAACCTTCCAGCCTGTGGATCAACTAGTTGTCCACAGGTTGCGAGGCGAGTCGGCGTGTCGGTTGTCGAAGGTTCTCCCCGCGTGTCACGGTGCGAGGTTGGACACCGGCCTCAGCCGGGTCGGGGTGAGTTTGACCCTCGGCTCGCGCTCCGCGTACCGTTGTGCGGTCGGACCGGCGTCGATCGGCTGCCTCACCAGCAGGCGCGCCCCGATCCGCTGGACCGACAACCTCTGACCTGCCCGGACCATGAGCGGAGACCTCGTGAGCAAGCGTACGTTCCAGCCGAACAACCGGCGTCGTCACAAGGTGCACGGCTTTCGCCTGCGGATGCGCACCCGTGGCGGCCGCAGCATCCTTGCCTCGCGTCGGCGCAAGGGTCGCAACCGCCTGGCCGTCTGAGCCGGCGGACCAGACGAGCCGGGTGTGCTCCCCCGAGGCCAGCGCCTCACCGACGCCGCGGGGTTCGCGACGGCGGTACGACGTGGACGCCGTGCCGGGGGACCCCTGCTGGTGGTCCACCTGGCCCGGCCGCCACACGGGGTCGACAGCGGTGATCACCGCCGCGTCGGCTTCGTCGTCGCCAGGACCGTCGGCCCTGCTGTCACCCGCAATCGCGTGAAAAGACGACTCCGCCACCTGATCCGGGAGCGCATCGACGCCCTCCCGGATTCCGTGCTGCTCGTGGTCCGGGCGCAACCCGCCGCCAGTTCCGCGTCGTACGGCGAACTCGGGGCGGCTCTCGATCGTTGTCTCCACCGAGTGCTGGAGGCCTGAGGCGTGAAATATCTGTTGATCGGACTGCTGCGGGCCTACCGCGCACTGATCTCTCCGTTGTACGGCCAGGTCTGCCGCTACCACCCTTCCTGCTCTGCCTACGCGCTCGAGGCGGTCACCTCCCACGGCAGCATCAAGGGGAGCTGGCTCGCCGTACGGCGCCTGGCCCGCTGCCACCCCTGGGCCGCCGGCGGTTATGACCCGGTTCCTGCGATCAAGACGACTCGAGGAGTCTGAGTGGAATTCTTCTCCGCCATCGGCAGCTTCATCATCACGCCGCTCTACTACCTGATCTCGGTGGTGCTGGTCAGCTTCCACAAGGTCTTCGGCGCCGTGTTCGGAGCCGAGAGCGGAGCGTCGTGGGCGCTCTCGATCATCTTCCTGACCCTGCTGATCCGAGCCGCCCTGATCCCGCTGTTCGTCAAGCAGATCAAGTCCAGCCGGAACATGCAGCTGGTGCAGCCCAAGGTCAAGGAGCTGCAGAAGAAGTACGGCCACGACCGTGAGCGGCTCGCCGCCGAGACGATGGCGCTCTACAAGGAGACGGGCACCAACCCGTTCGCCTCGTGCCTGCCGCTGATCATCCAGATGCCGATCTTCATCGCACTGTTCCAGCTGATCAACCGGGCGGCGAAGGGTCAGCAGCGCGGTGTCCTCACCAAGACCGACGTCGACCACCTGTCCAACGCCAAGGTGTTCGGTGCCCGGATCGCGGACACGTTCACCGGGGCCACCAGCATCAACGTCCAGATCCTGGCCGGCGTGCTGGTGGTCGCGATGACCCTCACCACGTTCCTCACCCAGCGCCAGCTGATGAGCAAGAACATGCCCGCCGACGCGCTGTCCGGGCCGTACGCCAACCAGCAGAAGATGCTGCTCTACGTGCTGCCGGTCGTGTTCGCGGTCGGCGGCATCGCCTTCCCGGTCGGTGTCCTCCTGTACTGGACCACCTCGAACCTGTGGACGATGTGCCAGCAGTTCTACGTGATCCGCAACAACCCGGCCCCCAACACCGAGGCGTTCCGCGCCAAGGAGGCCCGCGAGGTCGCCAGGCGCCAGCGCAAGGGTGAGCCCATCGAGGAGCCGGGGGGATCCGCGCCCGGGGTGGTCTACGGCACCGATGTCGAGGCGGAGGCGCCCAAGCCGGCGCAGCGCCAGCAGCCCCAGAAGAAGTCCCGCAGTCAGCGGAAGAACCAACCCAAGGGTGGCGGCAACCGACCACCCGTGAAGGGAGAGCAGCAGTGAGCGAGACCCAGACCACCGACACCCAGACCGACGGTCAGGCCACCGAGTCCGAGGCCGATCCGAGTCCGAGAGCACCGACCCCACCGAGTCCGAGAACAGCGAGTCCACCGAGTCCGAGAGCACCGACGCGCCGCTGTCGGCCGCCGAGCAGCTCGAGCAGGAGGGCGAGATCGCCGCCGACTACCTCGAGGAGCTGCTCGAGATCACCGACCTCGACGGCGACATCGACATGGACGTCGAGGGCGACCGGGCCACCGTGTCCATCGTCGGCGCCGACCTGCCGCAGCTGGTGGGCGACAACGGCGAGGTGCTGGAGGCGCTCCAGGAGCTGACCCGACTCGCCGTCTACCGCGAGACCGGCGAACGGTCCCGGCTGATGCTGGACGTCAGCGGGCACCGTGCGCAGCGCCGGACCGAGCTCGAGGCACTCGCCGCCGAGGTCGTGGGACGGGTGCAGGAGTCGGGCGAGCGTGAGTCGCTGACCGCGATGTCGCCGTTCGAGCGCAAGGTGGTGCACGACGCCGTGGCCGCCGCCGGTCTGACCTCGGAGTCCGAGGGCGTCGAGCCCCGGCGCCGGGTCGTGGTTCTCCCCGCGGGCCGGTCCGACACCGAGTGACCGATGTTTCACGTGAAACACCCTCCGTGCCCTCCGGGGCGCGGGGGGTGTTTTCGGATGCGCTCCCGACGGTCGAACGGTTCGCGGACCTGCTGGCCACCGATGGGGTGGTTCGCGGACTGATCGGGCCGCGGGAGGTGCCCCGGCTCTGGGACCGGCACCTGGTGAACTGCGCCCTGCTCGGGCTCGGGATCCCGGAGGCCCCCGGGGCCGGTCTGACCGTGGCGGACGTCGGTTCTGGTGCCGGCCTGCCCGGTCTGGTGCTGGCGATCTGCCGACCCGACCTCCAGGTGGCGCTGGTCGAGCCGCTGCTGCGCCGGACGACGTTCCTGACCGAGGCGGTCGAGCACCTCGGCCTGGGCAACGTCGAGGTGCTGCGCGACCGCGCGGAGGGCCTGGCCGGGCGTCGCTCGTTCGACGTGGTGACCTCCCGGGCGGTGGCTCCGCTCGACCGCCTGGCGCGCTGGTGCCTGCCGCTGGTGGCACCAGGCGGGCGGATGCTGGCGATGAAGGGGTCCTCGGCCGCCGACGAGGTGGCGGCGCACGGACGTGTGATCGACCGTCTCGGGGGCCGGGGTGTCGTGGTCGAGCAGTACGGGGCAGACTTGGCCGGACGCGTGGAGGGGGCTCCGATCACGGTGATCGAGATCGTGATGCCCGCGACGTCGGGAAGGACGTGATCTCGTTGCCGCAGCGGGACCCGAGATCGGGTGCGTACGGGTCCATCGGCACGGTGGTCCGGGCCGGCATCGGCTGGCCGCTGCCCGGCGCCACGACGCCCCGGCCAGAGTTTTCCACCGGCCTGGGGTGGCCTCCCAAGCGTGACGATCCACAAGAGAACGAGGGTTATCCACAGATGAGCCCCGCCGACGACGTGCCGGTTTCACGTGAAACATCGGCATCCCCGCTCGTCGAGAGCCCCCTCGTTTCACGTGAAACAGAGCGTCCGCGCAACCCGTTGCAGGTCCCGACCGCGGCGGACCACGATGCCGTCGCCGCGACGTACGACGACGAGACCACACCCCTGGCCCGCGCTGTGATGCACCAGCTGCTGGCCCGGGAGGGGCGTGCGATGAGTGCGCCGATCCGGCGACCGGCCGAGACCCGGGTGATGGTGGTCGCGAACCAGAAGGGTGGGGTCGGCAAGACCACCACCACGGTGAACATCGCCGCCGGGCTGGCCCAGCTCGGCCAGCGGGTGCTGGTGATCGACCTCGACCCGCAGGGCAACGCCTCCACGGCGTTGGCGGTGAAGCATCAGCGCGGCGTGCCGTCGACCTACGACGTGCTGGTGGACGGCGTGCCGTTGGCAGACGTGGTGCACCCGTCGCCCGAGCTGCCCGGGCTCTTCGTGGTGCCGGCCACGATCGACCTGGCCGGCGCCGAGATCGAGCTGGTCAGCGTGGTGGCGCGCGAGAGCCGGCTGAGCCGGGCGATCGCCGCGCACCCCGGGATCGGCAGTGTGGGCGAGGACCGGTTCGACTACGTCTTCATCGACTGCCCGCCGTCGCTGGGCCTGCTCACGCTGAACGCCCTGGTCGCGGGCGCGGAGATGCTGATCCCGATCCAGGCGGAGTACTACGCGCTGGAGGGTCTCGGACAGCTCGTCGAGACCGTCGAGATGGTGCGGGCGCACCTGAACCAGCACCTCACCGTGAGCACCATCCTGATCACCATGTACGACGCGCGCACCAAGCTGGCCGCCGGCGTCGCCGAGGAGGTCCGGAGCCACTTCGGCCCGAAGGTGCTCCGCACCTCGATCCCGCGCTCGGTGCGCGTCTCCGAGGCGCCCAGCTACGGGCAGAGCGTGATGACCTACGACCCGGGCTCCCCGGGCGCCCTGAGCTACCTCGAGGCGGCGCGTGAGATCGCCGCCGCGGCGACGTCCAGCCCCAGCACCGACACGGAGGACCCGGCGTGACCCAGAAGCACCCACCTCGACGCGGTCTCGGCCGCGGCCTGGGCGCCCTGATCCCGACCCAGGCGGAGCAGCCGGCCGACCAGACCGCTGCGCACGAGAGCAGCGACGGCGCCACCGGCGACAGCGCACCGTCACCGGCCCTGGTGGCCGGCGCCCACTTCGCCGAGCTCGCCATCACCGAGATCTCCCCGAACCCCCGCCAGCCGCGCCAGGTCTTCGACGAGGACGCGATGGGAGAGCTGGTGCACTCGATCCGCGAGGTCGGCCTGCTCCAGCCCGTGGTGGTGCGGGCCAAGCCCGACGGCGGCGGCTACGAGCTGATCATGGGCGAGCGCCGGCTGCGCGCCAGCCAGCAGGCCGGTCTCCACACGATTCCGGCCATCGTCCGGGAGACCGACGACGACGACCTGCTCCGTGACGCCCTCCTGGAGAACCTGCACCGCGCCCAGCTCAACCCGCTCGAGGAGGCGGCCGCCTACGAGCAGCTGCTCGACGACTTCTCCTGCACCCACGACGAGCTCGCGCACCGGATCGGACGCAGCCGCCCGCAGATCAGCAACACGCTGCGGCTGCTCAAGCTCTCGCCGGCGGTGCAGCGCCGGGTCGCGGCCGGGGTGCTCTCGGCCGGGCACGCCCGCGCGCTGCTTGCCGTCGACGACCCCGAGATCCAGGACCGGCTCGCCGCCCGGGTCACCGCCGAGGGGATCTCGGTCCGTGGCCTGGAGGAGATCGTCTCCGTCGGCGACGGCGACCGGCGCACCTCGCGAGCCCGCGGTGCCAGACCGACGGCGCCCGGCCTGGCCGAGCTCGCCGACCGGCTCGGCGACCGGCTCGAGACCCGGGTCAAGGTGGCCCTCGGCAAGAGTCGGGGCAAGGTCACCATCGAGTTCGCGACGATGGCCGACCTGGACCGAATCGTGCAGGTGATCGACCCGCGGAACCGCTCGGACCGGCCGATCTGAGCGTGTTCAGCGACGATTAGGGTCGACAAGTAGGTTTGTCGACAAATAACCTTGTCGCTTCATTTGCCCTGCTCGTGGGCCTCACGCTTCGCCTTGCGACGGGCCTTCTCCTCCGCGTCGAGACGGGCCGCCTCGTCCGGCGTCGGCGCCGTCCCGCCGTACGACGCGGGCAGCCACCAGGAGCCGGGCGGCTGCTCGTCGGCGGGGTACGCCGCGATCGCGGTGGCCAGCAGGGCCGACATCCGGCGGTGCAGCTCCGCGGTCTGCTCGTCGCCCTTGCCGCGGGTGACCGGCATCGGCTCACCGACGTGGATGCCGATCGTCTTGCCGCGGGAGAAGTCGCGCGGGTGGTCCTTGGTCATCAGCCGCTGGGTGCCCCACAGCACCACCGGCAGCACCGGCACGCCGGCGGCCGCGGCGATCCGAACGGCTCCGGACTTGAGCTCCTTGATCTCGAAGGACCGGGAGATCGTGGCCTCCGGGAAGATCCCGACCAGCTCGCCCTCCTTGAGGTAGCGCACGGCCTCCTTGAACGACCCGATCCCGTCGTCGCGGTCGACGGAGATGTGGTGCATCGACCGCATCACCGGACCCGAGACCGGGTGGTCGAACGCCTCGCGCTTGGCCATGAACCGGACCAGCCGGTGCACCGGCTGCGCGGCGAACCCGGCGAGCACGAAGTCGACGTAGCCCACGTGGTTGATCGAGAGCAGCGCGCCGCCCTCGGCCGGGATGTGCTCGGTGCCGGAGAGCTGGAAGCGGAAACCAAGGGCCCTGAACAGGGTCTTCGCGGTCAGGATCACCGGTGGGTAGACGATGTCGCGCATCCCTGGAGCCTAGAGCGTGCCCGGCGACGACGGGATGGGAGACTTCCTCCATGCGCCCGATCGTCCAGAGCCGCAAGCTCCAGCACGTCCGGTACGACGTCCGGGGACCGATCCTGGTGGAGGCCCAGCGCCTGGAGGCCGAGGGTCACAAGATCCTCAAGCTCAACATCGGCAACCCGGCGCCGTTCGGCTTCGAGGCTCCCGAGGCGATCGTCGCCGACATCGTGCACAACCTGCCCGAGTCGCAGGGCTACTCCGACTCCCGCGGCATCTACTCCGCGCGCACGGCGGTCGCTCAGTACTACCAGGCCCGAGGGCTGCCCGACACGGTCGTCGACGACGTCTACATCGGCAACGGTGTCTCCGAGCTGATCACGATGGTGCTCCAGGCGTTCCTCGACGACGGCAACGAGATCCTGGTGCCGGCACCGGACTACCCGCTCTGGACCGGCGCGGTCACCCTCTCGGGCGGTACGCCGGTGCACTACCGCTGCGACGAGGACAACGGCTGGGACCCGGACCTCTCCGACATCGAGGCCAAGATCACCCCGCAGACCCAGGGCCTGGTGATCATCAACCCGAACAACCCGACCGGTGCCGTCTACAGCGAGGACACCGTGCGCGGCCTGGTCGACATCGCCCGGCGCCACGAGCTGGTCGTCTTCAGCGACGAGATCTACGAGAAGATCCTGTTCGACGACGCGGTCCACCACCACACCGCGGCGTACGCCCGCGACGACGTGCTGTGCCTGACCTTCAGCGGGCTGTCCAAGGCCTACCGGGTCTGCGGCTACCGCGCCGGCTGGGTGATGGTGTCCGGGCCGCAGCACCTCGCGACCAGCTTCCTCGAGGGGCTGACCCTGCTCGCGAACATGCGGATGTGCCCCAACGTGCCGGCCCAGCACGCGATCCAGACCGCACTCGGTGGCTACCAGTCGATCAACGAGTACATCGTGCCCGGCGGCCGGTTCCACGAGCAGAGCAAGACCGCCTGGCGGCTGCTCAACGAGATCCCCGGTGTCACCTGCACCGAGCCCAAGGGGGCGCTCTACTGCTTCCCGCGGCTCGACCCGGACGTCTACCACGTCAAGGACGACGAGGACTTCGTGCTGGGCCTGCTCCGCGCGAAGAAGATCCTGGTCACCCACGGCACCGGCTTCAACTGGTTCGAGCCCGACCACTTCCGGCTGGTGACCCTGCCCGACGTCGACACGCTCACCGAGGCGATCGGCAGGATCGCCGACCATCTCGCGACGCTCCGGTGACGGTCGGCACCGCGCACTAGGGTAGGGGGCATGTCCCGTCGCGTCGCCCGGCTCACTCTCGACAACGTGGCCGACCTGACCGGGCACTGCTCGACCTGCGTGTTCTGGCAGCTCGACCCGGTGCGCCGGCACCGCGCCCGCGGCCACGAGTGCGACGAGCTGTCCGCCTGGGTCAGCGAGGTGCTCCGCGAGTGGGGATCCTGCGGCCGGGTGCTCTACGTCGACGACCAGCCGGCGGGCCACATCCTCTACGCGCCCGCGGTCTACGTGCGCGGCGCCAGCCAGCTCCCGACCGCACCGGTGTCGCCGGACGCCGTGCTCCTGGTGGAGGCCCGGGTCGACCCGTCCTACCGCGGGGGAGGACTCGGCCGGGTGCTGGTGCAGGCGATGGCCAAGGACCTGGTCAAGCGCGGCGGCATCCGCGCCGTCGAGGCGTTCGGGGAGGTGCCGGCCCGGTCGAGCGACACCGGCGACGACCTGCCGCGCTGCGTGCTGCCCGCCGACTACCTGCTCGGGGTGGGCTTCCGCACCCACCGGGCCCACGCGCGCTACCCGCGGATGCGGATGGACCTGCGCTCGGTCCTGACCTGGCGGGCCGAGCTCGAGGGTGCCTTCGACCGGCTGCTGGCGCCGGTGCGGCACCGCTCGCCCGCCGTACGCCCGCCGACGGCGCGCACCCACCGCGGCGTCGAGTGAGCGCTCAGCCCGGCGTCATCCCGGGCGCCTGCTGCACGGCCGCGCGCAGCTCGCTGTAGCGCAGCACGCCCGTGTGCGGGTCGACCTCGGGGGCGAGGTAGAAGCGCTGGATCGCGACCACGACCGCCTCGGCGATGGTGTCGCGGAACTCCGGGTGCGCCAGCCGGGCCGCGTCTCCGGGGTTGGTGAGGTAGCCGAGGTCGAGCCGCACCGCCGGCATCCGGGTCTTGCGCAGGAAGTCCCAGGTCTTGGCGTGCAGCCGCAGGTCGAGCAGGTCGGTGCGGGCCACGATCTCGCGCTGCACCAGGCCGGCGAAGCGCTCACCGGTCGAGGAGCGGGTGCCGTGGGTCTCGGACCCGAAGAAGTACGACGCCACCCCGCACGCGTCGGCGTTGGCGGCCGTGTCGACGGTCAGCGAGATGGTGAGGTCGGCCTCCGTGCGGTTGGCGAACTCGGCGCGGCGCACCTCGTCGTACGGCTCACCCGGCGTGCCGGAGAGGAACGCCTGCACGCCGATCGCGACGAGTCGGCCCTCGATCCGGCGAGCCACGTCGTGCACGATCTGCTGGGCCCGCGCGTGCACGGTGGGGTCGTCGCGGAGCTGGTCGGGCAGCAGCTCGGGCAGCAGCGGCTTGGGGTCGATCACCACGATCTTGCCGGCCAGCCGTGGGCCTGCCCTCCGGATCCGCTCCTGGGCACGCATCTCGTTGGGCGCGCCGCCGCTCACCCGCGGCTGGAGCCGGCCGAACGCCTTCAGCGTGGCCGGCCCGCAGGTGCCGTCGGGCGGCAGTCCCAGGTTGCGCTGGAAGTCACGCATGGCGGCCTCGGTCTCCGGGCCGAAGTAGCCGTCGACGCGGCCCACCTTGAACCCCATGTCGAGCAGCCGCTGCTGGAGCGCGAACACGTCGTCGCCGGCCATCACGTTGCCGGGCCGGTGGTTGAGCACGCGATCGCCGAGCGTCCAGCGGGCCTCGTCGAGCCGGCGGTAGGTCGAGGAGCCGACCACGCCGTCGACGGTCAGGCCGCGCTGCTGCTGGAAGTTGCGGACGGCGAGCTCGACGCTGTCGTCGTACGCCGTGCCCGCGACGGGATCGAGCTCCAGCAGTCCGATCCGCTCCAGGAGGCTCCTGATCTCGGCAACCGCGGGCCCGGAGTCGCCGCGTCGGAACACGGTGCTGGTGGCCTCGGGGTTCATCCAGGACAGTCCTGTCGGAGAAGGGTCGGGCGAAGTGACCACCTTCCCAGATGTCGCACCCCAGACCAAGACGCCTCAGGCCGCGCGCCGACCGGAGAGGTCGGCCGCGCGGCCTGAGCACGGAGCACGGACGAGATCAGGCGATGAACTCGTCGAGCTCCTTGAGGATCACGGACTTCGGCCGGGAGCCGACGATCTGCTTGACCAGCTCGCCGTTCTGGAAGACCGAGAGGTTCGGGATGCCGGTGACCCGGTAGGAGGCCGGCGTGACCGGGTTCTCGTCGACGTTGAGCTTGACGAAACCCATCTTCTCGCCGTGGTCGCGGTTGAGCTCGTCGAGGATCGGCGCGATCTGGCGGCACGGGCCGCACCACTCCGCCCAGAAGTCGACGAGCACGGGCTTGTCGGACTTGAGGACGTCGGTCTCGAAGCTGTCGTCGGTGACGGCCTGCAGGTCAGCCATGAAATCTCCTAAAGGTGGGGTGAACTCGAGGTCTGTCCAGTGAACAGGTGCCCACGGACATTTGTTCCGGGCAGGAGCTCAGACGCTGACCCGTGAGGCGCCCTGCTCGGCGGCGTCCTCGGCGGCGGTCTGGTCGGCGCTGCCGGCGATCGAGGCAGCGTGGTCGAGGGTCGCGAGGTGCCGCTCGGCGTCGAGTGCGGCGGCGCAGCCACTGCCGGCGGCGGTGATCGCCTGGCGGTAGTGGTGGTCGACCAGGTCGCCGGAGGCGAACACGCCCTCGAGGTTGGTGTGCGTCGACGGGTGCGAGACCAGCACGTAGCCGTCGTCGTCCAGCTCGACCTGACCCTTGACCAGCTCGGAGCGGGGGTCGTGCCCGACCGCGATGAACAGGCCGGTCGCGTCGAGCAGCCGGGTCTCACCGCTCACGGTGTCGCGCAGCACGACGCCGGTCAGCTTGTCGTCGCCCTCGAGCGAGGCCACCTCGGAGTTCCAGGCGAACTCGATCTTCGGGTCGGCGAACGCGCGCTCCTGCATGATCTTGGAGGCGCGGAGCTCGTCGCGGCGGTGGATCAGGGTCACCTTGGAGCCGAAGCGGGACAGGAAGGTCGCCTCCTCGATCGCGGAGTCTCCGCCTCCCACGACCGCGATGTGCTGCTCGCGGAAGAAGAAGCCGTCGCAGGTCGCGCACCAGCTGACGCCGTGGCCGGAGAGCTTCTCCTCCTCCGGGATGCCGAGCTTGCGGTAGCTGGAGCCCATCGACAGGATCACTGTGCGCGCCGTGAACTCGCCGTCCTCGGTGCGGACCGTCTTCAGGTCGCCCTCGAGGTCGACCCCGATCACGTCGTCCGCGACCAGCTCGGCGCCGAAGCGCTCGGCCTGGGCCCGCATCTCGTCCATCAGGTCCGGACCGGTGATGCCGTCGCGGAACCCGGGGAAGTTCTCCACCTCGGTGGTGTTCATCAGGGCACCACCGGCGGTCACGGATCCCTCGAACATCAGGGGCGCGAGGTTGGCACGGGCGGCGTAGACCGCGGCCGTGTAGCCGGCGGGGCCTGAGCCGATGATGATCACGTTGCGGGGTTCTGCCGACACGGGGTCTGCACCTCTTTCAGTCACACTGGTGGAACCGATCCTATGCATCGGGCATTCCACGACGTGACCCAACGCGCACCGGTCGGTCAGGGCGCGGGGATCCGAGCGCTGGCCAGCGTCTCGGTGCCGTCACAGGAGACAGCACGCACCACTCGCGCACCGTCCTTCACCCCGAAGACCTCGAGCAGGGCGGGCTGCCCGTCGAGCAGCACCTCGGCGCTGCGCACCACCCCGGACCCCGGCGTGGCCAGGCAGGCGCCGAGGTCGCCCGCGGACGCCTCGGCAGTCAGGTCGGGGGTCGCAGAGGACTTCGGGGACGTCAGGCTCCGCGGGGCGAGCCGGGAGGCGCCGTTGCCGGCCAGCAGCCGGCGTACGTCGCCACGGAAGCTGTTCGTGCTCAGCCGCGCGGCGCGCTTGGTGTCCCCCCTGATGCTGTCCTCGGTGGGCGCGGCGGCGGCACCGCTCGATCCACTCGTGTCCGACTCGGAGGTCTTCGAGTCGCTCTGGCCGCCCACACCGCTGAGCTGGGGCAGGTTGACGGCGGCCAGGCTGATCACGCCGACGGCGGCTGCGGCGGCCAGCAGCACCCGGCCCCTGCGCCAGCGTGGCCGGGAGCCGCGGGCGACGTCCTCGGACCGTCCGGCGGCCAGGTCTGCGAGCACCACGTCCAGGCGGGCGACGACGTCGTCGGGCACCTTGTCGGAGGCGCGGGCGGAGGCCAGCAGCGACCGGATCCGGGCATCTTCCTCGGGCGTGAGCTCACGCTCGGCATCCTCGGTCACGGGTCGGTCACCTCCTTGGTGGTGGACGGGGGGAGTGCTTCTCGGTCGGGCCGGTTCCGGTCGGACGGAGCGGAGGGTGGATCGGTTCCGCTGGCGGGTACGGCGCGGTCCCGCGGCCCGGGACTGGTCACGGAGGCGGCCGGAGCCGGACGCTGGGGAGCCAGGTCGGCCAGCATCGTCGACAGTCGGCCGCGGCCGCGCGAGCAGCGGCTCTTGACCGTGCCGGTCGGGCACTCGAGGATCCGGGCAGCCTCCTCGACCCCGTAGCCCTGCAGGTCGACCAGCACCAGCGCGGCCTTCTGGTCCGGTGGCAGCTCGTCGAGGGCGGCGAGCACCTGCCGGCGCAGGTCACCCCTCTCGGCGACCGCCTCCGGCTCGGCGTCGGCATCGGCCGCGAGCACGTCACCGCGGGCGGCGTACTCCTCCATGTCGTCGGGCAGCGCCTGCACCGGGCGCACCTTGGCCCGCCGGATCCGGTCGAGGCACGCGTTGACCACGATCCGGTGCAGCCAGGTGGTGACCTGGGCGTCGCCGCGGAAGGTCTCCGCGCGGCGGAACGCCGAGATCATCGCGTCCTGGAGGGCGTCGGCGGCGTCCTCGGGGTTGCCCGTGGTGCGCAGCGCGACCGCCCAGAGCCGGTCGCGGTGCCGGACGAACAGGGTGCCGAACGCGTCCGGGTCGCCGTCGACGTGCGCGGCGAGCAGCCGTCGGTCGTCGTCCGGACCCGCGGCGGGGTCCTCGATCACTCGGGGTCCCTGCGGAATCGTGGAGCGCCAGCGGAGCGATTTCGTGGGGTGAGGATCACGACCGGACCGTGATCTCGGAGATCGCCCCCCGGAAACCGCCGTCGACGGGCGGCAACGAGGTCAGCCACACCACGAGGTAGCGGGCGCGCACGGCCGACCGCGGCTTGAGCTGGACCTGTTCGCCGGCGCCGTTCTTCTGCGCGATCTCCTTGAGCCCGTCGAGGTTGGTCGGCTGGTCGGCGCTGGTCGGCGCGGCGTACAGGCTCAGGTCGGTGGTGCTGCCCTGGAGGTTGATGACCACGGAGCCGACGTTCTGGATCGAACCGAGGTCGACCACCAGCCCGACGCCGGGCTTGAGCCCACCGAGGTTGGGCCGACCGCGGTAGGTCAGCGTCGTCCACGCCGTGCTCTTGTCGCCGTCGATCGCGTTGCCGGCCTCGTCGGGGTTCTCCTCGGGCGGGTCACCGAACGGGTCGAAGTCCTTCGTCCCCGCCGGCTTGACCGTCTGACCCGCCGGCACCGTCGACGTGCTGGACGACGGGTCGGCGTCGGGGGATGCCGCGGAGCCGGGGTCGGTGGCCTTGCCACCGACGAGGAACCAGACCACGGCGACCGCACCGGCCGCCGCCAGGGCCAGCAGGATGATCAGCGGGGTGCGCAGCCAGTGGCTCTTGGTGCGCTCCTCCCAGTCGTCCGGCTCGGCGTCGGGGTCCTGACCGAACGGCCAGATCGGCCCGGTCGAGTCGGTCTGGCTGTCGTGGGAGGGCGGGCTGCCCGTGTCGCCGTTGTTCCAGTCGTGGGTCTCGGAGCGCATCGGGGTGCCCTTGGGCGTACGACGCGTGCCCTCCGGTGCGAACAGGGGCCGCTCCGCGACCGGCTCCAGCGGCGGTGGGGGTGCCGCCGGCTCGCCCTCGCGGGGGCGGTGCCAGTCGGTGTCGTCGTCGGCGGTCAGCGGCTCCTCGAACGCCGGCACCGAGACCTGGGTCGCCTCCGGGTCGGGAGCGTGCTCCGGCTCGGGCTGGTCGTCAGGCGTCTCGTCGGGCAGGGCCGAGAACAGCTCGGTCTGGTCCTCGGGCTCGTCGGGCTCCTGGGAGTCGGGGTCCGGTGCGGGCTCGGGCTCGGGCTCCGGGTCCGCGCCGGCCTCGGGCTCGTCGTCCCACGGGACGTCCTCGGGCGCGAAGTCCTCGCCCTCGCCCTCGTCCTCCGGCTCCGTGGGCTCGGGCTCCTCGCTCTGCTCCGGCCCGGGCGCAGGCTCGGACTCGGGCTCGGGCTCGGGTCCGGGTTCCTCGAGCGGCACGACGTCCGGCGCCGGCGTGGCCAGGACCGGCACCGCGACTGCGGTCGCCTCGGCCAGGTCCGGGGACACCGGCTCGTCCGGATCCTCCCGCTCGTCGAGCACCAGCGCCGGCAGCGGCGCCTCGCTCGAGGTGATCACGCCGGGGTCGGCGGTGGCGAGCTCGCCGATGTACTCGGTCAGCACCGCCGCCAGCTGGTGCGCCGTCCGTCCGGGCGTGGGGTGGGCGAGCACCCGGTCGCAGATCGCGTCGAGCGGCCGGGGCACGCCGGCCCGCACCTGGCGCGGCCGCAGCGGACCGTGGGCGTCGCGCGGAGCAGCCGACACCGCGGACACGGACGCACCCGGCCAGCGACCGACCAGACCGGTGTAGAGCAGCCCGACCAGGTCGAAGAGGTCCGAGGTGATGTCGTCGGCGTCGGGGTAGTTGCCGTTGCGGACGTCGCTGCCACGCAGCCGGCTGTCGATCGCGAACCCGATCAGCCGGACCGTGCCGGACTCGGTGACCATCACGTTCTCGGGCACCAGACGGCCGTGCGCGATGCCCTGCCGGTGCGCCACCGCGATCGCGGCGGCCACCTCCCTGACCAGCCAGGCGGCGCGGTCGGGCGGCAGCACCCGGCCGCCGGTGATCATCTCGTCCAGCGACTGCCCGGAGCCCCACTCGTTGATCACCCAGGCCATGCCGTCGCGGATGTCGGCGTCGAGCACCCGCAGCAGGTGCGGGTCGGTGACCGTCGCGGACACCCGGGCACCTTCGAGCATCGCGTCGACGCGCGGGTCGCTCTCGTCGAGGGCGTGGACGGCGACGCTGCGCGCGAGCACGGTGTCGGTGGCCCGCCAGAACCGTGCCCCGTCGATGTCGTCGAGCAGGTCATCGAGTCGGTAGCGACCGCCGAGCACGGCGCCCGGGATCATCGAGCTGGTCACGTCCCTCCTTCGCGGCGCCGTCACGGTCGTCGAGCTGTGCACGATGGTGCGAGCCCATCGTAGGTGTTCAGCCCCGATGACCTGCGCTTCCTCGACCGGGCAGGCGGCGCGTCACCAGCGCGACCACCTCGTTGAACTCGGCGATCCGGAACAGCCTCGCCAGCACCGCGAGCACCACCACGTCGACCAGCCCGGCGGCGCCGAGCGCGAGCACCGCGACCAGCTTGCCGTCGCCGGAGATCAGCGCGTGCACCGCCTCCGAGGTGCCCCACGCGGCGGCCGCGGCGACGGTGGCCGCCGGCAGCAGGCGTACGGCGAAGCGCAGCAGCCGCGCCCCCTCCAGTCCGCCCACCAGCCGGCTCAGCACCGCGAACGAGAGGACCGCACCGACGCCGTACGCCCCGGCGTAGGCGATCACCAGCCGCGGCGAGGTCTGGCCGGGCGTGATCCCGCGGGTCAGGCCGAAGGCGAGCGCGATGTTGACCGCCGCCACCACGCACTGGATCCAGAACACCAGCCGGGTGCGTTCGAGCGCGTAGAACCCACGCAGCACCAGGTAGTGGCTGGTGAAGAAGACCAGCCCGAGCGCGAAGAGCGACAGCGTCGGGCCGAACAGCGCGAACGAGTCGCGCGCGGCGCCGTAGCCGTAGATCACGTTGGCCACGTCGACCGCGACCACCGGCAGCAGCAGCGCGAACGGCACGATCAGGGCGTAGGCCGTCCGCAGCGTGGAGCCGACCCCGCGGCCGAGGGCGGACAGGTCGTGGTCGGCGGCGTACGCCGAGAGCCGGGGCAGCATCGCCGTCGCCAGCGACACGGTGGCGATCGCGTGCGGCACCATCACCAGCAGGAACGCGCTGGAGTACACGGTGTAGCCGGTGGCGCCCTGCTGGTCGCAGGAGTCGACCGCGGCCGCCGTGCCGCTGGAGGCGATCCGCACCACGACCGTGTAGGCGACCTGGTTCACGATCACGAACAGGACGGTCCAGATGCCCAGTCGCAGCGTGTGCCCGAGGCCTGAGCCGCGGAAGTCGAAGCGCGGTCGGTAGCGGAAGCCGGCCTTGCGCAGGTAGGGCACCAGGATCAGCAGCTGGACCGCGATCCCGAGCGTGGAGCCGAGCCCCAGCAGCGCCTCCTGGCCGCCGGTGAACGGCCCGAGCACCGAGTCGGTCGGCACCGGTGACGCGCCACCGCGACAGACGTCGACGGCGCGGCCGAAGATCGCGAGGTAGGCGCCGAGCACGGCCACCGAGATCACGTTGTTGGCGATCGGCGCCCACATCATCGGGCCGAAGCTGCCGCGCGAGTTGAGCACCTGCCCGACCAGCACGAACATGCCGTAGAAGAACACCTGCGGCAGGCAGTAGCGGGCGAAGCTGATCGCCGACTCCCGGTGCGCGGCGAGCTCCGGGGCGGAGAACGAGCTGGACAGGAACAGCTGCATCAGCAGCGGAGCCGCCAGCACCAGGATCGCTGTCACCCCGGCCAGGAACAGGCCGGCGAGCGTGATCACGCGGCTCGTGTACGCCGCCCCGCCGTCGCTGTCGTGCTTCATCGCCCGCACCAGCTGTGGCACCAGGACCGCGTTGAACACACCGCCCGCGAGCAGGATGTAGAGCATGTTCGGGATCGTGTTGGCGATGTTGAAGACGTCCGCGTGCAGCTGGATGCCGAGCGCGGCGGCCAGCAGGGCTCCGCGGGCGAAGCCGCTGATCCGGCTCACGACGGTGCCCGCCGCCATCACGGCGCTGGAGCTCAGGACGCTGCGGGAGCTCGCAGCGCCGTCACCTGCCTGACTCACGGGGCGGGGCTCCGCCGGGTCAGCCCGCGCTTGAACCAGCGCCGGATGATCATCACGACGAGCAGCAGCGTGCCGGCGCCCATGATCGCCCAGATCAGCACCCCGACCTGGCTGCTCCGGACGGCGAACGACATCGGGGTGCCGACCGCGTCGCCCTTGTCGGTGACCGGGATCAGGGTGACCTCGCGGACCCCGATGCCGGAGGACCCGGCGCTGAGCCGCACGGTGGTGCGCTGCTTCGGCGGCAGGATCACCGTCTTGGGGGTCTCGATCGTGAGCTCCGGGCTGTTGGTGCGGGCCCGGATCCCGACCCGCACCCGCTGGTCGAGGTCGTTGACCAGGGTCACCACGATCTTGCCGGAGCCACCGGACATGGTGACGAACTGGTTGCCGACCACCCGGATCCCGAGCAGGTCCTCGCTGATCGAGCGGCGCAGGTCCTCCGCGTCGCTGACGGCGCCGAGCCGGTTCTGGCGGGCGTGGTAGGACACCGACTCGAGGCCGAGCCGGGTGTAGCCCTCGATCGCGCCGTCCGGCTCGGTGAGGGCGTCGGCGTACACGTTGGCGCCGAGCACGACCCCCTTGGTGGCGGCGACCATCGCGGTGGTCACCTCCGCCCGGCGCTGGCGGGACGGGTAGGGGAGGGCGGTGCGGAGCGGGGCGCTGGTCGAGGGGGCGGGGAGGCCGGCGAGCCGCAGCCAGGGCTGGTCGAGGGCGTCGAAGAGCCGCGCCGAGCGCCAGTCGGTGCCGGGGTCCCAGCCGGCCGGGAGGACGACCACCATCGGGGCGGTCGAGCCGGAGATCCCCCGCAGGGCGGCGTCGGAGACGATCCGCTGCCGGAGCGCGAGCGAGGTCCGGGTCGAGGAGGGACCGGGTCCACCGGACGCGGCGTGCGAGTCGCCGTACAGGATCTGCTGACCGGCGGCGCTGCGCCAGTCGGTGCGGCGGGGGGTGTCGCCGTGGTCGGTGAGCAGCAGCCGGGTCTCGCTGTCGACCTTCGAGAGCACCGTGTCGGGGAGGTAGCCGTTCGGCGGTACGACGGCCGCCTGAGCGTCGATCTGGTAGGCCTCGAAGCTGTCCTTGGCGAGCGCGTAGGACGTGGTCAGCAGGTCCGCCGAGCGGCGCGCGAGCCCGGCGACGTCGGGGTCGCCGTAGCCGACGCCGAGCACGGACTTGGTGGCCGAGACGGTTTCCAGCCGCGCCAGCCACGCCTGGGCCCGGGCGACGTCGGGGTCGTCACTCCCGGACCCGTCCCCGGAGCCGTCCCCGGCACCGGAGCCGTCGGGGGAGTCCCCGTCGGCCGTGTCGCTGGGGGTGGCACTCGGGGCGGCGGTGGGGGTGCCGCCGTCGATCGGGTCGTTCGCCACCCCGGCCAGGCTGGTCACGGCGTCGAGCACCGCCGGGTCGACCACCAGGGTCACCGGCGAGGAGCCCGCGCTCTCGACCTCGCCCAGGACCCGCTCGAGGCGGCCCTCGTCGCCGAGCAGCCGGTGCCAGCGGCTGGGCTCACGCAGCCCCCCGGTGCTGTCGCGGCGCACCTGAGCGCGGAACGGCACCACCATCGTGACGTCCGTCTTCTTCGTGGTCGCGCGGTACAGCGGGATGAAGGTGCGGGCGCGCCCGTCGGCGACCTGGTCACGGCCGATCTTGTTGGCGCCGAGCGCGTGCACGCCGATCCAGTACACGCCGCGCACGTTGGGGATCGGCAGCTGCGAGCGGGGGATCCGCAGCGAGAAGCTGGTGGACTTGCCGGACGGCAGGTCGCCCACGGGCACGAACGCACGGTCCGAGATCAGCCGGGAGCCGACGTCGGCGTCGTAGGGCAGGGCCGCGGCCTGCGCCAGTCCCGCGGACGTGGTGATCGGGGTGGTCGAGACGAACGCGTGGACGTTGATGTCCTGCCACGCCTCGTCGGAGGTGTTGGTCACGATCCCTCGGAGCCGCACCGTGCCGGAGCGGGGGACGGTCGCCGGGGACATGGCAGTCAGCCGGACGGCGAGCGGGCCGACCTTGCCCTTGTCCAGGTCCGGTGCCCGGACCTCTCCCCGGGCCTCTCCCTGGGTCTTTCCCTGGGCCCGGGTCGCCGGGCTCGCGGCGGTGCTCGCCGGCGGCACCGCCCCGACGAGGAGCACGCCCAGCAGGAACGGCACCAGCCAGCGCGCGCGCGTGAGCGACGTACGACGGGACCGATGCACTCCACGACTGTATCTGCGCCTAGGCTCAGTCCTCGTGTCAGACCAGCCCCTCCAGATGAGCGAGGTCCAGAGCCGCGCCGTCCGGGAGCTGCTCCGGATCGCACCGGTGATCGACGAGCTGGGTGCGCGCTTCGAGGCTGCCGGCGAGGAGATCGCCCTGGTCGGTGGGCCGGTGCGCGACGCGATGCTCGGCCGGCTCCAGCAGGACCTCGACTTCACCACCTCGGCCCGCCCCGAGGTCACCGAGCGCCTGCTCCAGGGCTGGGCCGACGCGATCTGGGACGTCGGCCGTGCGTTCGGCACGATCGGCTGCCGCAAGGGCGAGTGGCAGGTCGAGATCACGACGTACCGTTCGGAGGCCTACGACCGGGACTCCCGCAAGCCCGAGGTGGCCTACGGCGACTCGCTCGCCGGCGACCTCGGCCGGCGCGACTTCACTGTCAACGCGATGGCGGTGACACTGCCGGGCAGGTCGTTCCAGGACCCGTACGGCGGGATTGTGGATCTGGCCCACCGCACGCTGCGCACGCCCGGACGGCCGGAGGACTCGTTCTCCGACGACCCGTTGCGGATGATGCGGGCCGCCCGGTTCTCGGCGCAGCTCGGCTTCACGGTCGCGCCCGAGGTGCTGGCCGCGATGACCGACATGGCCGAGCGGATCACGATCGTCTCGGCCGAGCGGGTGCGCGACGAGCTGGTCAAGCTGGTCTGCTCGCCCGACCCGCGGCGCGGGCTGACCGTGCTGGTCTCCACCGGGCTCGCGGCGTACGTGCTGCCCGAGCTGCCGGCGCTGGCCCTCGAGCGCGACGAGCACCACCGGCACAAGGACGTCTACCAGCACACGCTCACCGTGCTGGAGCAGTCGATCGACCTCGAGCACCGGCTGCCCACCGTGCAGGAGAGGGGCGGCGGGCCGGACTTCGTGGCGCGCTTCGCCGCGCTGATGCACGACATCGGCAAGCCGAAGACCCGGCGCTTCGTCGGCGACGGCACCGTCACCTTCCACCACCACGACGTGGTCGGGGCGAAGCTCACCCGCAAGCGGATGCAGGCGCTGCGGTTCTCCAAGGACCAGGTCGAAGCGGTCTCCACGCTCGTCGAGCTGCACCTCCGGTTCCACGGCTACGGCTCGGGGGAGTGGACCGACTCCGCCGTACGCCGCTACGTGCGTGACGCCGGCCCGCTGCTGCCGTGGCTGCACGTGCTCACGCGGGCCGACTGCACGACCCGCAACAGCAAGAAGGCCGACCGGCTCCGTCGTACCTACGACGAGCTCGAGGAGCGGATCGAGCGGCTCTCCGAGCAGGAGGAGCTGGCTTCGATCCGGCCCGACCTCGACGGCAACCAGATCATGGAGATCCTCGGCGTCGGCCCCGGCCGCCAGGTCGGCGAGGCCTACCGCTTCCTGCTCGAGCTCCGGATGGACAACGGCCCGATGTCCGAGGCGGACGCCACCGCCGCCCTGCGGGAGTGGGCGGCCGCGAACGGTGGTTGAGCAGGTGGCGCACGCACCCACGGTGGTTGAGGAGGTTGCGCACGCACCCACGGTGGTTGAGGAGGTTGCGCACGCACCCACGGTGGTTGAGGAGGTTGCGCACGCACCCACGGTGGTTGAGGAGGTTGCGCACGCACCCACGGTGGTTGAGGAGGTTGCGCAGCAACCGTCTCGAAACCTCCGCAAGGCAGCCTGTGGACGGCCGTTCGGCCCCGTCGGCGCCGACTGTTAGACATGCAGGCGTGACCACCACCACCAGCGCGACGACCGAGGAGCGCCGGGCGACCCGCGAGCAGGCCGAGGCGCACCTCCGCGCGCTCGTCGGTCGCGACGACGCCCGGCTCCGCGAGGACCAGTGGTCCGCGATCGAGGCGCTGGCCGTCGACCGGCGCCGGTCCCTGGTGGTGCAGCGCACCGGTTGGGGCAAGTCGGCCGTCTACTTCGTGGCCACGCTGCTGCTGCGGGCCCAGGGCTCCGGGCCGACCGTGATCGTCTCGCCGCTGCTGGCGCTGATGCGCAACCAGATCGCCGCCGCCGAGCGGGCCGGCATCCGCGCCGTCACCATCAACTCCACCAACATCGAGGACTGGCAGCCGATCAACGCCGCGATCAACGCCGGCGAGGTCGACGTCCTGCTGGTCAGCCCCGAGCGGCTGAACAACCCCGGCTTCCGCGACGAGGTGCTGCCACGCCTGGCCGCGACCTGCGGCCTGCTGGTGGTCGACGAGGCGCACTGCATCTCCGACTGGGGCCACGACTTCCGGCCCGACTACCGCCGCATCCGCACCCTGCTCGGCGACCTGCCCGACGGCATCCCGGTGCTCGCGACGACGGCGACGGCCAACGCTCGCGTGACCTCCGACGTCGCCGAGCAGCTCGGGGTCTCGACAGGCTCGACCGACGGGGTCGTCGTGCTGCGCGGATCGCTCGACCGGGAGTCGCTCCGGCTCGGCGTGGTCCGGTTGAAGACCCAGGCGCAGCGGCTCGCCTGGCTGGCCGACCACCTCGCCGAGCAGCCCGGCTCCGGCATCGTCTACTGCCTGACCGTGGCCGCCACCCAGGAGATCGCCGACTACCTGCGCTCGCGCGGCCACGACGTGGCGGCGTACTCCGGCCAGACCGATCCCACCGAGCGGCTCGCCCTCGAGCAGGACCTGGCCGGCGGCCGGGTCAAGGCGCTGGTCGCCACCAGCGCGCTCGGCATGGGCTTCGACGCGACGCTCGGGTTCGTGGTCAACATGGGCGCGCCGGCGTCGCCTGTCTCCTACTACCAGCAGGTCGGCCGTGCCGGCCGCGGCACCGACGAAGCCACCGTCGTGCTGCTGCCGGCCCTGGAGGACCGCGACATCTGGGCCTACTTCGGGTCGCTGGCGTTCCCGCGCGAGTCGCTGGTCCGGCAGACGATCGAGGCGCTGGAGACGGCGGGCAAGCCGCTCAGCACCGCTGCCCTGGAGACCTACGTCGAGCTCAACCGCACCCGGCTGGAGACGATGCTCAAGGTCCTCGACGTCGACGGCGCGGTCCGTCGGGTGCGCGGCGGTTGGGAGGCGACCGGGCGCGACTGGGTCTACGACGAGGAGCGCTACCGCCGGGTCGCCGAGGCGCGCGAGCGCGAGCAGCGCGCGATGCTCGACTACCTCGACACCGACGTCTGCCGGATGCGCTTCCTGCGTGAGCAGCTCGACGACCCGGAGGCCACCGACTGCGGCCGCTGCGACAACTGCGGCGGGTTCGCGGTGTCGGCCGACGTCTCGGCCGGCGCCCTCGAGGAGGCCGACGCGCGGCTGGCCCGGCCCGGCGTCGTGATCGAGCCCCGCAAGATGTGGCCGACCGCGCTGGCCAACCTCGGGGTCGACCTCAAGGGCAAGATCGCCGACGGCGCCGGCGAGGGGCGGGCCGTCGCCCGGCTGACCGACCTCGGTCACGGCCAGGCGCTGCGTGACGTGTTCCGCGAGGGCACGCCCGACGGCCCGGTGCCCGAGTCGCTGGTCCATGCGGTGATCGAGGTGCTGCACGACTGGCGGCCCCACGTCGACGGCATCGTGGTGGTCGAGTCGGCGACGCACCCCGAGGTGGTCGGCTCGCTGGCCGACGGGCTGTCCCGGTTCCTGAAGAAGCCGGTCGTCGCCCGGTGGGCGATCGCCGATCCCACCGTCGAGCACGGCCGCGGGGCGATGAACTCCGCCCAGCGCGTGGCCGCCGTCGGCCGCCGCTACCAGCTGGAGGGCGACGTGCCCGCCGGTCCCGTGCTGCTCGTCGACGACCTGGTGGTCACCGGCTGGACGCTCACCCTGGCCGCGCGCGCGGTCCGGGCCGCGGGTGCGACCGAGGTGCTGCCACTGGCGCTCGGCACCCAGTCCTGACCCGCTCTAGAGTCGGGGCATGCGCTTCGGACTGACGATCCTGCCCGAGATCCCGTGGGCGGACGCCGAGCCCCGGTGGCGGGCCGCCGAGGACCTCGGCTTCGACCACGCCTGGACCTACGACCACCTGGTCTGGGGTGGCCTGCCGGAGTCGCCGTGGTTCGGCACCACGCCGACGCTGACGGCGGCGGCGATGGTGACCTCCACGATCCGGCTGGGCACGTTCGTGTCCTCACCGAACTTCCGGCACCCGGTCACCTACCACCGCGACATCCAGTCGCTCGACGACATCTCCGGCGGCCGTTTCCTGCTGGGCGTGGGCACCGGTGGTGACCTCGACTCGAAGATCCTGGGCGGTCCCGAGCTGAGCGTGAAGGAGCGGGTCGACCGGTTCCAGGAGTTCGTCGACCTGCTGGTGCGGCTGCGCACCGATGACCACGTGACGTCGGAGGGCCGCTGGTTCTCGTCGTACGACGCGCGCACGCTGCCGCCGCTGCGCGACGTCCCGCTGGTCGTGGCCGGCAACGGTCCCCGCTCGGTGAGGTTCGCCGCCCGCCGCGGGGATGCCTGGGTGACCACCGGCGGCAAGGCCGAGACGCTCGACGCGTGGTTCGCCGGCCTCGCCGAGTCCACCCGGGTGCTCGACGAGGCCCTGGTCGCGGCCGAGCGCGAGCCGGGCACGTTCGACCGCTACCTCAACCTCGACTCGGCGCCGGTGTTCTCGCTCGAGAGCACCGGCCGCTTCGAGGAGATGACCGGGCGCGCCGCCGAGATCGGGTTCACCGACGTGATCACGCACTGGCCGCGCCCCGACTCGCCGTACGCCGGGGACGAGGCGACGCTGCACGAGGTCGCGGCCCGGCTCCCCGACCTGCGTTAGCCCACCCACCCCGCCGACCCGGCGCAGATGTGATCTCGGTGCCACCCGCGCAGATGGCGCTGATCTGGTGCCGACCCGGCGCAGATGGCGGCGTCGCGAGCCCATGGCTCGACCATCTGCGCCGGGTCGGCGAGGCTCGCACGACCATCTGCGCCGGGTCAGCGGGGGTGGTCGAGGCGCCAGCCGTCGGTGTCGGCGAGCACCACGAGGTGGTCGCCGTTCTCCAGCATCGGGCCGTCCCCGGTGAGGGCGTGCAGGGTCACGGCCGTGGCCATCTGGTGGGCGACCACGAGCACGGTCTCGCCGCGGTGCTCGTCGGCGATCGCGCTCAGCGCCCCACTCACCCGGGCCACCACGTCGGTGCCCGACTCGCCGCCCGGGAACCGGGCGTCGAGGTCGCCGGCGAACCAGCGGTCGGTCACGAGGTGCAGCGCGTCGAGGTCGAACGGGGTGCCGAGCAGGTCGCCGATCCCCATCTCCCGCAGCGACTTCTGCGCACTGACCGCCCGACCGCCGCTGAGGCCGAGCCGCGTGGCGGCGAGCTCTGCGGTCTGGACTGCGCGCGAGGCGTCACTGCACCAGACCCGGGCGACGCGGCGACCGGCCAGCGCGTCGGCCAGCGCCAGCGACTGGGTCCGGCCCTCAGGGGTGAGCGACCCGCCCTCGTCGGAGAACCAGGTCTCGGCGTACTCCGCGTCGCCGTGGCGTGCCAGCACCAGCGTCGCCGCGCAGAACAGGTCAACCACGTGATCAGGGTAGGTCTCCGGGATTACCCTCGCGGCATGAAGAGCGAGCTGTTCGACCAGACCAACCTCGAGATCGCGGACGGTCAGCGGTTCGGCCTCCAGAACAACCAGATGCTCCGGGTCTCCCTCGGCTCCGACGTGCTGGCGGTCAAGGGCGCGATGGTCGCCTACCAGGGCCAGGTGCGCTTCGACCACGAGAAGGCCGGCAGCGTCGGCAAGCTGCTGAAGAAGATGGTCACCAGCGAGGACATGCCGCTGATGCGGGTCTCCGGCCAGGGTGAGGTCTTCTTCGCCAGCGAGGCCGGCTACGTCTACCTGCTGCACCTCGACGGTGACGGGATCAGCGTCAACGGCCGCAACCTGCTCGCCTTCGACGCCGCCCTCCAGTGGGACATCAACCGGGTGAAGGGCGCCGGGATCATGGCCGGTGGCCTGTTCAACACCACGGTCAGCGGCACCGGCGACGTGGCGCTGTGCGCGGTCGGCAAGCCGGTGGTGCTCGACTGCTCGCAGCAGCCGACGTACGTCGACACGCAGGCGGTCGTCGCCTGGTCCGCGAACCTGGTGCCCAGCGTGGTCTCCAGCATGAACATGAAGTCGATGCTGCGCGGCGGCTCCGGCGAGGCCGTGCAGTTCGCCTTCCACGGCCCGGGCTTCGTGGTGGTGCAGCCGAGCGAGTGGGCCAACGTCACGCAGCAGGGCAGCGGCGGCGGCGGTGGCATCGTCGGCAGCCTGCTCAACGGCTGACCCGGCCCGTTCACGCGGCGGCGGGCACCACCGGCTCGCCGTGCAACCGCCGGAACGTGTACGCGGCACCGATCAGGACGACCGGCGCAGCCACCAGCAGACCGACCAGGCACAGCACCGCGCCCACGATGAAGGCGACGACGCCGAGCAGGTAGAACACCAGCGTCTCCGCGAAGTGGCCGGTCACGAACGAGAAGCTGGCCCGGATCGCCTCCAGGGGTGACATGCCCTTGTCGACCACGTAGAACATCGACCAGTTCAGCAGGAACGCCGCGACCAGGCCGGGCAGGTAGCAGAGCAGCGTGCCGAGGGCAGTGATGCCCGCGACCAGCGCCGCCGTCGCGATCACCTGTGGCTTGAACGCCCAGGTGAACACCTCGTCGAGCGAGGCGGGCTTGCCGTCGGCGATGTGGAGCGCGTTCTTGATCAGGCCGGCGCCGAGCGACCCCACGATCAGGCTGACCACGAAGCCGGCGAGCGCCGAGCCCAGCAGACTGACGACGAAGCCGGGTCCGCACCTGGCCTGGAGTCCCTGCCCGAGGACGTCGCGGGTGCAGTCGTGGGTGCCGAGGAGCGTCGCCCGCAGCAGCACCTGGAGGATCACCTGGACCACGACCACGATCACGAGGACCACCAGCAGCGGGACCAGGAGCTCGCCGGGCTTGGCCTTGAACCTGTTCCACCCGTAGCCGAACGCGTCGGTGGCGTTGTACGGCCGCTCGTTCGGGTTCAGGTAGCCCCCACCCGGCGGCGGTGGAGGCGGCGGTGCCGGCTGCCCGGCGCCGTACGGCGAGGGCGGCCCCGGCGGCTGCTGTCCCGGCGGTGGGGGCGGCGTCCCTCCGCCGGTGTTGCCGGAGTCGTCGGGCGGAGGCATGGGAGGGACTTCGCTCATGACGGCAGCGTAGAGCGAAACACCCCCTGCGCCCGTTGGCAGCAGGGGGTGTCTCGTCGATCAGCCGAGGTGGTTGACGCCTAGCGCTCGACGTCTCCGCGGATGAACGCCTCGACGCTCAGGCGACCCTCGTCGTCGGGGCGCTGCACCGGCGGCGACTTCATCAGGTACGACGACGCCGAGAGCAGCGGTCCGCCGATCCCGCGGTCGAGGGCGATCTTCGCCGCCCGGATCGCGTCGATGATGATGCCGGCCGAGTTGGGGGAGTCCCAGACCTCGAGCTTGTACTCCATGTTCAGGGGTACGTCGCCGAACGCGCGACCCTCGAGGCGGACGTAGGCCCACTTGCGGTCGTCGAGCCACTGCACGTAGTCCGACGGGCCGATGTGCACGTTGCGCGCGCCGAGGTCGTGCTTCATGTTCGAGGTCACGGCCTGCGTCTTGGAGATCTTCTTGGACTCGAGGCGGTCACGCTCGAGCATGTTCTTGAAGTCCATGTTGCCGCCGACGTTGAGCTGGAAGGTGCGGTCGAGCACCACGCCGCGGTCCTCGAACAGCTTCGCCAGCACGCGGTGCGTGATGGTGGCGCCGACCTGCGACTTGATGTCGTCACCGACGATCGGGACGCCGGCGTCCTCGAACTTCTTGGCCCACTCGGGGTCGGAGGCGATGAAGACCGGGAGCGCGTTGACGAACGCCACGCCGGCGTCGATCGCGCACTGTGCGTAGAACTTGTCGGCGTCCTCGGAGCCCACCGGCAGGTAGGAGACGAGCACGTCGGCCTTCGTGTCCTTGAGCACCTGGACCACGTCGACCGGCTCGGCGTCGGACTCCTCGATGGTCTGGAGGTAGTACTTCCCCAGGCCGTCGCGGGTCGGGCCGCGCTGGACGATGACGCCGGTCGGCGGCACGTCGGCGAACTTGATGGTGTTGTTCTCCGAGCTGTTGATCGCGTCGGAGAGGTCGAAGCCGACCTTCTTGGCGTCGACGTCGAACGCGGCGACGAACTGCACGTCGGAGACGTGGTACTCACCGAACGCGACGTGCATCAGACCGGGGACGTTGCCGGACGGGTCTGCGTCCTTGTAGTACTCGACACCCTGAATCAGTGACGAGGCGCAGTTGCCCACGCCCACGATGGCTACGCGTACCGAACCCATGGGTTCTCCTCCACTTTGTTTCGATCTCTCAGCTGATATCTGGTTGTGCGGGATGACCGAAGTCGGTCGGGGCCGGCTGGGCCGGATCGGGCCCACGACGGTCGTGCGACTGGCGCTCGACGTCGATCAACCCGTTGAGCCAGGTGAGCTCGCGCTCGATTGACTCCACGCTGTGCCGGTGCAGCTCAGCGGCGTACTTGTCGGTGCCGCTGTGTGTCGCGCGCACCCGGTCGAGTCGCTCCTGCAACCGCGACCGGCGACCCTCGAGGATCCGGAGCCGCACATCGAGGTCGGTGCGCGAGAAGAACGCGAACCGCACGTCGAAGTTGTCGTCCTCCCAGGCAGCGGGACCGGACTCGGTCATCTGCGAGGAGAAGTGCTCACGACCCGAGGGCGTGATCATGTAGGTGATCCGGGTGCGGCGTACGGCGGCGGTGGGGACCACCTCGTCGGTGATCCAGCCGGCGCGCAGCATCTTCTTCAGTGCGGGGTAGAGCGAGCCGTAGCTCAGCAGCCGGCTCCAGCCGAGCAGCAGGTTCAGCCGCTTGCGGAGCTCGTAGCCGTGCAGCGGTGACTCGTGCAGCAGTCCGAGGACTGCCATCTCGAGCGACTCTCCCCTGCGGGCCACCGGTCACCTTTCCGTGCGCTGCATCGGTTCGTTCTATCCGCGCGTCCTATCGCGCACACCTATCGTAGCGATATATCAGCGCCACGACCAAACGCTGCGCCCCGCGGACGTGGTTCGTGTCACCCGGGCCCCGTGGGGTGAGCCGGTTTCACACCGCTGCCCCGTACTCTCGGGACAGCCCGATGGACGTTCGACCCGATGGAGCAGACCTGCCGTGAGTGGCCAGCGGAAGACCACCCCCACCCGGGGATCCTCGAAGCGACCCCCCGGCAAGGGCGGCACCGCCGGGTCGGCCAAGGACGACGACGGTCGGGGCTGGAGCTGGGGGCGCTTCTTCCGGATCGGCCTGATCACCGCCCTGGTGTTCGTGATCGTCGGCGCGCTCGGGTTCGTCTACGTCTACAACTCCACGACGATCCCGAACCCGAACAAGGACTTCCAGACCCAGACCACGAACGTCTACTACAAGGACGGCAAGACCGGGCTGGGCCGGTTCGTGAAGCAGAACCGCGAGTCGATCCCGCTGAGCGAGGTGCCCAAGCACGTCCGCGACGCCGTGGTCGCGGCCGAGGACCGCACGTTCTACACGAACCGGGGCATCGACCCGAAGGGCATCCTGCGGGCGGCGTTCTCCAACGCCCGCGGCGAGTCCACCCAGGGTGCGTCGACGATCACCCAGCAGTACGTGAAGATCTACTACCTCTCCTCCGAGCGCACGTTCAAGCGCAAGATCAAGGAGGCGTTCGTCTCGCTGAAGCTGCAGAAGCAGCTGACGAAGAACAAGATCCTCGAGGGCTACCTCAACACCATCTACTTCGGTCGGGGCGCCTACGGCATCCAGGCCGCAGCCAAGGCCTACTTCGACGTCGACGCGAAGGACCTCACCGTCCAGCAGGGTGCGGCGCTGGCCTCGATCCTGAACTCCCCCGGCACGTTCGACCCGGCCTCCGGCAAGGACGCCCGCCAGCGACTGCTCAGCCGCTACGACTACGTGCTCAGCGGGATGGCCAAGATGGGCACGCTCGACGCGACCAAGGCCGACCAGATGAGCCAGCACCTGCCGAAGTTCCCGACCATGAGCAAGCAGCAGACGTACGGCGGCCAGAAGGGCTTCATGCTCGAGATGGTCAAGAGCGAGCTCCACGAGCTCGGCTACAGCGACGGTGAGATCGACGGTGGCGGTCTGCGGGTCACCACCACGTTCGCGAAGCCGGTGATGCGGGCGATCCGCAACGGCGTGAAGGCACAGCGGCCCCCGGGGCTGAAGAAGCTGCACATCGGCGCCGTGTCGCTGGACAACAAGACCGGCGCGGTGCGTGGCCTCTACGGCGGGCAGGACTACCTGAAGAGCGCCTTCAACTGGGCGCTCAAGGGCGGCCAGCCGGGTTCGTCGTTCAAGCCGTTCGCGCTCGCGGCCGGGATCAAGGCCGGGTTCAGCCTCAAGGACACCTTCCAGGGCAACTCGCCCTACGTCTTCCCGGACGGCAGCGAGGTCAAGAACGAGGGCCCCGGCAACGGCAACAACTACGGCGCCAAGATCAGCCTGATCACGGCGACCCAGGAGTCGGTCAACACCGCTTTCATGGACCTGACCGCGTCGATGCCCGACGGTCCCAAGAAGATCCTCTCGACCGCGAAGGACCTCGGTGTCCCCACCGACAAGTACGGCATCAAGCCGACGTCGGGTGTCTCGCTCGGCACCGAGCGGGTCGGCATGCTGGACATGGCCAACGGCTACTCCACGATCGCCAACGCCGGCGTCGAGCACTCGTGGTACGTCGTGGAGAAGGTGGTCCGGGCCTCCGACGGCAAGACCGTCTACCAGGCCAAGCACAAGAAGAAGAAGGCGCTCGATCCCGACATCGCCGCCGACACGTCGTACGCGCTGCAGCAGGTCGTGCAGAACGGCACCGGCACCGCGGCCAAGGCGATCGGCCGCCCGGCGGCCGGCAAGACCGGCACCGCGACCAACGACAAGGACCAGGTCTCCAGCGCCTGGTTCATCGGCTACACACCGCAGGTCACCACCGCGGTGATGTACGTCCGTGGTGACGGCAACGACCAGCTCGACGGCTACCTGCCGCAGTACTTCGGTGGCTCCTACCCGGCGCGCACCTGGGCGGCGATCATGTCCACCGAGATGGAGGGCCTGCCGGTCGAGCAGTTCCCGAAGCCGGTCTACGTCGACGGCCAGGCGCCCACCGACGGACACTCCGCGGCACCGGTACCGACCCGGACCCCGAGGCCCAGCAGGACCCCGAAGCCCAGCAGGACCCCGAAGCCGTCGCCGTCCCCCACCCCGACCCCGACCCCGACCCCGACGCCGTCGACCCCCCCGACACCGACGGGCAGTCCGACCGGCAGCCCGTCGCTGCCGGTGGTCAACCGGTCGAGCGGGCCGTGACACCTGGACCCCACGAGGTCCCGAGCCCGACCCGGACCGACCCGATCGCCCGCGCCTGGAGCGAGCGGATCGGCGGTCCGGTCGGTGAGCACTCCCGCCCGCACCGGTGGCTGACACCGCTGCGGGTGCTGCTCGCCGTGTTCACGGTGGTCGCGGCGCTGAGCCTGGTGCAGAAGGTGCCCTGCATGCAGACGCACTGGCTCAACAACGACGTCCGCTACTCCAAGATGTGCTACTCCGACATCCCCTACCTCTACATCCCGCGCGGGATGTCGGAACAGAGCTGGCCGTACTCCGACACCGGCGGCCGCTACCAGGCGATGGAGTACCCGGTCGGCATCTCCTACTTCGCCTGGGGCGCGTCCCTGCTCACGGAGCCGTTCGCGTCCGGGCCGTCCTCGGAGACCCGTGCGGCCACCCCGACCGACGACCTGCTGGGCCTGCCCGGCATGGTCAAGGAGCTCAACACCTACTTCCTGGTCAACTCGGTGCTCCTGCTGGCGGTCGGCCTGCTGGCCGCGTTCTTCATGGCGGGTGCGCACCGACGGCGGCCCTGGGACGCGGTCGGGTTCGTGGCCTCCCCCTGCCTGCTGCTGACCGGCTTGGTGAACTGGGACCTGCTCGCGGTCGCCTGCGTGGCCGGCGCCTTCTGGGCCTGGGCACGCGGCAAGCCGGTGCTGACCGGGATCTTCCTGGGGGTCGGCACCGCGACCAAGCTCTACCCGCTGTTCCTGTTCGGCGCGATGCTCGTGGTGTGCGTACGCCGCGGCCAGGTGCCGGTCTTCGCCCGGGCACTCACCGCCGGCGCCGCCGCCTGGGCGGTGCTCAACGTGCCGGTGATGATGACCGGCTTCGCGCAGTGGAAGGTGTTCTGGTCGTTCAACTCGGCACGTGGCCCTGACCTCGGCTCGCTGTGGCTGATGGCCAGCAACCTGCACCACGCGGCGTCCCCCGACACCGTCAACCTGGTGTCCTGGGTGGCGTTCAGCGCCGCCTGCGTCGCGATCCTGCTGCTCGGGCTGCGGGCCGAGCACCCACCCCGGATGGCCCAGCTCGGGTTCCTGGTCGTGGCGTCGTTCCTGCTGGTCAACAAGGTCTACTCACCGCAGTACGTGCTCTGGCTGCTGCCGCTGGCAGTGCTGGCCCGACCCCGGCTGCGCGACCTGTTCATCTGGCAGGCGTGCGAGATCTTCTACTTCGCCAGCGTCTGGTACTACCTCGGTGGCTTCACCTCGTCGGGCACCTCCGGCGCGACGGATCCCGTGTACCTGTGGGCGATCCCGATCCGGGTGGCCGGCGAGATCTTCCTGATGTCACTGGTCGTCCGCGACATCCTCGACCCGCGTCACGACCCGGTGCGCAACGGCCGCACGTTGGCCATGACACCGGGAGGGGGGCCGGGTCAGGAGACGGCACTCAGTCAATCGTGACCTGGTCGAACCCGGTCGTGGTGTAGCGCACCCGCACCGGCACCTCGTCGCCGATCGCCGGCACGGTCGCTCCGGCGGGCAGGAACAGCATCGAGGCCTGCATGTGGGGCGGTTCGGCGAACAGTCGCTGCTTCCCGTCCACCGTGTACGGCGAGCGCACCAGCCCTGCGGCGTCGAGACCGCCCCGGGCGAGCGAACCGGCGCGCGAGCGGAACGAGCTGTCGCCGGTGGGCGCCTCGAGCCCGATCCCGTGCGCCGTACCTCCCGAGACGACGAGCAGCGTGCCCGGCCGGGGAGACACGCGCTGCCGGTAGCCGAAGCGCTGGCCGCGGGCGAGCGGGTGCGCGTCGATCACGGTCGCCCGCGCGTGGAGCGCGCCGCGGTCGCCGAGCCAGAGGCCGGTGCCGACGCGGGGCCGGAACGTGTAGTCGGGCCAGGCGGCGCGGAGCCGCGCGAGCTCGGCGTCGGAGAGGTGGGAGACGAAGACGGTGCGCGCGCCTCGGTGGTCGAGCTTGTCGAGACCGGCGGCCACCACGTCGGTCATCAGCCGCTCGACCTCGGGCAGCTGGTGGTCGTTCAGCGGCAGGTGGAGCGCGACGCCCTCGACGGAGCAGCCCGCCGTAGCGGCGGTCGCCTCGCGCAGCCCGGCCGGTGTGAACCCGTGCCGCAGCATCGAGGTGACCAGCTCGAGCACGATCCGGGGCCGCACGCCCTCGCCGGCGCCGCGGGCGCGCAGGTCGTGCAGATCCTCCAGCCGGCCGACGGTGTGCACCATCCGGTCGGTGAGCGGCGTGGTGACGGTCGGTCGCCACGGGCTGAGCACCAGGACCGTGCCGGGGAAGCGCCTCTCGACCGCGGCCACCTCGGAGTAGGTGCCGACCGCGATCGTGTCGCGCTCCAGCCAGGTCGCCCGCCGGGCCAGCCGGCCGAGCCCGAAGCCGTAGCCGTTGCCCTTGGCCACCGGCACCAGTCCGGGCTCGCGCTCGACCACGCTCGTGAGGTGGTCACGCCAGCGGTTGCCGTCGACGTACAGGGTCAGCGGCATCAGCCCCTCCTCCGCATGTAGACGTCGAACGCCTTGTAGACAAGGCGGTTCAGCGGCAGGTCCCACTCGCCGGCGTACTCGACGGCCTCGCCGCCGGTGCCGACCTTGAACTGGATCAGGCCGACGTGGGAGTCGTCGGAGTCGAGCGTGTCGGTGATCCCGCGCAGGTCGTAGACGTCGGCGCCGGCCGCGAGCGAGTCCTGGATCATCCGCCACTGGATCGCGTTGGAGCCGCGGACCTCGCGCTTGTGGGTGGTGGAGGCGCCGTAGGAGTACCAGGTGTGGGTGCCGACCCGGATCCAGATCGTGCTGGCGACCAGGTCACCCTCGTGCCGCGCGAAGTAGAGCCGGATCCGGTCCGGGTCCTCGGCGGACAGTGCGTCGACCATGGTCCGGAAGTAGCCGAGCGGACGCGGCGTGAAGTGGTCGCGCTCCGCGGTCTCGACGTACAGCTGGTGGAACACCTCGACATCGTCGGTGGTCGAGCTTGTCGAGACCGTCGAGCTCGTCGAGACCTCGACGCCCTGCTTCGCCGCCTTCTTGATGTTGCGCCGCCACTGCTGGTTCATGCCCTTGAGCACGTCGTCCTCGGTCCGCGGCTCCCCGTCGGAGTCGCGCAGCGGCACCTGGAAGTTGTACTGCGGCTGCCCGGCCGCAAAGCCGCCGCTCACCGACTGCGGCAGCCAGCCGAGCTGGCGGAGCTGCGAGACGACGCGGGCGCCGCTGGTGCTCCGCTCGCTGGGAGGTACGTCGACCAGGGAGCGCGTGGCGTCGTCCGCGATGCCGTCCTTGACCTGCTGCGCGCTCCAGCGGCGGGTGATCACCGGGGGACCGATCCGGATCCCGAACGCGCCCTGCGCCTTGAGGTGCTCGGTCATCGGCGCCAGCCAGCCGGCGAGGTCGTCGGTCTCCCAGTCGATCACCGGCCCCTCGGGCAGGTAGGCGAGGTAGCGGGCCACCTTGGGCAGCTGCCGGTAGAGCACCAGCGCGACTCCGACGAGCTCTTCTGCGCCGGTCGAGCCTGTCGAGACTCCGGAGGAGGTCGAGCCTGTCGAGACCCAGCCGATCGACTCCGGCTTCCACTCCGGCTTGACCTTCGCCCAGGCGGGCGTCTGCAGGAAGCTCGCAGATCGTTGCTGCTGGAGGAAGGAGACGTGCTCCTCGGTGCTGATGCTGCGGACGCGCAGGGGGGAGGAGGACACTCGCCGAGCCTACGGCTCACGCACACCGCCGGTCAGGGGCGGGTCGCGACGCAGACCAGGGCGCGGGAGGGCAGAACCAGCGCGTCCCCGTCGCGGTACTGCGCCGTCATCTCGGCGACCGTGCCGCGCAGCGTCGTCCGCTGCTCCTCCGTAGCAGCGCCGATCGCCGCGGCCAGCGGCGGCGCCAGCGCGCACACCATCTCCAGGTGCTCGGCGGCGCCGGCGTAGCGGCGTACGGCGTCCTCGACGGTGACCGTGACCGGCTCGAAGCCGGCGTCGCGGACCCGCTTCTCGAGGTCGGCGGGGTCGCCGAGGGAGAACGGTCCGCCGGGAAGGATCGGCGGTCGGTCGACGAGCCCGGTCATGGCGGCGCTCATCCCGACCGACGTCAGCCACGGGTTGTGGCCCATGTCGCCCCACACGGCCAGTGCCAGCCGGCCGCCGGGACGGAGCACGCGCCGGATCTCGGCGAGCGCCCGCTCCGGGGCGGGCACCAGCATCAGGCCCATCCGGAACAGCACGACGTCGACCGAGGTGTCCGGCAGCGGGATGGCGGTGGCGTCGATCTGCTGCACGTCGACGGAGTCCGGCACCCGCTCGCGGAGCACCTCGACCATGCCCACGGCGACGTCGCTGGCGACGAGCGACCCTGCTTTCCCCACCTGCTCCGCGAGTCTGGCGGCCAACGTGCCCGGTCCCGATCCGAGCTCCAGCACCCGGCGACCGGCGAGTGGGCCGGCTCCCGCCAGCATCGGGCCCGTGACGTCGTCGTGGATGTCCTCGATGCGTTCGGCGAGACGCGCCCACCCGCGTGCCACCGCCGACCAGTCCGCTTCCGGCGCTACGCTCATGACCAACTCCGATGCAGTCGCACTGTTTTGAATACAGTTAAGGTGTACTCGAATTGACCGAGCCCGTCAAGAGACGTCCCTACGACTCCTCGCGCCGGCAGGAGCAGGCGCAGGAGACCCGGACCCGGGTGCTCCGTGCTGCCCACGACCTGTTCGTGGGCCAGGGATACGGCCGCACCACGATCGCCGACGTCGCCCGCGTCGCCGAGGTCTCACCGGAGACGATCTACAGCGCGTTCGGCAACAAGGTGACCTTGCTGCACCGCGTCTGGGACGTGACCATCGGCGGCGACGAGCAGCAGACCGTCTTCCACGAGAGGCCGGAGATCCTGGCGCTGCGGGCCGAGCCCGACCTGCGCGTGCGGTTCGTGCTGCACGCCCGGATGGCGACGGCCGTTGCCCGGCGGACGGCGCCGTTCCTGCGCGCGCTCCAGGGCGCGGCCGGCACCGACGAGACGGCCGCCGAGATGCTGGCCGAGGTCGACCGCCAGCGCCTGGTCGGGATGGGTTTCATGGCCAGGGACGCTGCGGCCACGGGCCAGCTGACGGTGAGCGAGGAGGAGTGCCGTGACCTGATCTGGGCGACCTCCGACGGTGCGCTGTGGCACCGGCTGGTGGTGGAGCGAGGCTGGACCGACGAGCAGTACGCCGACCACCTCGGCCGGATGTGGGTGGCCGCGATGGTCAGCCGAGCGCGGTCAACGCCGTGACCGTTGAGCTCCACGACTCGTGCTTCGGGTCGATGATCGTGAAGTGGTCACCGGGGACCGGCAGGTACGTCGCCTCTCCGCCGGACGTGCGCGCCGCGTCGACGTACGACGTGGTCTGGCGCAGGGGCACCACGTCGTCGTCGCGGCCGCGGATCGCGGTGACCTGGCTCTTCGCAGGCACCATCAGTGTCGGGTCGCCGAGCCGGTAGTGGCCGGGCACCTGGTCCGGGCCGCCACCCATCAGCTGGCCGATCGTGCCGCCGCCCACGTCGAGCCGGAAGCCTCGGGTCAGGTCGAGCACCCCGGAGAGCGACACCGCGCCGCGCACCTTCACCGCGGGCGAGCCACCCGGTGTGTTGTCGTCGCGGCTCGCCGCCCACACCGCCAGGTGGCCACCGGCGGAGTGGCCGAGCAGCACCACGCGCTCCTGGTTGAGCCCGTCGAGGTCGGCGACCTTGTCGATGCCGGCCGCGACGTCCTCGAAGGTGGCCGGCCAGCCACCGCCGGAGCCGAGCCGCCGGTACTCGAGGTTCCAGGCCGCCCACCCGTCCTTGGCGAGGGCCCGGCCGATCGGCTCCATCAGCTCGAGGTCGTAGCTGTCCAGCCAGAACCCGCCGTGCAGCAGCACCACCGTGCCCCGGGGTCTGGTCTTCGGCAGGTACAGGTCCCCGAAGGCGTCCCGGTGGCTGCCGTAGCGGTGCCGGGCCACGCCGCTGGGCGGCGCCTTCGAGCGCTTGGTGCAGCCGGCGACCAGGCCGGCACCGGCCAGGGCGAGGGCGCCCCGGCGGGTGAGGCTCACCGGTGCTCGCCCAGATGCTCCCGCAGCCAGGCGAAGTCGGCGAGGTGCTCGTCGGCACCACCGGGCGTCTCGCAGATCACCGGCGCGCCCGCCTCGCGGACCACCCCGGCGAACTCGTCGGCCGGCAGCTGACCGGCGCCGAAGCTGGCGTGCCGGTCGGCCCCGGAGTCGAAGGTGTCGCGGCTGTCGTTGGCGTGCACGAGGTCGATCCGGCCGGTGATCCCACGAACCTTGTCGACCGCGGTGCCGAGGTCGATGCCGCCGGCCCAGGCGTGGCACGTGTCGAGGCAGAACCCCACCTGCTCGGCGCCCTCGGCCTTCGAGACCGCGTCCCAGACGCCGGCGATCCGGTCGAGGCGCCGGGCCATCGCGTTGTCGCCGCCGGCGGTGTTCTCGATCAGCAGCGGGATCTTGAGGTCGGTGGCCTCGATCGCCTTGCGCCAGTTGTCGAAGCCCTTCGCCGGGTCGTCGTCCTTGCCGACGTGGCCGCCGTGCACGATGAGGCCCTTGGCGCCGATCTCGGCGGCGGCGTCCATGTGCTGCTGGAGCAGCTTGCGGCTCGGGATCCGGATCCGGTTGTTGGTCGTGGCGACGTTGACGATGTAGGGCGCGTGGACGTAGAGGTCGACGCCCGCCGCCTCGGCCGCGGCCCGCAGCGCGCTCGCACCCCCGTCGTACCTGATCTCGGGGCCCTTGTAGCCCTGCGGGTCGCCGAGGAAGAACTGCACCAGCGTCGTGTCGCGGGCCTGCGCCTCGGCAACCGGATCGGTCTGCTCGACGTGGGCCCCGATGCTCATCGTGCTCATGCCTGTCAGCCTAGGTCGGCCGACCGACACGCGTCAGGCGGGCCGGGCACGGCGCCGAGCGCCATCGGGCCCGACCCACAGCGGCACCTGTTTCAAGGCACGCAGCGCGGGGCAGGATGCTCGCGCGCCATGGCTGGGAACGACGGGGGACCACATGAGTGACCTGAAGGTGGACTACTACGCGCTCGAGGACAGCGTGAAGACGCTGTCCAACCTCAAGAGCGAGTTCGACGGCATCGAGAGCCGCGCCCACGACACGGGTGGCATCTGGGGGCACGACGCGGTCAAGAGCGCCATGGACGAGTTCTCCGGCAACATGGACTACAACCGCCGCAAGCTCACCGAGGAGATCGGGGCGACCGGCGAGAAGATGCAGAGCACCCTCGACACGTTCCGTGACGTCGACGCCAAGCTGGCCGAGTCCTTCGACAAGGAGCGCACGAAGTGAGCGCGCGGGCCGGCAGCTGGGAGCTGCTCGGCTACGACAGCGACCCGGTCCCCGGCACGCCCAGCGAGGTGGGTGACGAGGGTGAGCACTACACCGGGGTGGCGAACACGATCGCCGACCAGATCGCGAAGCTGAAGAAGCTGGCCGACCCCGACGAGCGGCTCAAGGGCGCCTACGCCGAGAAGCTGATCGAGTCCTGCGAGGACCTGGCCGACCACCTGGGCAAGGTCGAGGACCGGTTCCGCACCACCGGCGGGCTGCTGTCCGGCTTCGAGTCCGACCTGAACACCGGCCGGACCGCCACCGGCGGGGCACTGGACGACGCCGAGGCGGCGGTGAAGGGCAAGGACCTCGCCGAGCTGTGGCCGGTGCGCGGCATGCCGCCGACCGACCCCGCACTGAAGGCGGCGTACGACAAGGCACACGGTGCGAAGGGCCACTTCGACGACCGTGCCGAGTCCGTCGCCAGCGACATCCGCAAGGCGTCCGACGACGACATGAAGGACAGTCGCTGGGACAAGTTCAAGGACGCCGTGCACAGCATCGCCGGCGTGCTCGACGGCATCGCCGACATCCTGGGCTACATCGCCGCGGCGCTGGTGATCATCTCGCTGTTCATCCCCGGCCTGAACCTGCTGACGCTGGCGCTGATCCTGACCGTCGGAGCGCTGGCGCTCCATACCTTGCTGGCGGCCACCGGCAACGGCTCCTGGGTCGACGTGGCCTTCGACGTCCTCGGCCTGCTCACGCTGGGCGGAGGCACGGCGCTGCTGCAGGGCGCCAAGATGTCGGCGAAGGTGGCGCTGCGCACCGCGGGCAAGGCGGCCGGCAAGCAGGCCGCGAAGTCGGCGCTGTTCCGGGGCTCGTTCAACGGCGGCAAGGGGCTGCTGGGCAAGATGAGCGTCGTCAAGAACTACCTCTTCAACGGCAACCTGGCCAGGACCATGAAGGGCGACTACCTCGACGCCTTCCGCGGCGTGATCGCGAAGGGGTCGGTCCCGCCGCTCAAGCTCGGAGTGCCCGGCAAGGCGGAGCTCGGTGCCCTCTGGAAGGCCGGCGGCGACAGCGACCTCGCCCGGATCTACATGCAGATGGGGAAGATGAGCGAGAACGGGATCTCCACCGGGTTCGCCGGGATCAAGGCGCTCGGAGCCTCCACGCTGAACTGGACCGGCAACATCGCCCAGATCGGCGGCAAGATCCTCGACCCCGACATCAACTCCGACATGGGCCCGCTCTCGATGGACCCCTACGACGTGCCGGCGTACGACGACTTCAGCAACAACGTCACCTGGACCCCCGGTGAGCTGTAGGGACCGGCGGTGACCGTGGCGCAGACCGGGCCGTTCCTCGACTTCGAGCCCGACCCGAGCCTCTGGTTCGTCGGGCCGACCCCCGAGCGGCCCGTGGAGCAGTGGCTGCCGGCCGCGTCCGAGCTGATGGCGCAGGTGTTCGAGATCCCCGAGGGCGACACCGGCCGCCGCGAGTTCGTCGCAGAGATGCTCGGCGTGATCGCGCGCAGCAAGGCCTCGGTGCTGCCTTACTACGTGATCGCCTGGGAGGCCATCGAGGACGTCCCGACGATCCTGTTCCTGGGCCAGGTCGACCGCCACGAGGAGGTCGTGCTCGGCGTCGACCCGCTGCCGGGCGAGGCCTCCGACGTGGCGTCGCTCTGGCTCGCGGCCGCCGACTCGATCCTGGTCGAGCCGACCGTCGTGGAGCTGGTCGAGGCCTCGGCGGACACGATCCTGCACCGGGCGCTCGTCTACGCGCACAACACGGAGAGCAACGCGGTCAACGTCTCGGTCCGCTACGTCGTCGACACCGGTGACCCGGAGTGTGTCGTGCTCGCACAGTCGATGGGCCTCTCGGCGAAGGACGTGCTGCCGCGGCTCGACGCGTTCGAGGAGTTCCTGGGCACCGTCACCCTCAACCGGGCTGCCGGCTGAATGAGCGGCTACACGATCACGCTCCCGCCGGGCTGGGAGCGGGTGCCGCTCGACGGGAAGCTCGGGGCGCGCGTCGAGGAGCTGCTCCAGCGCGCTGCCGACCGGGCCAACCGCCGCAACGCCGACCCGGCGCCGCCCGACCAGCTCAAGCCGCTGCTGCGCCAGCTCGGCCAGGGCCTGCTCGCCCAGCTGACCGCCGCGCGCGACCAGGGCGGGGTGGACTACTACCTGCCGGTCGACCTGATGCACGGCCAGCTGGTGAGCGCGTCGATGGTGGTGTCCACTCTGATCCCCGATGCCGCGATCGAGGACGAGCTGGTACCTCGGGTGATGGCCAGCCTCCTCGCCGACGCGGACGCCACCGCGTTCACCATCGACGGCCTCCCGTGGGTGCGCCGCGAGCGCATCCGGGAGCGGGCCGGTGACTCCTTCTCGGAGACGCGCGAGGTGCGGGAGGTCGAGTACCGTTCGCCGGTCCCCGTCGAGCCGCGCCGCTGGGTGATCGTCACCGCCACTACCCTCGGCGAGGAGGGCGACGTACGCAGCGAGACCTCCGGCCTGGTGGTCGAGCTGTTCGACGCGATGATGGCCAACTGGCGCTGGGTCGCAGACGACGGGACGTGATGGCGAAGCTCAGCAAGCTCCCTGCGGAGCGGCAGCTCCAGACCTACATCCTGGTGATGGTCGGTCTGATGCTGGCTGCGCTGCTGGTGGCGCCGTTCGTGGCAGTCGGCGTCCAGCACCTGTTCGACCTCGAGGCGATGGACCAGCGCAAGGTCCCGATGCGCGCGGTGATGGGCATCCTGCTGGCGTTGGCGGGCCTGCGGCTGCCGCTGCTGGTCAGCAGGCACGCGGAGGCGATCCGGACGGTCAGCGGGATGCGCTTCCAGTACCTCATGGCCTGCGCCGTGACGGTCTTCCTCGGCGCGCTCTTCATGCTCTTCTGGTTCACCGGGCTGGCGGCCTCGCTCGTGGGCCTGGTGACCGTGCTCCTGGTGCTCCGGCAGCACCCGGTGCCCGAGGCGGAGATGACCGAGCAGATCGACTACCGTGACCCGGAGAACTGGTCGAAGCCGCGGATCGACACGCGCAAGCTGGTCCTCTACGGGATCCTGCTCGCGATCGCGACACCCTTCGTCGCCTTCGGCGTCTTCCTGCTGTTCACCGACTGAGGTCGGCAGGCGAGAGCACGCGCTGGACCAGGTCGTCGTCGCAGTTGCCGCCGGTCATCACGACCGCGACCCGCTTGCCGCGCACCCGGTCACGCTCGGCGAGCAGGCCGGCCAGGGCGAGCGACCCGGATGGCTCGGGCATCTGCCGCGTCGTACGCCACAGCACGCGCATCGCCTCCTCAGCGTCGGCCTCGCTGACCCGGAGCACGCGGGCGGCCCCGCCCACGATGATCCCGATCGCCTCGGCGTCGGGGCTGCGGGTGGCGACCCCGTCGACGAAGGTGTCCGCGGTCGGCGTGGTCACCACCTCACCCGCCTCGAAGGACCGTGCGGTGGCGTCGGCCCGCTCGGCCACGACACCGACCACCTCGGTGTCCTTGCGGAGCAGGTCACGGACGGCGATGTTGGCGCAGATGCCCGAGCCCATCCCGACGGGCACGTAGACCACGTCGAGGTCGGGCACCTGCTCGTGCAGCTCCGCGGCGTACGTCGCGACCCCGGCCATCAGCAGCGAGTGGTAGCTGTCGACCTTCTGCAGGCCTCGCGTCTCGGCGAGCTCGGCCGCGTGCTCCCGTGCTTCCTGGAAGTCGGCGCCGTGCTCGACCAGCTCGGCGCCCCAGGCGCGCATCGAGGCGTTCTTGGCGCGGCTGTTGCCGTGCGGGACCACGATCACGGCGGCCAGCCCGTGGGCGCGGGCCGCGAACGCCAGCGACTGGCCGTGGTTGCCGCGGGTGGCCGCGACGATGCCCGAGATCTCGCCCGCCTGCGCGTGCCGCGCCAGCGCCGCGACGTACACCAGGCCGCCGCGCACCTTGAACGCCCCGGTCGGGGTCTGGTTCTCGTGCTTGACCCAGGTCTCGGTGCCGGTGTGGGCCTCCAGCAGCGGCCAGCGGTAGGACGGCGTGGGGCGCATCTGCTCGTAGACGATGCGCATCGAGGACTCGAGCTGGCTGAACGTGAGCACGTTCCGACCCTAGGTGGTTTGCCGTCACGGCGCTGTGGGCAATGATGCGTACCTGTCGCGTCCAGCGACCGAGTCTCCGGGGGAATCCATGCGTCGTCGTGCTGTGCCTGTCCGTCTCCTCGCCACCGTCGCCGTGCTCTGCTCGGTGCTGCTCGTCGCCGGCCCGGCCGGCGCCGTCGGGGACGTCTCGAGCTTGTCGGCGGCCGGCTGCCCCGACCGTGCACACCTGAACGCGCGCACGATGCCGGCCGGCACCGACGTGGAGCGGTGCGGCCTGGTCGGCGCCTGGTACGACGCCGGCGACGTGTTGCTGCAGGTGCCGCCGGCCGGCTACGGCGTACGCGGCCACGGCATCGGGTCCGGACGCACCGGCAGCGCGCCCGCGGCGGACAGCGACGCCCAGCTCCTGGTGGCACCGTCGGGCGTTCTTGCCGCGTCGCCGGCCGAGAGATCCTCGACCTCGAGCACCGCGAAGGCGCCGTCGGTGGCCGCCGCCGCGATCTCGCCGTGCAGCGACTCGTCGTACGCCCTCTGGGACGAGAAGTGGTTCCACGGCTTCAACTGGTACGTCAACTTCGCCAACCGGCCCTCGAACATCAGCAGCGCGGACACCGCGGCCGCGCTCAAGCGCGCGATGGCGAACATCACCGGCGAGAAGGACTCCTGCGGCTACGCCGACGGGGTCTCGTTGAGCGCGACCTACCGGGGCTCGACCTCGATCGGCAACAGCGTCGGCCAGGCGAAGAACTCCAACGGCGTCTACGTGATCAAGTGCGGCACGGGTGACACCCACACGGTCACCAGCTTCGGCGACATCCCGAGCAGCTTCGTGGCCTACACCTGCGACTGGGTGACCATCCAGGACGGCCCGGACTCCACGATCAGCGCCGACATCAAGTACAACGTGCACGACGTGAACTTCACCCAGTACGGCGCCAGCTCGAGCTGCAAGGGCAAGTACGACCTGGAGTCGGTCGCGACCCACGAGTTCGGCCACCTCGCCGGCCTCGGGCACGTCACCGGGTCGGCCCACGCCAACCTGACCATGTACCCGACGGTCTACTACTGCGACACCCGCAACCGGACGCTGGCGCGGGGCGACGTGCTGGGGCTGCGCCAGAAGTACTGACCGCGGCGGGGCCTGTGGACGACGATTTCGTGGTACGCCGCGGGCGTTGGTAACCTTTCCCGTCGCTCCCCGTCCGTTCGGGGAGCACTCCTCCTGCCACGGAACGTCCGTGGCCGCCGAGTCCGAAGGAGGTGGGCCGCTTTGCGTGCCTACGAACTGATGGTGATCCTCGATCCCGACCTCGAAGAGCGCACGGTGCAGCCCTCGCTGGACACCTACCTCAACGTGGTCCGCAAGGATGGCGGGTCCGTCGAGAACATCGACATCTGGGGCCGCCGCCGGCTGGCCTACGAGATCGACAAGAACGCCGAAGGCATCTACGCCGTGGTGACGCTGCAGGCCGAGCCCGCAACGGTCAAGGAGCTCGACCGCCAGCTCACGCTGAACGAGTCCGTGCTCCGCACCAAGGTCATCCGGCCCGACGCGCGCTGACGTCGTACCCACCACCCTAGGGAGCACCGCATGGCAGGCGAGACCGTCATCACCGTCGTCGGCAACCTGGTCGACGACCCCGAGCTGCGCTTCACCCCGTCGGGTGCAGCCGTGGCGAACTTCCGGATCGCGTCCACGCCGCGGTCGTTCAACCGGCAGACCAACGAGTGGGAGGACGGCGAGGCGCTGTTCCTGTCCTGCTCGGTCTGGCGGCAGGCGGCGGAGAACGTCGCCGAGTCGCTGACCCGCGGCATGCGGGTCGTGGTCCAGGGCCGGCTCAAGGCGCGCAGCTACGAGACCCGTGAGGGCGAGAAGCGCACCGTCTTCGAGATCGAGGTCGAGGAGGTCGGGCCGAGCCTGAAGTTCGCGACCGCCAAGGTCACCCGCGCCACCCGTGGTGGCGGCGGCGGTGGCTACAGCGGTGGGGGCGGCGGCGGCCAGCAGGGCGGCGGCGGGGACGACCCGTGGGCCACCCCGGCTGGCGGCGCTCCGCAGTCCGGCGGGAGCCAGCAGGCTCCGCAGTCCGGTGGCCAGCCCGGCGGTCAGTCCGGCGGTCAGTCCGGCGGCCAGTCCGGCGGCGCTCCGCAGGGCGGCCAGCAGCGTGACCCGTGGGCGGGCGGCGGCTCCAACGACGAGCCCCCGTTCTGACCAGGACGGTGGTCGGGGAGGTTGCTCTGCAACCGTCTCGCAACCTCCGTCACCAGCACCACAAGCACCAACCAACCAGCCAACACCCATTCCGGCGTGAGCCGGGCTCGAGAGGAGCACCACAATGGCCAAGGCAGTGATTCGCAAGCCCAAGAAGAAGGTTTGCCAGTTCTGCAAGGACAAGGTGTCGTACGTCGACTACAAGGACACCAACCTCCTGCGCAAGTTCATCTCCGACCGCGGCAAGATCCGCGCGCGTCGGGTGACCGGCAACTGTGTCCAGCACCAGCGTGACGTCGCAACGGCCGTGAAGAACGCCCGCGAGGTCGCCCTGCTGCCCTACACGTCCGCCGGACGCTGAGAGGGGATCGGGAGATGAAGCTGATCCTGACCCAGGAAGTGACCGGTCTCGGCGGAGCGGGCGACGTGGTCGAGGTGCGCAACGGCTACGGCCGCAACTACCTCGTCCCGCGAGGGTTCGCCATCGTCTGGACCAAGGGTGGCGAGAAGACCATCGAGTCGATCCGCAGCTCCCGCGACGCCCGGTCGGTGCGCGACACCGACCACGCCGCATCGGTCAAGGCCAAGCTCGAGGGCTCGACGTTCAGCGTCCGGGTCCGTGCGGGCGAGGGTGGCCGCCTGTTCGGCGCCGTCACCGCCGCCGACATCGCGAACGCGATCAACGAGACGGTCTCCGGTGACCAGGTCGACAAGCGGACCATCGTGGTCGGCAACCCGATCAAGTCTCTCGGCGCCCACACCGTGATCGTCAAGGTGCACGACGAGGTCGAGGCGCAGGTCAACCTCAACATCGTCTCTGCCTGACCGGAGGACGAGCTCGAATTACCACGTCAACGTGGTAATCAGCCGCTTCCCCACCGAGATCTCGGTGGGGAAGCGGCTGTTTGCGTGGGGAAGTACGACGGGCCTTCCGTCTAGTCCTCCGCCCGCTTCACCGGGTGGATCTCGAGCGGCCCGGGGCCACCGAGCCACCTCCTCCGGTGCACGCGGAACAGGTAGTAGACGACCGCGATGTTGACCAGCCCGATCAGCAGCAGGGTGGGGTTCTCGAGCGACGCCACGCCCCCGCCGTAGGCCACCACGGGGAGCACCAGCATCACGGCCAGGCCCCAGGTCAGCACCCCGAACCGGCCGGCCACGTAGGTGTCGCGCGGCTGCTCGTCGATCGCGGCCCGGCCGATGGTGCGCACCAGGAACAGGCTGAACAGGGTCTGCGGCAGCGCCACGAACCACTGGAACGAGACCTCGATCCTCGGGTTGTACTCCGGCACCAGCAGGTGGCTCACCTGCGGGAACCACAGCGGCACGCTGACCACCAGCGCGAGCACGCCGAGCCAGCGCGCGACGTCGAGGTCGAGGTCGCTGCCGCGGCCCAGCGCGACCAGTCCGGCGAGCACCAGCACCCAGCCGACCGGGTCGGGCAGCGCGTCGTAGAAGCGCCACGCCGGGTGCGGGTCGCGCGGGAAGTTCGCCGGCACCAGCACGACCACCAGGCCCATGGCGATCTTCTGGAGCGGGGTCACGCGGTCACACTCCCACGCGCAGCCACGCCGTCCCCCGCGCACGCACCAGGAGTACGACGCCGCGACCGCCCATGAACGCCACGCAGAACGCCACCCAGAGCCACGCCAGCGTGCCAGGACCTGCCACCGCCCACCAGGCAGCCGGGGCGAACAGCACCAGCACCACCAGTCCCGCCCAGGCGAGGTAGCGGCCGTCGCCCGCGCCGATCAGCACCCCGTCGAGCACGAACACCACGCCGGCCACCGGCTGGGCGAGCGCCGCGACCAGCAGCACCGGCACCAGCAGGTCCTGCACCGACGGGTCGCTGGTGAACAGCGGCCCCAGCACCCACGCCGACGCCGCCAGCAGCAGGCCGGTGACGACGCCGCTGACCAGCCCGTAGCGGACCATCTGGTCGGTGATCGCCCGCGTCCCCGGCACGTCCCCGGCGCCGAGCGAGCGCCCGGTGATCGCCTGCGCGGCGATCGCGATCGCATCCAGCACGAAGGCGAGGAAGGTCCAGATCGTCATCGCCAGCTGCATCGCCGCGAGGTCGGTGCTGCCCAGCCGCGCGGCGCCGTACGTCATCACCAGCAGGGAGACGCGCAGCGTGAGCGTGCGCAGCAGCAGGGGTACGCCGGCCCGCGCGGACGCCCGGATGCCCGGCAGGTCCGGCGCCAGCGGGGCGCCGCTCTCCCGCGCCGCCCGGACCACGACCCAGACGAGTGCGAGTGCGGACCCGACCTGGGCGAGCAGGGTGCCGAGCGCGGAGCCGGCGATGCCCATCCCGGCGCCGTACACGAGGGCGAGGTTGAGCACGACGTTCGCGACGTTGCCGACCACGGCGACCAGGAGCGGGGTGCGGGTGTCCTGGAGCCCGCGCAGGACACCGGTGGCGGCGAGCATCAGCAGCAGGGGTGCGGCGCCGATCAGCGCGATCCGCAGGTACGTCGTGGCGTACGACGCGACGTCGGGGCTCGGTCCGAACCAGCCGACGATCGTGCCCGTGGTCGGGAGCGTCGCGGCCGTCACCAGGACGCCGATCAGGGCCGCGAGCCAGAGCCCGTCGACGCCCTGCGCGAGGGCGCCCTCGGTGTCGCCGGCACCGACCCGGCGGGCGACCGAGGCGGTGGTGCCGTAGGCGAGGAAGATGCAGAGGCTGACCAGGGTGCCGAGCACCGACGAGGCGATCCCGAGGCCGGCCAGCTGCGGGGTGCCGAGGTGGCCGACGATCGCGGCGTCGGCGAGCAGGAAGAGCGGCTCGGCGACCAGCGCCAGGAAGGAGGGTACGGCGAGCCGGACGATCTCCCGGCGCATCTGAGCCGCATCGGCGGGACGGGCGCGGTACCACGTCGGGCGGCGTCCTGTCATCGGTTCCGCCTCTCGATCCGGCCTGTGCATAACCGGCGTCCGGCTGTGGGTTACCGGATCGCCGGATTTCAAAGTCGACAAACCAACCGGAGCGTCCCAGATGGCGACACGGTGAACAGAGAGTTTCCGGACTTTCTTCCGGCACCACCCCTGTGAATGGTGAAACCGCAGGTCAGGGTGCGGATGAGGGCAAATCCTGCGGCACCGTCCACACCCTCGTCAACAGGGTGTGCACACCTGCGGCGGCGTGTTCCACACGGTCGGGGTGGTTGTCCACAGGACCCTGTGGAGGACCGGGTTGGCAGCGCTTCCCCGGGACGCCTACTGTCTGCCGGTCCGGTGGCCGAGAACGCGACCCACGGCCCGGCTCCCGGCAATGCTGCCGGCTCGCTGGGGGTGGTCGTCGCTACCGTCGGTCCCGGGTCGTTCGAGCAGGAGTTGGGTGGTCGGTGTGAGCCAGTTGGTCGACAGTGGTGAGGCGTCCTGGTCGGGCCCCGCCCAGGCCGAGCCGCCGATCGCCTACGGCGAGAGCCAGGAGACCTATGCCGGCGGTGGGGGCGGCCGGATGCCCCCGCAGGACGGCGACGCGGAGCAGAGCGTGCTGGGCGCGATGATGCTCTCGAAGGACGCCATCGCCGACGTCAACGAGCGGATCAAGGGCGGCGACTTCTACCGTCCGGCACACGAGTCGATCTACGACGCGATCGTCGAGCTCTACTCCAAGGGCGAGCCGGCCGACCCGGTGACGGTGGTGGCCGAGCTCAACCGGCGCGGTGAGCTGTCCCGGGTGGGCGGCGCTCCCTACCTCCACACGCTGACCGCCAACGTGCCGATCGCGACCAACGCGTCGTTCTACGCCGACATCGTTCGCGAGAAGGCGATCCTGCGCCGGCTGGTCGACGCCGGCACCCGGATCGCGCAGATGGGCTACGCCGGCGAGGGCAACGTCGACGACACCGTCGACCGCGCCCAGCAGGAGGTCTACTCGGTCACCGAGAAGCGCAGCTCCGAGGACTACGCACCGCTGAGCGCGATCATGGAGGCCACGCTCGACGAGATCGAGGCGATCTCCGCCCACGACGGCAGCCTGCGCGGCGTGCCCACCGGGTTCGCCGAGCTCGACGAGCTGGTCAACGGCTTCCAGGGCGGCCAGATGATCATCGTCGCCGCCCGACCCGGCATGGGCAAGTCGACGATCGGGCTCGACTTCTGCCGGGCCGCCTCGATCGCCAACAACCAGACCTCGGTGTTCTTCAGCCTGGAGATGTCGCGCTCGGAGATCACGATGCGGCTGCTCTCCGCGGAGGCCAAGGTGCCGCTGACCCACATCCGCGGCGGCGGCATGGTCGAGGAGGACTGGAACAAGCTGGTGCCCAAGATGGGCCAGGTCTCCGGGGCGCCGATGTTCATCGACGACAGCCCCAACATGACGATGATGGAGATCCGGGCGAAGGCCCGCCGGCTCAAGGAGCGCCACGACCTCAAGCTGATGGTGGTCGACTACCTGCAGCTGATGACGTCGGGCAAGAAGGTCGAGTCCCGCCAGGTCGAGGTCTCCGAGTTCTCCCGCCAGATCAAGCTGCTGGCCAAGGAGCTCGACGTCCCCATCGTCGCGCTGTCGCAGCTCAACCGTGGCGCCGAGCAGCGTGCCGACAAGAAGCCGATGATGTCCGACCTCCGCGAGTCCGGCTCGCTGGAGCAGGACGCCGACATCGTGATCCTGCTGCACCGCGAGGACGCCTACGAGAAGGAGTCGACCCGCCCCGGCGAGGCCGACATCATCATCGCCAAGCACCGCAACGGCCCCACCCGCGACGTCGCGGTCCTCTTCCAGGGCCACTACAGCCGCTTCGTCGACATGACCCACTGACGCGGCTGCCTAGCGCGGAGCGATCCGCTCGAGTCTGGTCCAACCGCGCCAACCGCGCTCCTCGAGCAGCTCCAGCATCCGGCTGGCGATCGGCACCGAGTCCAGGAAGACCGAGTCGAGGAGCACGACGAGCTCGTCACTGAGCTCGTCCTCGTGGTCCTCCCACCCCACGGCTTCGGCGGCGTCGAGAAGGCCGACCAGACGGTCGACGACGGCCGCCACCCGAGGGTCGTCGGCCTCCCACTCGATCGCGTCGGCAAGATCGCGGTAGAGCGCGACCGTCGCCGGGTCGTCGAGCTGCTCCTGCTTCAGCGTCATGTAGAACGGCATCTGGTCGGGGAGCCGGGCGGCCACCAGGATCCAGGCGTCCCGCTCGCCCCCGATCATCAGCTCCGGGATGCCGAGCTCGCGCAGCCGGTCGAGGTAGGCCACCGCCTCCGACGGGAGGGCCAGGCTGTCCCCTGCCGCCAGCTGCGCGATCCGCTCCCGCGTCCGCTCGCGCTCCCTCACCTCCGCTCGCAGGCGCCGGTCGATGTCGGTGACGGCCGCGCTGAACTCCTCGTCGCCAGCAGCCAGCAGCTCCTGGACGCGAGCGAGCGGCACGCCGGCGTCAGCGAGCGTGCGGATCTTGATCAGCTCGACCACCGCATGGGCGTCGTAGCGCCGGTAGCCGGAGTGGTCGCGCTCCGGCTCCGGCAGGAGCCCTTTGGCGTGGTAGTGCCGCACCGCGCGCACGGTGACACCGGCGTACGACGCCAGCTGACCGATCGTGAGCACCGCGCCAGTCTCCTCCTCCAAGCCGTCTTCTACCTGGCGGGCACGCGCAGGAAGAGCCGGCGCGACCAGAGGTAGCCCAGTACCGAGATCAGCACGCACCAGCCGATCGCCTGCCAGAGTCCGGAGCCCACCGGAGCCCCGGTCACGAGCGCGCGCAGGGTGTCGATCATCGGTGTGAACGGCTGGTACTCCGCGAACTGGCGCAGCCCGGCCGGCATCGCGTCGGTGGGCACGAAAGCGCTGCTGATGAACGGCAGGATCATCAGGAACATCGGGGTGTTGCTGGCCGTCTCGACGCTGTCCGCCGCCAGCCCCATGCCGACGGTCAACCAGGTGAGCGAGAACGCGATCAGGACCAGCAGTGCGATCGCCGCGAGCCAACCCCCCGGGCCGGCACCGGAGCGGAACCCGAGCAGGAACGCGAACGCGGTCACGATCACCACGGCGAAACCGGTCTTGATGACGGCGCCCAGCACGTGGCCGGTGAGCACCGACGCCCGGGCGATGTCCATCGTGCGGAACCGGGCGATGATCCCGGTCGTCATGTCGGTCGCGGTCGAGATCGCCGTGCCGAGCGCGACGCTGGCGACGGTCATGATCAGGATGCCCGGCGTGATGAACACCAGGTAGTCGCTGCGGTCCCCTGCGCCGTCCTGGCCAGGCAGTCCGGCGCCCATGGTGCCGCCGAACACGTAGACGAACAGGAGCAGGAACAGGATCGGCTGGGCGACCAGCATGATCGACAGCGACGGGTAGCGGCGGATGTGCAGCAGGTTGCGCCGCAGCATCGTCGCCGAGTCACGGACGGTGTACGCAGTGCTCATCCGGAGACCTCCTCGGCCACGTGTCCGGTGAGCGCGAGGAAGACGTCGTCGAGGTCGGCCGACGAGACCGTCAGCCCGGTGACGCCGTCGTCGTCGAGGTCGTCGAGCAGCCGGCGCAGCCCGGCGAGGCTTCCGTCGTGGGGCACCTGGAGCGTGAGCGCCTCGGCGTCGGGGGTGGCGTCCGGGTACGCCGCCGCTGCGGTGGTCAGGCGCGCACGGTCCGAGAACTGCAACGACACGCGCCCGCCGGGCACCCGGCGCTTCAGCTCGGCAGCCGTGCCCTCGGCGACCAGCCGGCCACCGTCGAGGACCCCGATCCGATCGGCCAGCTGGTCGGCCTCGTCGAGGTACTGCGTGGTCAGCAGCACCGTGACGCCGTCGGCGACCTGCTCGCGCACGATGGACCACAGCTCACGCCGGCTGCGCGGGTCGAGACCGGACGTCGGCTCGTCGAGGAAGATCAGCCGGGGCTCGGCGATCAGCGTCATCGCCAGGTCCAGTCGCCGCTTCATGCCACCCGAGTAGGTCTGCGCCCGCCGGTCGGCCGCGTCGCGGAGGTCGAAGCGCTCCAGCATCCCGGCCACGGCGGCGCTCGTGGTCGACCGGTCCAGGTGCGCGAGATCGGCCATCAGCCGCAGGTTCTCGCGGCCGGTCAGCAGCTCGTCGATCGCCGAGAACTGGCCGGTGACGCCGATCGCGGCGCGCACTCCGGCGGGCTCACGACGCACGTCGAACCCGGCGACCCGGACCTCGCCGTCACCGGGCGTGAGCAGGGTGGCCAGGATGTCGACGATCGTCGTCTTGCCGGCGCCGTTGGGTCCGAGGAGTGCGTAGACGGTGCCCTCCGGAACGGTCAGGTCGACGCCGTCCAGCACGGTGACGTCGCGGTAGGACTTGGTGAGTCCGGCGACCTCTATCGCGGTGTTCGCGGTGGTCATGCCCGTCATGGTGGAACCTTGACGCTGGGTCAGGGTCAAGCACCCGGTCGGCTCCCGGCTCGATGCCGGTAGGGGCACCATGGTGCCCATGCTGCTGTCCATCCCCAGCCCACCGGTCAACGGCTGGCAGCTCGGGCCGGTGTTCATCCACATCTACGCCCTCTGCCTGATCGCCGGCATCACGGTGGCCTGGGTGATCGGCAGCAGGCGCTGGGTCGCTCGCGGGGGTACGACGGGCAGCTTCGAGTCCGTGTTCATCTGGGCGATCCCGGCCGGCATCGTCGGCGCCCGGATCTACCACGTGCTGACCCACCTGGGTGACTACACCGGACCCGGCGCGGACAGCCCGTTCGCGATCTGGCAGGGCGGGATCGCGATCTACGGCGCGGTCGGCTTCGGCGCGCTCGGTGCCTGGATCGTGGTGCGACGCCTGGGGCTCAGGCTCGCGGCGCTGGCCGACGCGGTGGCGCCGGCGATCGCCGTCGGCCAGGCGATCGGCCGGTTCGGCAACTGGTTCAACCAGGAGCTCTACGGCCGGCCGACCACGCTCCCGTGGGGCCTGGAGATCGACCGCGAGCACCGCGTCGCGGGCTACGAGCAGTACTCGACCTTCCACCCCACCTTCCTCTACGAGTCGATCTGGAACGTCCTCGTGGCGATGGTGCTGATCTGGGCCGACAAGCGGTTCACGCTCGGCCGTGGCAAGGTGTTCGCGCTGTACCTGGCGCTCTACGGTTTCGGCCGCATCCTGACCGAGTCGATCCGGCTCGACTACTCCTACGGCACGTTCGGACCGATCCGGTTCAACGCGTTCGTGGCGGGCGTGATCTGCCTCGGCGGCGTGGCGCTCTTCCTCTGGCTGCAGCGGCGTCGCCCGGGGCGCGAGACCGAGGTGGACCCCGCCGCGGCGCCAGGGAGCGACCGGCTCACCCCGCAGTGAAGGCGCCGCTGACCCGCTTCATCTGCTCGACCAGCCGCGCGTCGTCGGACCCGGTGAACCGGTCCACCGGCCCGGAGACCGACATCGCCGCCACCACCTGACCCGGTTGGCCGACCGGGACCGCCACGCAGCGCACCCCGGTCTCCTGCTCCTCCCGGTCGGCAGCCCAGCCGCGGCGCCGTACGTCGTCGAGCTCGGCCAGGAACACGGCCTGGTCGGTGATCGTGGTCGGCGTTCGACGGGGCAGGCCGACGCGGGCGATCACCTCCCGCGCGCGTTCGCGCGGCAGGGCGGCGAGCAGCACCTTGCCGACGGCCGTGGAGTGCGGTGGCACGTGCCGTCCGATGTCGGCGAGCATCAGCCGCGTGTGCGGCGAGGAGACCTGCGCGACGTAGACCACCTCGTCGTCCTCGAGCACCGCGAGGTTGGCGGTCTCACCGGCGATCTCGACCAGCTCGGCGAGGTACGGCCGCGCGCTGCGGGCCAGCGAGCGCTCGGCAGCCTCACCGAGTCGGAGCGCCGTGGTGCCGATCGCGTACTTGCGGGTGCCGGTACGGCGCACGTAACCGCGTTTCAGCAACCCGGCGAGCAGCCGGTGGGCGGTGCCCAGCGGCAGGCCCGTGTCCTGGGCGAGCTCGGCCAGCCCGACCGGCCCGTCCGCGCGGGCCAGCGCCTCGAGCAGCTCCAGGGCTCGGTCGACCGACTTCACCAGGTCCGCCACCGCACACCCCCTCCCTCAGAACCATCTGGTCAAGGCACCATCCAGCTGAGCACCGGCGTGGCCTGCAGCACCACGATCACGCACATGAAGGCCAGCAGCAGCAGGCTCCAGCCAATCACCTTGCGGAAGATGTCGCCCTCCTTGCCTGCCAGACCCACGGCCGCCGCCGCGATCGCCAGGTTCTGCGGGCTGATCATCTTGCCGAGCACACCGCCCGAGGAGTTCGCGGCCGCCATCAGCACCGGGTCGAGCCCGGCCTTCTGCGCCGTGGTCACCTGCAGCGCACCGAACAGCGCGTTGGACGACGTGTCGGAGCCGGTGACGGCGACCCCGATCCAGCCGAGGATCGGCGACAGCAGCGCGAACGCGCCGCCCGCGCCGGCCAGCCACGCGGCCAGCGAGACCGTCTGCCCGGACAGGTTCATCACGTAGGCCAGTGCCAGGACGGCCATCACCGTGATGATCGCCGACTTCAGCTCGACGTAGGTGCGGAGGTACGACGAGAGCATCTTCGCCGGTCCGACCTTCAGGATCACCGCGGTGATCAGGCCGGCCACGATCAGCATCGTGCCCGCCGCGGGGAACCAGTTGAACGCGAACGTGGTCGTGCTCACCGGGTCGCCGGCCGTGTTGAGCACGTCGAGCCCGGGCCAGCCGAAGGTGAGCGTGAACGGCTTCTCCGCCAGCCGCTCCTTGACCGCGGTGATGTTGATGATCGAGAAGATCACCACGATCACCAGGTACGGCGAGTAGGCCTTGAGCACCTCCGCCCGGGTGTCCGGCAGCCGGGGCGTGCCGTCCGCGGTGCTGTCGGCGCTGCCGCCGGATGCGGCCGTCGTACGGCCCGGGCGGGAGGTGCTGCCCACCGACGCGGTCTCCCGGTCGGGGTCCTCCTCGGCCGCGATCGCCGCGGTCAGCGGGTGGGCCGGCTGCCAGACCCGCAGCAGCACGACCACGACGGCGGCGGCCACGAGCGCGGCGACGATGTCGGCGAGCGGCACCGAGATGTAGTTGGACGCGAGGAACTGGGCGACACCGAAGCTCAGTCCGGCGAGCAGTGCCGGCAGCCAGGTCTGGCGGACGCCGCGCTTGCCGTCGACCACCATCACCAGCACCAGCGGGACGATCACGGCCAGGATCGGGGTCTGCCGGCCGACCATCGCGCCGAGGGTGTCGACGTTGAGCCGCGGGTCGTCACTGGCGCCGGAGGTGATCGTGCCGAGCGTGACGATCGGTGTGGCCAGGGCGCCGAACGCGACCGGCGCGGTGTTCGCGATCAGCGCCACCGCCGCCGCCTTCAGCGGCTTGAAGCCCATCGCCATCAGCATCACCACGGTGATCGCGACCGGCGTACCGAAGCCGGCCAGCGCCTCGAGCAGGGCGCCGAAGCAGAAGGCGATGATGATCGCCTGGATCCGCTGGTCGGCGCTGATCTGCTCGAACGAGCGCCGCAGCACGTCGAAGTGGCCGCTGACCACGGTCAGGTTGTAGACCCAGATCGCGTTGATCACGATCCACAGGATCGGGAAGAACCCGAACGCCGCACCCTCGGTGCCCGCGAGCACCGCCTGCCCGACGGGCATCTCGAACAGCAGGATGGCGACCAGCAGCGCGACGCCGAGCGAGATCACCCCGGCCATCCACGCCTTGAGCCGCAGCCCGCCCAGCAGCAGGAACAGCGCCAGGATCGGCAACGCGCCGCACAGCGCACTGAGCATCAGCGAGCCTCCGACCGGATCGAGGTCTTGCTGGAACATGGTGATCAACTCCCGAAGTGGGTTGGGGCGAACTGGTGGGCTGGGTCAGGGCATTCGTTCGTACGCCGGCAGCGTCAGGAAGGCGGGGTAGTCGTCGGAGAGCGCCATCTCGGCGTACGTCGAGCGTGCGTCGTCCCAGCGCCCGGCCTCGAAGGCCTCGGCGCCGACCTCCTCGCGGATCCGCGCCATCTCGTCCTCGATCATCGACTCGACGAGCGCACTGGTGACCTCGGTGCCGTCGGCGAGCTCGACCGCGTTCTGCCGCCACTGCCACACCTGGCTCCGCGAGATCTCCGCGGTGGCGGCGTCCTCCATCAGGCCGAAGATGCCGACCGCTCCCGAGCCGCGCAGCCAGGACTCGAGGTAGCGGATCCCGACCGCGATGTTGTTTCGCACACCGTCCTCGGTGATCTCACCCGGCGTCGACTTCACGTCAAGCAGGTCGGCAGCAGTGACGTGCACGTCCTCGCGCAGCCGGTCGCGCTGGTCGGGGCGGTCGCCGAGCACCGCGTCGAACGCCTCGCGGCAGGCCTCGACCATGCCCGGGTGCGCGACCCAGGAGCCGTCGAAGCCGTCGCGGGCCTCGCGGGTCTTGTCCTCGGTGAGCTTGCGGAACGCGATGGCGTTCTTCTCCTCGTCCTTGCTCGGGATGAACGCCGCCATCCCGCCGATCGCGTGCGCGCCCCGCTTGTGGCAGGTGCGCACCAGCAGCTCGGTGTAGGCCCGCATGAACGGCACCGTCATGGTCACCGAGTTGCGGTCCGGCAGCTGGAAGTCACGGCCCCGGGTGCGGAAGGACTTGATCACGCTGAACATGTAGTCCCAGCGCCCCGCGTTGAGCCCCGCCGAGTGCTCGCGCAGCTCGTGGAGGATCTCCTCCATCTCGAAGGCGGCGGGGAACGTCTCGATCAGCACCGTCGCCCGGATCGTGCCGCGGGGGATGCCGAGGAAGTCCTGGCCCAGCAGGAAGGCGTCGTTCCAGAGCCGGGCCTCGAGGTGCGACTCCATCTTGGGCAGGTAGAAGTACGGCCCCTGGCCGCGGTCGACCTGCCGCTGGCCGCTGGTGGCGAGGTAGAGCGCGAAGTCCACCAGGCCGCCCGACGCCGGCCGGCCGTCGACGGTGATGTGCTTCTCGGGGAGATGCCAGCCGCGGGGGCGGACCACGATCGTGGCCAGCTCCTCGGCCGGCCGGAGCGCGTACTCCTTCCCCTCGGGAGTGGTCCAGCCGAGGTCGCCGGTGATCGAGTCCAGCAGGTTCAGCTGGCCCTCGACCACGTTCTCCCAGAGCGGGGTGTTCGCGTCCTCGTGGTCGGCGAGCCAGACCTTCGCACCCGAGTTCAGCGCGTTGACCGTCATCTTCCTCTCGGTCGGACCGGTGATCTCGACCCGCCGGTCGACCAGCCCGGGCGCGGGGTCGGCGACCCGCCAGGCGTCGTCCTCGCGGACTGATCGGGTCTCCTCGAGGAAGTCGAGGGTGCCGCCGTCGATCAGCACCTGGAGTCGCTCGCCGCGGCGCGCGAGCAGCTCCTCGCGGCGCTCACCGAGCTCGCGGTGCAGGAGGGCGATCAGCTCGAGGGCCTTCGGGCTGAGCACCTCGTCGTAGCGGTCCCGGATCGGTCCGGTCACGTCGACGCCGTCAGGAGCGCGCAGGTCCATCCGTCCACCTTCCGAGAGGGTGAGGAGAACTTCCACATGGTGGAAGTTTCTTGGCTGCTCCCGGAGACCCTAGGAGCAGCGCTCGTGGTCGGCAAGGGTTCCGCGGTGGTGAACATCCGGAGATCTGGTCGACGTGGTGGGTGAGCATCGCCGGGAGAGCCCTACTGGCCGAGCTCGGAGATCCGCCAGCCGAGGTAGCGGCGCTCGGGACCGTCGGGGGCAAGCTCCGCCGCCGAGCGGTACTCCGTCCGGGCCTCCTCACGGCGGTCCAGCCGGCGCAGGAAGTCCGCGCGCGCGGCCGGCAGCAGGTAGTAACCCGACAGGGCGGACGCCGCGAGGTCGTCCAGCGCGCCCAGTCCCGCTTCCCAGCCGTCGCGGAAGCCGACCGCGACCGCCCGGTTCAGCGCGACCACCGGGGACGGCTGGGCGATGAGCAGCGCGTCGTACAACGAGACGATGTCTGACCAGGGCGTGGCCCGGGCGTCGAGTGCGGTGCCGTGCCTGGCCGAGATCTCGGCCTGCAGGCGGTAGGGACCCGGCGGTCGCCCGCTGGCTGAGGCTCGACGGAGCTGGGCCACGCCCTGCTCGAGGAGCCCGGCGTTCCACCGCGTCCGGTCCTGATCCTCCATCGGCACCAGGTCGCCGGCGTCGTCGAAGCGCGTCGGACGTCGAGCGAGCAGAAGGGTGACCAGCGCCAGGAGCGAGCGCGCCTCGTCATGGTCGGGCATCAGGTCCACCACGAGGCTCACCAGCCGGTGGCCCTCGGCGACCAGGTGGTCGTCGCGCCGCCCGTATCCCTCGTTGACGATCAGGTACAGCACCGCCAGGACCCCAGCGGTCCGCTCCTCCAGCAGCTCGGGAGGAGGGACCCGGAACGGGATGTTGGCATGCACGATCTTGCGCTTGGTGCGCAACAGGCGTTGCGAGAGTGTCGGCTCCGAGACCAGGAACGCCCGTGCGATCTCGGCCGTGGTCAGCCCGGCGACGGTCTTCAGCGTCAGCGCCACGCGTCCCTCCAGAGGCAGCGCGGGGTGGCAGCAGGTGTAGATCAGCCGGAGCCGGTCCTCCTCCCACCGCTCCGGCTGCGTCACCTCCTGCTCACCGAGGAGGGCGACCTCCTGCAGCTTCGCCCGTTCGGTACGGCGCCGCCGCAGCACGTCGATCGCCCGGTGGCGGGCCACGGTGGTCAGCCAGGCGCCCGGCGAGCGGGGCATCCCGTCGAGAGGCCACCGCACCAGTGCTCGCTCCACGGCGTCCTGCACGGCATCCTCCGCCAGGTCCCAGTCGCCGGTCAGCCGGATCAGGCCGGCCACCATGGCGGGGCGTTCCTCGGCCACGACCGCGGTGATCGCCGCGGCCGTGGCCGAGTCGGGATGCTCCTGGCCGGTCAGTCCTCGTCGCTCCAGAACGGGCGGATCTCGAGCTTGCCACCGTTGGCCTGGGGGTGTCGGGACGCGATCCGGATCGCCTCGTCGAGGTTGTCGCACTCGAGGACGTCGAAGCCCGCGATCCATTCCTTCGACTCCGTGAACGGGCCGTCCGTGACCAGCACCTCGCCCTTGCTGACCCGAACGGTGCTCGCGTCGCTGAGCGGCCGCAGCCGGGCGCCGGTCACGCGCTGGCCAGTCGGGTCGACCTCGGCCAGCCACTCGTCGATGGTCAGCTCGCCCGGAAAGGGCTCGGCCTCTGCGGCCGCGGCCGGGTCGGCGACGACGAACATCATGTACTTCATCGGTTGCTCCTGTCTGGTGCCCGTTCTGGCCACCTTGTCACCCGTCCGACGATCGGGGGACCCCGAGATCCGACAGGTCAGCGCGCCAGCGTGGAGACCCTGCCGGCCGTGCCCGAGGCCCAGCAAGCGCCGTCCCGGGTGCACTGCACGGCGTCGTACCCCGTGTCGCTGAAGCGGCTCCAGGTGCGGCCGCCGTCGCGGGTCAGGTCGCTTCCGTTGGGGCCGACCGCGACCGCCGTGCGCGGTGCGCCGGAGAGCCAGGCGACGCCGGAGCGGTAGCCGGAGAGGTCGCCACCGTTGGTCCAGGAGCGGCCGCCGTCACGGGAGTACGCCGAAGCGTCGGTGCCGTTGTCCGGTGCCGTGAAGTCACCGCCGACCGCGATCCCCTGGCGGGGGTTGCGGAAGGCCATCGAGAACACGCCGCCGGCGTCGGCCGCCGGGATCGTCGAGTCGGCGACCGTCCAGGTGTGCCCGCGGTCGCGGGAGTGGAAGACCCGCGACGCGGTGCCACCGGAGGCGAGCCACACGTCGCGACCGCCGGCCGTCACCAGGCAGGTGCCGGAGGCGGCGAAGCCGAACTCGCCGTCGACCGCAGGCGGCATCCCGGACGGGTCGACCAGCTGCCAGGAGGCGCCGGAGTCCCGGGTCTCGATGATCCGGAACTTCCCGTCGACCGGGTCGCTCATCGCGACGCCGTGCTTGCCGCCGGGCCAGAACGCCATGCAGTCGTAGAAGGCCACCGGGTCGTCGTTGGTGAACGTCTGCTGCCAGGTCGCGCCACCGTCGGTGGTGCGGTAGATCCGGCTCTGGTCGCCCTCGCCGATGGCCAGCACCTGCGCGTGCGTGGCGTCGGTGGCCTCGACGTCGCGGAACAGCAGACCTGCCGCGCCCGCCGGGCTCACGTCGCGCCAGGTGGTGCCGCCGTCGGTGGTGCGCCACACGCCGCCCGCGCTGCCGCCCACCCAGGCGACGTTGCGGTTCACGGCGTCGAGGCCGCGGAACTGCTGGGTGGTGCCGACGTCGACGGACCTCCAGGCCGGGTCGCGCACGGGCTTCGCGGAGCCGGGAGCGGAGCTACCGAGGAGGAGGGCACTGGCGAGGGCGACGATGCCGAGGAGTACACGCATGTCGTCACCATGGCCCGTCGCCGACCCGTTCGGCAAGGGCGACCGGCATCGGCCGAACGGTCCATTTTTGCGGCTTTCGGCCCGGGATCGACGGTCGTCGCCTTACGCTCCGAGGACGCCCGACAGGACCGGGCACGGGGGATTGACGATGACGAAGGCGGCGGTGCGCGAGCGCGCCCGGGCAGTGGCCACGGTGCTGGTCACGCTGCTCGTGGTGGGGCTGGAGTTCGTGCTGCTCACGAGCGTGTACCACTCGGACGACCCCGTGGACCGCCAGCACGAGGCGCAGGTGCGAGTCGCCGCGGTCCTCGACGCCGACCGCCCCGACGTCGCCGAGCTCCGTCGCGCGACGCGCCAGCTGAGCCGCACCGATCCGGACGGCGGGGGCCGGCTGACCGGCCTGGTGCGGGCCTGGATCGCACACCCCGAACCGTCCCGGCTGGGCGCGGCACGGGAGGCCTCCAACACCCTCGGTGACCGGCTCGACTCGGCCCAGCGCTGGGCCGACATCCGGGCCTCGCTCGTGCACGTGAGCCTGCTGATGCTGGTCTCGGTCGGCTGGTTCCTCTGGTTCCGCCGGCTGGTACGACGCCACCGCGAGCTGGAGCGCGCCGTGACCGAGGCCCAGCTGGTGCTCGACGGCGAACGACGCCTGATGGCCCTGGTCCAGAACAGCGCGGACATGGTCGCGGTGCTCGAGCCGGACTCCACGATGACCTTCGTCAGCCCGGCCTCGGTCGCGGTCCTGGGCCGGACCCCGGACTCCCTGACCGGCCACAAGCTCGCGCACCAGCTGAACCTGGCCGACATGCCGGTGTTCATCGGCCAGCTCGCGGCGTCCCGCGAGGGCGACCAGGCCGTGATCCTCCGGGCGGCGCACGCCGACGGCCGCGAGCTGGTGCTCGAGGGCACGCTGACCAACCTGATGTCCGAGCCCGCGGTGAACGGCTGGGTGCTCACGCTGCGCGACGTGACCGACCGGCTCGCGCTGCAGGAGGAGCTCAGCCACCAGGCGTTCCACGACGCGCTCACCGGCCTGGCCAACCGCCGGCTCTTCGGCGACCGCCTGGCGCATGCGCTGCGTCCCCGCGGCCGTGACGGCGAGCCGCTGGCAGTCCTGTTCCTGGACCTCGACGACTTCAAGAACGTCAACGACAGCGTCGGCCACGGCACCGGCGACGAGCTGCTGGTCGCCGTCGCCCAGCGGATCTCGTCCTGCATCCGGCAGGGAGACACCGCGGCCCGGCTCGGTGGCGACGAGTTCGCGATCCTGATGGAGGACGCCGACCTGGCCACCGCGCAGGAGGTGGCCGACCGGCTCCAGCAGGCGCTGCACGCCCCGGTCGAGGTGGGCGGCGGTCGGCACTCGGTGCGGGCCAGCATCGGGATCGCCGAGGCGATGCCGGGCGAGACCAGCGGTGAGGACGCGCTCCGCAACGCGGACGTCGCGATGTACTGGGCCAAGGACCGCGGCAAGGGCACCATCGCCGTCTACGAGTCCGCCCTGCACGAGCAGGCGCTCGACCAGCTCGCGCTGCGCAGCGAGCTCCAGGTCGCGATCCGCAGCGACCAGCTCCGGCTGCACTTCCAGCCGACGGTGGACCTGCGGTCCGGCGAGATCGCCGGCTTCGAGGCGCTGGTGCGCTGGCAGCACCCGACCCGTGGGCTGGTGCCTCCGGGTGACTTCATCCCGGCCGCCGAGCAGAGCGGGCTCGTCGTCCCTCTCGGGTCGTGGGTGCTCCGCGAGGCCTGCCTGGCGGGCCTGAGCCTCCGCAACGGCGCCCATGCACCGTCGATCGCGGTCAACGTCGCCGCCGCCCAGCTCACCAAGCCCGGCTTCGTCGACGAGGTGCTCGAGGTGCTGGGCGAGACCGAGCTGCCGGCCGACCGGCTGGTGCTCGAGATCACCGAGGGCACGTTGCTGGACGACAAGTCCGCGATCGTGGACGTGCTGGCGCTGCTGCGGGAGCGCGGGGTGCGGGTCGCGATCGACGACTTCGGCACCGGCTACAGCTCACTGGCCTACCTCGCCGACCTGCCCGTCGACGTGCTGAAGATCGACAAGGCGTTCGTCGACCAGGTGACGGGCGGCGAGTCGCTGGTGCCTGCGATCCTGGCGATGGCCGAGAAGCTCAAGCTGGCCACGGTCGCCGAAGGCGTCGAGCACGCCGCCCAGGCCGAGTGGCTGGGCGCGGCGAACTGCACGTTCGGCCAGGGCTACCTGTGGTCCCGGCCGGTCCCGCTGGACGAGGCCCGCGCGCTGCTCGAGGTCGGTGGCGGCAGCCGCGGCCGGCACGCCGGCCCCGCCTCGGAGACCTCGCACCTCGCCGTCGCAGGCTGAGCCCGCTCACCGCTCCTTGGCCGTGAACGTCAGGTGTGTGACTCCGCTCGGCGCCGTCACCGCCTCGATGTCGTAGGTGTCCTCGAGCGACTCCAGGCCGTCCCAGAGCCGCACGCCCCTGCCGAGCACGACCGGCACCTGGACGAGGTGCAGGCGATCGACGAGCCCCGCGGCGACGAAGTCGCGGACGACGGTGGCACCACCGCCGATGCGGACGTCCTGATCCGCGGCCGCCTCGGTGGCGGCTGCGAGCGCGTCGGCCGGTGACGCGTCGAGGAAGTGGAAGGTGGTGCCGCCCTCCATCTCGATCGAAGCGCGCGGCCGGTGGGTCAGCACGAAGACCGGCGTGTGGAACGGCGGGTTCGGGCCCCACCATCCCTTCCAGTCCGGGTCGTCCTGCCAGCCGGGCGGACCGAACTTGCCCGCGCCCATGATCTCGGCGCCGATACCGTTCTCGAAGTCCCTCGCGAACGCTTCGTCGACGCCACGGCCGCCCCCGGGCCGGCCGAACATCGCCTGCCCGTAGCGCGTGGCGAACATCCACTCGTGGAGGCGGTGACCCGCGTGGCCGAAGGGCGCCTCGAGGGACTGGGGCTCCCCGGTGCCGAAGCCGTCGAGGGAGATCGAGAAGTTGTGGACGCGTACCTCTGACATGTGACAGCTCCTTGCTGGTGGACGGCGGGTCTAGGCGTGCGGGGGCGGCGGCTGCTCGACGTTGACGGTCGGTACGCCGGTGCCGGCACGCGCGATCACGCACACCGAGGGTTCATGGGTCGGGTTGCTCTCGCGGTGGACGGTGAAGGCCGGCACCTGGATGAAGTCGCCGGCCTTCGCGTCGACGTACCCCTCCACGCCCTCGCACTCGAACCGCAGCACCCCGTGCACGACGTACAGCCCGGACTCGTTGCGGTCGTGGTGGTGCCAGCCCGAGACCGCGCCCGCGGCCGTGGTCACCTGACCGGCCCACAGCCCGGGCGCCTGGAACGCGCGCTGGCGGAACATGCCCGAGGTCGGGTCGGCCTCGACCAGCTCCTCGGCGGTGATGATCCGGATCGGCTCCGTCATCTGCGGGCAGCGCTCAGCCCACGGGCGTGAGCGGGTGGACCGCGAGGTCACCGGTCAGGTGGTCGCCGGTCGCGGCGATCGCGGCCGCGATGTGCGGCGTCGCCATGTGGGCGTCGAGGTCGTCCATCCCGCGCCAGCGCTCGATGGTCACGAAGGTGCCGGGCGCGGAGACCGACTCGTACATGTCGTAGGACAGGCAGCCCTCCTCCTCGCGCGTCGCCGTCACCAACGTGGTCAGCGCCTCACGCACGATGTCCGCGGACTCGGGCTTGGTGGGAAGGGTGGCGACGACGTGGAGCTCGCTCATGGACTGGCCTCTCGGAGTAGGTGTGCCGCTCACCCTAGGCTGCCCGCATGGCAGCGCACGAGGACGTGGACGCGTATCTCGCCGACCTCGGCGACGAGGCGCGAGAGGTCGTCACCCGGATCCGCGCCGTCGTGCACGAGCAGGTGCCGGGGCTGACCGAGACCATCCGCTACGACATGCCCACCTTCCAGCTCGACGGCCGTTCGCTGGTGCACGTCGCCGGTTGGGCGAAGCACGTCAGCATCTACCCCCAACCGCACGGTGACGCAGCCCTGGCCGACGCACTGGCGCCGTACTCCTCGGGCCGAGGCACCTTGAAGTTCCCGCTCGACGACCTGCCCTACGACCTGGTGGCGCGGGCGGTCGCCGCGCTCGCTCAGGAGCGCACCACCTCGTAGCCGACGCTCAGCCGTCGTCGGTCTGGACGACGGTGCCCTGGCCGAGCACGCTGTCCCGCACCCATCGCTCGCGCCCTACTCTGCTGGGATGGACGCGGAGCGCGACGAGACACCGGCCGAGCGGGCCGACCGCAACTGGATCGAGCTCCTCCAGGAGCTCCGTGTCGCGCAGACCGGGGTGCAGATCCTGGCCGGGTTCCTGCTGACCATCCCGTTCAGCCAACGCTTCGACGACATGCACGACGGCTACCGCGCGTTGTACCTGGTCTCCTTCGCGCTGGCCGCGATCGCGACCGGGCTGCTGATCGCACCGGTCAGCTTCCACCGGTTCCTCTTCGGGCGGCACGAGAAGGACGTGCTGGTCGCGGTCGGCAACGCGGTGGCGAAGGTGGGGCTCACGGCGCTCGGGCTGACTCTTGTCTCGGTGGTCGTGCTGATCTTCGGGTTCGTGCTCGGCGCCGTCACCGGGTTGGTCGCCGGCGGTCTGATGGCGGTCTTCTTCGCCCTGGTCTGGGTCGCCCTGCCGATGCGCCTGCTCAACCATCGCGAGCGCGAGTGACCCGTGTCCGCGCCTGAGCTGGTGCTGATCGGCCCGCCCTGCGCCGGCAAGACCGAGGTCGGCAAGCGGGTGGCGACGCTCACCGGCCTGTCGTTCGTGGACCTCGACGACGTCGCTGCCGGACTGTACGACGAGGTGGGCTGGTCGCAGCACGGCTTCGAGCGTGAGCGTGATGCGATCGGGGCCGATGCCGCCTACCGCGCCTTCGAGAGCGCGGCCGCACACGCCGTGACCCGCGTGCTCGAGAGCAGCGGTGCCGGTGTGGTGGCGCTCGGCGCGGCGCACAGCCACTTCGGTTCCGAAGAGAAGCGCGACAGTGTGCGTGAGGTGCTGCGGGCATCCTGCGCACACGTCGTCCTGCTGATGCCGGACGAGAATCCCCAGGCAGCGTTGACGATCCTGCGCGAGCGGGTGGCGTTGCGAGGAGCTGATGACTACCGGCGCGACGACCGCGACCTGCTCGAGCGGTGGGTGTCGAGCGAGCAGCACCGCCAGCTCGCGAGCGACGTGGTGATCACTGGCGACGAGAGTGCCGAGGTCACCGCAGTGCGGGTCGTCGCACTCCTCGGACGATGACGTCGGCCAGCGACCTTCACGGGCGGGACCTGCACAGTCAGGGTCGAGCGGAGGAACCGTCTCCCGCACAGTCGGCCGAGCCGCAGCTGTAGCGGAAGGGCGGGTCGGCCAGGAGCACCCTGGCCCCGTCGTCGGGCGGCGAGTCCGGATCCATCTCCAGGACCAGCCGGCCGCCGCAGACGGGGCAGCTGGGGAACGAGGAGCCAGCCATCGTTGAACACTTCCTTGTCCTCGGTTTGATGGTGACCGGCCGGGTCGCCGAGCCGACCCGGCCGGAGTGCGCCACCGCTCGGTCAGGCGCGCACCGAGCGACGCGCGTCGACGCGGGTCCAGATCAGGAGCGCGATGACCGCTCCGATGACGGACCCGATGATGCCGGCGGGCTGCAGGAAGCCGTCGGCTGCGTCCTTGTGGAAGAGCAGGAATCCGAGGAAGCCGCCCACGAACGACCCGACGATGCCGAGCACGATGGTCATCGCGACGGACATGTCCTGCTTGCCGGGCACGAGGAGTCGAGCCAGGGCGCCGGCGATCAGCCCGACGATGATGATGGTGACGATGAGACCCAACATGGTGTGCCTTCCGGTAGTGGATGGTCCCCCCATCCTTTGACCCCTAGGGCGGGTGTGAAACACCCCTAGGTGGGTTAGTGTCCAGGGGTGACGGACGCCAAGACCTCGGCCGCCAAGCGGCCCATCACCGTGGCACTCGTGGACGACTACGACGTCGTGCTGCTCGGCGTCGCCAAGATCATCGACCAGTACCGCGATCGGGTTGTCGTGGCCGAGATCGACGCCAACAAGCCGCTCGACGACACCGTCGACGTCGTCCTCTACGACTGCTTCGCGCAGCCGGAGTCCGACCACGACCAGATCGCCGTGCTGGTCCGGAGCCCGCGCGCACGCAACGTCGTCGTCTACACGTGGAACTTCCACCCCGAGCTGGTCGAGCACGCCCGCAAGCAGGGCGTGCGCGGCTACCTGTCCAAGGCGCTCCCCGCCCGCGACCTGGTCGCGGCGATCGAGGCCGTGCACGCCGGAGAGGTGGTGATCAGCGACCCGCCGGGCCGCGCCGGCAGCGTCAACGGGGCCGACTGGCCCGGCCGGAGCGAAGGCCTGAGCGAACGCGAGTCGGAGATCCTCGCCTTGATCACTCAAGGCCTCAACAACGCCGACGTCGCGGCGCGGGCCTTCCTCAGCCCGAACACCGTCAAGTCCTACATCCGCACGATCTACCGCAAGATCGAGGTCGAGAGCCGCACCCAGGCCGTGCTGTGGGGCGTCGACCACGGCTTCGCCCCCGACCACCGACGCATCGACCACTGGCGCGGTGGGCCCTGACCCCGATCGGTCGGTCGAGCTTCTTCGCTCCGTCGGTCGAGCCCCCTCGCTCCGTCGGTCGACCCCCCGCTGTCGGTCGAGCTTGTCGAGCCCTCGCTCCGTCGGTCGAGCCCCTCGCTCCGTCGGTCGAGCCCCCTCGCTCCGTCGGTCGAGCCCCCTCGCTCCGTCGGTCGAGCCCCTCGCTCCGTCGGTCGAGCCCCTCGCTCCGTCGGTCGAGCTTGTCGAGACCCCTCGCTCGAGGACTGGCGCACGAAGCAGGACTGGGAGCACACGTGGGTGTCGTCGGGCGACACGACGTACCACGACGACTGGGGCTGGACGCAGCACGACGACCAGGGCAACGAGGGCCAGCTGCCCGGCTGCTCCTGCCACCTGCTGCGCGACGGAGACCCAGCCACCGCGCACCATCCAGACGACCTCGTCCACATCGTTCGTCCGGTTTCCTCCCTGACCCGAGCGTGGCACCACGAAGGCGGCACCACGAAGGCGGCGCCGCGAGTGCGGAGCCGCCTTCGTCGTGATGGAAGCGTCAGGCCTGCTCCACCGCCGGCAGCACCGGCGAGGGGGTGAAGCCCTTGAAGGTCATCCACAGCCCGACCGAGAGCTCCCAGGCCGCGACCGGAAGGGTCAGGAAGAACGAGATCGCGGAGACCTGGTCGAAGACACCGAAGAGCTGTGCCGCGAACGCCGCGAAGAGCAGCGGGGCACCGATCAGGCCGACGGTCGGGATCAGGCGGGGCACGAGGCGCGAGCGGTAGAGCAGGGTGCCGAGCAGCACCGCGTTGAAGGCGGGCATCAGGCCGGGGCCGAACAGGAACGTCCAGTCGCGGACGTCGACCAGCGCGTTGGCCGTGACCGTCGCCGACTGTGCGCCGGCGCCGGTCGCACCGGCCAGGTCCTGGTGCATGGTGACCACGGCGAGCAGGCTGACCACGCCGATCATCACCACGGCGCCCTCGAGCATCCGCGAGGTGACGAAGCCGAGGGCCATCGACTGGTTCTGCCGCTTGACCACCGGGTAGAGCGCAACGGCGGAGCCGATGGCGGTGATCGCGTTGACGCTGTCGAGCAGGCAGCCCCACAGCACGCGAGTGTCGCCGCCGACGCTGGTGACGAAGTCGGCGTTGTCGAGCATCGGCGTGAGCAGGATCAACGCGGGGATCGAGGACACGAAGGTGAGCAGGTAGAAGATGCCGGCTGCCCGGGAGTGGCCGCGCATGGGGTCGCGAGGCGCGGTTGCGCGGTACGACGAGGGGGTGGGTGCGGTGGTGGTCATGTCAGGCTCCTGTTGCTGTGGTGTCGGGGTGAGGCGGGCACTCCGCGTCGGTGGCCCCGACCTGGTTGACCGAGACCAGGACGAGACCGATGTCGCGGAGCTGGTGCAGCAGGCCGTGCAGCGCGGCCTGGTCGACGACGGCACCCGTGAGCAGGGTGAAGCCGTCGCCGGTGGTGAGGGCCATGCCGCCGAACCGGCCGGACCATCGGGGGTCGAGGCGCCCCTGGAGGCGGATCTCGTACGTCGTGCTCATGACCGCAAGCTAGGAGCCGATGTGGTGAGCGCGCCTCACATCATCTGGTGATCTTCAGCTCGCGGGCCCGGGTGACCGCCGCCCGGCGACTGGTGACGCCGAGCTTGGCGTAGATGCTCTTCGTGTGCGTGCGCACGGTGTTGAGCGACACCACGAGCTCGCGCGCGATGTCCGGGCCGGCGAGGTCGCTGGCGAGGAGCCGGAGCACGTCGAGCTCGCGGGCACTGAGCGGGTCGACCAGTCCCCGCTGGGTGGCGGACGGCCTGCGACGCAGCTCGAGGATCTCGCCCACGGTGCCGGCCCGGCCCCCCTGCTCGGCGGCAGCCCTCAGCCGATCGAGCAGCGCGTCCGCCCTGACCTGATCGCCTTGGGCCATGAGGATCCGGGCGAGGGTGACGTGCTCGTACTCGCGGACGTACGACGGCTCGTCGTCCGCCGACAGGCCCCTCGACCGCGCCCAGTCGAGTGCCTCGGCGATCCGTCCCTGGGCCACGAGCACGCGCGCCCGCATCGCGGGGACGGGTCGTACGTCGGGTGAGAAGTCGCCGACATAGACGCGCTCCGCGTCCTCGAGCAGGGCGACCGCACCGGCCAGGTCACCGTCTGCCTCGAGGAGCCGCGCGCGGGCGACCCGTCGGCGGTACGGGAACTGCGGCAGTCCCAGCTGCTCGCCGAGCGCCTCGGCCCGGTCGAGGTTCTCGGCGGCCGCAGCGAGGTCGTTGCGCTCGAACGCGACCTGGCTCAGGCCGACCAGCACGTCCGCCGTACCCCGCAGCACCGGTCCCGGCCGGCGTTCAGCGAGCGCCAGCGCGTCCTCGTAGGTGCGGCGGGCCTCGTCGAGCCGGCCCTGGGTGATCCGGATGTCGGCCAGCGTGACCGTGCACCCCAGCACGTCGCCGAGGTGCCCCGCGCGGAGGAGCCCCTCGACCGCGGTCGAGTAGCGGCGGTGCGCGCCGACCAGGTCTCCCGAGCCCCAGGAGGCCAGTCCGGAGAGCGCCGAGGCGGCTGAGAGGACGACGTCGTCGCCCTCCACGGCGAGCGCGACTGCCCGGTCGGCGTGCTCCACGGTCGCCGCCGCATCGCCGTGGATCAGGGCGAGGGCCGCTCGGTACATCGCGATCGCACCCGGCAGCCGGGCCAGCTCGGCCCGGTCGACGACGACGTTCGTCGCCGTCGGGTCGGCCAGCACCCGCTCGACGTCGTCCAGCCGTCGCTCGACGTCGGCGAACTCGCCGCGCGACATCAGCGCCCCGACGAACCCGACGGCCAGCACCGGCCGCACGGCCACCACCTCGTCGGGGATGACGTCGAGCCAGCCGCGGGCGGTGGCCTCGCGCCTCTCGCGCAGCAGGCCGAGGATGGCACGCTCGACCCGGTCGGCCGCGGCCTCGACGTCGCCGGCCGCGAGCGCGTGCCGGACCGCGACGTCGGGTTCGCCGCCCGCGTCGAACCAGTCACCGGCCCGCCCGTGCAGGCCGGCGACGTCCGCCGGCCGCTCGTCGAGCAGGTGCGTGCGCAGGACGTCGGCGAACAGGTGGTGGTAGCGGTACCAGTGCCGGCTGTCGTCGAGCGGGACGACGAACAGGTTGGCGCGGTCGAGCCGCTCGAGCACCGCCCTGCCGTCGTCGCGCTGGGTGACGGCGTCGCAGAGCGGCCCGCTGAGCCGGTCGAGGACAGAGGTGTCGAGGAGAAACCGTCGTACGTCATCGGGTTGGCGGGTCAGGACCTCCTCGACGAGGTAGTCGACGACGTAGCGGTCGTCCCCGGCGAACCCGGCGATGAAGCCCGCCGCATCCTCGCGCCCCTGGAGCGAGAGTGCCGCGAGCTGGAGGGCGGCGATCCAGCCCTCGGTGCGCGCTTCCAGGGCGGTGATGTCGGTGGCGGCCAGGTCGAGACCGCTGACCTCGTTGAGGTACGCCGTCACCTCGTCGGCGGTGAAGCGGAGGTCGGCCGCGCGGACCTCGACCAGCTCGCCCCGGGCGCGCCACCTGGCCAGGGGCAGGGTCGGGTCGGCCCGGGTGCTGATCACCACGTGCACGTGCTCCGGCAGGTGCTCGACCAGGAACGCCACGTCGCCGGCGATCGCCGGGCTGTCGGCGAGGTGGTAGTCGTCGAGCACCAGATCGAGCCCGGTCGGCAGGGCGCTGAGGTCGTTGACGAGAGTGGCAAGAACGAGGTCGATCGGCGGGTTGGCGGCCTGCAGGAGCGGCAGCGCGCTCGCGCCCACGCCCGGCGCCGCGCCGTCGAGTGCTGTCACGACGTAGGTCCAGAACGTCTCCGGACTGCGTTCGGTCTCCTCCAGGGACACCCAGGCCACCGGGCGACCGGCAGCCCCGGCGAGCTCCAGCCAGGTCGCCAGCAGGGTCGTCTTGCCGAAGCCGGGCGGCGCCGAGACGAGCGTCAGTCGGCTACCGGGACGGTCACCCGTCAACCGGCTGAGCCGGGGCCGCGGCACCTGCTCGCGTCGTACCTTCGGGGCGTAGAGCTTGGTCCGGATCACGGGACTCGGCACGGCCGCCCCCTTCCCTCCGCTCGGACAGTACCGGTGGTCGAGCATGTCGAGACCCGTCGAGACCCCTGACAACGCCGCAGACCCACCGTTCCGTCTGGTCCTTCGAGAAGGCACGGTTCGGGAGAGGATCAGCGCATGGGGGCAGGCCGCAACGAAGCGGACTTCGCGGCGTTCGTGGCCGGGCGGCGCACACACCTGCGCCGGATCGCCTACGCGCTGTGCGGTGACTGGCACAAGGCCGACGACCTGGTGCAGACCGCGCTGGCGAGGCTGTACGTCGCCTGGCCGCGGGTGCACTCGTCGCCGGAGGCGTACGCGCGCCGGGTGATCGTCAACGCGAACATCGACGAGGCCCGCCGCCCGTGGCGCCGCGAGCACGTGACCGACGTGCACCTCGACGTGCCGGTCGCACCCGACACCTCCGCCGACGACCGGTCCGAGCTGGTGGTCGCGCTCCAGCAGCTGCCGGCGATGCAGCGCAAGGTCGTGGTGATGCGGCACTGGCTCGACCTGTCGGTCGAGGAGACGTCCCGAGAGCTCGGCATCTCGGCAGGAACGGTCAAGAGCCACACATCCCGGGGACTCGCGCGTCTGCACGAGCTCCTGGTCGCTGACGAGCAGAGGAGCACGCGATGAGTACGATGCTGGACCCGGGGGACTTCGCCGAGCGGCTGGAACGCTCCTTCGCCGACGAGCCCGCCCACCCGTCGTACGACGCGGACCTGAGGGCCGGACGACGCCGACTCCGCCGACGTCGTGCCTCCGTCGTCGCCGGCACGCTGGCCGTGGCCACGGTGCTGGGCGGCGCGTACCTGGTGGTGCCGCACTCGAGGCCAGCGCCGATCGCCGACGAGCTCACCGACGCGCAGGTCGTCGCCCGCTGCCTGGACGCCGGGATCACCGACTCCTGGCAGGGCAGCGACGTCTCCCGCGCGCGGGTCTCCTCCGCGATGGCCGACTCCCGCGTGGTGACCCGCGCCCGGACCACGAACGAGGTCTACGCGACGATCCGCTCCGGCGACGGCAAGAGCTGGGGCGACTGCACACTGCCGATCGCCAAGGCCTCTCGTGAGAGCCGGCTGATCGCGCTGTACCGCACGGATGTCACCTTCCCGAGCCGCACCGTCAAGGGCACCAGGATCTACGAGCCGCGCAGCGAGGCCGACCCGCGCGTCGTCTCCGTCGGCGGCACCGGCCCCGGCTGGGACGTGGACTGCTTCCCCCGCGGAATCCCCGAGGACACGCACGAGTTCTTCGTGGCCAGCTCGACGTGCCCGACCTTCCACGTCGTCTGGAACGACCGCCGCCCCCCGGAGGTCGCCGCCGCCAAGATCGTGAACCCCGACGGCACCATCGGCTGGGCCGACGTCGAGGACGGCTACCTCTCCTACGGCTACTCCGCCGAGCTGACCCCCGCGATGCGACGCGAGGTCGCTTCCACGAACGTCCAGACGGGCGCGCCGTACGGGTTCGTCCGCGACATCACGCTGTACGACGCCGAGGGCAAGGTGATCTCCCGCGGGACGGACCTCCGGGAGGGCCGTGGCCACCCCACCCTTCAGAACTACCCGAGCCTTGCGGTGACGCTTCGCCGGGAAGCGGTGGGGTGAAGCGTCCACCCACCTCCTCCTGACGTCAGTTGCACGGAAGGTCGCGTCGTCGCCTCGGGCGAGTCCACCGAAAGCGCAAACAGCCAGCTGATGCCCTATCGTGGGTCCTGTTGAAGGGATGGCTCCACAGGCCGTCCTTGCCGCGATCGATGTCGCGGCTCGTATCTCGTACCCCTGGTTTTCGGTTCGCTGGACATCAGCACAGGTGGATGTCTTCGACGGGTCGCGGGCACAGTGCCTTCGGCAACGAACAAAGGGAAACATCATGGCTCAAGGCACCGTCAAGTGGTTCAACGCAGAAAAGGGTTTCGGCTTCATTGCGCAGGACGGCGGCGGCGAGGACGTGTTCGTCCACTACTCCGCCATCCAGAGCAGCGGCTACAAGTCGCTCGACGAGAACCAGAAGGTCGAGTTTGACGTCACCGCCGGCCCCAAGGGCCCGCAGGCCGAGAACGTCCGCGTCTCCTGACTTCACCACGAAGAGCCCCGACCGCTCAGCGGTCGGGGCTCTTCGCCACCGGTTCGGGCCCGACGAGCGGCGAGGCTGGTCCGATCGCGTCAGGATGAGCACCTGCGCGGTGGAATGATCGCCTCGTCGGTCGGGCGCTGGCCAGGCGCTCAGCCGGTCTCCCAGCCGTTGTTGTACACATCGAGCCCGAACCGGTTCAGGCCCGGCGACGCGGCGTACCCGGCGTACGGCAGCCGCCACACGTCCTCGAAAGAGGCCAGCAGGCTGTAGTGGTTGTACGACGTCGTGCTCCACGTCCCACCCGTCGTCCACTTCGACAGGACCAGCGCACCAATGCGACCGCCGCCCAGGCCGACGATGCCGGGGAGCGGTGAGTTCGTGGACGGGCCCTCGCCGCAGCACGCGGTCGCGTCGGACTGGGCGCCGTCGGACTCGTCGGCGGTGATCACCAGCATCCCGTCCTTCTGGTACGCCGGCGACGCCAGGATCTTCGGCACGTAGACCTTCATCCAGGCGTTCACCGACGCCAGGCCGCCGGGGCGGCCGTCGACGCAGGGGGCGTCGTGGCCGTCGTTGCAGAGGTCCGGCGTGATGTAGCTGAAGCTGGGCGTGGTGCTGACCGCCTTCAGGTCGGTCGCCAGCCGGCTCAGCGGGAGCACGTGGTTCTTGCAGTACGTCGCGTCGTCGATGATCGAGTGGAAGTAGACGAACGGGTTGTGCCGGGTCGCGTACTGGTCGCCGACCTTGGCCTTCTGCGTGTTGTCCTTCGCGCCGACCGCGGGGTGCCGGCAGGCGGTGCCCATGCCGTCCATGTAGCCGGTCCAGCGCAGCGCCTTGCCGTGCAGCTGCGAGGCCAGGTTGGGCGTCCCGACCGGGAACACGCAGCCGTTGCCGCGCAGCTGGCCGGGCGCCTCGGTGCCGAGCTTGGTGAAGTTCGTGAAGTACTGGCAGTCCGACTGCATCTGCGGGTTCGGTCCCTGCCCGGAGATCTGCGCGACGTAGTTCGGCTGCGAGTTGTGCGCCGTGCCGTAGTACGTGTTCAGCAGCACGCCCTTCGCGCGCAGCGTGGTCGCGAGGTACGGCGCCTTCGAGGTCGGGCCCCAGGTCTTGTCGTACCCCTTGTTCTCGATGTTGATCACGAACACGTGCTTGATCGGCGGCACGTACGCCGACACGGTGACGGCCGCCTCGGAGCGAGCCGGTGGCCGGACCCGAACGAGAGCATCGACACCCAGCGTCGCGACGACGGCGGTCAGCAGGACACGGGTGCGGTTCACGAGACGCTCCATCCATGGCTCGCGGCCACGGCCGCGAGCTCCTTCCATTCGCTCTCGGCGGAGTCCGAGGGCACGTCACAGGGCACAGGTACAACGGGCGGCAGGCTGATCGCCGGCGCCGTCAGGTTCGGCGGGCTCGCGAAGTCCAGCACCTCCGCGATGTTCCTGGCATGGGAGTCGCGGGTGGTCAGCGGTGCCAGCCCGAACCGCCACTCGATGGCCTTCAGGACCGAGGTGTGGTCGTAGTTCCACGGCGCGACGAACCGGCGGCGCGCCCGCGGCGAGATCACCAGCGCCGGCACCCGGAAGCCGCGCAGGTTCGTGGTCGGGCTGACGTCGGAGACCCGGTTCGGCGCCACGTGGTCGAAGAAGCCGCCCCACTCGTCGTAGTTGATCACCAGCATCGTCTTGTCCCAGCCGGGACCGGTGGTGATCGAGGTGTAGACGTCGGAGAGGAACTTCTGGCCGACCCGGATGTCCGCGTGCGGGTGGTCGTCGCCGGACACGCCGTCGCTCTCACCGTTGAACGCCGGGTCCAGGAAGCTCACCTGCGGCAGCGTCCCGGCCGCGCAGTCCACCTTGAACTTCTGGTAGCTCGCCGAGATCGGCAGGTACTTCGCCCCCCACAGCGCCAGGAACGGGATGTCGGAGTAGTAGTACGTCGCCGAGACGCCGGCCGCCGCGCAGCGGTCCCAGATCGTCGGCATCGTCGAGATGTCGGTGTTGTTGTGCAGCCGGTCGGTCTGCGCGGAGTGCTGGTAGAAGCGGTTCGGGTAGGTCTCGGCCATCACCGCGGAGAAGTAGGCGTCGCAGGTCGTCCAGTACGGCGCCATCGGGCCGAAGAACGGCAGGTCGGACCTCGCGTAGTAGCCCACAGCGAGCGCGTCGTTCTCCCCGGCCCTGAGCCAGCCGTCGCACCTGCCGCCGTTGAGCTCGATCCGCCCGCCCTCGTAGGAGTGGTCCGGGTCCGCGTTGCCGCACGACGCCGTGTCGGTGAGGTGGTGCGTCCTGTGCTTGACGCCGTACCGGTCACTGAAGGTGAGCCCCGACTGCACTCCGTTGGCGTTGGGCATCCAGCCGAGGAAGTGGTCGAACGAGCGGTTCTCCATCATCACCACGACGATGTGCTCGATGCCCGAGGCTGCCGGCGACGGCAGCACGGAGGGCGCCATCGAGCGCGCGCCCTCGGCGGCGAGCGGTGCTCCGGCGGCGGTGAGTCCGGCGGCTGCGGAGGTGGTCAGGAGCTGCCGGCGGGAGATCACGCTGGGATTGTGCCCCCGCGAGGTGGCCGTTGGACAGAGTCCAGGTGAATGTCGACCCAGTGGATGAGACGCTCGCTCCTCAACGACCGGCAGTCGAGGTGGTCGCAGCTGGACCGCCCGCAGGCGGGATCACCTCGCCCCCTGGCAACAACCAAGGCCAGGAGCAAGATCCAAGGCGACGTTGCCCCGGGTGTCGCGGTCGACCGTGTGGCCGTGAACCCGCCGGTGAGGGCGGCAACCGGGATGGCACGGGATCCGGCTCCCAGGGTGTCTCGCACGGCAGCCAGGCGAACAAGGAGACGGTCAACAAGGTGCGGCTCCAGGCGACCTTCAAGCCCAACTCGACTCGGTACTATGACGGTGTTCGTACCAGCACCGCCCAGTGCCTGGGCGGGAGCAAGCTGTACTGCCTCTACTGAGGGTGAGCGAAGCAGGACCATGACGCAGATGGCGGAGCTCGACGGCACCGAGTTCCCGGCCTCACTCCTGGACGCACCTGGCGACGCGCTCCCGCGCGAGCACGCCGGACGTCCAGTCCTGCGTGTCGAGCCGCCGCCGGCGCCTCCGGACGACGTACCGGAGAACGGGTGGCGCTGCCTGGTCGGCGCCGACGACGGCGACGCGCGTGGCGGTACGACGGTCGTCTACGGGGCGCCCGACCCGGACTCGGACGAGTGGTGGACGCTGCAGCTGGTGCCGGACGGGCCCGGATGGCGCGGTGTCGTGGGCTGGCCGACGCAGGTCGTCGCGGCCCTGACCGCCGAGGATCTCGTCCTCGAGCTGAGCGGCGAGGGCGAGCTGCACCCCGAGGACCTCCAGGACCTGGTCGTGTGGGTCGCCCGGCGCGACGGCGAGGCGCTGACGGCGGAGTCCCTCCCGCGGACGCACGTCGTGGGGCACGTCCAACCGACGGACTCCTCCGTGCCTCCGGAGCCGGTGCCCTTCGTGGTCTCCGGGCCGGGGCCGCGAGCAACCGAGGACCGGGGCCGGCTGCGGATCCCGGTGCAGTGGGCGCAGGGGCGCACCCCTGCCCCCGGACCCGGTGCCCACGAGGTCGTCCTCACGCTGCTGTTCCCGAAGGTCTCGCTGCGCGTCGGGCTGGTCGTGCGCTAGCGGGTGCCCTCGAGGAACTGCTTGAGGATCGGGCCGGCGGTGCCCGACCCGGACTGACCGTCCTCGACGAACACCGCGACCGCGAGGTCGCCGTGCACCGCGATCATCCACGCGTGGGTGCGCAGCGGGGCCTTGTCGCCGTACTCCGCAGTGCCGGTCTTCGCCAGCACCGGCGCCCCGGGCAGGTCGGCGAGCAGGCGGCCACTGCCGTCGGTGACGACCGCGCGCATCAGGCTGCGGAGCTGCTCGGCCTCGGTGCCGGTCAACGGCTTCGTGGGGGCGTCGACAGCCGGGGTCTCGACGTCGGGGAGCAGCCGGGGTACGACGACCGCGCCCTTGCGCACCGACGCCGCCACGGTGGCCATGGTCAGCGGCGACGCCTGCACCTTGCCCTGCCCGATCATGTCCGCGGCGCCCTCGGTCTCCGAGGCGGCCACCGGTGCGGAGCCGAAGTACGCCGGGAAGCCGAGGTCGTGGTCGACACCGACCCCGAGCGCGGCAGCCGCGTCGGTCAGCGTGTCCTGCTTCAGCCGGTCGCGCTGACCGATCACCGCGGTGTTGCAGGAGTTCGCGATCGCGGTGCGGAACGGGATCCGGCCGACCGCGGACGACGGGTAGTCGTCGTAGTTCTTGAACCGCTTGCCGTCGACCGTCACCGTCGGCGGGCAGTCGACGGTCGTGGTCGGGGTGACGCCGGATCGCAGCAGGGCAAGGCTGCTGACCACCTTGAACGTCGAGCCGGGAGCGTAGCGGCCGAAGGTGGCGGTGTTGTAGCCCTTCGACGCCGGCCCGCTCGCCGCGGCCAGGATGTTGCCGGTCGACGGCCGGATCGCGACCAGCGCGGCGGGCGACGTGGTGCCGGCCAGGGCCCGCTCCGCGAGGTTCTGGGCGCCGATGTCGAGCGTGGTCGCCAGCGGCTTGCCGGAGACCGGGTCGGTGCGGAACAGCTCCTCCGGCTGCGTCTTGCGATCGCCGGTGACCAGGTCGATCCGGAGCCCGGAGGTGCCGCCCAGCTGCTCGTCGTACCTCTTCTGCAGGCCGCTCAGCCCGACCTGGTCGGTCGCGGAGATCGCGCCCTTGCTCGCCCTGACCATGTCCGCTGTCGGCTGGCCCACGGTGCCCAGGATCGGCACGGCGAACGTGCGGGTCGGCGCGAGCGGGAGCTCCGTGTTGACCATCAGCGCGCCGCCGATGGCTTGCACCGCGGCCTCCGAGGGGAGGTCAGGGCTGCCGGCGCGGAGCGTGATCGCCTCGACGAAGGCCTTCGCTCCGGCCTTGCGGACGCGCTTGGCGAACGCGGCGGGGTCGATGTCGACGAGGGTCGCGAGCTTGCGCGCCGCGATCGGCGCCTCCGGCCCGGTGACGTTGGCCTTGTCGATGCCGTAGCGGATCACCTGGCGGGGCGTCACGATCTTCGCCCCGCCGGCGCCGGTGATGTCGCCGCGGGTGGCCAGCAGTGTGGTCGCGCTCAGCGCCTGGTCCTTCGCCAGCCTCGGGTAGACGAGGGTGCGGTCCCAGACCGCGCGCCACGTGTCGCCGGACTTCTTCAGCGTCATCGGCGAGCGGGTGGTCCAGGTCTTGCCGGCGACGTCCCAGCGCCAGGTGAGCGTGGTGGTGGCGGTGTCGCCGTCCTCCTTCACCGTGCTCGCGGAGACCTTGCTGGGCACGGCGTCCATGCCGTCGACGATCGCGGCGAGGTCGGTCTGCGCGCTCTTCGCGTCGGGGCCGGTGAAGTCGACGTTGCGTACGTCGTGCGCGCCGAGGGCCTTCGCCACCGCGTCGGCGGCCGGTTGCGGATCAGGCCCGCCGCAGCCGGCCAGCAGCACCGACCCGAGCAGCAGCGCCAGCGTCCCCCCGAGTGTCCTTCGCACGCCCCGATCCTGCCCTACTCGCCCTCGTTGCCGCGGATCCAGGCGGCCATGCCGGGCAGCGTGAACCGGAGCCGGCCACGTCCGGCGGGCTCGACCACGCCGCGGTCGATCAGCCGGGCCCGCGGCACGCTGATCGCCCGCGACTCACGTCCCATGGCGGCGGCGACGTCGGCCCGCGTCACCACCTCGGTGCCTGCGACTGCGAGGCCGGCCATCGCGCCCATCAGGTCGCGTTCCTGCTGCGGAGCGCTGTCCCAGCGGGCGCGGTACATCGCCGCCAGCTGGGCGTCGATCTCCGTCTCCCCGGCGCGGACATCGGCGGCGGTGAGGGTGTCGCCCTCGACCGGGTGTCCGGCGAGCCAGGTGGTGTGACCGACCAGCTGGAGGAAGTAGGGGTAGCCGTCGCCGAACGCGAGCGCCCGGTGCAGCGCGTCGTCGGCCCAGCCCACGCCCAGCTCCTTCGCGGGCGCGGTCAGCACGAGCCGCGAGTCGTCGGCGTCGAAGCGGTCCAGCGGCACGAACTCGCTCCGCTCCCCGAACGTCGCGGCCCGGGTCAGCATCTCCGGCGTCGACGGCAGGCCGGCCACCATGATCGCGAGCGGGTTGTCGGCGCGGTGGCCGGCGAGGTCCTGCACCGCGTTGAGAAGCACGGCCAGCTCCGTGAACGGTGCCGCGTGCACCTCGTCGACGAGCACCAGCAGGCCGGCTCCTCCGCTCCGCCGTACCAGCGTGGCCGCGTCGTGGAGCAGGTCCTCGACCGCGCCCACGGCGCCGACCGGCAGCTCGTGGTCGGTGCGACGGAGGTCGACGTCGGCGCCGACCTTGACCCCGGCCACGCCGAGCTCGATGCCGAGCTTGGACACCTGGGCCACCCACCGCCGGTGCGCCTTGCGGTCGATGGCTGGCGCGTCGTCGAGCGCGCGGTGCACCGAGTGGGCGAGCTCCGGCACCAACCGGCCGCCCTTGGCGCACGACAGCCAGGCGGTGACGAAGCCGAGACCGTCGGCCTGGGTCTGCGCGGCGCGCAGCAGCGAGGTCTTGCCGAGTCCCCGCGGAGCGTGCACCACCAGCAGCCGGCCGCTCATCTCGCCGAACGTGTGCACCCGACCGAGGTGGTCGCGGATCCGGGCCAGCTCACCGACCCGGCCGACCAGCACCCGCGGCAGCTCGCCGGGTGAGAACGGGCTGGGGAGCGGGTCGCTCGTGGCCATCGGTGACTCCTGATCGTTTGAGATACTCGGTATTTGTATAACAAACGGCACCGACAGGTCTCGACAAGCTCGACCACCGGGGAACTGGCCCATCCGATCGGGGAATGGCCCATCCGACGTCCGGGTTGATCCGAATCACAGTCTGAGGGGCGTTTGAGCGAGCCGGCATTCCGGGCATCGACCTCCCAGAGCACGCCGTACCGACGAGGAGACAGATGACCACCCTGAGCGACTTCACCGCCAACACCCTGACCGGCGAGGAGCAGCCGCTGAGCACGTACGACGGCAAGGTCGCGCTCGTGGTCAACACCGCCTCGCAGTGTGGCTTCACGCCGCAGTTCAAGGGTCTCGAGGAGCTCTACGCGGAGTACGCCGACGACGGCCTCGTGGTGCTCGGCTTCCCGTGCAACCAGTTCGGCGAGCAGGAGCCGGGCGACGCCGACGAGATCGGCGCGTTCTGCGAGAAGAACTACGGCGTCACGTTCCCGATGTTCGAGAAGGTCGACGTCAACGGCGATGACGCCCACCCGCTGTACGACTGGCTGCGCTCGGAGAAGTCCGGGTTGCTCGGCGAGAAGATCAAGTGGAACTTCACCAAGTTCCTGGTCGGCAAGGACGGCACGGTGCTCAAGCGCTACGGGTCGACCACGAAGCCCGAGAAGATTGCCGGCGACATCAAGAAGGCGCTCGCCGCCTGACCCGGGTCAGACCCGCGAACCGGCCATGACGCGCGCGGCGTGCACCAGCGCGGCGTTGTCACGCGCATGCGTGCCGTCGGGCAGCTCGAGGGTGTCCTCGAGACCGATCCGGCTGTCCAGGCCCAGCGCCACGGCGTAGTGGTACGCCGGCCAGGCGCTGGTGCCGACCCCGTGGAGGAGCACCGGCAGCTCGGTGCGGCCGCGCAGCCGGGCCAGCATGTCGTCGGTCACGACGTGGACGTCGTCCTCGGTCATCCCGTCGGGCAGCTCCAGCAGCACCCGCAGGTGCTTGTCGCGCAGCGGGGAGTCGAGCCAGTCGTCGACCGCGTCGGCGCACCAGAGCCCGGCCTCGACCCCGATGTCCTGCTCCAGCAGCACGCGGGCGACCTCGTTGGCGCCGGCCTCGTGCCAGTTGACCGACGCGAAGTCGGGCAGCTCGCGCCAGGCCCGGATCGCCGCGCGCCTCTGCTCGGGTTCGGGCTCGGCCCACGCGCCGGTGGTGACCCCGACCGGCAGCCCCGGACACGCGGCGCGCACCGCAGCCACGGCCTCGCCGACGTGCCGCGCGTCGAGCGTGTCCTGCCCGTCGGGACGCTTGGCGTGCAGGTGGACCGCACCGGCTCCCGCAGCCTGGGCGTCGACCGCCGCTTGGGCGATCTGCTCGGCCGAGACGGGGAGTGCCGGGTGCTCGACCGCCTGCCGGGGGCCGTTCACACAACACTTGAGGAGCATTCAGTCACCGTACGTCGAGATTCGGGGTTCGCCTCCACCCGGAACGGCGAAAGGCCTCCCCAGGCCGCCAGTGTCTCCGCCGTCATGCTCGACGACGCCCGCGTCCACTCCAAGCGCCAGGCGCGCTGACGGTCAGAGCCAGACGTTGTCGTGGGCAGCGAAGAATCCGGCTCTTCGGTGTCGCTCATCGTCAGGCCGCTCCCGAGCGCCTTCAGCGTCTCGAAGTACTCCTCGCGGGGCGCGCCCGGCGTGAACAGCAGCAGCATCGACGCGGGCTCGCCGGACTCGTTGCGGAACCCGTGGATCCCACCCGGTGGCACGTGCGCGAAGTCGCCGGCGCGGGTCTCGACCCAGTCGGCGCCGTCGAAGATGGTGACGGCTCCGTCGAGGATGAAGAACGACTCGGAGATGCTGCGGTGGAAGTGCGGGTCGGGACCGGTGCGAGCGGTGCCGAAGTTCCAGCGGTAGAGCCCGAACGCGCCGCCCGTCGTACCTCCGGTGGCGAGGTAGTCGACGCTGCCGCCGTTGGTGTACTCCAGGTCGGCCGGCTCGTCGCTGCGCCGGATCTGGGCGCTCTGCTCGCCGTCCCTGCCGTGGTAGACGGGATCCGGGTAGGTCATCGCTGCTTCCCCTTTCGTTGCGGCACCTGCGCCGCGAAGCCCGCGATCAGCATGTCGATGCCGAACGCGAAGCGCGCGTCGCCGTCGCCGTTCATCATGTAGGAGACGTTGTCGATCAGGGTCGGGTAGCGCTCGCGGGGGAGCGCCGCGAAGGTGTTCGCGACGCCCGGGAAGTACTCGTGCCCCACCACGCGGGTGTTGAACGCGTGGTTGCGGACGATCTCCTGCCAGGTCGACCCGGCGCATCGAGACCGCGTCGGTGCCCTCCTCGTGGTCGCCTTCCTGCTCACGTTCCTGCTGCCAGAGCGGGCGCGGGAGGAAGCGGTCAGGGGCTACCGCCGGGCGTCGGCCAAGATGGAGCCATGAGGTGCACAGGAGAGCTGGTCGTGGACAAGTTGATGGCCGCGCTGAGCGAGGGACGGAAACGCCCGTGAGCGTGCGCGAGGCGACGCCGGCCGACGTCCCGCACATCCTCCGGCTGGTGCGCGACCTGGCCGAGTACGAGCGGCTGCCCGACCAGGTCGTGTCCACGGAGGCCGACTTCCACGAGCTGCTGTTCCCGGCCGACGGACACCCGACCGCCTTCGGCCACGTCGCGGAGGTCGACGGCGAGGTGGTCGGGATGGCGGTCTGGTTCCTGTCCTTCTCCACCTGGACCGGCCGCAAGGGGATCTGGCTCGAGGACCTCTACGTGATGCCCGAGCACCGGGGATCCGGGTGCGGCCGTGAGCTGCTCCGGACGCTGGCCCGGGTGTGCGCCGACCGCGGGTACACGCGCTTCGAGTGGTGGGTGCTGGACTGGAACGAGCCCAGCATCGGCTTCTACCGCAGCCTGGGTGCCGTCGCCTGCGACGAGTGGACGACGTTCCGGATGGATGGGGACGCGCTGGCCGCGCTGGCGGCTGGTGGTTCCTGAGGGTTGGTCGTGGGGAGCGAGGGTTCCCCACGGTATGCCGGGATAACAACGACATCTCGGGCGGCTTCGTGAGCCTCCCACGATGGACATGCGCTCCCCATGAGCTGCTCGTCGTGGGAAGCGCAGGTTCGTCTGCATACCGTGGTGAACCTGCAGCCGGAGCCACCAGAGCTAGCGGTTCCGGACCACGATCGAGGCGTTCAGGGCGGCAGCGAACCCGTTCCAGGCGGCGTACGGCGCCAACGCGTTGTGGGCAGCCGGGCTCACGTGGTGCACCCGGCGCAGCAGGTCGAGCGTCGAGGCCTCCAGCACCACGATCTCCGCCAGGGCGAGCCCCGGGCGCTTCGCGGTGAAGAACAGCCAGCACCAGCCCGCGTTGAGGCCCATGTTGACCCACAGCGCCCGCTCGATCTCGCGGCGCTGCTCCTCGGGGGCATCGGCCATGGCGCGGGCCGTGCTGCCCGCGATGGCGGCGTAGAGCGCCGTCCAGACCGGGCCGAACACCCAGTTCGGCGGGTTCCACGACGGCTTGTCGAGCGAGCGGTACCAGCGCGACGTCGGTGTGGTGCCGAGTCCGCCGACGACCGCTCCGGCGACCACGGCCGGGACGGTGCGGCGGAGCTGGTCGGTGAAGCTGCTCATCGGTCCTCCAGACCTGTCGTGGACACGACCCACTGCCACATCCGCTCGGCGTCGGCCCGCGTGGAGCGGGTCTTCGGCCGGAAGTGGGTGGACCTGCGGCGGCGGTCGTGCCACAGCCCGCTCTCCGGTCGCGGCTCCACCGCCGACAGCCAGACCGTGGTGTCGGCGCCGCCGTGCGCGTCGCGGAGCACCGGACCCATCACCTTGTGGAACTGCGGCAGCGAGTCCAGCACGCCGGGGGTGTCCGCCCAGCCGGGATGGGTCGCCCACACGTCGATCCCCGCCGGCCCCCACCGCTCGGTGAGCAGCGGCAGCAGCTCGACCTGGGCGCGCTTGCTGCGGGCGTAGGCCGTGGTGCCCGAGTAGTCGCCGGTCAGGTACTCCGGGTCGTCGGGGCGCAACCGCTGCGCGTACATCCCGCCGGAGGTCACGAGCACGACCCGCGCCCGGTGCGCCGCCAGCGCGGGCCACAGCAGGTCGGTCATCAGCACCGGCCCGAGCAGGTGGGTCGCCATCGTCAGCTCGTGACCCTGCGCCGACTCGGTGCGCTCGGCGGGCAGCGAGCCGGCGTTGTGCACCAGCACGTCGAGCCGCGGTTCGGCGGCCAGGAACTCCGCCGCGAACCGTCGTACGTCGTCGAGGTCGGAGACGTCGCAGCGGTGCACGACGACGTCGGCCTTCGGCACCTCGCGCTGGATCCGGGCAGCGACCGCGGTCGCCTTCGCCGGGGTGCGTACGACGAGGTGCACGCGGGCCCCGAGCCTCGCCATGCCCAACGCAGTCTCGAGACCCAGCCCTGAGGTGGCGCCGGTGACCGCAATCTCCTTGCCACGCAGGGATTCCGGCTCCGGGTCGGCGGGCCAGCCCGGAAGCAGCGGGCGCACCAGCAGACCGATCCGGGAGAAGCCGAGCAGCACCGACCGGTCGAGCGCGACGTCCACCGCCCGGCCGGCGGTCCTGCCGATCGCCTTCACGATCGCGCCGCCTGGTAGCGGTCGAGGGCGACCTTGCGCTCCTCGGCGTGGTCGACGATCCGGGCCGGGTAGTCGTGCTCGTAGCCGTCGTCGTGCTCCCACGGCTCGTGCGCCGCCTTCCCGTCGAGATGCGAGAGCTCGGGGACCCAGCGGCGCACGTAGTCGCCGGACGGGTCGAACTTCTTGCCCTGGGTGACCGGGTTGAAGACCCGGAAGTACGGCGCCGCGTCGGTGCCGGTGCCGGCCGTCCACTGCCAGCCGTGGTTGTTCGACGCCACGTCGCCGTCGAGCAGGTGGTCCAGGAAGTGCCGGGCGCCCAGCGGCCACCAGGCGTGCAGGTCCTTGGCGAAGAAGCTCGCGGTGATCATCCGCACCCGGTTGTGCATCCAGCCGGTCTCCAGCAGCTGGCGCATGCCGGCGTCGACGATCGGGTAGCCGGTGCGGCCCTCGCACCAGGCGTCGAACGCGTCGCCCGGGTCGTCGTACGTCATGCCGGCGAGCTCTGGCCGCAGGTCCTGCCAGGCCGACTCCGGGCGGTGCCAGAGCACGTCCGCGTAGAACTCGCGCCAGCCGAGCTCGTTGGTGAAGGTCTCGGCGTCCTTGCTGCGCCGCGAGGCCAGGTCGGCGAGGAGCGTGCGCGGGTGCACGGCACCGACCTTGAGGTACGGCGAGAGGCCCGACGTGCCGGCCTTCGCGGGCAGGTCGCGCGCGGTGGCGTAGTCGTCCAGAGCCTCGTCCTGGAAGGACTTCCAGCGAGCGAGTGCCGCGTGCTCACCTGCCTCCGGCATCTGGTCTGGAGCGTCGCGCAGCGCCTTGTCCAACATCGCCGCGACCCGCTTGTCGTCGTCGGCGGGGGCGAGCGAGAGCGCGGACGGCTCGTCGGCCGGCGCCCGCCAGCCGTGCTCGCGCCAGGCGCGGGAGAACGGCGTGAACACCTGGTACGGCGACCCGTCGCCCTTGGTGACCCGGCCCGGGGTGACCGCGTAGGGGCTGCCGGTCTCGACCCACGCGATGTCGAGCTCCGCCAGCGCCCCGGCGACGGCGGCGTCACGGGTGCGGCCGTAGGGGAACGGCTCCGCCGACACGTGCACCGAGGTGGCTCCGAGCTCGTGGGCCAGCCGGGGCACCAGGGTGCGCGGGTCTCCGTGGCGCACCGAGAGGCACCCGTCGTACGCCTCGACGGCGGCGCGCAGGGTGGCGGCCAGCCAGCCGGTCCGGACTCGTCCGGCCCGACCCCACAGCGCCGGGTCGACCACGAACACGACGTGCACGTCACCACCGCCGGCCGACTCGTGGGCGGCACCGAGCGCGGGCAGATCGGCGCGCCGCAGGTCGCGACGCAGCCAGAGCAGCGAGGTCACCCCGCGGTCTCCTGCGCCCTGCCCTCCAGAGCACGCTCGAGCTGGGCCTCGGTGTCGTCGGCCAGCTTCTCGAGCGGCTTGGTGAGGAACGGCGACGCGAACGCGGCGATGCCCTTGAACGTCATCTCGGCGCGGTACTCGACCTCGGAGCCCGCGCCTGCGGGCCGCACGGTGACCGTGTCCTTGCTGGTGACGGTCTTGTTCGTGCCGGTGATCACGAAGCGGCGACCGTCCTCGACGGTCTCCACCACGTAGTCGAGCTCGGTCTCGTTGCCGCGGAACTCCGAGACGTTGCGGTAGTGGGTGCCGACGCCGCCGTCACCCGACGTACGACGGCAGCTGACGGTGCCGGCGTCCCACTCCTCGGCGTTCTCGAAGTCGAGGAGGTAGTCGAAGACGGAGGCCGGATCCCAGCGGGTCGAGATCGTGCGGATGAGCTGATGGGTCATGCCGGCAAACCTACCAAGGGCTTGTCAAGGGTTTGTGGAACGTTCACGATGGGGCGCGATGGACACGAAGCTCTGGATCGGTGCGCTTGCCGAACGCACCGGCGTCAGCACCCACGTGCTGCGGGTCTGGGAGGAGCGCTACGGGCTCCTGTCACCCCTGCGCTCCTCGAACGGCTACCGGATCTACGGACCGGACGACGAGCGGCGGGTGCGCGAGATGCTCGCGCTGCGCGACAGCGGGATGGCCGCCGGCGCCGCGGCCGCGAGGGTGCTCGCGGACGTGCGCGAGCCGGATGCCGCCTCGCTGGAGGCGCTGTGCCCGGTGCTGGGCGCGGCGATGACCGGGTTCGACGAGGCGGGCACCCATGCGGTCATCGACCGGGCGCTCGCGGGCAACGACCCGATCGAGGTGGTCGAGCGGCTGTTCTTCCCGTGCCTGCGCCGGCTCGGCGACGACTGGGCTGCAGGCAGGACGTCGGTGGCCCAGGAGCACTTCGGCAGCGGGCTGATCCGGGGCCGGATGCTCGCGCTCGCGCGGCAGCGCAGGTCCGCCCCCGAGGGTGCGCCAGTCGCCGTGCTCGCCTGCCCGACCCACGAGCGCCACGACATCGGGCTGCTCGCGATGTGCCTGGTGATGCGGCGCGACGGTTGGGCGGTGACGTTCCTCGGCGCGGACACCCCGGTCCCCGCCGTGGTGGACGCCGCGCGCGACGTCGACGCGCGGCTCGTGGTGCTCTCGGGCACCGAGCCGCACATGTTCGCGGCCCAGCTCGAGCAGTACGCCGATGACCTGGCTCGGCTGCCGGCGACCACGACGCTGGCGCTCGGCGGCGGCGCGTCGGCGTCGTCGCTGGCCGGCCGCTACGGCGCCGTACACCTCGACGCCGACCCGGTCGCCGCCGCGGCCGTCCTCGTCGAGCTGCGTGGCCCGCTGCAGCTCAGGACCGACGCATGAACCTCGGGTCGCTGTCCGAGCAGATGGCGGAGTTCTGGTCGGAGCGCCACCTGTGCACGCTCACCACGCTCCGCAGCGACGGCAGCCCGCACGTCGTACCCGTCGGCGTGGTGCTCGACCCCGACCACGGCTGCGCCTGGGTGATCGCCTCACGCACGTCGCGCAAGATCCGCAACCTCGCCGGCCCCGGCGAGCACCGGGTCGCCGCCTGCCAGGTCGACGGCCGGCGCTGGTCGACCCTGGAGGGCCTGGGCGAGGTGCGGGACGACCCGGAGTCGGTCGCCCGGGCGGTCGAGCGCTACGCGCTGCGCTACCGCCAGCCCCGTCCCAACCCGGCCCGGGTGGCGATCCGGATCACCCCCACCCGGGTGCTCGGGAGCAGCGACCTCGGCTGAGCTGGGGAACATGTCGCCCACTCGGGGGCGAACCCCTGCATGCTGTGCGTGGATCGCCGTACCCTTGGCGCATCCCCGCGCCCACCGAGGGGCCGTTTCTCGAGGAGTCACCTGTGCCGACCGTGTCCGACGTCGAGCAGGCACTGCGCGTCGCCGACGCCCTGCCGCCCGGCGAGGAGCAGGTCGAGCGCTCCGAGAAGGCGCTCACGATGGCCGAGCAGGTCGACGAGTTCCCGCTGCTGGTGCAGGCCCGGATCAACCTGGTCGCTGCGTACGACGCCGCGGCACCGGGCGACCGCGAGATCCCGCACATCGCCTGGCTGCTCGGCTGCCTCGAGGGTGACCCCGACGGGCCGGACCAGGTCACCGACCGGCAGCGCTTCGAGATCCTCTGGGAGTGCCGCTACGCGCTGGCGCGCACCCGGCGCTCGAGCCGGATGCCGCTGCCGGTGGTGCAGCGGGTCTACCGCGACATCGAGCGCCGCTACCGCTCCGAGGGCGTCTCCCCGCACCTGTACGCCAAGTACCGCGCCCTCCTGGCCCGCGACATCGACACCGACGAGGTGCTCGAGCGCTGGCTGCGGGTCTGGCGCAGCAGCCCCCGCGACGCGCTCTCCGACTGCGAGGTGTGCGACATCGCCACCGATGCCCGGTTCCTGGCCGATGCCGGCGACCCCGCCGGCGCGCTGGAGCGGGCGGTCGACGTGCTGGAGGGCCGCAAGCGCTGCGACCGCGAGCCGCACCGGCTCTTCGGCGAGGCCGCCGAGTGGGCGATGCAGCTGGGCCGGGTCGACATCGCCGAGGCCTACCACCGCGCCGGCTGGCTGATGGTCGTCGGCCGGCCGCCCTTCGTGTCAGCGATGGCCGACCACGTCATGTACCTGGTCCGTGCCAACCGACCCGGCCGCGCCGTACGGCTGGCGATGGGCCTGGTGCCGTACCTCAACGACCGTCTCGACGACCTCGACCGGATGCGCGGCTCCGCCGTCGTGGCGCGGGTGCTGCGCGCCGGCCGCGGCCACCGGCTGGCGCCGCAGGACGTGTCCGGACGTCCCCTCGACGACGTGATCCGCAGCCTCGACGGCAGTGCGCGCGAGCTGTCGGCCGCGTTCGACCTGCGCAACAACACCGACCGCGTGTCGCGCCGGCTCTCCCGGCAGACCCGGATCGCGCCCTATCCGGAGTCCGCCTCGGAGGAGGTGATCGCGGCCGACGCGCTCGACGTCGACCTGGCGCGCCAGGTGGAGGTGCGGTTCGACCCGCCGAGCGTGCCGCTGCCGGGATCGGTGCTGGGCTTCGCGGCCGAGCTGCTCGCGGTCAGCGACCGGTTCGACGCGACGCGGGTGATGGAGCTGGTCAACGGCTGGGCGTCGCTGCGCGAGCAGCTGCTGCCGGTCAACGACCTGGTCGAGCACCTGGCCGTCTCCTACCTCGACCGCCGGGCCCTCGCCTCCGAGCGCGCGCAGGCCGACGAGTCGTTCGTCGACGACCTGCTCGCCAGCGCATCGGAGTCGGCCCGCATGTCCGGCAGCGTGCCCGCGGTCCAGCGGGTCGAGGTCGAGGCGCTGCACCGGCAGGCACTCGCCGGCGACGACTCCGCCTGGTCCCGCGCTCGCAAGCTGGCCGACGAGCTCGAGCAGGGCGGCGAGCTGACCGAGGCCGCCGGTGCGCTGATGGCGCTGAGCCGCAACCCCGACCCGGTCCGGGGCATGGCCGACGCCCTCCGGGCCGCCGACCTGTTCGACCGCGCAGGGCAGCCGCGCTGGGCGGTCACCGCCCTCCAGGCCGCCGGCTACGCGGGGGTCTGGGCAGACCCCTCCGCCTCCGAGGCGCTCCTCCAGCGGGCGTACGACGGGGCGATGGAGCACGAGCTCCCCGCAGTCGCGGTCGCGATCATCGCCACGCGGGCCAAGCTGGCCTGGCAGACCGGCGACATGGACGCTGCCGTGATCGGCTTCCGCGAGGCGGTGGCCCGCGCCGACGAGGTCGGGGTCGCCGATCCGCTCGGCCTGCGCTCCGAGCTCTGCGACGTGCTGCTCCAGGCCCACGAGTGGGAGGAGCTGATCGACGAGGCCCACGCGCTCCTGGCCCGTCTCGCTCCCGGAGACGTCCAGCGCCGCGCGTTCGCGCACCGGCTGCTCGGGCTCGGCCTGCTCGAGACCGACAACGCGCCCGAGGCGGCCGAGGTGCTCGAGCCCGCCGTGGTGGCGCTGCGCCAGGACGACCCCATGCTCGCGGTGGCGAGCTGGACGCTGGGCCGGGCGCTGGTCGCCGGCGAGCGTCCCGACCTCGCGGCCCCGCACTTCGTGACCGCCGCCGCCGGCTTCCAGGCCGACCAGCGGCTGCCCGACGCGGCCGCCGCCCACGAGGCGGCGGGGGTGACGCTGTTCCAGTTCGGTGCGCACGGCCGGGCCGCGGAGCACCTGCTCAACGCCGCCCGGATCGCGCGCCACGTCGGCGACCAGCAGCGGATGATCTCGTCGCTGCGGCTGCTGGCCAACGTCCAGGGGGTCGAGGGCCGGGTCAACGAGGCGCTCTCGACGTTGGGCTCGGTGCTCGAGGAGGCGCGCGCCGTACTGCCGGCGGACGTGTCCGCACCTGCCCTCGAGGAGGAGCGGCTGCGCGGCCAGATCCAGCACCAGGCGGCGCTGATCCTGATCGACGGCAACCGTGCGGCGGAGGCCGAGGAGGCGCTGTCGGAGGCGATCGAGCTGCTGACCCAGCACGGCGAGGGCACGGAGACCGCCGCGGCGGAGGACACGTACCACCGGCTCACCGGCAGGATGTGGACATCCCCGCGCGGGGCACGGGAGGATCACGGCGGAGGGAACAACTGAGGACCGTGAGGTCCCCGAGGCGAAAGGCCGGTTCCATGGCGTCACAGAACACATCCGAGGTCGCGAAGGTCCCCATGTTCGACGGCCTCACCGACGCCGAGCTCCAGAAGATCGTGAAGGCCGGCACCGAGGTGACGGTGCCCGAGCACTGGTCGCTGATCTGGGAGAAGACGCCCGCCGACAAGGCCTACATCCTGCTCGACGGCGAGGTCGTGGTCCGCAAGGGCAAGCAGGAGATCGCCCGGCTCGGCCCCGGCGACGTCGTCGGTGAGTCGGCGATCGTCAACCACAAGCTCCGCAACGCCTCGGTGGTGAGCACCACCCCGGTCCGGGTGCTGCACTTCACGCGCGAGGCCGTCGAGCGGCTCTGCGACGAGATCCCGACCTTCAAGAAGGCGCTCGACGCGGCCGCCGGCGAGCGGATCGGCGACGCCCGCAAGGACGGCTGACTTGGCCGACGAGGATGCCGAGTCTTCCGAGGATGCTGACGCGTCACCCGGGGCGGTGCTCGGTCGGCTGACCGGCCCGGAGCTGCTCGAGGCCGTCGAGGTGCTGCTGCTCGGCGGCCCGCCGGTCTACACGCGTGCCCAGGTGGCCGAGCGGGCCGAGGTGGACATGGACGCCGCCGAGCGGCTCTGGCACAGCCTCGGCTTCCCGCACGCCCGGGACGACGCGGTGGTGTTCACCGAGGCCGACGTCCGCGCGCTCGAGCAGACGATGGAGCTGATCAGGGCGGGCATCCTCGACGAGAGCTCGCAGGCGGCGATGGTGCGCACCTGGGGCCGCAGCTTCGCGCGGCTGGCGGAGTGGCAGACCACGCTGCTGGCCAGCCTGGCCGTCGCCGCGGACGACCCGCAGGCACGGCTGGAGGAGCTCTCGGTCGACGTGATCCCGCTGGTCGACTCGTTGCAGAGCTACATCTGGCGGCGGCATCTCTTCAGCGCGTCGAGCCGGCTGCTGCTGCGCCCGTCGGACCAGGAGGCGGTGCAGGCGGTCGGGTTCGTGGACATCGTCGGCTACACCACCCAGAGCAAGAACCTCTCCGAGAGCGAGCTCGTGTCGCTGGTCGAGCACTTCGAGGAGGTCGCCACCAGCACCGTGACCGACCACGGTGGCCAGCTGATCAAGACGATCGGCGACGAGGTGCTCTACGCGGCCGACACCGCCGAGGACGGCGCCCGGATCGCCCGCGTCCTGGTCGACCGCGCCGACCAGGACGAGGAGTTCCCCCGCGTGCGTGCAGGTGTCGCGTACGGCCCCGTGGTGAGCCGGCTCGGCGACGTGTTCGGGCCGACCGTCAACATCGCCTCCCGGCTGACCTCGCTCTCCCGCCCGGGCAAGGTGCTCGTCGACCGCGGCATGCACGACGCGCTGGCGGAGGTCGATCCCGACGAGTCCGAGTTCCGGCTCAGCCGGGTCCGTCGTACGTCCGTGAAGGGGTACCACCGGATGGAGCCGTTCCGGTTGAAGGCGCCCCGGGAGGCCTGAGGGGGTGGGGACGATTTACCACGTTCACGTGGTAATTCGCCGCTCCACCAGCGAGATCTGGATGGTGAAGCGGCGATTTACCACGTGAACGTGGTAATTCCTCGGGACCTCGCCCCCACGTCACCGATGAGAATTCCCCCAGAAACCTGTCGGTACTCCGTGATGGGGTGTCAGCAGGTCCAGCACGCACAGGAGGTCGGTCGATGATCCACGCTCGCGGGCTGGTTCAGACGTTCCACACCAAGCACGGCCGCAAGAAGGTCGAGGTCCGGGCGGTCGACGGGGTCGACCTCGACGTCGCCGAGGGCGAGGTGGTCGGCTTCCTCGGTCCCAACGGGGCCGGCAAGACCACCACGCTGCGGATGCTGGTCACGCTGCTGACGCCCACGGCGGGCACCGCCACGGTCGCGGGGTACGACGTGGTGCGCGAGTCCGAGCAGGTGCGCCGCAGCATCGGCTACGTCTCCCAGGCCGGTGGGGCGTTCAGCCAGGCAAGGGCCGGCGACGAGGTGGTCGACCACGGCATGCTCTACGGCATGTCGCGCAAGGCCGCCGTGCAGCGCGGCCAGCAGCTGTTCGAGGAGCTCCAGCTCGACGGGCTGTGGCAGCGGATGCCGAAGAACATGTCCGGCGGGCAGAAGCGCCGGCTCGACATCGTGATGGGCCTGGTCCACGACCCCACGCTGGTGTTCCTCGACGAGCCGACGACCGGTCTCGACCCGCAGGCGCGGGCCAACCTGTGGCAGCACATCGCCGACCTGCGGGCGAAGCGTGGCGCCACGGTGTTCCTGACCACCCACTACCTCGACGAGGCCGACGCCCTCAGCGACCGGATCATGATCATCGACCAGGGCCGCATCGTCGCCTCCGACACCGCCGACAACCTCAAGGCCCAGGTGGCCGGTGACCTGGTCGACCTCGAGGTCGAGGACCTCGACCAGGTCTCGCTGGTCGCCGAGCGCCTGGCCGGCCTCGGCGGGGAGGTCGAGACCGAGGACCGGCACGTCCGGGCCCGCGTCTCACGAGCCGGCAAGGCGGTCCCCGGGCTGCTGCGTGACCTCGCCACCCAGGACATCGCCCTGGAGTCGATCGAGATCGCGCGACCGACGCTCGACGACGTCTTCCTCACCCTGACCGGCCGGTCGCTGCGCGACGCCGAGGCCGCCACCGAGGGGGCCAACCCCCTGGCCACCAGCGACGACGAGACGGGAGCAGACCAGTGAGGTTCGTGCGGGAGTGCTCGATCGTGTTCCGCCGCCAGCTGCGGATGAACCTCCGCAACCCGGCCTGGGTGATCATCGGTCTGATGCAGCCGATCCTCTACCTGCTGCTGTTCGGGCCGCTGCTGAAGCCGCTGATCACCCAGTTCGGGGCGGCCAACGCCTACACGTTCTTCGTGCCCGGCATGCTGGTCCAGCTGGGGCTGTTCGGTGCGTTCTTCGCGGGCTTCTCGCTGATCGGCGAGTGGCGCGAGGGCGTGATCGAGGCGGAGCGGGTCACCCCCGCGAGCCGCACGGCGCTGCTGGTCGGCCGCCTCGCCCGCGACGTGCTCCAGCTGTTGGTGCAGGCCGTGATCCTGGTCGGGCTCGGCTACGTCCTCGGGATGGACGCCTCCCTGGTCGGGATGATCCTCGGCGTGCTGCTCACGGTGCTGATCGGCGGCGCCTGCGCGGCGGCGTCCAACGCGCTGGCGCTGGCCACCAAGTCCGAGGACGTGATGGCACCGGTGATCAACGTGGTGATGATGCCGGTCCTGCTGCTCTCGGGGATCCTGCTGCCGATGACGATCGGCCCGTCGTGGCTGCAGCGGGCCAGCGACTTCATGCCGACCCGCTGGATCGTCGACGCGACGCGCAGCATGTTCGGCGGCGACTTCGGCGGCAGCGACATCTACTGGGGCACCGCCTGGGCGCTGGTCCTGTTCGGCCTCGCCCTGTGGTGGGGCACAGCCGTCTTCCGCAAGGAGAACGCCTGACCCTCGCGGGGAGGGTCAGACCGCGTCGTGGGCGCGCGTGCGACCGGTCGGCAGCAGCCGCACGTGGTCGGGGCGGAAGCCGTGCTCGATCCCCCAGAGCACAGCCTGGCTCCGGCTGGTGACCGCCATCTTGCGGTAGCTCGAGCGGATGTAGGACTTCACCGAGTTGATGCTGAGGAAGGCGCGGTCGGCGATCTGCTGGTTGCTGAGCCCCTGCGTGATCAGCGCGATGATCTCGGACTCGCGGGTGGTCAGCCCCTGCTCGCGTCCGGGCCAGTCGCCGTTGTCCGCCTCCGGCTCGAGCGGGTCCTCGGTGACCACCACCTCGCCGCTGTGCACGCGCTCGAATGCGTCGACCAGCTCCGCGCCGGTCAGCCGCTTGGCGAGGTAGCCGGCGGCGCCCTTGCGCAACGAGGCCTTCACGAGCTCGGGGTGCATGTTCCAGCTGTACATGACCAGCTTGCGGGCGTTGCACTCGTCGAGCACGTCGTCGACCTCCGAGGCGATCACCTGGGTCTGGGAGAACGTGTCGAACAGCGCGATGTCGGCCGGCTCGAGTGTCGGTTTGTTGGCGGTCATCTCGACGACGACGGCCCGATCTGCGAACGGCTCGAGCATCCGGGCAAGACCCTTCACCACGATCTCGTAGTCGTTGAGGATCGCGATACGCAGAGGACGGCCACTGTTCATGAGGATGACCGTAGTGTCTCACCCTTCACCCCTAGGGAGGTAGGTCGGGTCCGTGCCTTGCACCTAGCGTCGCTGCATCTGGGGGGCCACGGTGAACGACCCGAACCGTGGCCCTTCAACTTGTCCGGACACGGGGAAGACCCAGCTGCGGGGGATGCTCCGTCGGCTGGTCAGCGGCGGAGAATCCGTCTGTTACCGCTCGGTAGACTCCGGCGCATGGCGAAGATCCCCGAGCACGTCGACGTGCTGATCGTGGGGGCCGGCCTCTCGGGCATCGGAGCCGCCTCCCACCTGGCCGTGGACCTTCCGGGACGCAGCTACGCGATCCTCGAGGCGCGCGCGGCCAGTGGCGGCACCTGGGACCTGTTCCGCTACCCCGGCGTGCGGTCGGACTCCGACATGTTCACCCTCGGCTACCGGTTCCGGCCCTGGCAGGGTGACAAGGCGCTGGCCGACGGGCCCTCGATCCTGACCTACGTCCGCGAGACAGCGGCGGCGTACGGGGTCGACGACCACATCCGCTACGGCCACGTCGTACGACGGGCCGACTGGTCCTCCGCCGACCAGCGCTGGACGGTGACGGTCGAGCGCGACGGCACCGAGATCTCCCTGACCTGCCACGTCCTGTGGGCGTGCAGCGGCTACTACGACTACGACGAGGGCTACACGCCGGAGTTCGCCGGCGTCGACGACTACGAGGGCCGGATCGTGCACCCGCAGCACTGGCCCGACGACCTCGAGCTCGATGACCGACGGGTCGTGGTGATCGGCAGCGGCGCGACCGCGATGACGCTGGTGCCCGCGATCTCCGACCGCACCGCCCACGTCACGATGCTCCAGCGCTCACCGACCTACGTGATGTCCGTGCCCAGCCGCGATGCGGTCGCGGCGCGCGTGAAGCGCCTCCTCCCCGACCAGTGGGCCTACGGCGTCGCGCGCTGGAAGAACGTGCTGCTCGCGACCGGATTCTTCCAGCTCAGCCAGCGCCGCCCGCATCTGGTGCGCCGGCTGATCCGCAGGGCCACGGCCTCCCAGCTGCCCGATGGCTACGACGTGGACACCCACTTCCGCCCGACGTACGACCCCTGGGACCAGCGGCTGTGCCTGGTGCCGGACGGCGACCTGTTCAAGGCGATCAAGCGTGGTGACGCCTCCGTCGTCACCGACCGGATCGCCTCGTTCACGCCCAAGGGTGTGCTGCTGGAGTCGGGCGAGGAGCTCGCGGCCGACGTAGTGGTCACCGCGACCGGGCTGAACCTCAAGGCGTTCGGCGGCGCCGAGCTGTCGGTCGACGGCAAGCCTGTGCACCTGCCGGACACCATGGCCTACAAGGGCATGATGCTCTCGGGCGTCCCCAACTTCGTGTTCACGATCGGCTACACCAACGCCTCCTGGACGCTCAAGGCCGACCTCGTCGCGCAGTACGCGACGCGCCTCCTCCGCCATCTCGACAGCACCGGCACCCGGGTCTTCGTGCCCCGACGCGAGGCCGGCGTGGAGGCGCAGCCGTTCATGGACTTCGCGGCCGGCTACGTGCTCAGGTCGCTGCACGAGTTCCCCAAGCAGGGCAGCCGGGCGCCGTGGCGGCTCCGCCAGAACTACCTGCGCGACGTGATCACCATCCGCCACGGCCGGGTCACCGACGACGCGATGGAGTTCAGCTAGCGCCGGATCCGGCGGCGGGCACGACTGCTGGGGCGGCCGAAGCGCGTCGTGACTCCCGGGCTGAACGCGACGTGGTCCGGTGTACGACGGGCAACACCGGGCAGCCCGACCGAGGCCACCAGACCGTCGTCGAGCTCGACCACCTCGACGTCGTGCAGCGGCCACGGCTCGTGGGCGTTGGGCACGAACAGGGTGCGTCCCCAGGCACGGGTGTGCAGGCCCCACCGGGCGGTCAGGAAGTGGTCGAGCTCGGTCGGCTCGCGGCGATCTCCGACGCGGACCACGAGACGGCTCACGGCGTGCGCGGGTCCGCGGAGGCTCGACTCGTAGGTGTGCTGGCCCCGGCCGGCGACGTCGCGGGCGCCGTAGCTCATCCGTGCCCATCGGTAGGGGAGTCGCAGCGCTGCACGGGCGCCGAGCACCACAGCCAGCCGGTCGGCGTCCAGGCTCAGGAAGACGATGCCCCGGCGCCCGGTGTCGTCGACGGAGTACAGCCGCACGTTCGTCTCGAGAAACGTCCCCAGCCACGGCACCGCCGGGCCGTTGCCGAAGCCCGCGTCGACCATCCGGAAGGGAACCAGCCCGACGTAGGTGTGGCCCTCGAAGGTGTCCGGGAAGACACCCGGCGGCATGAACCGCTCGACCTCGACGGGCTCGACCGCCCAGTGGACCAGGGTGAGATCACGCCAGCTCTGGCTCATCACCACCGGTCTCGGTAGCGACGGGGCGTGCGGCGTGACCGGCTGGATCTCCACCCGTCCAACCTACGGAGGGTGCCTACAGGAAGATCGCCGGAAGCACGTAGAGCATCGCCACCGACCAGGTGATGTGCGTCAGGATCGGCGCCAGGATGCCGCCCGACGCGCGCCGCTGCAGGCCGACGACCGCACCCAGGATCACGGCGGCGAACGCGAGCATCACGTTGCCGGTGGCGAGGGTCGCGATCACGTAGGTGAGCGTCGTCCACGCGACCGGGTGACGCGGGATGGCGGCGTAGACGGCGCCCCGGAAGAAGAGCTCCTCGGCCACACCGTTGAGCACGGTGACCAGCAGGACGAGGGGTCCGGCGCCCTGGTCGGCGTAGTCGAGGATCGAGGCGACCTGGCGTCGAGCGGCCCGATCTCGTGCACGACGAGACCGCCGACCGTGAACACCGCTGCGAGGGCCAGGCCGAGCAGGATCGGCTGCACCACCGGCCTGGGGAGCGGGGTGGTGTCGTTGCCCTTGCGGATGTCGATCCGGCCCAGGTACAGCGGCCCGGACGCGAACGCGCCGACCGCCCACACACCCGCGAGCACGAGCGTGGCCAGGATGAACGTCGTGCTGCCGGGGTCGAGCCGCAGCGACCAGCCGAGCACGCCGGCTCCGATCAGCACGAACAGCACCGTGACGAGCTGGCGGCGACGGAAGTCTCGGGGGCTCTGCCGGTGGTCGCGGGGGACCTGCTGCCACAGCGACGGGTGGAGCCACCGGTTGCCGAGAACGCGGATCATCTGCGCCCTCAGGCCTCGGTCTGGCGATCGTCCTCGATGGCCCGCCGGACGGTCTCCTGGTAGGGAGCGAGGTCCAGCGGGACCACGGCCTTGATCGCGTCGTCCGTCACCACCACCTCCGTGCCCATCGAGTCGATCAGGTTGCGTCCGGTGGTGGCGTCGACGTCGGTGACCAGTGCCAGCCACAGCGAGGACAGCCGGGGGGTCAGCACCGGCACCGTGATCACCGGCACCTCGCGACCGTTCATCACCAGCGCCGCCTGCTGGAGCATCTCGCCGTAGGTGAGGACCTCGGGTCCGCCGATCTCGAAGACCTGACCCATGGCCTTCTCGTTGCCGGCGACACCGACCAGGTAGGACACGACGTCGTCGATGCCGATCGGCTGGGTCTTGGTGGCGACCCACTTCGGCACCACCATCGCCGGCAGCTTCTTGACCAGCTGCCGGGTCATCTCCCAGGAGATGCCGCCCCTGCCGACGACGATCGCGGCCCGGAGCACGGTGACCGGGATGTCGGACGAGCCGAGCAGTCCCTCCACCTCGCGGCGCGAGCGCAGGTGCGCCGACAGTGTTCCGACGTCCTCGCTGCCGAGTCCGCCGAGGTAGACGATCTGCTTCACGCCGGTCTTCTCGGCCACCTTGGCGAAGAGCCGCGCCGCGTCGGCGTCGCGCTTCTCGAAGTCGTCGTTGTCCAGCGAGTGCACCAGGTAGTAGGCGATGTCGACGTCCTCGAGCGGCTCGGTGAGCGACGCGCGCTCGCCGACGTCTCCGCGGACCGCCCGGCCGGGACCGTCGTACGTCTCGGGGTGGCGGGTCATCGCCTTCACGTCGTGGCCGGCCTCGACGAGCGCAGGCACCAGCCTCTTGCCGATGAAGCCGGTGGCGCCGGTGACGAGGATGCGACTCATGTCCCAGCGTAGGGACCACCCCGAGAGGTGAGCGCGACAGGACAGGGAAACAGGGGCCCCCCGAAGGGGACCCCTGTTCCTTTTCACCCCAGAAGGGTGGTCACTCGGACGGCGGCGTGGTGTCGACCGTGATGGTGGCGATGCCCACCAGCAGGCCGCCCTTGACCGCGTCGGTCTTGAACGTCTGGTTGAGCAGCGGAGCCGCGACGGGCGAGATCTCGACCTTGGTGCCGGTCAGGATCGCGTCGCTCCCCTGGGTCTTCAGCGGCTTGAGCGTGCGACCGTCCAGCGTGAACAGGTAGGCGCTGGTCGCGGCCACCTTGCCGTTGACGGTCACGTCGCCGTAGACACGGGAGACGCCCGGGTCGACGTTGAAGTTGGTCAGCTCGACCTTGGTCTTGCCGGCGGTCAGCGACAGGCCCGAACCCTCGTGCTGGATCTGGCCGATCACGTACGGCGAGACCTGGCCGGGCTTGAACACGGTGACGTTGCCGCCCGTGATGGGGAAGACCAGCGAGCCGGCGGTGAGCTTGGCCTTGCCGACGACTCCGGGCGTGAGCTTGAGCGAGGTCAGCGCGTCGACGAAGCCCTGGTCGAGCTTGATCGCCGTGGTCTTGCCGGCAATGGCGTCGAGCGCGGCGACCGGCTTGGGGGCCGACTGCGACTTCGCCGTGGCGGGGCTGGAGTCCGTGTTGCTGCCGCAGGCGGCGAGCGGGAGAGACATCAGGGCAATCGCCGCTCCCGGCGATCAAGCGCTTGCGTGTGGTGAACATGTGAAAAGCACTTCCTTCTGGAGGTTGATCGGGGGGATTGACATCCCCTGACGCACGGTGGTTCGCCACGGGGTCGATGCCGGCTGGTACCCATAAGGGTGTAGTTCCAGATTGCCCGTTTCGGCAGATATCAGCGAAGTCACAGGAGCGCTCGGGGGCCAGTTGGTGGTACGCATGGAGCACACGTGAGGGGAGCAGCCATGGCGAGGTACGTCTACCGGTTCAGCGAGGGTGACAAGGACCAGAAGGAGCTGCTCGGCGGCAAGGGCGCGAACCTCGCCGAGATGACCAACCTGGGCATGCCCGTGCCGCCGGGTTTCACGATCTCCACCGACGCGTGCCGCGCCTACCTGTCCGAGGGCAGGCTGCCCCGGGCGGTCAAGGTGGAGACCACGATCGCGATGCGCGAGGTCGAGGAGGCCGTGGGCCGCAACTTCGGCGACGCGCACGAGCCGCTGCTGGTCTCGGTGCGCTCCGGTGCGAAGTTCTCGATGCCGGGGATGATGGAGACCGTCCTCAACGTGGGGCTCAACGACGACACGGTGACGGGTCTCGCGAAGTTCTCCGACGACGAGCGGTTCGCCTGGGACTCCTACCGGCGGCTGATCCAGATGTTCGGGCGCACCGTGCTCGACATCCCCGGCGAGCTGTTCTCCGAGGCCCTCGACGCCCAGAAGAAGAAGGTCGACGCCACGACCGACATCGAGCTCGGTGCGGACGACCTGAAGGCGATCGTCGCGTCGTACAAGGACATCGTCCGCGAGCACACCGGCGCCGACTTCCCGCAGGACCCGCGGGAGCAGCTCGACCTGGCGATCGAGGCGGTGTTCCGCTCCTGGAACACCGAGCGCGCGCGCCTCTACCGCCGCCGCGAGCGCATCCCCCACCACCTCGGCACGGCGGTCAACGTCGTGAGCATGGTCTTCGGCAACCTCGGCGAGACCTCCGGCACCGGCGTCTGCTTCACGCGCGACCCGTCCAGCGGGCACAGCGGGATCTACGGCGACTACCTGCAGAACGCCCAGGGCGAGGACGTCGTGTCCGGCATCCGCAACACGCTCCAGCTGTCCGAGCTCGAGGAGATCGACCCGAAGTCCTACAAGCAGCTGCGCAAGATCATGCGCCGGCTGGAGACCCACTACCGCGACCTGTGCGACATCGAGTTCACCATCGAGCAGGGCAAGCTCTGGATGCTGCAGACGCGGATCGGGAAGCGGACGGCGGGCGCGGCGTTCCGGATCGCCTGCCAGCTCGACGACGAGGGGCTGATCACCACCGACGAGGCCTTGGAGCGGGTCACCGGCAACCAGCTCAGCCAGCTGCTCTTCCCGCAGTTCGACTCGCACGCCGAACGCGAGCTGCTGGCCAAGGGACTGGGCGCCTCACCGGGTGCAGCCGTGGGCGCGATCGTCTTCGACAACGCGCAAGCCGCGGAGGAGAAGGCGAAGGGCAACGACGTGATCCTGGTCCGCCGGGAGACCAGCCCCGAGGACCTTCCCGGCATGGTCGACTCCAAGGGCGTGCTCACCACGCGGGGCGGCAAGACGTCGCACGCCGCCGTGGTCGCCCGCGGCATGGGCATGTGCGCCGTGGTGGGCGCCGAGGCGATCGCGGTCGAGGGTGACGAGCTGCGGGCCGGCGGCAAGGTGCTCGGGCGGGGCGACGTGATCGCGATCGACGGCGCCACCGGCGAGGTCTTCGTCGGCGAGGTGCCGGTGGTCGACTCGCCGGTGATGACCTACATCGCCGACGGTGTCGACGCGGCCCACGAGGCTGCGGGCGACGACCAGGAGGTGCGCGAGCTGGTCGACGCCGTGCACCGGCTGCTGTCCCACGCCGACGACGTACGACGGCTGCGGGTGCGCGCCAACGCCGACAACGGCGAGGACGCCACGCGGGCCCGCAAGCACGGCGCGGAGGGGATCGGGCTGTGCCGCACCGAGCACCAGTTCCTCGGTGACCGGCGGGTGCAGATCGAGCGCGTGGTCCTGTCCGAGACGGGTGACGAGCGCGACCGGGCGCTCGAGGCGCTGCTGCCCCTGCAGCGCCAGGACTTCACCGAGCTGCTCGAGGCGATGGACGGGTTGCCGGCCACGATCCGGCTGATCGACCCGCCGCTGCACGAGTTCCTGCCCGACCTGCCGGAGCTCGCGGTGAAGGTGGCGCTCGCGGAAGAGCGCGGCGAGACCGACGCGCACGACGTGAAGCTGCTCGCTGCCGTCCGCCGGATGCACGAGTCGAACCCGATGCTCGGCCTGCGCGGCGTGCGGCTGGGGCTGCGGATGCCCGGCCTCTTCGCCCTGCAGATCCGGGCGATCGCCGAGGCCTGCGTCGAGCTGCGCAAGCAGGGCAAGGACCCGCAGCCGGAGATCATGGTGCCGCTCGTCGGGTCGCAGCGCGAGCTGCAGCTGGTGCGCGACGAGGCCGAGGCGATCCTGAGGGAGATCTCGGAGGAGACCGGCGAGAAGCTCGACTTCGCGATCGGCTGCATGATCGAGCTGCCGCGTGCGGCGCTCACCGCGGCCCGGATCGCGGAGGAGGCCGACTTCTTCTCGTTCGGGACCAACGACCTCACCCAGACCACGTGGGGCTTCTCGCGTGACGACGTGGAGGGCGCGTTCTTCGCGACGTACCTGGAGAACGGTGTGCTGACGATCTCCCCGTTCGAGACCCTCGACGCCGACGGCGTGGGCCAGCTGGTCAAGGCCGGGGTCGAAGGCGGGCGCTCGACGAAGCCGAAGCTGAAGATGGGGGTCTGCGGCGAGCACGGCGGCGACCCGGAGTCGATCCACTTCTTCCACGACGCCGGGCTCGACTACGTGTCCTGCTCGCCGTTCCGGGTGCCGGTGGCGCGGCTGGAGGCGGGCCGGGCGACGGTGATCCCGAAGGGCAGCTAGCTCGAGCGGGAGAGGTTCGCCGACCAGCGCTCCTCGATGCGACCGAGCTTCCAGATCGCGACCGACAGCGCCCAGGTGACCACGAACAGGGCGACGATGCCGTAGCCGACGTACTCGAGGTCGATGCTGCCCAGCGCGGCGAGCGGGCCGGACTCGATGCCGACCTTGTCGGCGAGCAGGCCGACCAGCTCGACCACGCCGATGATCAGCGCGACGGCGACGGAGAGCGCCGTGACGGTGATGTTGTAGTAGACCTTGCGCACCGGGCGGGCGAAGGCCCAGCCGTAGGCGACGTTCATGAACGCACCGTCGATGGTGTCGAGCAGCGCCATCCCGGCGGTGAACAGGATCGGCAGCGTGAGCACTGCCCAGAACGGGAGGCTGGCCGCCACCGCGCCGCCGGCGATCACCAGCAGGCCGATCTCGGTGACCGTGTCGAAGCCGAGCCCGAAGAGGAAGCCGGTCGGGTACATGTGCCACGGCTTGCGCACCAGCCGGGTCACCCGGCCGAGGATCCGGTTCAGGAAGCCGCGGCTGTCGAGCTGGCGCTCGAGCTCGGCCTCGTCGTACTCCCCGCGGCGCATCTTGCGGAAGACCTTGAGCACACCGATCAGCGCGACCAGGTTGATCAGCCCGATCAGGACCAGGAAGACACCGCTGACCGACGTGCCCCAGACGCCGGTGACCTGCTGCAGCCGGGAGCTGTCGTCCCCGACCCCGTCGGCCAGCGCACGCACCCCGAGCGCGACGCCGAGGACCATCACGAAGACCACGGAGCTGTGCCCGAGGCTGAACCAGAAGCCGGTGCTGACCGGTCGTTGCCCGTCGGCCATCAGCTTGCGGGTGGTGTTGTCGATCGCGGCGATGTGGTCGGCGTCGAACGCGTGCCGCATGCCCAGGGTGTAGGCCGTCAGGCCGAGGCCGACGCCCAGGACCTTGTTGCCCACCACGTAGTCGTGCGGACCCACGACCAGGACCAGCAGGCCCCAGCCGACGACGTGCAGCAGGGCCACGAAGGCCAGGCACCGGAACAGGCTGCTCTTCTCGGCGCGGGTGAACCTGCGACGGGTCGGAGGAAGGTCGGTGGGCACCACCCCGCCAACCTAGGAGCAGATGATCCCCAATTGCAAACAGTTCGCAACAAGGCCGGATTTCACCCCTCACGGTGTGGGAGTCCGCGGTGGCGCGTGCTTCAGTGGGCAGCATGGGACTAGATGACAAGGCAGACAACAAGAAGGAAGACCTCGGCGGCAAGGCCAAGGAGGCGGTGGGCAAGGCCACCGGCGACGAGAGCCTCGAGCGCCAGGGCAAGACCGATCAGTCGAAGTCGGACCTGAAGCAGGCTGGCGAGAAGGTCAAGGACGCCTTCAAGAAGTAGTCACCCCAGCCAGCACAAGAGCTCGTTCGGCCGCTGGCCGGGCGAGCTCTGTGTCGTCCGGGACCAGTCCGATCCGGGTGCGCCGCTCGAGCAGGTCCTCGACCGTGCGGGCGCCCTCGTGGGTCACCCCGAAGATCAGCTCCGCGAGCGTCTGGGGGAGTCCCTCCGCGATCGGTGCCAGCAGCTCCGCGTCGTCGAGCCCGCTGACCACCCGCGCGTTGTCGAGCACCATCGGCGCTTCGAGACCGAAGCGGCGCACCAGCCGGGCGGGGGCGTCGACGCTCTCCAGCCGGTCACGGTCTGCAGCTCCCAGCAGCGGGAGCGACCGCGTGCTGCAGGGACCGGCGGCCAGACCGCGCTGGGCGACGGCAGCGTCCACGGCGTCCTCGGCCATCTTTCGGTACGTCGTGAGCTTGCCGCCGACGATCGTCACCACGCCACTGCCGCTGGTGAGCACCGCATGGCGCCGGGACAGGTCTGCGGTCTGCCCGCCCGCGTCGAGCAGCGGACGCAGCCCCGCGTAGGCGCCGACCACGTCGTCGCGGGTGAGCCGGCGCTCGAAGGCGTTGCCGATCACGTCGAGCAGGAAGTCGATCTCCGCCTCGCTCGGCTCTGGGACGTCGGGGATGTCGGTGCCGTCGACCTCCTCGTCGGTCAGTCCGACGTAGAGCGTGCCGTCGGGTTGAGGCAGCAGGAACACGAACCGGTTGCTCTCGTGGGGCACCGGCGCCATCACGGCCACGCGCAGGCCCGGCAGCGACGCCTGGCGGAGCACCAGGTGGGTGCCGCGGGACGGCTTGAGAGTGATCCCGTCGACGAGCTGACCCGCCCAGACTCCGGCCGCGTTGACGACCGCGCGCGCCTCGATCCGGCGAACCTCGCCGGTGAGCTCGTCGCGGACCACGGCGTGGTTGCCGCTGAGCTCGACGACCCGGCTGCGGGTGTGCAGCCGCGCCCCGTGTGCGCCCGCCGTACGGGCGAGGGCGATCACCAGCCGGGCGTCGTCCTCGAGCTGCCCGTCGAAGGCCAGGATGCCGCCGCGCAGCCCCTGCCGTCGTACGCCGGGGACCAGCGCGAGGGTCTCGGGCACCGAGATCGAGCGGGGACGCGGCAGCGTGCGACGCGACGTGCGGGCGGAGAGCCGGAGGCCGTCGCCGAGCGTCATCGCGATCCGGGAGACGACGGACGCCCGTCGGCTGACCGAGGGGGTCAGCGGGATCACCATCGGCAGGGCACGGGTCAGGTGGGGCGCGGTGGTCTCCATCAGGATGCCGCGCTCGAGGGCACTCTCGTGGGCGACGTCGAGCTGGAGGTTGGCGAGGTAGCGGAGACCGCCGTGCACGAGCTTCGAGCTCCAGCGGCTGGTGCCCCAGGCCAGGTCGAACGCGTCGACCGCGACCACGTCGAGTCCTCGGCTGGCCGCGTCGAGCGCGACGCCGGCACCGGTGACGCCGAGCCCGACCACGAGCAGGTCGGTGCGCTCCGGGAGGCCGTCGGTGCCGGCGGTGATGCCGGTCATGGCGCGAGGTAGCGCTGGACCAGCAACCCGAGCTCGTCCTCGAAGTCGGCCTCGGTCAGGCCCTGTGCGTCACCGGGCTCGGTCATCGTCTGCACGGACAGCGTGAAGCCCTGGGCCGCGAGCAGGAGGGTGCGCGCCAGCATCATCGGGTCGCCCTTGCGGATCTCCCTGCGGCGCTGGCCCTGCCGGATCATCGGCTCGAGCAGCGTGAGCACCAGCTCCTGGGATCGGCCGCGCCGGTCGAGCAGGTAGGGGAGCAGGAGCTCCGGGTCGACGTCGATGATCTTGGCGAACAGCTCGTCGTCGCGGATCGCGCGGGCGGTCAGCACCACGCCCCGGCGCACCTGCGCCAGCAGGCTGGCGGTGGGGTCGTTGCCCTCGGTGACAGAGGCCATCGCCGCGGTCCACTCACGCGTCATCAGCTCGCCGAGCAGGCCCTGCATGTCGGGCCAGCGCCGGTAGAGCGTCATCCGGCTGACCCCGGCCCGCCGGGCGACGTCGGTGAGCGTGGAGCGGCGCCAGCCGACGGCGAGGAGCGACTCGCGCGCGGCGTCGAGGATCGCGGTGTCGGTGTCCGTCGGGTCGTCGAGGTTGTTGTGACGAAGTGACGTCATGTGTCACACTGTAACACATGACCCGAGAGATGCACTGGTCCCGATGGGGCGATCCCGAGCAGGCCGGACCCCTCACCGAGTCCGCCCGCGGCCTCGTCGACGCCTTCATCGGCACCGCCGACACCCCTGCCGTCGAGCTCGCCGCAGTGCGGCTCAGCGAGCCGCTCGACGAAGCACTGGTGGCCGAGCTCGGTGCCCTCGTCGGCGGCGACCACGTGCTCACCGACCACGACACCCGCGTTCTCCGCACCCGGGGCAAGTCCACGCCCGACCTGCTGCGGCTGAGGCAGGGCGACGGCTCGGACTCACCCGACGCCGTGGTCCGTCCCGGCAGCCACGACGAGGTGCAGGCCGTCGTCGACTGGTGCGTGGAGCGTCACGTCGCGCTGGTCCCGTTCGGCGGCGGCACGTCGGTCGTGGGCGGCCTCACCGCCAGGCGGGAGGGGTTCGCCGGCGTGATCTCGCTGGACCTGGGCCGGCTCGACCGCCTCCTCGGCGTCGACCTGGAGTCGATGACCGCGGACCTGGAGCCCGGTCTCCGTGGCCCGGAGGCCGAGGCGCTGCTCGCGGAGCACGGGCTCACGATCGGGCACTTCCCGCAGTCCTTCGAGTACGCCTCGATCGGTGGCTTCGCGGTCACCCGCTCCAGCGGCCAGTCCTCGGCCGGCTACGGCCGGTTCGACTCCCTGGTGATGGGACTGACCGTCGCCACCCCGGCCGGGCGGCTGGACCTCGGCTCGTCCCCGGCCAACGCGGCCGGACCCGACCTGCGCCAGTGGGTGATGGGGTCCGAGGGCACCTTCGGGGTGGTCACCTCGGTGACCGTCCGGGTGCGGCGCGTGCCGGCCGTGCAGGTCTACGAGACCTGGCGTTTCGGCTCGTTCGACGAGGGCGCTGCAGCGATGCGCACCCTGGCCCAGGGCGGCGCGCTTCCGACCGTGATCCGGCTCTCCGACGAGGCCGAGACCATGGTCAACCTCGCCGAGCCCGACGAGGTCGGCGGCGAGACGGCGGGGGGCTGCCTGATGGTGGTCGGCCACGAGGGCGAGCAGGTGGTGATCGACGCCCGGCGCCACGCCACCTCGACGCTGCTCGCCGGGCTCGGCGGGACCGGTCTCGGTGAGTCCGGGGGACGGGCCTGGGCCCAGGGTCGGTTCCACGGTCCCTACCTGCGGGACTCGATGCTCGACGTCGGGGTCCTCGTGGAGACCGTCGAGACGGTCGCCTTCTGGTCCCGGCTGCGCGCGACGTACGACGCGGTGAAGCAGGCGCTCGAGTCCGCGCTCGGCTCTGACGGTCGTCCGGTGCTCGTGCTCTGCCACATCTCCCACGTCTACGAGACCGGCGCTTCGCTGTACTTCACGGTCGCCACCCGTCAGGACGACGACCCGGTCGCTCAGTGGCGTGCGGCCAAGGCGGCCGCCTCCGACGCGATCATCGCCAGCGGTGCCTCGATCACCCACCACCACGCGGTCGGTCAGGACCACAAGCCCTGGCTCGCGCAGGAGATCGGGCCCGTCGGAGTCGAGATGTTGCGTGCGGTGAAGGAGCGGATCGACCCCACCGGCGTGCTCAACCCCGGCGTGCTGATCCCCTGAGCTCCGCGGGTCCCGCGGCCGGCATCGAGGCGGGTGAACCTCTCGAGGACCCGCTCCCGGTCCGCCTGCCGCGACGTGGGATCAGTGGCCTGGTCCCGGTTCGGCGGTAAGGGCGTCACCAGCTGAACCGAGCTGTCGGCGGGTCCTGCGAGGCTGGAGCCCATGACCACGACGCACTGGCAGGACTGGCACAGGTCCTACGACGAGCCGGGATCGAGCCTCTCCCGTCGACTGGTCTCCGTGCAGCACCAGATCTCGGCCTGGCTGGATGCGCGCGCCGATCCGGCGCTCCGGGTGGTGAGTGCGTGCGCCGGCGACGGTCGCGACGTGCTCGAGGTGCTGGCCGCTCGTGACGACGCCGCCCGGGTGACGGTCACCCTGCTGGAGACCGACGAGTCGCTCGCCTCACGCGCCGAGGACCTCGCGGCCGCGCATGGCCTCGCCGGCGTCGACGTACGACGCAGCGACGCCGGGACGACGACCAGCTATGACGGTGCGGTGCCTGCCGACCTGGTGCAGCTGTGCGGGGTCTTCGGCAACATCTCGGACGACGACGTCCGGGCCACGGTCGACGTGCTGCCGGCCCTCTGCGCGCCTGGCGCCACCGTGATCTGGACCCGGGCAGCGCGCGCCCACGGTGAGCTCACCGATGCGATCCGCCACTGGTTCGCCGAGGACGGCTTCGAGGAGGTCGCGTTCGACGCCCCCGACGACGCCGACTACCGGGTCGGCACCCACCGGCTCGTCGCCGAGCCGCGGCCGCTCGGTCGGCCGCACGCGTTCTTCCGGTTCCTCTGATGACGGTCGTCGTGCGGGCGATGACCGCAGCCGACCTGCCCGCGCTGCACGCGATCCAGCTCGACCCCGACGGGCAGCACCAGGCGGCCTTCACCTCGGCGGCCGACCAGGACCTCGACCACTACGTCGCCAAGCACACGCGACTCCTCGCCGACGAGACCGTCACCCAGCTCGTGGTGGAGCTCGACGACGAGGTCGTGGGCAGCGCGGCCAGCTTCGTGATGGAGGGCGACCTCGAGGTCACCTACTGGATCCGGCGCGACTGCTGGGGGCGTGGCCTGGCCGGCGCCGCGCTTGCGACGCTGCTCGAGCAGGTCACCACCCGGCCGGTCCACGGTCGCACCGTCGACGACAACACCGGTTCGGGTCGGGTGCTGCAGCGCGCCGGGTTCGTGCAGGTCGGCGAGGAGCACTCGTGGGCCGAGGGACGCGGCGCGGCCGTGCGCGAGCTGATCTGGCGGCTCGACTGAGCTTCAGGGCAAGGCCCACACCTCGATCGGCATGGGCAGAATGCTGGCATGCCGCACCCCCAGCTCCCGCCCGGTTTCCGCTTCGGCACCAGCACCGCGTCGTACCAGATCGAGGGTGGGGTGGACGTCGGTGGCCGAGGAGCCAGCATCTGGGACACGTTCTGCGCCGAGCCGGGCCGGGTCAAGGACGGCAGCTCCGGCGCGGTCGCGTGCGACCACCTGCACCGGTACGTCGAGGACGTGGCGCTGATGCGCCGGCTCGGCACCCAGGGCTACCGGTTCTCGATCGCCTGGCCGCGGATCCAGCCGGACGGCGCCGGCCCGGCCAACGAGGAGGGACTCGGCTTCTACGACCGGCTCGTCGACGAGCTGCTGGCGGCCGGGATAGAGCCGATGGCGACGCTGTACCACTGGGACCTGCCGCAGGCACTGGAAACTCCGTCGTCGGGTGGGCGGGGCGGCTGGACCGAGCGCGCGACGGCCGAACGCTTCGCGGAGTACGCCGCACTGGTCGCCGGCCGACTCGCGGACCGGGTCGAGCAGTGGGTGCCGGTCAACGAGCCCAACGTGGTCACGATGCTCGGCTACGGGCTCGGCATGCACGCGCCGGCCCGGACGCTGATGTTCGATGCGCTCCCGGTGGCGCACCACCTGCTGCTCGGGCACGGGCTCGCGGTGCAGGCACTGCGGTCGGCGGGAGCCAAGGCGGTCGGCACGGGCACCAACCACTCGCCGGTCCGGCCGGCGTCGGACTCCGAGGAGGACCGCGCCGCTGCCGACCTGTACGACGTGCTCTGGAACCGGATCTTCGCCGACCCGGTGCTGCTCGGCCGCTATCCCGAGGGCTTCGCCGAGCTGATGCCCGGGCCGGTCGCCGACGACCTCGACCTGATCGCGGCGCCGCTCGACTTCTACGGCTTCAACTACTACAACCCGACCTCGATCCGTGCCCCTCGCCCCGGCGCGACCAGCGGTGGTGCGATCGGCGACGTCGAGGTGCCGCTGGGGCTCGGGTTCGAGTTCGCGCCGATGCGGGACCACCCGACCACGGACTTCGGCTGGCCGATCGTGCCGGACGGGTTGCGCGAGCAGATCCGGACACTCGACGAGCGCTACCCCGACGCGCCCCCGCTCGTCGTCACCGAGTCGGGCTGCTCCTTCGGGACGGGGCCGGGTCCGGACGGGGTGGTCGACGACCAGCCCCGGATCGACTACCTCGACGCCCACCTGCGGGCGATCGTGGAGGCGATCGGCGAGGGCTCCGACGTGCGCGGCTACTACGCGTGGTCGCTGATGGACAACTTCGAGTGGGCCGAGGGCTACACGCAGCGTTTCGGCCTGGTCTGGATCGACTTCGAGACCCAGGAGCGGATCCCGAAGCGGTCGTTCGACTGGTACGCCGACGTGATCGCGGCCAACCGGCGGTGACCGCTGGGGCTCCTACAGGTACATCCCGTTCGGCCCGGTCTGCGTGTCACCCGGGTCGTCCTCCTGGCCGGGGTGCGACTGACCACCCATGCCGGGCATCTGGCCGAGCGCGCCGGCGGGCAGGGCGCGACGCATCTGCTCGAGCTGGGCTCGCGCGGCCATCTGCTGGGCGTAGATCGCGGTCTGGATGCCGTGGAACAGGCCCTCCAGCCAGCCGACCAGCTGGGCCTGGGCGATGCGCAGCTCGGACTCGGTCGGTGTAGCGGAGTCGAAGGGCTGCACCAGCCGGCTCAGCTCGTCGTCGAGCTCCGGCGCCAGCCCGTCCTTGAGCTCGTCGATCGAGGTGTGCAGCACGCGGGCGAGACGGCTGCGACCGGCCTCGTCGAGCGGGGCCGCCTTCACCTCTTCGAGGAGCTGCCGGATCATGCTGCCGATCCGCATCACCTTCGCGGGCTGCTCGACCAGGTCGGTCAGGCCGCGCGCGTCGTCGGCGCCGTCGTCCTCGACCCCCTGCCCGGGCACGGCGTTGCCGTCCGGGCCCACGACCACGTAGCTGGGGTGGGAACCCTCGGTCTGGTCGGGCGTCTCCTCGCTCATGTCGACCACCCTACGCACGCCCCGTCCGTGCTCACGTGGTGAGCAGGATCTTGCCGGTGTGGCTGCTCTCGTCCATGGCCCGGTGGGCGCGGGCCACCTCGTCCAGCGGCACCCGCTCGTGGACGACGGCCTTGACCTTGCCGGCCTCCACCAGCGGCCACACGTGCTCGACCAGCGCCGCGCAGATCGCGGACTTCTCGTCGCTCGGCCGGGCGCGGAGCGTGGTGGCGATCAGGGCTGCGCGCTTCTTCTGCAGCACGCTCAGGTCGATCTCCGTCTTGACCCCGCCCTGCATGCCGATCACGACCAGCCGGCCCTCGACCTTGAGTGCCTCCAGGTTGCGCATCAGGTACGACGCCCCCATGTTGTCGAGGATCACGTCGGCCCCGCCGGCCTCCTTGAGCACCGCCACGAAGTCGTCCTCGCGGTAGTCGACCGCGATGTCAGCGCCCAGCGACCGGCAGGTCGCGAGCTTCTCCGCGGACCCGGCCGTCGCGGCCACGGTGGCGCCGAGCGCCTTCGCGAGCTGGATCGCCATGGTGCCGATCCCGCCCGCTCCGCCGTGCACCAGGAACGTCTCGCCCGGCTGCAGGCCGGCGATCATGAACACGTTGGACCACACCGTCGCCGCGACCTCGGGCAGTGCCGACGCCGTCACCAGGTCGACACCGGCCGGGACCGGCATCACCTGACCGGCCGGCACGGCCACCTTGTCGGCGTAGCCGCCGGACGCCAGCAGCGCGCACACCTCGTCGCCCACGGACCAGGCGTCGACGCCCTCGCCCACCGCGCTCACGGTGCCGGAGCACTCCATGCCGAGCACGTCGGAGGCGCCGGGCGGTGGCGGGTAGAAGCCCTGCCGCTGCAGGGTGTCGGCCTTGTTGACGGCGGAGGCGGCGATGTCGATCACGACCTCGCCGGGACCCGGTGTCGGGTCGGGCAGGTCGGCGACGACGAGGGCTTCCGGCCCTCCGGGATCGGGAACGATGACTGCACGCATGGCTCCCACCCTAGGTGGGCGAGCTACTCGGGCACCTCGTCGAGCTCCTCGATCTCGACGTCCTCCTCGTCGTCGTCCGGTGCGTCGGCGGGCTTGTCCCAGCGCAGCGCAAGCGCGGTCGCCAGGCCGGCGAGCCGCTCCGTCTCGGCCGGGTCGCCGGCCGAGGCCGCGGCGGCGTACCCGAGGAGGAACGTGGTGATCGGCGCAGCCGGCCGCTCCACGTTGTGGGCCGCGTCGCGGGCCAGGTCCAGGATCAGTGCCTCGTCGACGTCCACCTCGACGTCGAGCACGTCGCACAGCTCGTCTATCCAGTCGTGGAGGTTCACAGCACCAAAATGGTCGAGCAGACGCGTGGTTCGCAAGGGGTCGCGGGTGACATTCAGGTCACTCGAGGGCCCGGAGGTCCTCCCAGGTGTCGACGTCGACCGCCTCGTCGCCGACTGCCGCCACCTCGGTGAGCCGCAACTGCGCCAGCAACCGGTGCATCGGCAGGCCGTGCTCCTCGCCGTACGCCGGCGCGGCCTCGAGCAGCGCCGCCGTCCGGTACGACGCACACAGGTACTGCGCCCTGCCGTCCGGGTCGACCAGCACCGCCCCGTCCGTCGCCGTGTCGTCGGCCGCAGAGCCGAGCCGCGCGACGGTGACCGTGGTGACCCGGGCCAGGTCACCGGCCAGCACCACGACCCGCTCCGGCGGACGCGGGAACGCCCGCAGCCCGGCCAGCAGCGCCGCCGCCGGACCGCCTCCGGGCGGGTCCTCCCGGGTGAACGTCACCGGCCGCGACGTCGGCACCTCGTCGCCGACCACCACCACGTCGGCCACGTCTGCCAGGGCCGCGAGGACGCGCTCGAGCAGGGTCACCCCGTCGACCTCGATCGACGCCTTGTCGACGCCGCCCATCCGGGCGGCACCCCCGCCGGCGACGACGACGGCACCCACGACAGCGCCCACGGTCCTGTTCACGGGGCGACGATATCCGCGCGTGTATCCGACAATCTGGGTGGCGGCTGGCAAGGTGGACCCATGGCCGACACCGAACGGCTGCGGGTCTCCGTGGTGCAGACCGAGTCCTCCCTGGACCCGGAGGTCAACCGCGCCCGTCTGGACGAGGCCGCCGAGCTCGCGCCCGCCTCGGACCTGGTGATCTTCCCGGAGGCCTTCGCGCGCGACTTCGGCAAGCCCGGCTCCGACCTGGCACCGTTCGCCGAGGCGCTCGACGGGCCGTTCGTCACCCGGCTGCGCGAGGTCTCCGACGAGCACGACGTCGCTGTGCTGGCCGGCATGTTCGAGCAGGGCGACGGTGACGCGCTGCCGTACAACACGCTGGTGCTGGCGCAGGGTGGCGAGCTCACGACGTACCGCAAGATCCACCTCTACGACTCCTTCGGCTACCGCGAGTCCGACACGATCGCCGCGGGAGCCACCGAGCCCGTCGTGGTCGACGTGCGCGGCGTGCCGGTCGGCCTGATGACCTGCTACGACCTGCGGTTCCCCGAGCTGGCCCGTTCCCTGGTCGACGCCGGGGCGCACGTCCTGGCGGTGCCCGCCGCCTGGGTCGCCGGCGAGCGCAAGGCGATGCACTGGACCACGCTGCTGCGCGCCCGCGCGATCGAGAACCTGGTCTACGTCGTCGGCGCTGCCCAGTGCGGCACCCGCTACACCGGCCACTCGCTGGTCGTCTCGCCCTACGGCGACACCATCGTGCAGGCCGACAACGACGAGACGGTGCTGCACGTGTCGCTCGACCCTGCCGAGGTGACGGCGGCCCGCGAGGCGAACCCGTCGCTGTCCAACCGGCGGCTCTGACCGGGTATCGTCGCCGCCCGCCACCACCTGCTCGTTGCTCGTCAGGACACCGACATGCCTTCGCACTCCGCCCGCTCGCGCCAGGCCCCGCGCCGGCCGCGCCGCGCCGGTGCGTCGCTCGCCCGGGTGCTGTGGATGCTGCTGGTCACGGTCGCCGCTGCGGTCCTGCTGGCGGACCGGCTCGACCTGCTGGCCCGGCTGCGGCTGGGGTTCGACCCCGAGCCGTACGCCGCGGTCGCGATCACGGCGGCGTACGCCGGCGCGCTGGGCAACCGGATCGGCACCTACCCGCTGGTCGCCACCGGCATCGGCCTCGGGCTCGGCGCCGCCGCCAAGCTGACCGACCAGCCGGTCGTGGTGGCCGGTGTCGCCGTCGGCACCGCCGTCGTGGCCGGCGTTCTCGCGGTGATGGAGACGGTGCCCGCTTCGGGGTTCGTGACCACGGCGCGCGAGGTGGTGCTGGCTGCCGTCGCCGCCGGGGTCGGAGCGCTCGCGGTGGCGTCGTACCGCGCCGACATCGACCCGGTCCGGTTCCGCTACGTCGCGCTCGGTGCCGCGGTCCTTCTGGTCCTCGTGCTGGTCAACGGCCTCGGCGCCGGCCTGCACGGTCTCGGCCGCCGCGGGCTGTTCGTGCTGGTCGTCGGCACCCTGCTGCTGGTCGCCGCCGTCGCGTACGGCGAGGCGCTGAGCCGCTGGGGCTCGGCCGAGATCGTGGACGCCATCGAGGCTCTCCGCTCGACGGTACGCAGCAACCTCGGCGCCGTCCCGCACCCGATCGAGGCGCTGCTCGGCTACCCGGCCCTGGCCTGGGGGGTGTTCATGCGCGCCCGGCGCCGCCAGGGCTGGTGGGTCTGCGCGTTCGGGGTCGCCGGGACCCTGACCGTCGCCTGCGCGTTGGTCGACCCCACCGTCAGCGACCAGCGGGCGCTGCTCGGCGAGCTGTACAGCCTCGGCCTGGGCCTGCTCGTCGGCTACGTCGTGATCCGGCTCGACCTGTTCTTCACGGGTCCCCGCGGGCGTCGCGCCCGCGCGGACGAGGAGGCGCTGGCGCACCGCCCCGAGCCCGGCAGGACCCGCGCCCTGCGCTGATCGGCTCGGACGGAGTACCGTCCCGGTCGTGGCTGCATCCGACCCGATCCTGATCGTCTCCGAGCTCGTCGCCAGCGTCGCCCAGCTGCCGGTGACCTTGGGCGAAGAGGTCCCCGCCGGGGGCACCGTCGCCCTCCTGGAGTCGATGAAGATGGAGATCCCCGTGCTCACCGAGCGCCCCGGGCGGGTGACCGACGTGCGGGTCTCCGTCGGCGACGTGGTGCAGGACGGTGAGGTCCTCGTCGTCCTCACCCCCACGGACTAGCGAGGAAATGCCGTTGCCCGGCCGGTGGCCCGGCTCCACACTCGCCAGATGACGACCCTCGAGGAGCTCTGGCCCCTGTTCGGCCTCCGGGTGCGCTGCGGTCCGCTCGAGATGCGGCCGGTGCAGGACACCGACCTGCCCGAGGTGATCGCGGTCGTCCAGGGCGGGGTGCACGACCCGGAGCGGATGCCGTTCCTGTTCCCGTGGACCGATGCGACCGGGGACGAGCTGGTCCGCAACGCGCTCCAGCACTACTGGCGGGTGCGCGTCGAGACCACCCCCGACGCGTGGAGCGTCGAGCTCGGGGTGTGGCGCGACGGCACGTTCGTCGGGTTCCAGGTGGTCAGCACCAAGGACTTCCCGGTCACCCGCACCGGTGAGACCGGCTCGTGGCTGGGGCGACCCTTCCAGGGGCTGGGCACCGGCACCCTGATGCGGCAGGCGATCTGCGTGCTCTGCTTCGACCACCTCGGTTTCACCGAGGTCACCTCGGGCGCGTTCGTGGACAACCCGGAGTCGCGGGCGGTCAGCCGCAAGGTGGGCTATGTCGACAACGGCCGGACCCGCTACAAGCGACGTGGCGCGCTGGCGGTCAACCAGCAGCTGGTGCTCACGCCCGAGGCACTGGTCCGCCCGCCGCACGACGTCGAGGTCGCCGGGGTCGCCGCCGCACGACGGTTCCTCGGGATCGGTGAGGACATCACCTAGCAGAATGCCGATCTGGCGGGCAGGATCTTGAGGGTTCGTCGTGGGGAGTGACGGTTCCCCACGGTATGCAGGGATAACCACGACATCTCGGACGGCTTCGTGAGCCTCCCACGATGGACATGCGCTCCCCATGAGCTGCTCGTCGTGGGGAGCGCATGGTCGTCTGCATACCGTGGTGAACCTGCAGCCCACACCCAGGGTCCTAGACTCGCACCGCGCTCTCGCTGGTCGTGCGCGCACGGAGGGGTGCCGGAGTGGCCGATCGGAACCGCCTTGAAAGCGGTCGCTGGCAGTGATGTCAGCCGCGGGTTCGAATCCCGCCCCCTCTGCCGGTCGGTGATTCCTACTCGGAGCCGCCGAGCTCCAGGGCGACCGAGTCGTAGACGAGGTCGCTGAGCCGCTGGCGGTGCCGCTCCAGATCATGGACCAGGCGGAGCAGTCGGCTTCGTATCGAGTCGGGGTCGGATCCCTCGAGCACCAGCGGCCCCAGCATCGCGAGCTGCGCCAGCAGCGCGTTGCGCTCGCGGAGCAGGGCACCCTGGCGGGCGGCCAGCCAGGCTTCCGAGGAGCGGCCGGAGTCGTCCAGCAGCGCTTCCTTCACCACGGACATGCGCTGGCGCACGAGCCAGCCCCAGCCCTGCTGCTGCACCGGCAGCACGAGTGTCTTGCGGAGACCGACGATCGACGCTTCGAGTGTGGCCACAGGCCACCTCCAACCAGGTCGCGGGTTGGCGGGGGACTCTGAGTGTGACTCAGGTCACCGGGTCCGGCAAGAGATGGAGCAGGGCATATCTGCGGAATTGCTCCGTGACTCGGCGCGAGGGTTCAATCGGGGGGTGCCTACCGATGTTCCCCCGACCGACTACGGCGTCGCGCCCCAGGTGCGGGCGCGCGTGCTGGGCGCGTTCCTGGTGCTGCTCGGCGTGCTGGTCTGCGCGACCACGCTCGTGGTCGCGGTGTTCGGACTCCCCCTGTCCGTGATGTCGGTGCTCGTGGCGTTGGTCGTGGTCGTGGTCGCGGTGGTGGGGGTCGGCTACCTGCTCACGCGTCGTACGTACGTCGTCCGCGCCGACCACGACGGCTACCGGGTCCGGCTGGTCCGCGGGGCCGGCGTCAGGGCCGCTCGCTGGCAGGACGTGGAGGACGTCGTGGCCACGCACGTGGCCGGTGCCCGGTGCGTCCAGCTGCGGCTGCGGGACGGCGGTTCGACGACGATTCCGGTCGACATACTCGCCATGGACGGCGACGATTTCGTCCGCGACCTCCAGAATCGTCTAGACCAGGGCCACGGATACCGTCGGGTTCGTTGAGCGAATTCGACACGCGGGGAACCCCGATTTCCCGCTTGTCGCAGGCATGGGTAACCTGAGCCCCGCGCTCCACGAGCGTGGGAGGTGTCGCCTAGTCCGGTCTATGGCGCCCGCCTGCTAAGCGGGTTGAGGGCAAACCCCTCTCGCGGGTTCAAATCCCGCCACCTCCGCCACGAGGAATCAGTGGCCTTGAAGCACGTGGAACGACGTTCCGGACATGTCCGGACAAGACGTGATTCAAGGTCGCTGACCTCGGGTTTTGCACATTTCTGCAGTGCAGTTCTATGAACCCGGAATGGTCTGCCAGTTGCCTAGTGCAGCGGCGAAACTTGAACACATCACCAGGAATCTCGGGGAAACGAAGGAGAACAGATCATGCGAAACGCGCGAATCTTGGCCCGGATGGTCGCGTCCACGCTTGCTGCTGCCGTCATGGTTGCGGGTATGGCGACGGCGGCGAGTGCAAAGCAGCCCGACTCAGGTTGGAAGGTCGACTCCGGCTGGAAGAACGTTCCCGCTGCGAAGACCGACTCCGGCTGGTAAGTCCCCACAAAGCTCGAGACGCGGACGTTTCAGTCAACCCCCCGGCAGTCGTCCCCAGCCATCCCCCAGGCCGTCTCGATGGAAGCGGGCGGTGTGTGATCAGGTCGCGCACCGCCCGCTCATAACCCTGCCCTGACGCTGGTGCTCAGCCGAGCGTGCCGTCGGTGGGCTCCTCGACCTGCCCGTCGTGGCCCATGGCGTAGCCGAGCTGGAACCGCGTCTGCACGCCGTACTCCGCCTTCAGCGAGGCGATGTAGCCGGCGTAGGTCCGGGTGCTGACCCCGACCCGCTTCGCGCTCGCGGGGTCGCTGTGCCCCTCGATCAGCATCCGCACGGTCATGTTGCGCACGTCCTCGGCGATGTCGCGGGCCGTGGTCTCGGCGCGGTCGTCGTAGGGGCGGGCGCGCTCCCAGTACCGCTCGAAGACGTCGGCCAGGTAGGCGACCAGCGACGGCTCGTGGATGGCGATGGCGACGTCGGTGGCGTCGGCTCCGGGCACGATCGCGATCTGACGGTCGACCACGAACATCCGGTTGAAGAACTCCTCGAGGGTCCGCACCTGGGCGCCGTAGGGCTTCAGCCGGTCGACGTACTCCTTGATCGCCACGCTGCGGCGCGCAGAGTGCTGGTAGAGCGTCCGCATGCTCACGCCGCGCTGCACGGCGCGGGTGTCACGGTCGTTGGCGTTCTCCAGGGAGTTGCTGGACCGGCCTCGCGTCGGCTGCGCGGTCAGGAGCTCGCTCTGGGCGTCCTCGAAGGTGGCGTTGAGGAACCGGTTGATGTTGTCGAGGCCACGGATCTCGGTGACCGGGTGTCGCTGGCTCAGGGACCGACGGTAGGACTGGCCGAGGCCGCTGAAGATGTCGGACCAGCGGCTCGACTCCTCGAGCAGATGGGCAGCCTCCTGGCCCATCGGCGCGACGACGCGCGCCTGCACGGTGGTCGGGTCGACCGGCACGTAGGTGCGGCGGTCGTGGTCGAGGAGCAGCAGCCCGATGTCCACGAGCAGGTCGAACGCGGCTCGCTCCGGTGACTCCGGTGAGATCCGCGGATCCTCGACGGAGAGCCGCCCCTCGTCGACGACCGTGTCGAAGAGTCGGGACGCGCTCGACTCGAGAAGCTGACGCTGAGCAGCACCGAACTCCGCAGCCACGACACCGGTCTCCTCTCCCGACGGAAGGAAGGGTAGCCGTCCGCGGCCGGGCAGTGGAGGTGACGCGGCGGTCAGGCGCCGAGGCGTGCCTTGAGGCCGTCGAGCTCGGTCCAGAGGACGGCGGGGAGCTGGTCGCCGAACTTCTCGAACCACTCGGTGATCTGCGGGATCTCGGCCTTCCACTCCTCCACGTCGACGGAGAGCGCCTGCTTGACCGCCTCCGGGGTCACGTCCAGACCGTCGATGTCCAGCGAGCCCGGGGCCGGCACGTGGCCGATCGGGGTCTCCACCGCGGCGGCCTGGCCGTCGATGCGCTCGATCACCCACTTGAGGACCCGGCTGTTCTCACCGAAGCCCGGCCACAGGAAGCCGCCCTCGTCGTCGCGGCGGAACCAGTTGACGTAGAAGATCTTGGGCAGCTTGGAGGCGTCGTTGTCCTTGCCCACGGTGATCCAGTGGTTGAAGTAGTCGCCGGCGTTGTAGCCGATGAACGGAAGCATCGCCATCGGGTCGCGACGGACCACGCCCACCTGACCGACCGCTGCGGCGGTGGTCTCGGAGGACAGCGTGGCGCCCATGAACGTGCCGTGGACCCAGTCGCGGGCCTCGGTCACGAGCGGGATCGTGGTCTTGCGCCGGCCGCCGAACAGGATCGCGTCGATCGGGACACCGCGCGGGTCGTCGTACTCCGGCGCCAGGATGGGGCACTGCTTGATCGGCGTGCAGTAGCGGCTGTTGGGGTGGCTGGACAGCTCGTCGCTGTCGGGGGTCCAGGGCTCGCCCTTCCACGACGTCGCGTGGTCGGGGGTGTTCTCCAGGCCCTCCCACCAGACGTCGCCGTCGGGGGTCAGCGCGACGTTCGTGAACACCGAGTTGCCGATGTTGATGGTGCGCATCGCGTTGGGGTTCGTGTGCTCGTTGGTGCCGGGGGCGACGCCGAAGAAGCCGTACTCCGGGTTGACCGCCCACAGCCGACCGTCCTCGCCGATCCGCATCCACGCGATGTCGTCGCCGATCGCCTCGACCTTCCAGCCCGGGATGGTCGGCGCCAGCATCGCGAGGTTGGTCTTGCCGCAGGCGCTGGGGAAGGCGGCGGCGACGTACTTGGTGACGTTCTGCGGGCTGGTCAGCTTGAGGATCAGCATGTGCTCGGCGAGCCAGCCCTCGTCGCGCGCCATCACGCTGGCGATGCGCAGCGCGTAGCACTTCTTGCCGAGCAGCGCGTTGCCGCCGTAGCCCGACCCGTAGGACCAGATCATCCGCTCCTCGGGGAACTGGACGATGTACTTGGTGTCGCTGCACGGCCAGGCGACGTCGTCCTGCCCCTCGGCCAGCGGCATGCCGACGGAGTGCAGCGCCGGCACCCACTTGACGTCGTCACCGGCTTCGGCGAGCTCCTCCATCCGACGCAGGACGTGGGTGCCCATCCGGGCCATCACGCGCATCGAGGCGACGACGTACGCCGAGTCGGTGATCTCCACGCCGAACATCGGCTGGTCGGCCTCGAGGTGGCCCATCACGAACGGGATCACGTACATCGTGCGGCCCTGCATGCTGCCCTCGTAGAGCTTGCGCATGAGGGACTTCATCTCCTGCGGGTCCATCCAGTTGTTGGTGGGACCCGCGTCCTTCTCGTCGACCGAGCAGATGAAGGTGCGGTCCTCGACCCGGGCCACGTCGGTCGGGTCGGAGGCGCAGTGGAACGAGTTCGGCTTCTTGGCCGGGTCCAGGCGGGTGAACGTGCCGGTCGCGACCAAGGCGTCCGTGAGCTCGGTCCACTCCTCGTCGGAGCCCGTGCACCAGCGGACGTCGCGGGGCTGCGTGAGTGCGGCGATCTCGTTGACCCAGTCGAGGATCCCCTCGTGGGTGGTCGGCGCGGTGCCTCGGGCTGCGGTCGTCTCGGCAGTCATGCCACGTTCCCTCTCGAGCGTTCGCGGCGCCGCCGTGAGCGTGTGGCGGCACCGGCCGGCACGTCGGTGACGGCGGTGTCGTTGAGTTGTCAGATGGCCTTCGCGGCACCGTTGCCGGCCAAGGTTGGGGCAAAGGTAGCCCGATCTGGACCGCGTTCCCTACCCGGGTGCGGGCTGCGCCCGATTGGATCGATCAACCCGCAGTCTTCGTGACCAGATTCACGATTCTGGCGGCCTGGGAACGGCTGTAGTGGTCGCTGACCTGCACGTTTCCACCCCGGATCGGCTCCGCGACGCTGGCCGCGAGGATCACCTTCCGGGTGCCCGGGACCATCACCACGACGGTCTCGCGGGTCGCCGCGGCCACCTTGGTCACCCGGGTCAGGGCCCGGCTCCCCACCGGTCCGAAGCGGATCGTCACCACCCAGTCGCCGGCCTGCTGCGTGGTTGCGCCGACGGCCACCACGCGCGCCCGTCGTACCGACTCGGGCTGGAAGCGCAGCGCTCTGCGCGGTCCCGCACAGACCAGCCCGGCCCGCGGCTGCGGCCGGCACCGTCCGGAGATCGGGGCCTCGTCGGCCGTCACCAGCTCCAGCACCCCGGGGTTTCCACTGGAAACCGGGCTGGTCACCGGAGCGCCGGCGGGCGCTGCCGCGCCGGTCGACTCGCTGGCGACGCTCGGGCCCCCGGACGTCGACGGGTCAGCGGGAGCAGGCGTGCCGCTGCCACCGCATCCGGCGAGCAGCAGGGCCCCGGTCACGGTTGCCGCGGCCATCGTCGTCCTCATCCGCACCCCCGTGTCGACGTGGTTCGAGGCTACCGTCGGAACCGATTTCAGAACGGGCGCCCCGTCGCGCTAAAGTGCTCAGGCCTTACCGGCGCTCGTAGCTCAACGGATAGAGCATCTGACTACGGATCAGAAGGTTGGGGGTTCGAATCCCTCCGAGCGCGCCACCCGACAAGCCCAGGCAGATCACCTCTGACCTGGGCTTTCGTGGGTCACGAGGGTTGCGACGAGTCCGCCCACGGGCCGACGATGTCCCTGAGGGCATCCGTGAGCGCGGCCTGGAGCAGCGGTCCGAAGGTGATCCGGCCGACGCCGAGGCGAGCGAACCGGTCGAGGTCGTGCCTGGCCGGGTGCGCGGTGCAGTTCACCGGCACGGACACGGCTCCGACCACCGCGGTGATCAGGTCGTCGTCGTCCTGGATCCGCACGGGGTAGACGCTGTCGGAGCCGGCCTCCACGAGCGCCTGCAGGCGGGCGATCGCCTCGTCGGCCACGGCAGCCGGCTGGTCGGTGTGCAGGAAGAGGTCGGTGCGTCCGTTGATCCAGACCCGAACGCCGGCGGCGTCCGCGGCTGCGCGGAGGCCGGCCACGTAGTCGGCGTGCTCCTGCGTGGTGCGGAGGCGCCCGCCCTCGGAGTGCACGGTGTCCTCCAGGTTCAGGCCCACGCCGCCGGCGTCCAGGAGACCTTCGATCAGGGCCGCCGGGTCTTCCCCGTAGCCGGCCTCCAGGTCCACGGAGACGGGTACGTCGACGGACGCTGTGATCGGGCGCACCGCGTCGACCACCTCCTGCAACGTCTGTCCCTCGTTGTCACGGGCCCCCCGCGAGTTCGCCAGCGGATGGCTGCCGATGGTCAACGCCTCGAACCCCGCGTCGGCCGCCGTCTGCGCCGACCACACGTCCCACACGGTCGGCAGGACGAGAGGCCGGTGGCGCACGTGGAGCTCGGAGAGGGTCTCGGCACGAAGTTGCAGCTCGCCATGGTCCATGTCGTCACCCTACGGAGATCGCGTCGATCCGCCAGAGGCTCACCTAGGCTCGCGCCCATGTCTCGAGAGCCGCTGACCTTCCCCGCCGATGACTGGCGGGGCTGGCTGGACACCTGGTCCCGGGAGCACCTGGCGGCGGCGGCCGCAGGGGTCGCTGCGCTGAAGCAGGCAGCCGCGGGGGACACCGCGATCCTGGACCGCTGGAACGACGTCCTGCTCGAGCTGATGACGCTCGCCGGTATCGGCGAGCTGTTGGGAGCGGCGCACCCGGACCCCGTGGTCCTGTCCGCCGCCGAGGAGCTCGAGACGGAGGTCGTCGCGTTCCGGACGGACCTGCACCTCGATGCCGGGGTGCACGCGCAGCTCCTGTCGTTGTCCGGTACGACGCTCGACCCCGACCCTCGGCGCGTGCTGGACCTGGCGCTGCGCGACCTCCGGCGGGCAGGTGTCGACCGGGACGAGGAGGTGCGGGCCCGGCTCCGCGAGCTCAACGAGCGGGTGACTCGGCTCGAGCAGGTGTTCATGCGCAACATCCGCGAGGGACGGCCCGTGGTGCGCGTGCCGGCGGCGGTGCTGGCGGGCATGCCGGACGACTTCGTGGGCGACCACCCCACGGACGACGACGGGCTGGTGTCGGTCAACCTCGACGTCTCGGAGGTGAACGCCATCCTCAGGTCGGCGCACGACGCGGAAGGTCGTCGGGTCGTCACCCATGCGTTCTACAACCGGGGGTACCCCGCCAACGTCGAGGTCCTTGCCGATCTGGTGAAGACCCGGCACGACAAGGCTCAGGTCCTCGGGTACCCCGGATGGCCGGACTACCAGACCGAGCCGGAGATGTGCGGGAGCGCCCGCGAGGTCGAGGAGTTCCTGGCCGAGATCGCGGCCGCCAGCCGGTCCTCCGCCGAGCGCGACGTCGCGCTGCTGCGCGACCGTGCCGCACGCGAGGGCGATGACGCCATCGACATGGCGAGCTGGCAGTACTGGTTCGAGGTGCTCAAGCGCGAGGAGTACGGCCTCGACAACGAGGCGGTACGCCGGTACTTCGAGCTGGACCGGGTGCGCGACGGCCTGCTCGGCCTCACGGCGGAGCTGTTCGGTCTGTCCTACCGGCGTGTCCCGACCGACGTCGCGAGCTGGCACTCCGACGTCGTCGCGTACGACATGGCGCTGGTGCGGGCGGACGGGACGAGCGAGCCGGTGGGCCGTGTCCATCTCGACCTGCACCCCCGCCCGGGCAAGCGAGGCGGCGCCGCTGCGTTCGAGACGATCCCGGGCATGCCCGGCCGGCAGCTCGCGGAAGCCGTTCTGGTCTGCAGCCTTCCTCGCGGGCTGATGGACCACCGTGACGTGGTCACGTTCTTCCACGAGTTCGGTCATCTCGTCCAGGTGGTGCTGGCGGGACGACAGAACTGGGTCCGGTTCTCCGGCTACGGGACCGAGGAGGACTTCGGGGAAGCGCCCTCGCAGCTGCTCGAGGAGTGGGCGTGGGACGCGGACGTGCTCCGACGGTTCGCCATGGACGAGCGTGGCGAACCGATCCCCGTCGAGCTGGTGCAGCAGATGCGCCACGCACGCGACTTCGGTCGGGGCCTGGTCACCGGCAACCAGGTCTTCTACTCGATGCTGGCCCTCCGCCTGCACGCCGAGCGGCCCGGCGACCTCACCCAGCGCATGGTCGAGCTGTACGACGAGTACAGCCCCGTGAGAGCGCTGCCCGACACGCACTTCTTCTGCCTGTTCCACCACCTGGTCAACTACTCGTCGGGCTACTACACGTACCTCTGGAGCCTGGTGATCGCGAAGGACATGTTCAGCGCGTTCGACCCGGACGACCTGCTCGCGACGGAGGTGGCGCGGCGCTATCGCGACACGGTGCTGGTCCCGGGGGCGTCGAAGGACGCCGGCGACCTGGTCGCCGGCTTCCTCGGCCGTCCCTACGACACCAGGGCGTTCACCGACTGGCTCGATCGCTGAGCGATGCAAGCGCGCTATCGTTCCCTCCACCTTCAGAGAGGAGGAGCTCATGATCTACACCATCATCGTTGTTCTGATCATCGTCGCGGTGGTCATCTTCCTGCTGAACCGGACCCGCGGTCGCCGCGGTCTCTGACCCGAGAAAAGACCCGCCCCGGCTCGAGCCGGGGCGGGTCGTCTCGTTGACGAGGTGGTCAGTCCTGCTTGCGCTCCCGCTTCTTCGCCTCGGTCAGGGTGTCCAGGCGGTCGGCGTCGGCGCGGGTCTCGCCGGCGGCCTTCTCGGTCGTGCGGGCCTCGTCGCGCTTGGCCTTCGCCTGGCGCTGGGCGGCCTTCTTCTTGGTCTCGGCGGCGGACGCGGCGCGCTTCTTGCGCTGCTCGGCCGACTCCGTGCGCGATGCGGCACGCTTGGTGGCGGCCGCCTTCTTCGCCGTGGCCTTCTTCTTGGCCGTGGCTCTGGCCTCCTGCTTGCCGCGGGCCTCGGCCGCGGCGGCCTCGTCCAGGCCGGACTCGGCGCGCTCCTGGGCGGCCTTGCGCTGCTGCGTGGCCTGTCGGCCGCCGGCCCGTGCCGTCCGGGCTGCCTGCTCGCGCTGCTGCGCGGCCTGCTCCTCCAGCCGGGCGGCCGTCACGAGCTTGTCGGAGCGCTCCAGCCGGTCAGCGCCGCGACGGGCGATGGTGCGGTTGCCGAGCACGGTCCCGGCGAGCTTGTCCGCCGAGCCGATCGCGCGGTCGAGAGCCACGCGGCGTCCGGAGGTCTCCGGCAGCCGTCCGGCCAGTCGGTTGTCGACGAGGACGAGCGGAAGGCGAGCGAGCTCGTAGGGAAGGGCGATGACGGTCCTGATCATGGTGGTCCTCAGTTCTCGGTCTGGGCGCGCAGCTGCGCGGCCTGCTGGTCGGCGGTGGTGGCTTCGCGCTCGAGGCGGAGCTTCTCGGCCGCGGCGCGCTGTTCGGTCGTCTCCGCGCCGGCCGCGATCTCCTCGGCCTCCCGCAGCCGCGACTCGGCGAGCTGCTCGGCCTGCTGCTCGGCGGTCTGGCTGTCCGCACTGACCTGCTGTGCGGCCTCGCGGTCAGCCGCTGCGTGCTCGGTGTCGCGCTGCCGATGGGCGAGCGACTCCTCACGGCGGGCCTCGGCGCGCGCTGCCTGGTCCTGCTCGGCGGCTTCATGGGTGGCCTTGCGCACCTTGTCGTCGGCCTCCTGACGCTTGGCGTCGGCGACGGCCTCGTCGGCGAGTGCGTCCTTGCGGTGGCGGGACTCGGCCTGCTGGAGCTGCCCCTCCTCGACGAGGTCGTCCTTGCCGGTGACGGCGCCGGCGAGTTCCTTGGCCTTGCCGGCGATGCCGTCGACCAGCCCTTCGCGGGCCTGGGCTGCTTTGTCGTTGCTCATCATCTACGGTGCCCGGCACGAGGGCCGGCCACACCACCAACGCCTGTGACGACGGACTCAAGCGCCCACCCTCAAGGGTGCCTCGTCCGGGGGTGGACAGCCGGTGCCGCGGACGCGAGGCTCGGACCCGACCCGACCCGACCAGCAGAAGGAGCACCCCGATGACCACGCACCCCACGCGCGACGACTTCACCAGTGCGGACGGCACCCGGATCGCCTCCTTCCGCTGGGATCCTGACGGGAAGCCGAAGGCGGTCGCCCAGCTGACCCATGGCATGGGCGAGCATGCCCAGCGCTACGGCCGGCTGGCCGATGCGCTGACCCGGGCGGGGTACGTCGTCTACGCGCAGGACCACCGCGGCCACGGCGAGAGTGCTGTCTCCGAGGACCAGCTCGGCGAGATCGGGGCCGACGGCTGGACCGAGCTGGTCAACGACATCGGCCGGCTCGGGGACAAGGCTCGCTCCGCCCACCCGGGGCTGCCAGTCGCGCTGGTGGGGCACAGCATGGGCTCCTTCGCCGCCCAGCAGTACGTCCTGGACCACAGCGCCGACATCACCGCGCTCGCGCTCACCGGCACCGCCGCCATCGACCTGCTCGAGCCCGCCCTCGACCTGGACCAGCCGATCGACCTCTCCGACTTCAACGCGCCGTTCGCGCCGGCCCGCACCGACTTCGACTGGCTGAGCCGCGACGAGGCCGAGGTGGACGCGTACGTCGCCGACCCGCACTGCGGCTTCGGCCTCGACACGGCGGCCGGCAAGCAGATGTTCGTCGCCGCCCGCCAGGTGGCCGACCCGGCGCGGCTCGGCAGCATCCGCAAGGACCTGCCGGTGTGGATCGGCGTCGGCGAGCACGACCCGGTCAACGGCGAGCTCGCCCTGGTGCACGCGCTCGTGCAGCGGCTCGAGGAGGCCGGACTGGCCGACGTCACGCTGGTGACCTACCCGGAGGCCCGGCACGAGGTGTTCAACGAGACCAACCGTGACGAGGTCACCAGCGACCTGGTCGGTTGGCTCGACAGCCGGGTCACTCCCTGAGTCCCGCGGCCTTCTTCGTGAGGTGGTCGCGCTCCGCGCTGCTCGTCGTACGACGGGCCGCCTCGCGGTAGAGCGCTGCGGCCCGCTCGGTGTCACCGGCGCCGGCCAGCAGGTGGGCGCGCACCGCGAGGAGCCGGTGGTGCTCGCCCAGCACCTCGTCGAGACCGTCGAGCGCCCGGAGCCCGGCCAACGGGCCGTCGACCTCGCCGACGACGACGGCCCGGCTCAGGGCGGCCAGCGGGTTGTCGGTGAGCGCCACCAGCTCGTCGTACCAGGAGAGGATCTGCCTCCAGTCGGTCTCCTCGGCCCGCGCTGCGTCTGCGTGGAGGGCCGCGATCGCGGCCTGGAGCTGGTACTCGCCGCGCCGGTCGCGGGCCAGCGCAGCCCCGAGGATCTGGATGCCCTCGGCGATCTGGTCGGTGTGCCAGCGGCTCCGGTCCTGCCGGTCGAGCGGGACCAGGGCGCCGTGCTCGTCGTGGCGGGTGTCGCGGCGGGCGTCGTGGAGCAGCATCAGCGCCAGCATGCCGGCCACCTCGGGTTCGTCGGACTCGTGGACCAGCAGCCGGGTCAGCCGGATCGCCTCAGCGGCCAGGTCGACGCGGCCGTCGTAGCCCTCGTTGAAGATCAGGTACAGCACCCGCAGCACGACCGCGATGTCGGCCGGCGTGGTGAAGGGCGCGCCGGAGACCGTGCGCTTCGCGCGTGAGATGCGCTGCGCCATGGTGGCCTCGGGCACCAGGAACGCCTCCGCGATCTCCCTGGTCGTGAGACCGCCGACAGCCCGAAGCGTGAGCGCGACCGCCGACGCGGGACTCAGGGCCGGGTGGCAGCACAGGAACATCAGCAGCAGCGTGTCGTCGAACTGCTCGGCCGGACCGCGCTCGGGCTGCTCGGCGACGGCGTCCTCGCGACGTCGCCGAGCCGCCTCGGACCGCTGGAGGTCCACCAGCTTGCGCCCGGCCACCGTGACCAGCCACGCGCGTGGCTGGTCGGGCAGGTCCTCGGCCCAGGCGCGGTGAGCCTCGATCAACGCCTCCTGGACGGCGTCCTCGGCCGATGCGAAGTCCGCACCGCGCCGGACCAGGACGCCGAGCACCTGCGGGGTGAGCTCTCGCAGCAGGGCCTCGTTCACTCGGGGACGGGGTGCTCGTCCATCACCGGGCGCACCTCGAGCCACTCGTGGATCGGCTCGCCGCCCTTGCCCGGCGCCGACGACACCCACGCCGCCACCTCGTGGGCCCGGGCCTCGGACTCGACGTCGATCATGAACCAGCCCGCGATCAGCTCCTTGGTCTCCGGGAACGGGCCGTCGGTCACCACCGGGGCCGCGTCGGGACCGCCGTAGCGCACCCACGCCCCCTGCTGGGTGAGCGCCTGCGCGTCGACGAACTCGCCGCTCTCGGTCAGGACCCGGCGCACCTGGAGCTGGAAGTCGATGTGGGCGGTCACCTCGTCGGTCGTCCACTCGTCCATCGGGGCGAAGTCCGCAGCGGGGCTGTCGGGGCCAGTGGCGTAGTGCTTGAGCAACAGGTACTTCGGCATCTCTGTCTCCTCTGTCCGGGACGACCGTCGGCGACGTCCTCACCCCAGGGACGGAGCCGATCTGGGGTTCTCGACATCCGCCGCCCCATTGTCGCGGGCGGCGCCGGTCAGTCGGTCGTCGCCAGGAAGTCGAGCACCCGCTGCGTCAGCAGCGCGGCAGCCTCGGGGTCGTGGTCGCTCAGGCTGCCGTCGACGAAGAGGTGCTGGTCGCCCGGATAGACGAACAGCTCGGCGTCATCGGTCGCGTCGACCAGCGCGCGCGCGGCCTCGAGGTCACCCTCGTCGGCGAAGATCGGGTCGTGGTCCATGCCGTGCACCTGGACCGGGACCCCGGCCGGCCATGAGCCGCCGAACTCCTCCGGTGGCACGCACGAGAAGCAGAGCACCGCGCCCCGCGCGCCCGGCCGCTGCTGCGCCAGCTGCTGGGCCGGCATCACGCCCAGGGACAGCCCGACGTAGACCAGCCCGTCGGGCATGCCGTCGGCAGCGGCCACGCCGGCGTCCGCGATCTGCTGGAAGCCGGCCTCCCGGGCGTGGGCCAGGCCCTCGTCGAGCGTGGCGTAGGTGTGCCCGTCGTACAGGTCGGGCGTGGTCACGGTGTGCCCGGCCTCGCGGAGCCGGTCGGCGAAGGCGAGGACGCCGTCGGTGAGGCCCTGGGCGTGGTGGAAGAGGAGTACGTCGCTCATGCCGTCCGACGCTAGCCGGAGCTTCCGACAGACGCGCCCCCAGGGCAACCGCGCGCGGCGCTGCTGCCACGACGTGACGAGGACCACGCACCTCCGCGCCACAAGCACCCCGATAGGCGTGAGGGACCCTGCCCGCGGCGGGGCAGGCTGGAGAAGGCGTCGTCTCCTTGACGCTGACCGTCCCGGTTCGACGTCCAGAGAGGCACCCATGCCGACCCCCACCACCCCTCCGCCCGGCAAGGGCGCGCCGTTGCGCGTGCTCGTGACCGGCGCGACCGGATACGTGGGGTCGCGGGTGGTGCCCACCCTCCTGGCCGAGGGGCATCACGTCGTCGCCGCCACGCGCGGTGGCGACATCGACGACTTCGACTGGAGCGACAGCGTCTCGGTGGCGACGTTCGACATGGAGGACACCGACTCCGTCCTGGCAGCGACCACCGACGTCGACGCCGTCGTCTACCTGGTGCACGCGATGGACTCCGGCGACTTCGTCAGGAAGGACCGCGAGGCGGCCGACCGGATGGCCTACGCCTGCGAGACCAACGGTGTCAGCCGGATCGTCTACCTCTCCGGGATCGTGCCGGAGGGAGAGCTGTCGGACCACCTGCGCTCCCGACTCGAGGTCGAGGAGACGCTGACCGGCTCGCGCACGCCGACGGTCGCGCTGCGCGCCGCCATGGTGATCGGGTCCGGCTCGACGTCGTTCGAGCTGATGCGACGGATGAGCGAGCGGGTGCCCTTCACCCCGATCCCGACCTGGATGCGCAGGACGCTGCAGCCGATCGCGGTGGAGGACGTGGTGGCCCTGATCGCCGCCGCGCTCCGAGGCGAGCCGCGCAACCGGGCGTACGACGTGGGTGGGCCCGACGTCCTCTCCTACGCGGACCTGCTCGCGCAGTTCGCCCGCACGGCCGGCCTGCGTCGCCTGCAGGTGCCGGTCCCCTTCCTGCCGACCTCCCTGGTCGGCTTCGTCGTCGCCCGGGTGGCGGGGATGCCCCGCAGCACGGTGATGGCGCTCGTCGAGAGCCTGTCGCACGACATGGTCTGCGCGGAGGACGACGTGGTCGAGGACCTGCTGGGCGGCGCTCACCGGTTCGTCCCGGTGGTGGAGGCGGTAGAGCGCTCGCTGACCCCGGACGCCGAGGGCACCAGCAGGGGTGGCGACGTGCAGGCCGGGTCGCCGACGGACCCGGACTGGGCGGGCGGTGCCGTCACCATCGAGGGCGGCAGGCCGCGCCAGCGACCGGGCAGCGTGCTGGCCGCGATCCTGCTCGGTGCCGCGACGTCCCGCGCCGACCGTGAGCGCCGGAAGGACTGAGATGTTCCTCTTCTTCAGCAACCGGCTGGGGTGCCTGGGCTCACTGGCCCTGTCGGTGGTCGTGACCGCCGTGCTGATCCTGCTGCTGTCCCGCTGAGCGCTCGCTCAGGCGCGGCGACGGCCGACGTACGCCGGTGAGTCGCCGCGCTGGAACCCGAGGATCTCCATCAGCGCGTCGAAGGTGACTGCCTGGCTGACGTCGAAGCCCTGGGCGAAGTCGACGCCCTCCTCCTTGATCACCTGGAGGATCTCCGGGGAGGAGACGTGCTCGGCGATGGTCTGCTTGCCGAGGCCGCGCGCGATGCCCACGATCGACCCGACGATGCGCCGGTCGGTCTCGTTGGTGGCGCAGCCCGCGACGAACTCCCCGTCGATCTTCACGTAGTCGATCGGCAGGTGCTTGAGGTAGTAGAAGGACCCGTAGCCGGCGCCGAAGTCGTCGAGCGCGAACTTGCAGCCGAGCCGGCGCTGCCGCTCCGCGAAGTTCAGGGCGGTCTGCATGTGGGCGACCGCGGCCGTCTCGGTGATCTCCAGGACCAGGCCGGTCGGGTTCGCGCCGTGCCGCAGCAGCGCCTGGTTCAGCGCGGCGTCGAGCAGCGGGCTGCCGATCGACTTGCCGGACAGGTTGACCTCGAGCTGGAAGTCGGGGTGCACCTGCTGGATCCGGGACAGGATCGCGACGGACTTGTCGATCACCCAGCGGTCGATGTCGATGATCTCGCCACTGCGCTCGGCGATGTGCAGGAAGCGCTCGGGCAGGATCAGGTCGTCGCCGTCGACGAGCCGGATCAGCGCCTCTGCGCTGTTGATCTGGCCGGTGCGGACGTCGAGGATCGGCTGCAGGCGCAGGGTGAACTCGTCGTGCTCGATCGCGTGGTGGATCCGCTCCGACCAGGCCATCCGGGCGCCGCTCCGGGGCTGCTCGTGCTCCTTGTGCCCGACGACGACGTACTGGTCGCGCCCGGCGTCCTTGGCGTCGTACATGGTCATGTCGGCGGTCGAGACCAGGTCCTCGAGCGTCGTGTGGCGGTCGCCGATCAGGACGACGCCGATGCTCGCGGTCACCCGGCGGAGCACGCCCTCCTGGGTCTGCGCGAACAGCCGGACCCGCTCCAGGATGTCCTGGGCGACGAACCGCGCCCCGGCTCCGTCGGCGCGCGGGAGGAGGACGGCGAACTCGTCGCCGCCCAGCCGGGCCACGAGGTCACCCTCGCGGAGGTTCTCCGTGAGCAGCTTCGCGACCGCCGAGATCAGCTCGTCACCCACGTTGTGGCCGAGGGTGTCGTTGACCTCCTTGAAGTGGTCGAGGTCGAGCAGCAGCAGGGCGCCGGTGGCCTTGCCGGCCAGGCAGGCCTCGAGGTGGCGCGTGGTCACGCGCTCGAACACGGCGCGGTTGGCGAGTCCGGTGAGGGTGTCGTGCTCGGTCAGGTGCGCGAGTCGCTCCTGCTGGCGGACCTCCTCCGTGTGGTCGACGACGTGCGAGACGACCAGCCGGCCCGGGGTCGCCGCGGCGCCGACACCGGTGCTGGTCAGAGACAGGTGGAGGGTCGAGCCGTCGGCAGCCTCGGCGAGCCATTCGCTCTCGTCGTGGCCACCCCCGGCGGCGGTGCCCAGGTGCTTGGCCAGCCCGTCGTGCCCGGCCGCGGTCAGCGCGGTCAGCGGGGTGCCGACGAGGTCGCCCGTCGTACGACCCACGAGCGCAGCGAAGGCCGGGTTGGCGTCGACCAGGGCGCCGGTGGCGTCCGTGACCACGATGCCGTGCGGCGCGTCCTCGAACAGCTCCTTGGTGCCATCGCCCGCAGGGGCCGGTGCCGTCGCGACCGGTGCCACGGCGGGCGCCTCGACCGGTGCACTGGCGTGCCGGACGAGGAACATGCCGGCGCCACCCGCGATCAGTGCGGCGAGCGCGAGGCCGTGCTGCACGTCGAGCGCGAAGGGCGGAACGGCGAGCCCGGCAAGACCGAGCAGGACCAGGAGGACGTAGGGCAGCACGCTGCGCATTGCTTGAGCCATGGGCCGAGTGTGAGGCTCGATTGTCCGGTTCGTCCCACAAATGGCCGATCTGGCCGGGGGTGGATCAGACCGCCGGGCTCTCGGGAGTACGGCGCCGCCCGAGGGAGGCGTCGCCGTTCTGGAACGCCAGCATCTCCATCAGCGCCTCGAACGAGATCGACTCGGCGACGTGGAAACCCTGGGCGAAGTCGACCCCCTCCTCCTTGATCACCTCGAGGATCTCGGGGGAGGAGACGTGCTCGGCGATGGTCTGCTTCCCGAGCCCGCGGGCGATGCCGACGATCGAGCCGACGATGCTGCGGTCGACCTCGTTGGTGTGGCAGCCGGCCACGAACTCCCCGTCGATCTTCACGTAGTCGATCGGCAGGTGCTTGAGGTAGTAGAAGGAGCCGAACCCGGCGCCGAAGTCGTCCAGCGCGAACTTGCAGCCGAGCCGGCGCTGCCGCTCGGCGAAGCTCAGCGCGGTCTGCATGTGCGCGACGGCGGCGGTCTCGGTGATCTCCAGGACCAGGCCCCGGGGGTCCGCGCCGTGGCGCAGCAGCGCCGAGGTGAGAGCGGCGTCGAGCAGCGGGGTGCCGATCGACTTGCCGGACAGGTTCACCTCGAGCTGGAAGTCCGGGTGCACCTGCTGGATGCGGGACAGGATCTCGACGGCGTGGTCGACCACCCAGCGGTCGATGTCGATGATCTCGCCCGTGCGCTCGGCGATGTAGAGGAACCGGTCGGGCAGCAGCAGCTCGTCGCCGTCGACCAGCCGGATCAGCGCCTCGGCGCTGGTGACCTGTCCGGTGCGGACGTCGAGGATCGGCTGGAGCTGGAGCACGAACTCGTCGTGCTCGATCGCCTGCTGGATCCGTTGTGACCACTCGAGGCGGGCGCCCATCCGGGGCTGGGCGTGCTCGTGGTGACCGAGCACGACGTACTGGTCGCGGCCGGACTCCTTGGCGTCGTACATGGTCATGTCGGCGGTCGCGAGCAGGTCCTCGAGGCCGGTGTGGCGGTCGCCGATCAGGACCACGCCGATGCTCGCGGTGACGCGGCGTCGTACGCCCTCCTGGGCCTGGGAGTAGGCGCGGATCCGTTCCAGGATGTCCTGCGCCACGAAGCGTGCCGCGGCTCCGTCGGCGTGCGGGAGGAGGACGGCGAACTCGTCGCCGCCGAGCCGGGCGACCAGGTCGGTCGAGCGCAGACCCTCCTCCAGCAGCCGGGCGACCGAGGTGATCAGCTGGTCACCGACACCGTGGCCGAGCGTGTCGTTGACCTCCTTGAAGTTGTCGAGGTCGAGCAGCAGCAACGCACCCTCCGCGCCGTAGCGCGTGCACTTGTCGAGGTGCTCGATCATCACGGACTCGAACCGGCGACGGTTGACCAGGCCGGTCAGCGAGTCGTGGTCGGCCATGTGCGAGAGCTGCTGGGTGTGCAGGATCCGCTCCGAGACGTCGACCACGTTGGAGAGCACCAGCCGCGGTGCGGAGGCGGCACCCTCGAGCGCGAGCTCGTCCTCCTCGCCGTCGACGGCCGCGCTGGAGAGGGCGAGGTGGATGGTGGCCCCGTCGTGGGTCCGGCCGACCCACTCGGCGTCGCCGCGACCGCCCGGTCCGGCGGCCACCTCGCGGAAGTGGTCGGCGAGGTCGTGGCCCGCGTCCGCCGACGAGAGGTCCGCCAGCCGGGTGCCGACCAGGGTCTCGGGGTCGACGCCGAAGGTCGCGGCGAGCGCGGCGTTGGCTCGCAGGATGATCCCGGCGTCGTCGGTGAGGACGATCCCGTTGGGCGAGTCCTCGAAGAGCTGCTCGGAGCGCTGCTTGGCGCGGGTCAGTGCCCGCTCGTGCGTCCGGTCGCGGCTGACGTCGCGGGCCAGGACGAGCGCGTGGGCACCGTCGAACCGGGACGGCAGAGCGGCCACGACCACGTGGTGCTCGGCGCCCGTGCGGCTCGCGTTCAGGTCGCTGCTGCCGGACCGGCCGGCGAACGCGTCGTCGATCAGCCGGTCCAGGATCGCGCCGTTCTCCGTGCTGGAGGCCTCAGCGATGCTCCTGCCCGTGATGTCGGGGCCCACCTGCTGCGCCATCGCGCCGGCGCCGGTCACCACCTCGATCCGGTGGTCGCGGTCGACCACGAAGACCGTCATGTCCGGCAGGTTGTCCATCAGGATCCGCCAGCGCCCCTCCACCTCGATCAGGGTGTCGTGCGCCTCGCGCTCACTGCGTGTCTGGAGCTCCAGGTTGTGCACGACCCGCTGGATCACCGGCGCGATCAGGGCCACCACCCCGAGCCAGACGATCGTGCGGCGCCAGTCGCCTGCGACGTACGACGGGGCGCCGATCAGCAGCAGCGGGACGGCGAACATCATCACGGTGGCGGCCGCGACCCAGACCAGGTCCCAGCCTCGGCCGTAGAGCGCGACCCAGATCACCGGCAGCGCCACCAGCGGCGCGAGGCCCGAGGCCGAACCGCCGCTCGCGTCCCGCAGGACCGCGATCAGGACGAAGGAGAGCAGCGGGGCCATCCGCGGCAGCAGGGTCGACGACGTGGTCACCTGGCTGGCCACGACGGCACCGACCATGGCGGCGAACAGCAGCAGCGCGGCCAGCAGGTGCTCCGGGTTCATCCGGACCGGTGGCAGGGCGGTGCTCGCGAGACCGAGGAGCCCGAGCAGTGCGAAGGGCAGCACCTCGCGCTTCGAGGGTTGGATCATGGTGCTGATTGTGGCCCTTGTTGTCCGTTTCGTCCCCGAAATGACGAGGGCCTGGCCGACCGGTCAGAACCCGAGGGGGAGCCCCGCGTAGTTCTCCGCCAGCCCGGTGGCGCCGGCCTCGCTGCTGGTCACCCAGCGGAGCTGCGAGAGCTGGAGCTGCTCGTCGAACGGGTCGCCTTCGGTGTGCAGCATCGTGGTCATCCACCAGGAGAAGTGGGTGCACCGCCAGACCCGGCGCAGCGCCGTCGCGGAGTAGTCGTCGGCCAGTCGGGAGTCGCCGCCGAGCAGGTCGGCGAGCGCGGGTGCCAGCAGCGCGACGTCGGCGACGGCAAGGTTGAGGCCCTTGGCCCCCGTCGGCGGCACGATGTGGGCGGCGTCGCCGGCCAGGAAGAGCCGGCCGTGGCGCATGGGCTCCGCCACCTGGGAGCGCATCGGAAGCACGCTGCGGTCGGTCACGGGTCCGGGGTGGAGCTCCCACCCGTCCTGGCCGTGCCCCAGCCGGGTCGCGAGGGCGTCCCAGATCCGGTCGTCGGACCACTCGTCGAGCGAGGTGCCGTTCGGCACCTGGAGGTAGAGCCGGGAGACGCTCGCCGAGCGCATCGAGTGCATCGCGAAGCCGTCCGGGTGCCAGGCGTAGATCAGCTCGTCGGTCGAGGGAGCGACGTCGGCCAGGATGCCGAGCCACGAGTAGGGGTAGGTCTTCTCCCACTGGTGGCGTACGGCGCCCGGCATCGCGGTGCGGCTCGGACCGAACGACCCGTCGCAGCCGACGACCACGTCGGCCCGCACCCGCGTCGTACCTCCTGAGGGGTCGGTGAACGTGACCGACGGCCGCTCGGTGCCGAGGTCGTGGAGCGCGGTGTCCTCGATCCCGTAGTGGACCACCTGGCCGGCGGCTCGTCGCGCGGCGACCAGGTCCTTCTGCACCTCGGTCTGCCCGTAGACCCACACGGAGCGGTCGGTCAGCCGGGTGAAGTCCACGTGGTGCCGCTCGTGCGGCCACTGCAGGTAGATGCCGCTGTGCTGGTCGCCCTCGGCGTCGAGACGCTCACCGAGCCCGCACGAGCGGAGCAGGTCGACCGACGACTGCTCGAGGATCCCGGCCCGGATCCGGCTCGCGACGTACTCCTCGGAGCGGGTCTCGAGGACCACCGACTCCACACCGCGGGCGTCGAGGAGGTGGGAGAGCAGCATCCCGGACGGACCGGCGCCGATGATCACGACCTGGGTGCGGATCTCGGTCATCGGGCGCCGTTCGTGAGCCCGCGCTCGATCCCGCGCGCCGCCACCTGGAGTGCCGAGACCAGACGGGCCCGGGTCGCCTTGAGACTGGGGACCACCATCCCGATCGAGGCCACCACCTGGTCACCGCGCCGGATGGGCACCGCCACCGAGCAACCGCCGAGACTCATCTCCTCGACGGTCGTCGCGTAGCCGTCCCGGACCACCCGGTCGAGCTGGCGGCGCAGCGTGCCCGGCTGGGTGATCGTGTACGGCGTGACGCGCTCGAGGTCGGTCAGCGCGCGGGCCTGCACCTCTGCCGGCGCGTGCGCGAGCAGCACCTTGCCGACGCCGGTGGCGTGCATCGGCAGCCGCGAGCCGACGGTGCTGACGATGGGGACGGACGCGTGTCCGCGCAGGCGCTCGAGGTAGAGCACCTCCACCCCGTCACGCACCGCGAGGTGGACGGTGGCGAGCGTGGCGCCGTAAAGGTCGTGCATGAACGGGGAGGCGACCTCCACCAGATCGGCCTGCACGGGCGCCAGCAGGCCGACGTCCCACAGCCGGCGGCCGATCACGTAGCTGCCGGAAGGCTCGCGGGCAAGGGCGCCCCACGCGACGAGCTCGGCCACCAGCCGGTGGGCCGTCGTCAGAGGAAGGTCCGCTCGCTCGGCGAGGTCGGTCAGGCTGAGCTGTCGATGGTCCTCGTCGAACGCGCCGACCAGCGCGAGCGCACGACTGGTGACGCTCGCGCCATGGGAAGAGCCGTTCCCCGCCATCCGGACATCTTCCCGCGTGCGCACGGAGGTCAGGCCGCCGTGGAGCGGTGCATGTGGGCGGGGACGGTCGCCAGGGCGGCGACGGCGAGCACGGCCGCGACCGCGAACGCGTAGAAGCCCCACGGGTAGGCGATCCCGGCGGTCACCAGGGCGCCACCCAGGAACGGTCCGACGATCGCGCCGATCCGGCCCACGCCCGCGGCCATGCCGAGGGCGGTGCCGCGGATCTCCGGCGGGTAGAGGTGTCCGACGAACGCGTAGACGAGCACCTGGGCGCTGAACACGAAGATGCCGGAGAGCAGGACGGCGACGTAGACCAGCACGGTGCTCTCGAGCCTGACCGAGAGCAGCGCGAGGAAGATCGCGGCGAGCCCGAACCACAGCAGCACGGTCCGCTTGTTGCCGCGCGCGTCGGAGATGGTGCCGGCCACGAGGAGACCGATCACGGCGCCCACGTTGAGCGCCAGCAGCAGGCCGGTGCCGGCCTTGATCGAGTAGCCGGCCTCTCCCATGATCTTGGGCAGCCAGGTGTTCAGGCCGTAGACCAGCAGCAGCCCCATGAACGACGCGACCCACAGGCCGATGCTGACGCGCAGGTAGCCGCCCTTCACCACGTCGCTGCTGCGTCGTACGTCGACTGCGCGGCCCTGCTCGCGGTCGGCGACCGCCTGCAGGTAGGTCTCCGACTCGGGCAGCTTCGCCCACATCAGCGGCAGCGTGAGCAGCCCGGCGAGGCCGCCGACCACGAACATCGACTCCCAGCCGTAGGCGTCGACGAGCCACAGCGCGAGCAGCGCGGTCAGCACCGCGCCCACGTGGTAGCCGGTCATGGTGCGCGTCACTGCGGTGCCGCCGCGACCGGAGCGCGCGTGCTCGGTCATGAAGGTCAGTGCCGTCGGGAGGCAGGCACCGAGGCCGAGGCCGGCCAGGAACCGGAGCGCGATGAAGGTGGCCACGTCGGGCGCGAACGCGATCGCCACCGTGAGCACGGAGAACACCGCGATGCTGCTGATCAGGGAGGTACGACGGCCGAACCGGTCGGTGAGCGGCCCGATCATCACCGCGCCGATGCCGACGCCGACCAACCCGATCGTGGACGCGGTGGTCAGCGAGGCGTCGGTGAAGCCGAGAGCGCCGGTCTTCGAGATCGTCGGGATCACCGCACCCAGCACGACCAGGTCGAAGCCGTCGAGAGCGACGGCCACCCAGCACAGGATCACCGGCCAGAGGCTGGCGGAAGAGGTCGCGGGCCGGCCGGTCCGCGTCGAGGTCGAGGTCATCATCTGCTCCTACCGAGAAGGGGGACCTCGTCACCGTGACAGCGGACCCCGGGAGACTTCCAGCCCATCCTTCCACTGAGCGGAAGCCAGGTGAAGCGGCTCCGAGTGCCGGGGTCGTAGCCTGCGGACATGACGAGCCAGGCGGAGATCTCGGAGCAGATCGCGTTGCTGCAGCAGGACTACGAGCGCGCCGGCGTCGAGGAGAGCCACACCCGGCTCGACTACGAGCCCTACCGCAGCAGCATCCTGCGGCACCCCACCAAGGACCTCCAGCAGGCGGACCCTGAAGGTGTCGAGCTCTGGTCGCCGGTCTTCGGCCACCTCGACGTCGACCCGGACGAGGCCGACCTCACCACCTCGCAGGGCGGTGAGCCGATCGGCGAGCGGATGCTGCTGACCGGGCGGGTCCTCGACGGCGACGGCCGCCCGGTGCGGCACCAGCTGGTCGAGATCTGGCAGGCCAACGCGGGCGGTCGCTACCTGCACCAGCGCGACCAGCACCCGGCCGCGCTCGACCCGAACTTCACCGGGGTCGGACGCTGCCTGACCGACGCCGACGGGACCTACACGTTCACCACGATCAAGCCGGGGCCCTACCCGTGGCGCAACCACCGCAACGCCTGGCGTCCCGCGCACATCCACTTCTCGCTGTTCGGCACGGACTTCACCCAGCGAATGGTGACCCAGATGTACTTCCCCGGCGACGCGCTGTTCGGGCTCGACCCGATCTACCAGTCCGTGGTCGACCCGAAGGCGCGTGAGCGCATGGTCGCGTCGTACGACCACGACGTGACGACGCCCGAGTGGGCCACCGGCTACCGCTGGGACGTCGTGCTCACCGGCCCGCACCGCACCCTGATGGAGGACGACGCATGAGCCTGCCCTCGACGCCGGGCCAGACGGTGGGTCCGTTCTTCGGCATCGCCCTGCCGTACGACGGGGGCGACCTGCTCGTGCCCGCCGACCACCCGGGCGCGGTCCGCCTGCACGGTCGGGTGCTCGACGGCGCCGGTGACCCGGTGCCCGATGCCCTCGTCGAGCTCTGGCAGGCCGACGCAGCCGGCGCCGTGGTCCAGCAACCCGGATCCCTGCAGCGCGGCGGCGACTTCACCGGGTGGGGTCGGGAGGAGACCGACGCCGAGGGCCGCTACTCGTTCACCACCCTCACGCCCGGTGCCCCGTTCTTCGCGCTGACCGTGTTCGCCCGCGGGCTGCTCGACCGGCTGTTCACGCGGGCCTACCTGCCCGGCGCCGCCGACGACCCGTTCCTGGCCTCCGTCGCCCCGGACCGGCGCGAGACCCTGCTCGCACGCGCCGACGGGCGCGGGTTCACCTTCGACATCCGGCTGCAGGGAGACGGGGAGACCGTCTTCCTGCAGTACCCGCGACACTGAACTCGTGAGCGACCTGTTCTGGCCCGGCGACGAGCGTGCCGGCGACCACCTCACCGACGCCCGGTTCCTCGCGGCCCTGGTCGACGTGGAGGAGGCCTGGCTGGGCGTCCTCGGTCACGAGGCGACTCTCCCGCGCGGCCTCGACCACGAAGCGATCGGCACCGACGCCGAGGCCGGTGGCAACCCCTTGATCCCGCTGGTCGCCGCCCTGCGTGACGCGGTGCCCGACGAGACTGGCCGGCTGTTGCACCGCGGGCTGACCAGCCAGGACGTGCTCGACTCCGCACTGATGCTGTCCACCCGCGACGCCACGGCTGCGCTGCGTGCCGCGCTGGACGCGCAGGTCACTGCCCTGGTCGCCCTGGTCGAAGCGCACCGGGACACCCCGATGGTCGCCCGCACCCTGACCCAGCACGCGGTGCCGACCACCTTCGGGCTCAAGGCCGCCACCTGGCTCTCCGGTGTGCTCGACGCCCGTGACGACGTCACCGCACTCACCTTCCCGGTGCAGTGCGGCGGAGCCGCCGGCACGATGGCCGGCATCGTCGAGATCGGTCTCGACCCGGGCGCCGCCCGGTCCGGGCTGGCCCAAGGGCTGGGCCTCGCCGACGCCCTGCCCTGGCACACGAACCGGTCCGCCGTCACCCGGATCGGTGACGCGCTGACCCGCTGCACAGCCGCGTGGTCCCGGATCGCGAACGACGTCCTCACCCTTTCGCGGCCCGAGATCGGGGAGCTCTCCGAGGGGGCCGGCGGTGGCTCGTCGACGTTGCCGCACAAGGCCAACCCGGTGCTGTCGACGCTGGTACGACGGGCAGCGCTGACCACCCCGCACCTCGCCGCGACCCTGCACGCGGCCGCCGCCGAGCAGGCCGACGAGCGGGCGGCCGGGGCCTGGCACGCCGAGTGGGCGACCCTGCGCACCCTGGTCCGCCGGGTGCTCGTCGCCGCCGGCCAGACCGACGAGCTGCTCACGGGCCTGCAGGTGCATCCGGACCGGATGGCGCAGACCCTCGGGGCCGCGCGCGACGCCGTACACGCCGAGCAGCAGAGTCTGGCCGAGGTTGCCGGCCACCAGCCCACCGGCGACTACCTGGGCGCCGCGGGCGCCCTCGTCGACGCCGTCCTCGTCCGTGCCCAGGAGGCCCCTCGATGACCGTTCCCCGGATCACCGCCCAGCGCCTGGGCGGCTCGCCGAAGCTGCCGCTGCTGGTCCTCGGTCCCTCGCTCGGCACCTCCGCCCAGGCCCTCTGGGGATCGTGCGCCGCACGGCTCTCCCGGTCCTTCGAGGTGCTGGCCTGGGACCTCCCCGGCCACGGCACCAACAGCTACCCCGCCGAGCCGTTCGAGGTCGCCGACCTCGCGACCGCCGTGCTCGGCCTGGTCGACGACATGCTCGCCGAGCGTGGCTTGCAGGGCATCGCGTTCCACTACGCCGGGGTCTCGCTCGGCGGCGCGGTCGGGCTGGAGCTGCTCCTGGCCGCACCCCAGCGCGTCGAGTCCGTGGTGCTGCTGGCCACCGGTGCGCAGATCGGCGACCCCGCGGGCTGGGCCGACCGCGCCGCCTCGGTCCTGGCCTCCGGCACTCCCGCGCTGGTCGAGGCGTCCGCCCAGCGCTGGTTCGCACCCGACTTCACCGAGCGTGACCCCGCGACCGCCTCGGCCCTGCTGCACGCGCTGAGCGACGCCGATCGCGAGGGCTACGCGCGATCCTGCGACGCGCTCGCCACGTACGACGTCCGCGGCCGACTGAGCGAGATTTCCCAGCCTGTGCTGGCGATCGCCGGTGCCGCCGACCCGGTGACGCCGCCTGCCTCGCTGCGCGAGATCGTCGAGGGGGTCCGTGACGGGCGGCTGGTCGTGCTCGACGGCGCCAGCCACCTGCTGCCGGCCGAGCGACCGGAGGAGGTGGCCGACCTCGTCCTCCGTCACCTCAGCGGCGAAGAGCCCGAGAGTCCAGCGCCCGCGCTCCACGCCGCTGGGCTCGGTGTCCGCCGCGAGGTGCTCGGCGACGCCCACGTCGACCGCTCGGTCGCGGCGACCACGGAGTTCACCCGCGACTTCCAGGCCCTGATCACCGACTACGCCTGGGGCGGGATCTGGACCCGCCCCGGCCTGGACCGGCGCAGCCGCTCCCTGATCACCCTGACCGCCCTGGTCGCCGGCGGCCACCACGAGGAGCTCGCCCTCCACGTGCGCGCGGCCCGCACCAACGGGCTCAGCGTGGACGAGATCAAGGAGTGCCTGCTCCAGACCGCGATCTACTGCGGCGTCCCTGCCGCCAACACCGCCTTCCGCATCGCGGAGGGCGTGCTCGACGAGATGGAGGACCAGTGACCGACGCCTTGCTGTACGCCGCCGCCCGCACCCCGTTCGGGAGGTTCGGCGGAGCGCTCGCCGGCGTACGCCCCGACGACCTCGCGGCAGCCGCGCTCACCGGCCTGCTCGACCAGGCGCCGGACCTCGACCGCTCGGAGATCGCGGATGTCCAGTGGGGTCTGGCCAACGGCGCAGGCGAGGACAACCGCAACGTGGCCCGGATGGCGGTGCTGCTCGCCGGCCTCCCGGTCTCGGTCCCCGGCGCCACCGTCAACCGCCTGTGCGGCTCCAGCCTGGAGGCGCTGATGACGGCTTCGCGCACCGTCGAGGCGGGCGACGCGGACGTCGTCGTCGCGGGTGGCGTGGAGTCGATGACCCGTGCGCCGTGGGTGCTGCCCAAGCCCTCCCGCGGGTTCCCGGCCGGCAACCTCGAGGCGGTCTCGACCACCCTCGGCTGGCGACTCGTCAACGATCAGATGCCGGCGGAGTGGACGATCTCGTTGGGTGAGTGCAACGAGCTGCTCGCCGACAGGTTCGGCATCGGCCGCGAACGGCAGGACGAGTTCGCGGCCCGCTCGCACAACCTCGCCGACGACGCCTGGAACGCCGGCTTCTACGACGCACTCGTGGTGCCGGTGCCCGGCGTCGACCTCGACCGGGACGAGGGCATCCGCCCGGGCAGCACCGCGGAGAAGCTCGCCGGGCTCAAGCCCAGCTTCCGCCCCGACGGCACGATCACCGCAGCGAACGCCTCACCGCTGAACGACGGCGCCGCCGCCCTGCTGGTCGGCTCGGCTGCAGCCGGGGACCGGATCGGGCTGGCCCCGATGGCGCGCGTCGCGGGCCGCGGCGTGCACGCGGTCGAGCCGCAGCTGTTCGGCTACGCGCCCGTCGAGGCCGCGGCGAAGGCGCTGCAGCGGGCCGGCATCGGCTGGTCCGACGTCGCCGCCGTCGAGCTCAACGAGGCGTTCGCCGTGCAGTCCCTCGCCTGCGTGGACGCCTGGACCGCGGAGGGTCTGCGCGACCCCGAGATCGTCAACGCCAAGGGCGGCGCGATCGCGATCGGGCACCCGCTGGGCGCCTCTGGCGCCCGCGTCGTCGGCACGCTCGCCGGCCGGCTGCGCGAGAGCGGTGACCGCTGGGGCGTCGCCGCGATCTGCATCGGCGTCGGCCAGGCGCTCGCCGTGGTGCTCGAGAACGTCGACGCCGCGTGATCGTCGCCGACGACACCGATGCGGCGGTGGCCGGCACCGAGGACGGCGCGACGGTGCTGGTCGGCGGCTTCGGCATGGCCGGCATGCCGGTGGCCCTGATCGAGGCGCTGATCCGGCAGGGCGCCACCGACCTCACCGTGGTCAGCAACAACGCCGGCAACGGCGACACCGGCCTGGCCGCGCTGCTCGCCGCGGGCCGGGTACGTCGGGTGATCTGCTCGTTCCCACGGCAGAGCGACTCCTGGGTCTTCGAGGACCTCTACCGGTCCGGACGGATCGAGCTCGAGCTCGTCCCGCAGGGCAACCTCGCCGAGCGGATGCGCGCCGCCGGGGCCGGGATCGGCGCGTTCTTCTGCCCGACCGGTGTCGGCACGCCGCTCGCCGAGGGCAAGGAGGCGCGCACCATCGACGGCCGCGACTACGTGCTCGAGTACCCGATCAAGGGTGACCTCGCCCTGATCGGCGCACACCGCGCCGACACCGCGGGCAACCTCGTCTACCGCCGCACGGCCCGCAACTTCGGCCCGGTGATGGCCACCGCCGCGACGACGGTCGTGGCGCAGGTGCGTGAGGTGGTCGACGCCGGAGCGCTGGACCCCGAGGCCGTGGTCACGCCCGGCATCTACGTCGACCGGGTGGTGGTCACCCCGTGAGCCTGTCCCAGGACGAGCTGGCCGCCGCGGTGGCCCGCGACATCCCGCCGGGCTCCTTCGTCAACCTCGGCATCGGTCAGCCCACCCGGGTGGCCGACCACCTCCGCCACGAGCAGGGCGTCGTGCTCCACACCGAGAACGGCATGCTCGGGATGGGTCCGCACGCGCACGGCGACGACGTCGACCTCGACCTCACGAACGCAGGCAAGGTGCCCGTCACCGAGCTGCCCGGCGCGTCGTACTTCCACCACGCGGACTCGTTCGCGATGATGCGCGGCGGCCACCTCGACGTGTGCGTGCTCGGCGCGTTCCAGGTCTCGGCCGGCGGTGACCTCGCCAACTGGCACACGGGCGCCCCCGACGCGATCCCCGGGGTGGGCGGCGCGATGGACCTGGCGATCGGCGCGAAGCGCGTGTTCGTGATGATGACGCTCTTCGCGAAGGACGGCTCGCCCAAGCTGGTGCCGGACTGCAGCTACCCGTTGACCGGCGTCGGCTGCGTCGACCGGGTGTACACCGACGTCGCGACGTTCGAGATCGGCGAGGAGGGCGTGACGGTGACCGCGGTGCACGGCATGACGCACGACGAGCTGGTCCGCCGCCTCGACGTGCCCCTGCTCAGACGCTGACGATCTTGCTGCTCGCCAGCGCCGGGTCGACCAGCACCCTCGGCGTGCCGCTCGGCACCACCGAGCACCTCGAACGCGCCGGCCACCCCGACCCCGCGAGAACAACGGCGCACCGGAGATCACCTGGTCGAGCACCCCCGGGACGCCGACGCACTCGACCCGCCGCACGCGGTTGCCGCCGACCTCGCCGCGGTCGACCGCGTGCCAGCCGACCGTCAGGTGCCCCTCGGTCTTCGGTCCGCGATCGACGACCTCGGCGACGAACTCGTGGCCGAGCACGACCTGCTCGTCGGAGCGCACAGGTCGTCGTACCAGATCTCCTGCGTCAGGGCAGCGAGCCGCTGCGAGCGCTGGCAGTGGGTGACGTCCCCGGGAGTGGTGTAGTGAGTCCCCTGATCGTTCAGCAGACCCAGTCGGTCCCTGGGGGTTCTCGTAAGCCCGGGTCGACCGCTGTCAGGCCGTCGTTGCGTGCGTCGGAGCCGAGTACGTCGCCGCCCGACCCGGTGTCTGGAATCCCTTGACGAGCAGCCAGATGGGCAGTGCCACCGCCTCGAAGAGGAACCCGGGTACGAGGAGGACCTGCCCCGCACCAGAGTCCAGGTCCAGGACGCCGAGAAGGTCCATCGGCACACCGACGGCCAGGCATGCGTAGCCGACGAGCCCGAGCATGGCGATGGGTCGCGGAACCAGCCGTGACACGAACAGCAGGTACGTGAGGATGAGCCCACCTGCAGCTGTTGGGACATATACCCACAGCAGGTGGTTGGGCACGGCTACCAGCTGGGCCATGAGGTACATGCCGCAGGCCGCAGAGACGGTGAACTCGACGATGCGTAACACCGGGTACCAGATGGCCAGTCGGGCATCGACAGCCTTCAGGACGGGATACATGAGCAGTCCGATGGCAACGACGGCGAGTCCGGCGAGGATCGTGAACAGGACACCCACGGTCAGCGTCGTTCGTCTGGCGTCACTGTCGGTGAACGCCGAGATCAGGCTGGTACCGACCATGGCGGTCGCCATCTGCACGAAGAACAAGATGCCGACGGCGGTCGCAGTGCTACTTCTCGAGCTCATGACGAGCTCCCTCCTGCCGACGGCATCGCCGATGGCATGTGCGAGATGGCACCTGCACGGCAGTGACCGACAGGCGTGTTCCGACGTGAGTTGAGCGGATGCGGATAGGTCGAGACCTCGGGCGACCACGTCGTGTGCTTGTCATCGAGCGTCCTCGGGACCGGAGCCAACCACAACTCGTGTTGCCGAACCCGGGAAACGGGATGCCGCAACGCCCAGGCGCCACGCAGGCCGGCAGATCGACCACAGCACGCCACCATGCGCGTGCTGTTCGGCGTTACGGTCGCGGTGTCGCCGCCGCCACCTTGGGCTGCTGGGCGGCGGCCTCGGATGTCTGTCCTTGGCGTTCTGACCACACGGCGTAGCCGAGCCAGACCAGCGCCAGGCCCACCGGTACCGCCGCCTTCGGCTGGGCGCCGTTGGGAACGACTGCGGCCAACGGAGCCAGCACGGTCCCCAGAGCCAACAGTGCGCCGGCCCAGCGGGGCAGGACCGCGGCGCGGAAAGTAGCGATGCCGAAGGCCAGGCCGCCGAGCATGTAGAGCGGCGCTGTCAGCGTCCACAGGGTCGGCAGGACACCGAGGTCGAAGCTGCCGGACGAGCCGTTGAACATGCCCATCCAGGCGGCCATGAAGCCCGGCGTCGTCGTGGCCACGTGCGGCAGGACGAATGCCTCAACGAAGCTGAACCCCATGATCACAACGAACCAGAGGCTGACCAAGACGTAGCCCACCAGGCTGAGCCATCCGGTCTTGAGGGCTTGTTTGGCGTAGAGGCCCGCCATGCCCACGAGGCCGAAGAAGCACATCGCGCACGCGAAGATGTGCACCGCGACCCACCGGTCGGTGGTGACCGAGGAGGCCACGTTCGGGGGATGGAACACCCCGACGATCACGTAGCAGACTCCCGCGAGGAGGGCTGACAGCCCGGCCCAGCGGATGAGGTTGCGGTTGGAGATTTCCATGATGTGCCTCCTGTTGGTGGTGCCGGGTTTCGGATGAGTGAGACTTTGAGATGCCTTGGGTCGGCAAGGCGGCGGGTTTGCCGCTACGGGTGCGAGCGAGGCTCGCGGTGTCTCCGCCGGGTCGAGTCGGGCAGGTCCCTCCACTCGTCGGCCAGCAGCGCGTAGCCGACGATGTCGAGCCACTGCCCGGAGCGGTGGAGTGACTCGGCGACCGCGTGGAGTCTCGCGGCGCATCCCGACTCGTTCCATCAGCCGCCACGACGCCTCGTTGCCGAGGAAGCAGTTGGCCACGACTCTGTGCACACCGAGGTCCTCGAAGCTGTAGCGCAGCAGCTCCCTGACTGCTTCGGTCGCGTAGCCGTGCCCGACGTAGGCGGGGTCGAGCACCCAGCCGAGCTCGGCCTGGGCGCCCTTCGGCATCGTCGGCGACGTCGAGCTGGGCCCAGGCGTCTTCGCGGCGCAGCATGAAGTCGCCGATGACCTGAGGCGCCGGCTGTCCGGGACCGGCCGGGAGTTCCACGATGACGGTGGTGGCGAGGCGGGCCGGGTCGCAGAACTGGTCGCGGTAGGCGTCGAGGTCGGCGGGAGCAGCCGGTGAGCCACTCGTTGACGGACTCCAGCTGCCGGAACTTCCACGTGACGTCCGCGTCACCGTCGACCGCCGGTCGGAGGACGAGCCGTTCTGTGGACAGTGACCTGGCGAGCACGGGTTGGGCCGCGGGCTCGATGGTGGTGGGGGTGGCTCGGTTGTCGGACGCGGGGGTGTCAGACACGGGCGCGTCGACTGGGTTGAGCGCGACGAGGGTGACTCCGACGTCTCGGATGCGCGCGAGCAGCCCGTGCAGCTGGGCTTGGTCGATGACGTCGGCGGTCAGTGTCGTGGAGCCGTCGTTGTTGCGATGCAGGTGACGCCTTCGAACCGGGTCGACCAGTGGTCGTCGAGGTGGCCTGCTAGCTGGAACGCGTAGGTGCCTGCCGCGTCAGGCTCGGCGGTGAGGCGGACGGTGTTCATGAGGGTGCTCCTGCGGGGGGTGTGGTCGCGGTGCTGGGGCTCGTGAGGCGTTGGCGCTGCTTCCGGCGCCGTGTGGGGCGGCGGATGGCCCATTCGGCGACCGCGAGGTTGATGACCCAGCCGGCCCCCTTCGCGAGGTCGCCGCGGAGTTCGCCGGTGCCGAGGATGGCCTCACCGATGCCCTCGCTGAAGACCTGGGTGCCGGCTGCCAGGCCGATGGCGTAGGCGCGGATCATCCAGGCGCGGTGGGCGGGGATGTCGCGGCGCCGGATGGCGGTGAACCCGAGGACCAGGCAGGTTGCCATGGCAGGCCCGAAGACCAAGCGGAGCGCGTACAGCAGGTGACCGGTGCCGGGTTGCGGGTCGTAGAACAGGGTCAGCCACAGGGCCGATCCGGCGACCATCAGGCCGGCGAGGACCAGGACCCGGCCGGCTCGGCGGTGCCAGTTCGGGTGCCGGCGACGAATCTTGGGAACGAACTGGAAGGCGCCGACCAGGGCGAAGACGGCGGCTCCGACGATGTGCGTCACCAGCGCGAGCGGGAAGCCTGCGAACCGGTCGTCGGCCGGGAGGAGCGGCCGGGCCGCCGGCGAGCTGGACCAGCCGCAGAATGCCGGCTGTCAGGGGGATGGCCGACAGCACGATCAGGGAGACCGGTACCGGCCAGCTCCGTGGCCGGTCGCGGCTAACCCTCGACCCTGTCCCGGGCGACCCTGCGGTGGCCGGGTGGGTCGCTCCGGCTGGCGGGTTCGTGGGTTGTGTGTTCATCGGACTGCGTACGGCTCGCCGGAGGCGGTCTCACGGGTCGGGTGGGCGTCGCTGCGCTGGGTGCGCCACAGCGAGACGCCGAGACCGATGAGGGCGATGCCCTCGGGGACGGCCATGGGCCGGTTGAAGGCCTCGGGGAGGAACGCCAGCGCGGCAGTGCCGACGGTCGAGGCAGCCAGCAGGACCGCTGCCCAGCGAGCGAGGATGTTGGCCCGGAACAGGGCGATGCCGAAGGCCAGTCCGCCGAGCAGGTAGCAGGCGCCGGTGATGTTGAACAGGACCTGGAGGTGGCCGATGTCGCCGACCGGTTTGGCGCCCTCGTTGGCGGCCACGACGTCGTTGACGAACTGCGGAGCGGTGTCGGTCAGCGCGGGGAGGAAGGCGGCGGCCATCAGCACGGTGCTGAAGATCAGCAGGTAGCCGACCGCGAACATCAGGTACCCGATGAGGCCGAGGAGCCGCATCTGGCGGACCTGGCGCAGGTACATGCCGGTGATGCCGGCCAGGGCGAGGGCTGCCATGACGGCCTTGGCGATGCAGCGCACCACCCATTCGTTCGTGTCGGTCAGGAAGGCGTCCGCGCCGGGGTGGTTGATCTGGACGGCGATGAAGATGGCGCCGGCGGTTGCTGCTGCGAGTCCGGCAGCCTTGGTGAGGCCGGTGGTGGTCACGGTCATGGTTGGCTCCTGGGTTCTGCTCGAGCGGGTGCTCGGCGATGGACCTGAACCTAGGAAGCGATGTGGTGAGCCCACATCACCATGTGATGTGACCCGGGTGGTGATCTTGGATGGTGATCTTGGGGTGTGAAGCGTCAGCGTCCGGGCGAGTGTCGGAAGACACCGAGCTGGTGGGCTCGGCTGACCGCCGCGCCTCGGGTGTTGACGTCGAGCTTGGTGTAGATGTGCTTGGTGTGGGTCCGCACGGTGTTCAGGGAGACGACGAGCTCGCGGGCGATGGCTGGGCCGTCGAGGTCCGAGGCCAGCAGGCGCAGCACGTCGAGCTCCCGGTCGCTCAGCGGCTCGGCCAACGCCCGGGCGCTGGGCGAGGGCCCCGTTCCCCCCGTCAGGTTCGTGAGCTGGTGGACGGGGTTGGCCCCTGCCGCCAGTCGGCGCACGAAGCCAGAGTCGCGGCGACGGTCGGCCACGGTGCTCAGCAGGGGAGCCAGGGCCGCTGGTGCGTCCACGAAGAACCGCATCCAGCCGTCGGGTTCGGCCAGATCGATGGCGTGCTCGAACGCGGACATGGCGGCCACCTCGTCACCGGCCGCTGTGAGCGCTGAGGCGCGCAGGACCTCGATCTCGATGACGGTGCCGAGCCTGCGACCGGCCTCGGCGGCCGCCAGCAGCCGGTCCAGGAGGGTGACGGCAGCGTGGAGCTGGTCCGGGACCGCAGCGGCGAGGTGCTGGGCGAGGAGGACACGCGCCAGGGTGAGGTGCTCGTACTCGCGCAGGTAGGACACCTCATCGTGGGCGCTGAGGTCGTGCCGTTGTGCCCAGTCCGCTGCCAAGGTCAGGTCGCCGGCCGCGAGCAACACCCGGGCCCTGGTGGCGTGGATGGGGTGGACCTGAGGCGAGAAGTCGGCGACGTAGACGCGTTCGGCCTCGTCGAGCAGCTCGACGGCTGCGGGGTAGTCCCGGTCGGCCACCCGGAGCCGGGCCAACGCGACGCGCCACCGGTACGGGTGCTGGGGCAGCCCGGCCGACTCCCCGAGCTCGTTGGCGCGGCGCAGGAGGTCGGTTGCCCCGTCCAGATCGTTGCGGTGCCAGGCGCAGCGGCTCAACCCGACCAGCATGTCCGCGGTGCCTCGCATCGACCCCGGTCGACCCGGGCCGCGAGGGCTGTCGGGGCCAGCAGGGTCAGCAGGGCCAGCGGGGCGGGCCGGGCCAGCAGGGCCGGGGATGGCTTGGTGGTGTTCAGCGGCAAGGTCGAGCGCACGCCGGAGAGTCCGTTCGGCATCGCCGAGGCGACCGAGGGCGAGCTCCATGTCGGCCAGGGTGAGCGAGCATCCCAGTACGTCAGCAATGTGGTCGATCCGGGTCAGGCCCTCGGCGCAGGCGGTGTAGGCCTGGTGGGCGGCCGCGATGTCGCCCCCCGCCCAGCTCGCCAAGCCTGACAAGCCGGCCGCCGCTGAGCGGGTGAGGTCGTCTCCCTCCGGGGCCTGGTCGACCGCCGACTGGGCGTGGCCGATGGCACCGGCCAGATCTCCAGCCACCAGGGTCAGACCTGCCCGGTACGTCTGTACTGCGGCCGGGACACGACCGAGCTCCTTGGAGTCGAGAACCACCAACTCAGCAGCCGGACGGGTGAGCATGTGCTCCACCTCACCCAAGCGCTGCTCGACGTCGGCGAAGTCGTTGCTGGACATCAGCCCGCCTACCAGACCGATGGCTAGCACCGGGCGGTCGCGGACGACCTCGTCTGGGAGCTCGGCCGCCCAACGGCGCAGCAGACTCTCGCGACGGTTTCGCCGCAGGTCGGGAAGGGCCAGCTCGACCAGGTCGGCGGCGCGGCCCACCTCACCGGCAGCCAACGCGTGGACTACCGCTTCCTCGGGTTGGCCGGCGTCGGCGTACCAGGCCGAGGCGCGGCGGTGGAGCCCTGGGATGAAGCCCGGGTCCTGCTGAAGAAGGCGTGCCTGAAGGACGTCGGCGAACAGGTGGTGGTAGCGGTACCAGCGCCGCCGGTCATCGAGCGGAACGACGAACAGGTTGCGGCGTTCCAGCGACTCGAGCATCTGGGTGCCGCTGGTCCCGCCGGTCACCGCGTCGCACAGGGGGCCGCTGAGCTGGTCGAGGACCGAGGTGTGGAGAAGGAACTCACGGACCTCTTCCGGCTCCTTGGCGAGGACCTCCTCGACGAGGTAGTCGACGACGTAGCGGTCATCGCCGGCGAACCCGGCGATGAAGCCCGACGGGTCATCACGGTTCCGCAGCGAAATCGAGGCTAGCTGCAACGAGGCAACCCACCCTTCCGTGCGGTGGCCGAGTGCCGCCAGGTCCTCGGCGCCGAGGGACAGGCCGGTCGTGGCGGCCAGGAACGCCGAGATCTCGCCATCGGTGAATCGCAGGTCGGCGGCCCGAACCTCGGTGAGCTCTCCGCGGGCACGGAGCCGTGCCAGGGGTAGCCCCGGGTCGGCTCGGGTGCTGAGCACCACCCGCAGCCTGCGGTGGGAGCCGCTCGAGAAGGAACTCCATCCCAGACTCGATGGCCGGGCTCTCTGCCAGGTGGTAGTCGTCGAGGACCAGGACGACATCGTCCGGGAGCACGCTCAGCTCGTTGAGCGCTCGCAGCCAGGCTCGTCTCGACCGCCTGGTCCGAACCGAAGCCTGGCGAGCCCTGCCGAAGCCGGTGCCGGGCGCGGCCCGTTCCAGCGCCGTCAGCAGGTAGGTCCAGAACGTCTGTGGGTCCCGGTCACCGGAGTCGAGGGAAAGCCAGGCCACGCGTGCTCCGGTAGACGCCGCCGAACGTAGACACCCACGTACCAACCAGGGTGGTCTTGCCGAACCCGGCTGGCGCAGAGACCAGGGTCAGGCGGCTACCGCGACCCAGCTGCTCGTCCAAACGCGGTCGCGCAACCGCACCGTCGCGGGCGCGTGGCAAGAAGAACTTCGTCTCGACTGGGGCGAGCGGGGTCACGAGTCGCTCCTCGAGCCCGCGACGAGCGCAGCGTCATCACGCGTCATGCGCCCTACTCCTTCCCGTGGTCGCGTCGGGTGGTGGCGCGCACGTGCATCTGCTCGCCGGGCCGGCCGAAGATGCTCAACACCTCGGCCGGGCCGTCGCCGGTGCTGCCGAACCAGTGCGGCACCTGGGTGTCGAACTCGGCGGCCTCGCCCTCGCCCGAGGACCAGGTCCCGGGCGCCGAGGACCAGGCGCATCCGGCCGGTGAGCACGTAGAGCCACTCGTAGCCGTCGTGGGTGCGCGGTTTCGGTGTCGTCTGGCTGGCGCGGGATGACGATCTTCCAGGCCTGGACGCCGCCCGGGTGACGGGTCAGCGGCAGGACCGTGCGGCCGTTCACGCGCCGAGGCTTGAGCCGGATCCGCGGGTCGCCCACCTCGGGTGCCCCGACGAGGTCGTCCAGCGGCACCCGGTAGGCCTGGGCCAGCGGGAGCAGCAGCTCCAGGCTCGGCCGGCGCTGCCCGTTCTCGAGCCGCGACAGGGTGCTCTTGGAGATGCCGGTCACGCTCGGCCACCTCGGTCAACGTGATGCCCCGCTGCTCGCGGACCCGGCGCAGCCGCGGGCCGACCAGGTCCAGGGCCGCAGCGATCGTGTCGAGCTCGCTCCATCGGACCGTCAGTGGACCGCGCGGTTCCCGGAAACGGCAACGTCCATTGATCGCGGCGTTCTCGGAACGGCAACACTCGTGGCATGACGCGACGACTCGCTCCAGACACTGGCCCATGAACGACGATACGACGTGGTGGTCGATCGGCGGTGGTGCCGCCGGTCTGTCCGCGGCCCTGGTCCTGACCCGGGCCCGGCGACAGCGTCGCCGTCATCGACGCCGGCCAGCCGCGCAACGCCCCGGCCGCCCACATGCAGGGCTTCCTCGTCCCGCGACGGCCTGCCGCCCGCCGAGCTCCTCGCCGCCGGCCGCGACGAGGTCGCCGGCTACGGCGGCCAGCTCGTCGCCGGCACCGTCGACCGTCCATCAGCCCGCGCAGCCGGCCACCACGGCCGCGCGTTCGAGGTCGCACTCGCGGACGGCGGCACGCTGCACGCCCGCCGCGTCCTGGTCACCACCGGCCTGCGCGACGACATCCCCGACATCCCCGGCGTGCGCGAGCGGTGGGGCCGCGACCTCCTGCACTGCCCGTACTGCCACGGCTACGAGGTCCGCGACCAGCCGCTCGGCGTCCTCGGCGGCACACCCCGAGGCCGTCGCCCACGCCCAGCTCATCCGGCAGTGGTCCGACGACGTCGTCTTCTTCGCCAACGGCGCAACGCTGACCGCTGACCAGCGCGAACAGCTCGTCGCCCGCGCCATCGGCATCGTCGACGAGCCCGGTCGCCCGGCTCGTCGTCGACCACGACCAGCTCACCGGCGTCGAGCTCGCCGACGGCCGCGTCGTGCCCGCGTGCCGCCGTGTTCGTCCGCCCCGCAGTTCGTCCCCAACGACGACCCTCCTGACCGACCTCGGCTGCGCCGTCGACGACAACGGCTGGGTCGCCGTCGACGCCGACCGGCCGCACCAGCATCCCGGGCGTCTGGGCCGCCGGCAACGCCGTCAACCCGCGCGCCCAGGTCATCACCGCCGCCGGCGAAGGGTCCGCCGCCGCCATCGCCATCAACAACGACCTCGTCGACGACGACGCACAACACGCCGTCGACCGGCTATCGGTTCGGCCTGCCCGTCTGAGGGCCCGGCCCACCCGGCATCACCCCACCCAACCCGAAACACACGACCCGTCAACAAGGAGCATCGTCATGTCCAACACACGCCCGAACACAAACCCGACGCAGAGCGCCGGCGCCTCGCCCGCGGCCCGTCGGGCCGCCGAGCAAGCACCAGCTCGCCCTCATGATCTGGATCGCGGTCTTCCCGACCCTCACCGTCCTCAACCTCGCTCTCGAAGCCCTGGCTCGAGCGACATGCGGATCCATCCTCCGGACATTCGTCCTGGCCACCATCGCCGTGCCCATCGTCATCTACGGGCTCATGCCCCGCCTGCACCGCCTCCGGGCACGCATCCTCACCCGAGCCGCCGCCTAACCCAGGCGTGCCGCCGTCGAGCCTCGCCAGGGCACCGTTGAGCGTCCCCCGGCCACCGGGTCCTGGCGACCGTCGTGGCACCCCCAGGTCCACGACACGGACGCCCCGAGCCCCCAGGGCCGGGGCGTCCACCCCCTTGCGACACCGCGAACATCCCGCTCCACACCCAAACAAGGAGCCATCATGGCCATCGCACACCCCACACAGACATCGCCCGCCGTCACGCGACGCGACCCGTCGCTGACCCGCCTGAACCTCATGCGCGCCGGCTACCTCTTCATGGGCCTCGGACTCGTCATCGTGAAGTGGCCCCTCCTCCCGCAGGCGTCCGACCTCCCCCTGTACGAGGGAGCCACCCTGTGCCTGCTCACCGCGATGTCGCTCCTGGCCCTCCTCGGGCTGCGGTACCCGGTCAAGCTCCTACCCGTCCTGCTCTTCGAGTCGGCTTGGAAACTGCTGTGGCTCGGGCTCGTCGCCACCCCCAAGGCCGTCAGCGGAGACCTCGACCCCGACTTCAGTCGGATCGCGACCAACTGCAGCCTGGTCGTCGTCATCCTCGCCGTCATCCCATGGCGATACGTGTGGCGCCAGTACGTCCGCGCCGAAGGCGACCCCTGGCGCCGTTAGCCGCGAACACCTGCGAGGCGTCCGCGCAGGTCAGCGAGCATCGGCTCGGCATCCCAAGGCTCGATCCCCTGACCCAGGGTCACCACTTGGAGATCCGAACCCTCGGGTGGCGACGGACTGTGAAGGGTCTTGAGGAACTCGCCGGCCAGACGGCCCTCAGCCCACTGTGACTCACATGTGATGCTAGGGCTCAACCTGGCGCCGAGCGGCTCCGTGGTGCGGTGCCAGGGTTGTTGGCGGCAGTCGCTTGTGACCGTCGGAGCCCGCTGGCAGGAGGGCTCGGAATGGGCTCGCTTTGATTCGCAAGGCTTCGCAACACCGCTCCGGCGCCTGCAGTCCCGGGGGGCGGCATCGCCGCAGGTCAAGGGCCGGTTTCGCCTCCTGAGCGCAGCCGCCCGCAAAGGATCGCGTTCACGCTCAGGACCGTCGCTGTCTTCCCGGGGACGCACGTCATCGACTGACCCTGCTGCCGGAGCGGCTGCAGCTGCCACGAGGACGGTCGGCGCTGCCGGAGGACGAGGTCGCGGCGTCGCAGCGCGGCCGGATCATGCAGGCGATCGTCGAGGTGGTCGCCGAGCGCGGCTACTCCGGCACCAGCGTCCAGGACGTGAGCAGGCGGGCACGGGTCTCGCGCACCGCGTTCTACGACTGCTTCGTCGACAAGCAGGACGGGTGACGTTCAGCGGACCTTGAGCGACCCGCCGGTCAGTGCTCCTCCGCCGACGAAGCCGCTGCCGGTCTCGATCCGGAAGCTGTCGGCGCGTGCGCCGCGACCGTCGATGACGGTGATCGAGTACGACGTGGGCTTGCCGCCCTGCGTGGCGTCACCGGAGAAGCGCACCTGGCTGCCCGTGCGCTGGTACTTCGTGACCGAGAGGCAGGAGATCGCCACCGGAGTCGTGGTCGCCCCGGTGTCGGCGGTGCTGGCTGCCTGGTCACTGCCCGCTGCCACGGAGGCGTCGGCGGAAGCGGGCGCAGGCGCCTCGGCGGTCACGCTGCAGGTGCCGGTCGGCCCGGCGACCCCGTCGGTCACGTCGTAGCTGAAGGTGAGCCCGTCGATGGTCGTCGGGACCGGCTCGCTGGGCGTCGGGGTGGACGTCGGCTGCTCGGTCGGGGTGGCGGTCGCCGAGGTCGAGGCGGTGGCGGACGGCGACACCGGGCCGGTCGGGTCGCCGGTCGGTGCCGGGTCGGTGGGCTGCGGCTCGGTCGGCGGTGCCGGCGTCGTGGCGGGCGGCTGCGAAGGGGCCGGCTCCTCGCTGGGCGTCGGGGTCGGCGACTCGGACGGCGTGGGGGACGGCGACGGGCTCGCGGTCTCGTCGACCACCGCGACAGGGGCGTCGGCGACGCCGTCGGCCACGGGCGCCGGGGCAGCACGCAGGGCGCCGGCAGCAAAGACCGGCACCACGGCCACGGAAGCCGTGGCGAGCAGTGTCCAGGCCACCACGCGGTGGTCTCGTCGCAACATGCGTCCCCCTTCCTGCCCGACGCTAGGTCGCCGGTCGGATGCCTGCAAGGAGAATCGAACTATTGGTCCCCCACTCTCTCCGATTCGTCCGAATTTCGCAGGTGCGGGTGATCTGCGGACCAGTCCGGTGTCGCGGCCCTAGGGTTTTCCCATGGTGGGTGACTTCGTGCTGCGCGCTGTCGGAGGTACTGCATGACCGAGTCCCGCCTGGTCCCGGTCCGCCGGCCGAAGGATCCGGAGGGCGTCGTGATCGTGCTGCACGGAGGTGCCGCCCGGCGCGACCGCACCGCGGTCAGCCCGACCCAGCTCTCGGTGATCCGGATGATCCCGGTGGCGCACCGGCTCGCCCGCGCCGGCCGGGGCCGGCTGACTGTCTACCGGCTGCTGAACTCCGCCCGCGGCTGGGACGTCGCGCACACGCCGGTCGACGACGCGCGCTGGGCGATGGAGCAGGTCGATCCGGGCCTGCCGGTCTCCCTGGTCGGGCACTCGCTCGGCGGGCGGGCAGCGCTGCTGGCCGGCGACGGACCGACCGTCCGCAGCGTGGTCGCGCTCAACCCGTGGGTCTACCCGAGTGACGCCGCCGACCTGGCCGGCCGCCGGGTGCTGATCGTGCACGGCGACGCGGACCGGATCGCCTCACCGGCCAGGTCGCTGGCGCTGGCCCGCACCCTGCGCCGTACCACGCAGGTCGACTACGTCACGGTGCCCGACGGCAAGCACGCGATGCTGCGCCACCACGCCGAGTTCGAGCGGCTGGCCGCTGACTTCGTGGTCGAGACCCTGCTCGACTGAGGACCGCAGCGGCTACGACGGCAGGTCGAAGACCAGCAGCGTCGCGGTCGCCGTGGCGACGGTCGTTCCCGAGGCGTCGGTGACGACGCCCTCGGTGAACGCGACCCGGGAGCCGGCCTTGACGACGGTGCCGATCGCGGTCAGCAGGCCGCTGTCGCGGCGTACCGCCTTGAGATAGCTGACCTTGATCTCGATCGAGGTGTAGCCACGACCCACCGGCAGCGTGCTGTGCAGGGCGCAACCGGTGACCGAGTCGAGCAGGGTGCAGACCAGCCCGCCGTGCACCGCCCCGATCGGGTTGTACGCCGAGGCGTCGGGCGTGCAGGTGAACACGACGCGGCCCGGCTCCGCCTCGGTCAGGTCGAACTGCAGCAGCTGGGCGATCGGAGCCGGAGGGACGTCGCCTGCCGCGATCGCGCGCAGGTAGTCGATGCCCGGCATCGCCATCCCGACCGCCGCCGGCTTCGCCGGGTCGTGCCAGGAGACGGTGCGGGACTGCTCGGGTCCCCAGTCGGTGGTGGTCATCGGGTCTCCTCGAGGCGCCAAGGCGCACGTCGACGTCGGTCGGGGTCGTCGGCCGCGACCGCGTGCCGGCGGCCCCACCCGTAGAGCTGCTCCAGGATCGGCACCAGCTCGCGGCCGGACTCGGTCAGGTGGTACGACGAGCGCGGCGGTGCGTCGGAGTAGGCCCGGCGCTCGAGCACCCCGGCGTCGACCAGGTCCTTGAGCCGCGCGGCCAGCCGATCGCGGGGCGCACCGGTGCCGCGGGCGATCTCGGTGAACCGGTGGCTGCCCAGCGCGACCTCGCGCACCACGAGCATCGCCCAGCGGTCGCCCACCACCTCGAGCGAGGCGGCGATGGCGCAGGGACGCCCCGGCAGGTCGGCCAACGTGATCATGGGTGCTAGTCTCCCTCGGGTGAGTTCGGAAATCAAACTGACCCGCCGGAGCGATCGGTCCACCCGTGGGCTGCTGTCCCTGGTCGGCATCGGCACGGCGCTGGTCCTGGTCACCTATGTCACCCCGGTGGCCACCACGCCCACCACGGTCGCGGACCTCGGCGCAGGTGCCGGAGCGACGGCGTGGATCCTCAGCTCGATGAGCCTCGGACTGGCGGCCGCACTGCTCCCGTCCGGCGCGGTCGGAGACGCCCTCGGCCGGCGACGGACCTACGTCGCCGGCCTGGGTCTGATGGGCGTCGGGGCGATCGTGTGCGGGCTGGCCGGGGAGAGCGTGCTCTTCGTCGGCGCCCGAATCCTCGAAGGTGTCGGCGGGGCTGCTGTGCTCGCGTGCGGTCTCGCGGTCCTCGCCCACGCCTTCACCGTCCCGAGGGAGCGGGCGCACGCCATCGGCATCTGGGGCGCCAGTCTCGGCCTCGGCATCGCGGCCGGTGTCGTTCTCGCCGCCGCGATGGGCGGAGTCGGGAGCGGGTGGCGGGAGACCTACCTGGTGGTCGGGATCGCCACGCTGCTCCTGGTGGTCCCGAGCGCGCGTCTGCTGCCCGAGTCGGCGGCGGAGCACCCGCGTCGGCTCGATCTGCCCGGACTGGTCCTGCTCGTCACGGCCATGACCCTGCTCCTGACCGGCTTGACGCAGTCCCGGTCCGGCTTCACCGTCCTCGTGGCCGGACTGCTGGTGGGTGCCGTCCTCGCGCTCGCGTTGTTCGCGGTCGTCGAGCTGCACGCGCGGGAGCCGATGGTCGAGCCGTCGCTGGCGCGCTCCCCGCGCTATGTCGCCGCCAACCTGGGCGCACTCGTCGTGGGCGGCGGCATCATCGCGATGTCGTCCAACGCGCCGACATTCGTGCAGACCGAGCTCGGCGGCTCGCTCTGGGCGGCGACGGGCATCGCGCTGGTCTGGTCCGTGACCAGTGTCGTCACCTCGCTGTTGATCAAGCGGGTCGACGTACGCCTCAACGGGCCACACCTGATCGCGGTCTCCCTGGTCGTGGTCGCGGTCGGCGAGCTGATGGGCCTCGGCGTGGGGCCGGGTTCGTCCGTGTGGCGGCTGGTCCCGGCGTTCTTCGTCGCCGGCATCGGCACCGGCGTGCTCAACGCCGTCCTCGGCCGGGAGGCGGTGGCCAGCGTGCCTCCGGACCGGGCTGCGATGGGAAGTGGTTCGAACAACACCGCTCGTTACCTGGGTGCGGCCTGCGGGATCACCGTCTTCACCGTGCTGATGGTCCACGTCGGCTGGGACCAGGCGGTGCTGGTCGCGACCGGCATCTCGCTGGTCGGCGCGGTCGGCTGCCTGGTCGCAGGGAGCACAAAGAAGCAGTCTTGACTGTTTGTTAGCAGCACGTCACGATGACGAGGTGACCCAGGTCCGTGTCCCGCAGGAGGAGCGCTCGCGCGCGATGCGCCAGCGGCTCCTGGACGCGGCCGTCGAGTGCCTGGTCGAGCGCGGCTTCGCGGGCACGTCGACCACGCTCGTCTCCGAGCGGGCCGGAGTCAGCCGCGGCGCACAGCTGCACCACTTCCCCACGAAGAACGACCTCGTGCTGGCCGCGGTCGAGCACCTCAGCAAGCAGCGCGGCGTCGAGCTCCAGCGAGCGGCCGGCGAGCTGCCACGCGGGGCCCAGCGCACCCGGGCGATCCTGGAGATGCTCGGCGACCACTTCGCCAGCCCGGTGTTCAACGCCGCCCTCGAGCTCTGGGTCGCCGCCCGCACCGACGCCCAGCTGCGCGCCGCCGTCGAGCCGCTGGAGCTGAAGGTCGGCCGCGAGACCCACCGGCTCACCGTCGAGCTCCTCGGCGCCGACGAGAAGCAGCCCGGCGTCCGTGAGCTCGTGCAGGCCACGCTCGACCTGGTGCGTGGGCTGGGCCTGGCCAACACGATCAGCGACGACCGCGTCCGGCGCCGCCGGATCCTGCGGCACTGGGCCGGCGTCCTCGACGCCGAGCTGACCAAGGAGAGCGCATGAACGACGTCCTGGACACCGTCCTCGCGGACCTCTCGGCGGAGGGTGCCCGGCTGGAGGGCATGGTCGCCGATCTCACCGAGGACGCGTGGCGCACCGAGACGCCCGCGGCCGGCTGGGACGTCGCCGCCCAGGTCGCGCACCTCGCCTGGACCGACGAGGTCGCGGTGCTCGCGGCGACCGACAAGGAGCAGTGGGACGAGGTCGTGATGCAGGCGATCGGCGACCCGGACGGGTTCGCCGGCACCGCGGCGCTGGCCGGGGCCGAGGCCGACCCGGGCGACCTCCTGGCCCGCTGGCAGGCCGCTCGTGCGTCCCTCCAGCGGACGCTGCGCGCGTTCCCCCCGGGCCAGAAGCTTCCGTGGTTCGGCCCGCCGATGAGCCCGACCTCGATGGCGACCGCCCGGTTCATGGAGACCTGGGCCCACTCGCTCGACGTGGCCGAGTCGCTCGGCATCCCGCCCGAGCCGACCGACCGGATCCGGCACGTGGCCCACCTCGGGGTGCGCACGCGCAACTTCTCCTTCGGGGTGCACGAGGAGGCGCCGCCGGCCGAGGAGTTCGGGGTCACCCTGGTCTCGCCGACCGAGGAGGTCTGGTCGTGGGGTCCGGAGGACGCCGCCCAGACGGTCACCGGGTCGGCGTACGACTTCTGCCTGCTGGTCACCCAGCGCCGGCACCGGCAGGACACCGACCTGCAGGCCGTGGGTCCCGACGCCGACCGCTGGCTCGACATCGCGCAGGCGTTCGCCGGTCCTCCGGGTGAAGGGCGAGCCCCCACATGAGGATCGCGAACGTCTCCGGCTTCTACGGCGACCGGCTGACCGCGATGCGCGAGATGCTCGACGGCGGCCCGGTCGACTACCTGACCGGCGACTACCTCGCCGAGCTGACGATGCTGATCCTGGGCCGCGACCGGCTCAAGGACCCGACGCTCGGCTACGCGAAGACGTTCGTCCGCCAGCTCGAGGACTGCCTCGGCGACGCGCTCGAGCGCGGCGTGCGCATCGTCAGCAACGCCGGCGGCCTCAACCCGGCGGGCCTCGCCGACAAGGTGCGCGAGGTCGCGCGCGGGCTCGGCCTGGACCCTGTCGTCGCGCACGTCGAGGGCGACAACCTCGCGCCGCGAGCGGCCGATCTCGGGTTCGAGGGTGCGCTCACGGCCAACGCGTACCTCGGGGCGTTCGGCATCGCCGAGGCGCTCACCCGCGGCGCCGACGTGGTCGTCACCGGCCGCGTCACCGACGCCTCCGTGGTGGTCGGTCCCGCGATCGCGGAGCACGGCTGGTCGCCCACGTCGTACGACGAGCTCGCGGGCGCCGTGGTCGCCGGCCACGTGATCGAGTGCGGGACCCAGGCCACCGGCGGCAACTTCTCCGGCTTCCTCTCGCTGCCGCGCGACGCACGGCCGCTCGGCTTCCCCATCGCCGAGATCGCCGCCGACGGGTCGTCGGTGATCACCAAGCACGACGGCACCGGGGGCGCGGTCACCGTCGACACCGTGACCGCGCAGCTGATGTACGAGATCCAGACCCTCGTCTACGTGAACCCGGACGTCACCGTCGCCATGCCGTCGATCCAGCTGGAGCAGGACCGTCCCGACCGGGTGCGGATCCACCCGGTGGAGGGCCACGCCCCTCCGGAGCGGCTCAAGGTCGCCGTCAACACGCTCGGCGGTCACCGCAACCAGGTGGAGTTCGTGCTCACCGGCCTCGACATCGACGCCAAGGCGGCGTGGGTGCGCGAGCAGCTCGAGGCCCGGCTCGCGTCGCGCCGACCGGAGGTCGTCGACTGGCACCTCGACCGGCTGCCGCACCCCGACGCCGACACCGAGGAGGCCGCGTCCTGCCTCCTGCGGGTCACGGTCAAGGATCCGTCGCCTGACGTGGTGGGCCGGCCGTTCAGCGCCGCCGCCGTGGAGCTCGCGCTGGCGTCCTACCCGGGATTCACGATGACGTCACCACCGGGCAACGGGAGTCCGTACGGCGTCTACCGGCCCGCGTACGTCGACCGCTCCCAGGTCGAGCAGGTGGTCGTGATGCCGGATGGGCGCTTCACGGTGGTCGAGGAGCGAGGAACGAGCGTCTCGAAACCAGCACCTGCCGCGGCGGAGGGTTCGAGACAGGCGCCAGAACGTCTTCCTCCACCACCGCCAGGTCCGGCGGGGCAGACCCGCCGGGTGCCCCTGGGCACCTTCGTTCACGCGCGGAGTGGCGACAAGGGCGGCGACGCCAACATCGGTCTCTGGGTGGGCCAGGGCGAGAGACGCGACGAGCGGGTCCCCTGGCTGCTGTCCTTCGTGACCCCCGAGCGGGTGCGCGACCTCCTCCCGGAGACGAGAGATCTCGAGGTCCGGGTCTTCCCGCTGCCCAACCTCGGCGGGGTCAACGTGCTGGTGCACGGGCTGCTCGGCGAGGGCGTGGCGGCGAGCACCCGGTTCGACCCGCAGGCCAAGGCAGTCGGCGAGTGGCTGCGCTCCCGGCTGGTCGACGTACCGGAGGACCTGCTGTGACCGTCCCCATGAGCATCCGCAGCCTGGGCGCCGAGTTCGTCCGCCGTGAGGTGGCGCCCCACCTCCAGGACTGGGAGGACGCCGGCTCGATCCCGGTCGAGCTGCACCGCGCCGCGGCCGAGCAGGGACTGCTCGGGATCTCCTTCCCCGAGGAGGTCGGCGGTGGCGGCGGCAGCCTGCTGGACACGATCGAGCTCCAGGAGGCGATGTTCGGGGCCGGCGCGTCCAGCGGCCTGATGGCAGGGCTGTTCACTGGCAGGCATCGCGCTGCCGCACCTGGCGGCGCGGGGCACGCCGGAGCAGGTCGCGCGCTACGTGCGCCCGGTCCTGGACGGCATCAGGATCGGAGCCCTGGCGGTCACCGAGCCCGGCGGCGGTTCCGACGTCGCGGGGATCACGACAACGGCCGTCCGCGACGGCGACGACTACGTCGTCAACGGCGCCAAGACGTTCATCACCTCCGGCGTCCGCGCCGACTTCGTCACCACCGCGGTGCGCACCGGCGGCCCCGGGCACGCCGGCATCTCGCTTCTGGTGGTGGAGAAGGACACCCCTGGCTTCACCGTCGACCGGTCGCTGGCCAAGCTCGGCTGGCACTGCTCGGACACCGCGGAGCTGTCGTACGTCGACGTCCGCGTGCCGGTGTCGAACCTGGTCGGCGAGGAGAACAGCGGGTTCGCGCAGATCGCTGAGCAGTTCGTCGTCGAGCGGATCGCGCTCGCCGTGCACGCCTACGGCATCGCCGCCCGCTCGCTGGCGTTGACGGCGTCGTACTGCCGCGAGCGGGAGACGTTCGGCAAGCCGCTCGTCACCCGTCAGGTGGTGCGGCACAAGCTGGTCGAGATGCACCAGCGGGTCGACGTCGCGCGCACCTACACGCGTGCGGTGGCCGCCCGGCACGAGGCCGACGACAACGTCGTGGCCGAGGCGTGCCTGGCCAAGAACAACGCGGTCGAGGCCTGCTCCTGGGTCGTCGACCAGGCGGTGCAGCTGCACGGCGGCACCGGTTACATGCACGGGACCGAGGTCGAGCGGCACTACCGCGACGCCCGGATCCTGCCGATCGGAGGAGGAGCGACCGAGGTGCTGACCGATCTTGCCGCCAGGCTGTTGGGCTACGCGTCATGACCACCGGGTACCGCGAGGCGATGCTGGCGAAGCTCGCCGACCTCGACACCGAGCACGCGAAGGCGGTGGCCGGTGGCGGGGAGAAGTACGTCGACCGGCACCACGACCGCGGCAAGCTGCTGCCCCGCGAGCGGATCGAGCTGCTGATCGACGAGGGCACCGCGTTCCTCGAGCTCTCGCCGCTGGCCGGCTGGGGGTCGGACTTCACGGTCGGCGCCAGCGTGGTCACCGGGATCGGCGTGGTCGAGGGCGTCGAGTGCCTGATCACCGCGAACGACCCGACGGTCAAGGGCGGCGCCAGCAACCCGTGGACCGTGAAGAAGGGCTTCCGCGCGGCCCAGATCGCACACGAGAACCGGCTGCCGACGATCTCCCTCGTCGAGTCCGGCGGTGCCGACCTGCCGACGCAGAAGGAGATCTTCATCCCCGGCGGCAAGGTGTTCCGCGACCTCACCCGGGCCAGCGCCGGCAAGCGGCCGACGATCGCCCTGGTCTTCGGCAACTCCACCGCCGGGGGTGCCTACATCCCCGGGATGAGCGACTACACGGTGATGGTCAAGGGGCAGGCCAAGGTCTTCCTCGGCGGTCCGCCGCTGGTGAAGATGGCGACCGGCGAGGAGTCCGACGACGAGTCGCTGGGTGGCGCGGAGATGCACGCGCGCACGTCCGGGCTGGCCGACTACCTCGCCGCCGACGAGCGCGACGCGATCCGGATCGGGCGCCGGATCGTGGCCCGGCTCAACATCCGCAAGGCCAACCCGGAGCCGGCACCGTACGCCGAGCCGGGCGTCGACCCCGACGCCCTGCTCGACCTGATCCCCAGCGACCTCAAGGAGCCGTTCGACCCACGCGACGTGATCGCCCACCTCTGCGACGGCGTCTCGCCGACCAACGGCGCGGTGTTCGACGAGTTCAAGCCGCTCTACGGCCCCTCGCTGGTCACCGGCTGGGCGAGGCTGCACGGCCGTCCGATCGGCATCCTGGCCAACGCCCAGGGCGTGCTGTTCAGCGAGGAGGCGCAGAAGGCGACGCAGTTCGTGCAGCTCGCCAACCAGATCGACGTGCCGCTGCTGTTCCTGCACAACACCACCGGCTACATGGTCGGCAAGGAGTACGAGCAGGGCGGCATCATCAAGCACGGCGCGATGATGATCAACGCGATCTCCAACTCCACGGTGCCACACCTGACCGTGATCATGGGTGCGTCGTACGGCGCCGGCAACTACGGCATGAACGGCCGCGCCTACGATCCCCGCTTCCTGTTCACCTGGCCGTCCGCGAAGTCCGCCGTGATGGGACCCGCCCAGCTCGCCGGCGTGCTCTCGATCGTGGCCCGCGCTGCCGCCGAGGGGCGTGGCAAGGACTACGACGAGGAGGCCGACAAGGGGATGCGCGAGTTCGTGGAGGCGTCCGTGGAGGAGCAGAGCCTGCCGTTCTTCCTCTCGGGGATGGTCTACGACGACGGCGTGATCGACCCGCGCGACACCCGCACCGTGCTCGGCATCTGCCTGTCCGTCATCGACAACACACCGATCGCGGGAACCGACCGCTTCGGGGTGTTCCGGCCATGATCATCCGCCTGCTGGTCGCCAACCGCGGCGAGATCGCGCGCCGGGTCTTCGCCACCTGCCGCCGGCTCGGGATCGAGACCGTCGCCGTGCACTCCGACGCCGACGCCGCCCTGCCGTTCGTGCGCGAGGCCGACGTCGCCGTGCGGCTCCCGGGCAACGCGCCGGCCGACACGTACCTCCGGGTCGACCTCGTCGTCGACGCCGCCCGTCGCGCTGGGGCGGACGCCGTGCACCCGGGCTACGGCTTCCTCTCCGAGAGCGCCGACTTCGCCCGCGCCGTGGTCGCCGCCGGGCTCACCTGGGTCGGGCCGAGTGCCGCGTCGATCGAGCAGATGGGCTCGAAGATCCGGGCCAAGGAGCTGATGCGCAAGGCAGGCGTGCCGGTGCTCGAGGCGCCCGACCAGCCGGCCGAGTCCGACCTCCCCCTGCTGGTGAAGGCGTCTGCGGGCGGCGGCGGTCGCGGGATGCGCGTCGTACGTGACCTGGGGGCGCTGACCGACGAGATCGCCGCTGCCGAGGCCGAGGCAGAGTCCGCGTTCGGCGACGGCACCGTCTTCGTCGAGCCCTACGTCGAGCGTGGCCGGCACGTCGAGGTGCAGGTGGTCGGCACCGACCACGGCGTGCTGGTGCTGGGGGAGCGCGACTGCTCCCTGCAGCGCCGGCACCAGAAGGTGGTCGAGGAGACCCCTGCTCCGCACCTGCCCGACCGCACCCGCTTCGCGCTCCACGACGCCGCGCGCAAGGCCGCCGAGGCGATCGGCTACCGCGGCGCGGGCACCGTGGAGTTCCTGTACGACCCCGGCGCGGACCGCTTCTTCTTCCTGGAGATGAACACCCGGCTCCAGGTCGAGCACCCGGTCACCGAGCTCGTGCACGGTGTCGACCTGGTCGAGATGCAGCTCGCCGTCGCCGAAGGCCGCGAGGTCGAGCGGATCGGTGAGACCTACGGCCACGCGATCGAGGTGCGGCTGTACGCCGAGGACCCGGGCGCCGACTACCAGCCGCAGAGCGGCACGCTCGAGCTGTTCGAGGTGCCCGGGGTCGGCTGCGAGTTCGACCTGCTCAACCGGCCCGGCCTCCGGCTGGACTCCGGCTTCGTCTCCGGCAACGAGGTCTCGACCCACTACGACGCGATGCTGGCCAAGGTGGTCGCCTGGGCGCCAGAGCGGGAGCAGGCGGCGCGTCGCCTCGCCGACGCGCTCGCCAAGGCGAAGATCCACGGGGTCACCACCAACCGCGACCAGCTGGTCGACGTCCTGCGCTCGGAGGCGTTCCTCGCCGGCGAGGTGAGCACGGCGTTCCTGGACGACCTGGTGGTCGAGCCTGTCGAGGCGACGCAGGGGCCCGTCGTCGCGGCCGCGCTCGCTCTTGCCGAGCGGGCCAGACGCGACCGCACGGTGCAGCGGGGGATCCCGGTCGCCTGGCGCAACGTGCCGTCACAGCCACAGGTGACGCGCTTCGAGGGCGATCTCGAGGTGGCCTGGCACGGAGGGCGCCACGGCTACGTCGTCGACGGCTTCACCGTCGTCTCGGCCGCACCGGGCCTGGTCACGCTCGAGGACGCGGCTGGCCTCAGGACGTCGTACGAAGTGGTCGTCACAGCGACCAGCACGTCTGACGTCGTGGACGTCGACTCCGCTGACGGGCACGTCCGGCTCACTTGCGTGCCCCGGTTCGTCGACCCCGCTCAGGCAGCGGCTGCCGGCTCGCTGCTGGCGCCGATGCCCGGCACCGTCGTGAAGGTGCACGTGGCCGCGGGAGACGCCGTCGAGGCGGGCGATCCGGTGCTCGTCCTGGAGGCGATGAAGATGCAGCACACCGTGAGCGCGCCGGCGGCCGGCACGGTCAGCCGGCTCGACGTGAAGACCGGCGCGCAGGTCGCCGCCGGCGAGGTCCTGGCAGTCGTCTCGACAGGCTCGACCACCGAGAATGGAGAAGAGTTCATGAGCGCAGAGTCATCCGGGACGGGGTTCACCGAGACCGAGGAGCGGCAGGAGCTGCGTCGCCAGGTCACCAAGCTGGCGTCGACGTACGGGCGGGAGTACTTCACCCGCTGCGCGCGCAACGGCGAGAAGACCACCGACCTGTGGCTGGCGATCGGCAAGGCCGGCTACCTCGGGATCAACATCCCCGAGGAGTACGGCGGTGGTGGCGGCGGGATCGGTGACGTGGCCGCGGTGTGCGAGGAGCTCGCCGCCCAGGGCTGCCCGCTGCTGATGATGGTGGTCTCGCCGGCGATCTGCGGCACCGTGATCGCGCGCTACGGCACCGACGAGCAGAAGCAGCGCTGGCTCCCCGGGATCTGTGACGGCACCGAGACGATGGCGTTCGCGATCACCGAGCCCGACGCCGGCACGAACTCGCACAACATCACCACCACCGCCAAGCGGGACGGTGACGAGTGGGTGCTCAACGGCCGCAAGATCTACATCTCCGGTGTCGACGAGGCCGAGAACATCCTTGTCGTCGCGCGCACCTCCGACGCGAGGACCGGCAAGCTCAAGCCGTGCCTGTTCGTGGTGCCGACCGACGCGGCGGGCCTGGAGTACCGGGCGATCCCGATGGAGATCGTGTCGCCGGAGCAGCAGTTCCAGGTGTTCATCGACGACCTGCGGCTGCCGGCGGACGCGCTGGTGGGCGACGAGGACGGCGGACTCGTGCAGCTGTTCGCCGGGCTCAACCCGGAGCGGATCATGGCGGCGTCGTTCTCGACCGGGCTGGCCCGCTACGCGCTCGACAAGGCCACGGCGTACGTGAAGGAGCGTGAGGTCTGGGGCACCCCGATCGGCGCGCACCAGGGCATCGCCCACCCGCTGGCGATGTCGAAGATCGAGATCGAGCTGGCCCGGCTGATGACCCAGAAGGCGGCCGCGCTGTACGAGGCGGGCGACGACATGGCGGCGGGCGAGGCCGCCAACATGGCCAAGTACGCCGCCGCCGAGGCCGCCTGCGACGCCGCCGACCGCGCCGTCCAGGCCCATGGCGGCAACGGCATCACCCAGGAGTACGGCGTCGCCGGCCTGCTGGTCGCCGCCCGCGCCGGTCGCATCGCCCCGGTCAGCCGCGAGATGATCCTGAACTTCGTCGGCATGCACTCCCTCGGCCTCCCGAAGTCGTACTGAGCACAGGAACAGGAGCACTGCCATGACCGAGCTGGTCCACTACGACACCGCCGACGGGGTCGGCACGATCACGCTCGACTCGCCGCACAACCGCAACGCGCTGTCGAAGCAGCTGACCGCCGAGCTGTTCGACCGGCTCGACCAGGCGGCGGCGGACGACGACGCGGTGGTGGTCGTGGTCCGGAGCGCCGACCGGGTGTTCTGCTCCGGCGCCGACCTCTCCGAGGCCTCCGAGGGCGGGATGGAGGAGGGCGCGCGGACCATGGTCGAGATGCAGCGCCGGATCGTCACGCACCCGAAGCCGGTCGTCACCCGGCTGGCCGGGCCGGTCCGCGCGGGCGGGCTGGGCATCGTCGCGGCCAGCGACATCGTGGTCTGCGGCGACGACGTCACGTTCGCGTTCACCGAGTCCCGGCTGGCACTGGCCCCCGCGGTGATCTCGCTGACCGTGCTGCCCCGACTCACCAGCCGCGCCGCCGCAGACACGTTCCTCACCGGGCGCACCTTCGACGCAGCCGAGGCGGCCGCGATGGGCCTGGTCACGCGCGCCGTACCCGCCGGAGAGCTCGACGCCGCCGTCGGCGACGTCTGCGACCAGCTCAAGCAGGCGCACCCGCAGGGCCTACGGGAGACCAAGGCGCTGCTGGCCGCCGACCTGGTACGACGTCTCGACGACAACGCGGAGCCGATGGCCACGCTCTCGGCCCGGCTGTTCGGGTCGGACCAGGCCCGCGAGGCGATGCTCGCCTTCCTGAGCCGGAAGCGGTCCTAGCTCCCGTCGCACCTACGCTGGACGCCGTGCGCCGCATCCTGATCGTCCCGCTGCTGGTCCTGGCCTGCGTGCTCGCCGGCTGCGGCGGCGGCGACAGCGCGGCACCGTCGGCCAGCCCGAGCCGGGAGAACACCTCCACGACGAGCCCGTCCCAGAGCCCGTCGGTGAGTCCTTCCCCGAGCCCCAGCAAGGCACCGGTCAAGGCACCGGTCAAGGCAGGCCCGAGTGCCGAGCCGGAACCCACCCCGGTCACCAAGGTCCTGGTGGTGATCGAGGAGAACCACTCCCTCGACCAGATGAGCAGCGGGCTGCCGTACACGTTCGGGCTCGCGAAGCGATTCGGCTACGCGAACGACTATCGGGCGATCCGGCACCCCTCCCTGCCCAACTACATCGCCATCGCCGGTGGCGGCACGTTCGGGATCGCCGACGACCACCCGCCGGCCGACCACCGGATCCACGCGCCGTCGGTCTTCGGGCGAGCGATCGCGAGCGGGCACACGGCGGCGGTGTACGCCGACGGGATGCCGGCGGCGTGCGCGGTCGACAACGGCGGCAGCGGCTACGCCGTCAAGCACAACCCGTGGGCCTACTTCGCCGACGAGCGGGCCGCCTGCCGACGCCACGACCTCCCGGCGTCGCGCATCGGTGGAGCGATCCGTTCCGGCAGCCTGCCGAACGTCGGCATGGTGATCCCGAACCTCTGCCACGACGCCCACGACTGCGAACTGCCCGTGGCAGACCGATGGTTCCGGGGGCTGATGGAGCAGGTCTTCGCCGGCCCCGACTGGCGGAGCGGACGGCTGGCCGTGGTGCTCACCGCCGACGAGGACGAGCACGACAACCAGGGCAACACCGTGCTCACGGTCGTCATGCATCGCAGCCAGCAGGCGCGGGTCGTCAGCACCCCGCTCACGCACTACTCGCTCTCCGGTCTGCTGAGCCGGGTGACCGGCACCGAGCCCCTGGGTGAGGCCCGCACCGCCCCCTCGATGGCGAAGGCATTCGGGCTTCCGCTCAAGAAGTAGGGAGTCGGCGAGCCACCACCTCGCGGACTAACCCGGGCCGGTTCGGCGTTCGGCTGCACATGACCGAGTCGCGGGACCTCACCCCGGACACCGCCGGACAGACGCCCTGGTCGACCCGGATGGCGCTGCCGCTGCGGGCGTTCCAGCGCATCGAGACCGCGAGCGCGAGTGTGCTCGCAGCCGCGATCCTGGCCGCGCTGGTGTGGGCCAACCTGCCCGGTGCGAGCTACGAGACCTTCTGGAGCACGGATCTCGGGCTGCGGCTCGGTGACATGAGCCTCGACCAGGATCTCCGCGAGTGGCTCAACAGCGGACTGATGACCCTGTTCTTCCTGGTGGTCGGGCTGGAGGCCAGGCGTGAGTTCGACCTCGGCGAGCTTCGCGACCGCAAGCGCTTCCTGGTGCCGCTGGTGGCCGGCGTGCTCGGGATGCTGCTGCCGGTGCTCCTGTACCTCGCCGTCAACGCCGGCACGGACGCCGCGCAGGGCTGGGGGATCGCGATGTCGACCGACACCGCGCTCGCCCTCGGCTTCCTGTCCGTGCTCGGGCGCGCCGTGCCCGAGCGGGTGCGGGTGTTCCTGCTCACCGTCCTCGTCGTCGACGACCTGATCGCCCTGGGCGTGATCGCGGTCTTCTACAGCGGCCCGATCTCCTGGTGGCCGCTGGTCGTCTCCGTGGCGGTCTTCGCGCTGTTCCTGGCCACGCTGCGACTCGGGATCGACATCCCGCTCGTCTACGCCGTGATGGGCGTGGTGATCTGGGGAGCCCTGCGGATGAGCGGTGTCGACCCGGTCGTGGCCGGCCTGCTGATCGGCCTGGCCGGCACGGCGTACACCCCGAGCCGCGACACCCTCGAGCGTGCCAGCAGCCAGTTCCGGGAGTTCCGCGAGGAGCCCACCGCCGAGCTGGCCCGCTCGGCGTCGCTCGGGCTGACCTCCGCGCTCTCGCCGAACGCCCGGCTCCAGCGGTTCTACCTGCCGTGGACCAGCTACCTGATCGTGCCGCTCTTCGCGCTCGCCAACGCCGGCTTCGCGATCGACGGCGCTTTCCTGGGGCGCGCCGCCACGTCACCGGTCACGTGGGGCATCGTGCTCGGCTACGTCGTCGGCAAGCCGGTCGGGATCATCGCCGGCACCTGGCTGGTCACCCGGCTCAGTGCCGGCCGGATCCGCACCCCGCTCGGTTGGGCCGCCCTCGCCGGCAGCGGCACCATCGCCGGCACCGGCTTCACGGTGTCGCTGCTGATCGCCACGATCGCCTTCGACGGCGACCTCCTCGCGGAGGCGAAGGCGGGCGTGATCGTCGCGGGTGTCGTGTCGGTGCTGATCACCGCCTCGACCTTCCGGGCCGCCAGGCGGATGCCGGTGGAGCGGCGGGTCGGGGCGCTGCTCGGGAAGGCGGAGCAGATCGTCGACCTGACCGTGCCGGTCGACCCGGAGCGCGACCACATCAGAGGCTCGGTCGACGGACACGTGACGCTGGTGGAGTACGGCGACTTCGAGTGCCCGCACTGCGGGATCGCCGAGACCGCCGCCCGGCAGGAGCTCGCCGCCGACGACGACCTGCGCTTCGTCTGGCGGCACCTGCCGCTGACCGACGTGCACCCGCGCGCCCAGCTCGCGGCCGAGGCGTCGGAGGCGGCCGCCGCCCAGGGCAGGTTCTGGGAGATGCACGACCTGCTCCTCGACCACCAGGACCGGCTCGCCCCGCGCGACCTGCTCGGGTACGCCGAGGACCTCGGTCTCGACGTCGAGGAGTTCCACCGGGACCTCGAGAAGCACCACCACGCGGCCCGCGTCGACCAGGACCTGGACTCCGCCGACCTGGCAGCCGTCTCGGGCACGCCGACGTTCTTCGTCAACGGTCGCCGCTACTACGGCGCGTTCGACGTCGACTCGCTCCGCAAGGCGGTCAAGGTCGCCCGGGCCCGCAACGAGGTCGGCCTCTCCTAGAAGCCTGTCCGAGAAGCCTGTCCTAGAGCCAGCCCTCCAGCCGGTCGAGCGCAGCGGTGATCTCGTCGCCGCTGCCGGCGAAGGACATCCGCACGAACTCGTTGCCCCGCACCGTGTCGAAGTCGATCCCCGGCGCCATCGCGACCCCGGTCTCGGCGAGCAGCCGCAGGCACCACGCATAGGCGTCGTCGGTCAGGTGTGCGATGTCCGCGTAGACGTAGAACGCGCCGTCGGCGGGCGCCAGCCGGTCGATGCCGAGCCGGTGCAGGCCGTCGAGCAGGAGCCTGCGGTTCTGCGCGTAGCGGGCCACGTGGCCGTCGAGCTCGTCGTACGACTCCGGGGTGAAGGCGGCGACGGCGGCGTGCTGTGCGAGCGCGGGCGGGCAGATCGTGAAGTTGCCCGCGAGCACGTCCACCGGGCGGCGGAGGTCGTCGGGCACCAGCATCCAGCCGATCCGCCAGCCGGTCATCGAGAAGTACTTCGAGAACGAGCCGAACACGATGCCGGTCCGCGAGGTCGCCCAGGCGCTGGAGCGCATGCTTCTGGCGTTCGAGCCTGTCGAGACCCCGTACTCGATGCCGTGGTAGATCTCGTCGCTGACCAGCCGGACCCCGTTCGCCTCGCACCACGTGGCGATCGCCGCCAGCTCCGCTGGGAGCAGCATGGTGCCGGTCGGGTTGGCCGGGGAGGCGACCACCAGCCCGTGCACAGGACCCGGCACGGCGGCGAGCTGCTCGGCCGTCGGCTGGAACCTGGTCTCGGGGCCGCAGTCGATCTCGACCACCTCGCAGCCCAGCGCCGTCAGGACGTTGCGGTAGCAGGCATAGCCGGGCCGGGCCATCACCACGCGGTCGCCGGGCTCGAACGCCGCGAGGAACGCGAGCAGGAAGCCTCCGGACGAGCCGGTGGTCACCACCACGTCGTCGGCGGTGCAGGCGATGCCGGAGAAGCGCTCGTGGTGGTGCGCGATCGCGGCCCGCAGCTCGGGGATCCCGGTCGCCACGGTGTAGCCCAGCACCGACTCGTCGAGCAGCCGCTTGGCCGCCTCGCGCACCGGGGCGGGCGCCCCGGTCGAGGGCTGGCCGGCGACCAGGTTGAGCAGGTCGCCCCTGCTGACCTGCCGCTCGTTGGCCGCAGCCAGCAGGTCCATCACGTGGAAGGGCGGCACGTTGGCGCGCTGGGCGACCCGGAGCCGGTTCATGCCGTGCACGCTATCGACCGCGACGCCCGCGGAATACTGGAACACGTTCTAGTAGGGGCCCCGGACCCTAGACTGGGCAACCGACCCCGACCGCCGAGGTGCCGTTCCGTGACACTCGACGTCCACACGCTCGACCAGATCCTGCTGGTCGGCGCGGGTGTGCTCCTGCTGGCGATCATCGCCGTGCGGCTGTCCGTCGGCGTCGGCCTGCCGAGCCTGCTGGTCTACCTGCTGATGGGCGTGCTCCTGGGGGAGTCCGGCTTCGGGCTGGAGTTCGAGAACGCCGAGCTCGCCCACGCGCTCGGCTTCGGTGCGCTGATGGTGATCCTGGCCGAGGGTGGCCTGACCACGCCGTGGCCGAAGATCCGCCCGGTGATCCGGATGGGCCTCTCCCTGGCCACGATCGGGGTCGCGGTCAGCGTCGCGATCGTGGCCGTGGCCGGCCACTACCTGCTCGGGATGCGGTGGGAGGTCGCGGTGCTGCTCGGCGCGATCACCTCGCCGACCGACGCGGCCGCCGTGTTCTCGGTGCTGCGCCGGGTGCCGCTGCCGAGCCGGGTGATCGGATCGCTGGAGGCCGAGTCCGGGCTCAACGACGCACCCACCGTGGTGCTGGTGACCGTGATCAGCACCGGCGGTCACCACGGCTTCCTCGAGTTCTTCGGCATCGTCGTCGGCGAGCTCGCCCTCGGAGTCGTCGTCGGACTGGCGGTCGGCTTCGGCGGCGCCGCGCTGATGCGACGAGCCGCGCTGCCGGCGTCCGGCCTGTACCCGCTCGCGGTGCTGTCGCTGGCGATCCTCGCGTACGCCGGCACGTCGGTGCTGCACGGCTCCGGCTTCGCCGCGGTGTACGTCGCCGCGCTGGTGCTGGGCAACGCCGACCTGCCGCACCGAGCCGCCACGCGCTCCTTCTCCGAGGGGATCGCCTGGCTGGCCCAGATCGGGCTGTTCGTGATGCTCGGGCTGCTGGTGTCCCCGGGCCGGATCGACGTCCACACGATCGTGCTGGCCATCGTGGCCGGCCTGGTGCTCACGTTCGTCGCGCGACCGGTGTCGGTGCTGGTGAGCTCGCTGGTGCAGCCGATGCCGGCCCGCGAGCTGGCCTTCCTGTCCTGGGCGGGCCTGCGCGGAGCGGTGCCGATCGTGCTCGCGACGATCCCGCTGGCCGAGGGGGTGACCGGGTCCCGCCGGCTGTTCGACATCGTCTTCGTGTTCGTGGTGATCTACACGCTCCTCACCGGTCCGACGCTGCCGTGGGCGGCGCGTGTGCTCAAGGTGGCCCGGCGCAGCGAGCCGCGGGACCTCGACGTCGAGGCAGCCCCGCTGGAGCGGATCGCGGCAGACCTGCTCCAGATCACGATCTCCCCGAAGTCACTCCTGCACGGGGTGGAGGTCGGGGAGCTGCGGCTGCCCCCGGGCGCCTCGGTGGCGCTGGTGGTCCGGGACGGGCACACGCTCGTGCCCGAGCGTCGTACCGTCCTGCGCCGTGGCGACGACGTGCTCGTGGTCACCCCGCGCAAGCAGCGCGAGCGCACCGAGCAGCGGCTGCGGTCGGTCTCGCTCGGCGGCCGTCTCGCGCAGTGGCTGCACGACGAGAAGGACTGAGCGCGACCCGAGCTACTGACCGGAGCCGGGATCGACCTCGTCGACGCAGCTGCGGATCGGGTTGTCGAGCTTGAGCGACTTCGGTCCCGGCTTGTGCAGCTTCTTGAACTGGGGGCCGAGGACGACGTCGACGCCGGGGCCGTACTCGTCGGTCGACTGCACCACGTTGGCCTGGGGCCGGAACTGCTTGGCGACCAGCAGCGCGGCCGGGTCGTCCTTGTCGGTGGACAGCACCTGCGCGTACTTCACCTTGATCCCGGCGGGCGCGTTGGCGACGTCGCCGGGCTTGAAGGAGCGTCGCTCGAGCTCGGCCAGGGTGCGGTCGGCGAGCCCACCGCGCTTGCTGTCGTTGTAGACGCTGACCGTGATCTCGCGGCGGAAGATCTCCTTCTTGACCTTCTCCGTCGCGCACGTGGGTCCGGCCGAGGCCGTCTTGGGGAACGGCTTGCTGGCGGCGTTCCAGCCGACCAGCAGCATGGCCAGGAGCACGCCGACGAGCAGCACCAGCGTGATCGCCGTACGACCCTTGCTCATGGTCATCGACTCACGTCCCTGGGATCACGTGCACGCGTGCATGGAGCACGTTGCGCTGCTGGAGCGCGGCTCGCAGGGCGCGGTGCAGGCCGTCCTCGAGGTACAGGTCGCCCTGCCACTCGACGACGTGGGCGAACAGGTCGCCGAAGAACGTGGAGTCCTCGTCGAGCAGGGCGGCGAGCTGGAGGGTGTCCTTGGTGGTGACCAGCTCGTCGAGCCGCACCGTGCGCGGGGGCAGCGCGGCCCAGTCCCGGGGCGCCATCTCGTGGGCCGGGTAGGGCCGGCCCTCGCCGACGCGCTTGAAGATCACCGCGCCATCATAAGGAGAAGGCGACCACGGCGCCTGTCGGGCAGCCGCCGCCGACGGCCCCGGGCTCACCGACGCACCCTAGGCTGCGGTCATGACGGAGCAGACGGACCCGATCAGCGCGGCGATCGCCCCCGGCTACCAGTTCGAGGGCCCCGCGCTCGAGCTCGGCGGCCTGATGCTCGACGCGGACCACCTCTCCGACGTCCACATCCGGATCCCGCTCGCCATGGTCAACCGGCACGGCCTGGTCGCCGGAGCGACCGGCACCGGCAAGACCAAGACCCTCCAGCTGATGGCCGAGCAGCTCTCCGCCAACGGGGTGCCGGTCTTCGCCGCCGACATCAAGGGCGACCTCTCCGGGATCTCGGTCGCCGGCGAGGGTGGCGACAAGATCGTGGCCCGCGCGGCCTCGGTCGGCCAGGACTGGAAGGCGACGGAATTCCCGGTGGAGTTCTACGCGCTCGGCGGACAGGGCACCGGCATCCCGCTGCGCGTGACGATGACCGCGTTCGGGCCGACCCTGCTGAGCAAGGTGCTCGGTCTCAACGACACCCAGGAGTCCTCGCTCGGGCTGATCTTCCACTACGCCGATCGGGCCGGGCTGGCGCTGCTCGACCTGGCCGACCTGCGTGCGGTGATCCAGCACCTGACCTCCGACGAGGGCAAGGCCGACCTCAAGGACCTCGGTGGGCTCTCCTCGGCGACCGCGGGGGTGCTGCTGCGCGAGCTGATCGCGTTCTCCGACCAGGGCGCCGACGCGTTCTTCGGGGAGCCGGAGTTCGAGACCGCCGACTTCCTGCGCACCACCGCCGACGGCAAGGGCCTGGTCTCGCTGGTCGAGCTGCCCGACCTGCAGGACCGGCCGGCGGTGTTCTCCACCTTCCTGATGTGGCTGCTGGCCGACCTGTTCCACGACCTGCCCGAGGTCGGCGACATCGACAAGCCGAAGCTGGTGTTCTTCTTCGACGAGGCGCACCTGCTGTTCCGCGACGCCTCGAAGGCGTTCCTGGAGTCGATCGCGCAGACCGTGCGGCTGATCCGCTCGAAGGGCGTCGGCGTGTTCTTCGTGACCCAGTCGCCCACCGACGTGCCCGACGAGGTGCTCGCCCAGCTCGGATCGCGGGTGCAGCACCAGCTCCGCGCGCACACGCCGAACGACGCCAAGGCACTCAAGCAGACCGTGAACACCTACCCCACCTCGGCGTACGACGACCTCGGGAGCGTGATCACCAGCCTCGGCATCGGGGAGGCGATCGTGACCGTGATGAACGAGCGCGGCGCGCCGACCCCCGTCGCGTGGACCCGGCTGCGCGCACCCGAGTCGCTGATGGACGCCGCTCCCGCCGCTGGCATGGAGGCCGTCGTCGCCGCCTCGCCCTTGCACGCGAAGTACGCGACCGCGGTCGACCGCGAGTCGGCGCGCGAGGTGCTCGCCCGCAAGCTCGAGGAGGGCGCGGCCAAGAAGGAGGCCGAGGAGCAGGCCGCCGCGAAGTCGGCCCCTGCCCCGAAGGGCCAGCCGCGTTCCCCCTCGCGCGGCCGGGCCCGTCAGGAGAAGAGCGTCATGGAGGAGGTCGTGGGCTCGACCGCCTTCCGCCAGGTGGCGCGCACGGCCGTCCGCGAGATCGTCCGCGGACTGTTCAAGACCGGTCGCCGCTGAGGCTCACGCGCTCCAGCGGATCGCGTCCGCGGCCAGGTCGGCCGGCGGGTGCACACCGCGCAGCTCGGGACGCTGGTCCAGGAGCTGGGCGAGGACGCCGACGTTGCGGGTGGCGCGGTCGCGGGCCGCGGCGACCAGGGCGTCACGACGCTCCTCGGTCGACGGCTCGGTGGCGGCCAGGATCCGGTTGGCGATGCGGGGCATGGGTCACTCCCGTTGGGCTGGTGGTCATCCGTGATGACCGATGAGGCAGCAGCATGCCCGACGCACGAGACGCCGGTGTTTCTCCGTGTGAACAGCCGGTGAACCAGTCCGCTCGTCAGCGACCCTTGAGCGGCATCAGGTCGGCCGTCAGCCCCGGCTGCCCTCCCGGCAGTCCGACGTCGGTGCGGTCCGAGATCGCGCAGGTGCCGTTGAGCTCGCAGCTCACGGTCGCGTAGCCGGTCTCCAGCCCCGACTCGAGATTCAGGTACTGCAGCCGGACCGACAGCACCTTCAGCGGTGCCGAGAGTGGGGTCGAGAACCGGCTGAACGTGGGAGCGTTCTCCACGCCGCCGGCCGTGCCGAGCTGGTCGACGACGGTCCAGGTGAGCTCGTCGGTGTCGGTGTTCCAGATCACCCACGGACCGGCCGCCTGGTGCAGGTGGCCGATGTCGACGATCCCCGGCGGCTGGTCCGGCACGCCGTCGTCGTACGGCGAGGTGCGGCCGTGCTCGAGCGCCCGGACCTGGTCGAGGTTGTCGAGCCCGAGGTAGCCGGCGACCGCGTCGGGCTGGTGCAGGACCACGATCCGGGGCTCGTCGTCCACCGCCTCCCGGAGCTTCTCCCCGAGCTGCTGCTCGGTGATCCCGGAGGAGTTGGTGACCAGGCCGCCGAACAACGTCTTGTGCTCGCGGTCGTTGCCGGCCGACACCTTGATCCCGTCGATGTCGACGGTCTTGAGGTCCGGGAGGGTGATGCCGTTGGAGGTCATCTGCTCCCAGGTGCGGGTCGAGTCGTGGTCTCCGGCGGCCGCTGCCACCGGGATCTCGCCACCGACCTTCGCCTCGGCCGCGATGTAGCCGGCCTCGGCGACGGTGCCGTTGGAGCTCACGTCGCCGGCGATGGTGCGCAGCGAGATCGCGTCGGGACCGAGCGCGGTCTGAAGCGCGTCGTACATCTGGCTGCGCACGCGGGTGCCGACGAAGCTGCCCTGCGGGTCGGCCTCGGCCAGCACCATCGTCTCGCCCTCGCGTGGCGTGATCTCGGCCGCCTTGGCGTCGAGCGCGGCGATGAAGGTGCGGCTCGCGTCGTCCTCGTAGGCCTTGCCCGTGGCCTCGATCCGCTTGGTGTTCTTCTCGATGAAGGGCTTCACCTGAGCGGCGACCTCGCGCGTCTCCGGGCTGCCGAACGAGATCCGGTCGACACCGGGAATCGTGTACTCCGTGCCGGTCGGGCTGCTGCAGTCCCAGCTGTCGAAGGCCCGCAGGGCGACCAACCCGGACAGGGCCGTCGCCACCGCCACCAGCGCCAGCGGCACCGCCACCCGGCGGCCGGGTGAGACGCCGGCCCAGCGGCGGCGCGGGACGATCGCGAACAGGACGGCGCCGCCGAGCAGGAACGCGAGCAGCTCGTCGCGGGCCAGGTGCTCGCGCAGCCCCGAGGACAGCTCGGAGGCGTAGGCCCGCACGGTCTCGTCGGGGTCGTCGATCAGTGCCACGTTGGCCTGGATGAACTGCGGGTCGACGTACGACGCGAGCGTGCCGCCGGCCTCCGGGGGACCGGTGGCACGGGCGATGGCGCCGAACCCGAAGGCTCCCGTCTGCGCGACGTACACCTTGCCGAACAGTCCGGTGTCGAGCGTCGACCGGCCGTCGTGGCAGAGCCCCACCTCCACCGGGAAGGTGCCGAGGTTGTCCTGGAACGTCACCTGCTCGACCGCGCGCTCGGCGCCGAGGGGCAGTGCGATCAGGGCCGCGGCGAAGCCGCACACCAGGAACCGGATGACGGACCGTCGCTGGGCCGTCGAGGGGCGCCAGCGCAGGGACCGTTCCCGGACGTTGCGGAACCGCACGTGCCAGATCGTACGTGTGTCGGCGGGTGTCGCGGGCCTTCCCCCTACGCTTGAGCCGTGGCCAGTCTCGCGGACCGTCTGGACGCGTTCCAGCGGCGGCACCGCGTCGTCGGGTTCCCGTTGGCGGTCACCTACAAGTTCTTCGACGACCAGAGCAACTACCTGGCCGCGACGGTCACCTACTACGCCTTCGCCGCGATCTTCCCGCTGCTGCTGATCTCGTCCCAGATCTTCGGGTTCCTGCTGCAGGGCAACGAGGAGCTCAAGAAGCGGGTGCTGGACTCCACGCTCAGCCAGTTCCCGATCGTGGGCACCGCCCTCGGCACGCCCGGGGGGCTGACCGGCAGCACCGTCGTGGTGATGGCCGGCACGATCGCTGCGTTGTACGGCATCCTCGGCCTCGGTCAGGCCGCGCAGAACGCGATCCACGTCGCCTACGCGATCCCGCGCAACAGCCGGCCGAACCCGTTCCTGAGCCGGGTGCACTCCGGCGTGCTGCTGATGGTGGCAGGCCTGGTGCTGGTCGTCGTGGCCACCCTGACCAGCCTCGCCGCCAACGCCGAGGTGTTCGGCATGGCCGTCAACCGCACCCTCGGGATCGCGGTCAACGTGGTCTCGGCCCTGCTCACCGCGGGCGTCCTCGCGCTGATGATGCGGGTCGTCATACCCGACAAGGAACCCTTCCGCGCCCTGCTGCCCGGCGCGCTGGTCACCGCGATCATGTGGCAGGTGCTGCAACGGCTGGGCCGGGTCTACGTCAGCCACGTGGTGGCGCGAGCGACCGACCTGAACGCGCTGTTCGCGCTCACGCTCGGCCTGCTGGCGCTGCTGTACGTCTCCGCCAACATGGGCGTGATCGGCGTCCAGATCAACGTCGTACACACGCGCCACCTGTGGCCACGGGCGCTGCTCACCCCGTTCACCGACGCGGTCGAGCTCACGGACGCCGACCGCCGCGCTTACTCGGCGTACGCCAAGGCGCAGCGGCACAAGGGCTTCGAGAAGGTGGACGTGAGCTTCGACAAGGACGATGCGGACGACAAGGCCGACGGGATCGAGCCGTCGCCCTGACGTCTCAGTTCGGGACGTCGAGGTGCGGGACGAGCCGGTAGCGCCCGCCGCCGGGGCCCTTGGCGGCCAGGTCGCAGCGCTGCCGGGCGATGTCACAGACCAGGATGTCGCCGTAGCCCCGGAAGCCGTTCCAGCCGAAGCTGCTGTGCACGGCACCCGTCATCACGGCGAACCGGTCGTTGTCGAGCCACTGGAAGAGCGAGTAGTCGACCTGCGCGGGCTGGTACCCCTGGGGCAGCCGCAGGTGCAGGCGGCGCCCGGTGGCGTCGAAGCCACCTCGGGTGAAGACCCCCTCGCCGTCGGCGGTCTCCCGGACGAACCGTCGGAGCACCAGGAAGCCGCCCTGCGGCTCGAAGGCGGCCTCGCTGTTCACGACCTCGCCACCGGCGAACGAGCCGCCCACGACCAGGGCCCGAGGACGCCCGCGCATGTCCTCCGCCAGGCCACGCGGGTCGGTCCTGAGGACGGAGCCGTTGGTGAGGTCGAGGGCGAGCAGTGACCGGGTGTCTGCGTCGGAGCTGTCCGGCTCCGGGTCGACGTAGACCTGGTCACCGACGACGGCCGAGACCCAGCACTGGTCGTTGCCACATCCCGGGATCGCCTTCCGGGCGACCACGGTACGGTCGTGGGTGTCGTAGACGACCAGGTGGGACGTCGGCCGCGGGGGGCTGAACCACGCCAGCAGCGAGCCGTCCGCGCCGGACTTCACGTCGGTGTCGCTGAAGTTCATCTGGATGGTGACCGAGCCGATCCGCTCCACCGAGGAGCCGTCGGTGAAGTAGACGCCGCCGTTCTCGGCGACCAGCGCCACCCCATCGTCGGTGAGGTCCATGTGCAGCACGTTCAGCCCCGGGCGCAGGGTCCGGTCGCCGTACCGGACGCTCCGGATCCGCCACGGCGGCGGCGGTCCCGTCCGGTAGTCGTCGGCGTAGGTGAGCGGCCGGGTCGGAGCAGGCGCAGGCAGCTCGGTCACCGTGGGCGTCGGAGGCGTGACCGGGCCGCTCGAGCGGCGGTCGTGCCCGATGAGCGTCGTACCCGCGACGACGACGCCGACCACCAGGGCGGCTGCCCCGAGGGCCAGTCCGGCCCGGCGACGGCGCCGCCGGAGGTTCCCGCGCGCGACGATCGCGGCGACGTCGAACGGCGGGGGCTCCTGCGCGGCGACGCGCCGCTGGAGGTCGTGGAGGGGGGCGCTCATGAGATCACTGCCTGCTCGTCGACGGGGAGAGGGAAGCGCGGGCCCATCGCGGCGCGCAACTTGGTCAGGGCCACGGAGACCTGGCGCTTGACGCTGCCCACCGAGCAGCCCATCAGCTCGGCGGTCTGGCGCTCGGAGAGGTCCTCGCAGAACCGCAGCACCACCGCGGTGCGTTGCCTCGGTGGGAGCCGGTGGAGCTCCACCCAGAGCTCGTCCTGCTCCGGGAGACCCGCGGTCGGGTCCGAGACGCCCGGGTCGGGGAGGTTCTCGGCGGGCCGTTCCCGGAACGACCGACGGCGGCGCCAGGAGATGGAGGTGGTGACGATCACGCGCCGCGTGTAGGCCTCCGCGTTGCTCAGGTCGCGGATCCGCGGCCAGGCCAGGTAGGTCTTGACCAGCGACTCCTGTACGAGGTCCTGGGCGAGCTGGTAGTCGCCGATCACGAGGTACGCCGTACGGAACAGGCTGCCCGACCGGGCCGAGGCGAACTCGGAGAACGCGTCGACGTCCGGCTTGCGCGGCTCCGCCATGCGTTCCTCCTCCGCCGAGCCTCGTCGTCGATCCTTCCACCCGAAGGACGCGCGAGCGCCGGGAAAAGGTTGAACGGGCACCCGGTGGGATCAGCGGCGTGGCGCCGAGAAGTGCTGGTAGTCAGGGGACGCCCACGACCCGCCCCATTCCCAGCCGATCGCGGCGAAGGCCTGGACCACGACGTCCTGGGCACGGACTGCGCCCGCCGGCACCGACGCTGCGGCTGCCCGGTCGAGCCGTGCGAAGGACCGGCCGGCCGGCGGGCGGACGGTCCCGTCGACCAGATAGGGGTTCTCGACCGGGTTGACGTCGATCGCCGCCCCGTAGGCATGGGCCGAGAGGGTGTCACCCCCGGCGACCCGGCGGCAGTTGTAGGCCGAGGTGTTGTCGGCTGCCATCGACCGGTCGTCGTCGCCGCGGTAGTCGCTGGCCGGCCGCATCTGCCGCAGCGGCCAGCGGGCGTCGTACAGCCGCTCGAAGACACCGACCACGTCTCGCGCATAGCGAGCGGCAACGACCAGCCCGCCGGTGTGGTGGCGGCCGTCGAAGCCGACGTAGGAGAGCCGCAGGTGACGGAGGTCCGACCACGGCACCGGACACCGCGGGCCGTGCGTGGACGCCATTCTCGCCCGCAGCGCCGGTCCGATCCGGTGCACGGACGCGACGTACGCCGGCAGGTCCCCGGTCGACGCGGGTCGGGCGGCAAGGCCTGCGCAGCCGCGGAGACCGCGCCAACGGGTGACCGCGTCGGAGCGGGCCTTGCCGTGCAAGGGAAGCGGGCGCCCGAACAGCTGGATCTGCGCGGGCGACCAGTCGTCGGAGACCGCGCGCCCGTCCCGGAGCCTGACCCGGAGCACGCCGGTGTCGGGATCGTGGTTGTGGTACCAGAGGAAGTTGCCCAGGCCGTAGGCGACGTAGGTGTCTCCGAGCCATCCGGCGCCCTGGGGGACGTGGGCGTGGCTGCCGACGATCACGTCGGCGCCGGCAGCGGTGAGGGCCCGCGCGATGTGCTTCTGGGCGCCACTCGGGCAGGACTGCTGGGCGACTCCCCAGTGCAGGTAGACCACCACGACCTCGTCGCGGTCGGTCGCGCGAATCGCCCTCACCAGCGCGCCGAGCGCCCGCGGACCACGAGCCGAGGCGATTCCGGGGCTGTGGGCGCCGGCCTCCCACACCGAGCTCGCTCCTTCGCGCGGTGAGGCATCGGCCGCGAAGAAGGCGAGGTCGGTGTCGTGGACCGTGACGCGGTACGGCGTGAGGGCCGCCTTGCGGTCGCTGCCGACACCGACGACCGGGATCGGGCTGCGCCGGACGGCGCGGAGCGTGTCCGCGAGTCCGTCGGTGCCGTAGTCCGCCCCGTGGTTGTTCGCCATGGTGACCACGTCGACGCCGGCCTGGTCCAACAGGTCGAGCGTGGCGGGGGGCGTGCGGAACCAGTACCGGTCGGAAGGGACCTCGATCTCCTTGCGCTCCCGGGTCCCACCCGTGGTGATCGCGCTCTCCAGGTTGACCATGGTGACGTCGGCGGCCCGGAGGGTGCGCGCGATCGGCCCGAGAGCGCCCCGAGGTTGCTCAAGCAGCGCCGCGAGGTGGAGCTGGAAGTGCATGTCGCCGGCGAACCCCAGCGTCACCACCCGCGGAGGCTTGTCGGCGGGCGCCGAGCTCTCCACGCCGACGACCGGGGCCCGTGGCGGCTCGACGGGCTCCCTGCCCTGGCAGCCGGCGGACGCCAGGACGGCGGTCAGGCCGAGGAGCGCCACGGTTCGGTGCCGCTTCCTGCAGGGTCCCGCGCATGCCTGTCGCCTCATCGTCGTCCCTCCACCTGAAGGACGCGCGAGGCCGCGCAGAAAGTTGCACGTGGTCGTTCCACGAAGCCGAAAGCCGGCCCACCCAAGGGAGACCCCTCGGGACGGACCGGCGTTCGTGCCGGTGGTTGTACTCGTTCCGTCGATCAGACGGGCACGGGCTCAAGCTCCGGCTCGCCTGCGACGGGGTCGGCCACGGGCTGCCCCTCCTGGGCCTCGTGCACGTCTCCTTCGATGTCGATGGTCGGGAGCCGGCGCCCGAGCCAGTCCGGCAGCCACCAGGCCCAGTGCCCGAGCACGCTCATCGCGGAGGGGACGAGCACCATCCGGACCAGCGTGACGTCCAGGAGGACGGCGACCGAGAGGCCGAGGCCGAACATCTTGGTGGTGATGTCAACGTCCAGGATGAACGACGCGAACACGTTGATCATGATCAGTGCTGCGCAGGTGATGACCCGGGCTGTGGACCCGACACCTTCGACCACGGCACGCTTCGGGTCGAAGTGCTTGCGGTACTGCTCGCGCACCCGGCTCATCAAGAACACCTCGTAGTCCATCGAGAGGCCGAACTGGATCGCGAACATGAGCATCGGCGCCAGCGGCATGATCGGCACGGTCTCGTGGACGCCGATCAGGCTGGCTCCCCAGCCCCACTGGAAGACCGCGACGATGACGCCGTACCCCGCTCCGACACCGAGCACGTTGAGGACCGCAGCCTTCAACGGCACGAGCACCGACCGAAACACGATCATCAGCACCAGGAACGACAGTCCGATCACGGCTCCGAGGAACCAGGGCATCCGCTGCGACAACCGCGACGAGACGTCCGCGGTCAGGGCCGTCGAGCCTGTGATCGACGCCGTGATCTCGGTGTCACTCACCGCCGCGGGGACCGTGTCCTCGCGCAGGTGCGACAGCAGCTCACCCGTGTCGGCGTCCTGGGGCGACGTGGTCGGGCTCAGCGAGATGATCGTCAGGTCCCCCGACTCGTTCGTCACTGGCGCGTCCACCGAGGCCACGCCCGGCTGCCTGGCCAGGGCGGTGGCGACCCTGTCGAGGGTCGCGTTCGAGATGATGCCGCCATCGGCGTCGAGCACCACCTGGAGCGGCCCGTTGGTGCCGGGCCCGTAGCCGTCCGCCATCAGGTCGTAGGCCTTGCGGGTGGTCGACGCAGGCGCGTCGTTGCCCCCGTCGGCGAAGCCCAGGTGCATCGAGAACACCGGGATCGCCAGCACGCCCAGGGCTACGGCTGCCGCGCCGCCGTAGCGGACCGGCCTGGCGACAACCCGTGCGGCCCACCGTGCCGAGGGGGAGTCCGGATGGTCGGCCGGTTTCGGCCTGACGAAAGGAACTCGCCCGCTGTTCACCTTCTGCTTGACGACACCGAGCATCGCAGGCAGCAACGTGATCGAGGCCAGCATGACGACGGCGACCATCATCGCGGTGCCGTAGCCCATCATCTCCATCATCGGGATGCCGGACACCTTGAGGCCCAGGATCGCGACGATCACGGTGACGCCGGCGAAGAGCACCGACAGGCCGGCGGTCGCGTTGGCGCGGCCGACGGCCACGGGCACGGACTGCCCGGCCGCGAGGTGTTGACGATGCCGCGACAAGATGAACAGGGCGTAGTCGATCCCGACCCCGAGGCCGAGCATCATCGCGACGACACTGGTGACCTCGGGGACCGGCACGATCCCGGCCGTGATTCCGATGACGCTGCTCCCGACCACGATGGCGACCAGTGCCGCACCGATGGGCAGGCTCATGGCGACCAGGGAGCCGAAGGCGATGGCGAGGATGACGATCGCCATCAGGATGCCGATCATCTCGGCATTGCTGCTCGGCTGGACGTCGGCGTACCCGAGGCCGCCGTCGTACTCGACCTGGATGCCGGCGTCACGCAGACCCTGGACCGCCTTGTCGGCGGCGTCGAGCTCTTCCATGCCGACCTCCTGGGTGTCGAAGCCGACAGTGGCGAAGGCAGTGCGCGCGTCGTCGCTGAGCGTGGGCCCGCGCGCCTCGTAGGGGCTGCTGACGGCGATCACGTGCGGCACGTCGGCGAGCCTCTCGACCGACTTCTCGATCGCGGCCCTGGTCTCAGGACCGGACAGTCCGTTCTCGGCGTGGAAGACCACGTTCGAGGAATACACCGTCTTCCCGGGGAAGCGATCCCGAATCGCATCCGCCGCACGCTGCGATTCCGAACCAGGAAGAGTGAAGGACTCGTCGTACTGACCGCCTTGCGAGACGTTGAGCATGAAGATCGCTCCGGCGACGATCATCCAGGCGCTGATGATGCGCCAGGGGTGCCGACCGGCGAAGTTGCCGAGTCGATAGAGGACGTGTGACATGGCGAACCTTTCGGGTTTGGCGTTCAAGCCAGTGGGGAACCCAGCGGGGCGTCGAGCGATGCTGTGTGTTCCTCTCCGGCTTTCCATACGCTGCCGTATGGAGGGCAGTCCGTACGGTAGCGTATGGGTATGGCAAAAGTGAAGCGCGAATCTTTGGCGCCCTCTGACTGGGCCGAGGCCGCCCTGAAGGCACTCGCGGGCGGCGGGGTGGCCGCAGTGGCCGTCGAGCCGCTGGCCAAGGCGCTGGAAACCACGAAGGGCAGCTTCTACTGGCATTTCGCTGACCGGAACGCACTGCTCGTGGCCACCCTGGAGCTGTGGGAGCTGCGCGACACCGAGCGCGTCATCGCCGCCATCGACGAGTCGCAGGACGTGCTGACTCGGCTGCGCAACCTGCTCCGCCTGGCCTTCACGTCCGTGCAGGACGGCTCCGCGGGGACGGCGGGCACGGTCGAGCTCGCCCTCCAGGCGAGCGCGTCAAACCCCCTGGTCGCCACCACGCTGCTTCGAGTGACAGAACGACGCCTGGCGGCGCTGACCGGCCTGTACACCGAGCTGGGACTGTCGAGAGCTCAAGCACGCGACCGCGGCCTGCTCGCCTACTCCGCCTTCCTCGGACACGCCCAGCTCGCGCACGCCACACCCGGCCTCCTGCCCAAGGGCCGGGCATTCGCCACCCATGTGGAGCAGGCCATCGAGGCGCTGGTCAACGTCGGAGGCTGAGCCGCCTCACGACATCCGCGCTTCCATTCGGCCTTTCCATACGCTACCGTACTGAGAACCTCCATACGGAGGCGTATGGAAGGAGAGTCATGGAGGCACAGATCACCCCACCCCGGCCGGGTGCCGGACATCACCGGCTACTACATCTGGTCGGCCCGACCAAGCCCAGCCGCGTGTACGCGGTCCCGCTGCCGTCCACCCCGCTGCTCAAGCGTGCGCTGCCGTACGCCGACTGGTCGGACGCCTACGCCGTCCTGACGCCACGCGGTGCGCCGTGTCGCGACCCGCAGGAGTGGGCCGACGCGATCTTCCACGGCCCGCCGCTCTGGGTTCGCGCACTCTTCGGTGTCCGCGAGGTGGTGGTCCGGCTGGTCGGCATCGAGCGCGGCGGTGGCCACGTCTTCGCCACGGTGAACTGGGTGCCCGGCGAGGTCCTCGTCGGCACCGACCAAGCACACCTCGGCTTCCGCGCCTCGGTGCTCGTCGAGCCCGGCCGCGTGGTGTTGAGCACCGTCGTTCAGCTGCGCAACCGACGCGGGCGCTGCTACTCCGCGCTCGTCCGTCGGATCCACCCCTGGGTGGTGCGCGGCATGCTTGCGCGAGCCTCCCGCAAGATGGCCGGCGGGTCATGAAGGCGAGTTGCTCTCAGCTGGTACCTGCCTGCGCCGTTGCCGACGTCAGGGCAGCTGGCGAGTTGGTGGCAGGTGCCGCCCATCTTCGTGGTCCTGCTGGTCCTCGGTTGAGCCTGCTGAATGACCGCCGAGTACACGGTCGTCGCCGCGGACGCGTACGCCGTGCGGCGCCATCACCACTCCGCGCACGACCCCGACCCCTCACCCACGACCGGCGTCGAGTCAGACGCCCCACCACAGGAGGCACACATGTCGACCGACACGCGTCAACGCACCTATGACTGGGACGATCCGGCTCCCACGGCATTCGCCGGCCTCGATCAGGACGGACTCTCGGTTCTGCGAGCGATCGGAGCCGGCACGCTGCCGCTTCCGCCGGCGGTGAGGACCCTGGGCATCGAGCCCGTGGAGGCCGATCCCGGCCGGGTCACCTTCAGGCTCGACCTGGGCGAGTTCCACCTCAACCCTTTCGGCATCGTCCACGGAGGCGTGCTCGCGGCGGTGATGGACACCGCGATGGGCTGTGCCGTCCACTCGCTGCTCCCGGCGGCCGTCGGGTACGTCACCGGCGAGCTCAACGTGCGGTTCCTTCGTCCGGCGCTGCTCGCGGGCGGGCCTTTGGTCTGCATCGGCGAGGTCGACCACCAGGGCAGGAGCACGATGGTGGCCTCCGCTCGCATCACCGACCGGGACGAGCGGGTCATCGCGATCGCCGGCGCAACCTGTCTGTTGCGGAGATCCTGAGATGGCTACGGATGATGCCCGTCCAGCGACGTGTCCCCCTCGCTTGCCGTACCGGAGGGCCAAGAACGGGACGCTGATCCTCGGTGGCGGGTTCGGTGGCGCACACGTGGCGCGCCTGCTCGGCACCGCAGGCGCCACCGTCGTCGACCCCGAGGGCGCCATGCTCTTCACCCCGCTCCTCCCCGAGGTCGCGGCCGGAGCCATCGAACCCAGACACGTCGTCGTGCCACTGCGGGTGATGTGCCCCCACGCCGCGCTGATCCGAGGAACGGCGGTCGCCCTGGACGGGGCGAACCGGCGCGTCGCGGTGAAGACCGAGCTCGGGATGATGGAGATCGGCTACGAGCGCTTGGTCATCGCGCTCGGCTCGACCTCTCGTGTGCTCCCGATCCCGGGACTCGCCGAGCACGCCATCACCTTCAAGGGTCTCGGCGATGCCATCCAGCTGCGCAACCACGTCGTCCGGAAACTCGAGACGGCAGAGGCGGACAAGGCGAACGCGGCGCGCTACCTCTCCTTCGTCTTCGTGGGGGCAGGCTATGCCGGCGTGGAGGCGCTCACCGAGATCAGGCAGCTCGTCCAGGACGCCATGCGGCACTTTCCGCGACTCAGAAACGTTCCGCAACGGTGGGTCCTCGTCGAAGCCGGACCCGAGATCCTCGCCGAGGTCCCGTGGAAGCTGGCGGACTACACGGCTACCTACCTGCGGCGCCGAGGGGTCGAGATACTCAGCTCCTCAGCGCTGAGCTCTGTGGAGGCGGAGTCGGTCACCCTCGCGGATGGCCGCCACGTCGAGACCGCGACGGTCGTGTGGACGGCTGGCGTCACACCTCAACCGGTCGTCCAGGCACTCGGGCTGCCGGTCGACGAGCGGGGTCGGATCGTGGTCGACTCGACGCTGCGCGTGGCTGGGTGCACCGACATCTGGGCTCTGGGTGACAACGCTCGGGTGCCCAACTCTGCGACGCCGCTTCGACCCGATCCGCCTACCTGTCAGCACGCTGTGCGGCAGGCGCGGGCCGTCGTACGCTCTCTCGACGGCGATCTGGCGCCGTACGGTTACCGCAGCATCGGCGAGGGCGCCACGCTCGGACGCGGCAGGGGAATCGCCCGCATCTTCCGGCTTCACCTCCGCGGCCGACTCGGGGGGCTTGTCACCCGCGCCTACCACGTGAGCGTGGTGCCGTCCGGATCGCGCCGGTGGCGGATCCTCGCCGACGGTGTGTTCTCCGTGCTGCTCCGGCGCGACATGGTCGAGCTCGGCAGTGTCGAACGGTCGCGAGTCCATCCATGACGAGCAGCAGGCCGCTGGTCGCTCTCACCGAGGACCCGGAGCGCTTCGTCGAGCCACCGGAGGGCTCGCGGGAGATCCTCACCCACAGCTGACCCGCCCGTCATCGGCCCGCAGAGCAGGCGAACACCGACCTGGCCCGTTCGGGTCGCGGTCGGCGTTCTTGCAGGTCGGGCAGTGCGTCACTCGGCGGAGGATAGGGGATTCGAACCCCTGAGGGCGTTAACCCAACCCGCTTTCCAAGCGAGCGCCATAGGCCACTAGGCGAATCCTCCGCCGGAGAGGCTACCGCCGATGGGGTGCGCCGCTGAAATCGGTGCGGCGTCGTTTCCCCGCACTTGTCCCGCAATGACGTCGTTATGGCCAGATCCGGTGCACTTCCGGGACAAGTGTGGGGAACCAGCACCAGGTCACAGCCGGATGCGGAAGGTCCGCCGACCCTCCTCTACACTCGCCCCAACCCCCCGTGCGGCGACATCTTGCCGGACTCCCCCAGGGCCGGAAGGCAGCAAGGGCAGGCGAGCTCTGTCGGGTGCACGGGGGGCCTTTCCATGCCCCGGCCGGACCCCCACGTGGCCCCCCGCCAAGCCCCCTGTTCGGGCACCGGTTGCCTTGTCCGCGGCGGTGGTTAGGGTTCTTGCGTGGAGCCCACCCTCGCGTTGTACCGCCGCTACCGGCCGGAGTCCTTCGTCGAGGTGATCGGCCAGGACCACGTCACCGGCCCGCTGCGCTCGGCGCTGGCCAACGACCGGGTCAACCACGCGTACCTGTTCTCCGGACCCCGCGGCTGCGGCAAGACGACCAGCGCCCGGATCCTGGCCCGCACCCTCAACTGCGAGCAGGCGCCGGTCGCAGACCCCTGCGGCGAGTGCCAGTCCTGCCGCGACCTGGCCCGCGGCGGCCCGGGGTCGATCGACGTGATCGAGATCGACGCGGCCAGCCACGGCGGTGTCGACGACGCCCGTGACCTGCGCGAGCGGGCGTTCTTCGCCCCGGTGAGCAGCCGGTTCAAGGTCTACATCATCGACGAGGCCCACATGGTCTCGCCGCAAGGCTTCAACGCTCTCCTCAAGCTGGTCGAGGAGCCCCCCGAGCACATCAAGTTCATCTTCGCGACGACCGAGCCCGAGAAGGTGCTGCCGACGATCCGGTCGCGCACGCACCACTACCCGTTCCGGCTGATCGCGCCTCGCACCCTCTCGGCGTACCTCTCCGAGCTCTGCGCGAAGGAAGGCGTCCGCATCGACGCCGCCGCACTCCCGCTCGTGGTCCGCGCCGGCGGCGGTTCCGCCCGCGACACGCTCTCCGTGCTCGACCAGCTGATCGGCGGTGCCGGCCCCGACGGGGTGACCTACGACGTGGCGACCGGCCTGCTCGGCTACACCCCCGACACCCTGCTCGACGAGGTGGTCGACGCCTTCGCCGCGGTCGACGGCTCCACCGTGTTCGGGGTCGTCGACAAGGTGATCGAGACCGGCCAGGACCCGCGTCGGTTCACCGAGGACGTCCTGCGCCGGCTGCGCGACCTGGTGATCATCGCCGCCGTGCCCGACGCCTCCGCGTCCGGTTTGATCGACGTCCCCGAGGACCAGGCCGAGCGGCTGGTCGCCCAGGCCGCCCGCTTCGGCAAGGCCGAGCTGGTGCGCGCCGCCGACCTGGTTGCTGCCGGCCTGACCGAGATGCGCGGCGCCACCGCACCCCGGCTGCTGCTGGAGATGATCTGTGCCCGGGTGCTGCTGCCCGGTGCCGACCACGGCACCGAGGGCCTCGCGGCCCGCCTCGACCGGCTGGAGCGCCGGGTCAGCATCGGTGGCATGCCCGCGCCGTCCGCGGCGCCCGTCCCCGAGCCGGCGCCTGCTGCCCGTGCCGTGGCCGAGCCGGTCGAGGAGACCCCGCTCCCGGCACCCGAGCCCGTCGAGACGGTGCAGCCCGCGGCAGCCCGACCCGCGGCACCTCCCGTCGAGACGCCGCAGCCCGCCGCCACCGCACCGGTCGAAGCCCCCGCCCCGGCTGCGGCCCCCACGGGCCTCGGTCTTGCTGACGTACGCCGGATCTGGCCAGACCTGCTCGAGCAGATCAAGACGATGCGCCGCTTCACCTGGATGCTGCTCAGCCAGAACGCCCAGGTGATCGGTGTCGAGGGCAACGTGCTCGCGCTCGGCTTCAAGAACGCCGGCGCCCGTGAGTCCTTCGCCGGCGGCGGCAGCGACGAGATCCTGCGGCAGGCGCTGATCGACATGCTCGGCGCCGACTGGAAGATCGACGCAGTCATCGACCCCTCCGCCCAGCCCGGCGCCCAGCCGCCGGCGACGGTCACCAAGCCGGCCGTCGAGCCGGCCGCACCCGCTGTCCTGGCCGCCGAGACGCCCACGTCGCCGGCGGCGCAGGCCGCCCCCGACGCGCCACCCGACTGGGTCTCCGGCGCGTCAGCCGAGCGCCAGGCTCCCCAGCAGGACACCATTGCCAGGGCCCGGGAGGGCATCCAGCCGACCCGCACCGGGCCGCCCGCCGCCCCCGAGCCACAGGACGACCCAGACGCCGGCGCCGACCGCAACGACGCAGACGCCGACGACAGCGGACTCCAGGGGGCGGAGCTGCTCCAGCGCGAGCTGGGCGCCACCGTGATCGAGGAGATCCCCCACGAATGAGGCGCGAGAAGGAGACGAGATGAGCGAGAACCCGTTCGGTGAGGGCTTCGACATGAACGCCCTGCTCCAGCAGGCCCAGGCCATGCAGGAGCAGCTGATGTCCGCCCAGGCCGAGCTGGCCACCACGACCGTCGACGGCACCGTCGGCGGTGGGCTGGTCACAGCCACCGTGAGCGGCACCGGCGAGCTGGTCGCGGTGCAGGTCAAGGCCGGCTCGTTCGACCCCGACGACCCCGACAGCCTGGCCGACCTCGGCGACCTGGTGGTCGCTGCCTACCGCGACGCGAAGGCGCAGGCCGACGCGCTGGCCCAGGAGAGGCTCGGCCCGATGGCCGGCGGTCTCGGTGGCGGCGCGGAGCCCGGCGCACCCGGTCTGCCCGGCGGCTTCGGTGTATGAAGGCGCGCTCCAGGACCTGATCGACGAGCTGGGCCGGCTGCCCGGCGTCGGTCCCAAGAGCGCGCAACGGCTGGCGTTCCACCTGCTCGCCAGCGACCCTGCCGACGTGCGCCGGCTCGCCGACGCGCTGCTCGAGGTCAAGCTGCGTGCCCGATTCTGTGCCACCTGCGGCAACGTCTCCGAGGAGGAGCAGTGCCGCATCTGCCGCGACCCGCGTCGTGACGACGCGCTGATCTGCGTGGTCGAGGAGCCCAAGGACGTGGTCGCGATCGAGCGCACCCGCGAGTTCCGGGGCCGCTACCACGTGCTCGGGGGCGCGATCTCGCCGCTCGACGGCATCGGTCCCGAGCAGCTGCGGGTGCGCGAGCTGATCGCGCGGCTCACCGACGGCACGGTCACCGAGATCATCCTGGCGATGGACCCGAACATCGAGGGAGACGCCACTGCGGCCTATCTCACGCGGATGCTGGTCCCGATGGGGTTGACCGTGACCCGGCTGGCGAGTGGACTGCCCGTAGGCGGTGACCTCGAGTACGCCGACGAGGTGACGCTCGGCCGGGCCTTCGCGGGTCGGCGCAGTGCCAGTGAGTGACCCAGTGAGTGACCCAGGGAATGACCCAGTGAGTGACCAGTGAGTGACCAGGGGGAGAGATGAGCGACTTCGACGTCGAGGACTTCACGCAGCAGATCGCCGACCAGGCAGAGAGCTTCCTGGTCGCGCTGCAGGCGATCTCGCGCGAGGAGAGCAGCGGCACCGCCGTCCCTCTCCTCCTGCTCGAGGTGAGCCAGATCCTGCTGGCCGGGGCCCGGCTGGGCGCACAGCGCGACTTCGAGCCGGACAGCGAGTTCCAGCCCGACGTCGGCCCCGACCCCGACCTCGACGCGATGCGGCTGCGGCTGGCCGCGATCCTCGACGAGATCGACACCTACGCCCACAACTTCGAGCCCTACGACCAGGAGACGTTCCCGGCGCAGCTCTCCGACGACCTCACCAGCATCGCCAACGACCTGGCCAACGGCCTGCGCCACTTCCGCAACGGCAACACCTCCGAGGCGCTGTGGTGGTGGCAGTACTCCTACCTCGCCAACTGGGGCAGCAGTGCCTGCGGCGTGCTCAGCGCGTTGCACTCCGTGGTGTCCCACGACCGGCTCGACGTCGAGTTCGTGGGCGAGGACGACGTCCTCGAGGCGGCGTCCACCGTGCTGGACAGCGGGCCTGCCCCGATCTGAGCCTCGATAGACTCGTAGCCGTTCCTTCCCCGATCCGCAGGCTGGAGGACCCGCCGTGGGTGTGGTCGTGCAGAAGTACGGCGGTTCCTCCGTCGCCGACGCCGTGGGCGTCAAGCGCGTCGCGCAGCGGATCGCCGACACCCGGCGGGCGGGCAACGACGTCGTGGTCGTGGTCTCCGCGATGGGCGACACCACCGACGAGCTGATCGACCTCGCCGAGCAGGTCTCGCCGCTGCCGTCCCCGCGTGAGCTCGACATGCTCCTCACCGCCGGCGAGCGGATCTCGATGGCGCTGCTGGCGATGGCGATCGGCAACCTCGGCCTCGACGCCCGCTCGTTCACCGGCAGCCAGGCCGGCGTGATCACCGACGGCGTCCACGGCCGCGCCAAGATCATCGACGTCACCCCGGGCCGGATCGAGCAGGCCCTGCAGGCCGGGGCGATCGCGATCGTGGCCGGGTTCCAGGGCGTCAGCCAGGGCACCAAGGACATCACCACGCTCGGTCGCGGCGGCTCCGACACCACCGCGGTGGCGCTCGCGGCCGCGCTCCAGGCCGATGTCTGCGAGATCTACAGCGACGTCGACGGGGTGTTCACGGCCGACCCCCGGATCGTGCCGACCGCCCGCAAGCTCGACCACGTGACCTACGAGGAGATGCTCGAGATGGCCGCCTGCGGGGCCAAGATCCTGCACCTGCGCTGCGTCGAGTACGCCCGCCGCTTCGACCTCCCGATCCACGTCCGCTCGTCCTTCAGCAACCGCAACGGCTCGTGGATCGCCGGCTCCATCGACGACCTGAAGACTCTCTCCGACGAAGGGAAAGACATGGAACAGGCGATCATCGCGGGCGTCGCCCACGACCGCAGCGAGGCCAAGATCACCGTCGTCGGGGTGCCGGACAAGGTCGGCGAGGCCGCCCGCATCTTCGAGGCGCTCGCCGCCTCCGGCATCAACCTCGACATGATCGTCCAGAACGTCTCGGCCGCGGCGACCAGCCTCACCGACATCTCGTTCACGCTCCCGCGGACCGACGGGCAGATCGCCATGCAGGCGCTCGCCGCGCTCCAGGACGAGGTCGGCTTCGACTCGCTGCTGTACGACGACCAGATCGGCAAGGTCTCCCTGATCGGAGCCGGGATGCGGTCCCACCCGGGTGTCACGGCGAAGTTCTTCACCTGCCTGGCCTCGGCCGGCGTGAACATCGAGATGATCTCGACCTCCGAGATCCGGATCTCGGTGGTCGTCGACGAGGCCGACGTCGACGCCGCCGTCACCGCGACCCACTCCGCGTTCGACCTCGACGCCACCGAGGTCGAGGCCGTCGTCTACGGCGGCACCGGACGATGACCGGTATCCGGCTGGGTGTCGTCGGCGCCACCGGCCAGGTCGGGGTCGCGATGCGTCAGATCCTGCTCGAGCGCGGCTTCCCGGTCGACGAGGTGCGGTTCTTCTCCTCGGCGCGCTCGGCCGGCACCGTGCTCCCGTTCGGCGACCGCGAGGTCACCGTCGAGGATGCCGACGCGGCCGACCCCGGCGGGCTCGACATCGCCGTGTTCTCCGCCGGCGCCACGGCTTCGCGTGCGCTGGCGCCCCGGTTCGCCGAGGCCGGCGTGGTCGTGGTCGACAACAGCTCCGCCTGGCGGATGGACGACGGGGTCCCGCTGGTGGTCAGCGAGGTCAACCCCGACGCGATCGACCTCGCCCTCTCCGGGCGCCGGATCATCGCCAACCCCAACTGCACGACGATGGCCGCGATGCCGGTGCTCAAGCCGCTGCACGACGAGGCGGGGCTGGTCCGGCTGATCGCGTCGACGTACCAGGCGGTCAGCGGCAGCGGGGTCGCCGGTGTCGACGAGCTCGCCGACCAGGTCGCCGCCGCCGGTGACAAGGCCCGCGAGCTGTCGTACGACGGCTCCGCGATCGACTTCCCGGCGCCGGTGAAGTACCAGCGGACGATCGCCTACAACGTCGTCCCGCTCGCGGGCTCGATCGTCGACGACGGCCTCGACGAGACCGACGAGGAGAAGAAGCTCCGCAACGAGACCCGCAAGATCCTCGGCCTCCCCGACCTGCCGGTGAGCGGGATCTGCGTCCGGGTGCCGGTGTTCACGGGTCACTCGCTGGCGATCAACGCGGAGTTCGAGCGGTCGCTGCCCGTCGCGCGTGCCCGGGAGATCCTGGCCGGTGCTCCCGGCGTGGAGCTCTCCGAGATCCCGAACCCGCTCCAGGCCGCGGGCCGCGACCCGTCCTACGTCGGCCGGCTGCGGCACGACCCGGGGGTTCCCGACGAGCGCGGGCTGGCGCTGTTCGTCAGCAACGACAACCTGCGCAAGGGCGCCGCCCTCAACACCGTGCAGATCGCCGAGCTGGTGGCCGCCCGGCTCTGAGCCTCACCGAGGGTCGGGCAGCGGGCTCAGAGCCCGCGGCTGCCCGCGTTCTCGGTTTCCTCGGCCGCGTCGTCCTCGACGGCGTCCTCGATGAAGGTGCGGGTGACCCACCACGCGAGCACGTAGGTCCCTGCGCTGATCGCCGGGATCACGATCACCATCCACCACTGGTCGATGTAGGAGAGGAAGAACAGCATCGCGATCACCGCGACCAGTCCCACCGCCAGGAACGACGAGTTCATCGGGTCGGCGATCTGCCAGGCCTTGAGCAGGACAGCACCGAACAGCACGGCCAGCACCACGATCACGATCAGGAACAGCAGACCGACCCCGCCACAGCTGCTGGTGTCGCGCACCACCGAGCAGCCCTGGGAGGCGATGAAGACCAGCGCGACCATGCCCAGGCCGACCACGACACCCGTCACCGCGCACGCGATCGGCGCGGACAGCGGCGGCAGCTTGAGCGGCTTGCGCTCCTTGCGGACCTTGGGCTGCCGGGGAGCCTTGGCCGGCTTCTCGGCGCGCGGCTCGGGCGCTCGCTCGGCCTCCGGCGCGCTCGGCAGCACCTGGGTGTGCTCGTCGTCGACCGTCTCGGTGGTCGAGCCTGTCGGGACCTCGTCGTCGACCGTCTCGGTGGTCGAGCCTGTCGCGACCTCGTCGTCGACCGTCTCGGTGGTCGAGCCTGTCGGGACCTGGTCGTCGACCGTCTCGGTGGTCGAGCCTGTCGGGACCTGGTCGTCGACCGTCTCGGTGGTCGAGCCTGTCGGGACCTGGTCGTCGACCGTCTCGGTGGTCGAGCCTGTCGGGACCTGGTCGTCGACCGTCTCGGTGGTCGAGCCTGTCGAGACCTGGTCGTCGACCGTCTCGGTGGTCGAGCCTGTCGAGACCTCGTCCTCGACCGTCTCGGTGGTCGAGCCTGTCGAGACCTCGTCGTCGACCGTCTCGGTGGTCGAGCCTGTCGAGACCTCGTCCTCGACGTGCTCGGGCTCGGGCTCGGGAGCCCTGTCCTCGACGGGAGGCGGCGGTGTCTCCGTCTCGATCGGCGTCTCAGCAACCGTCTCGGCCGGCGGTTCCTCGACGACCTTGCCCTTCTTCTTCCGTCGCCGGAAGCTCAGGCTCGGGAGCTCGAGCTTGGACTCGTCGACGTCGCCCGGCTTGGTGGTGTCGGGTTCCTCAGCCATGACGCGAGTGTGCCACGGAAGGGTCTGCCCACGAGGCTCTTCACGGACCCCGCACGCAACGACTCCCGGCCAGCTGCTGCTGACCGGGAGCCGATGTGGTGAGTCGGGCTGACAGGATTTGAACCTGCGGCCTCCTCGTCCCGAACGAGGCGCGCTACCAAGCTGCGCCACAGCCCGAATGCGTGGGGGAGTCTACCGGAGCCGGCCGAGTGCTTTGACCGGGGCCCGCCCCCTCCAGGAGCGGCGCGGAGGTCGGCGTCAGCGGCGGGGCACGAGGGTGGCGAGGGTGGCCTCGGGACGGCAGCAGAAGCGCACCTGCGCGTACGGCGAGGTGCCGGCGCCGGCGGACACGTGCAGCCAGGACGAGCGGGGGTCGCCGGGCCGCGAGTCGGCCGGGTGCCGGTGGAGTCCCTTGGCCCGGCCGGTGTCGAGGTCGCAGTTGGTGACCAGCGCGCCGTAGAACGGCAGGCACAGCTGGCCGCCGTGGGTGTGGCCCGCGAACGTCACGTCGTACCCGTCGTCGGCGAACTGGTCCAGCACCCGGAGGTACGGCGCGTGCGCGACCCCGACCCGCAGGTCCGCATCGGCGGGGGCCGGGCCGGCCACGGCGGCCAGGTCGTCGAGCCGCAGGTGCGGGTCGTCGACGCCCGCGAACGCCAACGTCGCGCCGAGCACGTCGAGCCGGCCGCTCGCGTTGTTGAGGTCGAGCCAGCCGTGGTCGGTGAACGCGGTGCGCAGGTCCTCCACCGGCAGCCTCGGCGTGTGCGTCGTGCGCCTGCCGTCGTCGGGGAACAGGTACCAGGCCGGGTTGCGAGCGGTCGGCGCGTAGTAGTCGTTGGAGCCGAACACGAACACGCCCGGCACGTCGAGCAGCGGGCCGAACGCGTCCAGCGTGGGCTGCACCGCGTCGAGGTGCGCGATGTTGTCTCCCGTGTTCACCACCAGGTCCGGCTCCAGAGCGGCCAGCGAGCGCAGCCAGGCCTGCTTCTTCCGCTGGGTCGGTGTCAGGTGCAGGTCGCTGACGTGCAGCACCCGGATCGGCCGAGCGCCGGACGGGAGGCACGGGATCTCGACCCGGCGGAGCGTGAAGCTGCGGACCTCGATGCCGGCGGCGTACGCCAGTCCGGCCACCCCGACTGCGGCGCCGGCACCGGCGACCTTCAGGAGGGGAGATATCCGCGTGTCTGCCACGCGGCAAGGCTGTCACACTGGCCCGCATGAGCGACCTCAAGGACCGTCTCCGCACCGACCTCACCACGGCCATCAAGTCCCGTGACGCGGTGCGCTCCTCCACGCTGCGGATGGTGCTGACCGCGATCACCAACGCCGAGGTCTCCGGCAAGGAGGCTCGCGAGCTCAGCGACGACGACGTGCTCGGCGTGCTCACGAGCGAGTCCAAGAAGCGTCGGGAGGCCTCCGAGGCGTTCGACGGAGCCGGACGCGCGGAGATGGCCGCCAAGGAGCGCTCCGAGGCCGCTGTGATCGCCGACTACCTGCCCGCGCAGCTCAGCTCCGAGGAGATCGCCGACCTGGTCACGACCACGATCGCCACCCTCGGCGTGCAGGAGGAGGGCATGCGCGCGATGGGCAAGGTGATGGGCGCGCTCCAGGCGCAGACCAAGGGCCGTGCGGACGGCGGTGCCGTGGCCGCGGAGGTACGCCGTCAGCTCGGCTGAGCGGTGTGGCCGAACACCCGGTGAACGGGGTGTCCGGCCACGTGGTCAGCGCCCGGGTCCGCCGTTGCCGCCGTTGTTCGGCCCGCCGTTGCCTCGATGCGGCTTGCGCGGCTTGCCGGGCTTGGTCTGTGGCTGCCGGGTCGTGTTGCTCGATCTCGAGTAGTTGGCACCGTTGGACGGGTACACCGTGATCGTCGTCCCCGGCGCCGCGGGGGTCCCGCCGTCGGGGTTCTGCCCGGCGATGACGCCGGGCGCCCGTCGGGAGTCGATCGTGGAGCCGACCACCGGGTTGAACCCGGCTGCCCGCAGCGTCGACATCGCCTGCGACGTGGTCATGTCGATGGTGCTCGGCACCGCCTGCGAGCCCTCAGCGACCGGGGCGGCCCCCGGCCGCACGAAGTCCTTGTTGGGCAGCCAGCGGGAGATCGCCTTCATCGAGTCGCCCCACAGCGGTCCGGCCACGGTCGAACCGAAGGCCCGGCCGGCGTTGACGCCGCCCACCGTCTGGAAGTTCAGCGTGATCGGCGTGCCCTTGCTGTTGGCACCTGCCACCATCGCGACGGTGGCCAGGGACGGCGTGTAGCCGTCGAACCAGACTGCCTTGTTGTCCTGGATGGTGCCGGTCTTGCCGGCAGACGGCTTGCCCATCTGGAGGGCGCTGCCGAAGCCGCCCTCCATCACGCCGCGCAGGATGTCGCTGACGGTGTCGGCGGTGTACTCCGACATCACCCGCTTGCACGTCGACTTGTACTTCTTGAAGACCTTGCCCTCGCTGTTGAGGATCTCGGTCACCGGCTTGGAGTCGCAGTGCACGCCGCGGTTGGCGAACGTGGCGTAGGCGCCGGCCATCTCCAGCGGGCTCACGCTCGGCACGCCGAGGGTGAACGACGGCACCCGCTCGTGGTCGGGATCGGTGAGCTCCACGCCCATCGACTTGGCCAGCTTGTAGGGCTTGCACAGGCCGGTGCGCTGCTCGAGCTGCACGTAGAACGTGTTCACCGAGTCCTGGGTGCCGGTGTAGAGCGTCGGCGCCGGGGGCGCCGTGGTCGAGTTGCCGACCGGGTAGGGCTGGGTGGAGTTGTAGTTGCCGTCGCAGTCGGGGAAGCTCCCCTGGTTCAGCACGATCTTGCTGGGGGAGCGGATCGCGGTGGTCGGCGGGATGCCCTGCTCCAGGGCGCTGGCCAGCACGAACACCTTGAACGTCGACCCGGCCTGGAACCCGCCCGAGTCGCCGAGCGACTGGGGCACCACGTAGTTCAGGTAGGTCTGGCCGAGCTTCTTCTTGCGCCCCATCGGACGCGACTGCGAGATGGCACGTACGTCGCCGCTGCCGGGCTCGACCATCGCGAGCGCACCGATCGCCTGGTCGGTGGAGTTCACGTGCGCCGTGACCGCGGTCCGCGCGGCCTGCTGGAAGCGGAGGTCGATCGTGGTCTTGATCGTCAGGCCACCGCTCTTGAGCAGCGTCTTGCGCTCGTCGACGGTCTTGCCGAGCGCCGGGTCCTGCAGCAGGTAGCGGTAGGCGTAGTCGCAGAAGAAGGGTGCCACCGAGGACACACAGCCGTTGCGGGTGCGGCTGACCTGGAGCCCGAGGCCCTTCGCCTCCACCTTGGTCGCCCGCTGGTCGGTGATCTTGCCGAGCTCAGCCATCCGGTCGAGGACCACCTTGCGGCGCGCCTTGGCGATGTCCGGGTAGGTGGTCGGGTCGAAGCCGACCGGGTTCTTCACCAGCCCGGCGAGCAGCGAGGACTCGCGCAGGTCGAGGTCCTTGGCGTCCTTGCTGAAGTAGTGGCGGGCGGCGGCCTCGACGCCGTAGGCGCCGTCACCGAAGTAGGCGATGTTGAGGTAGCGCTCGAGGATCCAGTCCTTCGAGTAGTTCTGCTCGAACGCGATCGCGTGCCGCAGCTCCTGCACCTTGCGCTGGTAGGTGTCCTCGGTGGCGGCCTTGCGCTCGGCCGACGTCTTCGCCTGGGCGAGCAGCGTCATCTTCGACATCTGCTGGGTGATCGAGGAACCGCCCTGGACCACGCCGCCGCCGGCCTTGTTGGTCAGGAACGCCCGCAGCGTGCCCTTCAGGTCGAGCGCGCCGTGCTGGTAGAAGCGGTAGTCCTCGATCGAGAGGATCGCCGTCCGCATGATCGGGGCCACCTCCTCGAGCTTCACCGACCGGCGGTTCTCGTCGTAGAAGGTGGCGATCGTCTTGCCGCCGCTGCTCAGCAGCCGGGTGCGCTCGGACAGCGGCTGGGCCCGCAGCTCCTGCGGCAGATCCTTCAGTCCCCCGGCCGCCGACTTGCTGGCCACGCCGAGGGCGCCGGCGAAGGGGATCGCGAGACCACCTACCAGGAGGCCGAGTACTGCCGAGATCGCGATCATCACACCGAGGTGCGACATCACCGATCCGGGGCCGAGGCGTTCACCGTCGGCCGAGGTCGGAGGGTGGGAGGACATAGCACAAGGATAGGGGAGGCCGTAGGACGTTTAACCGAATGGCCCGCTATGCCTAGTCACAATGGACTAGACGGGTTTGCTCCCAACGTGTCTGTCGGGAGTCTCGAAAAAACCGCAGACTCTCCGTGGGGTTGTTGAAGCGTAAGGGAGACAAGTCATGTGGAATGACGACTGGGCATCGATCGCAATGTGCAAGCAGTCTTCGCCGGACGAGCTGTTCGTCCGCGGAGCCGAGCAGCACCGCGCCAAGCTCGTGTGTGGGGGGTGCCCCGTTCGCACCGAGTGCCTGGCCGAGGCACTCGACAACCAGATCGAGTGGGGTGTCTGGGGCGGGATGACCGAGCGTGAGCGCCGGGCCATCCTCCGCAAGCGTCCGAACGTCACCTCGTGGCGCACGCTGCTCGAGACCGCGATGAGCGAGCACGCCGGCGTCATCGAGGCCGTCGAAGCGTAGTTCGTCCGCTCACGCGGACTGGCGTTGGCGCGCGAGCAGGTCCCCGATCGTGCGGAGCCCGTCGAGGTCGTGCACGTCGGTGGCCAGGGCCGGCAGGACTGCCGTGGCGACGTCGGGGTGACTCGTCGCGAACCTCCTGCGGAGCCGGGTCTCGCGCTGCACGATGCGGACCCGGTCGGCGTGCAGCCGCAGCAGCCCGGCCGTCATCTCCCCGGCAGCTGAGGTGTCGCCGGAGGCCCGGAGCCGCTCGACACCGGCCATCGCCCGGTCCGCCGACAGGTCGCCCTGGGGCGCCCGGCTGGCCCGGTTGACCACGAGCCCCGCGAGCGGCATCCGCTCCTCGCTCAGCCGTTCCACGAAGTACGCCGCCTCGCGCAGCGCGTCCGGCTCCGGCGCGGCCACCACCAGGAACGACGTTCCCTCGGCCTGGAGCAGCTCGAAGGTCCGCTGCGCCCGCTGCCGGAACCCGCCGAACAGGGTGTCGAAGGCGGTCACGAACGTCTGCATGTCGCGCAGCACCTGTGCCCCGATGATCCGGGTGAGCGCGTTGGTGACCAGCCCGAAGCCCGCCGTCATCAGCCGGGCCGGTCCCTTGGCGGGCGCCAGCAGCAGCCGCATGAACCGGCCGTCGAGGAAGCTGGAGAGCCGCTCCGGCGCGTCCAGGAAGTCCAGCGCGCTCCGCGACGGCGGGGTGTCCACCACGATCAGGTCCCAGCGGCCGGTCCGGCGGGCGTCCTGGTCGAGCTGGCCCAGCTTCTCCATGGCCATGTACTCCTGCGTGCCCGCGAACGAGCTGGACACCGCGACGTAGAACGGGTTGGCCAGGATCTGCGCCGCTTTCTCCGGGCTGGCCTGGCTCTCCACCACCTCGTCGAAGGTGCGCTTCATGTCCAGCATCATCGCGTCGAGCGAGCCGGCGCCCCTCGTCACGCCCGGCACCGGCCGTGGCACGTTGTCCAGCGCCTCGATCCCCATCGCCTGCGCCAATCGGCGGGCCGGGTCGATGGTGAGCACCACCACCTTGCGACCCCGCTCGGCGGCGCGCAGCGCGATCGCGGCCGAGGTCGTGGTCTTGCCGACACCGCCGGCGCCGCAGCACACGATGATCCGCTGGCGCGGGTCGTCCAGCATCGCGTCCATGTCCAGGGCCGGCTCGATGCCGGTGCGGGCGACGAGCGGTCCGACCCGTGGGTGCGTACGACGGGAGCGTGCGGTGGGTGTCACGCCAGACCCTGCTCGCACAGCTCCGCGGCGAGCTCGTAGAGCCCGGTCAGGTCCGCGCCGCCGGCCAGCTTGGGCAGCTCGTACGTCGGCGCCCCGATCTCCGCGACCACGGCCCGCTGCTCGTCCTCGAGCGCCCGTCGCTGGGCGTGGTCGTGACCCTCGTCCAGCAGCGACTCGACCAGGGTGGCACCGTCGTCGATCCCGGCCAGCGCGAGCTCCTCGCCGACGGCCGCGTGGTCGACCTGGCGCTCCAGCAGCGCAGTGCGCGCCGCCGCGTCGAGGTCCTGCGGGCGCACCATGTTGACGATCACGCCCCCGACCGGGAGCCCGGCGTCACGCAGCTGCTGGGCGCCGTCGGAGGTCTCCTGCACCGGCATCTCCTCGAGCACGGTCACCAGGTGCACGGCGGTACGACGCGACCGCAGCAGCGTGGTCACGGTGTCGGCCTGGGACTTGATCGGGCCCATCTTGGCCAGCCCCGCCAGCTCGTCGTTCACGTTGAGGAACTGGGTGATCCGGCCGGTCGGTGGCGCGTCCAGCACCACGGCGTCGTACCGCCGGGCGCCCTTGTTGCGGGAGTTGCGGTTGGCCGTCTCGTAGACCTTGCCGGTCAGCAGCACGTCGCGGACGCCGGGCGCGATCGTGGTCGCGAACTCGATCACGCCGAAGCGGTCGAGCAGCTTGCCGGCCCGCCCGAGCCGGTAGTACATCGCGAGGTACTCCATCATCGCCGACTCCGGGTCGATCGCGAGTGCGTAGAGGTCGCCGGCGTCGCGACCGGAGCCGTGCGCGATCCGGCGCTCCTCGTAGGGCAGCGGCGGCACGTCGAAGAGCTGGGCGATGCCCTGGCGACCCTCGACCTCGCAGAGCAGCACGGTCCTGCCCCGCGACGCGAGCGCCAGCGCGAGCGCCGCGGCGACCGTGGACTTCCCGGTGCCGCCCTTGCCGGTCACGACGTGCAGCTGGACGGCGGGCCAGTCGGAGGTCGGGGCCGTCATGCTCGAAGCGTAGAGGGCCCTAGGATCCGTGAGGAACTGAGGAGGACACGTGGACAAGGTGGTCGCGAGTGCCACGGAAGCCGTCGCCGACATCGAGTCGGGTGCGACGCTGGCCGTGGGTGGTTTCGGGTTGTGCGGGATCCCGTCGGTGCTGATCGACGCGGTGCTCGCGTCCGGTGTCGAGGACCTGCAGGCGGTCTCGAACAATTGCGGTGTCGACGAGTGGGGCCTTGGCCGGCTGCTGATGGCCAAGCGGCTGCGCCGGATGATCTCCTCGTACGTCGGGGAGAACAAGGAGTTCGCCCGGCAGTACCTCGGCGGCGAGCTGGAGGTGGAGCTCACTCCGCAGGGCACGCTGGCCGAGCGGATGCGGGCAGGCGGCACCGGCATCCCGGCTTTCTACACGGCGACCGGGGTCGGCACCCAGGTGGCCGACGGCGGCCTCCCGTGGAGGTACGACGCGGAGGGCAACGTGACCATCGCGTCCCCGCCGAAGGAGGTGCGCACGTTTGCGAGCCCCGACGGTGAGAAGGACTACGTGCTCGAGGAGGCGATCATCGCCGACTTCGGTCTGGTCCGCGCCTGGAAGGGCGACCGGCACGGCAACCTCGTCTACCGCGACTCCGCGCGCAACTTCAACCCGCTCGCGGCGATGTGCGGACGGGTCACGATCGCCGAGGTCGAGGAGCTGGTCGAGCCCGGTGAGCTGAACCCGAACGACGTCCACACACCCGGCGTCTTCGTGCAGCGCGTCGTCGCGCTGACCGCGGAGCAGGCGGCGGACAAGCAGATCGAGAAGCGCACCGTGCGGCCGCGCAGCGAGCCGGCCGCCGAGGACACCCCGGCCGGTGGAGCAGCCGCCGGCATCGCCGAGGGAGACGACTGATGTGGAGCCGTGAGGAGATGGCGGCGCGAGCTGCCTCGGAGCTGGCCGACGGGTCCTACGTGAACCTCGGGATCGGGCTGCCGACACTGGTGCCCAACTACGTCGACGAGGACGTCGAGCTGGTGCTGCAGTCGGAGAACGGGATCCTCGGGGTCGGCGCCTACCCGCTCGAGGGCGACGAGGACCCCGACCTGATCAACGCCGGCAAGGAGACCGTGACCGTACGACGGGGCGCGTCGTTCTTCGACTCCGCGCTGTCGTTCGGGATGATCCGCGGGGGCAAGATCGACGCCGCGATCCTCGGCGCGATGCAGGTCAGCGCGAAGGGTGACATCGCGAACTGGATGATCCCCGGCAAGATGGTCAAGGGCATGGGCGGCGCGATGGACCTGGTCCACGGCGCCAAGCGCGTGATCGTGCTGATGGAGCACGTCGCCCGCGACGGGTCGTACAAGATCGTCGACGAGTGCTCGCTGCCCTTCACCGGCCTCGGCGTCGTCCAGCGGATCATCACCGACCTCTGCGTGATCGACGTGACGCCCGAGGGCCTGAAGCTGGTCGAGCTCGCTCCCGAGGTCACCGAGGACGAGGTCCGGGAGAAGACCGAACCCGACCTGGTCTGACGTCCTGAGGTCAGCGGCCCTGGTGCTCAGCGCGCGGTCTGGTTCCAGGCCACGACGATCACGCCGTGAACGCGGAGACCAACCTCGGGTAGACGTCCGACCCGGGGTCGATGGGTGCGAAGTGCTCCACGCCCGGCAGCTCCACCAGGTCGACCCACGGGTGCCGTTGCACGAGGCTGCGGCTGTTCTCGATCGTCACCACGTCGTCGTCGGTGCCGTGCAGGATCCGGATCGGGTACGACGGGCGGTGCGCGGCGAGCAGCACGGCCGGGTCGGCCGCGTCGACCGGGTCGTCGCCGCCGAGGAAGGCCTGGACCGCGCCGTCGCCCATGTTGATCGCGGCGGCGGCCCGCAGGTCGGCCACGGGCGCGATCGGCACCACGGCGTCGCAGTCCGCGCCGGTCGCGGCCAGCCACAGCACCAGGTGCCCGCCGGCCGAGTGACCGGTCAGCACGGTGCGCGGCGGTGTGACGCCGATCCCCTCGAGAAGATCAGGGGTCGCGGTCACGGCGCACCGGACGTCGTCGCAGGTGGTCGGCCAGCCGCCGCCCTCACCGACCCGGCGGTACTCCGGCAGCGTCACCACGAACCCGTCCCGCGCCAGCGCCTTGGCGAGCGGGCGCACGTGGGTCCGGTCGTAGGCGGCGCGCCAGAACCCGCCGTGCACGAACGTGACCAGCGTGTGCACCTCGCCCTCCGGCAGGAACACGTCGATCAGGGCGTCCGGCCGCTCGTCGTACCGCAGCACGGCGTCGGGCAGGGGACCGGAGGCGTCGGGGGTGCTCACGTGCCGACGCTAGTGCCAGGTCCGGCGGTCGAGCTTGTCGAGACCCCGGCAGGAGATGGTCTCGACACCCGCTCGCTGCTCGACCACCGAGGCGGGCCCTAGAGTGCGGGCATGACCAAGTGGGAGTACATGACGGCACCGGTCCTGGTGCACGCGACGAAGCAGATCCTCGACAACTTCGGCCAGGACGGCTGGGAGCTGGTGCAGATGGTGCCCGGGATGAACCCGGAGAACCTGGTCGCCTACTTCAAGCGACCGGTCCAGTGAGCACCCCCGAGGAGCGGCTCCAGGAGCTCGGCCTGACGGTGCCCGAGGTGGCCAAGCCGGTCGCGGCGTACATCCCCGCGATCCGCAGCGGCAACCACGTCTTCACCTCCGGCCAGCTGCCGATGCGCGAGGGCCAGCTGATCCAGACCGGCAAGGTGGGCGGTGAGGTGACGCAGGAGGAGGCCGTCGAGTGCGCGCGGCAGTGTGCGCTCAACGCGCTGGCCGCGATCAGGGCCGAGATCGGCGAGCTGAGCAAGGTGAAGCAGATCGTCAAGGTGGTCGCGTTCGTCGCCTCGACGCCGGACTTCACCGGCCAGCCGCTGGTGGCCAACGGTGTCTCCGAGCTGCTCGGCGAGGTGTTCGGCGACGCCGGCCGCCACGCCCGCTCGGCGGTCGGGGTGTCGGCACTGCCACTCGACGCACCGGTCGAGGTCGAGCTCCTCGTGGAGGTGTAGGTGAGGCGGGTCGTCCTTCCCGAGCACCTGGTCGCGCATGCCCGCGAGTTCGCGGACGGCTCGCGTACGCCGGCCGAACCGCGCAACGCCGCCACCGTGGTGCTGCTGCGCGACGGCTCGCAGGGACTCTCGGTCTACCTGCTCCGGCGGCAGACGTCGATGGCGTTCGCCGGCGGCATGTGCGTGTTCCCCGGCGGCGGTGTCGACGAACGTGACTTCGACGCGTCCGTCGCCTGGGCCGGTCCGTCGCCGGCCGAGTGGGCCGCGCGCCTGCAGACCGACGAGCCCACCGCCCGCGCGCTCGTGTGCGCCGCCGTACGCGAGACGTTCGAGGAGTCGGGCGTGCTGCTGGCCGGACCCTCTGCCGACGAGGTGGTCGCGGACACCACCCCCGACGACCTGGAGGCCGACCGGGTCGCGCTGGAGGCGCGCGAGCTGCCGCTGACCGAGTTCCTGTCGCGGCGCGGGCTGGTGCTGCGCAGCGACCTGCTCGGCGCCTGGTCGGCGTGGACGACGCCGGTGTTCGAGCCGCGTCGCTACCGCACCTGGTTCTTCGTGGCGAAGCTGCCCGACGGCCAGCGCACGCGCGACGTCTCCTCGGAGTCCGACCGCGTGGCCTGGCTGCCGGTCGCGGGCGCGATGGCGGCCGCCGACGACGGGCGAGATCGCGCTGATGCCCCCGACGTACCTCACCTGTCTCGAGGTCGACCAGCAGCCGAGCGCCGCCGACGTGCTCGCCGCGGCGACCGACCGTGACCTCGAGATGTTCACGCCCACCGCCGAGGAGGAGGACGGGCAGATGATGTTGTCGTTCCCGGAGCATCTCCGCCCGCTGCTGGAGCAGCTGTGAGCTGGACCGGGGGCGCGTTCGGCGACCACGGCCGGTGCGTGCTCGCGCCGAACGCGAACATGATGACGCTCGACGGCACCAACACCTGGGTGCTGCGTGACGGGGACCGTTCGATCGTGGTCGACCCCGGTCCGCCCGACGAGGCTCACCTCGACGCCGTCGCCGAGGCCGCGGGCGACGTCGCGGTCGTGCTGCTCACCCACCACCACCTCGACCACTCCGAAGCGGCGCGGGACTTCGCCGAGCGGGTCGGCTGCGGAGTCCGGGCCCTCGACCCGTCGTACCGGCTGGGTGGCGAGGGTCTGGCGGAGGGCGACGTCGTCGCCGTCGGCGACCTCGAGGTGCGCGTGGTCGCGACGCCCGGGCACACCGCCGACTCGCTGTCGTTCTGGGTGCCGCAGGAGAGCACGGTGCTGACCGGCGACACGGTCCTCGGCCGGGGCACGACCGTCGTCGCCCACCCCGACGGCGAGCTGGGCGCCTACCTCGACTCGCTCGACCGGCTGCACGCGCTCACCTCCGAGCACGGGATCGCCTCGATCTGGCCGGGCCACGGCCCCGTCATCGACGACGCGCTGACCGCGATCGAGCACTACGTCTCCCACCGCAAGCAGCGCCTCGAGCAGGTCGAGTCCGCCCTGGAGTACCTCGGCGCCGACGCCTCCCCTCGCGCCATCGTCGAGAAGGTGTACGCCGACGTCGATCCGGTGCTGTGGGGTGCCGCGGAGCTGAGCGTCCGCGCGCAGCTGGCGTACTTGGTCGCATCGGACAATTGACCGGTTGTGACGGGTTCTCGGTGCGCGAACTCGTCGTAGCCGGACAATTGCGCGCGCAGGACGCCGACCCTGTGGACGAAGCCAGCGCGCAGAGCCGTTTTCGGTCAACAGTGTTCCGGTGGATCTGACACGACCCTTCACCCGCGCGGACGCCGTTGCCGCCGGCGTGGACCCTCGTATCCTGCGCACGTCACGGTTTCGCCGGCTCTTCCGCAGCGTGTACGTCGAGCGTCGCACCCAGGACGAGTTCATCCGTCTGCGCGCTGCCCTGGCGCTGCATCCCCCGACTGCCTTCATCAGCCACCACAGTGCGGCGGCCCTCTACCGGCTGCCGGTGCCTTCCCAGCCCGACGTCCACGTCACTGTGCTGGCGGCCGCCGACCGCCGACAGCGACTCGGTCTCAAGCTCCACGTCGTCACCGGGGAACCGATGGTTGTCGAGCACAAGGGCATGCTGGTCTCACACCCGTACCGGATGTTCATCGAGCTCGCCGGTGTGCTCGACCTGGTCAATCTGGTCGTCCTCGGCGACGCCATGCTCAAGGTCTTCGACATCGGGCCGGAGGATCTCGTTCGTGCCTGCGCCGAGAGCGACCGGCATCACGCGTTCGCGGCCCACCGTGGGGCACTCCTGGTGCGAGCAGGCGTCGACTCGCCGATGGAGTCCCGGCTCCGGATGCTGCTGGTGCTGGCAGGTCTGCCGGAACCGGTCGTCAACCACCGGTTGCTCGACGAGGGGGGCCGGACCAGGCGGAGGTTCGACCTCAGCTACCCGAGCATCAAGCTTGCCGTGGAGTACGACGGTCGACAGCACGCCGAGTCGGCAACGCAGTGGGACCACGACGTACGACGTCGCGAGGAGTTGGACAACGAAGGCTGGCGGTTGATCGTCGTCCGTGCGCACGACCTGTTCCGCACGCCGGAGGAGACGGTCCAGCGCGTCAGGACCCAGCTGGTCGCTCGCGGCTGGGGTGACGTACCTCCGGTGCGGGACCTGTGGAGGCACTTCTTCGCAGCGGCGTGATTGTCCGCGCAATTGTCCGGCCCAGTCACGTCTCGGCGTCGAAAACCTGGCACATCCGGGCAATTGACCGCGGCGGCGCGCAATTGTCCGGAGAGGGCGCACGCGGGCGGCACCCCCACCGGCTCGCTCACCGAGCCCGGCGTCGCATCCGTTCGATGTCCATGATCACGACGGAGCGGGGCTCGAGGCGCAGCCAGCCGCGGGAGGCGAAGTCGGCCAGGGCCTTGTTCACGGTCTCGCGGGAGGCGCCGACGAGCTGGGCGAGCTCCTCCTGGGTGAGGTCGTGGTGCACGTGCACGCCGTCGTCCGCCGTACGCCCGAAGCGGTCGGCGAGGTCGAGCAGCGCCTTCGCCACGCGGCCCGGGACGTCGGAGAACACCAGGTCGGCGGCGACGTCGTTGGCCTTGCGCAGCCGGCTTGCGAGCTGGAGCAGCAGGCCCCGGGCGACAGCGGGACGACCCTCGAGCCAGCGCAGCAGGTCCTCGTGCGAGAGCGAGAGGAACATCGTGTCGGTGACCGCCGTGACGGTGGCCGACCGCGGGCCGGGGTCGAACAAGGACAGCTCACCGAACATCTGGCCCGGGCCGAGGATGGCGAGCAGGTTCTCACGGCCGTCGGAGGAGGACCGGCCGAGCTTCACCTTGCCGTCGGTGACGATGTACAGCTTGTCGCCGGAGTCGCCTTCGTGGAACAGCGTCTCCCCGCGGCGCAGCCGGGTCTCGGTCATCGAGGCGCGCAGCGCGCTGGCCGCCTCGTCGTCGAGGGCGTTGAACAGCGGGCCCTGACGCAGGACGTCGTTCTCCACCGGGTTCTCCTTTTGGTCTGAACGCATCGGGGTCTGGGACGCAACGGACGCGGTGTCGCAGGTCACAGTCTGTCCCACGCCGCACCGATTTGCCACGCGGGTACGGCGCGGTGACCGCCGGGCAGGTTCGTCCTCCGCCCGGATAGGCTCCCTCCGTGCCCGACACCTCCCTGGTCCGGCGGGCCCGGAAGGTCAACCGGGTGCTCGCCGAGACCTATCCCGACGCTCGCTGCGAGCTCGACTTCGAGAACCCGTTCCAGCTGCTGGTGGTCACCGTGCTCTCCGCGCAGACCACCGACAAGCGGGTCAACGCGGCCAGTCCGGCGCTGTTCGCGGCCTATCCCGACGCGCCGTCGATGGCCGCCGGTGACCGCGCCCACCTCGAGCAGCTGGTCGGGCCGCTCGGCTTCTTCCGGGCCAAGACCGAGTCGATGCTCAAGCTGTCCGCAGCCCTTGTCGAGCGCCACGGCGGGGAGGTGCCGCCACGGCTCACGGACCTGGTCGAGCTCCCCGGCGTCGGACGCAAGACCGCCAACGTGGTGCTCGGCAACGCCTTCGGCATTCCCGGGATCACCGTCGACACCCACTTCGGGCGGCTCGCCCGCCGCTTCGGCTGGACGACGGAGACCGACCCGGTCAAGGTCGAGCACGAGGTCGGTGCGCTGTTCCCCAAGAAGGACTGGACCCTGCTCTCCCACCACCTGATCTGGCACGGCCGCCGGATCTGCCACGCACGCAACCCGGCCTGCGGCGCCTGCCCGCTGGCGCGGCTCTGCCCGTCGTACGGCGAGGGGCCGACCGACCCCGACCAGGCCGCCAAGCTCGTCAAGACCGAGGGCCGCGCGTGAGGCGGGCCGTCGTCGCCCTTCTCGCCCTGGTCCTGCTCGCGGGATGCGGCGGCGAAGGCGGGAGCGCCAAGCCGCGCGAGCTGCCCGACCGGCTGCTGCCCGGCCTGACCGCCGACAGCACCGCCACCAACCTGCACGACCTGCGCGGGCCGGTGGTGATCAACCTGTGGGCGCAGTGGTGCCACCCCTGCCGACGCGACCTGCCGTTCTACCAGGCGTTCCACCGGGCACATCCCGGCGTCAAGGTGCTCGGCGTCAACTGGCGCGAGTCCAACCACGACAACGCGCTCACGCTGCTCCAGCGCAAGAGCGTCACCTACCCGTCCGTGGTCGACAAGGACGGCAGCATCGTGCGCGCCGCCGCCCTGCCGACGCTGATCCTGGTCGACGCCGACGGTCGGGTCGCCTACGACCAACCGGTGGAGATCAAGAGCCTCGACCAGCTCGAGAAGCTGGTCCGCACGCACCTGAAGGTCACTCTGTGAGCGACCTGCCCGGCTGGCTGCGCCCGATCGCGGACGGCGCCCGCGCGATCACCGCCGAAGAGCTCACCCGGTTCGTCCCGCCACCCGGCTCCGACGCCCGGCGTGGCGCGGTGCTGATGCTCTTCGGCGAGGGCACGGCCGGTCCCGACCTGCTGCTGACCGAGCGCGCCCACGGCATGCGTTCCCACCCCGGCCAGATCTCGTTCCCGGGCGGCTCGCTCGACCCCACCGACCCCTCGCCGGTGGCAGCCGCCCTGCGCGAGGCCGAGGAGGAGACCGGGCTCGACCCGACGGGGGTCGAGGTGTTCGCCGAGCTGCCCGAGCTGTGGCTGCCCCCGAGCAACTTCGCGGTGACCCCGGTGCTGGCCTGGTGGCGGGAGGAGACCCCGGTGAGCGTGGTCGACCCGGCCGAGGTCGAGTCCGTCCACCGGGTGCCCGTCGAGGAGCTGCTCGACGCCACGCACCGGGTCACGGTCACCCACCCCAGCGGCTACCGCAGCCCCGGCTTCCTGATCGGTGACGACAAGGACCTGATCCTGTGGGGCTTCACCGCCGGGATCATCACCCGGCTCTTCGACTTCGTCGGCTGGACGCGCCCGTGGGATGCCTCCGTCGTCAGGGAGCTCCCCGACTACATGCTTGCCTCCGACGGCGTCCACGACCGGGGCCGGCTGCAGACCGACACCGAGGACGTGTGAGCACATGAACCTGCTCGACTGGATCCTGGTCCTGCTCGTCGTCGCCTACGCGGTCTCGGGCTACTGGCAGGGCTTCATCAGCGGCGCGTTCTCGACGGTCGGCCTGGTCCTCGGCGGCCTGCTCGGCATCTGGCTGGCCCCGCTCCTGCTCGGCAGCCGCGACCCGTCGTTGCTGGTGTCGCTGCTGGCGGTGTTCGTGGTGCTGATCTGCGCCTCGTTCGGCCAGGCGATCCTGCAGTACGCCGGCGGCCGGGCACGTGAGGCGATCACCTGGCAGCCCGCCCGCGCGGTCGACGCGGTGGGCGGTGCCGCGCTGAGCGTGGTCGCGGTGCTGGTGGTGACCTGGATGCTCGGCGTCGCGATCAGCGGATCCCGGATCCCCGGCGTCGGCCCGATGGTGCGCACCTCCGCCGTTCTGGGCGAGGTCGACACCGTGATGCCGGCGACGGCGAAGACCGCGCTGCGGGCGTTCAACGACGTGGTGGGCTCGAGCTTCTTCCCGACGTACCTCGAGCCGTTCGCGCCCGAGCGCATCGTCAACGTCTCCCCCGCTCCTGACCGGGTGGTGCGCGACCCCGACATCGAGCGGGCCCGCGCCAGCGTGTTCAAGCTCCGCGGCAACAACGTGTGCGGGCGCGGGGTGGAGGGCAGTGGCTTCGTCTACGCCTCCCACCGGCTGATGACCAACGCCCACGTCGTCGCCGGGGTGCGCAAGCCGAAGGTCGTGGTCGGCGGCAAGCTCCAGCCGGCGACGGTCGTCTACTACAACCCCGACATCGACGTCGCGGTCCTGGCGGTGCCCGACCTGGACGCGCCGGGGCTCGCGTTCGACACCGGCGGCAAGACCAAGGACATCGCGGCGGCGCTCGGCTACCCGCAGGACGGTCCGTTCGACGCCCAGCCGATGCGGATCCGCGCGGAGCAGCGGCTGAAGTCGGCCGACATCTACGGCCGCGACAACGTCACCCGCGAGGTCTTCTCGCTGCGCGGCGTGATCCGGCCGGGCAACTCCGGTGGTCCGCTGGTGGCGACGTCCGGCCAGGTCTACGGCGTCGTGTTCGCGGCCTCGGTCTCCGACAAGGACACCGGCTACGCGCTCACGGCCAGCCAGGTCAGCCGGGCGGCGACGATCGGGATCGGTGCCACCAAGCCGGTCGGCACGCAGGGCTGCGCGTAGGTCGTGCGGCGGGGCTCAGGATTTACCACGTTCACGTGGTAACTGCCCACTCCCCCACTCAGATTTGCCGTGGTAAGCGGTGAAATACCACGTGAACGTGGTAAATCGCGGACCTACCCCAGCCAGTCCACCAGCAGCCCGGCCACCTGGTCCGGAGCCTCCTCGGGCGCGAAGTGGCCGACGCCCGGCAGCACGCTGCTGCGGTACGGCGCCGCGACGTACCGCTGCGACCGGTCACCGGCGGGGTCGGGGAGGGCCGGGTCGGCTCCGCCGAAGATCGTGTACGACGGGACGGCGACGGGCTCGTGCATGGCCCGGTTGAACCGCCGGCCGTCGTCGCGGATCCGGGACCGGAACAGCCAGCGGTGGTACTCCAGCGCGCAGTGCGGGGACGGCCACTGGGCCAGCGCGGCCTGGTAGGTGCTCAGCTCCTCGCCGGACGGGAACGCCGAGCCGGGCGCCGCCCAGGAGCGCAGGTGGTCGGCGAGGTAGCCGCTGTCCGCGTCGCGCAGCCTGCGTTCGGGCACCCACGGCATCTGCACCGACAGCACGTGGCCCAGCGCCTTCACGCCCGGGCGCAGGTTGCGCAGCATCCAGAGCGGGTGCGGTGCGGAGACGGTGGCCACCGACGTCACCTGTTCGCGGTGCAGGACGGCGGCCGACCAGGCGACGTACCCACCCCAGCCGTGGCCGACGAGGGCCGCACGCCCGAGGCCGAGCGCCTTCACGACGCCGGCGACGTCGCCGGCGAGCGTGAACGGGTCGTAGCCGCGCGGGGTCTTGTCCGAGCCGCCGTAGCCGCGCAGGTCCATCGCCACGACCCGGTGCCCGGCCCCGGCGAGGGCGGGCAGCTGGTGCCGCCAGGCCCACCAGAACTGCGGGAAGCCGTGCAGGAGCACCACCGCCGGGCCGGCGGCCGGCCCGCAGGTGACGACGTGGAACCGGGCCCCGTTGGCCGCGACGTACGCGTGCTCCCAGGGGCCCGCGATCTCCGCGGGAGCGTTCACCCGCGCTTGAGGACCGCCTTGGTCTCCTTGAGCTGCTCGATCGAGGCCTCGGGCTTCCGCACCTTCTTCACGCTGCGCAGGCCGACCAGCCCGAGAACCAGCGCGACCAGGACGTAGCCACCGAACACGATCAGGAAGCACCAGGCGAGGTCGATGCCGCTGAAGTGGATGAAGTACGCGATCGCCACCGACAGCATGATCACCGCGAGCAGCACCAGGAAGCCCGCCGCGGCGAACAGCGCGAGGCCGATACCACCGGCCTTGGCCGAGAACGTCAGCTCGGTCTTCGCCAGCGCGATCTCGCTGCGGATCAGGGACGAGAGGTCCTTGCTGACGTCACCGACCAGCTTGCCGATCGTCGGTTCATCGGTAGCGGGTACCCGCTCAGCCATGGGCTTCCTTCCGTCGCGGTCGGGTCGAGCCTATGGGAAACCCGCGCAGGGCGGTTCACCCCTCCCGGTGCACACGGTTGCGGCGGCCCAGCAGCAGGCCGGCCAGTACCGCGGACAGCAGTGACCCCACGAGAACCGCGGACTTCGCCTGCTCGCGGAGAACGCCGGCGAACGACAGGTCGGAGACGAGCAGCGCGACGGTGAAGCCGACGCCGGCGAGCACCGCGACTCCGGTGACGTCACGCCAACCGATCCCCTCGTTGAGCTCGGCGCGGGTGAAGCGGGTGACCAGCCAAGCCCCACCGAGTACGCCGACCGGCTTCCCGACCACCAACCCGAGCGCGACGCCGAGCGCGGCAGGCGACGTGAGGCCAGCCGCGCTGAACACCACGCCAGCACTGAGCAGGGCGAAGAAGGGCACCGCGAGGCCCGAGCTCAGCGGCACCAGTCGGTGTTCCAGTCGCTCGGCGGGGGAGCGGTTCTCGTCGTCGTCCGGAAGCACGCGGGTGAGCAGGCCCAGGGCCACCCCGGCGATCGTGGCGTGGACACCGCTCTCGTGGACGCACCACCACGTGGCCGCCGCGACGGGCAGGTAGAGCAGGCTGGTCCTGACCCGCATCCGCTGCAGGACGCCGTACGACACCAGCAGCAGGACAGCCGCTGTCAGCCAGCCCAGCTGGAGACGGTCGGTGTAGAAGACCGCGATGATGATGATCACCACCAGGTCGTCGACCACGGCGAGCGTGAGCAGGAACGCCCGCAGCTGGGTGGGAAGGCTGGAGCCGACCACGGCCAGCACGGCCAGCGCGAACGCGATGTCGGTGGCGCTCGGGATCGCCCATCCTCCCAACGTGTCATCCCCGCCACCCCGGAGCAGCACGACTGCGAAGTAGACGGCTGCCGGGACCAGCACGCCGGCCAGCGCGGCCACCACCGGCACCAGCGCGTCGGCCGGACGGCGCAGCGAGCCGACCAGCATCTCGCGCTTGAGCTCGAGCCCGGCCACGAAGAAGAACAGCGCCAACGCCCCGTCTGCGGCCCAGTGCTCGAGGTCCAGGGGTCCCACCCCCAGGTGCTGGAGATCGTGGTAGCTGCCCGCGTCGATGTTGGCCCACACCGCAGCGACGACCGCAGCGATCAGCGCGATCGCACCGCCGACGGTCTCCTGCCGCAGCACGGAACCGACGAACGTGCTCTCGCCGGCCTCGGGGTCGGGCAGCCAACGGCGCGGCGCCTTCTGCACGGCCACAAGTCCGCCTTCCGGGTCGTCGTCGAGCTCGTCCGAGACCTCGAACGGTCGACCGGTCTTCCCTGTGCTGCACGTGCCACGTTACCGGCTGGCCGGGTGGGGTCCTCAGGCGAACGCGAAGTACCGGAGCCAGAAGTATCCCCACGCGACGGAGACCGTTACGAACGTCACGACCAGCCCGTACTTGGTGAAGTGCCAGAACGAGATCTTGTGACCGTTCCTGGCGGCGATCCCGATGATCACCACGTTGGCGCTGGCGCCCACGGCTGTGGCGTTCCCCCCGAGGTCGGCACCGAGGGCGAGGGCCCACCAGAGCGCGTTCGCCTGGCTGGACCCCTGCCCGGCGCCGACCAGGTCGTTCACGATCGGCGCCATCGTCGCGACGTACGGGATGTTGTCGACGATCCCCGACACCACCGCGGACCCCCAGATCATCCCGGTCCCGGCCAACAGGTAGTGGTCGCCGACGGAGTCGATCAGCCAGCGACCGACGTCCGCCATGACGCCCACCTCGACGAGTGCTCCGACCATCACGAACAGCCCCATGAAGAAGACCAGCGTCGGCCACTCCACGTCCTCGAGGAACTCGTGCGGTTCGGTGCGCGACACGGCCACGAGCGCGCCCGCACCCAGCAGGGCGACGATCGACGGTTCGAGGTGGAAGACCGAGTGTCCGACGAACCCGACCATCACCAGCCCGAGCACGACGCCGCACCGGATCAGGAGACCCTTGTCCTGGATCATCTCGCGCTCGTCGAGCTCCATCACGTCCGCGACCCGCTCGGCGTCGTAGTGCAGGGCCGAGCGGAACAGCACCCGGCACATCAGAACGAACACGGCGAGCAGGAGCACGACGACCGGTGCCAGGTTCAGGACGAAGTCGTTGAACGTGAGGCCTGAGCGGCTGGCGATGATGATGTTGGGCGGGTCCCCGATCAGGGTGGCGGTGCCGCCGATGTTCGACGCCATCGCCTCGGCGAGCAGGAAGGGGATGGGAGGCACACCCAGCCGGTCGCACACGAGGAGGGTCACGGGTGCGATCAGCAGCACCGTCGTGACGTTGTCGAGGAGCGCCGAGGCGAGCGCCGTGATCAGGACCAGCGTCACCATCACCACGAACGGGCGCCCCCGGGCGCGCTTGGCCGAGACGATCGCCAGGTACTCGAACACACCGGTCTGCTTGATCACGCTGACGATGATCATCATGCCGAGGAGCAGGAAGATCACGTTCCAGTCGACACCGGTCTCCTCGCTGAAGAACGCGACGTGGGCGTCGACGACGCCCAGCACCACCATCGCCGCGGCGCCGAACAGTGCTGCTGCGACGCGGTGGATCCGCTCGGTCGCGATCAGCACGTAGGCAGTGACGAAGGCCGTGATCACCAGCCAGGTGGTCACGCGCCCGTCCCCGAGCCCAGCAGGTGCGCGAGGAGTGCGCTCACGGTGATCGCCCCCACGAGCCTCTCGCCGTCGACGACCGCCACGATCGGGCTGCGCACGCCTGCCATCCGCGCCGCCACCTCGACCGCGGTCGCGTCGGTGTCCACGATCGGCAGGTCGAGCACGTCCCTGGACCGCGGAAGGACGTCACGAACGGTGCGGCTCTCCAGCTTTGCGCAGATCGCGTCGGCGGACTTCTCGGCAAAGGCCCGGGCGAGCGCGGGGTCGTCCTGCACGTACGTCGGCACCACGAACCGCAGCACCTGCGAGCCCGGCAGCACGGTGTACGGCGCGCCGTCGTCGCCGAGAACGATCAGGCCAGGGAGCCGCTGTTCGGACAGGATCCGGGCGGCATCGAGTGCCTCGGTGTCGAGGGTGACGGTCGGGAAGGGTCTGGCCAGGTCGCGGGCAAGCATGGGAACTCCGTCGGTCGGGGTCGGATCGCGTGCTGCGCCCACCACCGTGGACGGCCGACCAGACTTCCCGGCTCACCGAGGAGTCACTGTACGCGAGGTCGCCCCCACGAACCTGGTGGGCTGCTGGCCGGTAACCGCTGCGGCTGAGCTCTAGCTCGTCCTCGCCCTTGCCCGAGTTCACACCGTCACTGATCAGGTCCATCACCGTGGAGTCGGCGAGCGTGGTCACGTCACCGACCTCACGGTTCTCGGCCACGTCCTTGAGCAGCCGGCGCATGATCTTGCCGGACCGGGTCTTGGGCAGCTCCTGCACGACCATGATCTGGCGCGGCTTGGCGAGCGCACCGATCTCCTTCTGCACGTGCTGGCGCAGCTCCTGGATCAGCGAGTCGGGTGCCTCCTCGCCGTCCTTGAGCGCGGACTCGCGCAGGATCACGAACGCGCAGACCGCCTGACCGGTGGTCTCGTCCTTCGCGCCGACCACGGCCGCCTCGGCGACCTTGGGGTGCGAGACCAGTGCGGACTCGATCTCCGTGGTGGAGAGCCGGTGTCCGGACACGTTCATCACGTCGTCGACCCGGCCGAGCAGCCAGAGGTCGCCGTCGTCGTCCTTCTTCGCGCCGTCGCCAGCGAAGTAGTAGCCCTGCTTGGCGAAACGCGACCAGTACGTGTCCTTGTAGCGCTCGTCGTCGCCCCACAGCGTGCGGAGCATCGCCGGCCACGGCTCGGTCAGCACCAGGAAGCCGCCGGACCCGTTGGGCACCGGGTTGCCGTCGTCGTCGACCACGTCGGCCGCGACGCCGGGGAGCGCCGTCATCGCGGAGCCGGGCTTGCCGGAGGTGACGCCGGGCAACGGGCTGATCATCTGCATGCCGGTCTCGGTCTGCCACCAGGTGTCCATCACCGGAGCGCGGTTGCCGCCGATGTTCTCGCGGTACCAGACGTAGGCCTCCGGGTTGATCGGCTCGCCCACCGACCCCAGGATCCGCAGCGAGGACAGGTCGAACTTCTCGGGGATCTCGGCGCCCCACTTCATGAACGTGCGGATCGCGGTGGGTGCGCAGTACAGGATCGTGACGCCGTACTTCTCGATGATCTCCCACCAGCGGCCCTTGTGCGGGGTGTCCGGTGTGCCCTCGTACATCACGCTCGTCGCGCCGTTCGCGAGCGGTCCGTAGACGATGTAGGAGTGGCCGGTGATCCAGCCGATGTCGGCCGCGGTCCAGTAGACGTCGGTCTCCGGCTTGAGGTCGAAGACCGCCCAGTGCGTGTACGACGTGCCGACCAGGTAGCCACCGGTCGTGTGCAGGATGCCCTTCGGCTTGCCGGTGGTGCCGGACGTGTACATCACGAACAGCGGGTGCTCGGCGTCCATCGCCTCCGGCGTGTGCTCGGTGGAGGCGCCGTCGACGGCGTCGTGCCACCAGACGTCGAGGTCGTCGTTCCAGTCGACGTCCTCGCCGGTGCGCCTGACCACGAGCACGTTGGTGACCAGGCCGGACTTCTCCTTCTCGACCGTGGCAACGGCCTCGTCGACGGCCGGCTTCAGCGCTGACGGGGCACCGCGCCGGTAGCCGCCGTCGGAGGTGATGATCACCTTCGCCTCGCAGTCGACCACCCGGCTCGCGAGCGCGTCGGAGGAGAAGCCGCCGAAGACCACCGTGTGCACGGCGCCGAGGCGCGCGCAGGCCAGCATCGCGACCGCGGTCTCCGGGATCATCGGCATGTAGATCGCCACCCGGTCGCCCTTCTCGACTCCCATGTCGGTCAGGACGTTGGCGGCCTGGCACACCTGGTCCTGGAGCTCGGCGTAGGTGATCGAGCGGGTGTCGTCCTCGGGCTCGCCGACCCAGTGGATCGCGACCCGGTCGCCGTTGCCGGCCTCGACGTGCCGGTCGACGCAGTTGTACGCCGCGTTGAGGGTGCCGCCGACGTACCACTTGGCGAAGGGTGGGTTGTCCCAGTCGAGGACCTGGTCCCACTTCTTCTCCCAGGAGATCCGCTCGGCCTGCTTCTCCCAGAACGCGAGCCGGTCGGCGGCTGCCTCGTCGTACCACTCCGCGGTGACGTTGGCGTCCTTGACCAGCTCCTCGGGGGGCTCGAAGCGCCGCTCCTCGTGGCTGAGGTTGGCCAGCGTCTCGTTGGTGGTCTCGTTCTCGCTGCTCACGACTCTCATCTCCATCGGGGGACGACTGACTTGTCAGGCTAGTGCCGAAGCACTCCGGCGACGAGGGTGCAGCTGCACACCGCCGCCGGAGTGATCCTCAACCCCCCAGGGTTGTGAACTGGTTGGTCGGTCAGTGACTGGTCGCCGTCTCCGCGCCGGCCCCGGTGAGCGACCTGACCTCGAGCTCGTCGTACGCCGCCTCCGCCTCCGGGTCCTTCGAGGTCACCGACCCGAGCCAGCCGAAGAAGAAACCGAGCGGGATCGAGATGATCCCCGGGTTCTCCAGCGGGAACCAGTGGAAGTCGGTCCCCAGGCCGAACAGGGAGCCGCTGGCGCCCGTCGGCAGCACCTTGCCCGAGACCACCGGCGAGAAGAACACCAGGATCAGACAGGACAGCAGGCCGCCGTAGATGCTCCACGTCGCACCGCGGGTGTTGAACCGTCGCCAGAACAGGTTGTAGACGAGCGACGGCAGGTTCGCCGACGCCGCCACCGCAAAGGCGAGCGCCACCAGGAAGGCGATGTTGAGCTTCTGCGCCGGGATGGCGAGCAGGATCGCCACGCCGCCGATCACGAAGGCCGCGATCCGGGCCACCCGCACCTCGTCCTTCTCCGTCGCGGCGCCCTTCTTGAACACGTTGGCGTAGAGGTCGTGCGCCACCGACGACGCGGACGTCAGGGTCAGCCCCGCCACCACCGCGAGGATCGTCGCGAAGGCCACGGCGGAGATCAGTGCCAGCAGGATGGCGCCTCCGTTGGATCCGGCCCCACCGCCGACGGCTTCAGCGAGCAGTGGACTGGCCAGGTTGCCGCCACTGGCAGCGACCTTGCTGTCCGGACCGGTGTCCACCAGCGCCGCGGCACCAAAGCCGAGCACCAGCGTCATCAGGTAGAACGACCCGATCAGGCCGATCGCCCAGAACACCGATTTCCGCGCGTCGCGTGCCGTGGGCACGGTGTAGAAGCGGATCAGGATGTGCGGCAGGCCGGCCGTGCCGAGCACCAGCGCGACGCCCAACGACAGGAAGTCGATCTTCGACGTGGTGCTGACGCCGTACTTCAGCCCGGGCTGGAGGAACGCCTCGCCCTTGCCGGACTTGTCAGCCGCGGCTCCGAGGAGCTCGGACAGGTTGAAGCCGAACTTCGCGAGCACCAGCACGGTGATCACGATGGTGCCGACCATCAGCAGCACGGCCTTGACGATCTGCACCCAGGTGGTGCCCTTCATGCCGCCGACGGTGACGTAGAAGATCATCAGGAGCCCGACCCCGACGATGGTCAGGTTCTTCAGCCCCTGGCTCTCGACGTTGAGCAGGAGAGCGACGAGCGAGCCGGCGCCGACCATCTGCGCGAGCAGGTAGAAGATCGAGACCACCACGGTGGACGTCGCGGCCGCCGTCCGCACCGGGCGTTGCTTCATCCGGTAGGCGAGCTGGTCGGCCATCGTGTAGCGACCGGAGTTCCGGAGCAGCTCGGCGATCAGCAGCAGGGCCACCAGCCAGGCGACCAGGAAGCCGATCGAGTACAGGAAGCCGTCGTACCCGGCGAGCGCGATCGCGCCGGAGATGCCGAGGAAGGACGCGGCGGACATGTAGTCGCCGGCGACGGCCATGCCGTTCTGGAAGCCGCTGAACTGGCGGCCGCCGGCGTAGAAGTCCGCGGTGCCGGAGTTCTGCCGGCTGGCCCAGACGGTGATGCCGATCGTGATCGCCACCACCAGGATGAACAACGTGGAGGTGAGTGCCTGCGTGCTCATCGGATCGCCTTCTCGTAGCGCTGCTCGAGCTTCTCGGCCAGCGGGTCCAGGTTCTTCCGCGCGTGCTGGGCGTAGATCCGGGCGATCACGAACGTCGAGAGGAACTGGAGCAGTCCGAAGACCAGTGCCACGTTGATGTGGCCGATGACCTTGGTGCTCATGAAGTCGTGTGCCCAGTTCGACATCACGACGTAGAGCAGGTACCAGGCCAGGAAGCCGATGGTCCAGGGCAGCGCGAAGCGGCGGTAGTTGCTCCGGAGCTGGGCGAACTCCGGGCTGTCGTGCAGCTCTGCGTAGACGGGGTGCTCGGACCGGCGGTGGACGTGGCCGGTGGCGGTGGGCTCGGTGTCAGGCATGGGATGACCTCCACAGCAGGGGTGTGACGGTGCTCACCGTAGGAATCCCGTCGAGCAACGGGCAGGTGCCCGGCGCACCGCTGCGGCCAGCGGCGCCGACGAGCCCGACGAGCGGTCGCTTCCCCGCGACGAACGGTCCGGCTGCCGCGCTACCCCTGGGTGCGGAAGTCCTCGTCCCGGTCGTCCGGCGGTTCCGGAGGGACCAGCACCAGGTTCGCGACCGACTGGCCGAGGAGATCGCCGGCCAGGTCACCGAGTCCCGTGTCGGTGACCAGGGTGTCGGCCTCGCCGAGCTCCGAGGCCCAGGTCCTGGTGCGGCGCTGCTGATCCCGGTCCGACGGCTGTTCCGTTCCAGACCGGCTCCTGCACGTTCGTCCTGAGCAACTACATGAAGACCCTGCTGGAGGAGCTCTACGAGTCGGCGGGCGCTCAGTTGCGGGCGGGGCGGCCGCGGTCGAGCACCACGGCCTCCGGGGTGTGCAGGCGGACCATGAACCTCGCGACGTGGCTCGGCACGCGGTGCTGGGTGAGGAGCGAGCCGGCGATCATGGTCAGGAACGCCAGCGGGACGGTCCAGGCGGCGGGCTGACCGAGGAGGTCGGCGACCCAGCCGGCGTCGTGGGTGCCGACGAAGGCGTCGGTGACAGCGGCGACCGAGCAGACGCCGCCCACCGCGAGGCCGGCGAGCGCGCCGACGTCCGTGAGCCGCCGCCACCAGATGCCGAGCACCAGCAGTGGGCAGAACGTCGAGGCGGCGACAGCGAACGCCAGGCCGACCGAGCGCGCGATGCTGACGTCGGGAGCCAGCAGCGCCAGTCCGAGCGGTACGACGACCGCGATCACGGCCGAGACCCGGAAAGCCGTGATCGGCCGGAGCCGCCGGCTCACGACGTCCTGGCTGACCACGCCGGCCACTGCGATCGTCAGTCCGGACGAGGTCGACAGGAACGCCGCGAACGCGCCGGCGGTCGTGAGCGCGGACAGCAGGTCGCCGCCGACGCCGCCGATGATCCGGGACGGCAGCTCGAGCACCACGGTGTCGGTGCGGCCGCTGGCGATGAGGTCGGTCGCGTAGAGCCGGCCGAGCGCGCCGTACACCGGTGGCAGGACGTAGAACGCGCCGAGGAGCGCCAGCACCGCCAGGGTCGTACGACGCGCAGCCCGGCCGTCGGGGTTGGTGTAGAAGCGCACCACCACGTGCGGCAGCCCCATCGTGCCGAGGAACGTGGCCACGATCAGCGAGTACGTGCTGTAGAGCGGGTGCGCACTCGTCGACGCGAGCGGGGCGGCCCACACGTCGCCCGGCACCCCGCCCGCGGTCACCGATGCGTCGGCCGGTGAGATGCCGCCGTCGCTGAGCCAGACCAGGAGCAGGAAGAAGACCGGCACCAGCAGCGCGGTGAGCTTGAGCCAGTACTGGAACGCCTGCACCAGCGTGATGCTCCGCATGCCACCGGACAGCACGGTGAGCAGCACGACGATCCCGACCACCAGGCCGCCGACCCACGGACGCGCGCCCGTGATCGAGCCGAGGGACAGCCCGGCGCCCTGGAACTGCGGGATCAGGTAGAGCCAGCCGATGGCGACCACCAGCAGCGACGATGCCGTGCGCACGCTGCGCGAACCGAGCCGGGCCTCGGCGAAGTCCGGCAGTGTGTAGGCACCCGACCGGCGCAGCTGGGCCGCGACGAGCACCAGCAGCACGAGGTAGCCGGCGGTCCAGCCGACCGGGTACCAGAGCATGTCCGCGCCGAACGCCAGCACCAGTCCGGCCACGCCGAGGAACGACGCGGCCGAGAGGTACTCGCCGCCGATCGCCGAGGCGTTGAGCCGGGGACCCACGCTCCGCGAGGCGACGAAGAAGTCGCTGGTGGTACGCGACACCCGAAGGCCGAAGAAGCCCATCGTGAGCGTCGCGGCGGACACCAGGGCGATCGCGGTGATCCCCCAGGCGGCTCCCACCTGTCAGCGCTCCACGACGTCGGTGAACTCGCGCTCGGTGCGCTCGGAGGCCCGCACGTAGTACCAGCCGAGCCCGAACATCACCGGATAGACCGCGAACCCGAGCAGCACCCACGGCAGCGGCATCCCGAGCAGCTCCACGTCGGCGAGCCCGGGCAGCCAGGTGAAGAGCAGCGGCAGGCCGCCGACCAGCACTGCCAGGGCCACCAGCACGGTGACCGCGAGGCGGCCCTGGCTGCGCAGCAGCGAGCTCATGTAGATCTCGCCGAGCTGGGTCTGGGCGTCGATCTCGGTGGCGCCGGTGCGGGCCGGGTGACCTCCGGCGCGACGCGGGCCGGTGACCCGGACGCGCTCGGCTGCGGGCTCGCTCATCGCGCGCCCGGCTTCGCGCGCCGCACCAGCAGGTCGCGGAGCTCGCGAGTGTGGCGCCGGCTGACGCCGAGCTCCTCTCCGGCGACGAGCACCGAGCAGCGGCCGGCGTCCATGCGCACCTCGTCGACGTGCGCGAGGTTGACCAGCAGCGAGCGGTGGATCCGGACGAAGCCGGCCTCGGCCCAGCCCTCCTCGAGCGTGGTCAGCGGCGTGCGCAGCAGATGGCTCTCCCCGCCGACGTGCAGCCGCGCATAGTCGCCGTGCGCCTCGACCCAGCCGATGTCGTCGCGGCTGACGAAGCGGGTCACGCCACCGAGCTCGACCGCCACCTGTTCCTCGTTGCGCGGCGCGCGTCCGGTGGTCTGCTCACACACGCGTCGTACGGCGTCGGCGAGACGTTCCTCGCGCACCGGCTTGAGCACGTAGTCGACGGCGTCGAGCTCGAACGCGTCGACAGCGTGCTCGTCGTGCGCGGTGACGAACACGATCGGGGGCGGGGTCTTGAAGTTGGCGAGCACGCCAGCGAGCTCGAGCCCGGACAGGCCCGGCATCTGGATGTCGAGGAAGACGGCGTCGACCTCGGTCTCGCGCAGCAGCCGCAACGCCTCCGTTGCGGAGGCGCAGGTGCGCACGGAGCGGACCCGGTCGTCGCGGCCGAGCAGGAACTGGAGCTCGTCGAGCGCGGGCTGCTCGTCGTCGATCACCAGCAGGCGCAGCGAGTGCGGCGTCATGCCTGCACCCCAGGGGCGTACTTGGGCACGCGCACGGTCACCTTGGTGCCGGCGTCCGGCGCGGTCTCGACGACCAGGCCGTGGTCGTCGCCGAACGTGGCGCGCAGCCGCTCGTCGACGTTGCCCAGGCCGACGGAGTCGGTGCCGGGGTCGCCGGCCAGCGCGCGTCGTACCCGCTCCGGATCCTCACCGGCGCCGTCGTCCTCGACGGTTATGACGCACTCGCGGTCGAGGTCGCGCGCGATGATCGTGATCGTGCCGCCGCCGGCCTTGCCCTCGAGGCCGTGCCGGACCGCGTTCTCCACCAGCGGCTGGAGGCACAGGAACGGGATCGTCACCGGCAGGACCTCGGGCGCGATCTGGAGCCGCACGGTCAGCCGGTCGCCGAACCGGGCGCGCTCCAGCATCAGGTACTGCTCGATCGAGCGGAGCTCCTCGGCGAGCGTGGTGAACTCGCCGTGCTGGCGGAAGGAGTACCGCGTGAAGTCCGCGAACTCCAGCAGCAGCTCGCGTGCGCGATCGGGGTCAGTGCGCACGAACGACGCGATGGCGGACAGCGAGTTGTAGATGAAGTGCGGGCTGATCTGGGCCCGCAACGCGCGCACCTCGGCCTCCATCAGCCGGGTGCGGCCGGCGTCGAGCTCGGCGAGGGCGAGCTGGCCGGAGACCCACTGCGCGACCTCCTCGGTCGCCCGGAGGAGTCCGGCCGAGGTGGAGCTGCCGAAGACCTGGAGCGTGCCGACCACCCGGTCCTCCACCACCAGCGGCGCCACGATCCCACGGCGCACCTCGCAGGACGGTGAGGAGCAGACCAGGTCGGCGGGCTCGACGACGACGGTGCGGCCGTCCTCGACCACACGCTTGGCGATCTCCGTGCACTGGTCGCTGTGGTGGACGCCGCGGCCGTCCCAGGCGAGCACGCCCGCGGTGTCGGTGAGCGCGACCGCGGGTGCGCCGAGCAGCTCGTGGATGTGCTTGACCGCGCGTTCGGCCGAGCTCTCGGTGAGCCCGAGCCGCAGCGCAGGCCCGGCCAGGGACGCGGTGTGCAGGGTCCGGAACGTGGTCCGGTCGGCCTCCGTGCCGAGATGACCCCGACCGAGGAGACTGCTCAGCCGCCGCCCGAACATGCCCACGAGCGGGAGGGTAGCCCGCGCCGGTGGGGGAGGGTGGTCCGATGAGCACCCGCCCTGACGACGTGGTCGCCCGCAACGCGCTGGAGGAGGAGGGACCCCCGGCGCCCGGGGTCACCTGAAGTCGATCAGCAGGGTGCCCGGGTCCTCGGGTGGCTCGGGCTTCGTCGTCACCTCGGCGGTCTCGTCCTCCGCGCCGGGCTCGTCGGCCGGATCCTGCTGCTGGACGGTCGTGCGGTAGCAGCGCGTGACGTAGGGGAGCCGCATGCCGTCGTGCCCGCGGCCGTAGCCGTCGTACATCTCGGCGACCTCGCGCAGCGTCGTCGCGCGTTGCTCGGCGTCCATGGTGGCGATGTTGGAGCGTGACGCGACCAGGTCGACGAGGCCGTCGCGGTCGAGGGTCTGCCAGTGCCGGTAGCTGCTGTCGTCGACCCAGCCGAAGTGCGGGTCGTCGCCGAGCAGCACCACGGGGTCGCGCTCGTGGTCGGGGGTGCCGATCAGCTTCCCGAGCCGGCGCACCCACGGGATGCCCTCGTCGCGGATGTTCCAGACCAGCGCCAGCACCCCGCCGGGTCGCAGCACGCGGGCGATCTCGGGAAGCGCCTGCGTCCGGTCGAACCAGTGGAACGACTGCGCCGCGACCACCACGTCGACCGATCGGGACGCCACCGGGATGCGTTCGGCAGAGCCGGTGCAGGCATGGGCGCCGGGGACGACTGCCGCGAGCAGCCGCAGCATCCGGTCGTCGGGATCGGTGGCAACCACCTCGTGGCCGAGTGCGACCAGGTGCGCGGTGAGCTTGCCGGTGCCGGCACCCAGCTCGAGGACCCGGGCCGGGGTGGTGCCGACCAGCCAGGCCGCCGCCTCGGTGGGGTACGACGGGCGGGCCCGGTCGTAGCGGTCGGCGGCGTCGCCGAAGCTCAGCCGCTCGACTTCCACCGTGAAGTCCTTCCGCTCGTCGTGCGTTCGACGCTACCCGATAGCGTCGGCGCCGTGCCGCAGCGACTCGGAGGGGCGGATCCCCTTGCCTGGTTGGTCTCCCTCGAGGGAGTGCCGTCCGCGTTCGCGGCCACCCGCGACGGCATCGACGCCCTGCTCCGCGACCGTGGCCTGCGCCGCACCGAGCCCGCCCAGACGGCCGAGTCCCTGCTGCGAGGCGCCCATGCGTCGGCCGTCCTCTCCGGCTCCGCGTCGACGCTCGACGAGGTGCGTGCCGGTGCCGGCGACGAGGTCGCCCGCGCTGCCGCACGGCTGAGCACGGCCCTGCTCTCGCTGGTGCCCGTGGTCACGCACTCGCCGCTCCAGGCCCTGTCCCGGTTGCACGTGCTGGCCGCCGGCACCGGCACCGCAGGCCGGCCGGCGACGCCGGAGGCCGCCGACCGGATGACCTCGCTGGCGAGCACCCTGCACGCCGGCACCGAGGCGCCGGCGCTGCTGGTCGCGGCCGTGGCGCACGCGGAGGTGGCGACGGTCGCGCCGTTCGGCTCCTACGACGGGTTGGTGGCGCGCGCTGCCGAACGACTCGTGCTCGTCGCGCGCGGCGTGGACCCGGCGTCGCTCGTCGTACCCGAGGCCGGGCACCTGGCCCTGCGCGCGGAGTACGAGTCCAACCTGCGCGCCTACGCCGACGGCGGCCGCTCGGGTGTGCACGCCTGGCTGCTGTACGCCGCGGAGGCCCAGGCCCGCGGCGCCGAGTCGAGCCCGCTGGCGGGCTGAGCAGCCACGGCAGGGACACCGAACGGCACCGCCGTCCCAGAAAATCGGGGACGTCGATGCCGTTCATGGCACACAGACACCGGGCTACCAAGCGTGCTTTTTCTAAGTGTTGCCCCGGGCAGATCCCGGATGACAAACGCCCTGTAGGAAGGGTAGATCGCCGCGTGGGTACCTGGGTCCGTGTGACGCTCTTGAGTTGTTCTGGCTTCCTTTGTACGCCCGGTGCCGGGCAAGTACAAGGGTTGCCATCGGGCCGTCGGAGTGGTCCAATCCGGCCTTGCCGAATCGGACATGGTGGGGTTCAGGTCGAGCTGTTGCGGCGCCTCTGGTTGGCCCAGATCACCCCGCCGACGGCGAACACTCCGCCCAGTGCGAGCGCGGCGAGCGTGGGCTTCGCTGCGGGCAGCCGCACCCGGCTCTGCAGCGCCACCGGCTTGTCGAAGACCAGGACCGGCCAGCCCCGCTCCTTGGCCACCTTGCGCAGGTCCTTGTCGGGGTTGACCGCGTGCGGGTGCCCGACCGCGGCAAGCATGCTGACGTCGGTGACCGAGTCGCTGTAGGCGTAGCTGCGGGACAGGTCGTAGCCACGCTTGCGGGCCAGGTCCTGGATCGCCTTGGCCTTGTTCTCGGCGTACGCGTAGAACTTGATGTCGCCGGTGTAGCGGCCGTTCTCGACCGCCATCCGCGTCGCCACGACGTGGTCGGCGCCGAGCATCTCGCCGATCGGCTCGACCACCTCCGAGCCCGACGTCGACACGATGATCACGTCGCGTCCGGCGGCGTGGTGCTCCTCGATCAGGCTCACCGCCTCGTCGTACACCAGCGGATCGACGATGTTGTGCAGCGTGTCGGCGACGATGTCGCGCACCGTCTGCACGTCCCAGCCGGCGCAGAGGTTCGACATGAACGCTCGCATCTTCTCCATCTGGTCGTGGTCCGCGCCGCCGACCAGGTAGACGAACTGGGCGTAGGCGCTGCGAAGCATGGCGCCTCGCGTGATCAGGCCCCCGGCCTGGAACGGCCGCGAGAACGCCAGCGTGCTCGACTTGGCGATGATCGTCTTGTCGAGGTCGAAGAACGCGGCCGTCGGTCGGGCCATCGGGGACATGTCGCCAGTCTAGGGAGCGTGTGTGCCGCGTCAGTGCGAGACGGCCAGGCCGCCACGGACCGTCGTCACCGTCGTGCAGCGAGGCTTCGTGTCCCGGCACTCGACGAGGCGGGACGTGCGTCTCCCGGCGCCGAGGACGTACGCCGCGGCGCCGTCGCGGGTGAACGACGCGGCGGTGACGACGGTCCCGGCAGGGAGTCCTGTCGTCAGCACCTCCCCGGTCGTGGCGTCGACCAGGATCGGCGTCGCGGACGCGGGCAGCACCAGCACCCGGCTGGCGTCGGCGGAGACCAGTGCCAGTGGCGCGTCGATCCGGTCGAGCCGCCAGAGCCGCTTGCCGGCACGCCGGGCCTCGACCCCCAGCCCGTCGCGGGTGCGCGCGACCACGAGGTCACCGGCCCGGGCGAGGAAGGGCGGGCGGTCGGGGCCGGTGCTGGTCACCACGTCGGCGGCGATGTCCCAGGCGCGGACACCGCGCTGGGTGCCGTAGTAGGCGGTGCCACCTGTCAGCGCCAGCGGTCGGGAGTAGCGGAAGGAGTCCAGCGCGTCGGGGGCGTAGCGCGTCGCGACCGGGTGTCCCTCCCGCGCGTCGTACACGACGAGCTGCTGGGTGTAGGTCAGCCAGAACACCCGCCCGGTCACCGGGTCAGCGACCACACCCGGCGCCGCGTTGTGCCCGATCTCGGCGGTGCCGCCCTCGGCGTCGACCAGCACGATGTCCGCCTCCTGGGTGCGGTAGACCGCGCCGACACCGGGGTCGGTCAGGTCCGTGACAGCACGGGCCGGGAGGGTCACGCCCCCGACGTGCAGCACGCCGTCGGTGAGGTAGGGCAGGCTCGCCAGCTCGACGCGGGGCGAGACCCGTCGGCCCGTCACTGGTGCCGACGCGGGGTCGTGCAGGACGACCGCGAGGCCCGCGGCGGCGACCAGCGACAGGACCGCGACGACGGCGGCGAGGGCACGGCGTCGTACGACGCGGGAGCGGGTGCTGCGCACGGCAAGGGCGTCCAGCGGTGGAGGACCGACCTCGATCGTGCCGGGGTCCGTGCCCAGCAGGTCGCCGGGATCCTGCTCCTCGTCCAGGTCGGTCGTGCGCTGACCGAGCACGGCGCCGACCTGCGCCTCCGTGAGACCGCCGACGGAGTGCAGCACCAGCGCGGTGCGCCGGGTGTGCCGGCGACGGGTCGAGGGCCAGGTCCGGAGCAGCCGGCGGTAGACGCGCACGTCGACGTCGTCCGAGCGGCGGATCCGCGCCCACGACCGGTGACAGTGGGCGAGGGCCGCACGGGTGACCTCCTCGGCGCGCTCCGACGGGCAGCCGAGCAGCACCAGGGTGCGCACCAGCGACTGCCAGCGCAGGGCGACGTACGCCGCGAAGTCGTCGTCGATCGTGCTTGCCACGAGCCCACCTGACCATCCCGAGCCGTTTCGCGTCCACACGCGCGGCGCCGCGCCGGTTCGTCCACAGCTTCCCGGCGCCGGCTGTCGTCGCAGCGGCACGCGCGGCACGGTCCATCCATGAGCGCTTCCGGGCAGCCGCCACTCCTGGTGACCGACGACGAGCTGCTGCTCGAGGACCTGCTCCGGCTGTCGGCCGCGGCCGGCGTGGTCCTCGACGTCGCGCACGACGTCGCAGCGGCGCAGCGGGGGTGGTCGGCGGCGGCGCTGGTCCTGGTCGGGGCGGACCAGGCCGCCGCGCTCGCTCGGACCGAGCCACCCCGTCGCTCCCAGGTGCACGTGGTGGCGCGCGGATCGGTGCCCGACGGCCTGTTCCGGTCCGCGCTCGAGCTCGGAGCGGAGAACGTCGCCGAGCTCCCGCTCTCGGAGACCTGGCTGGTCGAGGTGCTCACCGACGCAGGCGACGGCCGGGCCGGTCGCGGCGTCGCGATCGGCGTCGTCGGCGGCTGTGGTGGGGCCGGAGCCACGGTCTTCGCGAGCGCCCTGGCCCTGACCCTGGGCGCCGATCGCGCCACCCTGCTTGTCGACGCCGACCCGCTCGGGGCCGGCATCGACCGGGTGCTCGGCATGGAGTCGCTCGACGGCATCCGCTGGGACGCGCTCCACCACACCACCGGCCGGCTGAGCGCTCGCTCGCTGCGCGAGGCGCTGCCGCACCGCAAGGGCGTCTCGGTCCTGACCTGGGCTGCCGACCGGCCCACCGGGCTGCAGGCGTTCGCGATGCGCGAGGTGCTCTCCGCCGGCCAGCGTGGCCACGAGGCGCTGGTGCTCGACCTGCCCCGCCATCCCGATCCGGTGATCGAGGAGGTGCTGGCAAGGCTCGACCACGTCGTCGTGGTCAGTGGCGTGACGGTGCCGGCGGTGACCGCCGCCTCCCGGGTCGCCGCCCGGCTGGTCGGGCTCTCGGCCGTGCCTCACCTGGTGGTCCGCGGCAGCGGTGGCGTCGACGCGTCCGGCATCGGTCGCCTGCTCGGGATGCCGGTGGCCGCGGCGATGGCCGACCAGCGCGGCCTCGACGAGGCCATCGACCTCGGCGCCGGACCGGTGCGCTCGCGCCGCGGCGCGCTGGCCCGCGCTGCCCGCCGGGTGGTCGGACGCGTGACGTCGCCGGTCGGGGTCGCGGCGTGAGCGGCCCCACGATCCCGGCCTCGATGCTGGAACAGGTGCGCGACCAGCTCGCGCGCGACGGTGCGGAGCTCACCCCCGAGCACGTCGCGCAGGCGCTGCGCGACCGCGGTCGCCCGGTGGGCGATGCGACCGTGCTGGCGGTCCACGACGCGCTGCGCCGCGACGTCGTGGGTGCCGGTCCGCTCGAGCCGCTGCTCCGGACCGCCGGCGTCACCGACGTCCTGGTCAACGGTCCCGACCGGGTCTACCTCGACCGCGGCCGGGGTCTCGAGCCCACCGGTGTCCGGCTGCCCGACGAGGAGTCCGTGCGCCGTCTCGCACAGCGGCTCGCGGCGTCGGGCGGCCGGCGACTCGACGACGCGACGCCCTACGTCGACCTGCGTCTGCCCGACGGCAGCCGGTTCCACGCGGTCCTCGCTCCGGTGTCCCGGCCCGGCACGGTGCTCTCGCTGCGGGTGCCACGAGCGCGCGTGTTCACGCTGGAGGAGCTGGTGGAGGCGGGCGCCGTACCGGAGGAGGGGGCGTGGCTGCTCCGCCGGATCGTCGAGAGCCGGCTCGCGTTCCTGGTCAGCGGCGGCACGGGGTCGGGCAAGACCACCCTGCTCAACGCGCTGCTCTCGCTGGTCGACCCCGCCGAGCGGCTGGTGCTCGTCGAGGACGCCAGCGAGCTGCGGCCGGACCATCCCCACGTCGTCGGCCTGGAGGCGCGACCCGCCAACATCGAGGGCGCCGGCGAGATCACCCTGCGCACCCTGGTGCGGCAGGCGCTCCGGATGCGACCCGACCGCCTGGTGGTGGGCGAGGTCCGGGGCGCCGAGGTGACCGACCTCCTGGCCGCCATGAACACCGGACACGAGGGTGGCTGCACCACCCTGCACGCCAACTCGGCGGCCGACGTGCCCAGCCGGGTCGAGGGGCTCGCCCTCGCCGCCGGACTTCCGCTGCCCGCCGTGCACAGCCAGCTGGTCTCCGCGCTCGACGCCGTCGTCCACCTGGGGCGGGGCCGCGACGGTCGACGCCAGGTCCGCGAGATCGGCACGCTCGAGTCCGTCGACGGTGTCGCCCGGGTGTCGCCCGTCGTGACGTTCGGTGACGGAGAGGTCCGGACCCATCCCGCGGCCGACGCCCTGCTCGAGCGACTCGCCTGATGGTCCTCCTCGCCGGGGTCCTGGTCGCGCTCGCGGTGGTGCTCGCGCTGCCCGCGCGACCGATCCTCCGGAGGTCCGCGTCCTCGGGCCGGCGACCGCCGGCGGCGCTGCTCTCGGTGCCGTTGGCGGTGCTTCCGGTCCTGCTGCTCCACGGCCGGCAGCTGGTCCTCGGGCTCCTCGGCGTGCTCGTCGTCGCGGCAGCACAGCGGTTGCTGGCCAAGCGGCGCGCGGCAGCCGTGGCCGCTCTCCGCGCGGGCCGGGTGCAGGCCTTCTGCGAGTCGCTCGCGGCTGAGCTGGCGGCGGGTCAGCCGCCGCACCGGGTGCTGACCCGGTCGGTGGCGGAGTTCCCTGAGTTCGGCCCGGCCGCCTCCGCGGCCGGGCTCGGCGCCGACGTGCCCGATGCCCTGCGCCGGCTCTCCCGCTCGCCCGGATCCGGCGAGCTGCGGCTGGTCGCGGCCGCCTGGCAGGTCGCGCACCGATCCGGCGCCGGTCTCGCCGACGCCCTCGAACAGGTCGGCCGCGGGGTCCGGGACCGCCGGCGCACCGCCCGGCTGGTCGCCGCCGAGCTGGCCGCGGCCCATGCCACCGCCAGGATGATGGCGGCGCTGCCGGTGGTGTTCGTGCTGGCCGGGTCCGGCCTGGGCGGTGACCCGGTCGCGTTCCTCTCCGGCTCCACCGGGGGGCTGGCCTGCCTCTCGGCGGGTCTCGCCCTGACCTACGCAGGGCTGGCCTGGCTGCAGCGGATCGCCGACGCGGTGCTGCGCGGATGACCGCGCTGGTCGTGCTGCTCGCGGCGGGTGCCGCCGCGGTCGGGCTGCCGCCGGTGACCCGCCTGCCCCGACGCGAGGGTCCGTCCCGCCGACGCGACGAGCGCGCGACGCTCGACCGGTGGCGGCTGCCGCTGGCGGTTCTGAGCGGGGTCGGCGTCGGCGCCTTCCTCGGAGGCACGCTCGGGATCGCCGGCGGCGTGCTCGCGGCGGTGCTGGCGTGGCGGTTGCTGGGTCGGGTCGAGAGCCCCGGCGCCGTACGCCGGCGCGAGGCACTCGCCCGTGACCTCCCTGGCGCGGTCGACCTGCTGGTGGCAGCGTTCGCCGCGGGGGTCGCGCCCGGCCCCGCGCTGGGCCTGGTCGCCGACGCCCTCGACGGTCCGGTCGCCGACGAGCTCGGTGCCCTGCACCGGCGGCTCGACCTCGGTGCCGATCCCGCCTCCGTGTGGGGAGAGCTGGCGACCCATCCGCAGCTGGCGCCGCTGGGTCGGTCGCTGGCCCGCGCCCATGACACCGGTGCGTCGGTCACCACGGCCGGCGCCCGGCTCGCCCAGGAGCTGCGCGAGAGCGCCCACGCCGAGGTCGAGTCCCGGGCGAGAGCCGTCTCCACGCGGGCCGCCGCGCCGCTGGGTCTCTGCTTCCTGCCCGCCTTCGTGCTGCTCGGGATCGTGCCGCTGGTGGCCGGGCTGGTCGGGTCGCTGGGGCTGCTCCGGTGAGCGTCCCGAGGGACAGCACCGGTCCACAGCCTCCGTGCACCGGCGGTTCTCCACCACGGCCGACGACCTCGTGGAAGGAGGTCGCGCCGACGAGAAAAGTCAGTCCTGCAAGGAGAAGCCTCGGGGGGCAGTCCTCCGGGCAGGAGACAACAAGGAGTCATCATGAGCAACGCGACCCTCACCCGGTTCCGGGACGAGGCGGGCACCACGACCGCGGAGTACACCGTCGTCACGGGCGCCGCCTGCGGCTTCGGCGCCCTCCTCTACAAGCTGCTGACCAGCGAGTGGGGCCAGCGGCTGATCGAGACCGCGTTCAAGGCGGTCCTGAAGCTGATCGGCTTCTAGGTCCGCCGACCATCGAGACGCTCGTGGCCGCCGGCCGCACGACCGGCCGGCGGGCACCCGCGGGGAAAGGAGCACCAGATGAGTGGCACCGACGAGTCCGGCACGGTCACGGCCGAGGCCGCGGTGGTGATGCCGGTCGTGCTGCTGTTCGCGATCGGTCTGGCCTGGCTGGTGAGTCTCGGGGTGACCCACGTGCGGGCGGTCGACGCCGCCCGCGAGACCGCCCGCACGGTGGCGCGCGGCGAGTCGGTCGGGTCCGGCAGCCGCGTCGGGCAGCGGGTCGCGTCGACGGGCTCGTCCGTCCACGTCGAGCGCGGCAGCCGGCTGGTGGTGGTCACGGTGCGGTCGCCGGTGCGAGGACCGGGCGGGTTGTTCGGGTTCCTGCCGACGTTCGACGTGCACGCCCAGGCGGTCGCGGTCCGGGAGCCGGAGCAGTGAGCCGGCCGGTGCACCGGGGTGCAGACGAGGACGAGCGGGGGAGTGCAGCGGTCTTCGGCATCGCGGCGCTCGGGCTGCTCACCGCGTTCGCGATGACCTGCGCCGGCATCGCGGGCATCCTGGTCACGCACCGCCGGGCCCAGGCCGCGGCCGACCTCGGGTCGCTGGCTGCGGCCACGGCCATCCAGCGCGGGCGGCCGCCGTGCGCGGCCGCGAGCGAGGTGACGCGGCGCAACGGTGGTCGGCTGGTCGGGTGCTCGGTGCGCCGCGAGGTGGTGACGGTCCTGGTGGAGTCGAGCACCCCGCCCCTGCTCGGGCTGGTCCGGCACACCCGCGCCTCGGCGAGGGCCGGACCGGTCTTGTCGGGCGCCGGACTGGTGCCGCGATGACTGCAGCGCTCAGGCTGCGGCCTCGAGGAGCACGTCGAGCAGCCGGATCGCGCCCGACTTGTCCAGCGGCTCGTTGCCGTTGCCGCACTTCGGCGACTGCACGCACGACGGACAGCCGTCGTCGCAGCGACAGGTCGCGATCGCCTCCCGGGTCGCCCGCAACCAGGTGGCGGCGGTGCCGAAGCCCCGTTCGGCGAACCCGGCCCCGCCCGGGTGCCCGTCGTACACGAAGACGGTGAGCCGGCCGGTGTCCGCGTGCAGCGCGGTCGACACTCCGCCGATGTCCCAGCGGTCGCAGGTGGCGAACAGTGGCAGCAGGCCGATCGAGGCGTGCTCGGCCGCGTGTGCGGCCCCGGGCAGGTCGGCGGCGTCGAGCACGCTCTCGAGCGCGTCCGCGGGCAGCGTCCACCAGACGGCGCGGGTGTCGAGGGTGCGTTCGGGCAGGTCGAGCGGCTCCTCGCCGATCACCTCGCCGGACGGCAACCGGCGCTTCAGGTACGACACGACCTGGTGGGTGACGCGCACCTCGCCGAAGCTGATCCGGGCATCGCCCCAGGTCCGGTGCCGGTGCTCGCGGGTGATCTCGATGTCGGTGATCTCGCGAGCCGAGGTCGCGTAGTCGGGGTCCTCGCGCACCACCACCGCGACGTTCTCCTCGAGGTCGAGCTCGCGGACCAGCCAGGTCTCGCCCTGGTGGAGGTACACCGCGCCGGTGTGGGCGGTGCCGTGCGCCGACGACGCGTCCACGGTGCCGAGCACGCGGCCGGTGACGTCCTCGACCAGCCGCACCGGACGACCGCCCGAGGAGCGGATGTCGGCGAGGTCGCTGGCCCGGCGGCGGTCGGTCCAGTACCAGCCGCCCGGTCGCTTCCGGAGCAGTCCGGCGGCGGTGAGGGCGTCCACGGCAGCGGGTGCCTCGGCGCCGAACAGCGCCAGCCCCTCCGGGGTGAGCGGCGACTCAGACGCGGCCGCACACAGGTGCGGGCCGAGCACGTAGGGGTTGTCCGGGTCGAACACCGAGGCCTCGACCGGGGCACCGAGCAGGGCCTCGGGGTGGCTGACGAGGTAGGTGTCCAGCGGGTCGTCCCGCGCCACGAACACCCCCAGCGCGTCGCCGTGGCCACGTCCGGCCCGCCCGACCTGCTGCCACAGCGCGGCCCGGGTGCCCGGGAAGCCGGCCAGCAGCACGGCGTCGAGCCCGGAGATGTCGATCCCGAGCTCCAGTGCGTTGGTCGCGGAGAGGCCGACCAGCCGGCCGCTGCGCAGCGCCTGCTCGAGGGCGCGCCGCTCCTCGGGCAGGTAGCCCCCGCGGTACGCCGCCACCCGGTCGGCCAGCGCGGGCTCGACCTCGGCCAGCAGCCGCCGGGTGGTCAGCGCGACCGTCTCGGCGCCGTGCCGGGAGCGGACGAACGCGAGCGTCCGGACGCCCTCCAGCACCAGGTCGGTGAGCAGGTCGGCCACCTCGGCACCCGCCGAGCGGCGCACCGGGGCGCCGTTCTCGCCGGTCATCGAGGTGAACGGCGGCTCCCAGAGGGCGAGCGCGACCTGGCCGCGCGGGGAGGTGTCGTCGGTGACCGCCACCGTCGGCAGGCCGGTCAGCCGCCCCGCGGCCACGTCCGGCTCGGCCACGGTGGCCGAGGCCAGCACGAACGTCGGGTCGGCGCCGTACAGCTCACAGATCCGGCGCAGCCGGCGCACCACCTGCGCGACGTGGGCACCGAAGACGCCCCGGTAGTGGTGGCACTCGTCGATCACGACGTAGCGCAGCGAGCCGAAGAACCGCGACCACCGCGCGTGGCCGGGGAGCAGCGAGCGGTGGAGCATGTCGGGGTTGGTCAGCACGTACTCCGCGTGGTCGCGGGTCCACTCCCGCTCCTCCTGGCTCGAGTCGCCGTCGTGCGTCGACACGCGGACGTCGAGGGACAGGGAACGGATCGCATTCAGCTGGTCCTGGGCGAGCGCCTTGGTGGGGGAGAGGTAGAGGACGCTCGCGCCCCGCTGGCCACGTTCGCCCCGCTCCGTCCGGATCCGGGTGAGCCCGGGCAGGAGGTAGCCCAGCGACTTGCCCGAGGCGGTGCCGGTCGACACCACGACGTGCCGCCCGGCGTACGCCGCCTCCGCTGCCTCGACCTGGTGCCGCCAGGGACGGTCGATCCCGCGCCGGGACAGGGCTGCGAGCACCTCGGGATCGACCCACGTCGGCCAGGCGTCGTAGGTCGCGGAGCGCGGCGGCAGCACCTCGAGGTGGGTCAGCCGTTCGGCTCGCCCGGGCGCCGAGGTCAGCCGGTCGAGCAGCGCACGAGGGTCGGGCGACCGTTCCGGCGAACTCACCCGGGAAGTCTCCCAGCATCCGTCCCAGTCCCCCGATCGGTGAGTCGCGCCCGCTTTCTTCGTGGTTGAATACGGCTTGGCTGCCCTACCGTGTGGCCAGTGGGAGGAGAGGACGTCGTGGATCTTTCGCTCGAGACTCGGCACGCCGACGATGTCACCATCGTTGCCGTCGGCGGCGAGATCGACGTCTACACGGCCCCCAAGCTCCGCGACAAGGTCACCGAGCTCGTCGGCGAAGGCCACTACAAGCTCGTGATCGACATGGAGAACGTCGAGTTCCTCGACTCGACCGGGCTCGGCGTGCTGGTCGGCGGCCTGAAGAAGGTCCGCGCCCACGACGGCTCGATGGAGATCGTCTGCAACCAGGACCGGCTGCTGAAGATCTTCCGGATCACCGGCCTGGCCAAGGTCTTCACGATCCACGACTCCGAGGCCGCGGCGCTCTCCGGGCGCTGACCCCTCGCTGCGACACCCCGTCTCCCTCGGCGGGACCCTGCCGTCATGCCCGGACGAGTTCCACGTAGACTCCGCCGCGGTCTGTCTGTCTTGTCACCCGCATCACATATCCGAGGAGAACCATGACCGGGCTCAACCCCGATGTCGTGCACCTCTCTGGCGGCAACCTCGTTCTGATCATCATCGTGGCCCTGATCGCGCTCGGCGCGCTCGCGATGGCTGCCATGTTCCGCAACGAGGTCCTTGCTGCCGGTGAAGGCACCGACAACATGAAGAACATCGCCCAGGCGGTGCAGGAGGGCGCCAACGCGTACCTCCAGCGCCAGTTCCGCACGCTCGTGGTCTTCGCCGGAATCGCGTTCGTGATCCTGCTGGCGCTGCCCGCCGACGACATCACGGTGCGGATCTTCCGCTCCCTCTTCTTCCTGGTCGGGGCCGGCTTCTCGGCCGCGGTCGGCTATCTCGGCATGTCGCTGGCCGTGAAGGCCAACCTCCGGGTCGCCGCTGCCGCGGAGACCCAGGGGCGCGACCCGGCGATGACGATCGGGTTCCGCACCGGCGCCATGGTGGGCATGCTCACCGTCGGCCTCGGCCTGCTGGGCGCCTCGATCGTCGTGATCGCGTTCGGCAGCGAGGCCCCGGCCGTGCTCGAGGGGTTCGGCTTCGGCGCCGCGCTGCTCGCGATGTTCATGCGCGTCGGTGGCGGCATCTTCACCAAGGCCGCCGACGTCGGCGCCGACCTGGTCGGCAAGGTCGAGAACAACATCCCCGAGGACGACCCGCGCAACGCGGCGACGATCGCCGACAACGTGGGCGACAACGTGGGCGACTGCGCAGGCATGGCGGCCGACCTCTTCGAGTCGTACGCCGTGACCCTGGTCGCGGCGCTGATCCTCGGCTATGCGGCCTTCGACGAGAAGGGCCTCGTGTTCCCGCTGCTGATCCCCGCGATCGGCGCCCTCACCGCGGTGCTCGGCGTCTACCTCTGCAAGCCGCGTCCCGGCGAGAACGGCCTCACCACGATCAACCGGGCGTTCTACATCTCGGCCGGGGTCTCGGCAGTGGCCTGCATCATCCTGAGCTTCGCCTTCCTGCCCGGCTCGTTCGGCGACTTCGCGGCGCGGCTCGACGGCGTCGACGGCAACCCGCGCCTGATCGCGGCCTCCGCGGTCGTGATCGGCATCGTCATGTCCGCCGGCATCCTGGCTCTCACCGGCTACTACACCGGCACCGAGTACCGCCCCGTGAAGGACGTCGGCAAGACGTCGCTGACCGGTGCGGCGACGGTGATCCTCTCCGGCCTCTCGGTCGGCTTCGAGTCCGCGGTCTACACGACGCTGGTGATCGGTGCCGCCGTGTTCGGTGCCTTCCTCCTCGGTGGTGCGACGCTGACCGTCTCGCTGTTCGCGGTGGCGCTGGCCGGCTGTGGCCTGCTGACCACGGTCGGCGTGATCGTGGCCATGGACACCTTCGGTCCGGTCTCCGACAACGCGCAGGGCATCGCCGAGATGTCCGGCGACGTGAGCCCGGAGGGCGCGCAGATCCTCACCGAGCTCGACGCGGTCGGCAACACCACCAAGGCGATCACCAAGGGCATCGCGATCGCGACCGCCGTGCTCGCGGCGACCGCACTGTTCGGCTCCTACGCGACCTCGGTCGGCGAGGCCGTGGTCGAGGCCAAGACCCAGCTCGACCCGCTCACCTTCGTGGTCTTCAGCCCCGACGTGCTGGTGGGTGTGCTGCTCGGTGCGGCGGTCGTGTTCCTGTTCTCCGGACTGGCGATCAACGCCGTCGGTCGCGCCGCCGGCGCGGTCGTCTTCGAGGTGCGTCGCCAGTTCCGGGAGATCCCCGGGATCATGGAGGGCACCGGTCGTCCGGAGTACGGCAAGGTCGTCGACATCGTGACCAAGGACTCGCTCCGCGAGCTGGTCACGCCCGGCATCCTGGCCGTCCTGGCCCCGGTCGCGGTCGGCTTCGGCCTGGGTGTCGGCCCGCTGGCCGGCTTCCTGGCCGGCGCCATCGGCACCGGCACCCTGATGGCGGTGTTCCTGGCCAACTCCGGTGGCGCCTGGGACAACGCCAAGAAGCTGGTCGAGGACGGCAGCCACGGTGGCAAGGGGTCGCTCGCCCACGAGGCGACGATCATCGGCGACACCGTCGGTGACCCGTTCAAGGACACCGCCGGCCCCGCGATCAACCCGCTGATCAAGGTGATGAACCTGGTCTCGCTGCTGATCGCCGGTGCCGTCGTGCGGATGAGCATGGGTGCCGACCAGAACGATGCGCTGCGGATCATCATCGCGCTCGTCGCGGTCGCGATCATCGCCACCGCGGTGTACATCTCCAAGCGCCGTCCGATCGCCATCGGCGGCGACGACGACGCGACGCCGTCGGAGACGCAGCCGCTGCCCGCGCAGCACGGCTGACGCCGACAGCGCCGACAGCAGGCCCCCGGACCCACGGTCCGGGGGCCTGCTGCGTACCCCTCTAGGGTGAGTCCGTGCCCGACGCGGAGCTCGCCCCCGACCTGCGCGGGGCGCTGACCACCGCCGGCTACACGTACGACGAGGTGGCGGGCGTGCTCGGCCCGGTCGCGCACGCGGCGCTCTCGCGCAACGAGACGACACCCGGCCTGCGCGCGACGACCGGCGGAAGCCCGGTCGAGACGCTCACCCGGCTGTGGTTGCTGCAGGCCACGGTGCCGGCGCCCGCGGCCGAGGCCGCCCTCCCCGGCCTTGTCGACCGGCTCTGCTCGGCCGGCATCCTGGAGCGCTCGGTAGGCGAGGTCGCGGCCCGGGTCGACGTCCGCCCCTACCGCACCGACGACACCACGGGTGGGGGTGGCAACCTCTGGGTCGCCAGCGACCTCACGCCCGGTCTGGACGGCTCGCCCAACGCGGTCGGCGCCGACCATGTGCTCGGGATCAGCTCCGCGGCGACGTCCCTGGCCGAGATGACCGTGCGCGCCCCCGTCGGCCGGGCGCTCGACCTCGGCACCGGGTGCGGTGTCCAGTCCCTGCACCTGGCCGCCCACGCCCGGCAGGTGGTCGCCACCGACGTCAACCCGCGCGCGCTCTGGCTGACCCGGCTCAACGCCGGGCTCAACGGGGTCTCGACAGGCTCGACCACCGGGGTCTCGACAGGCTCGACCACCGGGGTCTCGACAGGCTCGACCACCGGGGTCTCGACAGGCTCGACCACCGGGGTCTCGACAGGCTCGACCACCGGGGTCTCGACAGGCTCGACCACCGGGGTCTCGACAGGCTCGACCACCGGGGTCTCGACAGGCTCGACCACCGGGGTCTCGACAGGCTCGACCACCGGGCGGATGGACGTCCGTGAGGGCTCCTTCTTCGAGCCGGTGCGCGGCGAGACGTTCGACCTGATCGTGACCAACCCGCCGTTCGTGATCTCACCGGCCACCGGCGAGCGACTCGTCTACCGCGACAGCGGGCTGCCCGGCGACGCGGTCGTGGAGCACATCGTGCGCACCGCGCCGTCGTACCTGACCGACGGCGGCCTCTGCCAGGTGCTCGGCAACTGGATGGTGACCCGCGACCAGCCCTGGGAGGAACGGGTCTCCGGCTGGCTCGAGGGCTGCGACGCCTGGGTGGTGCAGCGCGAGACCGTCGACCTGCCGACCTACGTCGAGCTCTGGCTCAAGGACGCGGGCCTGCACCCCTCGACAGGCTCAGGGACCAGGGGCGACTACTCCCGGCGCTACGACACCTGGCTGTCCTGGTTCGACGAGCAGGGTGCGGAGGCCGTCGGGTTGGGCTGGCTGCACCTGCGGTCGACCCGCGAGACCCCCGTGCTCCGCCTCGAGAACTGGCCGTACGACGTGGCGCAGCCGCTCGGTGACGAGGTCGCCGCCCACTTCCGTCGCACGACGCAGCTGCGCGAGCTCTCCGACGACCGGCTGCTGGCCACCCGGCCGGTGTCGCGGGTCGACGTCGTGCAGGAGACGCTCGGTGCGCCCGGCGCCGAGGACCCCGGCCGGATCGTGCTCCGCCAGCAGCTCGGCCTGCGCCGCGCCCGACAGGTCGACACCGCCGAGGCGGCCCTGGTCGGCGCCTGCGACGGCGACCTGAGCGTGGCCCAGATCCTGGCCGCACTGGAGCAGATCCTGGGTGCGCGGCAGGTCTCCACCGACGTCGTCCGCGAGCTCGTCGCCGAGGGCTTCCTCGACCTCTGAGCGTGCCCGGTCGGCGGTCCGCGAGTGGGGACTCGGGCATGACGGTTGGTCCGGGCGCGCTACCTTGTCGTGGCACAGACCCCCTCCGACAGGAAGAAAAACCCTCTAACGTGAGCAAGCTCGTCATCGTCGAGTCACCGGCCAAGGCCCGCACCATCGCGGGATACCTGGGCCGGGACTATGTCGTGGAGTCGTCCATCGGCCACATCCGCGACCTGCCCCAGGGCGCCGCGGACACCCCCGCCAAGATCAAGGACAAGCCGTGGGGGCGGATGGCGGTCGACGTCGACAACGGCTTCGAGCCGTACTACGTCGTCCCACGCGACAAGAAGTCCCACATCGCCAAGCTCAAGAGCCTGCTCAAGGATGCCGACGAGCTCTACCTCGCAACGGACGAGGACCGCGAGGGCGAGGCCATCGCGTGGCACCTGCTCGACGAGCTGAAGCCGAAGGTGCCGGTCAAGCGGATGGTCTTCCACGAGATCACCAAGGCCGCGATCCTCGAGGCCGCCGACAACCCTCGCGACCTCGACATGGACCTGGTCGAGGCGCAGGAGGCGCGCCGCATCCTCGACCGGCTCTACGGCTACGAGGTCTCACCCGTGCTGTGGCGCAAGGTGATGTCCGGCCTGTCCGCGGGTCGCGTGCAGTCCGTGGCGACCCGGCTCGTGGTCGACCGCGAGCGGGAGCGGATGGCGTTCCACGTCGCGTCCTACTGGGACATCGAGGGCACGTTCGACGCCGGCGCCAAGCACGACCAGCGGATGTTCCCGGCCAAGCTGCACTCGATCGACGGCTCCCGGGTCGCGACCGGCGGCAACTTCGGCACCGACGGCCTGCTGAAGGCCTCGACAGGCTCGACCACCGGGAAGGCGACGGTCGTGCACCTCGACCGGTCCCGCGCCGAGGCACTGGTCGCGTCGCTGCACGACACCTCGTTCGAGGTCCGCTCGGTCGAGGCCAAGCCCTACCGCCGCTCGCCGTACGCCCCGTTCCGCACCACGACGATGCAGCAGGAGGCCTCCCGCAAGCTGGGCTACGGCGCCTCGCGCACCATGCAGGTGGCCCAACGGCTGTACGAGAACGGCTTCATCACCTACATGCGCACCGACTCCACCACGCTGTCCGGCACCGCGATCAACGCGGCGCGGCAGCAGGTCAGCGAGCTGTACGGCGCCGAGTACCTGCCCGACGCCCCGCGCACCTACGCCTCCAAGGTCAAGAACGCCCAGGAGGCGCACGAGGCGATCCGTCCGTCGGGCGACTCGTTCCGCACCCCGGCGCAGACCGGCCTCAACGGCGACGAGTTCCGGCTCTACGAGCTGATCTGGATGCGCACCGTCGCCTCGCAGATGAAGGACGCCGTCGGCCAGTCGGTGTCGATCCGGCTCGGTGGCCCCGCCGCGTCCGGTGAGGACGTCGTGTTCGCCGCCAGCGGCCGCGTGATCACCTTCCACGGCTTCCTCAAGGCCTACGTCGAGAGCTCCGACGACCCGACCGCCGAGGCCGACGACCGTGAGTCCCGGCTGCCCAACGTGGAGCAGGGCGACCCCGTGTCGGCCGCGGCGCTCAACGCCGTCGGCCACGAGACCAAGCCGCCCGCCCGCTACACCGAGGCGACGCTGATCAAGGAGCTCGAGGAGCGCGAGATCGGTCGCCCGTCGACGTACGCCTCGATCCTCGGCACCATCCTCAACCGCGGCTACGTCTACAAGAAGGGCACGGCGCTGGTCCCGGCCTGGCTCGCGTTCAGCGTCGTACGCCTGCTGGAGGAGCACTTCCCGCGGCAGATCTCCTACGAGTTCACCGCCCGGATGGAGGACGTGCTCGACGAGATCGCCGGCGGCCGCAAGGACCGCAACACCGAGCTCGGCGAGTTCTACTTCGGGTCCGCCGACGTCGACGGGCTCAAGAAGCTGGTCAACGAGCTCGGCGAGATCGACGCCAAGGAGCTCGCCACGTTCCGGGTCGGTGGTGCCGAATCGGGGATCGACCTGCGTGTGGGCAAGTACGGCCCGTACCTCGAGGGCCCCGGCGACGACGGCGCACCGGCGGGCAAGCGCGCCAATGTGCCCGACGACCTTCCGCCCGACGAGCTGACCCTGGAGAAGGCGCACGAGCTGCTGGCCAACCCGGCCGGTGAGGAGACCGAGCTCGGCGCCGACCCGGCAACCGGCAACCGGGTGGTCGCGAAGAACGGCCGCTACGGCCCCTACGTCACCGAGGTGCTGCCCGAGGACGCTCCGGCCAAGCAGAAGCCGCGCACCGGCTCGCTGTTCAAGTCGATGGCGCTCGAGACGGTCACCCTGGCCGATGCGCTCAAGCTGATGAGCCTGCCGCGGGTGGTCGGCGAGGACCCGGAGTCGAAGGAGGAGATCACGGTGCAGAACGGCCGCTACGGGCCGTACCTGAAGAAGGGCACCGACTCCCGCTCGATCGACACCGAGGACCAGATCTTCACGATCACCCTCGAGCAGGCGTTGGCCATCTACTCCCAGCCGAAGCAGCGCGGCCGTGCCGCCGCTGCACCGCCGCTCAAGGAGCTCGGCAACGACCCGGTCTCCGGGCAGCCGATCGTCGTCAAGGCCGGGCGCTTCGGCGAGTACGTCACGGACGGCGAGTACAACGCCACCCTCCGCAAGGACGACGCGATCGAGTCGCTGACGCTGGCGCGTGCCGCCGAGCTGCTGGCCGAGCGCCGGGCCCGCGGGCCCGCCAAGAAGACCGCGAAGCGCGGGGCGAAGAAGACCACCAAGAAGACGGCCCAGAAGACGGCCCAGAAGGCGACCCAGAAGGCGACGAAGAAGGCGACGAAGAAGAAGGCGACGGCCAAGAAGTCCTAGTCCATGCCGGGTCATAGGGTGACCGCGTGAGCAGCCGCCTCGTCGACGACCTCGAGCACGCGCCGACGCACTCGATGTCGGCGGTGCTGAGGATCCGCGACTTCCGCAACCTGTGGCTCGGGCTGGGGCTGTCCAGCTTCGGCGACTGGCTCGGCCTGCTCGCGATCACGGCCCTGGCCAACAAGCAGGCCGGCGACCTCAGCTCGCTCCTGGGTGACGGTGCCAGCTCCTACGAGCTGCGCAACTTCGCGATCGCCGGCGTGCTGTTCCTGCGGATCGTGCCCGCGCTGCTGATGGGTCCGATCGCGGGCTGGGTCGCCGACCGGCTCGACCGGCGGCTGACCCTGATCGTCGGCGACTACCTGCGCGCGGCGCTGTTCTTGTCGATGCCGATCGTGAACTCGCTCTACTGGGTGTTCGTCGCGACGGTGCTGATCGAGGCGATCAGCCTGGTCTGGGGCCCGGCGAAGGACGCCACCGTGCCCAACCTGGTGCCGCCGCACCGGCTGGAGGCGGCGAACCAGCTCAGCCTGGCCACGACGTACGGCTCGGCCCTGCCGGCCGCGCTCGCGTTCGTGGCGCTGACGCTGCTGACCAAGGGCGTGCACCTGACCACCGGGATCTTCTCCGGCAACCCGATCCAGCTCGCGCTCTACTTCAACGCGCTCTCGTTCTTCGTCTCCGGTGTGGTGATCCAACGGCTGACGTCGATCCCGAAGGGCGCCGCAGCCTCCGGTGGCGAGCACGAGGGCAGCCCGGTCAAGGTGATCGTCGACGGCTGGAAGTACGTGATGGGCACGCCGGTGATCCGCGGCCTGGTGATCGGCATCGTCGGTGCGTTCGCGGCCGGTGGCATCGTGATCGCGCTCGCTCGCACCTACGTGCAGGACCTGGGCGGTGGTGACCCGGGCTACGGGCTGATGTTCGCGACCGTCTTCACCGGGCTGGGGATCGGCATGTGGCGCGGGCCACGGTTGCTCCAGGGGCTGTCCCGGCGGCGGCTCTTCGGGCTCAGCCTCACCCTGGCCGGACTGCTGCTGATCCCGCTGGCGGTGCTGAACTCGCTGGAGACCGCGACCGCGCTGACCATCGCGATCGGGTTCTTCGCCGGCGTCGCCTGGGTCACCGGCAACACGATGCTCGGGCTCGAGGTGCCCGACGAGCTCCGCGGGCGCACGTTCGCCTTCGTCGGCTCGATGATCCGGTTGGCCCTCTCGGTGGTGCTGGCCCTGGGGCCCCTGATGGCGGGCTTCATCGGCACCCACATGATCCCGGTGCCCAACTCCGACAACGCGCTCACCTACAACGGTGCCGCATGGACCCTGCTCGGGGCCGGGATCCTGATGTCCCTGGTCGGTCTGGCGTCCTATCGTCAGATGGACGACCGGAAGGGGATCTCGCTGGTGAACGACCTGCGCCGGGCCGCGACCGCGACCCCGGGTGTCTACACCGCCCGCGGGGTCTTCGTCGCGTTCGAGGGCGGTGAGGGCGCCGGCAAGTCCACCCAGGCGCGGCTCCTGCAGGGCTGGCTCACCGAGGAGGGGTACGACGTGCTCCTGACCCACGAGCCGGGTGACACCGAGGTCGGCCAGAAGGTGCGCCAGATCGTGCTCGACCCGGCCACCGGGGTGCTCGCGGACCGCACCGAGGCGCTGCTCTACGCCGCCGACAAGGCCGAGCACGTCGAGCGGGTGGTGCTCCCGTCGCTGTCCCGGGGAGCCGTGGTGGTGACCGACCGCTACGTCGACTCGACGCTCGCCTACCAGGGCGCCGGACGGGCGATCCCCGACAACGAGCTCGAGCGGATGGCGCGCTGGGCCACCGGCGACCTCCGCCCGCACCTGACCGTGCTGCTCGACCTGCCGCCGGGCGACGGCCTGACCCGGTTCGAGGGCCGTGACCGGATCGAGCAGGAGTCGCTGGAGTTCCACGAGCGGGTGCGCGGGGCCTTCGTCCGGATGGCGTCCGCGAAGCCCGAGCACTACCTGGTCGTCGACGCCGGCCAGGAGCCGGCCGAGATCGCCGGCCAGATCCGTCGGCGGCTGGAGCCGATGCTGGGCCAGGCGGCCCGCACGCAGGCGGACCCGGCATGACCGTCTGGGACTCCCTGGTCGGACAGGCGCGGGTCGTCGAGACCCTCCGACGTGCGGTCGCCGGCGACATGACGCACGCCTGGTTGTTCACCGGCCCACCCGGGTCGGGTCGGTCCAACGCCGCGATCGCGTTCGCCGCGGCGCTCCAGTGCGAGCGCGGTGGCTGCGGGGAGTGCCACTCCTGCCACACCGCGACGATCGGCTCGCACCAGGCGATCTCCGTGACCCGCACCCAGAAGCTCTCGATCGGCGTCGACGAGGTGCGCGAGCTGGTGCGCAGCTCCGCGCTGGCGCCGGTGGGTGACCGGTGGCAGGTGATGATCGTCGAGGACGCCGACCGGCTGACTGAGCAGGCCTGCAACGCGCTGCTCAAGGCGGTCGAGGAGCCGACGGCCCGCACGGTCTGGCTGCTGTGCGCGCCGACCGTCGAGGACGTGCTCCCGACGATCCGCTCACGCACGCGGGCGGTGGTGCTGGCGACGCCGTCCGCCGAGGACATCGCCGCCTACCTTGTCGCCCGTGACGGCGTCGCCCCCGAGCGCGCGTCGTACGCCGCCAGGGCGAGCCAGGGCCACATCGGCCGGGCCCGGGCGCTGGCGACCAACGAGGCCACCCTGGCCCGGCGCCGCGACGTGGTGTCGGTCCCGAGCGAGCTGACCTCGCTGGGCCGGTGCGTGATCGCGGCCGCCAACCTGCACGACTCCGCCACCGAGGAGAGCGCGGAGATGACCACGCAGATCGACGCGCGCGAGCGTGAGGACCTCGACCGCACCTACGGCGTGGTCGAGCGCGGCCGGCGGCCTCGCGAGTACGCCCCGGCGCTCCGCGACCTCGAGAAGCAGCAGAAGACCCGGGCCAAGCGTCGGGTGCTCGACGTGGTCGACCGGGGCCTGATGGACCTCGTCTCCGTCTACCGCGACGCGATCGCGGTCCAGCTCGGCCGGGGCGGCGGGTTGGTCAACGAGGAGCAGCGACCGGCGGTGCTCACGCTGGCGCACGCCTCGACCCCGGAGGACAACCTGGCCCGGATCGAGGCCGTTTTCACCGCCCGTGAGCAGATGCTCGAGTTCAACGTGCCGCCGCTGCTGGCGCTCGAGTCGATGATGATGGCGCTCCGGACGTCTGCCTAGTCGCCGGGGTGCGTGATGGTCCCCGAGGCCCGCCGCAACGGTGTCCTCGCGACCGCGGGACAAGCCCTCCGACCGTTTTGCTGGGCCTGATCCCGCGCCCCTATACTCGTGCGGCGTGCTCCGCTGGACGGTGGGGCACTCGCCGCCTTAGCTCAGTCGGTAGAGCGTCTCACTCGTAATGAGAAGGTCGTCGGTTCGATTCCGACAGGCGGCTCCGTCGCGCCAGCTTCCTCACCGTGGGCGGGTGTCGGCCAGAATTCAGGTCGGCGCACTAGCGTGGGTGCGTGGTCACCCTCCTCGTCGTGCTCCTGGTCGTGCTGGCCGGGCTGGTCGGCTACAGCTTCCTGCGGAGACAACCGACCCCGCGCGCGTACCGACGGCGCGGACCGCGCCTGCGCCGTCGCCGCTGAGCCGGGGGGGCAGAGCACTTCCGGCGCACGGAGAACACCAGCACCACAGGCGATCGGACATATCCGGACAACCCTCGCGCGGTAGTTACACGGGTCGCTGACAGGGGTACTTTCCGAAGATGATTGCGGGGGTTTTCGTCATCTTCATGCTCTATCTCAGCTGGCACATGGCGCACGGTGCCGACATCGCCAAGGGGGAGTTCTGGCGTGGTCGGTGGCACGCCCTGGTCGGCAACCCGTTCAAGAGCCTGCTGGTGATCTTCACGACCTGCCTCTCGATCACGATCTACCTCTCGATCCGCACCGCGGTCGGCGACGAACCGACGCCGGTGGTGCCGGCGTTGAGCGCCGTCTTCCTGCTGGTCGGTGGCTACGGCATCTGGCGCAGCTTCTGGCACAGCCGCGAACACTGATCCTCGGGACCTTCCGGGGCTCAGAACAGCCGGTCGCCCTCCGGCGCCTCGAGGTCGAGCAGGTAGCGCTTGCGGTCCAGACCGCCGGCATAGCCGGTGAGGTTGCCGTCGGCCGCGACCACGCGGTGGCACGGCACCACGATGCTGATCGGGTTCAGCGCGTTGGCGTGGCCCACTGCCTGGGCGAGGTTGCGGTCGCCGAGCAACCGGGCGAGGTCGCCGTAGCTGCGGGTCTCGCCGTACGGGATCTCCCGCAGCAGCGCCCAGACCCGCTGCTTGAACGTGTCGCCCACGGGTCGCAGGTCCAGGTCGAAGACGGTGCGTTCGCCGGCGAAGAACTCCGCGAGCTGGTCGCGTACGAAGCCGAAACCGTCGTCGTCGCGCGGCCCGAACGTCGCCGGGTCGGGGAGTCGCCTGTGCTGCGGGAAGTAGAGCCCGCAGATCGCGCCGTCGTCCGCGACGACGGTCAGCTCCCCGATGGGGGAGTCGAGGACGGTGTGGGTGCGGGTGCCCGTGGCGGGAGAGGTCATCGTGCTCATGGAGAGTAGACGCCCGGAACTCCCGGAACGTGAGGCTGTTCCTCGCACCGCGGTCGTGGATTGGTAGCGTCCGAGACCTGACCACGACGGGGGGCTGCGTGAGCGAGCAGACCAGCGACAAGACCTGGATCGAACCCGGTGCCTACCCGGTCGCCGACGGGGTCCACCGGATCCCGCTGCCGTTGCCGATGGATGGTCTGCGTGCGGTCAACGTCTACGTGCTGGAGACCGACGACGGCCTGGTGCTGATCGACGGTGGCTGGGCGATCCCGGAGTCGCGCGAGCAGTTCGACCGGTCCCTGAAGGAGATCGGCCACTCGATCGCCGACATCCGCCGCTTCCTGGTCACGCACATGCACCGCGACCACTACACCCAGGCCGTCGCCGTACGTCGTGAGGTGGGGTCGCACGTCGCGCTCGGGATCGGCGACAAGGCGACGCTGGACCTGATGCACGACGACGCCAGGAACGAGGACCCCAACACCGCCCGGCTCCGTGCCGCGGGAGCTGAGGTGCTGGCCGCGGGCTGGCGCGCGATGATGCCCGCCAACCGACCGTCGATGGACGACTTCGGCTACCCCGACGAGTGGCTGGAGGGCGACGGTGCGATCGAGGTCGGCACGCGCACGCTCGACGCGGTGTCGACGCCGGGTCACACGCAGGGCCACTTCGTGTTCGCCGACCGCACCGCCGGGCTGCTGTTCGCCGGTGACCACGTGCTGCCGACGATCACGCCGTCGATCGGCTTCGAGCCGGCGTACGTCCAGCAGCCGCTCCGCGACTTCCTCGGCTCGCTGGCCAAGGTGCGGGCGATGCCAGACCTGCGGCTGCTGCCGGCGCACGGGCCGGTGTCTCCGTCGTCCCACGCCCGGATCGACGAGCTGGTCGAGTTCCACGACGTGCGCCTGGCGCAGTCGCTGGCCGCGGTCGAGGGTGGCGCCTCCGACGCGTGGGAGGTGGCGCGCGAGCTGCCGTGGACCCGGCGGCACCGCAAGGCAGCCGAGCTGAACCCGTTCGACGCGGTGCTCGCGGCGTTCGAGACGCTCGCCCACCTCGAGCTCCTCGCTGCCCGCGGAGACCTCGCCCGGGACGAGGTCGACGGCACGGTGCGCTTCGCCCCTGTCACACCTCCGGACCCCGTGGTGTCCCATGGGCATGACGCGCCCGTCCAGCACTGACCCGTTCGCGGAGCACCGTGACCTCCTGTTCACCGTCGCCTACGAGATGCTCGGCTCCGCCGCCGACGCCGAGGACGTCGTGCAGGAGGCGTGGCTCCGCTGGCGGGAGGTGGACCCGGCCACGGTCGAGCACCCGCGCGCCTACGCGGTGCGGATCGTGACCCGGCTGGCACTGAACCAGATGCGCACGCTCAGCCGGCGCCGGGAGTCCTACGTCGGGCCGTGGCTGCCCGAGCCGCTGCTCACCGGGCCGGACGTCGCCGAGGACGTGGTGCTCTCGGAGTCGGTGTCGATGGCGATGCTGGTGGTGCTCGAGTCGCTGTCGCCGACCGAGCGGGCGGTCTTCGTGCTCCGCGAGGTGTTCGGGTTCGAGCACGGCGAGATCGCCGAGGCCGTGGACAAGACCCCCGCCGCCGTACGCCAGATCGCGCACCGCGCCCGCGAGCACGTGCAGGCCCGGAGACCCGGGACCACGACCACCAGGGCCGAGCACGCCGAGGTCACCCGACGGTTCGCGGAGGCGGCCGCGACGGGCGACCTCGAAGCGCTCCTCGGGCTGCTGGCCCCCGACGTGGTGCTGGTGACGGACGGCGGGGGGATCAAGAAGGCGGCGCTGCGCCCGATCGTCGGTGTGGACAAGGTGCTGCGGTTCCTGACCGCGGTCACTCCCGTGGGCCTGGCGGTCGAACCGATGGCGCTCAACGGCGAGCCCTGCCTGGTGATCCGCGTCGACGGTGAGCTCGACGGCATCTTCGCCTGCCGCGTGGTCGACGGGAGGGTCACGGAGCTCTACGGGGTGCGCAACCCCGACAAGCTGTCCAGGCTGGCCTCCCCCGTGCCGCTCGCACGCTGACGGTTGTCGGTGCCGGGTGCCACGATCCGCTCATGCCGAAGCGCAACCGGGTCACGCCGCACGGCGACATCGTGGCCGTCGACCTGCGTGGCGCCTGGCTGGGCAACCGCGGCATCCTCCACGAGGGTGAGGAGATCGTGGCCTTCCACCGGCACCGGCTCTGGATCACCTGTGCCCTCCAGCACCGTGACTGGAGGCTGCCGCAGTGGCAGCCGCACCACTTCACGGTGCTGTTCTTCCACGACGAGGCGGTCTCGCTGGCCGCCGGGCACCGGCCGTGTGCGCTGTGCAGGCGACCCGCCTACAACGCCTTTCGCACGGCGTGGTCCTCAGCGACCGGCGCTCCGCCTCCGCTGGCCGTCGACCTCGACCGCACCCTTCACGCACAACGCCTGTTCCCGGGCACCCACGTCCGCCGGCTCCACGAGATGCGCTGGGACTCGCTCCCCGCCGGCGCCTTCGTCGTCGTGGACGACGAGCCGTTGCTGGTCCGGGACGACGCTGTGGTGCCCTGGTCCACCACGGGCTACGGCGAGCCTCGGGAGCGTCCACGCACCGGATCGGTCCACGTGCTCACCCCGCCCGGTTCGGTGGGCGCGCTGCGGCACGGCTACGAACCGCAGATCGGTTAGGGGCCCTTCACCGCCAGGACGGGGCACTTCGCCTCGAGCAGCACCCGCTGCGCCGTGGACCCGAGGAGCAGCTTCCCGACCGCGGAGCGCTTGCGGAGCCCGATCACGACGAGCACGGCGCGCCGCTCCTCGGCGACCGAGAGGATCTCCTCCGCCGCCTCGCGTCCCCGGATCGCGTGGATCACCTCGTGCGGGACCCCGCTCGCAGTCAGCCGGTCCTGCAATGCGCCGAGCTGGCCATCGTCGACGTAGCGCTCGTCGACGATGGCGTCCCCGCGAGAGGTGTTCACCACCAGCAACCGCCCCTGCCGAGAGCGGGCCTCCGCCAGGGCGTGGCTCAACGCGGACTCGCCTTCATGGGTCGGCACGTAGCCCACCACCACGTTCGTCACGAGCTCACCCGGTCCCGGTCGAGACTCGGGTTGCTTCCGGCGTCGTCGCCGTCGTCGTGCGGACTCGTCGCGCGCGTGCGCCGCAGGAGTCGCTGGACGAACGGCCACAGCAGCACGACTCCCACGATCACGTAGACGGCGACCGCCACGGGCTCGGAGAACAGGCCGGAGACCTGGCCGTCGCTCAGCTGGAGCGACGTGCGCAGCTCCTTCTCGACGCGGGGACCGAGGATCACCCCGAGGACCAGAGGGAGCACCGGCAGCCCGAAGCGCCGCATCAGGAAGCCGAGAAGGCCGAGGACCAGCAGGAGTCCGAGGTCGAACGCCTGCAGGTTCACCGAGTAGGCGCCCAGCGTTGCGAAGAACACGATGCCGGCGTACAGGTAGGGCCGCGGGATCTGCAGCAGCTTGGCCCAGGCGGGAGCGAGCGGAAGGTTGATCACCAGCAACAGGAAGTTGCCGATGAACAGAGAGGCGATCAGGGCCCAGACGAGCTGTGGCTCGTTGTCGAAGAGCAGCGGACCGGGCTGGATGCCGTACTGCGTGAAGGCCGCGAGCATGACCGCTGCGGTCGCGTTGGTCGGGAGGCCCAGCGAGAGCATCGGCACCAGGGTCCCGGCGGCCGACGCGTTGTTGGCGGCCTCGGGTCCGGCGACGCCCTCGATGGCGCCGTGGCCGAACTCCTCGGGGTGCTTGGAGAGTCGCTTCTCGGTGACGTAGGAGAGGAAGGTGGGAATCTCCGCACCGCCGGCCGGCATGGCGCCGAACGGAAAGCCGAACGCGGTTCCGCGCAGCCACGGCTTCCAGGACCGCTTCCAGTCCTCCCTGCCCATCCATGGCTGGCCGACAGGGATCACGTGGGCGGCGGTACGCCGGAGGTGGGCCGCCACCCACAACGCCTCGCCGACGGCGAAGATGGCAACGGCGACGACGACGATGTCGATCCCGTCCACCAGCAGCGGCAGGCCGAAGGTGAGCCGCTGCTGCCCGGTCACCGGGTCCGAGCCCACGAGTCCGATCGCGAGCCCGAGCCCGAGGGCACAGAACCCGCGCAGCCGCGAGTTCCCCAGGACCGCGGTCACGGCGAGCAGCGAGAGGACCATGATCGCGAGGTAGCTCGGGTTGCCGAGACTGACCGCGAACGTCACGACCACGGGGGCGCACACCACGAGCAGCAGGGTGCCGATCGTGCCGGCGATGAAGGAGCCGATCGCCGCGGTGGCCAGGGCCTGGGCGGCACGACCGCCCCTTGCCATCTTGTGGCCCTCGATCGCGGTGACCACCGAGGACGACTCCCCAGGGGTGTTCAACAGGATCGACGTGGTCGAGCCGCCGTACATGCCGCCGTAGTAGATGCCGGCGAACATGATGAAGGCGCTGGCGGGTTCCAGGGCGAAGGTGACGGGCAGCAGCAGGGCCACGGTCATGGCGGGGCCGAGACCCGGGAGCACGCCGACGGCGGTGCCGAGCAGCACCCCGATCAGGGCGTAGAGCAGGTTCATGGGGGTGAGCGCGGTGGCGAACCCGTCCGCGAGAGAAGCCCAGACGTCCATCTCAGAGGATCCCGTCGAGCAGGCCGGCAGGCAGCAGGACGCCCAGCCCGACGTAGAAGCCGTAGAAGGTGACCACCGCGAGACCGACCGCGATCATGGGGTCGCGCACGTAGTGCCTGCTGCCGAGTGCCCACGCCGATCCCCAGAACAGGATCGTCCCGGAGATCACCCAGCCGAGGACGTCGATCAGCAGCACGTTCGCGACGAACGCTGCCAGGAGCGGGACGACGACCCGCCACTCGGTCGGGGACGTGAGGTCCACGTCCTCGCCCTCCTCGGCCTCACCGTGGCCCCCGCGCAGGACGTTGAGCGCCAGCGCCACCGCGCAGAGGAGCAACATCCCTCCCACGATGAACGGGACGGTCCGCGGGCCGACCGGGTCGGAGAGCGAGTACGGCACGTCCAGACGCAGCGCGTCGAGCACTACGACCACCCCCACCGCGCCGAGCAGGAGGGCGACCCCGAGCTCGGCGCGGTCCGGCGCCTTGGTGGTGGTACTCATGCCAGGCCCAGCTCGCGGAGGGTGTCAGCGACGCGCTTGTCCTGCTGCTCGAGGAAGGTCGCGAAGTCGTCACCGGTCTCGAACGCGTCGGCCCAGGCGTTCTTCTTCAGGGCGGCCTTCCACTCCGGGCTCTGGTGCATCTTCTCGAAGGCACCGATCAGCCGGTCGCGGTCGGTGTCGCTGATCCCGGGAGGGGCAACCACGCCGCGCCAGTTGGTGAAGACCAGGTCGATCCCCGACTCCTTCAGGGTGGGTGCGTCGATCGTGCGCTCCGTGCCGCTGGTGGCCAGCACCCGGATGTCGCCGCTCTCGATCTGGGCCGTGAACTCGCCCACGCCCGACGTCGCGAAGTCGATCTTGTCGCCGAGCAGCGCCGGCAGCAGGTCGCCGCCGCCGTCGTAGGAGACGAAGCGCACCTTCCTGGGGTCGATGCCGACCGCCTTGGCCAGCTGCATCGGGAACAGGTGGTCGGGTCCGCCCGGCGAGGAGCCGCCGCCGACACTGAGTGACCTCGGGTCGGCCTTCCAGGCCGCGATCAGGTCGTCGATGGTCTTGAACTTCGAGTCCTTCGGGACCACCACGGCGCCGTACTCCTCGATCAGCTTCACGATCGGGGTGGTGTCGGCCAACGTGGACTTCGACTTGTTGGTGTACGACGCGCCCACCACTCCGAGGCCCATCAGCATGGTCAGGTCGGCGTTGCCCTTCTCGTTGACCGTGCGGGCCAGCCCGACCGTCCCACCCGCGCCCTCGAGGTTGAACACCTCGGCGCCGGAGGTGATCTTGGCGTCCTCCATCACCTTCGACGCGGTGCGTGCGGTGATGTCGTAGCCGCCGCCGGCCGAGTTCGGCACCATGATCCGGAGGTCCGCGATCGGGCCGGTGCCGGAGCTGTCGTCGGACTTGCTGGTGACGCCGCCGCACCCGCTGAGCGACGTGGCCGCGAGTGCCAGGCCCAGCACGCCGGCAGCGAGCCGGGTGAGGTGGGGGAACGATGTGGAGCGACGCATGGTGAGTCCTCTCGGCGTCAGGGATCTGGTGGGGGAACCATCACCCCGCACCGTGATCGCGGTCACCCTTGCGGACGCAGAGCACGTTGTGGTCATTGTGGTCACCGTCACATCGGCCGCAACTGGTGCCATCCTGAACGCGTGCGGACCCGTCGCGAGATGACCTTGGCAGGACAGTTCCTGCTGCTCCAGGTGATGATCGTCCTCGCCGTGCTGATCGCGGTCGGCGCGATCTCCGTCGCACAGACCGCGCGCACCTTCGAACGCCAGGAGCTCCGCCCGGCCCGCAGCGCCGCCGAGAACCTCGCCGCCAACCCCCTCGTCCGCCAGGGCATCGAGGCCGCGGCGCCCGGCGAGAGCTCGGGCCTGGCCACGGTGGCAGAGTCGGTGCGCACGGTCTCGGGTTCGACGGGTGTGCTGCTCACGGACACCCGAGGGGTCGCGCTGGTCTCCTCCGACCCCGCGCAGGTGGGTCATCGGGTGAGGCTGGGGAGCGACCGGGTCCTCGCAGGTGCGTCGTGGACCGGGAACCAGGAGCGTGGCAGCCGGACGGTCGTCGTCGCGCAGGTGCCGGTCTACGCCCTGGACGGGCACGTCGTGGGCGTCGCGTCGGTCGAGCGGGGCGTCCCGTCCGTGTGGACGCGCCTCGGCGACGTCGCCCCGAACCTGATCATCTACCTCAGCGTCGCCAGCCTGCTCGGTCTCGGTGGTTCCTTGCTGCTGTCGCGGCGGGTCAAGCGCCAGACGCTGGGCATGGAGCCGACCGAGATCGCTGGTCTGGTCGAGCATCGCGAGGCCCTGGTGCACGGGGTCAAGGAGGGTGTGGTCGCCCTGGACCGCGACGGTCGGGTGACCGTGGTCAACGACAGTGCGCGCGACCTCCTGCTGCTACCTCCGGACGCCGTCGGTCGACGCCTGGACGAGATGGACCTCGATCCCCAGCTGATCGAGGTTCTCAGCAGCAAGCAGTCGGGGACCGACCGGTTGCTGCTGGTCGGCGACCGCGTGCTGGCGCTCAACCGTCGACCGATGCGATCGCGCGGTTCTGTCATCGGTTCGGTGACCACGCTGCGCGACCGGACCGAGCTCTCCGCACTGGAGCGTGAGCTGGGCAGCAGCCGCGCGACGAGCAACACCCTGCGGGCGCAGACCCACGAGTTCGCCAACCAGCTCCACACCATCTCAGGTCTCCTGCACCTCCAGGAGTACGACGAGGTGGTGAGCTTCGTCGACGGCGTACGCCTCAGCCGGACCTCCCTCTACGACGAGGTCACCTCCCGCCTCGACGATGCCAGCGTGGCCGCCCTCCTGATCGCCAAGGCCAGCCTTGCCAGCGAGCGCGGGGTGCCTCTGGTGCTCCTCCCGGAGTCCCACCTGGGCAAGGTCTTCGGCGCCTTGTCCCGCGACCTGGCGACGGTGGTCGGCAACCTCGTCGACAACGCCCTGGACGCCGCTGCCCAGACACCTGCCGGTCGACGGCCGCAGGTCGAGGTTCTCGTCACGGACGTCTCGGGCAGCGTCGTCGTCCGGGTGAGTGACACCGGACCGGGAGTCGCCGACGCGGCCGAGGTGTTCCGCCAGGGCTACTCCACGAAAACCATCGACGAGGAGGGTGGGCGGGGCTTCGGCCTGGCCCTGACCCGGTTGGTCTGTCGGCGTCGCGGCGGGGACGTGACCTGGGACAACCACGACGGTGCCGTGTTCACCGCCACGCTGCCCGTCGTCACCGCCGAGGAGCTCGTGGACGTGACCACGTGATCGAGGTGCTGATCGTCGACGACGACTTCATGATCGCTCGCATCCACACCGGGTTCGTGGAGCGCACCGCCGGCTTCACCGTCACCGGTGTCGCCAAGACGGGTGCCGAGGCCCTGGAGGCGGCAGCCCGGTTGCAGCCCGATCTGGTGCTGCTCGACGTCTATCTGCCCGACGTCTCCGGTCTCGACCTGCTCGGGGACCTGCGCGCTGCCGCCCCCGAGGTCGACGTACTCGTCATCTCCGCGGCGCGCGAGGCCGACACCGTGCGCCGGGCACTGCGCGGCGGGATCGTGCACTACCTCGTGAAGCCCTTCTCCTACGACGAGCTGCGGGTCCGCCTCGAGCACTACCAGCAGTCGTACGCCGCGATGGCCGGGGAGCACACCGACCAGGCGGACATCGACCGGGTCTTCAACATCGCACCCCACGACCGGCGGCTGCCGAAGGGCTTCAGCGCCGAGACCCTGAAGCTGGTCGAGGACACGCTCCGCGACCGCGACCCCGCCGGAGGCGACGTGTCCGCGGCCGAGGCCGCCGGCATTCTCGGCATCTCCCGTGTCAGCGCGCGGCGCTATCTCGAGTACCTGACCGAGAAGGGCAAGGTCGAGGTCGCCTTGCGCTACGGCGAGGTCGGCCGGCCCGAGCGTCGCTACGACTGGCGCCGGGGATGACCCCTCACGACAGGAACTCCACGATCCTGCGGTGCGCGGCTCGAGCCTCCGGGATCGGCAGCAGCGGGTACACGTGGATCAGGCCCCTGCCCTCGACGAACGTGTCGTCCCAGCCGGCCTCCCGCGCGCGTTGGGTGAGCAGGTCGTTCTCCGGGTGCAGCAGGTCGCGGGTGCCGCAGAAGCGAAGGGTGCGCGGCAGCCCGGTCAGGTCGCCGAGTCCGGGCGAGGCCTCCGGTCGTGCCCGGTCCTCCTGCGAGCCGGCCCACCAGGTCGCGTAGAGGTTGATCCGCGAGAGCGTCAGCCACGGGTCGGTGAGCGCGGCCTCCGGCTGTCCCGGCGCGGACGCGGTCAGGTCGACCCAGGGCGAGACCAGCAGCAGGTGCGTCGGCGGCGTACCGCCGCTGTCGCGCACGCCCTGGGCGACCGACAGCGCGTAGCCACCGCCTGCCGAGTCGCCCGCGAGCACCACGCCGTCGGGGGCGTCGGCGGCGGCCGCTGTGACGAGCGCGACCAGCGCGTCGCGAGAAGCCTGCCAGGTGTGCTCGGGTGCCAGCGGGTAGAGCGGGAAGAGCACCCGCATGCCGAGGTCGGAGGCGATCCGGCGCGCGAACGCGAGCTGTTGCGGTGCGGCCGGTTTCGTGTAGCCGCCACCGTGCAGGTAGAGCAGGGTGCGCGTCGGCTCGACGCCGGCGGGCACGTGCTCGAGCACGCGGAGCCCCGCCGTCGTGTGCCCGGACTCGTGGAACTCTGCGGGGATCCGCCGCGGGAACCGCTCGTTGGCCGCCAGGAACCGTTCGCGGAACGTCGCCGGGTCGCCCACCGGTCCGCCGCGTCGGGTGCGACGGATCACCTCGACCACGATCCGGTGCCGCAGGCTCGGTGAGAAGAGGGACGGCAGGGGCAGGTGGACCACGGGGTGATCCTCACACGCCGCGCGGGTAGGCTGGCCGGGAACGACAGGGGAGCGCCGATGGGCGCTGAGAGTGCGCGAGAGCGCAGACCCTCGAACCTGCACCGGTTAGCACCGGCGAAGGGAGTCGAGCACCTCGATCGCGCAAGCGATTCCCTCCCACTCACAAGGGAGACGCACCATGCAAGGAACTTGGCGAGTCGTGCTTGCGACCGCCCTGGCCACCACCCTGAGCGGCTGTGCGCTGAGCAGCAGCAGCGGCGCCGCCGACGACGACCCCAAGACGGTCGTCGTGGTCACCCACGACTCGTGGGCGATGGACAAGAAGGTGATCGCCGCCTTCGAGAAGTCGAGCGGCTACACCGTCAAGGTCAGGCCCACCGCGGATGCCGGCGAGCTCACCAACAGGCTCGTGCTGACCCGGGACGACCCGCTGGGCGACGTCGTCTACGGCATCGACAACACGTTCGCCAGCCGGGCGTCGGCGGCCGGCGTGCTGCAGGACAACGCTCCGAAGCAACAGCCGGCGAGTGCGGCGGCGTACGACCTGCCGGCGGGGAGCGGCGCCGCGCAGCTGACGCCGGTCGACTACGGCGACGTCTGCGTCAACGTCGACGACGCCTGGTTCGCCAAGCACGGCAAGACCCCGCCGCGGACGCTTGACGACCTCACCGACCCGTCGTACAAGGACCTGTTCGTGGTGCCGGGCGCGACCACGTCCTCGCCGGGACTCGCCTTCCTGCTCACGACCGTCGCCGCCAAGGGCGACGGCTGGCAGGACTACTGGCGCCGGCTCGTCGCCAACGGCGTGAAGATCGACGCCGGCTGGACGAACGCCTACGAGGTCGACTTCACCGGCGGCGGCGGCAAGGGCGACCGGCCGATCGTGCTGTCCTACGCGTCGTCACCGCCGTTCACGATCCCGAAGGGCGCGTCCGAGCCGACGACGAGCGCGCTGCTCGACACCTGCTTCCGGCAGGTGGAGTACGCCGGCGTGCTCGAGGGCGCGCACAACACGAAGGGCGCGCGCGCGTTCGTGGACTTCATGCTGGGCAAGAAGTTCCAGGAGCAGCTGCCCGACCAGATGTACGTCTTCCCCGTGAACGACGCTGCCGCGCTGCCGCCGGTGTGGGCGAAGTTCGCGAAGGTCGCGCCCAGGCCGTGGTCGGTCTCCGCTGAGGACATCACCGCGCACCGCACCGAGTGGCTCCGGCAGTGGCGGGACCTGACCTCCCGGTGACGCGGCGCCGGACCGGCCTCGGGGTGGTGGCCCTGGCCGCCCTCCCGCTGCTGGTCCTCGCGGTCTTCTTCGTCTACCCGGTGCTCGGCATGGTCGGACGCGGGTTCGTGACTGACGGCAGGTTCTCGCCGGGCGTCGTGCTCGACGTGCTCGGACGCCCGCGCACGGGGCGGGTGCTCTGGTTCACGGTCTGGTCCGCAGGCCTGGCGACGGCGGTGACCTTGGCGGCCGGGCTCCCGCTCGCGTTTGCCCTGCACCGGCTGACGTTCCGCGGTCGTGGACTCCTGCGCGCACTCGTGGTCGTGCCGTTCGTGCTGCCGACCGTCGTCGTCGGGGTGGCGTTCGGCCAGCTGTTCGCGCCGTCCGGCTGGCTCGGCGGCCTGCACCTCGAGGGCACCCCGGCGGCGATCGTCGCGGCGCTGGTCTTCTTCAACGTCTCGGTCGTGGTCCGCACCGTCGGCTCGTTCTGGGAGGGCCTCGACCCGCGGCGTGAGCAGGCCGCGGCGGCGCTGGGGGCAAGCCCGTTCCAGGTCTTCCGCACCGTCACCCTGCCGGCGTTGCTGCCCGGCATCGTGGGAGCCGCAACGGTGGTCTTCCTGTTCTGCTCGACGGCGTTCGGCGTCGTCCTGACTCTCGGCGGGCTGCGCTACGCCAACGTCGAGACCGAGATCTGGCTGCTCACCACCCAGGAGCTCGACCTGGCCGGCGCCGCAGCGCTCTCGCTGCTCCAGGTGGTCGTGATCAGCGGTCTGCTGGTGCTGACCCACCTCACCCGGCGGGACGCCGGCCACGTCGACCGGGCGGCCGGGACGTCCCGCCGGCCGCGTCGCTCCGACGGTTGGCTGCTCGGCTGGTGCGCGCTGGTCCTGGCCGCGCTCGCGCTGCCGATGCTGGCGCTGCTCGCCCGCTCGCTGGCCGACACCGAGGGGAGCTGGACGCTGGCGAACTACCGCGCCCTGGCCGGTACGGCGGGCGGCACCCTGCCCGTGCCAGCCCTCACCGGGCTCGCGAACTCGTTCCAGATCGCGCTGGTCGCGACCGCGTTCTCCCTGGTCCTCGGCGTCGTCGTGGCCGGGCTGGTCTCCCGCCGCCCGAGCAGGCCGGGTGCGCGTCGGGCCGTGGCGGTCTTCGACGGCGTCTTCATGCTGCCGCTCGGCGTCTCCGCGGTGACCCTCGGCTTCGGCTTCCTGGTCACCCTCGACCACCCGCCGCTCGACCTCCGCTCGTCGCCGTGGCTGGTGCCGGTGGCGCAGGCCATGGTCGCGCTGCCGCTGGTGGTGCGCACGGTCGCGCCCGTGCTGCGCTCGGTCGACGACCGGCAGCGGCAGGCGGCGGCCTCGCTCGGCGCCGGCCCGCTCCGGGTGCTGCTGAGCGTCGACCTCCCCGCCGCCTGGCGGTCGCTCCTGGCCGCGACCGGGTTCGCGTTCGCCGTGTCGCTCGGGGAGTTCGGCGCCACCAGCTTCGTGGTGCGCGACGAGACGCCGACCCTGCCGATCGTGATCTACCGGCTGATCTCCCACCCCGGTGCGCTCAACGCGGGCACCGCGATGGCCGCCTCGGTGCTGCTCGCGGCGTCGACCGCGCTGGTGATGCTGCTCGTCGAACGGCTCCGCGTCGGCGCAGTGGGAGCCTTCTGACGTGCTCGCGATCAAGGACCTGACGGTGCGCTTCGGCGACACGCTGGCGGTCGACGACGTCACGCTCGACCTCGAGGCCGGTCAGGTGCTCGCGGTGCTCGGGCCGTCGGGGTGCGGCAAGTCGACCCTGCTCCGCGCCGTCGCCGGGCTGGAGGCGTCGTACACAGGCAGCATCGCGTACGACGGGCAGGATCTCGCAGGCGTCCCCACCCACCGTCGCGGCTTCGCGCTGATGTTCCAGGACGGCCAGCTCTTCCCGCACCAGAGCGTGGCCCGCAACGTCGGCTACCCGCTGCGGTTGCGCCGTGCAGGTCGGCAGCAGGTCGAGCAGAAGGTCGCCGGCCTGCTCGACCTCGTCGGGCTGCCCGGCCACGGTGACCGGATGCCGACGACGCTGTCCGGCGGGGAGCGGCAGCGGGTCGCGCTTGCTCGAGCACTGGCGGTCGAGCCGCGACTGCTGCTCCTCGACGAGCCGCTCAGCGCCCTCGACGCGACCCTGCGCGAGCACCTGGCCGGCGAGCTCCGAGACATTCTGCACCGCGCGCAGACCACGGCGCTGCTGGTCACCCACGACCACGAGGAGGCGTTCACCGTCGCCGACCGGATGGCCGTCATGAGGGACGGCCGGCTCGTGCAGTCCGGCACCCTCGACGAGGTGTGGCGGCACCCGGTCGACGTAGAGACGGCCGTGTTCCTCGGCTACCCGACGGTGGTCTCCGGTGCTGCGTCCGCGCGGCTGGCCGACGCCGCCGGCGCCACGGAGGCGTGGCCGGCAGTCGCGCTCAGGCGATCGGCCCTGCGGGTCGATCCCGACGGTGCCCTCGCAGCGACGGTGCAGGCGGCCCGGGTCACCCCCGAGCAGCTCAGGCTCGCGGTGAGCGTCGAGGGCATCGGCGAGGTGGAAGCGGTGGCCGACCCGGGAGCCGACCTCCGGGTCGGGCAGCAGGTCCGGCTCTCGGTGGACTCCTCGCGGCTGGCCGTGCTCACTTCCGCCTGACGGGGCGTTGCTCGGAGAAAACCCGTCGGCACCGTCTCCTAGACTCCACTTCGTGAAACGGCATGCCTACGCACTCATGGTCGGCAACGCCGTCCTGATGGGCACGCTGGCGATCGTCTCCTCGATCTCCCTCGGCTACCCGCTCCGCGATCCCGACGGTTTCCTCGGCCCGGCCTACCTGCGGCTGCCGCTGCTGGTGCTCGGTGCCTTCGTGATCGACATCGTGCCGCGCACGCTGTGGCGCTCGCGGCTCAAGCCGGCCCAGTTCAAGCCCCAGGCGCTGGTGCTGGTGCGCGAGCACTGGACCCGCGACCGGATCGTGCTGGTGATCCTCGGTCTGATCTGCTTCTACGTCACCTACGTGTCCTACCGGAACCTGAAGAACTTCCTGCCCTTCGTCCGCAGCCTCGACGGCAAGCCGCTCACCTACGACCACGAGCTGCACAAGCTCGACCTCGCGCTGCTGTTCGGGCACGACCCGGCGACGCTCTCCCACCAGATCCTGGGCACCGGTGCGTCCGCCCACGTGCTGTCGTGGGTCTACCTGATCTTCCTGCCGATGGTGCCGATCGCGGTGATCGCCTGGGTGGTGTGGTCACGCAACGTCAGCTTCGGCTACTGGTTCGTGACGGCCGACTGCCTGGCCTGGAGCCTCGGCACGCTCAGCTACTACCTGGTGCCGACCCTGGGCCCCAACTTCTCCTTCGTCCAGCTCTACGCCGATCTGCCGCACACGGGGGTGTCCGACCTGCAGCAGGCGTTGTTCTACGGTCGCGGTGACCTCAGGTACGACCCGTTCTTCTCGGGGGTGCAGTCTGTCGCCGGCTTCGCCTCGCTGCACGTGGGGATCACGCTGATGATGGCGCTCGTCGCGCAGTACACGGTGCGCCACCGGCTGATCAAGACCGTGCTCTGGGTCTACACGGTGCTGGTGACCGTCTCCACGACGTACTTCGGCTGGCACTACATCGCCGATGACGTGGCCGGGGCGGCGATCGCGGTCGTCTCCTTCTACCTCGGCGCGCTCGCGACCGGCCAGCGCTTCGACCGGCGGGGGCGCAGCTCGCACCCCACGACGACCACCGGCGAAGTGCCGATCGAGGTCGACTCGTAGCCCCCTTCTGGGCCTCCGAACGAATGACAACGTTGTAGTTTGTCAAGCCGACACGCCGTCAATGAGACGCAATTGTGTGAAAAGTGTTCCCAATGTGACGGATGAGCCCTAACGTTGCGGAAGTCTCGAGCCGTGGGGAAGCGGCTCGAGACCTTCGACGAAAGGGAGTCTCGCGTGCGTTCCACACCTCGTACGGGTGTCCGGAGTGTGTTGGCAGCGGCAGCAGCGGTGGCCGTCACGGTCACCCTCGGGCCCGCCGCGACCGCCGACCACCACGACCCGGTCCCGACGCAGGAGCAGGTCGACCGCGCCGCGGGCGCGGTGGCCGACAAGACGCGCGACGTGGCCGCGATCCGGGCCTCCCTGGTGCTGGCCAACCAGCGCCTCGAGAGCGCCTCGGTGGTCGCCGAGGTCGCCGCGGAGAAGTACAACGCGTCGATGTGGCACCTGAGCCAGGCGCGGGCCGAGGTCAAGAAGGCCGACCGCCGCGCGGTCGCCGCCAAGAAGGCCGTGGCCGACCAGCGCGGCGACATCGCCGCCCTGGTCACCCAGAGCTACCGCGGGGGCGCCCAGCTCGACCAGCTCAACGCGCTCTTCAGCGCAGACGGTCCGTCCGGCGTGATGGACGGGTACGGCGCCGTGCACAGCGTGGGCGACACCATGCAGGCGGCGTTCGACCGCTACCGCGCCGCCAACGCTCTCGCCGAGGTCACCGCCGCGAAGGCCGCGGACAGCCGGGTCAGGGCCGAGAAGATGGCCGGCTCCGCCCGCGCCGCGCGCGACCGGGCGACCAGTGCCGCGAACGAGGCCCAGGCTGCCGCCGGCTCGATCGCCGCCGAGAAGTCCAGGCTCCTGCACGAGCTCGCCAACGCCCAGGGCGTGTCGGTGCGGCTCGCCACCCAGCGCCAGAGCGCGCTGGAGGAGCAGGCACGTGCGCGTGCCGCTGCCGCGGAGAAGGCCCGTGCGGACCAGGCGGCCGCCGAGCGCGCCCGCAGGGCCCGCGACAAGGCCGACCACCAGCCGAAGCCGAAGCCGTCTCCCAACCCGGCGCCGAGCCCGTCGCCGAAGCCCGCCCCGAAGCCGGCCCCGAACCCGTCTCCGAAGCCCTCCCCCAGCCCGGCCCCCAGCCCGAAGCCCACCCCGCCGCCGGCCCCGAGCGGTGGCGCCAGCCAGGCGATCGCCTACGCGAAGGCCCAGATCGGTGAGCCCTACCAGTGGGGCGCCGCCGGCCCGGGCTCCTGGGACTGCTCCGGCCTGATGATGAAGGCCTGGGGTTCCGCGGGCCGCTCGCTGCCGCACTGGTCGGTCGGCCAGTACCAGGCCACCACCCACATCTCCTTGAGCCAGCTGCGCCCCGGCGACCTGCTGTTCTGGGGCTCCTCGAGCAGCTCGAGCTCGATCCACCACGTCGGGATGTACCTCGGCGGCGGGATGATGATCCACGCCCCCCGCACCGGCCAGGACGTGCAGATCGTGAGCATGTACTACTGGATCCCGCCGAACTTCTTCGGCCGTCCGTGAGCCTGGGGGGCGCATAGGCCGAGGCCGAGAGCACCGTTCCATCGTGCGAACTGGTGCTTCCGGCCTCGGACCACCCCCCTGCTGGACCCCTACGGCCTGGCCTCGAAGACCAGGTTGAACGGGGTCTCGGCGACCCGGCGGAACCGGGTGAAGCCGGCGTCGGTGACGACCTGGCGGATGGCTGCCTCGCCGGCCTGGGCGCCGAGCGCGTAGCCGCCGGACTGTGACATCGCGTTGGGCACGCACAGGAACGTGGAGAAGCCGTAGTAGAGCCGGCCGACCGGGTTCAGGTTCGACTCGACCGTGTCACCCGCGGCGGGCTCGACGATCATCCAGGTGCCGTCGGGCGCGAGGCTGGCGTGGATCCGGGCAGCCGCCCCCAGCGGGTCGCCCATGTCGTGCAGGCAGTCGAACGTGGTGACCAGGTCGAGGTCCTTGGCGTCGATCGACTGGGCACCCGAGACCGTGAAGCCGACCCGGTCGGAGAGACCCGCCTCGTCGGCCCGCTCGCGCGCGGCCTCGATCGAGCCCTGGTGGTAGTCCGAACCGGTGAACCGGCTCTGCGGGAACGCCTGCGCCATCAGGATCGTCGACGCGCCGTGGCCGCAGCCGAGGTCGGCGACGGCGGCCCCCGCCTCGAGCTTGGCCTGCACGCCCTCGAGCGCCGGGATCCAGTCGGGCAGCAGGCTCATCAGGTAGCCGGGCCGGAAGAACCGCTCGCAGCCGGTGAACACGTCCTGGTCGTGCTCGTGCCAGCCGATGCCCGTGCCGTTGCGGAACGCCTCCACCACGCGGGGCTCGGCCCGCAGGGCACCGAGCGCCAGTTCGAACGCACCCGGCAGGAACACCGGGCCGTCGGGGTCGGTGAGCGCGAACGCCTGCTCCGCGGTCATCGCGTACGTCGCGGTGGCGGCGTCGTACGTCACGTAGCCGCCGGCCGCCTGGCCGCGCAGCCACTCCTCCACGTAGCGCGGGTCGGTGCCGGTGCGACCGGCGAGCTCGCGGGCGTCCGCGGGGCCCTGGGCCAGCCCCCGGTAGAGGCCGAGGCGCTCGCCGACGACGACGTTGCCGGCGGCCATGGTGCCGCCGAGGTCACCGACCACGCTGCCGACGAACGACATCAGCACCTCCATGTCGATCGGCGGGGCGGTCGTGGTCTCGGCGGTCTCGTTGATCTGGTCCGTTGACATCTGGGTCTCCCTGGGTCGGGCATCCCGGGTGGATGCTGTCAGGGAGCAACGGTCCGCACCTCGGTTGCAACGCGGTTGCAACGGCCGTCGGGAGGCTGGGGGCACGCCAGCGAGGAGGAACCATGCGAGCACGCGAACCAGACCTGCAGGGGTATGTCGAGCGCGACGGCCTGAAGATCGGCTACGAGTCGTTCGGCGACGGGGACACCACGGTCGTGTTCGGCCCGGTCGACGTGATCACGACCTCCGGCGCCTGGAAGGCGCAGGTTCCCTACCTGGCCCGGCACTTCCGCGTGGTCACGATCGACCCGGTGGGCAACGGTCGTTCGGACCGGTCGACCGACCCTGCGGCGTACGACGACGCGGCCTTCGCCGACGACACGGTCGCGGTCCTCGACGCGCTGGGCATCGCCACGGCGGTGTCCGTGGGCGTATGCGTCAGCGCCTGGCAGGCACTCGTGTGTGCGTCGCGGCACCCGGACCGGATCGCCGGCGTAGTCGCGATCGCGCCGTACGCCAACGACGGCACCCCCGGTCTCGACGCGCGGGCGGTGGGTGCGGCGCACTTCCACGAGGAGCGCGCGTCGTACGACGGCTGGTACCGCACCAACAAGCACTACTGGCTCTCGAACTGGCCGGACTTCGCGGAGTTCTTCTTCACCCAGATCTGCGTCGAGCCGCACTCCAGCAAGGTGCTCGAGGACATGGTGGGGTATGCCTGCGGCACCAGCGGCGAGGTGATGGTTGCCGCGGCTGCGGTCGACCCGGTGACGGCCGACCCCGAGGAGACCGAGGCGATGCTCCGCTCGATCGCGTGCCCGGTGCTGGTGATCCACGGGACCGAGGACCGGTGCCAGCCGGTCGGGCGGTTCGACACCGTCGTCCGGCACACCGGCGCCGAGCGGATCGTGCTCGAGGGTTCGGGCCACCTGCCGATGGGCCGCGACCCGGTGGTCGTGAACAAGGCGATCAAGGCCTTCGTCGACCGCGTCACCGGCACGCCGGCACCCGAGCGACGGTGGGCCCGGGGCCCGGCCCGGCCGAAGCGGCTGCTCTACCTGAGCTCCCCGATCGGGCTCGGGCACGTGCGTCGCGACCTCGCCATCGCCGAGGAGATCCGCAAGGCGCGGCCCGACGTCGAGATCTCGTGGCTCTCGCAGTCACCGGTCACCGACTTCCTCGAAGCCCACGGGGAGACGGTGCACCCGGCCTCACGCTGGCTGGCCAGCGAGTCCGGCCACATCGAGTCCGAGTCCGGGGAGCACGACCTTCACGCGTTCGGCGCCGTACGCCGGATGGACGAGATCCTGGTCAACAACTTCATGGTCTTCGACGACCTGGTCGAGCGCGAGAGCTTCGACCTCTGGGTCGGCGACGAGGCCTGGGACCTCGACCACTTCCTGCACGAGAACCCGGAGCTGAAGCGGGCGCCGTTCGTGTGGATGACCGACTTCGTGGGTTGGCTGCCGATGGCCGACGCCGACGAGCGCGAGGAGATGCTCACCGCGGACTGGAACGCCGAGATGGTCGAGCACGTCGCCCGCTACCCGGCACTGCGCGACCGGTCGGTCTTCGTCGGCGACCCGGACGACGTGGTCGACGCTCCGCTCGGTCCCGGCCTGCCGTCGGTGCGCGACTGGACGCTCGGCCACTTCGACTTCACGGGCTACGTGATGGGGGAGCGGCCGACGGACCGGGCGGCGTTGCGGCGGCGCCTCGGGTACGCCGAGGACGACGTGGTGTGCCTCGTGAGCGTCGGCGGCTCGGCCGTCGGGAGCCACCTGCTGCGCAAGGTCGTGGCGTCGTACGACGAGGTGCGGGCGCGGGTGCCGGGGCTGCGGATGGTCGTCGTCGCCGGACCCCGGATCGACCCGGCGAGCCTGTCAGCACCGGCCGGCGTCGAGGTGCACGGGTTCGTGCCCGACCTCGACCTGCACCACGCGGCCTGCGACGTCGCCGTCGTGCAGGGCGGACTGAGCACCACGATGGAGCTCACGGCCAACGGCCGACCGTTCGTGTACTTCCCGCTCGGGCACCACTTCGAGCAGCAGATCCACGTGCGCCACCGGCTGGACCGGCACGGGGCCGGTCAGGCGCTGGACTACCGGACCGCCGACGCAGGCACGATCGCGGACGCCCTGGTGGACCAGCTCAGCCGCACACCGTCCTACGTGCCGGTCCCCACGGACGGCGCCGCCCGCGCCGCTCGGCTGGTGGTGGACCTGATCTGAGCCCGCACCTGCTCGGCGCGCTCGCGGACCGGTGCCCAGCCTTCCCGGGTGGCGTCGAGCAGCGGCTGGAGGACCCGGGCCGCGCGGTCCGGGTCGGTGGGCGCCCACGCGCGAGCCACCAGCAGGTAGGCGTCCGAGCCGGCGATCCAGGCGCCGCCGGGTGGTGCCTGGATGCTCTCGACCAGCCGGGTCGCGTCGGCCAGCACCAGGTCGTCGCCGGACGCGAGGGCGAGCGGTGCCAGGCAGCGAAGCCGCCAGGCCTCGGCGCTGCGGTCGGTGGTGGCGCTCAGTCCGGCGCGCGCCACCTCGGCGGCCTCGCTGGTGCGCCCGGCCTCGATCAGGCTGCCCGCGTAGAGGCCGGCAGCGGCGGCGTACCACCAAGGATGGTCGATCATCGAGGTCTGGTCGACAGCCCGGAGTCCTTCTGCCAGCGCCCGTTCGGCGTCGCCCGCGAGCCGGTCGAACCACGCACCGTGCGCGCGGAAGAAACCCGCGTAGGCGCCGTAGCCGCTGCGCCGGTTGAGCTCGATCGCGTCGTCCACGCGAGACCGGGCAAGGGCCCAGTCGCCCGTCGCGGCCGGGACGAACGCGGACTCGTAGACCGTCCACTGCAGCAGCCACGTGGCGCGGCGCTGTCGGAGCATCGGCTCCAGCTCCTCGACCACGACGGCCAGTGCGTCGGCGTCGCCCAGCGCCGTGAGGATGGACTTCACGCCGTCCAGGCCGAGGAGCACCGCTTCCGGCGAGGCCGAGTCGCGGCACCGGGCGAGGTTGCGCCGAGCGCGCTCGAGGGCCGGGCCGAAGCTCAGGGTGCTCGCTTCCAGGATCGCCAGCCGGCCGGCGAAGTCGCTCTCCGCCCGCCGGTCGCCGAGGCCGGACGCGATCCGCAGGCCCTCCTCCAGGCACGCGGCCGTCTGCGAGGTCGGCTGGTGCAGCGCCACCGTGATGTCCCCGCCTCGTGCTCTGAGCGCCGCCATCTCCAGTCGCGGGTCGCCGGTGCCCCGGGCCAGCAGCAGGGCGGCGTCGACGTCCACCAGGGCGGCGTCGTACGCCGTGCGCGCCTCGTGCGTCCGGGCACGCGCGAGCAGGATCCGCGCCCGCAGCGACGGGTCGACCGCGACCGCGAGCGCCTTGTCGAACAGACCTTGAGCGTCCTGCACCGCCGACCGCGACATCGCCTCCCGGCCGGCCGCCAGCCAGCCCTGCGCGGCCCGCTCGGGGTCACCGGCCGCGATCGCGTGCGCGGCCATCACCTCCGGCTGGTGGGCGAACAGGTCGGCCGCGCGGCGGTGGTAGGCGACGACCAGCGCCGGCGCGAGCGAGGCGTGGACGCACTCCTGCGTGAGGTCGTTCGCGAACTCGTACTGCGGTCCGGAACGCTCCAGCAACCGCACTCGGCTCAGCTCCTCGCAGTGCTGGACGGCGGCGAGCTCGGTGGTGGACACCAGGTCGGCGAGCACCCGCGGGTCCAGCCGCCGTCCGAGGACGGAGGCGGCCTCGACCAGGGTGCGCTGCTCCGGCGAGAGCCGGTCCAGCCGGCCGAGCACCGCCGCGGACAGTGACTGCGGCACACCCTCGTCGCCGGCGGCCAGCGCGCGCAGGCACTCGACCACGCTCAGCGGGTGGCCGGCGGTGCGCGCCATGACGGTCGCGCCATGGACGGAGAGCCCGGCCGCGGAGGCCAGCGCCTCGACCGCCGACCGGGGCAGTGCCGCCAGCGGGACGCGGGTCGCGCGGCCGACGAGCTGACCGACGGTGGCGGCATCCTCGGTGCGCACCGCGCCGACCAGCAGCACCCGGACGCCGGCAAGCCTGCCGGCGAGGTAGCCGAGCAGGTCGACGGTCGCCGCTCCGCCGTACTGCAGGTCGTCGACGGTCAGCAGCACCGGACGTTGCCGGCTGAGCCGGGCAAGCGCGTCGGCGACGGCATCGAACGCGCGCCGCTGCTGGAGGGCCGGCGAGGCCGGTGGCTCGGGGGTGGAGGCGACCAGCTCGCCGATCTCCGGGACGAGAGTGGCCCAGGTGGCCCCATGGCCGCGGACCAGGTCCCCGAGCGCAGGTGCGGGGAGGTCGAGCAGCAGCGGCCGGAGCGCGTCGACGTACGGCTGCAGGAAGAGCGAGCGCTCGGTCGGGTGGCAGCGGGCCCGGAGCACCAGCGCACCCGAGCGGCCGACCAGGTCCTCGGCGGCGTCGAGCAGCCGGGTTTTGCCGATCCCGGGCTCGCCCTCGAGGAGCAGCAGGCTGCCCGCGCCGGCGCACGCCTGCTGCCACGCATGGTCGACGACGTCGACCTCGCCGTCGCGGCCGATCAGGGTCGGTCGCTTCCGCGGTCGGGCGGGAACGTCCTCGTCGGGCACCGGTTCGCCGCGCAGCGTCGCGAGCTGGGCGTCGCGGGTGACCTGGTCGGGGTCGGTGCCGAGGTCGTCGCGCAGCCGTGCCGCCAGCGCGTCGTACGACGCCAGCGCCGCGGCTGCCCGGCCGTCCTCGACCAGCACCCGCATCAGGTCCCGCACCGCGCGCTCGTCGTACGGGTCGGCCGCGACCGCGTCCGTGGCGACATCCACCGCCTCGGCGGGGTCGAGCCGTGCGGCGGCGCGGCTGAGCACGTGGCGTGCGCGGCGGCGGAGCGCGTCGGCCTCGCGCCGGACGCCGAGCACCCAGTCGGCGTCTCCCTCGTCGGTGAGCGCCGCCTGGGTGCCGAGCAGTGCGAGCGCCTGGCGGGCGGCCGCTGCGGCGACCCCTCGCTCGCCGGCAGTGAGCCGGGCCTCGGCCTCGTCGCAGAGCGCTGCTGCCTCGTCCAGGTCGACGACGCACGCCCCCGTGCCGGTCAGGCCGTAGGTGCGCCCCGACGCGGCGAGGGAGTCCGGTCCGAGCCGGCGCCGGAGCCTGCTGACCAGGGTGGCGACGTTGGCGCCCGGGTCGGCCGGAGGACCCTCGGGCCAGAGCGCGTCGACGATCCGGTCCAGGGCGACGAGCTGGCCGCGCTCGGCGGCGAGCAGGCCGAGCAGCGTGCGCTCCTTGCGGCTGCCGAGCGCGCGCCGCTCCAGCGCCCGCCCGTCGAGGTCGACCGCCAACGCCGACGTCACCCGGATCCGCACGGCTGCAGCCACGTTGGCTCCCTCCGACATCCGAGCGAAGTATCGCACCGGACTGGCAGAGTTGGGCCATGCCCGACTACGTGGAGCCGACCGTCGACGTCCCTGCGCTGCTTGCCGTCCTGGATGGTCCCTACGCCGAGATCCGCGACCTGACGCGCAAGCACCTGGTGCAGCACGCCGAGATCCTCGACGACCAGATCCGCCTGGACGACGACGCGTTCCGCGACCGGGTCCTCGAGGTGGTGCGCGAGATGGCGGCGACCGGCTCGCTCGGCATGGGCTTCCCGAAGGAGTACGGCGGGGGCGGCGACATCGGCGCCTCGGTCGCAGGCTTCGAGACGATGGCGCTCGGCGACCTCTCGGTGCTGGTCAAGGTCGGGGTGCAGTTCGGCCTGTTCGGTGGCGCGATCCTGCACCTGGGCACCAAGCCGCACCACGAGGCCTACCTCGCCGACCTGGTCTCGGCCGACCTGCTCGGCTGCTTCGCGATGACCGAGTCCGGCCACGGCTCCAACGTGCAGTCGCTGGGCACGGTGGCGACGTACGACGTGGAGGCCGGCGAGTTCGTGATCACCACGCCCGACCAGAGCTCACGCAAGGACTACATCGGCAACGCGGCCCGGCACGCCGACACGGCCGCGGTCTTCGCCCAGCTCGAGATCGACGGTGAGTCCGAGGGTGTGCACGCCTTCGTGGTCCCGATCCGTGACGAGCAGGGCAACCCGCTCCCCGGCGTCACGATCGAGGACGACGGCCCGAAGATGGGTCTCAACGGCGTCGACAACGGTCGGCTCTCCTTCGACGCGGTCCGGGTGCCGAGGGCGAACCTGCTCAACCGCTACGCCGACGTCTCGGAGGACGGCACGTACTCGTCGCCGATCGACAACCGCGGTCGGCGTTTCTTCACGATGCTGGGCACCCTCGTCCAGGGCCGGGTCTGCGTCGGCGGTGCGGGCATCAACGCCTCGAAGGTGGCGCTGGCGATCGCGGTGAAGTACGCCCTGTTCCGGCGCCAGTTCGGTGAGCCCGGCTCGGGCGGCGAGGAGCTGATCCTCGACTACGGCATGCATCAGCGCCGGCTGTTCCCGCTGCTCGCGCGCACCTACGCGCTGCACTTCGCGCAGGAGGTGCTGGCGCTCGAGCTGCACGAGGTCTTCTCGTCCCACGAGGTGGCCGGTGACGAGGAGTCGGAGCGTCGGCGCCGGGCGCTCGAGTCACGGGCGGCGGGCACGAAGGCGCTGGGCACCTGGCACGCGACCCGCACCATCCAGGAGTGCCGCGAGGCCTGCGGCGGCGCCGGCTACCTGTCCGTGAACCGGTTCGCCGCGCTCAAGGCCGACACCGACGTGTTCACGACGTTCGAGGGTGACAACCACGTGCTGCTCCAGCTGGTGGCCAAGGGTCTGCTGACGGACTACGGGTCGTCCTTCGAGGACCTCGACCAGCTGGGCATGGTGCGGTTCGTGGCCGGTCTCGCGGTGGAGACCGTGGTCGAGCGGACCGCGGCGCACAAGCTGCTGGAGCGGATCAAGGACGTGCTGCCCGGGGGCGACGACGGGTGGGACCAGGAGTCCGGGCTGATGGACCCGAACTACCAGCTGGCCATGCTCCGCTGGCGCGAGGAGCACATGCTCTCCGGGGTCGCCCGGCGGCTCAAGCGCGGCATCGACAGCAAGATGGACCCGGTGCAGGTGTTCAGCCAGTCGCAGGACCACGTGATCGGCGCGGCCAGGGCGCACGTCGAGCGGCTGGTGCTGGAGGCCTTCGTCGACAAGCACGCGGCCCAGCCCGACGGTGACAACAAGGTCGCGCTGGGGTTGCTGTGCGACCTCTTCGCGCTCTCCACGATCGAGGGCGACCGTGCCTGGTTCATGGAGCACGGCAGGCTGTCCTCCCAGCGGGCCAAGGCGATCAGCCGCGAGGTCGGTTCGCTGTGCCGCAAGGTCCGCCCACTGGCCGACGACCTGGTCGACGCGTTCGGCGTACCACCCGAGATGCTGCACGCCGAGCTGCTGACACCGCTGCAGGAGGCCTGATGGCCTCGCTGGCAGGACTCCGGCTGCCCGGACTGGGCGGCTGGGGCGACGACCCGCTGTGGGCCGGGATCTACGACTGGACCGTCGAGCACGAGCGGGTCGGCGGGCTGCTCTGGCGATTCGGCATCGGCAGCGACCTCCGGCTCCTGTACGACGCCGCGAGCGAGATCGGCTCACTGCCCGAGGGCTCGCGGGTGCTCGACGTGCCGTGCGGTGGCGGTGTCGCGCTCCGCGGGCTGCGGCCCGGCCAGGGCATCGACTACGTCGCGGCCGACATCGCCCAGGCCATGCTCGACCGCACCGCGGACTCGGCCCGTGCCCGCGGCGTCGACGACCAGGTGGACCTGCGGCTGGCGGACGTCGAGCGGCTGCCGTTCGACGACGGGTCGTTCGACCTGGTGGTGAGCTTCACCGGGCTGCACTGCTTCCCCGACCCGCGCACCGCGGTGCGCGAGATGGTGCGCGTGCTCAGGCCCGGCGGCGTGCTCACCGGCAGCGCGGTGTTCAACGACACCGGCGTGCGCTACCAGCCGATGCGGCTGGCCGGACGCGCATCGGGCCTGCTCGGTCCGAGCGCGGACGCGTCGGACCTGGTGCGCTGGCTCGGCGCCGACGGGATGCGCGACGCGTCGCTGCGCACCAGTGGCGCGATCGGGTACTTCCGCGCCGTACGCGCGTAGGGGTCAGTCCTTGAGCGGGGGCGGGGGCTGGTTGCCCTCGCGGTCGAACGACGCGGCGACCTCCGCCTCGGCCTCCAGCCGGCCGACCCAGTCGGCACCCTCGACCGACTTGGCGGGCTCGAGGTCCTTGTAGACCTCGAAGAAGTGCTGGATCTCCAGCCGGTCGAACTTGGAGACGTGGCTGATGTCGCGCAGGTGCTCCTGGCGCGGATCGGTCAGCGGCACGCAGAGGACCTTGTCGTCGCGGCCCTTCTCGTCGGTCATCCGGAACATGCCGATCGCGCGGCACCGGATCAGGCAGCCCGGGAACGTGGGCTCCAGCAGCAGCACCAGTGCGTCGAGCGGGTCGCCGTCCTGGCCGAGGGTGTCCTCGATGTAGCCGTAGTCGGCGGGGTACTGGGTGGAGGTGAACAGCGTGCGGTCGAGCCGGATCCGACCGCTGTGGTGGTCCACCTCGTACTTGTTGCGCTGTCCCTTGGGGATCTCCACGAGTACGTCGAACTCCACGTCCATGCCTTTCGCCGCTGACCTCTGGGTGTGGTGCGGCTCCAGTGTCCCGCACAATGGGGCGGTTGCCACAAGTCGGCGGAAGCGGTGAGGGGGGCGGGCGTGTCCGAGCGTGAGGAAGCACACGCCCCGGTGAAGCCGCCGCGATCCCGGTGGCGGCGCTCGGTCGGCTTCGTGCCCGACCTGCTCGTGATCGGCACGGTCGCCTTCGCCTTCCTCGCCTGGCACTTCGACCTCGGCTCCCGCTGGGGTCTGGTCGCGCCCGACCCGCAGCTCGAACCGGCACTGGTGCTGCCGCCGGAGGGGCTCGACCTGCCGACGCAGCGGGCCGCCGCCGCGGTCGCCAGGCCGCAGGGCTCGTCGTCGGCATCGCCCGGCGCGGTCTCGCGCACCGTCCGGAAGCTCCTCGCCGACCGCCGGCTCGGGTCGCACGTCGACGTGCTGGTGACGGACCTCGCGACCGGGAAACCGTTGTACCGAAGGGGATCCGGCACGGTCACACCCGCGTCGACGATGAAGCTGCTGACGTCGCTGGCCGCGCTCGAGGCGATCGGGCCGGACCGCCGGTTCGAGACGACGGTGCGCCGGGTGCCCGGCACCAAGCAGATCGTGCTGGTCGGCGGCGGGGACCCGTTCCTGCAGTCGGCTCCGACCAAGGAGTACTTCTACCCGCACCGCGCCGACATCCAGTCGCTCGCCCGTCGTACGGCCACGGCGCTGCGCGCCGACGGCATCCGCCGGGTGCGGATGTCGTACGACGACAGCCTGTTCAGCGGTCCGAAGACACCGAAGTACTGGCCCTCGACGTACCTCCCCGAGGGCGTCGCCCCGCCGATCACGGCGCTGTGGGTGGACGAGGGGCGCAACCCGTTCCGGTCCGGCTACGTGGACGACCCGTCCCTGGTCGCCGGGCAGGCGTTCCGCGCGGCCCTGGAGCGTCGGGGGGTCACGGTCGTCGGCGACCTGGCGCACCGCAGGGCGCCGGGCGGGACCCGCCAGATCGCCGCGGTCGCCAGTCCGCCCCTCGGCCAGATCGTGTCCCGGCTGATCCTGGTCAGCGACAACAACGCCGCGGAGGTGGTCTCGCACCAGGTGGGCGTGGAGGTGCGCAAGGACGGCTCGTTCGCCGGCGGGGCGAGCGCCGTCCGGTCCGTCCTGCGCACGCTCGGGGTGCCGCTCACCGGTGCGGTGATCCATGACGGCAGTGGCCTGTCCCGGGGCGATCGGCTGGCGCCGCGCACCCTGACCGAGGTGCTGCGACTGGCGGCGAGTCCGGACCACCCGACGCTGCGCGAGGTGGTGACCGGGCTGCCGGTCGCCGGGTTCTCGGGCTCGCTCGAGTTCCGGTTCGACACCGGCGCGACCGCGGGTCGCGGCCGGGTGCAGGCCAAGACCGGCACCCTGAAGGGTGTGCACGGCCTGGCCGGGGTCGCGACCGACCTCGACGGCAACGTGATGGGCTTCATGGCGATCGCGGACCGGGTGCCGCCGCTGCAGCAGGAGTACGCGCGCCTCACCATCGACAAGGTGGCCGCGGCACTCGGAGCCTGCCGTTGCGGGACCGGCACGTAGGACCGGCACGTAGGACCGGCACGTAGGGTCGGGCCATGACGAACGAGCGCTCCTCGATGATCGACTGGGACACGGCGGTCACCGTGGGCGCCCGGCTGGCCGGAGAAGGTCCGTCGGTGAGCCGCCATGAGGCCGACGATGCCGTCGAAGAGCTGCGTGCCGGAGCCGCCCGCTCGACGCCGCTGGTCCGCGCGTTCACCGGTCTGGTCGCGGCGGAACGCACCGCACCCGTGCTCGTGGTCGACCGTCGCGGCTGGCTGCAGGCCAACGTCGACGGCTTCGCCGACATCGTCAGCCCGCTGATCGACAAGCTCCAGGCCAAGAAGGGCGCACCGTCGCCGATCGCGCAGGCGGTCGGTTCGCGGGTCACCGGCGCCGAGCTCGGTCTGATGCTCGGGTTCATGAGCGGCAAGGTGCTCGGCCAGTTCGACCCGTTCTTCGAGGGCGACGGTGCGGCCGGCCGGCTGCTCCTGGTGGCGCCGAACATCGTGCAGGTCGAGCGTGAGCTCGGCGTCGATCCTCACGACTTCCGGCTCTGGGTGTGCCTCCACGAGGAGACCCACCGCGTCCAGTTCACCGCCGTACCGTGGATGCGCGACCACCTCCGCAGCGAGATGGAGAAGATCATCGACGCGGTCCACACCGACCCGGCGCAGATGCTCTCCGAGGCGATGAGGAAGATCGGCGACGTCCTGAGCGGGAAGGCCGAGGGCAGCCTGCTCGACATGTTCTCCTCGCCGGAGCAGAAGGTCGTCGTCGAACGGATCACGGGCGTGATGAGCCTGCTCGAGGGCCATGCCGACGTGGTGATGGACGGCGTCGGTCCGGAGGTGATCCCGACCGTGGCCGCGATCCGCGGGAAGTTCACCGAGCGCCGCAAGGGGCTGGGCATGCTCGACCGGCTGATCCGCCGGCTGATGGGCCTGGACCAGAAGATGGCGCAGTACCGCGACGGTGCGGTGTTCACCCGCGCTGTCGTCGACAAGGTCGGCATGGACGGCTTCAACGCGGTCTGGGTCGAACCGGCCAACCTGCCCTCGAAGGCCGAGATCCTCGCGCCGGAGACGTGGCTCGCCCGGGTCCACGGCTGAGGCTTCGATGGCGCTGCACCCATCCGTGGCCGCGGTGCGCCTCGGCGTACGACATGCGCTGGCGGAGCTGTCCCCGGGCAGCACCGTGCTGGTCGCCTGCTCCGGCGGCGCGGACTCGCTGGCGCTGCTGTCGGCCGCGGTGTTCGAGGCGCGCGAGCAGGCGGTGCGCGTGGTCGGGGTGACCGTCGACCACCAGCTCCAGGACGACTCGTCCGAGCACGCCGCGCGCGTCACCGAGCAGATGCGCACGCTCGGCGTCGACGAGTCGGTCACCGCCACCGTGTCCGTGACCGCCGGTGGCGTGGGCCCGGAGGCAGCTGCTCGAGAGGCGAGGTACGACGTGCTGACCGAGCTGGCGACCCGGTTCGAGGCCGACCTGGTGCTGCTCGGGCACACGCTCGACGACCAGGCGGAGACTGTGCTGCTCGGACTGACCCGCGGCTCCGGCGGTCGGTCGCTGGCCGGTATGCGCCGCTCGTTCGGCCAGTTCCGCCGGCCACTGCTCGACGTGACGCGCGCCGACACCGAGACCGCGTGCCTGACCGAGGGCGTCGAGTTCTGGACCGACCCGCACAACAGCGACGACCAGTTCACGCGGGTGCGGGTGCGCACCACGGTGCTTCCGGTGCTCGAGCACGAGCTCGGCCCCGGTGTCGCGCGCACCCTCGCCCGCACCGCCGACCAGCTCCGCGCGGACACCGCCTACCTGGACGCCGTCGCCGACGCGGCGCTCGCCGAGACGATCACGGACGGCGGCCTCGCGGTCTCCCGGTTGGCCCGGATGGACCCCGCAGTGCGCGGCCGCGTGCTGCGGCTCGCTGCGGTGGCAGCCGGCTCGCCGCCCGGCGAGCTCTTCCACGACCACGTCGTCGCGGTCGAGCGGCTGGTCACGCACTGGCACGGGCAGAAGGGCATCGACCTGCCCGGTCACGTGCGCGTGGTGCGCTCGGGCGACGTGCTGGGGTTCGAGCGCGGCGTCAACCGATGACGCTGGCCACGTCGAGCGTGCAGCCGACCACCGTGTCCACTCCGCCCTGTCGGTTGGGCTCGTCGAACCACAGCCCTTCCACGAATCCCGCCTTCGCCAGCACCCGCCTCGAAGCGGTGTTGCGGTGGTCGGGTGCCGCGAACAGCGCCGGTGCCTCGGGGAACTGCGCTCGCGCGCGAAGCGCCCACGCCCAGATCATCCGGGTGCCGAACCCGCGCCCGGCCCACTCGGGCTCGCCGATCGCGTAGTCGACCCCGATCGCGTCCGGGTGCGGCCCGAGCAGCGCGTGGTCCGGGTAGTCCGCGATCCGGTAGTGCTGACCGAACCCCACCGACCGCCCGTTGACCTCCAGCACCCACATCCGGGTCGGACTGTGCCCGTCGATGCGGTCGCCGTACGCGCGTTCGAGGTCGGCGTGGGTCGGTGGGCCGTCGCCCGGCCACCAGCGCAGGACGTGAGGCGCCGACCGCCACCGGGTGATGTCGCCGAGGTCGCCGCGCGTCATGTCCCGCAGGGTCACCCGGACGTCGGGCTCGACCGCGAAGCGCTTGCTCGCACCTGACAGGTCCCGCGCGACCGGCGCCGCCACCAGGTCGCCGGCCAGCCTCCGCGCGGCGGCTGCCCAGGACTCGCCCTCATGGGTCTGATCGGCCAGCACCACGCCGTCGTGGGCGACCTCGACGAGCACCCCGTCGCGCTCCTGCGTCATGGGCGGCATCGTGCCCGACCTGCGGCGTGCGCGCATGCCTCTGACCCGTCGGGTGGTTGGTCCGGCGGGCGGCGGGGCGGTGGGTTCAGGTGTCGGGTCGGTCGGTTTCGCGGGAGACGTCGGTGGTGCCGCGGTCGATCGCGGAGGTACTGGTAGCCGTGGGGTGAGGACCAGAGGTAGGAGCCGGGTTCGAGGACGGTGTAGCTCCAGGGCGAGTGGGTCTTGAGTCGGTGGTGCCGTCGGCACAGTGGTGCGAGGTTGTCGGAGGCGGTGGGTCCGCCTTCGGAGTAGGGGATGACGTGGTCGTCGTCGCAGTGGATCGCTGGTCGGGTGCACCAGGGGAAGACGCAGGTGAGGTCGCGTTCGGCGGTCTGGTCCGCGAGCCGGTCGGGGACTTCGTACTGGGCCACGTGGAGGTGGTCGGCCAGGTCGATCACCGGCTTGATGATCACCTCGGTGAGCGGGGTGTGCAGCCACTCGCGGACCTGGTCGACGCTCACGATCCGGCGTCCGGAGGCTTCGACGCGGGCGAACGGGCCTTCGGGTGAGAGGTGGACGTGGACGATGGTCTGCCGGGCCGGCACCGGCAGGCCGGTGCCGGGTCGTCGTCGTCGTCGTGCTGTGGGTGAGGTCGAGGCTGGTCTGCTGGCGGGCGATCTGGCCGATCGCCTGGGACCGCCGCACGTCCAACGGCTCCTGGGACCCGCAGGCGGCCAGGACGGCGGCTTCGTGGGCGATCCGGGTCTCCAGGTCCAGGGCGTCGGCGAGGTCGAGCTCCCCGTGGACCCGGGAGGTGCCGGTGAAGGAGACCTGGGTGTGCTCGATCGCGAAGTACCGGCTGTCGGCTGCTCGACGGCGCTGTTCTTCGGCTTCGGCGGGCATGAACCGGCCGACCGCGTCGGCGACGAGGCGGTCGACCTCGGCGGGACCGATCCGGTGCGCGAAGGGTGCGACCTGGGAGTCCACGAACGACGCCGCCTGCACGGACAGTCCAAGGGTCTCGCGGGCGATCCGCCGGGCCCGCCACGCGGCCAGGTCACCGGCCAGGACCCGGGCCCAGGTGCTTCGGGAGGCGGTGGGCCAGCTCGACCGCTTCGCCGAGGTAGGCCTTGCCGGTCTCGGTGGGCAGCCCCACCGCGAGCGCGAACTCCGCGACGCAGAACTCCGAGACCAGCGGTGCGCCGGGTCCGGCGACCGCGAACGGCTGGTCGCCGTAGCGGGAGAGCAGGGCGGCGTCGTGGATCGACTCCGCGGGGTGCAGGTCCGCCCAGGTGACGGCGGCCTGGAGGAGATCGGCTTCGGCGGTGTTGGCTGCGGCTCGACGCTCACGCGCGAAGTCGAGCACCGCTGCTGCGGTGTCGAGGTCGGGTGTCGTCGTGGTCATGGTCCCATTCTACTCGAACACACGTTCGATTCAAGGCTTGATTCCGTCGACTTTCCCTTGTGTGAGAAGGGATTTCGTAGGGGTCTCGACAGGCTCGACCGCCAAGAAGGGCGGAGGTTTCGAGACGGCGCTGGCGCGCCTCCTCAACCACCGCAAGCCGGCAGTCCACCCGGACCCGCGCCGTACCGTCCTCGTCGCTGCGCCTTTCGACCACCCGCGTGCCGCCGGGTCTCGACAAGCTCGACCACCAGAAGCGCGCGGAGGTTTCGAGACGGCGCTGGCGCGCCTCCTCAACCACCGAGGAGCGCATGCCGGGAGCCCACCCGGACCCGCGCCGTACCTCTCCCCCGTTGCTGCGCCTTTCGACCATCCACGTGCCGCCAGGTCTCGACAAGCTCGACCACCAGGACGCAGGTCTCGACAAGCTCGACCACCAGTACCGCTGGCGCGCCTCCTCGACCGCCGCAGGCCGGCAGCCCACCCGAACCCGCGCCGTACCTCTCCCTGTTGCTGCGCCTTTCGACCACCCGCATGCCGCCGGGTCTCGACAAGCTCGACCACCAGTACCGCCGGCGCGCCTCCTCGACCGCCGCAAGCCGGCGTACCTCTCCTCGTCGCTGCGCCTTCCCACCACTCGGCGAGCCGCAGCCGCGAGGTCGAGGGTCTCGACACGCTCGCTGCTCGGGCGCCAGCTTCAGGAGTCGACCTTCTCGGGGCGGTACTCCCGGTAGCTGTAGACGACCAGCGCGAGCGCGATCAGGCCGGAGATGACCAGGGACAAGCCGGTGCCCAAGCCGCCGGGGAGCCACCACTTGTCGGCGATCGGCCACCAGCCGGGGGCGGCGGGGGAGAGGCTCCAGAGGACACCGACGGCGATGATGCCGAGGGCGCCGAGCGTCGACAGGATGATCCGGGGCCAGGTCTCTACGCCGTCGCTGGCGGTCTTGATCGCGCGCTCCTTCACCGGCTCGAGCCGGCGCTCCGCCCACTCGTACTGGGTGGCGAGCACCACGAGGCCGAGCGCGAGCAGGATCAGTCCGGGGCCGGGGAGGACGAGCGCGGCGATTCCGAGCAGCACGAGGGTCCAGCCGAGGATCTCGACCCCGATCCGCTTGGCCAACGCCTTCATGTCCGCACCACTCTCCTCCGTGCCCAACGCGCCAACGGCGTGGAGCGTTCCGTTGTTCCCCTTGGCACACTGCACCGCATGGAGCCAGAGGTACGACGCCGCACCGTGCAGCTGCTCCTGGGCATTCTCGCCCTTGGAGTCGTGATCGCGCTCTGCGTCGCCGCACTGGTGTTCCTCTTCGACCGGTTCACGGCAAAGCCGGCCCGTGACTGCGAGCGCACCCACTGCCGGGAGTCGACCTCGATCGGTGTGGGAGGCTGACGTCATGGATGCTGTCCACGTCGATGACGACCTGATCAACGTCCTCTTCACGGAGAAGCAGATCCAGGAACGACTGGCCGAGATGGCCGTGCGGATCCGCGAGGACTACGAGGGCAAGGACCTGCTCCTGGTCGGTGTCCTGCGGGGCGCGGTGATGGTGATGGCAGACCTCTCCCGCCACCTCGACCGGCACCTCGAGATGGACTGGATGGCCGTCACGTCCTACGGGTCCGGCACCAAGTCCTCCGGCGTCGTCCGGATCCTCAAGGACCTCGACACCGACATCTCCGGGCGCCACGTGCTGATCGTCGACGAGATCATCGACACCGGCCTGACCCTGAGCTGGCTGGTCTCCAACCTCGCCTCGCGCAACCCGGCCTCGGTGCGGATCGCGACCCTGCTCCGCAAGCCCGAGGCGGTGCGGATGGACGTCGACGTGTCCTACGTCGGCTGGGACATCCCCAACGAGTTCGTGGTCGGCTACGGCCTCGACTACAACGAGCGCTACCGCAACCTGCGCGACATAGGGACACTGGCGCCCCACGTGTACTCCTGACGAGCCTCCTGCACCGGGGTACTTTTCCGGCAACCTCCGCCTCATCCGTTGGCTGCGACGTGTACCGTCAGAGGTTCCAGAGGGCCCTCGAATCCGGAGACCAGCGAGCCCTCACAGTGTCTTGAGTAGGTGGATGTGAAGCGCATTTTCCGCGGTCCCTGGTTGTGGATCGTCTTGGCTGTCGTGGGTGTGCTGCTCGCGCTGCAGTTCCTGTCGTCCGACGGCGGGTACGACGAGGTCACGACGTCGAAGATGACGTCGTACATCAACTCCGGTGATGTCTCCAAGATCACCTTCGTCGACGGCGACCAGGCCATCCGGGCGACCCTCGACGACGGCCGCAAGGTCACCGCGACCTGGGTCTCCGGCACCCAGATCGACCTGGTCGACCTGGTGGAGAAGCAGGTCGCCAAGGGCACGATCTCCAGCTACAACGGCCACGTCGCGCGGCCCAGCCTGATCGGCAACCTGATCTTCTCGCTGCTGCCGATCGTGCTCGTGCTGTTCCTGATCCTGTTCCTGATGAACAACATGCAGGGCGGCGGTGGCCGGGTCATGCAGTTCGCCAAGTCCAAGGCCAAGCTGGTCAGCAAGGACATGCCGAAGACCACGTTCGCCGACGTCGCGGGCTGCGAAGAGGCGATCGAGGAGCTCGGCGAGATCAAGGAGTTCCTCCAGGAGCCCGCGAAGTTCCAGGCGGTCGGCGCCAAGATCCCCAAGGGCGTCCTGCTCTACGGCCAGCCCGGCACCGGCAAGACCCTGCTGGCGCGCGCCGTCGCAGGCGAGGCGGGCGTGCCGTTCTACTCGATCTCCGGCTCGGACTTCGTGGAGATGTTCGTCGGCGTCGGCGCCTCCCGGGTGCGCGACCTGTTCGAGCAGGCCAAGGAGAACGCCCCCGCGATCGTGTTCATCGACGAGATCGACGCCGTCGGCCGGCACCGCGGCGCGGGCATGGGCGGCGGCCACGACGAGCGCGAGCAGACGCTCAACCAGCTGCTGGTCGAGATGGACGGCTTCGACGTGCGCGGCGGCGTGATCCTGATCGCAGCGACCAACCGGCCCGACATCCTCGACCCGGCGCTGCTGCGCCCGGGCCGCTTCGACCGCCAGATCAGCGTCGACGCACCCGACCTGGCCGGCCGCGAGCAGATCCTCAACGTCCACTCGCGCGGCAAGCCGATGTCGCCCGACGTCGACCTCAAGAGTGTCGCCCGTCGTACGCCGGGGTTCACCGGCGCCGACCTGGCCAACGTGCTCAACGAGGCCGCCCTGCTCACCGCCCGCCAGAACGCCAAGCAGATCGACAACCTGGCGCTCGACGAGGCGATCGACCGGGTCATCGCAGGCCCGCAGAAGCGCAGCCGGCTGATGAACGAGAAGGAGAAGCTGATCACGGCCTACCACGAGGGCGGCCACGCCCTGGTGGCCGCGGCGCTCCCCGGCACCGACCCGGTGCACAAGATCACGATCCTGCCCCGAGGGCGCGCCCTCGGCTACACGATGGTGCTGCCCGACGAGGACAAGTACTCCGTCACCCGCTCGGAGATGCTCGACCAGCTCGCCTACATGATGGGCGGCCGCGCGGCCGAGGAGATGGTCTTCCACGACCCGACCACCGGCGCCGGCAACGACATCGAGAAGGCCACGGGCGTGGCCCGGGCGATGGTCACCCAGTACGGAATGACCGACCGGCTCGGGGCGATCAAGCTCGGCGCCGGAGCCGCGGAGCCGTTCATGGGCCGCGACATGGGCCACGGGCGTGACTACTCCGAGGACGTCGCCGCGATCGTCGACGAGGAGACCAAGAAGTTCCTGGCCGAGGCGCACCAGGAGGCCTTCGACATCCTCGAGCAGAACCGCGACGTGCTCGACTCGCTGGTGCTCGAGCTGCTCGAGAAGGAGACGCTCGACAAGGCACAGGTCGCCGAGATCTTCACACCGCTGCGCCGGCGTGACCGCCGTCCCGCGTGGACCGGGTCTCCCGACCGCGAACCGTCGATGATCCCGCCGGTCGAGGTGCCCGAGAAGGTGCTCGCGGCCGCCGCCAACGGGTCACGACCCGAGGAGGAGGACGCTGGCGTGGTGCTCACACCGCCCTCTGCCGGCGGTGACATCCACGGAGGCACGCCGACGGCGGGACCGGACACCCCGGAGCCGCCCCGGTGAACATCGGTCCGGTCAGCGCCCCCGGACTCACCGGGGCCGCGTTCGACCACGACCGTGCCGCGGCCGCCGTGCGCGAGCTGCTGATCGCGATCGGAGAGGACCCCGAGCGCGAGGGCCTCAAGGACACCCCGCAGCGGGTGGCGCGCGCCTATGCCGAGCTGACCGCCGGACTCCGGATGACGCCGACCGACGTGCTCAGCACGACGTTCGACATCGGCCACGACGAGATGGTGCTGGTCAAGGACATCGAGCTGTGGTCGATGTGCGAGCACCACCTGGTGCCCTTCACGGGCGTCGCCCACGTGGGCTACATCCCCAACGTGTCCGGCAAGATCACCGGCCTGTCCAAGCTGGCCCGGCTGGTCGACGTCTACGCCAAGCGCCCGCAGGTGCAGGAGCGGTTGACCACGCAGGTCGCCGACGCGTTGATGGAGATCCTGGAGCCACGCGGCGTGATCGTGGTGCTCGAGGCCGAGCACCTCTGCATGACGATGCGCGGCGTGCGCAAGGCCGGAGCCCGCACGATCACCTCGGCGGTGCGCGGGATCATGCACAAGTCCGCCACGCGCGCCGAGGCGATGGCCCTGATCAACGCCCGACGGTGACCACGTGAGCTGGCAGGGCACCCGGCTGACCACGCGGCACCTGGCCGGGCTCCCGCAGCTCGACCGCCCGCTGGTGATGGGCGTCGTCAACGTGACCCCCGACTCGTTCTCCGACGGCGGACGCTGGTTCGACCCGGTGGCCGCGATCGAGCACGGCCTCGAGCTGATGGAGGACGGCGCCGACCTGCTCGACATCGGCGGTGAGTCCACCCGTCCCGGCGCCACCCGGCCGGTGGTCGCCGAGGAGCTCGACCGGGTGCTGCCGGTGATCACGGCGCTCACCGCCGAGGGTGCGACGGTCTCCGTCGACACGATGCGCGGCGAGGTGGCCGAGGCGGCGCTGGACGCAGGCGCGGTGGTGGTCAACGACGTGAGCGGCGGGCTGGCCGACCCGCGGATCCTGTCCGTGGTCGCGGCCGCCGGCGCGTCGTACGTCGCGATGCACTGGCGCGCGCACGCCGACTCGATGCAGCAGCACGCGTCGTACGACGACGTGGTGGGCGACGTGGTGACCGAGCTCGGGCAGCGGGTCGAGGCCGCTGTCGCCGCCGGCATCCCCCTCGACCGCGTGGCCGTCGACCCGGGGCTGGGCTTCGCCAAGACCCACGCGCACAACTGGGCGCTGCTGCGCCGGCTCGACGCGCTGGACGCCATCGGTGCCCCGGTGCTGGTCGGCTCGAGCCGCAAGTCGTTCCTGGGCGCCCTGCTCGCCGACCGGCACGGCGAGCCACGACCGGTGCTCGACCGCGAGGCGGCCAACTCCGCGCTCACCACGATCGCCGCCATGGCCGGTGTCTGGGGGGTGCGCGTGCACGACGTACGTGCCTCGCTCGACGCGGTCAAGGTGGTCACCCGGCTGGCGGAGGGTCCCGATGCCTGAGACCGACCGGCTCGCGATCACGGGCATCGAGGTGTTCGCCCACCACGGGGTCTTCGACGTCGAACGACGCGAGGGCCAGAAGTTCGTGATTGACCTCATACTCGGCGTCTCGACCGCGCCTGCGGCGGCCTCCGACGACTTGAAAGACACCGTCGACTACGGAAGTGTCGTCGCTCAGGTGGTCGAGGCGGCCACCTCCGAACCCGTGGACCTGATCGAGACCGTGGCCCAGCGTGTGGCGGACGTCGTCCTCCGCGAGGCTCGGGTCGCCTGGGTCGAAGTGACACTGCACAAGCCGAACGCCCCCATCACAGCGACGTTTGACGACGTGGCCCTGACCATCACCCGGAGCCGTCCGTGACCGAGACCCCGAATCCCCACATCGTCGACACCGACACCCTGACCGGGGAGATGCACCCGATCCGTCGAGCCGTGGTGGCGCTGGGCTCCAACCTGGGTGACCGGCGGCTCAACCTCCAGGGCGGGCTGGACTCGCTCAAGGACACCCCGGCCATCTGGGTCACCGACGTCTCGCCGGTCTACGAGACCCGTCCGGTGGACTCTCCCGAGGACGCGAAGGACTACCTCAACGCCGTCGTCCTGCTCGACACCACGCTCTCCGTGCACACGCTGCTCGACCGGGCGCTCGCGATCGAGGACGCCTACGGTCGCGAGCGGGGCGAGCGCAACGCGCCGCGCACGCTCGACGTCGACCTGATCGTGGTCGGCGACCGCCGCGCGGACGACGAGAACCTGACCCTGCCGCACCCGCGCGCGCAGGAGCGCGCCTTCGTGCTGCTGCCGTGGTCCGACATCGAGCCCGACGCAGAGATCCCCGGCGTCGCGCCGATCGCCGAGCTGCTCGAGAAGACCGGGACCGACGGCGTCAACCGTCGCGACGACATCGAGCTCGACGGGGAGTGAGGACCGGCCTTGCGGGATCCTGACGGGTCGCTCGACCCGTCCGACACTCCTCCGACGACACCGGAGCCGGGCGGCAACATCCGGCCGACCGCTCCCGGTGTGCTGGTGCTCCTCGGGTCGCTGGCCGCTGTCTTCGGCTGGGCGGTGCGGTCGATCACGATCCGGCTCGACGTGGCCGAGCCGGTGATCGCCGTGTGGACGGTGGTCGTGGTGTTCCTGCTCGCGGCGGGCGTCGCGTCCGTCGCCTGGCGCACCTGGCGGGTGCTGCAGCGCCCGACCCGGCGCGGGGTCGAGCGGTTCGAGGCCTACCAGGCGGTCAACCGGCTGATGCTCGGCAAGGCCGCGGCGATGGCAGGCGCGATGGTGCTCGGCGGATACGTCGGGTTCGCGATCGCGCACCTGGGCATCACGCCGACCGAGCTGTCCCGGCAACGGCTGGTCCGTTCCGGGCTGGCGGCGCTGGGCGGGGTACTGCTGCTGGTCGCCGGGCTGGTGCTGGAGCGCGCGTGTCGTGTGCGCGGTGAGGACGACTGATCCGTACCCTGACCGGTATGGACCGTCACCCCGCGTCCCGTCGTCGACAACGCTCCGTGCGCATCACCGTGGCCGTGGGCATCCTCGCCCTCGGCACCGTGCTCGTCGTCGCTGCCGTGGTGCTCGGCGGAGCCGGTGAGGTGACCGCATCGGCGGTCTTCGCCCTGGTCTGCGGCTGGGTGGCCATGCGCATCACCTGGTCCGCCGTGGTGCAGGCGCGCTACGAGCACACCGCCGACCGCACCGAGCTGGCCCGCACCTACCGCCAGCTGTTCGCCGAGCGTGCGGTCGAGAACCACGCGTTCACCAAGGCCATGACGGTGCGGATGCGCGAGCGCGACCAGTCGATCCGCGCGCTCGAGAACCAGGTCCTCGACGCCAGCCGTCGCGCCGTCGTCGCCGAGACATCGGTCAAGCGCGTGCAGCGCCGGCTGGCCGAGGCCGAGGGCCGGATCATCACGCTCGAGGACTACCTCGCGCGCAGCCAGGCCGAGCACCGCGCCGCGGTCGTACGGCTCACCGCGGCGGAGGCCGAGCGGGCCGAGGAGCAGGTGGCCCCGGTGGCGTCGATCGGTTCCGCTGCCCGTCGCACGCCCGTCCCCGAGTGGGCCGACCTCGAGACCGACCCCACGGCCGCGCTGATGGCCTGGGAGGAGCACACCCAGCAGCACGCGGAGGGTGCCAAGCACGTCGCGGACGACCGGATTCCCAAGCGGGCTTGAGGGCCAGGCCTGCCTGACAGGTCAGCCCGTCGAGTCCTCAACCGAAGCTCCCGAAGCCCCGGTCGAGGCGGCGACGGAAGCCCGCAGCATCCGGTGGACCCCGTTGGGCGTGAGCACACCGAGGAACTTCGGGCCGTCGGTGACGCCGACCAGCTCCTTGTCCTCGCGCATCGCCAGGGCCAGCACCTCCTCGAGCATCGCAGTCTTCTCGACCGTGCCGGCCAGGGCGGAGGCGCTGACGCCGTCCATCGGTTCCAGGTACGACGGGTCGATCGGCGTGACGCTGAGCCGGCGCAGGCCACGGCTGCCGCCGACGAACTCAGAGACGAACTCGTCGGCAGGAGCGCCCAGGATCGCGGCCGGCTCGTCGTACTGGGCCAACCGGCCGCCGGCGGCGAACACCGCGACCTTGTCGCCCATCTTCACGGCCTCGTCGATGTCGTGCGTGACGAGCAGCACCGTCTTGTCCAGCTCGCGCTGGAGGCGCAGGAACTCGTCCTGCAGCCGGCCGCGGACCACCGGGTCGACGGCGCCGAAGGGCTCGTCCATCAGCAGCACGGGCGGGTTGGCGGCGAGCGCGCGGGCGACGCCGACGCGCTGTCGCTGGCCACCGGAGAGCTGGTGCGGGAACCGGTCCGCGAACACGTCGGGGTCGAGTCCGACCAGCTCCATCAGCTCGATCGCGCGGCCGCGGGCGTGCGTCTTGGACTCGCCGAGCAACGTCGGCACCGTGGCCACGTTGGTGGCGATCGTCTGGTGCGGGAACAGCCCGACCTGCTGGATCACGTAGCCGATCCCTCGCCGCAGCTCGACCGGGTCGGCGTCGGTGACGTCGGTGCCGTCGAGGAAGATCCGGCCGGTCGTCGGCTCGATCAGCCGGTTGACCATCTTGAGCGTCGTCGACTTGCCGCAGCCGGAGGGACCCACCAGCGTGACGATCGCTCCGCGGGGTACGTCGAGGTCCAGAGCCTCCACCGCGACGGTGCCGTCGCCGTAGGTCTTGCCGACGCCGTCGAGCCTGATCATTGGGCTACCGTCCACCTGTGACCCCATCCCTGGAACCGACCTTGTCCTCGGTCCACGCGCTGGCGGTGGACAACTGTCTGACACGCAACGACTGGGTGTGTGGCGCGTACTTCTCCGACTCGCGGGTCAGTGAGCTCGAGACCGCGCTGCTCCAGCACATCGGGATCGTGGTCACGTCCGTGGTGCTGGGCTTCGTGATCGCGTTCCCGCTCGCCCTGCTCGGGCGACGTTACCGAAAGCTCGAAGCGCTCGTGGTCGGCACCACCACGGCGATCTACACGATCCCGTCGCTCGCGCTGTTCTCGTTGCTGGTGCCGGTGACCGGACTGGGCGTGGAGACGGTCGTGATCGGGCTCGGCCTGTACTCGCTGACCGTCCTGGTGCGCAGCATGATCGACGGACTGCGCGCCGTACCCGACGACGTGCGCGAGTCCGCGATCGGCATGGGCTACGCACCCGGCCGGCTGCTCTGGCGGGTCGAGCTGCCGCTGGCGCTGCCGACGATCATGGGTGGCCTGCGGGTGGCGACGGTGAGCGCGGTGGCACTGACCACGGTCGGCGCGATCCTCGACTACGGCGGCCTCGGATCGCTGCTGATCGAGGGCAGCTCCACCAACTTCAAGGCCCAGGTGCTCTTCACGAGCATCATGTGCGTCGCGCTCGCCGTGGTGCTCGACCTGCTGCTGGTCGGGCTGCAACGCCTGCTCACGCCCTGGCAGCGGACGGCGGCGACGCGATGATCACCGACGTCTGGGCCTGGCTCACCGACGGTTCCAACTGGGTCGGAGGTGGGGGAGACCAGGCCCTCACCCGACTCTACGAGCACCTGCTGCTGACCGGCGTCTCGGTCGTGATGGCGATGGTGGTCGGCCTGCCGCTGGCGGTCTGGCTCGGTCACCGGGGGCGGGGCGGCACGCTCGCGGTCAACATCTCCAACATCGGCCGCGCGATCCCGATAGTGGCGCTGCTCGCGCTGCTGTCGCTGGGGCTCTTCGGATCCGGCGAGTTCGGTCCGTTCGGTCGCGCGGGCGTCGCCACCCTGATCACGCTGGCGCTGTTCGCACTGCCGCCGATCATCACCAACACGTGGGTCGGCATGCGCGAGGTCGACCGCGACACGATCGAGGCGGCCCGCGGGATGGGCATGTCCGAGAGCGAGGTGCTCCGCCGGGTGGAACTGCCGCTGGCGCTGCCGATCATCTTCTCCGGCATCCGGCTGGCCGTCGTGCAGGTCTGGGCGACAGCGACGATCGCGGCCCTGGTGGCCGGGCCCGGACTGGGTCGGATCATCACCCACGGGTACGACGCGGACGACCCGGCCGAGATCATCTCCGGCGCCCTCATCGTGGCCGTGATCGCGCTGATCCTCGAGATCGGGCTGGCCGGCGTGCAGCGCGTCCTCGACCCGGTCGGCCGGGCCAGGCGTGAGACCGCGAAACGCGACACCCGGCGCGAAGTGGACAACGCCCTTCCAGTCGGACCCACGCCGTAGAGTCCTGACATCGGGTCACCGGACACGCGCGGCACTCCGGCCGCGGGACACAGAAGGCAGTCAACTCATGCGCAGCAACCCGGCACGTTTCCTCACCGTTCTCGCCCTGGCCCTCCCGCTCGCGTTGACAGCGGGGTGTGGGAGCAAGGGCTTCGAGGGCGACAAGGGCTCCTCGTCCTCCTCCGTCACGGTGGTGAGCCAGAAGTTCACCGAGGCCGAAGTGATGACCCAGCTCTACAAGGCGGTCCTCGATGACGCGGGCTACAAGGTCAAGACCAAGAACTTCACGACCCGCGACATCTACATCAAGGCCCTGCAGCAGGGCGACGTGCAGATCGCGGCCGACTACCTCTCCTCGATGACCGAGGAGCTCAACCGGCGGGTCAACGGCAAGGACGCCGACCCGGTCGCGTCCCCGGATGCCGCCGCCACGGTCCAGAAGCTCAACGAGCTCGGCAAGAAGGACGGTCTCGAGGCGCTCGACCCGGCCAAGGCCGAGGACGCCAACGGCTTCGTGATCACCAAGAAGGTCAGCGACGCCAAGGGGATCACCAAGCTCAGCGAGCTGACCAAGGTCGGCTCGTCGATCACCATGGCCGCCGCGTCGGACTGCCCCGACCGCCCCGAGTGCGCGCTCGGGCTCAAGTCCGTCTACGGGGTCACCGTGAGCAAGGTCGAGCCGCTCGGCTTCGGCTCGCCGCAGACCAAGGACGCCGTGAAGAAGGGCGAGGTCGACCTCGGCGAGGTCGGCACCACCGACGCGACGCTCGAGGACAACGGCCTGGTGCTGCTCGAGGACGACAAGAGCTGGCAGAACGCCGAGAACCTGGTGCCCGTCGTCAACAGCGACTGGCTGAAGAAGAACAGCAAGGGTGCCGACGCCCTGAACAAGCTGTCCGCGACGCTCACGACCGACGACCTCGCCACCCTGATCGGCAAGGTCGACACCCAGCGTGAGCTCCCGGCGGACGTCGCCACGGCGTACCTCAAGGACAAGGGACTGATCTGACCAGTTCGACATGGGCGCGTCGCCCCCGCCTCGCGCGGAGGCGGTCGCGCCCCTCGGGTCGTCTGACCGCGGTCGTCGCGACGCCGGTCGGTGACACCGCGTCCCTGGCGGAGGCGCTGGCGGCGCTGCGCGCCCAGGTCCCCGATGCAGCGGGCGACACCGAGGGTGCAGCGCTCGAGATCGTGGTGGCGCCGTGGGGCGGCGGCAACCCGGCCGGGCTGCGCGCAGTCATCGGCGACGCGCACGTCGCCGGCATCGCGGGCAACGCCAACGCGGCCCGCAACGCAGGTGCGGCGATGGCGACCGGCGACCACCTCTGGTTCCTCGACCACCGCACCCGGCTGCGTCCGGGCGCGTTGGCGCTGATGTCGGCCGTGGCCCGCGGCACGCGCGACTACCGGGTGATCCGGGCGGTCGGCGACCGGGGACCGCTGGCCACCCCGTCGTACCTCTTCTCCGCGCGGCACTGGCTCGAGGCCGGGCTGTCCTTCGACGAGGTGCACGGCGAGTTCCCCGACGCCACGTGTGCCCGAGCCCTCCGCGACCGCCCGCTGCGCGTCGACGGCCAGCTCTGGGACCGGGTGCCGGCTGCCGGCGCCGCCGAGGGCGCGATGCCACGCTGGGCCGGCTCGCTCGAGCCCTGGCTGGCGATGGTGCCAGAGGTGCGCCGCCTGGTGCAGGGTCCCGACCAGACGCGCTGGATCCGTGACCTGCTGGTGCACGACCTCCCGGGTCTGCTGGCCGACGCCGGCCGGCTGCCTCCGACCCGGCTGACCGAGCTCGCCGACACCGTCGGCGCGGTGCTCGCGACACTCTCACCCCACGACCTGGCCCGGGTGCCGGTGGAGGCGCGGGCCGGAGCGTGGCTGGCCGGCCAGGCCCGCTGGGTCGACCTCGAGCGCTACCTGGCGCTCCGCGCCGAGCGCCCCGGTGACTTCCCGACCGAGATCGACGGCGACCGGGTCCGCGCCTACCTGCCCGGCGTCGACTGGGAGGCGCTGCGGGTCCCGCCGCCGATGCTGGAGGTGGGCCCCGACGAGGCCCGCGTCTCCTGCTCCGTACGACGGGTGCGCTGGCCGCTGGCGGACGACGGGCTGACCCTGGCCGTCGACCTGTTCGTCGGCATCCGCCGGGTCACCCTCGACCAGCCGGTGATCCGGGCGCGCTGGGTCTCGCGCGACACGGCGGTCGACACCGAGGTGACCGCGAGCCCCGACCCCGAGATCGGCCTGGTCCTCGGCGGCGAGCACCTCGACCCGGCGGCCGGATCCGTGACCGCACGGGTGCCGGTCTCCGCACTGGCGCCGGGCACCTGGGCGCTGCAGGTCGAGGTCCGGCTCGGTGACCTGACCCGGGCCTGCCAGCCCGAGCACCGCGACCGCTACGGCTCTGCCGGCGAGCTCCGCCCGGCGCCCGACGGGTCCGCGCAGCCCGTCTGGGGCGCAACCGGGCTTCGGCTGCTCGTCGGTGGCCGCGGTGCGTTCGAGCGCGACCGGGCCGCCGCCCCGCTGCTCGACCGGGTGGAGGTGGTCGGCGACGAGGTGGTGCTCCACACCGGCTCGCCGCTGAGCGGTCCGGTCGAGCTCCGCTCGCAGCGGCACGTGGTGGTGGGCCAGGTCGACGGCGAACGCGCCCGGTTCCGGCTGCGCGTCGACCGGTTCGGCACCGGCGAGGCGTCGGCGCCCACGGGCCGCTACCGGTTCCTGGTCGGCTGGCCGGCCCGTCCGCTGGGAGCCGGCCGCGGCCGACGACCTCGCGCTCGACCTGCTTGCCGACGACCACCGGATCGGAGTCCGACGCACCCCCCAGGGGCAGGCCCTGCTGGTGCTCGGTCCGCCCCTGCGAGACGACGAGCTGGGGGCGCACGCGCAGCGGGTGCTGCGCGCGTCGTACGACGACCCGGCGGCTCCCCCCTCCAGCTCGTCGACCGGGTCCTGCTCGAGTCGGCCGGCGGCCGCGAGTGCTCCGGCAGCCCGCGCGCGGTCGATGCCGAGCTGGCGCGGGCGCGACCCGAGCTCGAGCGCTGGTGGGTCGTGGTCGACCACTCGGTGGTGCTGCCGCCCGGCGCGCAGGCGGTCGTCAAGCACAGCCGGGCGTGGCACCAGGCGCAGGCCGGCTCGCGCTGGGTGGTCACCGACGGCCCGCTCGACCAGGGCTTCCGCCGTCGCCAGGGCCAGCACGTCGTCCGCCTGGCCGGCTATCCCGCGACCACGCTCGCCGTTGCCCGCTGGCGCCGGCTGCACCTCTCCGAGGCCCGGATCCGGCGGCTGATCGCCCGCGGCGCCGACCAGTGGACCACCCTGGTGGTGCCGACCGAGGCCGCCGAGACCGACTTCCGCGAGCTGTTCGGCTACCGCGGCGAGGTGCTCGCGACCGGGCTGCCGGGCACCGACCTGCTGCTCGGCGACGACCTCGCCGAGCGACGCGAGGCCACCCGCGAGCGGCTCGGCATCCGGCCCGACCAGGCGGCGGTGCTCTACGCCAGGCACTTCGGCGACCGGCCCACCGACGGACGCCGGCCGGTGACGCTGCTCGACCCGGTGGAGCTGTGCGACCTGCTCGGTGACGACTACGTCGTGCTGCTGCGCACCGGTGGCCCGCCGGCCGGGCTCGCCCACCCGCGCCTCGTCGACGTCAGCGACCACCCGCGCGCCGACGACGTGATGCTCGCGTCCGACGCGGCCGTCATGGACTACTCCGCGCTGCGGTTCGACTATCCCCTCACCGGCCGGCCGATGGTCTTCCACGTGCCCGACCCGGCGGTGCAGGCGGGCGACGCGCGTGGCTTCCTCTACCCCTACGCCGAGACCACGCCCGGACCGGTGACCGCGACCACCGCGCAGGTCGCCGAGCACCTCCACGACCTCGAACGCCTCGGTCGGCGCCAGGGTCAGGCGATGGCCCGCTTCAACGCACGCTTCAACGACCACGCCGACGGACGTGCCGCCGCCCGGGTGGTGGCGTCCGTCTTCGGCACCGGCTACGGCCGGCTGACGCTGGCGCCACGGCTGCGGGCCGACGACGAGACCCGCCCCCGGATGCGCGTGGTCCGGGGCCTGTCGTGAGCGAGCGGCGGCTCACCCCGCGCCGCGTGGGGCGGGCGCTGCGCCGCCGGGTGCGTGACCGCCTCGGCACCCGTCCCAGGGTCACCGTGCTGGTCCTGGTGCCGGAGGGCTCGACGTCCGTGGACGCCACCGTGGCCTCGGTCCGCGCCTCGGTCGAGGTGGTCGCCGACGCGGTGGTGCTGCAGACGACCCTCGCCGAGACGCTCGACCAGGTCACCACCGACCTGGTCGCCTTCGCCTCCGCCGACGACGAGCTGGTGCCTCACGGGCTGGCCCGGCTGGTCACGGCGCTGAGCGACACGACAGACGTGGTGGCGGGCCGCCGGGGTGCCGTCCGGGCAGGTCGGGACCTGACCACGCCCACGCCCGGCTCGGTGGTCGACCTGGAGCTCGGCGGCAAGCTGTTCCGTCGCGCGTTCCTGGCCGAGGTCGCCCCGCCGTACGACGGCGCGGAGCGGCAGGCCGTCACGGTGGCTACCCTCCTCGCCGCCGCTCGCGGCGTGGCCGTGGTCGACGACATCGTGCTGGTCGAGCACGACCGCGACACGGCGCTGCCGGTCCACGAGCAACGCCGGTTCCGTGCCGACCTGGTGACCACCCGGCTCGAGGCGCTCCGGCGGGTGCTGCTCGACCTGGTCGAGCCCGACGCCCGTCACGCGTGGCGCGAGCAGGCACTCGTGCACCTCCTCCCCGGTCTGTGCCGCGACGCGGTGGGGGGCGGTCCGGCCTTCCACGCAGCGGTGCAGTCGTTCGCGCTCGACCTGGTCTCCGGCGGCGTGCGCCACGACCGCGTGCCGGTCGAGGCGCGCGTCGCGGCCTGGGTCGCGGCCCACGGCACCGACGACGACCTCGCGCTGGCCGAGGACCACCTCGCGAGCAACCCGCACGGACTCCTGGTCGTCGACGGCGTCGTGCCGGCGCCGGCCGGCCTCTCGATCGACGTGCTGGAGGACTACCGGCGGATCGGTGCCGCCGACCGCCGGCTCCGCAGCCGGGTCCTCGACCTGGAGCAGCGGCCGGCCGGCCGGGTCAGGGTCCGCGGCAACGCGTTCGTGCACACCGAGCCTGACGCCGACCTGCCGACGGTCACGCTGGCCGGCCCGGACGGCCGCGCCGTCGAGGTGTCGCTCGACCGCCGGCGCGACGAGGGTGCCAACCTCTGGGCGGACCGTGCCTGGGAAGACCGGCGCGGCAGCGGTTTCGAGGGCGTCGCCGTGCTGCCCTCGGGCGAAGGGCCCTGGCAGGTGCGGGTCGCACTCGACGGTCGAGAGGCCGTCCACGAGGTGCGCGTCCGGCCTCGCGCGGACGGCGTCGACCTGGTCGCGCTGGAGCCCGAAGGGCTGCGCGTCTCCGGTGCCGGCAGCCCGGTGCGGCTGCGCCTCGTCGGCCCCCGCGGCACCACACCCTGGTGCGACGCGGTCCTTGACGAGGGCCGCTTCGACGCGGTGCTCGCCCTGCTCGCCAACTCCCCCTGGGGCCAGACCCGGCTGCCCGGCGGCCGCTACGCGCTCGAGGTGCAGGGTCCGCGAGGGGAGCCCGACGAGCTCGACTGGGCCTCGGCGCTTCTCGCCGACCCGCCCACCCTGCTCGACGACCGGGCGGCGCTCCGGCTGGAGGCCGGGGGTGAGGTGGTCGTCGGCTCTCCTCTCGACGACCAGCAGCGCAGCGCCTTCGGCCAGCAGGCGCTGGTCAGTGCGTACGCCGTCGCGACGCGGGTCTCGACAGGCTCGACCGCAGGGGAGATGGTGCTGCTCGAGTCGTTCCACGGTCGGGCCGTGTCCGACAACCCGGCCGCGATCGGCCGCGCGCTCGCGTCCCGTGAGCCGGGACTCGACCTGGTGTGGGTGGTCGACGACCCGTCCGTGGTCGTCCCGGAGGGCACCCGCGCGGTCGCCCGTCGTACGCCGGAGTGGTTCGAGGCGCTGGCCGGCGCCCGTGCCTACGTCGGCAACGCCGCGGCGCCGCCCTGGTTCGCCAAGAAGCCCGGGCAGATCCACCTCCAGACCTGGCACGGCACCCCGCTGAAGAAGATCGGGGAGGACCGCGGCCCGGGCGACCTCAACACCTGGCGCCACCGACGGAGCCTGGCCCGGCAGGCGGCGGGCTGGGACGGTTTCGTCTCACCGAGCCCGTTCTGCAGCGAGGTCTTCCGCTCGGCCTTCTCCTACGACGGGACGATGCTCGAGATCGGCTACCCGCGCAACGACGTGCTGCTGTCCGAGCGCGCGCCGGAGGTCCGGGCGGAGACCCGGCGCCGGCTCGGTGTGGCCGACGACCAGCGGGTGGTCCTCTACGCCCCGACGTGGCGCGAGTACCTCGGCGTTCGTGACAGCAAGCCGCTCTTCCTCGACCCGGTCCGGCTCGTCGGCGCCCTGCCCGGCGCGGTCGTGCTGGTGCGAGGGCATTACAACGCCTCGCGCCAGGCCGACGTGCTGGCCGGGCACGACCAGGTCGTCGACGTGACCCGCTACCCCGACATCGCCGACCTCTACCTCGCCGCCGACGCGCTGGTGACCGACTACTCCTCGGTGATGTTCGACTTCGCGCTCACCGACAAGCCGTTGGTGCTGCTGACGCCCGACCTCGACCGCTACCGCGACGTCGAGCGTGGCTTCTACTTCGACATCGAGGCGGCCCCTCCCGGACCGATGGTCACCACCACCGACGAGGTGGTCCGGGCACTGGTCGCGGCCGACATGCACGCCGCGGCCCGCGCCGGCTTCCGAGAGCGCTTCTGCCCGTGGGACGACGGACACGCGGCCGACCGTGCGGTCGACCACCTGCTCGCGCTCTGGTGAGGAGCTAGGCGTCGGAGCCGATCGCCGTCCGGAACTGCGCCACAGCCTCGGCGTTGTAGGCGTGGAAGTCGAAGGTGCCGGCCGGCACCTTCCCGGCGACGAACTTCTGGAGCCCGTCGACCATGCCCTCCACCGACTTCGGCACCACGATTCCCGCCTCCGGCGGCACCGAGTCGCCGACCGAGGAGAACGACGTGGTGACCACCGGCAGCCCGAGCGTGCGGGCCTCCAGGATCACCATCGGCTGTCCCTCGTAGTCGCTCGAGAGCACGAAGCAGTCGGACTGCGCGAGGATCGCGAACGGGTTGTCCACCTGGCCGGCCAGCGAGATGAACGGCTCCATGCCGAGGTTGGAGATCTGCTCGGCGAGGTCGAGCTCGAGCGGACCGCCGCCGAGGATCACCAGCCGGATGTCGGGGTGCCTGCTGTGCACGCGTGCGAACGCGTCGATCAGCCGCCGGTGGTTCTTCTCCTGCGAGAGGCGGCCGACGGTGACGAACGTGGTCACCTTGCCGCGCACGTCCATCGTGTTGATCCGCTGCCGGCTGCGCGCCTCGCGGACGATGTCGCTCACCGGGAAGTACTTCATCAGCGCGCTGACCGCGGCCGCCACGTTGGTGGTGTCGAACTGCTCGAGGTGCGCCGGCGCCGAGGACACCTCCTCGCCGTCCCCGCTGTCGGCGCGGAGCAGGCCGGCCATCTGCAGCACCCGCTCGCCGTTGATGGTGTTGAGCGCGAAGCGGAACTTGTCCGGCGCGGCATGGGCGGCGAGGTTCTTCTGGTTCAGCCGCATCAGCTCGGGGGAGACCGAGACCAGGTGGTCGAAGTACCTGTACGTCGAGAACACCGCGCCGAGCCGGGCCTCGAGGTGCTTCGTGCCGGCCGTCTCCCGCTGCTGGTCGGCGGCCATGTCGTTGTGCAGCCAGATGCTGGTGCGCGGGCTGCCGTGGGCCGCGGTGAAGAGGAACGGCGCGTGGCAGCCGTAGCCGCTGAAGTCGATCAGGTGGTCGAACTCCGCGTCACCGAACATCCGCTGGTACTCACCGCGCCAGAACGTCTTGTGGCGCTGCGACAGCGTGGCCGGCAGGCCCTTGATCAGCAGCTGCCGCTGGACCCGGCGGAACGTCGCCGGTCCCGCGTTCATCAGCGTGGTGCGCGGAATGACGCGCACCCGGGAGTCGACCAGGTTGGCGTTGCGGGTGCGGTCACGACCCTTGCTGTAGGCCCAGTAGGCGGTCACGTCGTAGCGGTCGTAGTCGAGGTTGTGCAGCAGGTTCAGCGCCGAGGTCATGATCCCGTTGGACGCCATGCTGCCCAGGTAGATGCAGATCCGTTCCTTGTCGGTGCCGAAGTCGCGGTGCACCGTGTAGCTCGACTCGTCCGCGCCCCGGAAGACGATGTCGACCAGCCGTGCGGTCGCGTTGCCGTCGTCCTTGGCGCAGTAGCGGGCGGCACCCTGCAGCGAGCGCTCGGACTGCCCACCGGCGGCCAGTGACTCCTGCACCTGCTCGACGAGCTCCGGCACGCTGCGCACGAACGGGCCGAACAGCTCGTCGGGCTGCAGGTAGAGCCCGCGGTGCCCCTCGTAGTCCTCGAGGTCCGGCACGTAGTGCACGACGGGGCGGCCGGTGCCGAGGTAGTCGAAGAAGATGCTGGAGTAGTCGGTGACCAGCAGGTCGGACACGCCCAGCACCACGTTGGCCGGGATGTCGTTCGACACCAGGAACGAGGTCTCGCCCAGCCGTCGGCGTACGGCGTCGTGCACGAGCTGGTGGGTCTTCAGCAGGATCAGGTAGTCCTCGCCGAGCCGCTTCTGGAGCTGGCGGACCGTGCGGACCAGCTCGGCCGCGTTGACCTGGGGCTCGGCGAACGTGTTGCCGCGCCAGGTCGGCGCGAAGAGCACGACCTTGCGGCCGCGGATCTCGATGCCGTGGTCGGCCAGCAGCGCCGTGGCCGCGGCCGGGTCCTTCATGGTCTGCACCTGGCGGTCGATCCGGGGCTGGCCCTCCTCGATCACCGCCCCGCGGAAGATGCCCTGGAGCCGGTACGCCGAGCGGTACATGACATCGGTCATCAACGGGTTGCCGGAGACCAGGTAGTCGGCGCTCAGGAAGTTGCGCAGGATGTTGCGCGACTCGATGCCGCCACCCGGCATGTCGTAGCCCATGTGCTTGAGCGGCACACCGTGCCAGGTGTTGACGTAGACCTGACCGTCACGCTTCGCGAAGCGCTGCTGCCAGGTGGCGTTGTTGACCAGGTACTTCGCCGTGGCGAGTGCCTCGAAGTACTCCGGGCTGCTGGTCGAGACGAACTGCACGCGCGGGTTGCCGGCGAACTCGGCCACCACCGTCGGGTGCGCCGCCAGGTCGTTGAGCGCCCAGATGTGCGTGAGGTCGGCCATGTCGGGCTGCTCGAGCAGGTGCCGGAAGATCGCCTCCGGGTTGTCGAGCACGCCGTTGCCGAAGAACGACTCGTAGAGGACCGTGCGCTCCTGCAGTGGGTCGTGCCGCCACCCCGCGTAGCGGCCGGCCAGGATCTCCTCGCCGAGCGCACGAGCGCGGGTGCGGATCGCTGCCCTCTGCCGCAGCTCGCCGATGACCTTGTCGCCGATCACGTCGTGGGATCACTCCTCGTGCACAGGTCGTCGTGGGGTCTGGTGCATGCCGAAGCCGCAGGTCGGAGGACCGGCGGACGAGTTCGCAGAATACCGTGCGCGGATCAGCGGCGAAGGCGGTGGGCCAGCCGGCCCAGCAACCCGCCAGGCAACCGGCGCAGCAACCCGCGCAGTCGCCTGCGGACGGCCGGTAGCCGTCGTCCGACACCGAGCAGCGGCTCCTTGCCGAGCCGGAACAGCGGCGACCCGGTCTTGCCCCCGACCGTGACCTTGACCTCGCCGTCGCCGGTGAGCTCACCGGCGACCTCGAGCGCGGCCCCGTCTGCGCGGCCGACGAGGTGGGCCGGGTGCGACGTGCGGCCGACCCGGACGGTGGCCGGCAGGTCGGTCTCCCCGACGACGTGGATGCCCGGCAGCACGATGCGCGACCCGCCGGATCCTGTGGTCAGGTCGGCCGAGCTGACGGTCGAGGCACCCGGGACCGTGCGGTGCTGGCCCGTGAGATCCAGGGCGAGGTCGCCGTTGCGGGTCTGGAACGCGACGGCGCCGCGTCCGTCCAGCAGTGCTCCGGCGGCGGGGGTGTCGGGGTCGAGGAACACCCGCCGCGTGGCGGCGTACCCGATCCCGATCAGGCGGAAGAACACGTCCCAGACGTCGTCCTCCATCGGCCCGCCACCGGCGGCGGTGGCGAGGTCGAGCTCGGCGGTCATCGAGAGGCACAGCCGGTCGGGGCCGGGCTCGACCCAGACGCGCGACGTGGCAGGCACGATCCAGTCGACGGCGGTCTCCCGCGCCCGGACGATCAGCTCCACGAACCCGTTGTCGACGTCATCGGTGAGGTCCCAGACGGCGGGGTCCACGCCGGAGGCGAGCGACTCGGGCACCACGCGGCGGACCCGGCCGTCGACCACCTCGACCGGCAGCGGAGCGCCGGTGCCGTCGACGATCGTGGCGCGGACGTCGACGACCAACCGGCCGTCCTCCCAGCGCACTCCGCCGGACTGGCGCTCGAACCGGTGCCCGGTGTCGAGCTCGCCGAGGGCGAGCATCCGCTCCCGGTCGTTGGCGCGCAGGAGCGCCGAGCGGGCGCGGTGCGAGGGGTTCATCTGCGCGTCCAGGTGCGGCGGGAACAGCGGCATCAGGTGTTCCCAGGTCACCAGCAGCCGGTCGACGTGCTCGACCGGGAACTTGTGGAGGGTCTTGACCCGCTCGAGGATCCGGCTGCGGTACCAGCGGATCAGCAGCTGGTCACGCTTGTCGCCCTCCTCGAGCTCCAGGATCGGGGCCAGCGACTCCTCGAACGAGGCCCAGTAGACGTCGTAGTCGTACGACGCCTTGTGGCTGTTCTCCTGGTGGACGCTCCACTGGTAGCAGGGGTAGTCGGACAGCACCCCGATCGCGTCGGTGCGCGCCCACGCCAGCCCGTTGAGGCTGAAGTCCTCGAGCCGGATCTTCCCCTCGGGGAACCAGACGTCCTTCTCGTGCACGAAGGACCGGCGGTAGAGCTTGTGCGGGCTGATGTTCTGGACCACGACCTGGTCGAGCCGGTCGACCAGCGGCCGGTGGTCGCGGTAGGCGAACCATCCCGGACGGCCCCAGCCCTTGACCACCTCCTTCGGGTGTACGACGTCGAGGTCGTTCTCGACCGCGAACGCGTACATCCGCTCCAGCGCCTCGGGGAACAGGTAGTCGTCGTGGTCGGCGTAGAAGAGGAACTCGCCCGTGGCGGCCTTGGTGCCGACGTTGCGCGGGCGGCCCGGCCAGCCGGAGTTGGGGATCCGGTGCACCTGCATGTTGCTGCGCTCGGCGGCCATCGCGGTGAGCCGCTCGTGGGTGTCGTCGCTCGACCCGTCGTCGACGAAGATCAGCTCGTACTCGTCGGCGGGCAGCGTCTGGTCGTCGAGGGACGTCACCAGACCGGCCAGCTCGGGCGGCGAGTTGTACGTCGCGACCACGACGCTGACTTTCACCGGCATGGGCAGAACCGTACTTGGGACGGCTCCCGGGCAGACGCTAAGGTCCGAGACGTTCCAGCAGCACGTCCATGAGGGGAGGAGCCCGCATGCCGGTGTTTCGGCGGGACGGCCGCGCCGTGCTGTTCGTGCACGTGCCCAAGGCCGGCGGCTCGACCCTGGAGCGGCTGTTCGCGAAGAGCGGGTGGACCACCGGCTACCGCGACCCGAAGCTCGGCGCGGGCTCGATGAACAGCCTCCGCCGGGTCTCGCCCCAGCACATGCACCGGCCGATGCTGGAGCAGATCTTCCACCTCGACCGGTTCGACGCGGTCTTCATGACCGTCCGCGAGCCGCTGGCGCGGTTCCGCTCCGAGTTCGCGATGCGCAACAGCGACCGGGTCTCGGCCAGCGCCACCGAGGTCGAGGCCTGGTACGACGAGGCCTTCCGGCAGTACCGGCGCGACCCCTTCGTCTACGACAACCACCTGCGCCCCCAGTGGGAGTTCCACCTGCCCGGCGCGCACGTCTACCGGCTCGAGGACCGCCTCGAGACCACCGTGAGCGACCTCAACACGCGCTGGGACCTCGGCCTGCTGCCGCTCTCGGAGGTGCCGCGGGTGCTCGACCGCAAGGAGCAGAGCGGCATCGCGAGCAGCGAGGTGCGGCTCACGGCGGGGCTCGAGGCGCGGCTGCGCATGGAGTACGCCGAGGACTTCGCGCGCTTCGGTTACTGAGTCTGCCGCCGGCGCTCCGGACCGGCCGTGCCGGGTTCTCTGCACCCCCTCTCCTGCCGGTACTCTCTGGCGCATGCGTCTGATCATCGGCCCCACGTCCGCGGGGAAGTCCAGCTACATCCAGGGACTCCAGTCGGAGGAGGGCGAGGCGAAGCCCAAGGTCTACTTCGCCCACCAGGTCCAGAAGTCGGGGAAGATCCCGACCGGTGACAACGACGTCGTGCACTACAACCTGCTGCACGGCGTGAAGGGCCGCCGCGAGGCGGCCCGGCTCGGCGAGTCCGAGCTCCTGCACAACCTGATCGACGCGGCGAGCGACGTCGTGGTGCTCAGCGCCCCGCGGTCGGTGCTGCTCGAGCGCAGTGGCGGCCGGACCCTGGCCGAGCCGGACCACCCCGGCCACGCCAAGCGCCGCTACGACCAGGAGCTGTGGGAGAAGGCGCTGCGCTCGCCCGACCTGGCCCAGGTCTACGAGCACCTTGCGCTGCTGCTCGACGAGGCGAAGGCCTCGCACGAGTACTTCTGCACCAACGTCGACGTGCACGGCGAGATCTCCCCGATCGCCCGCTGGGACTTCCCGCAGCTCGCCCGCGAGGATGCGGCCGCCCACTGCCGCGCGGGCCACCGCCTGCCGGAGCAGGCCGAGCAGGAGAAGTCCTACCAGTCCGACCACCGCATCGGCGGTGTCTCGGCCACGCTCAGCCACGCCCTGGTGATGCCGCTGGAGAACAAGAAGGTCCTCGACATCGGCTGCGCCGAGGGTGCCGTCGCGCTCAGTGCGTCCCGCATGGGCGCCCGCGTGACCGGCCTCGAGCCGCGCCAGGGCCGGCTGACCAAGGCCCGCCGTGCGGCGGAGGGCATGGGCCTCGACGTCGAGTTCCGCAAGGGCTTCCTCGACGACCTCGAGGTGAAGCCCGGCTCGTTCGACGTCGTGCTCGCGCTCAACGTGGTCCATCACGTGCCGAACCCGTTCGCGTTCCTCGACCAGGCGGCGTCGCTGACCCGCTCCCACCTGGTGCTCGAGTACCCCGGCCTGGTCGACGAGAAGTTCCTGCGCACCCTCGAAGGTGCCCCGCAGCTCGATGACTCCCTGCCCCTGCTCGGGGTCAGCACCCGGGCTGAGGACCAGACCTTCGTGTTCACGCCCGCCGGGCTCGAGCGCTACTTCCTCGACACGGTGCGGGTCTTCACCAAGCACCAGGTGGTGGAGTCGCCGATGCCCAACCGCTGGCTGTCGATCTTCTCGGGCAAGGACAAGACCGTCGAGGCGGCGCCGACCGCAGCCATCCTCAAGAAGCGGCTCCGGCTGCGCGACGAGCGGATCGCCGAGCTCGAGCAGCGGATCACCGACATCGAGGGCAGCCGCTCCTGGAAGGTGACCGCCCCGATCCGCAAGGTCACCGGCAAGGTCCGGCCGAGCTAGAGCCCGTTCCACCCGACGACGTCCGACGACGACCAGGAGCCGCTGTGCATCCCGCCGCCATGAACCTGATGGGTGGATTCATCGCGAACCACCTCGACAAGAAGAAGCACTACGACCTCCTCGACTTCGGGTCGTTCATCAACGAGGGACAGACGCTCAACCACCGCCAGCTCCTCGAGGACTACGACGTCACCTACACCGGCGTCGACATCCAGGCCGGCCGCAACGTCGACATCCAGATGACGCAGCCGTACACGATCCCGCTGCCCAGCAACAGCCAGGACGTCGTGCTCTGCGGCCAGGTGTTCGAGCACATCCCGTTCCCGTGGGCCTCGATCCTCGAGATCGCACGCGTGATGCGCACCGGCGGTGTCCTGCTGATCACGGTGCCGTCGCGCGGCCACCACCACTCGACGTACGACTGCTGGCGCTACTACCCCGACAGCATGCGGGCGCTCGCCGCGCAGGCCGACCTGACCCTGGTCCGGGTGAAGACCGACTGGCCGCCGCGCCAGGTCGACTCCCCCCAGCGGCACGACTTCCACCAGATCGACCTCGTCGACCACTACTGGGGGGACACCGGGGCCGTGTTCCGCAAGCCGAAGTGGCGGCCCTCGCCGCGGCGGACGATCAACCGTTACTTCACCCTGCAGCGCGCGAACCGGATCGGCGACCTCTCGAACCACCCGCGCCCCAAGGGCACCCGCCTCTACGCACCCAAGGTGGAGGTCCCCTCCGAGGAGGGGTAGAGGTTGGACGAGCTCTTCGCGCTGCCCGAAGGTGAGTGGCTGCGCATCAAGCCGAGCCTGGCCCGGCTCCTGCGGGTGGAGCTCGCGATCAGCGTGGGCGTCGTGCTGCTGGTGCTGGTGCTGGCTGGTGTCCTCGTCGACGGGCTCCGGGTCTGGGTCTGGTCCCTCGCGGCGCTCGCGCTGCTGGTCGGCGCCTGGCTGTGGTGGCTGGTCGGCCGCAACGTCGCGAACTGGGGGTACGCCGAGCGTGCCGAGGACCTCTGGATCCGACACGGTGCCCTGGTCCGGCGGCTGGTCGTGGTGCCCTACGGCCGGATGCAGCTCGTGGACGTGACCGCCGGCCCGCTCGAGCGGGCGTTCGGGTTGGCCGCGGTCCAGCTCCACACCGCGTCGCCGGCGACGAACGCCCGGATCCCCGGCCTGGCGCCGGAGGAGGCGGCCCGGCTGCGCGACCGGCTCACGGAGCTCGGCGAGGCCGGGAAGTCGGGTTTGTGAGCGAGGAGCCGGCACCGGTCGAGCCGGCCGACTTCCGGCGGCTCTCACCGCTCACGCCGCTGGTCCGGTCGGCGATCTTCTTCGTGGCGGCGGCCTACACGGGTGGCCGGCAGGTGCTCGAGGAGCGCCAGTTCACCGGCGCCGCGATCGCCGCGGCCGCGGTCCTGGCTGCCGGTGCCGTCTTCGGCTTCGCCTCCTGGTACCGGACCCGGTTCCGGATCACCGACACCGAGCTGCGGATCGACACCGGGGTGTTCAACCGCCGGTCGCGACGGGTGCGGCTGGACCGGATCGTGGAGATCGGCGTCAGCCAGCCGTTCGTGGCCCGGCTGCTCGGGCTGGCCGAGCTCAAGATCGAGACCGCCACCGCGGAGGCCGAGGTGTCCCTGGCCTACCTGCCGCTGCCGGAGGCGCACCACGTCCGCCGGGTGCTGCTCGAGCAGCGCGACGTCGCCCGGGCGGAGGAGTCCGCGGAAGCCGGCGTCGACGGGGGCGCCGTCCCTCACGTGGAGCCGGTGCCACTGGTCCGGGTGCCGCTCTCCTGGCAGCTGAAGGGGCTGCTCGCGAGCGGGGAGACCGTCGGGCTGCTGGTGTTCGGGCTGGTGGTCGTCGGCATGGTGTCGGCCGGGGTGTCGCTCGGGGCCTTCGGCATCGGCCTGGCCACCTTCGGCGGCGCGGCGCTCTCGCTGGCGCGCAAGCTGGTCGGCTGGTGGGACTGGCGGGTGGCCGTGGTGCCGACCGGGGTCCAGGTCCGGCACGGGATGTTCAGCCTGACCACGCACACGTTCAACGTGGAGCGGCTCCAGGGCGTGCGGATCACCGAGCCGCTGCTGCAGCGGCCGTTCGGCCTGGCCCGGCTCGAGGTCTCGGTGGCCGGCGGTCTGAAGGACGGCGGAGGCGGTGAGGAGAGCAGCGGGATCGCGCTTCCGGTCGCCCCCAAGGAGCTGGTCTGGCGGCTCGCGTCGGACCTGATCGGGGCCGACCCGGACCTGGTGACGCTGTCGGCACCTCCGCGGCGGGCGTCGTGGCTGCGCCCGCTCGGCCGTCCGTGGCTGGCGTTCGGCATGGACGAGCGCCTGGTGGTGTCGCGCGCCGGCCTGTTCGCCCGTCGTACCGACCTGGTGCCGCTGGCCCGGGTGCAGTCGCTGCGACTGGTGCAGGGGCCGGTCCAGCGCTGGCTGCGCCTGGCCTCGGTGCACGCCGACAGCCCGGTCGGGCTGGTGCACGCCCAGGGCCTGCACCGCGATCCCGCCGAGGCTCGCAGCCTGGTCGAGGAGGGCGTGGAGCGCGCCCGGGTGGCCCGGATGCCCCGGCCCGGCCTCTGAGCGGTCGGGCTCTGTGACGTGAACCACCGGTTCGGGCGCTATCGCCGTCCCCGGCTGCGGCGTTACGCTCGGTGAGCACTGTTCAGGACGTCTGGTACCCCACCGAGGGACTGGAACGGAAGGCATGTGACATGACCCGTATCGGGGTGATCGGCGCTGGCCGCGTCGGCGCTGTGCTGGCATCGGCCCTGCGCTCCGCCGGCCACGAGATCGTGGCGGCGGCCGGCGAGTCGACCGCGTCGCGCACGCGCATGGAGACGCTGCTGCCGGGTGTCCCGCGCCGCAAGCCGACCGCTGTCGCGCGCGACTGCGACCTGCTGCTGCTGACCGTGCCCGACGACATGCTCGGCAACGTGGTGTCCACGCTCGTCGGCGCCGGTGCGATCCGCCCCGGGCAGCACGTCGTGCACACCTCCGGCCGGCACGGTCTTGCCGTGCTCGAGCCCGCTCGCCTGCTCGGTGCACACGTGATCGCGATGCACCCGGCGATGACGTTCACCGGCACCGACGTCGACCTGCCGCGGCTGCGTGGCTGCGTCTTCGGCGTCACCGCCGAGGGTGAGGACCGGGCGGTCGCCGAGACCCTGGTCAGCGACCTCGGTGGGATCGCGATGTTCGTGCCCGAGGACAAGCGCACGCTCTACCACGCGGGTCTGGCGCACGGCGCCAACCACCTGGTCACCCTGGTCGCCCAGGCGATGGAGATGCTGTCCGCCGCCGGCGCCGAGGACCCGGCCGCGACCTTGCGCCCGCTGCTCACAGCGGCGCTCGACAACGCGCTCGCCGAAGGCGACGCGGCGCTGACCGGCCCGATCGTCCGTGGCGACGTCAACACCGTCGCGGCGCACCTCGCCGACATCGCCGACCACGCTCCCGCGACGCTCCCGTCGTACGTCGCCCTGGCCCGCGCCACCGCCAACCGCGCCGTCGTCGACGGACGGCTGCTGCCGATCCGCCGCACGCGGATCATGGCGATGCTGGCCGCCGCCGAGGCCGCTTCGGTGGTCTCCGGCGACCGCGGATGACCGGCTGATGGTGGGCACGCTCACCCTCGCGCACACCCGCGAGGAACTGGCCGACGCCCTGACCGCCACCGGCGGCCGGGTCGGTTTCGTGCCGACCATGGGGGCGCTGCACGCCGGCCACGCCGCCCTGATGCGTACGGCGCGCGAGACGGTCGGGCCGGACGCGCCCGTGGTCGCCTCGATCTTCGTGAACCCGATGCAGTTCGGCCCCGGCGAGGACCTCGCCCGCTACCCCCGCACCCTGGAGCAGGACCTCGAGCGGTGCGCCGCCGAGGGCGTGGACCTGGTCTTCGTGCCGTCCGTCGACGAGGTCTACCCCGGCGGCGACCCGCAGGTGACCGTCGACCCCGGCCCGCTGGCGCGCGTGCTCGAGGGTGCGTCGCGGCCGACCCACTTCCACGGCGTGCTGACCGTGGTCGCGAAGCTGTTCGGGCTGGTGCGTCCCGACGTGGCGGTGTTCGGCGAGAAGGACTACCAGCAGCTGGCCCTGATCCGGCGGATGGTCTCCGACCTGTGCCTCGACGTCGAGGTCGTGGGCACCCCGACGGTGCGTGAGCCGGACGGGCTGGCGCTGTCCTCGCGCAACGCCTACCTCGACGCGGATGCGCGCCGGTCGGCGCTGGCCCTCTCCGGTGCGTTGTTCGCCGCCCGTGACGCCGCCGACCGAGGTGCGGACGCCGCCCTGGCGGAGGCGCGTGGGGTGCTCCGCGGCGCACCCGGCATCGACCTGGACTACCTCGAGCTCACCGCACCCGACCTCGGCCCGGCCCCCCATGTCGGCGAGGCCCGGATCCTGGTCGCCGCCCGGGTCGGGAGCACCCGGCTCATCGACAATGTCGCACTCGTGCTGGGAGGTTGATCCCGATGCTTCGGACCATGATGAAGAGCAAGATCCACCGCGCCGCCGTCACCCGGGCCGACCTGCACCACGTGGGCTCCGTGACGGTCGACTCCTGATGGGGGTCCCCGAGCGGCTGGCCGCAGGCCCTCCCGGCTGGGAGACGTACGCCGACGTGGTGGTGATCGGCTCCGGCATCGCCGGCCTGACCGCCGCGCTCCGGATCCGCGAGGTGCTGCCCGAGGGCGGCTCCGTGATGGTCGTGACCAAGGACATCCTCTCCGCCGGCTCCACCCAGTGGGCGCAGGGCGGGATCGCTGCCGCACTCGGCGACGGTGACACCCCCGAGCAGCACCTCGAGGACACGCTCGTGGCCGGCGCCGGGGTCTGCGACGAGGAGGCGGTCCGGGTGCTCGTCACCGAGGGCCCCGAAGCAGTCCGCGAGCTGATCGCGCTGGGCACCAACTTCGACCAGACGGCGGCCGGCGAGCTGTCGCTGACCCGCGAGGGCGGGCACCACCGGGACCGGATCGCGCACGCGGGTGGCGACGCCACCGGCGCCGAGATCCAGCGGGCGCTGGTTGCCGCGATCCACGCCTCGCCGGAGATCGGTGTCACCGAGCACGCCCTGGCGGTCGACCTGATCCCGGGCACCGGCGGCGGCATCGCCGGCGTCACGCTCCACGTGATGGGCGAGGGCCAGCGGGACGGGATCGGCGCCGTGATGTGCCGGGCCGTCGTGCTCGCCTCCGGCGGGCTCGGCCAGGTCTTCTCGCAGACCACCAACCCGTCGGTCTCGACCGGCGACGGCATGGCGCTCGCGCTCCGTGCCGGGGCGGTGCTGCGCGACCTGGAGTTCGTGCAGTTCCACCCGACCGTGATGTGGCTCGGTCCCGACTCCCGCGGCCAGCAGCCGCTGATCTCCGAGGCGGTGCGAGGCGAGGGAGCGTTCCTCGTCGACTGGGAGGGCGACCGGTTCATGCGGGGTCAGCACGAGCTCGCCGACCTCGCCCCGCGTGACGTGGTCGCCAAGGCGATCACCCGCCGGATGCACGAGGAGGACAAGCCGCACATGTGGCTCGACGCCCGGCACCTGGGCCTCCGCGGTGATCGAGCAGCGAGCGAAGCGAGCGTGTCGAGATTCTGGGAGCGTCGCTTCCCGACCATCCTGGCCACCTGCCGCCAGCACGGCGTCGACCCGGTCACCGAGCTGATCCCGGTCGCACCCGCGTGCCACTACGCGTCGGGTGGGGTCGCGACCGACCTCGACGGCCAGTCCTCGCTGCCCGGCCTGTTCGCGACCGGTGAGGTGGCCTGCTCCGGGGTCCACGGGGCCAACCGGCTGGCCTCCAACTCGCTGCTCGAGGGCCTGGTCTTCTCGCGCCGGATCGCCACCGCGATCGAGCGCGACGGGCTGCCGACCCGGCAGACCCCGGTGCAGGACGTGCGCCCGCCCGGGCTGGTCAGCGAGGCCGTCATGACCGACCTCCAGCGGGTGATGACCGACAAGGTCGGCGTGCTCCGCAGCGCCTCCGGCATGACCGAGGCGATCGACGACCTGGCGGCGCTGGCCGACAAGGTCGAGGACGACCCGCGCACCGAGTCCTGGTCGGTGACCAACCTGGTCACCATCTCGAGCGCGCTCGCCACCGCCGCCCTGATGCGCGAGGAGACCCGCGGGTCCCACTGGCGCGAGGACTTCCCGGAGCGTGACGACGAGCAGTGGCGCGGGCACATCGACACGGTCCTGGTCGACGGCGTGCTGCGCCCGTCGTACCACCCTGATGCGGCGCACGCATGAGGTTCCACCGGATCCCGAGGGAGCTGCGCGAGGAGCTGTCCACCGCCGGGCTCGACGTCGACGCGGTGCACGACCAGATCCTGCTCGCGATCCAGGAGGACCTTCCCGACGGCGCTGTCGACGTCACCAGTGACGCCACGATCCCCGTCGACCAGCAGGGGGTGGCCGACTTCGCCGCTCGCGAGGAGGGCGTCGTCGCGGGGCTCGGCGTCGCGGTCGCCGTGTTCCACGTGCTGATGGGTTCCGACGTGCACGTCGCGGCCCGCGTCGCCGACGGCACCCGCGTCTCGCCGGGTGACTCGCTGATGCAGGTGTCCGGCCCGACCCGAGGTCTGCTCACGGCCGAGCGGACGGCGTTGAACTTCGCCTCCCACCTCTCCGGCGTGGCGACGGCGACCAGCCACTGGGTGGACGCCCTCGAGGGCACCTCGGCCCGGGTGCTCGACACCCGCAAGACCCTGCCGACCTACCGCGCGCTCCAGAAGTACGCCGTGCGCTGCGGCGGAGGCGTCAACCACCGGTTCTCGCTCGCCGACATGGCGCTGGTCAAGGACAACCATGTGCTCGCGGCCGGCGGCGTGCTCCCGGCGTACACCGCCGTGCGTGAGCGCTACCCCGACCTCCCGGTCGAGGTCGAGGTGACCGACCTCGACCAGCTCCGTGAGCTGCTCGACGCGGGCTGCGACCGGATCCTGCTCGACAACATGTCCAACGAGATGATGGCCGAGGCGGTGCGGATCTCCGGCGGCCGGGCCTCCCTGGAGGCGTCCGGAGGGCTCACCTTCGACCGTGCCCGCGAGGTCGCGGAGACCGGCGTCGACTTCATCTCGGTCGGCGCTCTGACCCACTCGGTCAAGGTCTTCGACATCGGCATGGACCTCCGGTGACCCTGCTCTGCGCCGACATCGGCAACTCCCACACGGTGCTCGGGCTGCTCCGCGACGGCGACGTGCTCGACCACTGGCGGGTCGCCACCGACGAGCGGCGCACCTCCGACGAGTGGGCGGTCCTGATCCGCGGCCTGCTCGCCGACTCGACCGTGGCCGACGAGCTCGCCGGGATCGCGGTGTGCGCCACGGTGCCGGCCGTGCTGCACGAGTGGCGCGAGATGCTCCGCTCCCACTTCGGCACCGTGCCCAACGTGGTCGTCGAGCCCGGGGTGAGGACCGGCGTGCCGGTGCTGATGGACAACCCGCGCGAGGTGGGTGCCGACCGCATCGTCAACGCGCTCGCCGCGGCCCAGATGTACGACGGGCCGTGCATCGTCGTCGACTTCGGCACCGCCACCACGTTCGACGTGGTCAGCCCGCGCGGCGAGTACATCGGAGGTGCGATCGCCCCCGGCATCGACATCTCCCTCGAGGCGCTCGGCCGGCGCGGCGCCCAGCTCCGCAAGGTCGAGCTGCTGCGGCCGCGCAACGTGATCGCCAAGAACACCGTCGAGGCGCTCCAGTCCGGCATCGTCTTCGGCTTCGCCAGCCAGGTCGACGGCATCGTCGCCCGGATGGTCGAGGAGCTCGGCGTCCAGGCCGCCGAGGTCAACGTGGTCGCCACCGGCGGTCTGGCGCCGGTCGTGGTCGACGAGTGCGCGAGCTTCACCGACCACCAGCCCTGGCTGACGCTGCTCGGCCTGGAGACGGTGTTCGAGCGCAACAGCTGACGCCGGGTCGCGGGGTCATGGGCGCGTCAATAGGCTGGCGGCCATGAGCGAGCACCCCGAGGACGACCTGCCCGAGCAGATCCGGGTGCGCCGCGAGAAACGGCAACGGCTGCTCGACGAGGGCACGAACCCCTATCCGCTCGCGGTGCCGCTGACGCACACGCTCCACGAGGTGCGCGCGTCGTACGACGACCAGGAGCTGGAGCCGGACACCCGCACCGGCACGGTCGTGTCCGTCGCCGGCCGCGTGATCCACCAGCGCAACACCGGCAAGCTCTGCTTCGCCCGGCTCCGCGAGGGTGATGGCACCGAGCTGCAGGTGATGCTCAGCCTGTCCGACGTCGGTGAGGAGCGGTTGGCGTCGTACAAGGCGCTCGTCGACATCGGCGACCTGGTCGGCGTCACCGGCGAGGTGGTGACCAGCCGCCGGGGCGAGCTCTCCGTGCAGGCGACCGCGTGGACGATGGCCGCGAAGGCGCTGCGCCCGCTGCCCAACGAGCACTCCGTGCTGTCCGACGAGGCGCGGGTGCGACTGCGCTACGTGGACATGATCGTCCGCCCCGAGGCGCGCGACATGGTGCGCACCAAGGCCGCGGTGCTGCGCTCGCTGCGAGCGACGCTGGACGGGCAGGGCTACCTCGAGGTGGAGACGCCGACCCTCCAGCTGACCAACGGCGGGGCGGCGGCCCGGCCCTTCCGCACGCACCTGAACGCCTTCGACCAGGACATGCTGCTGAGGATCGCGCTCGAGCTGGACCTGAAGAAGGCGATGATCGGTGGGGTGGACCGGGTCTACGAGATCGGTCGCACCTTCCGCAACGAGGGCCTGGACTCCACCCACGCCGCCGAGTTCTCGATGCTGGAGGCCTACCGGGCCTACGGCGACTACGACACGATGAAGGCGCTGCTGCGCGACCTCGTGCTCGGTGCGGCCGAGGCGACCGGACGCACCGTGGTGCCGGCGCGGGACGGTTCCGAGATCGATCTGGGCCAGCCGTGGCGCGAGGCGACGGTGCTCGATCTGGTGTCCACCGCGGTCGGCGAGGAAGTGACCGCGGAAACGTCGCCCGACGTGCTCAAGAAGCATGCCTCGAATCACGAGGTGGAGCTGCAGCCGGGCTGGAATGCGGGCGAAATCGTGCTGGAGCTCTACGAAAAGCTGGTGGAGCACACGCTGATCCAGCCGACGTTCGTGACCGACTATCCGGAATCGGTGCGTCCGCTGGCCAAGGCGCACCGCGAGGTAGCCGGTCTGAATGAGGCTTTCGACCTGATCATCAACGGCGTCGAGCTGGCTCCGGCGTACTCCGAGCTCAACGACCCGGTGATCCAGCGCGCGCGCCTCGAGGAGCAGTCGCTCCTTGCCGCACAGGGCGATCCCGAGGCGATGGACCTCGACGAGTCGTTCCTGAAGGCGATGGAGTTCGGGATGCCGCCGGCCGGCGGGATGGGCATGGGCGTCGATCGCCTGGTCATGCTGCTGACCGGGGCAGGCATCCGGGAAACGATCCTGTTTCCACTCCTGCGCCCGGAATGAATAGAGTTTTGCAAGAGCGCCTTGCGTTCATTACCGGGGGATGCGTTACGGTGTAGATCGTCATTTGCATTCCATTCCTCGTGAGAGTTCAGTGAGGCCCTGATGGCGCAGAAGGTCAACATCGTGCTGGTCGACGACATCGACAACACGGACGCCGACGAAACCGTTTCCTTCGGGCTCGACGGCAAGAATTACGACATCGACCTGAACACCAAGAACGCCACCGCTCTGCGCGAGGCACTGGCGCCCTACGTCGGACACGCGCGTCGCGCCGGCGGCAGCACCCGACGCACCGCCTCGCGCGGTGCCTCGTCGCGGTCCTCGGCCGGCGACATCCGCGAGTGGGCCAAGTCCAACGGCTTCGAGGTCTCCGAGCGCGGCCGCATCTCCAGCGAGGTCCGCGAGGCGTACGCCGCCTCGCACTGACCCGTTGGGGCCTCCTCGCAGGGTGCCCCGTGGCGACCGCCGCCTGAAACGCGTCCGAAGCAGGGGCGTGTTCGCTGTCGGCGAAGGATGCCGGACCTGCCCCGGGAACACGTAGGGTGGAAACCGGAGTTGTACGTCGTGTTGGTGCGGCGTACGCACCACGGTTCCACCACAGACTTTTGCGAGGAGTGCCCCATGTTCGAGCGGTTCACAGACCGAGCACGCCGGGTGGTCGTGCTGGCCCAGGAAGAGGCCCGCATGCTCTCCCACAACTACATCGGCACCGAGCACATCCTGCTCGGCCTCATCCACGAGGGCGACGGCATCGCCGCGAAGGCGCTCGAGAGCCTGTCCATCTCGCTGGAGGCCGTGCGCGCCCAGGTCGAGGAGATCATCGGCCAGGGCCAGCAGGCGCCGAGCGGGCACATCCCGTTCACGCCGCGCGCCAAGAAGGTCCTCGAGCTGTCCCTGCGCGAGGCGCTCCAGCTCGGCCACAACTACATCGGCACGGAGCACATCCTGCTCGGCCTGATCCGCGAGGGGGAGGGGGTCGCCGCGCAGGTGCTGCAGAAGCTCGGCGCCGACCTCAACCGGGTCCGCCAGCAGGTGATCCAGCTCCTCAGCGGCTACCAGGGCAAGGAGACGCAGTCCGCGGGCGCGGCCGCCGAGCCGGCGCCGTCGTCCTCGCTGGTCCTCGACCAGTTCGGCCGCAACCTCACGCAGGCCGCCAAGGAGGGCAAGCTCGACCCGGTGATCGGGCGCGAGAAGGAGATCGAGCGGGTCATGCAGATCCTCTCGCGGCGCACGAAGAACAACCCCGTGCTGATCGGCGAGCCGGGCGTCGGCAAGACCACGATCGTGGAGGGTCTCGCCCAGGACATCGTCCGCGGCGACGTGCCCGAGACGCTCAAGGACAAGCAGATCTACACGCTCGACCTCGGCGCCCTGGTCGCCGGATCGCGCTACCGCGGTGACTTCGAGGAGCGCCTGAAGAAGGTCCTCAAGGAGATCCGCACCCGCGGCGACATCGTGCTGTTCATCGACGAGATCCACACCCTCGTCGGGGCCGGTGCGGCCGAGGGCGCGATCGACGCGGCCAGCATCCTCAAGCCGATGCTGGCGCGTGGTGAGCTCCAGACGATCGGCGCCACCACGCTCGACGAGTACCGCAAGCACCTCGAGAAGGACGCCGCCCTCGAGCGCCGGTTCCAGCCGATCCAGGTGCAGGAGCCCTCGATCGCGCACACGATCGAGATGCTCAAGGGCCTGCGCGACCGCTACGAGGCGCACCACCGGGTGACGATCACCGACGAGGCGCTGGTGGCGGCGGCCACGATGGCCGACCGTTACATCTCCGACCGGTTCCTGCCCGACAAGGCGATCGACCTGATCGACGAGGCCGGGTCGCGACTCCGGATCCGCCGGATGACCGCGCCGCCGGACCTGCGCGAGTTCGACGAGAAGATCGCCGACGTACGCCGCCGCAAGGAGGGTGCGATCGACGGTCAGGACTTCGAGGCCGCAGCCCGTCTGCGCGACGAGGAGAAGCAGCTGATCCTGGCCAAGGCCGAGCGCGAGAAGCAGTGGCGTGCGGGCGACATGGACGTCGTGGCCGAGGTCGACGAGGAGCTGATCGCCGAGGTGCTCGCCGTGGCGACCGGCATCCCGATCGTGAAGCTGTCGGAGGAGGAGTCCACGCGGCTGCTCAAGATGGAGGACGAGCTCCACAAGCGGGTCATCGGCCAGGACGAGGCGGTCAAGGCGCTCTCGCGTGCGATCCGTCGCACGCGAGCCGGGCTGAAGGACCCGAAGCGTCCCGGTGGGTCGTTCATCTTCGCCGGGCCCTCGGGCGTCGGCAAGACGTGGCTGTCCAAGACGCTGGCCGAGTTCCTGTTCGGCGACGAGGACGCGCTGATCCAGCTCGACATGAGCGAGTTCTCGGAGAAGCACACGGTCTCGCGGCTGTTCGGCTCGCCTCCCGGCTACGTCGGCTACGAAGAGGGCGGCCAGCTCACCGAGAAGGTGCGCCGCAAGCCGTTCTCCGTGGTCCTGTTCGACGAGGTCGAGAAGGCGCACCCGGACATCTTCAACTCGCTGCTCCAGATCCTGGAGGAAGGTCGCCTGACCGACTCCCAGGGCCGGGTCGTCGACTTCAAGAACACCGTGATCATCATGACCACCAACCTCGGCACCCGTGACATCGCCAAGGGCCAGAACCTCGGGTTCAACCAGTCCGGCGACACCGCAGGCTCCTACGAGCGGATGAAGAGCAAGGTCCAGGAAGAGCTCAAGCAGCACTTCAAGCCCGAGTTCCTCAACCGGGTCGACGAGATGATCGTGTTCCCGCCGCTGTCGCAGGAGCAGATCGTCAAGATGGTCGACAACATGATCGCCTCGGTCGAGCTGCGCATGAAGGACCGCGACATGTCGATCGAGCTGACCCAGCCGGCCAAGGACCTGCTGGCCCGGCGTGGCTTCGACCCGGTGCTCGGTGCGCGCCCGCTGCGTCGCACCATCCAGCGCGAGATCGAGGACGTGCTCGCCGAGAAGATGCTCTACGGCGAGGTCGGCCCCGGCCAGATCGTGCTGGTCGACGTCGAGGGCGAGGAAGGCCCCACCCAGACGTTCACCTTCAAGGGCACCCCGCGCGGCGAGATGCCCGACACGGTGCCCGTCGAGGCCACCGTGGTCGGCCCTGCCTCCGGAGGTCCCGACGACTCCGAGGGTCCCCTCGACCTCCCCCGCGCGGAGGGCGCCGAGTAGCACCCCCGCTTCACGGCAAGGCGTAGCGGTCGCCGGAGCGGACCACGAGTCCGTCGGCGATCAGGGAGGCGAGGGCGCGGTCGCGCTGGGGCGGGTCGGGCCAGACCGCGTCGAGCTGGGTGCGGTCGACGTCGGTGTCGGTGGCGCGGAGCACGGCCAGCAGCCGGCCGCGGCACTGGCGGTCGGTGCCGTCGTAGGTCTGCACCTTGCGGGCCGGGCCTTCGTGCGCCGGTCGGCCGGCGGCCAGCCAGGCGCAGCGGTCCGCGATCGGGCAGGCGTCGCAGCGGGGGCTGCTCGCCGTGCAGACGAGCGCACCGAGCTCCATCACGGCGACCGCCCAGTTGGCGGCAACGGCCGGCTCGTCCGGCAGCAGGTCGTCGGCGAGGTCCCGCTCGGCGCGGGTGACCGCCGTCGGTGGGAACTCCGTGCCGGAGACCGACCGGGCGAGCACCCGGCGCACGTTGGTGTCGAGCACGACGTGTCGCTGCCGGTAGGCGAAGGACGAGACAGCGGCGGCCGTGTAGTCGCCGACGCCCGGCAGTGCCTTCAGCGCGTCGTACGACGCCGGCACCTGGCCGTGGTGCCGCTCGACGATCGCCTGCGCGGCCGCGTGGAGGCGCAGCGCCCGGCGCGGGTAACCGAGCCGGCCCCACGCCCGGACCGCTTCCCCGGCGGGCCGCGCAGCCAGGTCGGCCGGGGTCGGCCACGTGGCCAGCCAGGACGTCCAGACCGGCAGCACCCGGACCACCGGCGTCTGCTGGAGCATGAACTCGCTGACCAGGATCCCCCACGGGGTCGCCTCCGGCGCGCGCCAGGGGAGGTCGCGGGCGTGCGCGTCGTACCACTGCAGCACCGGTTCGTGCAGGTCGCTCATCGCAGCTGACGCTATCCGGGCGTGCCTGCGCCATCCGGGGCGGGCCGCTGCATAGCGTGACGCCATGACGTCCATGGCCTCTCCCCGGGGACCGCACCCGGCCCGGGTCTACTGGATCCGTCGCACTCTCGTGCTGGTGGTCGCGCTCGCCCTGGTGTTCGGGATCGGCAAGGTGTTGACCGGGTTCGGCGGTGGCGACCCGAAGGCCACGACGGCTGCGGCCCAGCCGTCGCAGAGCAGCGCGCCGACGGCCAGCGCCAGCGCCACGGTGCCGGCCCCCGCGCCGACCAAGGCGGCCAAGGGCAAGAAGGCCACGAAGGCCACGCTGCCGCTCTCGGTGCCGACCGGCACCTGCGACCCGGCCAGGATCGACGTCGTCCCGGCGGTGCGCAAGGTCGACGGCGGCAGCGCGATCACGCTGCCGGTCAAGCTGCTCTCGACCGAAGGCGCCTGCACCTGGCAGGCCTCACCCAGCGCGCTGGTGGTCAAGGTGGTCTCCGGCAAGGACCGGATCTGGTCCAGCCAGGACTGCCGCGCCTCGGTCCCGAAGCAGGACGTCGTGGTGCGCCCGGCGGGTGAGAAGGCCACCGTCGTGGACGTGAGCTGGAGCGGCCGGCGCTCCAACGACGGCTGCCCGAAGGGCACCGAGTGGGCCGACGTCGGCTACTACCACGTGATCGCGGCGACCCTGGGTGGCGAGCCGACCGACGTGCAGTTCCAGGTGGTCGGTCCGCCGCGGCCGACGGTCACCAAGACCACGCACCCGAAGCCGAAGAAGAAGCCGACGGCGACGCAGACCCCGAAGGGCTGACGCGCTAGACGTAGCGCTCGAGGAAGCTCGACTCCGCCAGCCGGGAGAGTCCCTCGCGCACGCTGCGCGCTCGCAGCTCGCCGACGCCGTCGACCATCTGCAGGTCCTCGGCGGTGGCGGAGAGCAGCTTCTGCAGCGACCCGAAGTGCTCGACCAGTCGGTCGGCGACCAGTCCCGGCAGCCGGGGCACCTTGGCCAGCAGCCGGTGCCCGCGCGGGGCGACGGTCGCGTCCAGCGGCTCCGCGGACGGCAGCCCCATCGCGGCAGCGACCGCGGCGACGTCGACCAGCTCGGTCTGCGAGAGCAGCGCCATGTTGAGCAGCACTTCCTCCGTCGTACGACGCCGGCGCCGCTGGAGGTAGTCGCGCACCACGAGCAGCCGTTCGGCCTCGACACCGGTGACCAGCTCCTCGAGCTGGAGCGACAGCAGCCGGCCGTCGGTGCCGAGCTCGAGCACGTAGCCCTCGATCTCGCGCGCGATCCGGGTCACCATCTCGAGCCGCTGGGCCACCACGGCGACGTCGCGCACGGTGACCAGGTCCTCGATCTCCAGAGCAGACAGGGTGCTGGACACCTCGTCGAGCCGGGTCTTGTAACGCTCGAGCGTGGCCAGCGCCTGGTTGGCGCGGGACAGGATCTGGGCGGAGTCCTCGAGCACGTAGCGGATGTGGCCGACGTAGACCGCGATGATCTGCATCGACTGCGACACCGAGACCACGGGCAGTCCCGTCTGCCGGGCCACCCGGTCGGCGGTGCGGTGCCGGGTGCCGGTCTCCTGGCTGGGGATGCCCGGGTCGGGCATCAGGTGGACCGCGGCGCGGTGGATGCGGCTCGCGTCACGGTCGAGCACGATCGCGCCGTCCATCTTGGCCAGCTCGCGCAGCCCGGTCGCGGTGAACGGCACGTCGAGCGTGAACCCGCCCGTGCTCATCGCCTCGACAGTGCCGTCGTGACCGAGCACCAGCAGCGCGCCGGTGCGTCCACGCAGGATCCGCTCCAGTCCGTCGTGCATGGCGGTGCCGGGCGCCAGCGCAGCAAGCGTGGCCCGCAGCTGGGCAAGGTCATGCGACCGGTCCTCTGCCACCCTGTCCACTCCCCGTCGACGAGCGAGTCACCGGCTGGCACCGGCGAGTCGCACGTCAGTGTAAGGGAGTGCTGTCCGCAGTCGCGGATGCATTCTCCGGGGTGGACGCTCGGGTGCGGCGTCACCAGCAGGGTCACCAGCGGGGTCACCAGCGGGGCACCTCGGGCATCGTGCGTCGCGTGCTGGCCTCGGGTGGCTCTACCAGCTTGACCAGGCGCAGGGCGGCGTGGATGTGGTCGATCTCCATCACTCGCATGCCGTCGACGATCCGGCTCTCACCAGAGGAGTCGGCCGACTCGGCCGGCACGATCGCCGCCCTGAACCCGAGCCGGGCCGCCTCGGCCAGCCGTTGCGGGAGGTCGGGCACCCGGCGCAGCTCACCGGACAGCCCCAGCTCGCCGATCGCGGCGACGTTGCGCCCGAGCGCGCGGCCGGCGTTGGCCGAGGCGATGGCGAGCGCCACCGCGGTGTCACTGGCACTGCCGGTCAGTCGGGCACCACCGACCGTGGAGACGAAGACGTCGTGCCCGTGGAGCCGGATGCCGGCGTGCTGCTGGAGGACCGCCAGGATCATCGCGACACGGGAGCCCTCCACGCCCGACGTCGTACGACGGGGCCGCTCCGCGGGTGAGAGCGCCACCAGGGCCTGGACCTCGGCCAGCAGCGGCCGGCGACCCTCCATGGTCACGGAGACGGCGGTGCCGGGCGTGGTGCCGTGGTGGGCGTCGAGGAACAGGCCGGTCGGGTCGGTGATCGCCTCGATGCCGGCCGAGGAGAGGTCGAAGCAGCCGACCTCGTCGACCGGTCCGTAGCGGTTCTTCACCGCGCGCACCATGCGCAGCCGCGAGTTGCGGTCGCCCTCGAAGTGGAGCACCACGTCGACGAGGTGCTCGAGCACCCGCGGCCCGGCGATGGTGCCGTCCTTGGTGACGTGGCCGACCAGCACCGTGGTGATGTTGCGCAGCTTGGCCATCCGGATCAGGGCGGCGGCGACCTCCTTGACCTGGGTCACCCCGCCGGGAACGCCGTCGACGTCGGCGGCGCTGATCGTCTGCACCGAGTCGATCACCAGCAGGGTCGGTCGCACCGCCTCGACGTGGCCGAGCACCGCGCCCAGGTCGGTCTCGGCAGCAAGGTAGAGCTCGTCGTGGATGCCGCCGGTGCGGTCGGCCCGCAGCCGCACCTGGGCGGCGGACTCCTCACCGGTGATGTAGAGCGTGCGGTGCCGGATGCGCGCCGTCTGAGAGGCCACCTCGAGCAGCAGCGTCGACTTGCCGACGCCGGGCTCGCCGGCCAGCAGGATCGCGGCGCCCGGGACCAGCCCGCCACCGAGCACCCGGTCGAGCTCGGGCACGCCGCAGGTGCGGGCGTGGGAGTCCTCCGCGGGCACCTGCCCGATCGGGACCGCCGGCGTCGTCACGGGCCCTGCCTGCACCCGGCTGCGCGGCGCCTGGGTCTCGGCGACGCTGCCCCAGGCCTGGCACTCTCCGCAGCGGCCCACCCACTTGGCCGTCTCCCAGCCACACTCGGCGCAGCGGTAGCTGGCACGCGTGCGGGTCGTCGTCTTCGCCATGGCGTCGAACCTAGGCGAGGCCGCCGACAGTTCCCGGGAGAACCCACCCCAGGGTGTGGAGGACGCCGTCCGGATAGCATTGGATCGATCCACTCGGACTCGGAAGGGGGAACTGATCATGAGCCGTCACCTCGGCCGCGTCGGCGTACCCCCGACGCTGACCACCGTCGCCGACCGGGCTGGTGTCTCCCGGCAGACGGTCTCCAACGCGCTGAACAATCCCGAGCTGCTGCGCCCCGACACCCTCGAGCGGGTGCTGACCGTGATCGCCGAGCTCGACTACACGCCCAACCGGGCTGCCCGTCAGCTCCGCAGCGGTACGTCGCACCTGATCGGGCTGCGGTTCGAGGCGGCCCAGGAGGGCACCACCAACGCGCTGATGGACCGGTTCCTGCACACGCTGGTCGAGACCACGCGCGAGAACGGCCAGCACATCCTGCTGTTCTCCGGTGACCCCGACGACGCGCTCGACGGCTACGACGACCTGCTGCGCTCGACGGCGGTCGACGCGTTCGTGATCACCGACACCTACACCGGCACCCCGCAGGCCGCCTGGCTCCAGCAGCGAGAGGCGCCGTTCGTGGCGTTCGGCCGGCCCTGGGACGACCCGGCCGCCAACTACGCCTGGGTCGACGTCGACGGCGCCGCCGGAGCGCGCGTGGCGACCGAGCACCTCCAGGAGCAGGGCCACCGGCGGATCACGTGGCTGGGCTGGGAGAAGACGTCGCGGATCGGTGAGGACCGCCGAGCCGGCTGGGCCGCTGCCATGCACGACGCCGGGATCGAGACCGCCGGGCTGGGGGAGCGGCTGACCGACAACGTCGACGCCGCCCGGATGGTCGCGCACGAGCAGATCGCCGCCGGCGCCACCGCGTTCGTGTGCGCCAGCGACACGATGGCGATGGGTGTCCTGCGCGCCTTCGACGAGCGCTCGATGCGCGCCGGCCGCGACGCCGGCGTGGTCGGCTTCGACGACTCCGCCGCGGCGCAGGTCACCGGCCTCTCCTCGGTTCGCCAGCCGCTCGAGCAGGTCGCCGTCGAGCTGGTCGGCCTGCTCCGCTGCGCCGTCGACGGCGCCCCCACCCCCACGACCGGCACCGTCCTCACCCCGACCCTCGTCGTACGTTCCTCGTCGTTGCGGCGCGCGTAGCCCGGTAGTCCCGGCCATTCGGCACCCGCAACCGCGCTCTGGGCATGCGTTCTGGCCGGGACTATGCGCCAGTTCCCTCCCACACCCACCCGACGCGGGTGCCCAGTCCACACGTTGCTGACGAGGACGGGCCGAGCGTCCGGGCCGGCGGTTCGTTGGCTGGATGGGAGAACACCGCTGGAGCCCCACCTGCCGCCGACCGAGTGACCTGGTGCGGCCGGTCCCCGTCGATCCGCAGGGGATCGACGGGCCCACTCGGGGGCAGGCCCAGGGGCCTCGGTATCGGCAGACGTCGGCCGGCCTCTACGTGCCGGCATCGGTCGACAGCAGCGTGGTCGAGCAGCGCATCCTCGAGCAGGGCACGCGCATCAGGACGTACGGCGCGGTCACGGGTTGGGCCTCGCTTCGTTGGCAGGGGGCGAGCTTCTTCGACGGTACGACGGCGGGCGGCACCGGGTTGCTGCCCGTGCCCCTCCTGGTGGGCCGCTACCGACTCCGGCCCGACCCACGCTGTGCCATCTCGGAGGAGCAGCTCGCTCCTTCGGAACGCGTCGAGATCCACGGCGTCTGGTGCACCACCGTTGAGCGCGCGGTCTTCGACGAGATGCGGCGCACCCGCGACCTCCGGACCGCCGTCGTGGTGGTCGAGATGGCAGCCGCGGCCGGGCTGACCCGCGTGGCCTCGTGCGCGACGTACGTCTCGCCGGGGCGCAACGCCTGGACCGGGGTGCCCTTCGTGCGCAAGGTGCTCCTTCTCGCGATCGATGACAGTCGCTCACCGCAGGAGACGCGGATGCGACTCTGCTGGGAGATCGACGCCGGGCTCCCGCCTCCGCTCTGCAACCGGGAGGTGTTCGACCTCGACGGCAACCTGATCGGCGTACCCGACCTGTTCGATCCCGTGGCCGGACTGGTCGGCGAGTACGACGGCGCGGACCACGAGGAGGGGCTGCGCCACCGGCGGGACGTCGCGCGCGAGGAGCGCTTCCGTGATCACGGTCTGGAGTACTTCGAGGTGGTCGGGGGTGACCTGCGCGACCGCGATCTCGTCGTCGCCCGGATGTTGAACGCCCGGCGACGGGCGAAGTTCCTCCCGCCCGAGTCCTGCGCCTGGACGCTGACGCCACCTCCGTGGTGGCCCAGCCAGGCATAGTCCCGATCAATCCGCACGCCGGGAGGTCCTCCCAGGATGTCGTTTGGCCGGGACTACCCCTCAGAAGTGCTTCGCCCACACGTCGACGGCGTAGTCGACGGTGCTGCCGCCATCGGGATCGGACGGAGTCTCGGACAGCGCCTCCTCGGCGGTACGACGGGCGAACTCGATCCGGAGCACGGCCTCGAGGTCCTCGCGGGTCTCGAAGCGCCAGGACGTGAGCACGGGGTGGCGGGTCCAGCCCCTCGCGATCCAGAAGCGCTGCACCGCCTCCGGGTCGATCTCGGGGTAGCCGCGGCGGAACCAGGCGCCGAAGGTCGAACGGGTGCCGTCGTTGTCGATCACGAACGCGGTCCCGCCGCGCCGGACCACCCGGTCGAGCTCGCGGAGGCCCGGCTCGCAGCCGGGGCCGAAGAAGTACGCCCACCTGACCTGCACCACGTCGACCGACGCGTCCGGCAGTGGCAGGTCGGTCGCGCTGCCCTGGGTCACCGAGACGGTCGGCAGCGCCCGGCACCGGCGGCGGGCCAGCGACACCAGCCCCGGGTGCGGCTCGACGCCGATGACGCTGCGCGCCGTACCGAAGGACGACGACGCCCAGCGGGGCAGGTGGAAGCCGCTGCCGCAGCCGAGGTCGAGCAGGTCGCGGCCGTCCCAGGACGCGACCGACCGCATGGTCCTCTCGACGAGCAGCGAAGGGTCGAACGCGTGGTTCTCGACCTCGTAGACGGCCGGGTGCTCCCAGATGTTCGGGCTGCGGACCGCTCCCGTGGAGATGCCCCGGTCAGAGCCGGACGAGCCCGTCACGGGTCTGGAACTGCACCGCCTGGATGCCCGGTGTGCCGTGCGGGGCGACCCAGTCGACCTTCAGGTCCTCCAGCGGCTGCTCCACGGACTGGCCGAGCCAGTCGCTGACCCGCTTCGGGTCACCGGCGATCTCGATCGCGGTCATCGACAGCTCGCCGCTGCCACCGTGGCTCGGGTGCTGCGACGTGGCCGCCTCGCCCTCCCACTCGATGAAGAAGGGGAGCTGCGGGTCGGACTGGAGGCCCTTCACACCGAGCTGCTTCCAGCGCAGCTCGGTGCCGTCGGGACGGTGCCGGTTGCCGTTGACCGCCTCGCGGCCCAGTCGGGACTCGTGCGGCGCGATGTCGTCGACTGCCACGACCCAGCCGAGCCAGCCGCCACCGAGGAGCGAACGCGCTCGCACGGCCTGGCCGAAGGGCGCCTTGTCGGACGCCGGGTGGTCCAGCACCTCCACCACCTCGAGGTAGGTGCCGTCGCGCAGCGGAAGGATCCGGTTGCGGGTCCCGAAGCGCGGGTGGACACCTCCGTCCTGGAACGGTTCCCCCAGAAGTGCCGAGATGCGCTGCACAGTCGCGGCAAGCCCGTCGGGGCCGGCGGCGAACGAAAGGTGGTCCAGTCGCATGGCAAAGATTGTGGCCTTGTCACATTTCCTGCAGCACACCGGGGTCGCTCAGGTGCGTGACGGATCAGCCGGATGGATCGCCAGTCGTGAGCGAGATGCCAAGTGGGCTTCGCAATTCGCCGCGAGCACGTCGTACGCCGACTGACCCATCAGCGCGATCAGCTCCGTCGCGTTGGAGAGGAAGACCGGCTCCTGGCCGACGTGCGCCTCGGTGTTGCCGCTGCAGTACCAGTCGAGGTCGTGGCCGCCCGGGCCCCAGCCGCGGCGGTCGTACTCGGCGATCGTGATCTCCGTGTACGACGTCTCGTCCTGGCGGGTCACGTCACGGAAGGTGCGCCGGATCGGCAGCTGCCAGCAGACGTCGGGCTTGGTCTCCACGAAGTGCACGTCCTCGCGGATCGCGAGGTGGTGCAGGGCGCAGCCGTAGCCACCCTCGAAGCCGGTCGAGTTGTGGAAGATGCACGCGCCCTCGACGACGCGCGTCTTCCGCTCACCGTCCTCCTTCTCGACCCAACCCGAGCGCTTGAGCCGGCCCTTGCCGTCGAGCGCCTGCGAACGCTTCTCCCACAGCGAGTCGTCGAGCCTGTCGACCCAGGCGGCGACGCGCTTCTCGTCCTCGCCGTCCTTCTTCTCGCCGTCGGAGAAGTGCGCGCCGAGCGTGCAGCAGCCGGACTCCGGGGACTCGCTGTAGATGCCCGGGCAGCCGTTGCCGAAGATGCAGGACCAGCGCGACGTCAGCCAGGTCAGGTCGCACTTGAAGACCTGGCTCTCGTCGGCCGGGTCCTGGAACTCGACGAAGGCACGCGGGAACACCAGGTCGACCTCGGGCATGACGGCAAGCCTACGGCTGGCGGGCCCGCCACCAACGACCGGCCGGTAGCGTGGGGACATGCGCCTGGGCGTCCTCGACATCGGCTCCAACACGGGGCACCTGCTGGTCGTCGACGCCCATGCAGGTGCTGCGCCGACTCCGGCGTTCTCGCACAAGGAGCCGTTGCGGCTCGCCGAGCACCTCAACAGCGAGGGCGCCGTGAAGGACAAGGGGATCGACGCCCTCACCGGGTTCGTCGCCGACTCCCTGGTCGTGGCCGAGGACAAGGGCTGCGAGGAGGTGACGGGGTTCGCGACGTCCGCGGTGCGCGACGCCACGAACTCCGACGAGGTGCTGGCCCACGTCAAGGACCAGACCGGCGTGGACATCCAGGTGCTGCCCGGCGAGGACGAGGCACGGCTGACGTTCCTCGCCGTACGCCGCTGGTTCGGCTGGTCCGCGGGCCGCCTGGCGGTCTTCGACATCGGCGGTGGCTCACTGGAGATCGCGGCCGGTGGCGACGAGAACCCTGACGTGGCCTGGTCGCTCCCGCTCGGCGCTGCGCGGCTCACCCGCGACTTCCTCGCCGACGGGCGCGGTGAGAAGGCGGTCCGCAAGCTGCGCAAGCACATCCGCACTGCGGTGGCCCACGACGCGGGCATGCTGCTCCGCAACGGTGCGCCCGACCTGGCGGTCGCCACGTCCAAGACGTTCCGGTCGCTGGCCCGGATCTGCGGCGCGGCCGCGTCCAGCGAGGGCGACTTCGTCAGCCGGTCGCTGACCGCGGAGGACCTGGCCAAGTGGGTCCCCAAGCTGCTCGACATGGACGACGACGAGATCTCGGACCTGCCCGGCGTCTCGTCCAGCCGCTCGCACCAGATGGTGGCCGGTGCACTGGTCGCCGACGCGGTGCTCGACATCTTCGACCTGCCCCAGCTGGAGATCTGCCCCTGGGCGATGCGCGAGGGCGTGATCCTCGAACGACTCGACACGATCAGCTTCCTCGGTCGTTGACCGACGGATGACGACCAGATGACCAGCCCCCTCTTCGCCCTGTCGACCGCGTCCGTCTACCCGGAGTCGACGGCGCACGCGTTCGGCTACGCCGCCACCCTCGGGTACGACGCCCTCGAGGTGATGGTCGGCATCGACGAGCTGAGCCAGTCGATCGAGAGCGTGCAGCACCTCGTCGACTACCACCAGCTGCCCGTGTGCGCCGTGCACGCGCCGTGCCTGCTGATCACGCAGCGGGTCTGGGGCACCGACCCGTGGGGCAAGCTCGAGCGGTCGGCCGAGATGGCGTCCGCCCTCGGTGCCGACGTCGTGGTCGTGCACCCGCCGTTCCGCTGGCAGCGCGACTACGCGGCCGGGTTCGTGGCCGGCATCGCCGACCTGGAGCGCCGCACGGGCATCGCGTTCGCGGTCGAGAACATGTACCCGTGGCGCGCCACGACCAAGCGCGAGATGCAGGTCTACCTGCCGGGCTGGGACCCCTCGGAGGAGTCCTACGCCAACGCCACCGTCGACCTCTCGCACTCCTCGACCGCGCAGTCCGACCCGCTCGACATGGTCAAGCGGCTCGGTGCGCGGATGCGGCACCTGCACCTCACCGACGGCAGCGGATCGGCCAAGGACGAGCACCTGATCCCCGGGCGCGGCAACCAGCCGGCGGGCGCGCTGCTGGAGCACCTGGCCGAGACCGGGTTCGACGGGCACATCGTGGTGGAGGTCAACACCCGCAAGGCCGGCGGCCGCGAGCAGCGGGAGGCCGACCTGGCCGAGGCGCTGGCGTTCGCGCGGCTGCACTTCGCCCGGGTCGCCCCGTGAGGCAGGCGGCCCGCGGTCGGCGTCCGGGCACCCCGGACACCCGCGAGGAGATCCTGGCCGCCGCTCGTGAGCTGTTCGCGGCCTCGGGGTTCGGGGCCACCTCGATGCGGTCGATCGCGGCGCAGGCGGGGGTCGACCCGTCACTGGTGCACCACTACTTCGACAGCAAGGCCGACCTGTTCTTCGCGGCGCTGCAGGTGCGGGTCGATCCTCGTGTCGCCCTGCAGCCGGTGATCGAGGCGGGTCCCGACGGCGCAGGGGAGCGGCTGCTGCGGGTGCTGCTCACGGTCTGGGGCGACGAGTCGTCGAGGACGCCGCTGCTCGGCCTGGTCCGCGGGGCGCTGGAGCCCGGTGGCGCGACGCTGGTCCGCGACGCGTTGTTCGGGCTGGTGCTGAGCCCGGTCGGGCACGGACTCGGCATCGACCAGCCGGAGCGCCGGATGACGCTGGTCGCCAGCCAGCTGGCCGGGATCATCCTGCTCCGCTACGTGGTCGAGGCGCCGACGATGCTGGCGATGACGGACGAGCAGGTCCTGGCGTCGTACGCCCCGACGATCCAGCGCTACCTGACTGGTCCACTGCCCGACTGACCTTGACGGGGGCCGCCCCCTCGACCTAAATTCATCACATGATGAATAACGCGGTCGAGACCAGGGCGCTGCGCGTCGTGCGCGGTGGCGCCGTCGTCCTGCGCGACCTCGACCTGGCCGTCCCGGCCGGGACCGTGACCGGCCTGCTGGGCCCCTCGGGATGCGGCAAGTCCACGCTGATGCGCGCCGTCGTCGGCGTGCAGAAGATCGCGTCGGGCACTGTCACGGTGCTCGGCCAGCCCGCCGGCTCCGCCGACCTGCGGCACCGGATCGGCTACGTGACCCAGTCCGCCAGCGTGTACGACGACCTGACGGTGCTGGAGAACCTCCGCTTCTTCGCCCAGGTGCTGGGTGTCGGCTCCGACCGCGTGCGCTCCTGCCTCGATCAGGTCGACCTGGTGCAGCAGGGCGGCCACGTGGTCGGCCGGCTGTCCGGGGGCCAGCGCTCGCGCGTGTCCCTCGCGGTCGCGCTGCTCGGCGAGCCCGACCTGGTCGTCCTCGACGAGCCCACGGTCGGCCTCGACCCGGTGCTCCGGCAGCAGCTGTGGGGCACGTTCCACGAGCTGGCCGCCGCCGGTGCCGCGGTCTTCGTGTCCAGCCACGTGATGGACGAGGCCGAGCGCTGCCACCGGCTGCTGCTGATGCGCGAGGGCGCGATCATCGCCGACGACACCCCTGACGGCCTCCGGCAGCGCACCGGCGCCGCCGACATCGAGGGCGCGTTCCTGGCCATCGTCCAGGGCGAGGAGGTGCACTGATGACACCCCGGATCCTGTTCGCAGTCGCCGGTCGCGTGCTCCAGCAGCTGCGTCGCGACCCGCGCACGCTGGCGATGCTGCTGGTGCTGCCCTGCCTGCTGATGGCCCTGCTGTGGTGGATGTTCGACGACCGGGGTTTCGGGTCATTGGCGCCGGCGCTGCTGGCGATGTTCCCGTTCATCATCATGTTCCTGGTGACCAGCGTGACCACGCTGCGCGAGCGGTCCTCCGGCACCCTGGAGCGACTGCTGGCGATGCCGATGGGCAAGCTCGACTTCCTCGGCGGCTACGCCCTCGCGTTCGGGCTGGTCGCTGCGGTGCAGTCCGCGCTGGCGGTCGGGCTCAGCGTCGGCATCCTGGGCCTCGACGTGCAGGGTCCGGTCTGGATGCTGACCCTGGTCGCGATCGCCGACGCCGTGCTCGGCACGGCGCTCGGGCTCTTCGTCTCGGCGTTCGCGCGCACCGAGTTCCAGGCCGTGCAGTTCATGCCGGCCGTGGTGATCCCGCAGATCCTGCTGTGCGGGCTGTTCGTGGCCCGCGACGCGATGCCCGACGTCCTCGGGTTCATCTCCGACGTGCTGCCCCTGTCGTACGCCGTCGACGCGATGCAGGGGGTCTCCGCCGACGCCGCGATCGGCGGCATCTGGGGCGACCTCGCGGTCGTGGTCGCGTTCGCCCTGGCCGGTCTGGCGCTGGGTGCGGTCACGCTTCGCCGGCAGTCCGCCTGAGCGGGACCGTCAGGCCAGGAGGGCGCCGAACGCCGCGCTGAGCTCCTCGTCCTCGTCCGCGGTGAACCCCTTGAACACCCGGCCACGACGCCGGACCTCGGCGCTGGGGAAGATCAGCGGGTTGTGGGCCACGTCCGGGTCGGTGCGGAGCAGGGCGCGGCGGGCGCCGACGACCGGTGGGATGTAGTTCACCCAGTCCTCGACCCGGGCCATCACCTGCGGGTCGTAGTAGAAGTCGATCAGCTTCTCGGCGTTGGTCCGGTGCCGGGCGTGCCGGGGGATCACGAAGCTGTCCGACCACACCACGTGACCGCTCTCCGGCAACGCGAAGCCCAGCTCGGGGTTGTCGGCCTTCAGCTGCACCAGATCGCCGCTGTAGGCAAGGCAGGCCGCGATCTCGCCGCTGGCGAGACCGGTGACGTACTCGTTGCCGGTGAACCCCTTGAGCTGGCCGGAGTCCTTGACCTCCGTCAGGCGGTCGACCGCGCGCATGAAGTCCTCTGCCGTGAACGAGGACGGGTCCATGCCGAGGGACAGCATGGTGAGTCCCACGGTGTCGCCGACGTCGGTCAGCAGGGCGACCTTGCCCCGTAGCCGCTTGTCGGTGAAGAGCTCCGCGATCGTCGTGACCGGGCCGCCGGCGGCGCCCCGGTGGTAGCCGATGCCCGTGAAGCCGCTCTGCCACGGCAACGAGTAGCGACGGTGCCGGTCGAAGGGGACGTCGGCCAGGGAGGGCTCGAGGTTGCTGCGGTGCGGGATGTTCTCGCTGCGCAGCGGCGCGAGGTAGCCCTGACGGATCAGCCGCGCCACCATCCAGTCCGTGCTGCACCACAGGTCGCGGGCCACCTGCTGCCCTGCCCGCAGCCGCGGGGTGAGGGCACCAACGAACCGGTCGTTGTCGAAGTAGTCGGCTGTGTAGTTGACGGCGATGCCGGTGCGTCGGGTGAACGTCGACAGGGTCGGGTAGTCGCCCAGGTTGTCGCCGGCGTCGATGTACTCGGGCCAGTTCGACCAGTCCACGACCTTCTCCGTCGCCGAGCGGTCCGCCAGGTCGGCGCCCGGCCCGTCGTCGGACCCGTGGGAGGAGCAGGCGGAGACCAGTCCGCCCCCGGCGGCGGCCAGCAGCAGCGCACGACGACCCAGGCGCGGGGCGATGCGGTCACGCGGGACGGGGTTCACGAATCCCCCTTGATGACCGCGTCGAGGAAGACGTTGCGGATCTCGGCCGGCGTGGCGACCTGGTAGGCGGCACCGCCGGTGGCCCTGGAGATCGAGCGCAGGGTGGACAGGTCGGCGTCGGGTCCGACGGCGATGGTGAACACCGGCACCCGGTGCGCCGGGGTGCTCTCCTTCTTGAGCCGGGAGAGCAGACCCGGCAGGGTCAGTCCGCCGACCGTGTCGGACCCGTCGGTGAGGAGCACCACGGAGTTCAGCTGGTCGGGCGCGTGGTCCGCGCGCACCGCACGGAACGCCGCCAGCGTCGTCACGTAGAGGCCGGTGTCACCGTCTGTCGCGCGCAGCCGGTCAGCCGCACGGCGGATCGCACCGGCGCGACGGGTGCCGCCCACGTCCGCGTCCAGCCGTCCGAGCGGGACGACCGTCTGCCACGGCCGGCTCCCGACCAGGCCGCTGGAGAAGCGCCAGAGTCCGAGCTGCGAGCTGTCGGGCAGGAAGTCCACGACCTGTCGGACCGCGCGGTCCGCGAACTGCATCTTGCCGTCGGCGGCCATCGAACCCGAGACGTCGATGACGACCAGCGTGCGGTTGCCGCGCTGCGCGGCCGTCCACACCCGCATCGCGTCGGACATCCGGCCGTCGGAGGGCGGGTCGGCCGGACGCACGGCCTGCGTGCTTGCTCCGGCCGGGGCCGATCCAGCGGGCCAGGGGTCGCCCCGCGCGTCGCGGAACCCGGCTTCGCGGAAGACTCGCTGCGCCGCCTTGTCGTACAGCGAGGACACGAAGCCGGCCACCGCCTCTCGACGGTCCTGGGGCTGCGTCGGGGGAGCGAACCGGATCACGGGGTAGTCGAAGCTCACGGAGTCGCGCACCGGGTAGACGGCACTTCGGCGGTCCGACGAGCCGCGCCCGGCCTCCACCACGCGCCGCTCACTGGCCGGGGCGGCCCGTGACGTGCCGCCCGTGAGCCGCACCATCCGGGTGACCAGCTCCCGGGTCGGCCGGCCGGTGCTGCGGTGCAGCTCCTCCTCGAGCGCGGAGAGCGCGAGCATGCCCTCCGTCGTACGTCGTGGGTCGGGCAGGGACACCGCGGTCTCGCCGGACAGCACGGCGCTCCAGCCACGCGCCGCCGCGGCCGCCACACCGCGCTGGTGGTCCGCGCTCGTGACGACCAGTGGGGAGCTGGCGATGGCGGGGGAGACCCAGGCGCTCTGCGCCGGACTGTCCTCGCCGTCGATCGCCGTCCGGAGCCGCTGCACCCACTGCGAGGAGTCAGGCACCCAGATGTCCGGCAGCTGGGCGGAACGGCGCGACAGCGCGGCGACGGTGGTCGAGCCGCGCCCGCTGGTCACGTGGACCGCGGCGCACCTGCCGGCGCGACTGGAGGTGCGCTGCCAGGCCTCGGCTGCGCGGGTCAGGGCCGGGACCAGCGACGGGTCGGCCACCACGTCGATGGTCGTGCGCGTGACGGAGCAGGAGGTCTCGGCGGCGGGGGAGCCGACCACGGCCCAGGCGACCGCGCTGACGGTGAGGACACCCGCCACGGTGACCAGCGCCACCGTGCCCAGCGTCAGCCGTCGGTTGACCCGCTGCCGGTGCGTCGCCGACGCCTGAGGGTGCTGGGCGGCTGGCACCGGGGAGCCCGAGTGCCGACCCGACATCGCGCCTCCCCAGCCTGCTGTGCCGTCCCCGGCGGACCTCCGCGGGGCAGGACCCCCCTTGGTCGCACCGCGTCCACGATGATCCCAGTGCGCGAGCGCGGCGTCGAGGAAGTGCAGGGGTTGCGGTGATCTGCGGGCTCTGCGAGTTCTGTCCGTTTCGCGGCAAGGGGCGTGCTCGGCGTACCGTGGCCGCGGCAGTACGGCGGGCCCACGACCGGGCCCACGGAAGTGGAGGAAACGGCACGTGCTTCGGCAAACGATCCTGTGGCTGGCGCGCAGCGAGCGCCTGAAGAAGCTGATCAGCACGATGCCCGTGAGCAGCGGCATCGTGAGCAGCTACGTGCCCGGCGAGGACACCGCGTCCGCCGTGCGTGCGACGCGCGAGCTGATCGAGACCGGCCTCCACGTCTCGCTCGACCACCTCGGCGAGGACACCCTCGACCCCGAGCAGGCCGAGGCCACCGTCGACGCCTACCTCGACGTGCTCAAGGAGCTCGGCGCGGCCGGGCTGGCCCGCAACGCCGAGGTGTCGGTGAAGCTCTCGGCGGTCGGCCAGGCGCTGCCCGAGATCGGCGCCAAGCTCTCGCTCGAGAACGCCCGCACGATCTGCCAGGCCGCGCGCAACGTCGGCACGACGGTGACCCTCGACATGGAGGACCACACCACCACCGACCAGACCCTGGCCACGCTGCGTGAGCTGCGCAAGGACTTCCCCGAGACCGGCGCGGTGATCCAGGCCTACCTGCACCGCACCGAGGGCGACGCCCGCGCTCTGGCGTTCGAGGGCTCGCGGGTGCGGCTGTGCAAGGGCGCCTACAAGGAGCCCGAGGGCGTCGCCTTCCAGGACCGGCTCGAGGTCGACAAGTCCTACGTGCGCTGCCTCAAGGTGCTGATGGCCGGCCAGGGCTACCCGATGGTCGCCACCCATGACCCGCGGATGATCGCGATCGCGTCGGCGCTGGCCACCCGCAACGACCGGACGCACGGGAGCTACGAGTTCCAGATGCTCTACGGGATCCGGCCGGACGAGCAGAAGCGGCTGGCCGAGAACGGCGAGAAGGTGCGCGTCTACGTGCCCTACGGCCAGGAGTGGTACGGCTACCTGATGAGACGCCTCGCCGAGCGACCGTCCAACCTGACATTCTTCGCACGATCCCTCATCTCCAAGTCCTAGGGAGCCCCGCATGACCGTCGCCATCCTCGGCGTGGGCGTGATGGGCGAGACCCTGCTCTCGGGCCTGATCCGCGGCGGTCGCCCGGTCGGTGAGCTGCTGGTCGGTGAGAAGCGGCCCGAGCGTGCCGCGCAGCTCGAGGAGAAGTACGGCGTCCGCGTCGTCTCCAACGTCGACGCGGTCGCCCAGGCCGACACGGTCGCGCTCGTGGTCAAGCCGCAGGACATGGCCGACGTGCTGGCCGAGATCGCGCCGGCCCTGACCGCGGACACGCTGCTGGTCTCGCTCGCGGCCGGGATCACCACCGAGTTCATCGAGTCCCGCGTGCCCGACGGGATCGCCGTGGTGCGGGTGATGCCGAACACCCCTGCGCTGGTCGACGAAGGGATGGCCGCGATCTCCCCGGGCACCCACTGCGACGACGACCACCTCGCGATCGCCGAGTCGCTGCTGAGGACCACCGGCCGCGTGGTGCGGGTGCCGGAGAAGCAGCAGGACGCGGTGACGGCGATCAGCGGCTCGGGTCCGGCGTACCTCTTCTTCGTGGTGGAGGCGATGATCGAGGCCGGCGTACACCTCGGCCTGCCGCGCTCCACCGCCACCGAGCTGGTCGTGCAGACCGTCGTGGGCTCCGCCAAGCTGCTCCGCGAGACCGGTGAGCACCCGACCGTGCTGCGTGAGCAGGTCACCTCCCCGGGAGGTACGACGGCGGCGGCGATCCGCGAGCTCGAGTCGCACAGCGTGCGGGCCGCGTTCATGACCGCCATGGAGGCCGCGCGCAACCGGTCGCGCGACTTGGCGGGTGAGACCTGAGCGGTCGAGTTCTCGCCCCTCAGCCACGCTCCCCCTGCCACAACAATCGCACCCCGGTGCCGAGCAGCCACACCGCCAGCCCCGCCTGGAACGGGAACAGCAGGGTCCACACCGGGTCACCCGTGACCACCACCAGCGGCGCCGCGAGGCCGGAGAGCACGCCGCCGACGACGGCGAACCCGGCGAGCACCCAGGCAGCGCGTGACCGAGCCGCGCGGGCGACCGCGACCGCCACCAGCGCCCCGGTCAGACCGACCGCGGGGGAGGCGATCACCTGCATCACGAGGTGCAGGTCGAGGACCGGGGTGGCCTCGTGGTGCTCGAGGGCGTGCGCCTCGCCGGCGGCGAGCAGGTGCGGGACCAGCTCGGCGGCGCCGAAGCCCCAGCCCAGCCCGGCCAGCGCCAGCCAGCGGCGCACGGTCGGCCCGAACACCTGATCGCGCCAGGCCGTGACGAAGCCCGCGAGGCTGGCCAGGCCGCCGCCGAGCAGCAGCAGGTGGGCCAGCGGCCACGCGGGGGAGTCGAACATCGACAGCAGGTGCGCGTCGACGGTGGAGCCCGACCCGTGGGGGTGCATCTGGCCGCCGACGGCCATCAGCACGCCGCCGACGGTGAAGAACGCGGCCGTGGTCCGGACGGAGGTACGACGGGTCTGCTGGTCCCGGGCGCCCGGGGTCGTCGCGACGGCCATCTCAGGCCGCCACGAGGGTGTTGTGGCTGACCGTGACCAGCCAGCCGCCGTCGGCCTGGCGCGTGACGATGCTGGTGGACATCGCCCGGTGCCGGCCGGCCAGCGGGCCGGTGGGGCAGTCGAGGGTGTTCAGTGAGATCGCCAGCACCACGCCGGCGGTCACCTCCTCGGCGCGGACCAGCACCATCTGGTTGGTGCTGCCGGCGTAGATGCTGTCGAAGATGCCCTGGTGACCGGCGCCGATCGCGGTGCTGCCGACGATGTGCTCGCCGCGCACCGTCACGAACGAGGCGTCGGGAGCGTAGACCCGGCCGAACGCGGCTCCGTCGGCGTCGTTCCAGGCGCTCTCGAGGCGCTGGAGCACGCCACGGGCAGTGGTGGTGGGGTCGGTGTCGAGCTGGAAGGTGGCCATGAGTGGATCCTTTGCTGAGTGTGTCATGAATGATTTAAGTAACACTCAGTGAATATAGACCAACTCAGCGAACCTGTACAGTGGTGTCCGTGACCCCGTCCCGCAGCTACCGCTCCGAGCTGCGCGAGCAGCAGGCCGAACGCACCCGGGCGCTGATCGCCGAGTCGGCCCGGGCCCGGTTCCTCGAGAAGGGGTGGGCAGGCACCAGCGTCCGCTCCGTGGCGCAGGGAGCGGGCGTCTCGGAGGCGACGGTCTACAACGTCTACGGCAGCAAGGCCGGTCTCGCCGGGTCGCTGATCGATGCCGCCGAGCAGAGCGCTGACGTCCGCACCGCGATCGCGGAGCTCGAGCAGCGTTCGAACGACGTGCGCGGCCAGCTCCGCGCGTTCGTGGACTTCGACCGCCGGCTCTACGAACGCGGCGGCGACGTGCTCCGGATCCTCGGTGAGGGTCGTCGGCAGCATCCCGAGCTCGGTGACGCGTACGACGAGGGGCGGCGGCGCGGTGACACCCAGCGTCGCCGGGCGTTCGGGTCCTGGCCGTCAGCCGCGTGGCGCGCCGGCGTCGACGCCGATCGGGCGGTGGCCGTCTACGGCGTGCTCGTGTCGCTGGAGAGCTTCACGACGGCGACCGCGGACTACGGCTGGACCGGTGACGCGGTCGCGGACTGGTGGCACGACACCTTGGTCGGACTGCTCCTCGCCTAGCGGAGCCGCACCTGGAGCTGGCCGTTGCCGGCGAGCTTGGTCTCCACCATCGACTCACGGGACTCCACGAACGCCCGGAACGAGGAGTAGCCGAGCGACTTCTCCTTGAAGCGCGAGTTCATCCGTTGCATCTGGCTCTTCACGCCGCCGCTGTAGAGCCACTCGTCGTCACTCTTCTCCAGCCCGATCCGCATCGCGCGCTCGAGCAGCGCGGTCGCGTCGGACTGTGCGCCCGACTCGGCGTCGCCGTTGTCGGACTGGTCGGTCTTCCCCGCTGCTGCGGACTTGGTGGCACCGGACCTCCGGCCGCCGGACTTCTTCGCGGCCTGCTTCTTCGGTGCCTGCACCGGCTCCACGTCGGGCAGGTCGTCGTAGTCGCTGAACTCGTCGCACGCTGCGACCAGCGCCGAGCTGGTCGAGCCGGTGACCCCGATGCCGACGACGAACCGGCCCAGGCTCTTGCAGCGCTGCGCCAGCGAGATGTAGTCGGAGTCGCCGGCGACGACCACCACGTGGCTGAGGTCGTCGTGCCGGAAGAGGTCGTCGACCGCGTCGATCGAGAGCCGGATGTCGGCGCCGTTCTTGGTGCCCGAGGTGGAGAACAGCTGGGTGAGGTCGACGGCACGGTCGACGAGCTGCCGCTTGTACGCCGCGTTGGCCGGCACCGACCAGTCGGCGTACGCCTTCGTGAACGCGACGGTGCCGAACGAGGAGGCGTAGTCGATGATCGCGCCGATGTCGACGGCGGCCGTGGCCAGGTTGAGGTCGATCGGGTCGTCGGCCTCCGGATTGCCGGCGTGGTGCCGGGCGTTGTCCTTGCGCCAGGCGTTGTCGCCGAAGACGTTGTCGTAGCGGGAGATCACCACGTTGTCGAAGTCGATGTAGACGGCGACGCGTGCAGCGCTGGAGTCGGGCATGGACCGCACCCTACGGTCCCGGGACCGGGCGGTAACGTCCGTCACATGGCGGCCTGCTCCTCGTGCGTGGTGTTCGACCCCTCGTTGACGACGTACAACTTCGGGCCCACCCACCCGATGAACCCGATCCGGGTCGACCTCACGGTGCGGCTCGCCGAGCAGCTCAAGGTGGTCGGCGACGGCGCGATGCCGCTGGTGGTGGCGCCGCACGCGACCGACGCTGACCTGCTGACGGTGCACACGGCCGACCTGGTCGAGGCGGTACGACGCACCAGCCTCGACCCGGCTGACCTCGAGCCGCTGCTCGGGCTCGGCACCGACGACAACCCGACGTTCGCGGGCATGCACGAGGCGGCGCGCCACGTGGTCGGTGCCTCGATGGAGGCCGCGCGCCTGGTCTGGGAGGGCGAGGTCGACCACGCCGCCAACATCGCCGGCGGGCTGCACCACGCGATGCCCGGACGCGCCAGCGGCTTCTGCGTCTACAACGACGTCGCGGTCGCGATCCGCTGGCTGCTCGCGCAGGGCGCCCAGCGGATCGTGTACGTCGACGTCGACGTGCACCACGGCGACGGCGTCGAGCAGGTGTTCTGGGACGACCCGCGGGTGCTCACGATCTCGATCCACGAGACCGGCCAGATGCTGTTCCCCGGCACCGGCTTCGCGCACGACCTCGGCGGGCCCGAGGCGGAGGGCAGCGCGGTCAACGTGGCGCTCCCGCCCGGCACCGGTGACGCGGGGTGGCTGCGCGCCTTCCACGCCGTCGTGCCGCCACTGGTGCGGGAGTTCGCCCCCGACGTGCTCGTCACCCAGCACGGCTGCGACTCGCACGCGAGCGACCCGCTGGCCCACCTGATGCTCAGCGTCGACGGTCAAAGGGCGGCCTACCAGGCGCTCCACGACCTCGCGCACGAGGTCACCGGCGGCAAGTGGGTGGTGACCGGCGGGGGTGGCTACGCGATCGTCGACGTGGTCCCGCGGGCCTGGACGCACCTGCTCGGGGTGGTGTCCGGTCACCCCGTCGACCCAGAGACGGAGACCCCCGAGGACTGGCGCGGTCACGTCGCCGAGGTGCTCCAGCAGGACGCTCCGACGCGGATGACCGACGGACGGGTTCCGGACTACCGCGACTGGAGCGAGGGCTTCAATCCGGAGACCTGGCTAGACAGGTCGATCCAGGCGACCCGGGTGGCGACTTTCCCACTGAATGGCCTCGATCCGACGCCCTGATGTCCCAATTCGCCCTGATTGGTGGGGCTGGACACGTGATTCTTTGGCTCGCAGCGGCTTCAGGTTTGAGACTTTGCTTCCACACCAGTCACACAAGGCCCTATTCTCACCTCAGCGTTGCACGCGTGATCTCTGGTGGGGAAGCCGGAGACGTGCCTGGGAAAGTGGTGCGGACATGAGCTCGAACCTCAACGGAGACATCTCGGAGGTGAAGTTCCTGACGGTGGCAGAGGTTGCCGCCGTCATGCGGGTTTCCAAGATGACGGTCTACCGGCTCGTGCACTCTGGCGAGCTCCCGGCCGTTCGGGTCGGACGTTCCTTTCGCGTGAGCGAGCAGGACGTGAACGAGTACCTCAAGAACAGCTTCTACCAGACCGGCTGAGCCCCGTCGGTCGTCCGGCCCTCGGGCTCGGCCGGACCACCGGACCGGCAGCATCACAGGCACAGCACAGCCGCACCGCGACGGGCGTGACAGCAGTCACGCCCGTTGCGTGCGTCCGCCCACCTCGCCCGGTTCGTGTGGCCGGGCGCCGGCGGTTAGGCTGCTGTCTCCGACTCGTGTGGCCACGGCCTCCGCCGTCGTGCCTGCTCCACCCGTCGTACACCGTCTCGAAAGGCTCCAGCGTGGGTTCCGTCATCAAGAAGCGTCGCAAGCGGATGGCCAAGAAGAAGCACCGCAAGCTGCTCAAGAAGACGCGCGTGCAGCGTCGTCGTCTGGGCAAGTGACCCGCTGACGGGCAACAGCCGGATGGGTCGCGTCGTCCTGGTCACCGGGGTCTCCATGGACCTCGGCAGGCGGATGGCGCGCCAGCTCACCGCGTTGCCCGAGGTCGACCGCGTGATCGGGGTCGACGTCCTGCCCCCGCGTGGCGACCTCGGCACCGTGTCCTTCGTCCGGGCCGACATCCGCAACCCCGTGATCGCCAAGGTGATCGCGCGGGAGAACGTCGACACCGTCGTCCACATGAGCGTGATCGCGAGCCCCGGCAACGCCGGCGGCCGCACGTCGATGAAGGAACAGAACGTCATCGGCACCATGCAGCTGTTGGCGGCCGCCCAGCAGGCGCCGTCCCTGAAGCACCTGGTGGTGAAGTCCAGCACCGCGTTCTACGGCTCGACCAACCGTGATCCGGCGATGTTCACCGAGGACATGGGCCCGAAGAGGCAGGCCCGCGCCGGCTACGCCAAGGACGTCGTCGAGGTCGAGTCCTACGTCCGCGGCTTCGCCCGGCGCCGTCCCGACGTGACGGTGACCATGCTGCGCGCGGCCAACGTGATCGGGCCGATGGTCAACTCACCGATCGTGTCCTACTTCAAGCTGCCGGTGATCCCCACCGTGCTCGGCTTCGACGCCCGGCTCCAGTTCCTGCACGAGCACGACCTGCTCGGTGCGATCCAGCACGCGACGCTCGTCGGCGTGCACGGCACGTTCAACGTCGCGGGCGACGGACTGATCATGCTGTCGCAGGCGATCCGGCGGATCGGCCGGGCCAGCATCAAGCTGCCGACGTTCGCAGTCGCGTCGTTCGGGTCGGCGATGCGGCAGATGCGGCTGGCCGACTTCTCGCCTGAGCAGGTGGCCTTCCTGACCTACGGCCGTGGCGTCGACACCACCCGGATGCGCACGGAGCTCGGCTACACGCCGCGCTACACGACGCACGAGGCCTTCGCCGACTTCGGTACGGCGCTCGCGCCCGGACTGCTCTCCGCCGAGCGCGTCGTCGCCGCCGAGGACGTGCTCACGGGCGCGCTGAGCCCTTCCGGACGCCCAGCCCGCCGCGAGAGCGACGGGCACACCACCGCGATCGGAGGCGGCCGTGCCTGACGCCGACATCATCCCGCTGGGCGGCGACCCAGAGCGTCCGCTCGGCACCCGTGGCCGTCCCGGCCGGGGGTCCGGCGCCGCCAAGCCCTCGAGCTCATCGCGCGGCCTGGCCGGCCCCGGCAAGACGCCGGCCACGCCACCCCGCCAGCGGAGCACGCCGCCGCCGACGCCCAAGCGGGCGAAGCAGGCTCCCGAGCAGCCCGTGGACGAGGCGCCTGAGGCACCCGCCGACGCACCGGCACCCCAGCCCAGCCCGCTGGTCGCCCACGCCACCCCGCGCCAGGGCATCCCGGTCGTGGACTGGCTGGCCGCGTTCACCAGCGCCTCCAAGGAGCTGTTCGGCGAGAGCTGGGAGCCCCGGCTCGCGGAGTTCCTGGCGTTCCTGCGCCGCCGGCTCACCGGCGACTACGTGGTCGACGAGTACGGCTTCGACGCGGAGATCACCCAGCGGTTCTTCCTGACCGCGCTCCGGCCGATCGCGCAGAAGTGGTTCCGGATCGAGGTCCGGGGCATCGAGAACATCCCGACCGAGGGTGGGGCGCTGGTCGTCTCCAACCACTCCGGCACGGTGCCGATCGACGGCCTGATGACCGGCGTGACGATCCACGACCACATCGGCCGCCACCTGCGCCCGCTCGGCGCCGATCTGGTCTTCAAGATGCCGCTGGTGGGTGAGCTGGCCCGCATGGGCGGCGCCACCCTGGCCTGCAACGAGGACGCCGAGCGGATGCTGCGCGGCGGCGAGCTGGTCGGGGTCTGGCCCGAGGGCTTCAAGGGCATCGGCAAGCCGTTCTCGGAGCGCTACAAGCTCCAGCGGTTCGGCCGCGGCGGCTTCGTGTCGGCCGCGATGCGCACCGGCGTCCCGATCGTGCCGACGTCGGTGGTCGGTGCGGAGGAGATCTACCCGCTGGTCGGCAACATCCCCTCGCTGGCCCGGCTGCTGGGCGTGCCCTACATCCCGATCACGCCGCTGTTCCCGCTGCTCGGACCGCTCGGCCTGGTGCCGCTTCCGTCGAAGTGGCTGATCGAGTTCGGCGAGCCGATCCGCACCGACTCCTACGACGAGGGTGCGGCCGACGACCCGATGCTGGTCTTCAACGTCACCGACCAGGTGCGGGAGACGATCCAGCAGACGCTCTACACGCTGCTCCGGCAGCGGTCGTCCGTCTTCGGCCGCTGAGCCACTCCGCCGGCTGCTAGGGCTTCGGCTTGAGCGGGTCGGTCACCGAACCGAGGTCCTTCTTGACCTGGTCGGTGACGTCGTCGACGTTCGGCAGCCCGGACGTGCCGACGCTGGGCGTCGGGAGCCCGTCACCGGGCGAACCCGTGCCGGCGCCGGTGGAGGTCGAGGTGTCCGTCGAGGCGGGGGTGCCGCGCGATCCGCCGAGGAGGGCCTCCAGCGGCGGCAGCGTGATCGCGCTCGTGTCGCTGGTGCTGACCGGAGCGCCGGCGGCGGGGACGCCAGCGGTGGGCGGCGTACCAGCGGCCCCGCTGTCACTCGCCGGCGTCGTCGGGCCGGTCGCGGGCGCGACCGGTGTGGTCAGGTCGAGCAGGTCGTTCAAGGAGGACTCGGCGGAGACCAGCCGCAGCTTCGCCGGCAGCTCGAGCGCGCCGCGGGCGCCGCAGTCGGAGCACAGCGTGGTGGCCTGCTGGTCGAGGTCGGTCAGCAGCTGGGCGGCGTCGGCGAAGTCGGTCTGCAGTGAGGTCGGAGCCGTCTCGGCGAGCTGGGTGAGGACGCCCATCTGGGTGCCCGCGAAGTCACGCACGGTGGCGATGTCGGCGTCGTTGCCCCCGCGCTGGTAGGTGCGGAACAGCAGGTCGGCGCCGTCGCCCGCGCTGCTGCTGAAGCTGCGCAGCGTGGCCGCGATCTCGGCGTCGGAGGCGTCGCGGTCCAGAAGCGTGCCGACCTCGTCGAGGCGGGAGCTGGCCTGGCCGAGGAGGTCGCGACCGCGGCCGGCGTCGGAGAAGCTCATCGTCTGGTTGACGTGCTCGAGGCCACGCTTGATCGGGTAGAGGCCGTCGCCGGGGACGCTGCTCTGGGCCGCGACCGCCATGCCCGCGCTGGACCCGACCAGGACCAGACCCGCGACCGCGGCGGTGACCTTGCTCTGCCTGCGCTGGGGAGTGTGCCGCTGCGGGATGACCAGGCGGGCGTCGGTCGGGACCAGTGCCGTGTCGGCCTCGGCCATCAGCCGGGAGCGCAGGTCGGCGGCGTAGTCGGCGCGGGGTACGGGCGCGTCGGCGGCGGCCGTGCGGAGGGTGCCGACCACCTCGAGCAGAGATGCGTAGCGCTGGTCGGCCCCCGTGGTCGACCCCGGGTCCTGCAGGGCGTCGACCAGGGCGGCGAACCTCTCTGCCCGGCGGTTGGCCGGGAGCAACGCGTTCATCGCACATGTCCTGTCAGCTCGGCGCTTCCCTCTGCACGGCTCAACGACGCTGAGACGGGTGAGGTTACGGCGGTGACGAGGATGATCTGTGTCGGGAATGTCCGCATCAGCGCATCCCCTCCGGCAGCAGCGCCGCGAGGTTGCGTACGGCGCGCAGCTGGAGCTGCTTGACCGCCCCTGCGCTGCGGTCGAGCACGTCGGCGGTCTCGGCGATCGACATGCCCTGGAGGAACCGCATGACGAGGCAGTCCTGCTGGTCCTGTGGGAGGTCGCGCAGCGCGGTCAGCAGGGCCTCGTTGGTCAGGTGCGCGAGCACCGAGCTCTCCGGGCCCTCGGTCTCGGTGTCCAGTGTGGACATGTCCTCGGTGGTCTGCTCGAGGCGGGTGCGGCCGGACTTGAAGTGGTCGGTGGTCAGGTTGCGGGCGATCGTCATCAGCCAGGCGCCGAAGTCACGGCCCTGCCAGCGGAAGCCGTTCATGCTGCGCAGCGCCCGGAAGAAGGTCTCGCCGGTGAGGTCCTCGGCGAGCGCGACCGAGCCGACCCGGTAGTACACGAAGCGGTAGACCGACACGTGGTAGTGGTCGTAGAGCATCCCGAAGGCGTCCTTGTCGCCACCACGGGCGAGCTCCACGAGGGCGATCAGGCGCTCGCGGTCGGCCTCGTCGTCGGCGCTGGAGATCGCGTGCTCGTGGTCGTCACCCGGAGCACCCGGCGAGCCACCCGGGGAGCCACCCGGGGAGCCACCCGGACCGGCCCGGCCGGCCTCGGCGTCGACCGCCTGGGAGAACAGGACGCGCATCGGAGGACCGGCCGGCAGCGGCTGCGGCTCGATGACCGCCGCGAGAGCACGGCGCAGCGCGTCGAAGCCGTTGCTCCCGCCTGCGCGCATGACGCTCCCTCTCCGGGATCCCCGCCGGACCGATTCGACCCAGAGTAAGTGCCCGCGAGCGTCGTTGCCTACACCTTGGTGACCGATCACACGCCTCCCACCACGTGGTTCGGGGAGCGGCGACGTGCCGGATGGGAGGTCTGGACCAGCCGGTGGGGGTCGGCGCCCCTCAGTGCGCCTTGCGCCGGATCGCGACACCCGCCGCGACGGAGCCGGCGACGGCCCCACCCACACCCGCCGCGACCACGCCGAGCCGGGCCGCCTTGCGGCCGGTGCGGTAGTCGCGGATCCGCCAGCCCTGCTGCCGGGCGTACTCCCGCAGCCGGTTGTCGGGGTTGACCGCGCACGGGTCGCCGACGAGCGAGAGCAGCGGCAGGTCGTTCCAGGAGTCGGAGTACGCCGAGCAGCGCGCCAGGTCGAGCCCCTCACGCTCGGCGAGCGCCGCGACCACCTCGGCCTTCGCCGGCCCGTGGAGCAGGTCACCGACCAGCCGGCCGGTGTAGATGCCGTCGACGTGCTCCGCCACGGTGCCCATGGCGCCGGTCAGGCCGAGCCGGCGCGCGATGATCCGGGCGATCTCGATCGGGGCTGCGGTCACCAGCCAGACCCGCTGGCCCTCGTCGAGGTGGATCTGGGCGAGCGCCCGGGTGCCGGGCCAGATCCGGTGCGCCATCGCCTCGTCGAAGATCTCCTCGCCCAGCGACTCGAGCTCCTCGACCGTGTGCCCGGCGATGAAGCCGAGCGCCGCGGCCCGGGTCTCCGCGACGTGGTCGGGGTCCTCGACGCCGACGATGCGGAAGTACGCCTGCTTCCAGGCCGCGCCCACGATGTCGCGGGTGGTGAAGAAGTTGCGCCGGTGCAGGCCCCTGGCCAGGTGGAAGATCGAGGCGCCCTGCATCACGGTGTTGTCGACGTCGAAGAAGGCCGCCGCGGTCGGGTCGGGGGCCACCTCGAGGGCGGTCTCCACCTCGTGGATCGCGGCCGAGGCCTGGCCCGCCATCGACGAGCGGCGCTGGAGGTCCGGCGGGCGGCGCGGACGCGGTGATCGAGGGGGCGTCACGGGTGCCAGCGTATGCGGTTTTCGGGGCAGCCCTGTGTGACAGACTCCCCGGATGGAGTCGAACGTCGCCCAGCTCCTCGGCCTGGCCGCAGAGCGGGAGCCGGAGCGCATCGCTCTGGTCGAGGCGACGTCCGGCCGACGGGTCACCTGGCGTGAGCTGGACGCCCTGGTGGACGCCGTCGCGCACGGCCTCTCGACCGCGGGGATGGTGGCCGGCCACCGGGTCGTGATCGCCGTCGGCAACCGGATCGAGTTCGTCGCCGCCTACCTCGGCGCCCTGCGTGCCCGGCTCGTGACGGTGCCGGTCAACCCGCGCAGCGCCACCGGCGAGCTGGTGCGGATGATCGCCGACTCGGGCGCCCGGATGGTGTTCGCCGACGCCGACACCGTGGAGACGGTCCGCGCGGCCGTGGGCGGGCTCACGGAGGCACTCGAGGGTGCCGACGAGGAGACCCGAGCGCGTGCGTCCCGACCGCGGGTGGTCGCGATCGACGCCGCCGCCCAGCCCGGCGAGCACGCCTGGAGCGACCTCGTCGCGGAGACCGGCCGGCCGACGCCCGCTCCCGACGACCCGGAGGCGCTCGCCGTACTCCTCTACACGTCTGGTACGTCGGGCCGCCCGCGTGCCGCGATGCTCAGCCACCGGGCGCTGCTGGCCAACATCGGGCAGGTGGCCGAGGTCGACCCGCCGATGATCCACGGCAACGACGTCGTGTTCGGCGTCCTGCCGCTGTTCCACGTCTACGGCCTCAACGCGGTGCTCGGCCAGCTCCTGTGCCACCAGGCACGGATGGTGCTGGTCGAGGGCTTCGACCCCGAGGGCGCGCTCGACATCATCGAGGACGAGGCGATCACGGTCCTCCCCGTCGCCCCGCCGGTGTTCGCCTACTGGCGCTCGGTCGAGCACCTCAAGGACCGGCTCGGCCCGCTCCGGCTCGCGCTGTCCGGCTCCGCGCCGCTCTCGGTGGACCTGATCGAGTGGTTCACCAGCACCACCGACATCGAGGTGCACCAGGGCTACGGGCTGACCGAGGCCTCTCCGGTGGTCACCTCCACGCTGTGCAGCAAGGAGATGCAGCCCGGCTCGGTCGGCGCTGCCCTGCCGGGCGTCGAGATCCGGCTGGTCGACGAGCAGGGCCACGAGCCTGAGGGCGACGACCCCGGCGAGATCTGGATCCGCGGCCAGAACCTGTTCTCCGGCTACTGGCCGGACGGCTCCGACGGGCCCGACGCGGACGGCTGGTACGCCACCGGCGACGTCGGCTTCCTCGACCCCAGCGGTGACCTGTTCCTGGTCGACCGGCTCAAGGAGCTGGTGATCGTCTCCGGGTTCAACGTCTACCCGAGCGAGGTCGAGGAGGTGATCACGGAGGTCCCCGAGGTCGCCGAGGTGGCCGTGATCGGCGTCGCCGACCAGCGCACGGGGGAGGCCGTGGTCGCCTACGTGAAGCCGCGCGAGGGCGTCGACAGGGGCGAGCTCCCGGGACTGGTGCAGCAGCAGTGCGGCCGCCGGCTGGCCCGGTTCAAGCAGCCGACGGTGATCCACGTGGTCGACGAGCTGCCCTACACGGTCACCGGCAAGGTCCAGAAGGGCCGGCTCCGGGCCACCGAGCGGCGCCGCTCGCTGGGACTCCTGGAGTGAGCCGACCCCGGGTCCGGCTGTACTCGAAGCCGGGCTGCCACCTCTGCGACGACGCCCGCGCCGTCGTGGAGCGGGTCTGCGCCGACCTCGGCACGTCGTACGACGAGGTGGACATCACGACCTCGCCCGACCTGGTGCGCGCGTACGGCGAGGAGATCCCGGTGACCTTCGTCGACGGCAAGCGGCACGACTTCTGGCGGGTCGACGAGGTGCGCCTCCGCCGCGCCCTCTCCTGAGCCGTCTCACCCCGCGGGCGGTGACGGATCCCACATGTGCTAGCCGCCCACCACGCTCGGTTTGTTCCCGAGTTCACAAACTCTTACAGTGACTGAGAACCGCCGCTCTGACACGGGATCGCCAACGTTCCCGGGGCGACGCTGGTGGAGACCGAGCAGTGACGACTACCCGCATTCCCGAGGCCACCGTGGCACGCCTTCCGGTGTACCTGCGGGCGCTGAGCACCCTCGTGGACAGCGGCACCACCACCTGCTCGAGCGAGGAGCTCGCGGGTGCGGCGGGGGTCAACTCGGCCAAGCTCCGCAAGGACCTCTCGCACCTCGGCTCCTACGGCACCCGTGGCGTCGGCTACGACGTGGAGTACCTGCGCTACCAGATCGCCCGCGAGATCGGCCTGACCCACGACTGGCCGGTCGTGATCGTCGGCATCGGCAACCTGGGCCACGCGCTCGCCAACTACTCCGGCTTCAGCTCCCGCGGCTTCCGCATCGTCGCGCTGCTCGACGCCGACACCGACCGCACCGGCCAGGTCGTGGCCGGCATGAAGATCCGCCGGTTCGACGAGCTCGACGCGATCGTCCGCGAGCACGGCGTCGCGATCGGGGTGATCGCCACTCCCGCCGCCGCCGCCCAGGACGTCTGCGACCGGATGGTCGCAGCGGGGGTCACGAGCATCCTGAACTTCGCGCCGACCGTGCTCTCCGTGCCCGACGAGGTCGACGTGCGCAAGGTCGACCTCTCGATCGAGCTCCAGATCCTCGCCTACCACGAGCAGCGCAAGGCCGCGCCGGGCGAGAGCCGCAAGGGCAGGTCGGCATGAGCGTCCTGGTGGTGGGCATCTCCCACAAGAGCGCCCCGGTGGCGGTCCTCGAGCGGCTCGCGCTCGATCCCGAGGGCGCCAGCAAGCTCTCCCGCGACGTGGTCGACCAGGACCACGTCTCGGAGGCGACGGTGCTCGCCACCTGCAACCGGGTGGAGATCTACTCCGACGTGACCCGCTTCCACGGCAGCGTCGAGGCCGTCTCCCGGCTGCTCTGCGAGCACGCCGGCGAGGACCCCGAGGACTTCCTGCCGCACCTCTACGTGCACTACGACGACGGCGCGGTCTCCCACCTCTTCCACGTCGCATCCGGGCTGGACTCGATGGTCGTCGGCGAGAGCCAGATCCTCGGCCAGGCCCGTGAGGCGCTGCGGGTGGGCCAGGAGCTCGGCACCGTCGGCCCGTCCCTCAACCTGCTGTTCCAGCAGGCGCTGCGGGTCGGCAAGCGGTCGCACGCGGAGACGGACATCGACCGCTTCGCTCCGTCGCTGGTCACCGAGTCGCTGGCCCGCGCGACGGACCACATCGGCGACGTCCGCGGCAAGCGGGTGCTCGTCGTCGGAGCCGGATCGCTGGCCTCGCTCGCGGTGGCCACGGCCTCCCGCGCCGGCGCCGACCTGGTCGTCGCCAACCGCACCGGTGCCCACGGCGACCGGCTGGCCGCTGAGTACGACGCGCGCGCCGTCGACCTGACCGCGATCCCGGCCGAGCTCGCGGTCGCCGACGTCCTGATCAGCTGCACCGGCGCGACGGGCGTGATGCTCACGGCCGACCGCGTGGCCGCCTCCCGCTACGGCAGCGACAAGCCGCTGATGATCGTCGACCTCGCGCTCCCGCACGACGTCGAGCCCGCCGCGGGCGACCTGCCCGGCGTCACCCTGATCAACCTGGCGACACTGTCCGAGGAGCTCCGCGACACCGAGGGCGAGGTAGCCGTCTCCGGTGTCCGCACGATCGTCGCCCAGGAGCTCGCCGCGTTCCTCGCCGCTCGCCGGGCCGCGAGCGTGACGCCGACCCTGGTCGCGCTGCGCAGCATGGCGACCGGCGTGGTCGAGACCGAGATGCAGCGCATCGACCACCGGCTGCCCGACCTCGACGAGGTGACGCGCGACGAGATCCTGCACGCCGTGCGCCGCGTCGCCGACAAGCTGCTCCACCAGCCCACGGTGCGGGTCAAGGAGCTGGCCAACCAGGAGGGTGCGGTGTCCTACGCCGCCGCCCTGGCCGAGCTGTTCGCCCTCGACCCCGACGCCGTCGACGCCGTGACCCGGGCGGAGGGGGTCCAGTGAGCACCCCACTGACCGTCGTCCGCTTCGGCACCCGCGGCTCCGTGCTCGCCCGCACCCAGTGCGGTCACGTCGCCGACGCCTTCCGCGCCGCGACCGGCCGTGACGTCGAGCTGGTCGAGGTGAAGACCGAGGGCGACCGCACCAGCGCCCCGCTCGCGACGATCGGCGGCACCGGCGTGTTCGTCGGTGCCCTCCGCGACGCGCTGGTCCGCGGTGACGTCGACGTCGCCGTCCACTCGCTCAAGGACCTGCCGACCGCGCCCGCCGAGGGCATCGAGCTCGCCGCCGTACCCTCCCGCGAGGACCCGCGCGACGCGCTCGTCGCCCGCGACGGCCTCACCCTCGGTGAGCTCCCGGTCGGCAGCACCGTCGGCACCGGGTCCCCGCGTCGCGTGGCCCAGCTCGAGGCGCTCGGCCTCGGCCTGGAGCTGGTCGGGGTGCGCGGCAACGTCGACACCCGGATCGCCAAGGTCGGCTCCGGCGACCTCGACGGCGTCGTGCTGGCCCGCGCCGGGCTGGCCCGGCTCGGCCGCACCGACGAGATCACCGAGACCCTCGACCCGCTGCAGATGCTCCCGGCCCCCGGCCAGGGCGCGCTCGCGGTCGAGTGCCGCGCCGGCGACGCGCTCGCCGGCGAGCTCCGCACCGCGCTCGACGACCCCCGCACGCACGCAGCCGTCGCCTGCGAACGCACCGTCCTCGCCGAGCTCGAGGCCGGCTGCTCCGCTCCCGTGGGCGCCCTGGCCGAGGTCGTCGAGGGTGACGACGGCGACGAGCTCTGGGTCCGCGCCGTGGCCCTGTCCACCGACGGCACCCTGTCCGTACGACGTTCCGCCAGCGGTTCCACCGACGACCCCGTCGCCGTGGGCCGTGCCCTCGCAGCCGAGATGCTGGCCGAGGGTGCCGCAGATCTGATCGACCCGCACGAAGCACCAGCAACCGCAACAGCAAGTGAGCGACTGTGACCAAGACTGCATCTGCCTCCGCACGCACCTCCGGCTCCGGCGCGCCCCAGAAGGCGCCCAAGCCGGTGGGCTGGGTCTCCTTCGTCGGCAGCGGGCCGGGTGACCCCGACCTGCTGACCCTGCGAGCGGTCGACCTGATCCGCGCCGCCGACGTGGTGGTGACCGAGGTTCCCGGACACGCCGACCTGGTGCGCACCCTCGTCGGTGACGCGCCCTGCCCCGAGCTCGTCGACGGCGGCTTCGGTGACGACGGCACCCCGCTGACCAACGCGGCCCGCGCCAAGATGGTGGTGTCCCCGGCGAAGGCCGGCCACCGCGTCGTACGCCTGGTCTCGGGTGACCCGTTCGTCCACGCGTCCGGACCTGAAGAGGCCCAGGCCGTGGTCAAGGCCGGCCTCGGCTTCGAGGTCGTGCCCGGTGTCTCCGCCGCCACCGCGGTCCCGGCCTACGCCGGCATCCCGGTGACCAGCAAGGACCACCGCGAGTTCGCCGTCGTCTCGGCGTCGGCCCCGAAGGTCGACTGGGCGTCGTACGCCGACCACGACACGCTGGTGCTCCTCGCGGCGCTCCCGCGCATGGCCGAGATCGCCGACGCCCTGATCGCGGGCGGCCGGTCGCCGGAGACCCCGGTCGCGATGACCCATGCGGGCACCACGACCACCCAGGAGACCGTCGTCTCGACGCTCTCGTGCATCGCGGCCGACGCGAAGACCGCCCGACTGACCCAGCCCGTGGTCACCGTGGTCGGCGCGGTGGTCGACCTGCGCGAGAAGCTGTCCTGGTTCGAGACCAAGCCGCTGTTCGGCTGGCGGGCGCTGGTGCCGCGCACCAAGGAGCAGGCGGGCACGTTGTCCGCGCGGCTCCGTGGCTTCGGCGCGGTGCCCGAGGAGGTGCCGACGATCTCCGTCGAGCCGCCCCGCAACCCGCAGCAGATGGACAAGGCCGTGCGTGGCCTGGTCGAGGGTCGCTACGAGTGGATCGCCTTCACCTCCGTCAACGCGGTCAAGGCGGTGCGCGAGAAGTTCGAGGAGTACGGCCTCGACGCCCGTGCCTTCTCCGGCCTGAAGATCGCCGCGGTCGGCGACAAGACCGCCGAGGCGATCGCTGCCTGGGGCCTGCGCGCCGACCTGGTGCCGTCGGGCGAGCAGAGCGCGCGCGGTCTGCTCGAGGACTGGCCGCCCTACGACGACGTGCTCGACCCGATCAACCGGGTCTTCCTCCCGCGGGCCGACATCGCGACCGAGAACCTGGTCGCCGGTCTGGTCGACCTCGGTTGGGAGTGCGACGACGTGACCGCCTACCGCACGGTGCGCGCGGCTCCGCCGCCGGCGCCGGTGCGCGAGGCGATCAAGACCGGCAAGTTCGACGCGGTCGTGTTCACCTCGTCCTCGACGGTGCGCAACCTGGTCGGCATCGCCGGCAAGCCGCACGCCTCGACGGTGATCGCGGTGATCGGTCCGGCCACGGCGAAGACCGCCGAGGAGCACGGCCTGCGGGTCGACGTGCTCGCGCCGAACCCGTCCGTGGAGTCGCTGGTCGACGCGCTCGCCGACTTCGGCGCCGAACGTCGCGCCGCGATGATCGAGTCCGGCCAGCCGGTGACCCGTCCGTCCGAGCGGCGGCCGGCCACCCGGCGCAAGGCGAGCAGCTGACGTGAGCGGCATCGGCCCCGAGATCCGGCCGCGGCGACTCCGGCGCACGCCGTCGCTGCGCCGGCTCGTGGCCGAGACGTCGGTGCGTCCGGCGCAGCTGGTGCTGCCGATGTTCGTCCGCGAGGACGCGACCGAGCCGGTGCCGATCGGATCGATGCCCGGCGTCGTCCAGCACAGCCGCGACTCGCTGCGGAAGGCCGCCTCGGAGGCCGCCGCCGCCGGGCTGGGCGGCGTGATGCTCTTCGGCATCCCGGTCACCAAGGACGCCGAGGGCTCGGGTGCGCTCGACCCCGACGGCATCCTGAACACCGCGATCACCGACGTCGTCGCCGAGGTGGGCGACGCGCTGACGGTGATGAGCGACCTGTGCCTCGACGAGTTCACCGACCACGGCCACTGCGGCGTCCTCGGACCCGATGGTGGCGTCGACAACGACCGCACGCTGGAGGTCTACGCGCAGATGGGCCTGGCCCACGCCGCCGCCGGGGTCGACCTCGTCGGACCCAGCGGGATGATGGACGGCCAGGTCCGCGCCGTACGACGGGCGCTCGACGCGGAGGGCCACGAGCAGGTCGGGATCCTGGCCTACTCGGCGAAGTACGCCTCGTCGTTCTTCGGCCCGTTCCGCGAGGCCGTCGACTCCTCGCTCCAGGGCGACCGTCGCAGCTACCAGCAGGACGCCGCCAACGGCCGCGAGGGCGTGCGTGAGGCGCTGCTGGACGTCGACGAGGGCGCCGACATCGTGATGGTGAAGCCGGCGCTCGGCTACCTCGACGTGGTGTCCGCGGTCCGCCGCGCCGTCGACGTGCCGGTCGCGGCCTACAACGTCTCCGGCGAGTACTCCATGGTCGAGGCCGCCGCCGCCAACGGCTGGATCGACCGCGACGCCGCGATCGTCGAGTCGCTGACCTCGATCCGGCGCGCGGGTGCCGACATCGTGCTGACGTACTGGGCCCTCGAGGCCGCCACGAGACTCCTCGAGCGGTGACGTCGAAGGGGGTCCTCGGAGCGTTGGTACGGCTCGTCGAACGAGGAGCCCGGTGGCTGCCTGCTAGCTCGTGAACAGGGCGACGAGCGGGACCATCAGCAGCAGGATGGCCATCAGGAGGATCATTCCCTGGAGCTCGCCGTCGGCCTGGGCCACCTTGGCACGCTCGTGCGTCTGCTGGCGGTGATCGGTGCTCATGGTGATGCCTGTCCTTGCTTCGAAGGGACCCGTGATCATGGATTACCCGCAGGTGCGCCGGCCAAACCGTTGAGCCGTCAACCTGTGACGGATGAGTCGGATGAGTCGATGACTGTGGCCAATGGGACAGATCGCGACTACCGTGCTGTGGCCATGAGGTCCAGGACAGTGCGACGACGAGCGACCGCCCGACTGCTCTCGGGAGCTGTCACCGCGGTGCTGCTGGCGACGACCGGCCCGGTCGTGGCAGCGGCCTCGTCCCCGGCTGCTCCCGCGGTCCGGGCAGCGGCTCCGTCCGCGAGCGCCTCGTCCCACCCGCACTTCCTCCGCGTGGCGACCTGGAACATCAGCGGGATCCTCACCGACGGCAAGGGCCACTCCGCGCACAGGCCATGGAAGGACCGGCGGGCGACAGTCGCCCGTCAGCTGCTGGCCCAGGCGCCGGTCGGCCAGCGGGGCAAGCCTGCTGACGTGATCGCGCTCCAGGAGGCCAACGCGGACAAGAAGCTGCCGAGCGGACGCACGCAGTACACCGACCTGGTCCACCGGCTGAACCACAACGCGACCGGTGCCACCCGCTACCGGAAGATCACCACCGAGCTCCACTCCCGGGCGACCCGGATCATCTACAACGCGCACACGGTCAGGCTGCTCAAGCGAGGCGCGCTGACCTGGAAGGCGCAGGAGTCCAAGGCGGACGGGCCCCGGATGATGGCGTGGGCGATCTTCCGGCACCGGTCGACGGGCAAGAAGTTCTTCTTCGCGAGCGTGCATCTCGAGACGGCGAGCAAGAAGGTCCGGAAGAAGCAGTGGAAGCAGCTGATCCACGTCGTACCCCGGCTCGCGCACGGACACCCCGTCGTGATCGGTGGCGACTTCAATGCGACCCGCAACCAGAAGGGCAACGCGGCCGCGAAGTTCCTGCCGCGGATGCGGAAGGCCGGCTTCGGCGACACGCTCGGGCAGACCTCCGCCGGCAACCTCAAGATCAGCCGGGCGCGGCCGCACCGGGTGCACCGGGGCAACCTCAACTCGGTGAACTTCTACCAGCGCCAGCTGGGGCACTCGTGGAGCAGGAAGTACGCCGGGCAGGACGTCGACTACCTGTTCGCCAGCAACCGGCTGTCCGTGCGCGGCTGGTCGATGGTGGTCAACGTCCCCCACGGCAGCAACACGCTGCGCGGCATGGTCCCGTCGGACCACAACCTGATCCGGGTCAAGCTGGTGATCAAGCGTTAGCTGCCCACGTTGACGTACGGCGCGAACGCCGCGCGCACGTCGTCCGGCCACGGCGTCTTGGTCATCGACTCCGGGTCGACGCAGACGTGCCGGATCCGGCCCTCGACCAGGAGCTGGTTCTGGTGGAAGAACGTGTGCGTCGTGGTCATCGACGTGGTGCTCAACGACTCGACGGCGACCGCCACGTCGATCTCCTGGTCGAAGCGTGCGGATGCCCGGAACCTCGCCGACGACTCGGCCACCACGAAGTCGCAGCCGCGGTCGCGCAGGGCGCTCAGCGGGCCGAACGCGTCGCGCCACAGCTCGGTGTAGGCGTCGTCGATCCACGTGTAGTAGTGGGCGTTGAAGACGATGCCCTGCATGTCGCACTCGACGTACCTGACCCGGAGCCGGTGGGTGAAGGACTTCGCCATCGAGCCAGCGTAAAGGTGACAGCATGAGTGCCATGGACGACGCGGTCACGGACGCTTCGACTCCCCGTCGCGGCCGGCCCGGCTACGACCAGGAGACGGTCCTGCGGCGTGCCATCGAGGTGTTCAACCGGCAGGGCTACGAGGGCACCAGCATGGGTGACCTGGCCCGCGAGCTGGGGCTGACCAAGTCCGCGATCTACCACCACGTCCCGAGCAAGGAGCACCTGCTCGCCGCCGCGCTCGACGAGGCGCTCGACGGTCTCAGTACGGCGATCGACGGCGCCGTCGAGCAGGCCCCGTCGATGAGCGCGGCCGACCGGCTGCGCACCGCGGTCGAGGAGTCGGTGGCGGTCCTGGTCGACCACCTGCCGGCGGTCACGCTGCTGCTCCGGGTGCACGGCAACAGCGAGGTCGAGCTCGACGCGCTGCGTCGCCGGCGCGCCCTCGACGACACGCTGGCCGGCCTGGTGCAGGCGGCCGCCGACGAGGGCGCCCTGCGTGCGGACATCCCTCCGGACCTGATCAGCCGGCTGCTGTTCGGGATGGTGAACTCGCTGGTCGAGTGGTACCGGCCCGACGGTGCCGTTGACCCGGCCGTGCTGAAGAGGTCCGTGGCGGACCTGGCGTTCGAGGGGCTGGCCGCCGTCACGCCGTGAACGTCATGCGCTGGCGCGCAGCGGATCACGGCCGATGAAGCCGAGCATGCGGGTCTGCGCGTCGGCGTCGTCCGGCACCGGCACCCGGGGCCCGTACTGCCCCGAGGAACGGATCATCTCCTCGATCGGCTCCATCCCGGCGAGCAGGTCGGCGCAGGTCTGCGGGTCGAGCCGCTCGTCCTGACCGGTGGCGCGGGCCAGGTCCCAGGTGTGCATGAACACGTCCGAGACGTAGAACCGGTCGACCGCGTCGGGCAGCGGCATCTCCCCCACGAACGGGTGCCGGAAGGGGGTGGCCGCCTCCGGTCCGTCGAGCAGCCGCTGCACGGCGTCGGCGTGCACCTGCCAGGCGGCGACCGGGTCCTCCTCCGGCGACGGGCCCCGGTCCAGCACCAGGCCGGTCGCACTCGTGAGGAACGCCGGGAACCACTCGACCAGGTGACCGACCACGTCGCGCGCGCGCCATCCGGGCACGGGGGCCGGCGCGTCCCAGTCGGAGGCGCCCAGCACCCGGGCGGTGAACTCGGCGGCCACCGCGCGGTGGCGTTCGGCCGGATCGGTGGGGAGGGTCATGCCGGTGCTCCCTCGGTGGTCTCGCCGGAGGTGAGCAGGGCGTCCAGCTTGGCGTAGCCCTGGTCCACGCCGGCCTGCATCCCGCTTCGCAGCCAGGCGTCACGACTCTCGAAGCTGTCGCACAGGGACTGTGCGTGCAGCCGGGTGCGGCCGTCACCGAGGTCCTCGAAGGTGAGCGTCTCCAGCGAGACCCCGTCCGGGTCGCCCTCCCAGGTGAAGGTCTGCACGATCCGGCCCGGCCGGACCTCGTGGAAGCAACCGTGGAAGCCGAACTCCTTCCCGTCCCGGGTGGCGACGTAGCGCCAGCCGCCGCCGGTGCTGGCCTCCCAGCGGTCCAGCGTGGTCGTCATCCCGTCCGGGCCGACCCAGCGGACGAACAGCTCCGGGTCGGTGTGCGCCCGGAACACCTGGGCCGGGGTGGCCGCGAAGTCCCGCGTGAGGTGGATGATCGGGAGGGTCGGATCCGCCTCGATCCTCGTGCTCGTGAGCGTGTCGTTCATGCCGTCTCCTCGTCCGCCGGGCGGTGCCCGGCTGCCTCGTCGTCCATCTCCGCCAGCACCGCGTCCAGCCGCCGGTAGCGGGCCTCGGCCCGCTCCCGGTAGCGCTCGATCCACTTCGTCATCAGGTCGAAGACCTCCGCCTCCAGGTGCACCGGACTGCGGTGCCCCTCCGCGCTGCGGCTGACCAGGCCGGCCTGCTCGAGCACCTTGAGGTGCTTCGAGACGGCCTGCACGCTCACCAGGTACGGCGCCGCCAGCTGCCCCACGGTGGCGTCGCCGTCGGTCAGCCGTGCCACCAGGTCGCGCCGGGTCGGATCGGCCAGCGCCGCGAACGCCTGCGACAGCGGGTCACTCATCTCGGCCCTTCCGAACCTCAACTGCTTGGTTGAGGAGATCGTATTGCCTCGGGTTTCCGATCGTCAACCGTTTGATTGAGGAGAGGCTGTTGGCGGCGGTTCACCACGGTATGCCGACGAACATGCGCTTCCCACGACGGGCAGCTCATGGGAGGCGCATGTTCACCGTGGAAGGCTCGCGCGGCGGCCCGAGATGTCGTTGTTGTTCCTGCATACCGTGGTGGACCTGCAGATCCCACGACGAAACCGCACCCCAACGACCCCTACGCGTCGAAGTCCACCGTGACCTCGTCGGTCACCGGGTGGCTCTGGCAGGTCAGCACGAAGCCGCGCTCGACCTCCTCGTCGTCGAGCGCGTAGTTGCGGCGCATGTCGACCTCGCCGGAGGTCAGGTGGGCGCGGCAGGTGCCGCACACGCCGCCCTTGCAGGCGAAGGGGAGGTCGGCGCGGGTGGCCTGCGCGGAGTCGAGGATGCTCTGGGTCTTCGGCATCGGGGCGGTCGTACGTCGGCCGTCGAGGACCACCGTGACCTCGCTGGTGTCGCCCTCGACGACGGCTTCCGCTCGGTGCACCTCGGGCGGCGGCTCGTCGACGTAGAACAGCTCGAAGTGCACGCGGTCCTTCGGCACGCCCAGCTCGGCCAGCACCGTTCGCGCGTCGGCGATCATGCCGAACGGCCCGCACAGCCACACGTGGTCGACGGCGCTCAGCGGCACCAGCGCGGTGAGCAGCCGGCGCAGCCGGTCGGCCTCGAGCCGGCCGGAGAACAGCTCGACGTCGCGCGGCTCGCGCGACAGCACGTGCACGAGCTCGAACCGCGAGCCGTGCCGGTTCTTCAGGTCCGCGAGCTCCTCGGCGAACATCACCGAGCCGCTGGTCCGGTTGCCGTAGAGCAGCATCAGCCGCGACGCCGGGTTGGCCAGCACGGTCGACGCGATCGACAGCATCGGCGTGATCCCGGAACCGGCCGCGATGCACAGGTGCCGCCCGCCCTCGGCCGGGTCGGCCCGGAAGCTGCCGGTCGGCGTCTGCACCTCGACCGTGTCGCCGGGACGCACGTCGTGCACCAGCCAGTGCGAGAACATCCCGTCCGGGATCTCGCGCACACCGACCCGCGGCTTCGCGCCGACCGCCGCGCAGATCGAGTACGTACGACGATGCTCGGCGCCATGGACGTAGCGGCGCAGCGTCAACGACTGACCGGCGGCGAAGTCGTAGTCGCCGCGCAGGTCCGCGGGCACGTCGAACGTCACCGCGACCGCGTCGTCGCACAGCGGCTCGACCGCGGCCACGGTCAGCTCGTGGAACTGGGCGCGGGTCGAGCGGCGCAGCTCCTCGCGCTCGGCAGCCTCCGAGATCGTCATCAGATCTCCTTCACGTGCTCGAACGGCTCCAGGCACGACGTGCAGCGGTACATCGCCTTGCACGCGGTCGGCCCGAACTCCGAGGTCAGCCCGACGTCGGACGACCCGCAGCGCGGGCAAGCGATCGAGCGGCGCCTCGGTGTCAGCGAGATCGGCACCGGCCCGTCGTGGCGCGGGGCCGGACCCGGCGCGGACAGGCCGTGCTGCTCCAGTGCTCGCCGGCCGTGCTCCGTGATCCAGTCGCTCGACCACGCGGGGGAGAGGCTGACCCGCACCTCGACATCGCGGAAACCGTTGTCCTGCAGGCGATGCACGACGTCGTCACGCATCGTCGCCATCGCCGGGCAGCCGGAGTACGTCGGCGTGATCGTGACCACCACCCGGCCGTCCTGCTCCTCGACCTCACGCAGCACACCGAGATCCTCGAGGGTCAGCATCGGCATCTCGGGGTCGGTGACGGACGCCGCCACCGCCCAAGCCCGTTGGTCGAGCCTGTCGGGACTCGCCACCGTCATCACCACTGGCCCATCGGGTGCGCCCGCGCGACCACCTGCATCTCGGCGAGCAGCGTGCCGAACGCCTCGGTGTGCCGGCCGTCGCGACCCGTGCCGCGGTTGACCGGGCCCACCTGCTTGGCCTCCGGGCGCTCCACGCCACTGACCGAGAACACCTGCTCCAGCAGCACGGCGACCTCGTCGGCCACCGTCGCCGGGTCGACGCCGACCTGCTGCGCGGCCACGGCCTGCTCGACGGGGTGGCTGCGGAACAGCTCGTCGTGCAGCGGCCAGACCACCGTCAGTGCCGTCTCCAGCCGACGTCGCGACTCCTCCGTGCCCTGGGCGAGCGTCAGGAACCAGCGACCCGCGTAGTCGCGGTGGTAGGTCAGCTCCTTGACCCCCTTGCCGGCGATCGCGGCGATCACCTGGTCGCGACTGGCGACCAGCCGCTGCAGCAGGGCGAGCCGCCAGGTCGAGAACAGCAGCAGCCGCACGATCGTGACCGCGAAGTCGCCGTTGTCGGGCTCGACGAGGCGCACGTTGCGGAACGCCTGGTCGTCGCGGAAGAACGCGAGGGCGTCCTCCGGCGGCACCGGCGAGCCCTCCGGCAGCGCAGGTACGACGCGGGGGTCCGCCGCGGCCGCTCGCGCCAGCAGCAGCCGGGCCTGGCCGAGCAGGTCGAGCGCCACGTTGGCGAGCGCGATGTCCTCCTCGAGGTCCGGCGCGCGGCTGCACCACTCGGAGAGCCGGTGGGAGTAGATCAGTGCGTCGTCGCCGAGCATCAGGCAGTACGCCGCCAGCGCCTCGTGGTCCACGCCCTCGGGCACCGTGGTGTCGATGCCGGCGAGCGGGTCCTCGAAGTCGGTGCCGAAGGCCCACTGCGAGTCGTCGCCGGGCGCGTGGTGGTCCTCGAGGAGCCCGTCGTACGCGCTCTCGTGGAAGTCGTCGTCAGTCATGTCTCTCCGGTGGTCGAGCTGTCTTTCCGGTGGTCGAGCTTGCCTCTCCGGTGGTCGAGCTTGTCGAGACTCACATGTGGGGGACGTCGTCGGGGATGTCGTAGAACGTCGGGTGCCGGTAGACCTTGTCGCCGGCCGGGGCGAACAGCGGGTCCTTCTCGTCCGGGCTCGACGCGGCGATCGCATCGGAGCGCGCTGCCCAGATGCTCACGCCTTCGTTGCGACGGGTGTAGACGTCACGCGCGTGGCGCAGCGCCATCGCGTCGTCGGCGGCGTGCAGCGAGCCGACGTGCACGTGGTTGAGCCCGCGCTTGCCGCGCACGAAGATCTCGTACAGCGGCCACTCGTCCTGGACCTCGGTCATGCCTCGACCCGGTGGTCGAGCTTGTCGAGACCCGGGTGAGCCGCGAAGGCCATCGCTGCCTCGCGGACCCAGGAGCCGTCCTCGTGTGCCTTGCGGCGGTGCGCGATCCGCTGCTGGTTGCACGGGCCGCTGCCCTTGACCACGGCGTAGAACTCGTCCCAGTCCGGCTGACCGAAGTCGTGGTGGCCGCGGTCCTCGTTCCAGGCCAGGGCGGGGTCGGGCAGGGTGACGCCGAGCGCCTTCGCCTGCGGCACGGTCATGTCGACGAACTTCTGCCGCAGCTCGTCGTTGGTGTCGCGCTTGATCCCCCACGCCATCGACTGCTCGGTGTTGGGGGAGTCGGCGTCGGGCGGGCCGAACATCATCAGCGCCGGCCACCAGAAGCGGTCGACGGACTCCTGCACCATCGCCCGCTGCTCGTCGGTGCCGCGCATCATCGTCGCCAGCAGCTCGAAGCCCTGCCGCTGGTGGAACGACTCCTCCTTGCAGATCCGGATCATCGAACGGCCGTAGGGCCCGTACGACGTGCGGCACAACGGCACCTGGTTGCAGATCGCGGCGCCGTCGACGAGCCAGCCGATGGTGCCCACGTCGGCGTACGACAGGGTCGGGTAGTTGAAGATCGAGGAGTACTTCTGCCGGCAGTTGATCAGGTTCTCGGTCAGCTCGCGGCGGGAGGTGCCGAGCGTCTCGCACGCGGAGTAGAGGTACAGCCCGTGGCCGGCCTCGTCCTGCACCTTCGCCAGCAGGATCGCCTTGCGGCGCAGCGAGGGCGCGCGGGTGATCCAGTTGCCCTCGGGCTGCATCCCGATGATCTCGGAGTGCGCGTGCTGGGCGATCTGGCGGACCAGCGTGCTGCGGTACTTCTCCGGCATCCAGTCCCGGGGCTCGATCCGGTCGTTGGCCGCGATCGTGTGCTCGAACGAGGCGAGGAGCTCGGGCTCCGCGTCGGCTAGCGTCATGGGATCCCTCCAGAACGTGGGCCGGATGATTTACAGACCGATCGGTCAGTAATAGTCTGGCACGCGTCCCCGGCTTCGCGCAACGGAAGGTCCACGACGTGAGTTCACTCCTGGAAAGCTATGTCGCAGGCGGCTGGTTCGCGGCCGACGACGAAGGCCAGCCGCTGCTGGACGCGGCGACCGGCGAGGAGGTCGCGCGGGTCTCGGCGACCGGCGTCGACCTCGGTGCGATGACCGACCACGCCCGCGACGTGGGCGGGCCGGCGATCCGGGCGCTGACCTTCCACGAGCGCGCCGGGTTGCTCAAGGCCGTCGGCAAGCACCTGACCGAGGTCAAGGACGAGCTCTACGCGCTGTCGTTCCGCACCGGCGCCACCCAGCGCGACTCGCTGGTCGACATCGACGGCGGCATCGGCACCGTCTTCAGCATCGCCGGCAAGGGCACCCGCGAGCTGCCCAACGACACCGTGGTCCTCGACGGCGGTCTCGAGCGGCTCGGCCGCGAGGGCACGTTCGTCGGCCAGCACGTCTACACCTCGAGGCCCGGCGTCGCGGTGCAGATCAACGCGTTCAACTTCCCGGTCTGGGGGATGCTCGAGAAGCTGGCCCCCGCCTTCCTCGCCGGCCTGCCGACGATCGTCAAGCCGGCCAGCCAGACGTCGTACCTCACCGAGCTGACCGTCCGCCGGATCATCGAGTCCGGGATCCTGCCCGAGGGCGCGCTGCAGCTGCTGTGCGGCAGCCCGGCCGGTCTGCTCGAGGAGCTCCGCGCCCAGGACTCGGTGTCGTTCACGGGCTCCGCACACACCGGCGCCCACCTGCGGCAGCACCCGTCGGTGCTGCACGGCGGCGTCCAGCTCGGCATCGAGGCGGACTCGTTGAACTGCTCGGTGCTCGGCCCCGACGTGACCTCCGGCGACCCCGAGTTCGACCTGTTCGTCAAGGGCGTGGTCGCCGAGATGACGGTCAAGGCCGGTCAGAAGTGCACCGCGATCCGGCGCGTGATCGTGCCGACCGCGATCGCCGGTGAGGTGACCGACGCGATCGCCGCGAGGCTCGCCACGATCACCGTCGGCAACCCCGCCGACGAGTCGGTCCGGATGGGCGCGCTGGCCTCCCTCGGCCAGCGTGACGAGGTGCGCAAGGCCGTGCAGGCGCTGCGCGGCTCCGCCGAGATCGTGTACGGCGACCCCGACCGCGTGGACCTCGTCGACGCCGACGCCGAGCGCGGTGCCTTCATGTCGCCGCTGCTGCTGCGTGCGTCCGAGGGTGCCAGCGAGCCGCACGACGTCGAGCCGTTCGGCCCGGTCAGCACCGTGATCTCCTACGACGGTCTCGAGCAGGCGGTCGCCCTGGCCGCCCGCGGCAGCGGCAGCCTGGTCGGCTCGGTCGTCACCCACGACCCCGAGGTCGCGCGCACCGTCGTGCTCGGCCTCGCGCCCTGGCACGGCCGGATCCTGGTCCTCGACCGCGACGACGCGAAGGAGTCCACCGGCCACGGCTCGCCGCTCCCGGTGCTCGTGCACGGCGGCCCCGGGAGGGCAGGTGGCGGTGAGGAGCTCGGCGGCGTGCGCGGCGTGCTGCACCACATGCAGCGCAGCGCGATCCAGGCCTCGCCCGACATGCTCACGGCGATCACCGGCCGCTGGACGACCGGCGCGCAGCGCACGGTCACCGACGCGCACCCGTTCCGCAAGAGCCTGGCCGACCTGAGGATCGGCGACACGATCGCCTCGGAGTCGCGCGAGGTCACGCTCGCCGACATCGAGCACTTCGCGGAGTTCACCGGCGACACGTTCTACGCCCACACCGACGAGGAGGCCGCGCAGAAGAACCCGCTCTTCGGCGGCATCGTCGCCCACGGCTACCTCGTGGTCTCGCTCGCCGCCGGACTCTTCGTCGACCCCGACCCGGGCCCGGTGCTGGCCAACTTCGGCGTCGACAACCTGCGCTTCCTGACCCCGGTCAAGGCCGGCGACACGATCGCGGTCACGCTCACGGTCAAGCAGATCACCCCGCGCACCAGCGCCGACTACGGCGAGGTGCGCTGGGACGCCGTGGTCGCGAACGCCGACGGCGACCCGGTCGCGACGTACGACGTGCTGACCCTGGTCGCCAAGACCTGGCCCCAGGCGTAGCGACTCAGCTTGCGGCGAACTCGACGCGACGTCCCGCGTCCGGTGGCACACGTCGGCCGGACCGATGCCGTCGAGGCCGGTGCTGGGCTAGACAGGTATGTCCCTTTTGCCTTGGCTGGGACGGGGTTGCGCGGGGCACCTACGGTTGGGGACAGAAGGGACAAGAGGGGCGGGGCCAAGACTCCTCCTCTCGCACCATCATGGAGAACGACCCGGGGCGCACCACCGCACGAGGACCCGTGTCCGCCAGCCGGAGATCGGCGCTGCGGACGGTCCTCTGGGGGAGTCCTGTCGTGCTCGCGACCATCGCAGCACCCGCGTTCGCGGCGTCACCGCCGCCGCCGCTCCAGATCACCGCGACCAACGGCGGGAGCGGCGGCAGCAACAAGCTGCTGCTGACCTTCAGCACCGGCGTCGGCACGCTCACCATCAACCAGGTCACCCAGAACGGCACCCCGGTCAGCGTGAGCCCCACCGGGGGCATCTCTGCGGCCGGAGGCACCTCGCAGGGTTCGGGGCAGACCTACGTCGCCGGTGCGACCTACGTGGTCAGCTACTCCTACCAGTCCACGGCCTTCACCCAGAACGTGGTCGCGAGCTAGGACCTCGGCAGCGGTCGGTCCATCTGGTCGGCGACGACCGCCCGGGTCGGCCCGCCCTCGGCGCGCAGACCGGCGACAACGCCGGCGCGGTCGGCGTCGGAACGATTCTGGCTGAGCTTGGCCTTGGCCTCGACCCGTTCGATCGCGAGCTCCAGGCCGACGATCGCCTTCAGCTGCTTCTCGACGTACGGCGCGGGGGCGTCGCTCACCGACCACCGGTCGGTGCGGTGCTCCTCGTGCCGGTCGGTCAGCCGGGTCACCGCGTCGCGCAGCCACTCGGCGTCGTGGTGCACGGTGAGCCGGCCGGTCAGGTGCACCTGGGAGTAGTTCCAGGTCGGGACCACCCGGCCGTGCTCGGCCTTGCTGGCGTACCAGGCGGGCGACACGTAGGCCTCCGGGCCGGTCACCACCGCCAGGGCGGGCGCGCCGTCGGCCAGCGCGCGCCACTGCGGGTTGGCGCGGGCCAGGTGCATCACCAGCCGGTCGCCCTCCCAGAGCACCGGCAGCAGGGTGGACACCGGGAACCCGTCGGACCCGACCGTGACCAGGTCGGCGGTGCCGACGGCGGCGACCAGCGCCCGGATCTCGGGCTCGTCGTCGAGGGCGTTGAAGTGCGGGACGTACATGCCCCGAGGCTAGGCCGCGGCCGGCGGTGCCCGGGAAAGGCCGAAGCCCGGCCAGTTGGGCGGCCGAGCGCTTCGGACTTGCTGGAACTGCTGGTGGTCAGTGCCGGTCAGGTTGCCCACGCACTTGCTCGAACGCGGTCGCTGCGACGAGAGCGTTGTCGTCAGGCCCTGGATGCCTTGGCGATGGCCTGCGGTCAGCACCTTGGGCACGGGTTCGGCACCGCTCGTCGTCGGGATGCTGCTGATCACGCCGCCGGCCGCGCTTGGTCGGGTCGCTCAAGGGGTTCGAGCCGCTGGTCGAGCCCGCCGACGGCACGCCGCCGGTGGTGCCCGGTGGTACCGGTCGTGCCCGTCGTCCCGGTGCCCGAGCTGCTGCTGGTGCCGGTGCCGCCGTTGGACGACTGCTGCTTGGCCTTCTTGTGCGCCTTCGCCTTGGCCACCCGCATCGCCGTCGAGCTGCTCGGCGAGAACACCGAGCCACCCGACGCGCTGGTCGGGACGGCGGTGTAGTCGCCGGACTGGTAGGCCGCCATGATCCGCAGCACCAGGTCGACGTAGGACTTGGAGTGGTTGTAGCGGAAGACGCCGGCCTCCTGGCCCTTGCGGGTGCCGAGGTCGTCGCTGCCCGAGCAGAGGTAGACGGCCGTCGCCAGCGAGGAGTCGTCGATGTCCTGCGGGTTGCGCTTGCCGTCGCCGTCGGCGTCGACCTTCACCACCGACCAGGTGCCGGGGATGAACTGCATGGCGCCGACCGCACGGTCGTAGACGGTGTCCTTGTCGAGGACGCCGCCGTCGGTGTCCTGGATCGCCTGGGTGCCGTTCTTGCCGTTGAGCGCGATGCCGTAGATGCCGGGCTGGCTGACGCCCTTGTCGCTGAGCACGTTGCCGCCGTAGCGGCCGTGGTCGGACTCGACGCGGCCGATCGCCGCGATCAGCTCCCACGGGATGTTGCAGGTCTTGTCGGCGGCGTTGATGATCTGGGCCGCGCGCTGGTAGGCCGACAGTGCCGCGGACGGGATGCCGCTGGTGGACGCGCCGTCGATCACCTGGGCGGCGGTGCCGCGCGGGACGCCGGGAGCGATCACGCCGGCCTGGGGCACGTTGGCCGGGGCCTCGATCGCCTGGCTGGGCACCCGGGTGCCGTCGGGCAGCTTGCCCTTGTCGTCGTGGGTGCCGGCGGCCGTGGCCGAGCCGAAGCCGGCGAGGCTGAGCGTCCAGGCACCGGAGAGCAGCGCGAGCGGGACGATCGTGATCGCCTTCTGCCTGCGCGACAGCTGCTTGCGAGCGGTGTTCTGGGCCATGTTGGTACGACACTCCCTGTTGCTGTGGTGCGCGGGACTCCCTCGCCCGGTGCACCGTTACCGGGAAGTATCCCGCCGCCGACCGAGGGCTAAACAGGAACTGTGAGTCTGGTCTCCCGAGACCGTCTGTGACGTCAGTCACGGTCAGCGTACGACCGTGCACTGCGCCCCGGTAGACCCCAACGAGTCACCTCACGCCTGGTCACGTCAGTGGTCTGGTCAGGCGTTCCCGCGCGAACCCTCCCCGGTTTCCCCGGGTCAGGGGGCACGGGAGAGAATGCGGGGGTGCCCGACACCGACCCGGCCCCGCTGTCCGCTGCCCTGATGGGGCGCGCCCGCGTGGTGACGCCGGGCGGGGTCAACTCGCCGGTCCGGGCGTTCCACGCCGTCGGCGGCACCCCCCGCTTCATGGCCTCCGCGTCGGGTGCGCGGATGACCGACGTCGACGGCCACGAGTACGTCGACCTGGTGGGGTCGTGGGGGCCGATGCTGCTCGGTCACGCGCATCCCGAGGTGGTCGCCGCCGCGACGGCTGCTGCCTCCCGCGGCACGTCGTACGGCACCCCGAGCCGCACCGAGGTCGAGCTCGCCGAGGAGATCGTCGACCGCACCCCGGTGGAGCAGGTGCGACTGGTCTCCTCCGGCACCGAGGCCACGATGTCCGCGATCCGGCTGGCGCGTGGGTTCACGGGCCGCGAGCTGGTCGTGAAGTTCGCCGGTTGCTACCACGGCCACGTCGACTCGCTGCTGGCCTCGGCCGGCTCCGGGCTGGCCACGTTCGGCATCCCGGGCACGCCCGGCGTACCTGCGGCCGCGACCGCCGCCACCCTGGTGCTGCCGTTCAACGACCGGGCCGCGGTGGAGAAGGCGTTTGCCGAGCACGGCTCCGAGATCGCCTGCCTGATCACCGAGGCGTCCCCCGGCAACATGGGAGTGGTCCCGCCGGAGCCCGGTTTCAACGCGTTCCTCGCCGAGACCTGCACGCAGCACGGCGCACTGTTCGTCTCCGACGAGGTGATGACCGGCTTCCGGGTCTCCCGCAGCGGCCAGTGGGGGCGCGACGGCGCGGTCGAGGGCTGGCGGCCCGACCTGCTGACCTTCGGCAAGGTGATGGGCGGCGGCTTCCCGGCCGCGGCGTTCGGCGGCCGCGCCGACGTGATGGCGATGCTGTCGCCCGACGGGCCCGTCTACCAGGCGGGCACCCTCTCCGGAAACCCGGTCGCGACCGCAGCCGGGCTGACCACGCTCCGGCTCGCGACCGCCGAGGTGTACGACGCCGTCGACCGGGCCGCCGCGCGGGTCTCCGCGGAGGCGACGTCCGCGCTCACCGCGGCCGGCGTACCCCACGTGATGCAGGCCAACGGCAACATGTTCAGCGTCTTCTTCACCCCCGACGGCACCACCGAGGTGCGTGACTTCGAGGCGGCGTCGACCCAGGACACCGCGGCCTACGCTGCGTTCTTCCACAGCATGCTCGACCAGGGCGTCTACCTGCCCCCGAGTGCCTACGAGGCCTGGTTCCTCTCGTCCGCGCACACCGACTCCGACCTCGACCGGATCGCCACCGCGCTCCCGGCCGCGGCCAACGCGGCGGCCGCCGCGGTCTCGACAAGCTCGACCACCGAAGGGGTTTCATGAAGACCGTCGTCCACCTGCTCCGGCACGGGGAGGTGCACAACCCGGGGGGCATCCTCTACGGGCGTGCGCCGGGCTTCCGGCTGTCCACGCGCGGCGAGCAGATGGCCGAGCGGGTGGCCGAGCGGGTCGGCGACCGCGACATCACCCACGTCGTCGCCTCGCCGCTCGAGCGTGCGCAGCAGACCGCCGGGCCGCTGGCGAAGGTGCGCGGCGTCTCGATCACCACCGACGACCGGATCATCGAGTCCACCAACGTGTTCGAGGGCAAGCCGTTCTCCGTCGGTGACGGCGTGCTCAAGGTGCCGTCGGCCTGGAAGTACCTGTGGAACCCGTTCCGGCCCTCGTGGGGCGAGCCCTACCAGCAGGTCGCCGACCGGATGTGGGCCGCCGTGCTCGACGCCCGCGCCGCGGCGGAGGGGCACGAGGCGGTCCTGGTCTCGCACCAGCTGCCGATCTGGATCGCCCGGCTGCGCGCGGAGCGGCGCCGTACCTATCTCCACGACCCGCGCAAGCGGCAGTGCACGCTGTGCAGCCTGACCTCGTTCACCTTCGACGACGAGCACCTGGCCGCGATCGGCTTCTCTGAGCCCGCGGGCGACCTGATCCCGATCGCCGACCGCAAGGCCAACTTCTCCTCCGGTGGCGACCCCGCCGACAGCGCGCCTCCCGCCTGAGCACCATGACCCGTCCCCTGTCCCGCCGCCTGCGCCTGCGGCTGCCCGTCCCCGTCTTGCTGCTCGCCCTGCTCGCGGCGTCGGTGCTGTCCGGGTGCGGCAGCGACGCGTCCACCGGCGACAAGGGCTACGTCGACGGCGACGGTGTGATCACGGTGCTCCCCGTGTCGGAGCGCACGGCGCCGGATCCCGTGTCGGGCAAGACCCTGCAGGGCAAGGAGGCGTCGCTCGCCGACTTCGCCGGCAAGCCGGTCGTGATCAACGTCTGGGCCTCCTGGTGCGCGCCGTGCCGGGCCGAGAGCGGCCTGCTCGACAAGGCGGCCAAGAGCCTGGGCTCCAGGGCCGGCTTCCTCGGGATCAACGTGCGTGACCCGGGCAGCACCGACAACCCGCTGGCGTTCGAGCGCCGGTTCAAGGTGAGCTACCCGAGCCTCTACGACCCGGCCGGTCGCACCCTGCTCGCCTTCCACGGCAAGGTCACGCTCGCCTCGATCCCCTCGACCGTGGTGCTCGACAGCCAGGGCCGGGTGGCCGCCAGCATCATCGGCCCGGTGCCCACCGCCCAGACCGTGGAGGACGTGGTCGACGACGTCGAGAAGACAGGCAACGGAGGGGGCTCGTGACCCCGCTCGACGTCGGCTCCAGCTTCTCCGACGCGGCCGCGTCGGGGTCGCTGCTGGTCGCGGTCCCGGTGGCCATGCTGGCCGGGCTGGTCTCCTTCTTCTCGCCGTGCGTGGTGCCGCTGCTGCCGGGCTACCTGTCCTACGCGACCGGCCTCTCCGGCGCCGACCTCGAGTCGGCGCGCCGTGGCCGGATGGCGCTCGGCGGGCTTCTCTTCGTGCTCGGCTTCTCGGCCGTGTTCATCGCGTTCAGCGCGTTCGTGGGTGCGATCGGGGAGTGGCTGTACGAGTACCAGCGGCCGATCACGATCGGCCTCGGCGTGGTCACGATCCTGGTCGGCCTGGCCTTCATGGGCGTGGTGCCGTGGTTCCAGCGCGACCTCCGCGTGCACCGGGTGCCGGCCGTCGGCCTCGCCGCGGCCCCGATGCTGGGCGTGCTCTTCGGCCTCGGCTGGACGCCGTGCATCGGCCCGACGCTGACCGCGGTCCTCGGCCTGGCCACCCACGAGGCGACGGTCGGCCGGGGCGCCCTGCTCGGCTTCGCCTACTGCCTGGGCCTCGGCGTCCCGTTCATCGTGGCCGGGCTGGCCTGGCGCCGGATGCTCGGCGCGGTGAAGTGGGTGCGCCAGCACCAGGTGTGGGTCACCCGCGCCGGTGGCCTGATGCTCGTCATCGTCGGACTGCTCCTGGTCACCGGGTGGTGGGACCTGCTGGTCGCCGACCTCCGTGGCTGGTTCTTCCCCGGCTACACCCCGGGCGTCTGATGGCGGACCGATCCCTGACCGACGTACAGCCGGAGGTGGCCGCGAGCGCGCCCGTGCCGCCGCCACCGGCCGGTCCTCCGGTGATGACCCCGGTCGAGCTCGGGCGCTGGGCCTGGCGCCAGCTCACCTCGATGCGCACCGCGCTGATCCTGCTGTTCCTGCTCGCGCTCGCCGCGATCCCGGGCTCCGTGGTCCCGCAGGAGGGCGTCGACTCGCTGCGCGCCTCGCGTTGGAAGGCCGACCACCCGAGCCTGACCCCGGTCTACGACAAGATCGGCCTGTTCGACGTCTACGGCTCGCCGTGGTTCGCCGCGATCTACCTGCTGCTGGTGGTCTCGCTGGTGGGTTGCATCGTGCCCCGCTCCGCCGTCTACTGGCGAGCGTTCCGCGCCCAGCCGCCGAGGGCGCCGCGGCACCTGGGCCGGATGCCCGACCACCGCACCTTCGAGACCGCCGACGCGCCCGACGTCGTGCTCGAGCGGGCACGCGCCGCGCTCGGCGACCGGCGCTACCGGATCCGGGACACTGCCGCCGACGAGGCTGGTGACGGTGACGGGCGACGCGGTGTCGGGTGAGCGGGGCTACCTGCGCGAGGCCGGCAACCTGCTGTTCCACATCTCGGTGCTGGTCGTGCTGGCCGGCTTCGCGATCGGCTCGCTGTTCGGGTTCAAGGGCGGCGTGATCGTGGTGACCGGCGACAGCTTCTCCAACACCCTGAGCCAGTACGACGACTTCGCGCCCGGTGGTGCGTTCGGGCCCGAGGACCTCAAGCCGTTCAGCTTCAAGGTCGACAGCTTCGACGTCACCTTCATCCGCAAGGGGCGCGCAGCCGGGTCGGCGACCAAGTTCTTCGCCGACATGGACGTGCAGTCGTCGCCGACGTCGGCTCCGCGGCGCGAGCGGATCTCGGTGAACCACCCGCTCACGATCGACGGCACCAAGGTGTTCCTGATCGGGCACGGCTACGCACCGCACATCACGGTTCGTGACGGCAAGGGTCGCGTGGCCTACTCCCGGCCCACGCCGTTCCTCCCCGAGAACGAGGCGTTCACGTCGTTCGGCGTGGTCAAGGCGCCCGACGCCGAGCCGAAGCAGATCGGGCTCCGCGGCGAGTTCTACCCGACGTACGCGTTCACGATGGCGACCGGACCGTTCTCCGCCTTCCCCGACGCGAAGAACCCGGCGATCTCGATGCTCGCCTACGGCGGCGACCTCGGGCTCGACACCGGCGAGGCGCAGTCGGTCTACGCGCTGGACCTGAAGGGCCTCGAGCCGGTCAAGAAGGCCGACGGCAAGCCGTTGCGGATCGACCTCCCGATGGGGGCCACCAAGAAGCTGCCCGACGGGATGGGCACCGTCACGTTCGACGGGGTGAGCCGCTTCGTGCGGCTCCAGGTGAGCGAGACCCCGGGCAGCAAGATCGCGCTGGGCGGCATGGTGCTGGCGCTGACCGGCCTGCTCGCCTCGCTCTTCATCCGGCCGCGGCGGATCTGGGTGCGGGCCCGCCGTGTGGGTGACCGTACGATCGTCGAGGTGGCCGGCCTGGACCGGTCCAGCGGCGGTGACCTCACCGGCGAGCTGGACGAGGTCACCGGCGCACTGGAAACCGAGGAGTCGCGCACGTGACGCACGAGCAGTTCGAGATCTTCAGCAACCAGGCCGTCGCGGCCTGCGCGGTGCTGTACTTCCTGACCTTCCTGGCCCAGCTCGCGGCGTACGTCAGCAAGCCGCGGGTGGCCGTCGTGGCTGCGCCTGCCGTGACCCATGGTGAGGGATCGGTCGCCGTCCAGGCGCCGCCGGCGCCGCCGCAGCCCTCGGAACGCTCCGCGCTGTTCGACCGGCTCGCGTTCGTGCTCACGGCGTTCGCGGCGCTGGTGCACCTCGCAGCACTGGTCACGCGTGGACTCGCGTCCGACCCGGTGCGCGTGCCCTGGGGCAACATGTACGAGTTCACGCTGACCGCGACCTTCGTGGTGGTGGCGCTCTACCTGGTGATGCACCGCAGGTTCGCCCTGGACTGGATGGCGCCGGTGATCACGCTGTTCGTGCTGGCCGTCCTGATGGTCGACGTGCTGGTGCTCTACGAACCCGTCACCCCGTTGCGCGACGCGCTCCAGTCGCCGTGGCTGGTGATCCACGTGGTCGCCGCGATCCTGGCGACCGGCGCGTTCACCATGGGCGGCATGTGCTCGGCGCTCTACCTGGTCAAGGAGCGCGCGCTGGCACGGGGCCGCGGCCAGTCGGGCTACCTGGCGCGGGTGCCGTCGCTCGTCGGCCTCGACCGACTGGCCTACCGCTGGCACGCGTTCGCGTTCCCGGTCTGGACGTTCGCTGCGCTGATCGCGGGCCCGATCTGGGCGCAGTACGCCTGGGGCCGCTACTGGGGCTGGGACCCCAAGGAGGTCTGGGCGTTCATCACCTGGGTCGTCTACGCCGGCTACCTGCACGCCCGCTCGACAGCCGGCTGGAAGGGCAACCGGGCCGCGCTCGTCGCCCTGGTCGGCCTCGCGACGCTGTGGTTCAACTTCGTCGGGATCAACTTCTTCTTCGGCTCCGGCTCCCAGCACTCGTACGCCGTGGAGCTGGTGGTGCGCACGCTCGGTGGTTGAGGAGGTTGCTCGGCAACCGTCTCGACACCTACGACTCGTCGTCCTTCTTCTTGCGACGCCGCTTGCGGTCGAGCTCACGCAGGAAGTCGTCGTCGTCGTCCGGACCGACCGGCCCTCGCGGAGCCGTGGTCGGCGGTGGGTCGTTGCGGCGCCCGATCGCCCAGAACACCGTGTAGATGACTGCCGCGAGCAGCAGCACGTAGAGCAGGATCCGGAGCACCCCTCCAGCCTAGGCTCCGTGTGCAACAGGCGCGCACACCCCTCGTAAGGTGGGCGCGTGAAGCTGTTCTGGACCTACACGCTGATGCGGATCGCGCTCTTCATCGGCACGGCCGCGGTGACGTGGGGCGTCTACGGGCTGGTGGCCGACACGATCAACCTGCTGGTGGTGGTGCTCGTGGCTGCCGCGGTCTCCTCGGTGCTCTCCTGGAAGCTGCTGGCCGGACCCCGCAACCGCTTCGCGGCCTCCGTCGAGGCCCGCGCCACCCGCGCCACCGCGCGGTTCGAGGAGATGAAGGCGCGCGAGGACACCGACTAGGTCAGCTGAACAGCGGCAGCTGCTGGGCGACCGGCCCGAGCCGCAGGATCTCCTTGGCGTCGGGTGTCGCCCGTCCGGTGCCCAGGCGGACGACGTGCTCGTCGTCCCACTCGTCGGGGAACGGCGTGCCGGCCAGCCCGTCGAGCACCCGCCGCGCCTCGCCGAGGCCGGCCTCCGAGGGGCCGGGCAGGTGGGGCAGGTGCGCCACCAGGTCGAGGTGGTGGATCGCCGCCTCGACCGCGAGCGTGCGCAGCAGGTCGTCGACGTGCAGGGCATGGCCCTGCGTCTCGACCACGGACGTCGGGTCGGTGCCACCGGCGTGCACGACCGCGTCGGCGGTCTCGGCGTGCAGCCCGCGGAGCTGGTCCCAGACCAGGAACATGCTCGCGCTGACCCGGGTCCAGCGCCTGCCGGCGGCGTCGGCGTCGGGGTCGGACCCCCAGCCCCGCCAGTAGCTGACCGCGTCCCGGTCCGGGCGGCGGGTGGAGGGTGTGTGCAGGGCGACCAGGGCGCGCTGGGCGTCCATCGTGCAGTGGTAGGTCAGGTCACGCACGCACCAGCCCTCCGCGCCGGTGACCGACCAGGACTCGGTGTCGTCGATGGTCGCGAGCAGCTCGCGCAGGTCGGTGTACGTCGTGCGGACAAGGTCGGCTCCGGGCATGGGACCAGTCTGGCCTCAGCCGGCCGCGATCAGCAGACCCACGAGGATGCCGGCGCCGTACACCAGCTCGGCGAGGCCGGTCTGCTGCAGCACGGGCACCAGGTCGCGTCCCTGCGCGCCACCGAGCACAACGCGGGTGGCGCGGGCGGCGACCAGCAGGCCGAGGGCGGCCAGCGCGGCCCAGGTGCTGGTGGCGAGCACGAGCCCGACCAGCGCCACCAGCGCGACACCGACCAGGAGGGCGTAGAAGCCGCGCGTGCGCTCGTCACCGAGCACCACTGCCAGGGTGCGCTTGCCGACCTCGCGGTCGGTGGGGATGTCGCGGAGGTTGTTGGCGACCAGGATCGCGCAGGCGATCGCGCCGATCCCCACCGCGGCCTCGAGCGCGGGGAGGGTGAACGACTCGCTCTGCACGTAGGCAGTGCCCATCACCGCGACCAGGCCGAAGAAGACGAAGACCATCACCTCGCCGAGACCGAGGTAGCCGTAGGGGTGCGAGCCGCCGGTGTAGAACCAGGCCGCGACGATGCACAGCGCGCCGACCGCGAGCAGCCACCAGGCCGTGGTCGCCGCGAGCACCAGCCCGATCAGAGCGGCCACGCCGAACGCCGCGAACGCGGCTCGCTTGACCGCGCCCGGTGCGGCCACGCCGGAGCCGACCAGCCGGAGCGGGCCGACCCGGTCCTCGTCGGTGCCGCGGATGCCGTCGGAGTAGTCGTTGGCGTAGTTGACCCCGACCTGCAGCGCCAGTGACACCAGCAGCGCGAGCAGCGCCTTCCACCAGACCGCGTCGTCCGTGTAGGCCGCCACGCCGGTGCCGGCGAGGACCGGCGAGACCGCAGCGGGGAGGGTGCGCGGGCGGGCTCCTTCGAGCCACTGCGCGGGGGTCGCCATGGTGCGGGAGTCTGTCAGGCGGGCGACGGCTAGCGTTGCGCGGGTGAGCAGCCTGCGTCCCGTCTCCGGCACGGCCGAGGAGATCACCGACCTGCTCGCGGACTGGCTCGATGCGCCGGTCGCCGAACCGCTGCTGATCGAGACCTCCGGGTCCACCGGACGCCCGAAGCGGGTGGCGCTCTCGCGCGACGCCGTCGTCGCGTCCGCGCGGGCGACGCACGACCGGCTCGGGGGGCCCGGGCGCTGGACGCTGCTGCTGCCCCCGTCGTACGTCGCGGGCGTGCAGGTGATCGTGCGGGCGCTGCTGGCGGGGGCACCGCCGGACCAGGCGCTGACCGCCGGGCCGGAGCGGTCCTACGTGTCCGTGGTGCCCACCCAGCTCGGGCGGATGCTCGAGGACCCGGTGAGCCTGGACCTGGTGCGGAGCTACGACACCGTGCTGGTCGGGGGTGCGTCCTTCGACCCCGGACTGCGCGCCCGCGCGACCGACGCCGGCGTGCGCGTGGTGGCGACCTACGGGATGAGCGAGACCGCCGGTGGGTGCGTCTACGACGGGATGCCGCTGGACGGGGTCGCGGTCAAGATCGGCGCCGACGGGCTGGTGCGGCTTGCCGGGCCGGTGCTGTTCGACGGGTACGACGCGGATCCCGACCTGACCGCGAGCGTGCTGGAGGGCGACTGGTTCGTGACCTCCGACCTCGGCGAGCTCGACCACGACGGACGGCTGCGGGTGCTCGGCCGCGCGGACGACGTGGTCACCAGCGGCGGGGTGAAGGTGCCGGCCTCGGCGGTGGCCCGGCGGCTGCGCACGCACCCGTCGGTGAGCGCGGCCGAGGTGGTCGGGGTGCCGGACGCCGAGTGGGGCGAGCGGGTGGTGGCCGTCGTCGTCGGCGAGCTCGGCCTGGACGCGGCGCGGGACTGGGTGTCCGCTGAGCACCCGCGCACGTGGGCGCCGCGCGAGGTCATCGTCGTGGCTGAGATTCCCTTGCTGGACAACGGGAAAGTCGACCGACTCGCCCTCAAGGAGCTGCGGTGAAGGTCTACTCGATCCCGATGCGCACACGGTTCCGCGGCATCGACGTGCGCGAGGGTGTGCTGCTGGACGGACCGGAGGGCTGGGGGGAGTTCAGCCCGTTCCTGGAGTACCGCGACACCGAGGCGGCCGCCTGGCTGCGCTGCGCGATCGAGGCCGCCGTCGACGGGTGGCCCGCGCCGTTGCGCGACGTCGTACCCGTGAACGTGACGGTGCCTGCAGTCTCCGCCGAGCACGCGCACACGATCGTGACCGAGGGCGGCTGCGCGACGGCGAAGGTCAAGGTCGCCGAGCCCGGGCAGACGCTGGGCGACGACGAGCGGCGCGTGGAGGCGGTGCGCGACGCGATCGGCCCGGGCGGCGCGATCCGGGTGGACGCCAACGGGGGCTGGGACGTGGACGAAGCCGTGACCGCAGTCCGGCTGCTGCACCGGGCGGCCGGTGGTCTCGAGTACGTCGAGCAGCCGTGCGCATCGGTCGAGGACCTCGCGGCGGTGAGGCGCGCGGTCGACGTCCCCATCGCGGCGGACGAGTCGATCCGCCGGGCCGAGGACCCCTACCGGGTGCGCGACCTGCACGCCGCCGACATCGCGGTGCTGAAGGTGCAGCCGCTCGGCGGGGTGCGCGCGTGCCTGCGGATCGCAGAGGAGATCGGGCTGCCGGTCGTGGTCTCGAGCGCGCTGGAGACCTCGGTCGGGATCGCCGCCGGCATCGCGCTGGCCGCCGCGCTGCCGGAGCTGCCCTACGCGTGCGGGCTGGCCACCGTCCAGCTGCTCACCGACGACGTGATCGACATGCCGCTGCTGCCGGTCGGCGGGGTGCTGCCGGTCGCCCGGCCGATCCCGTCGCCCGAGGCGCTCGACCGGCTGGCCGCGCCGCCGGACCGGTGGGCGCACTGGGAGGCGCGGCTGCGCTCGGTCGAGGGGCTGGTCGTCCGATGAGCTCCACGGCCCTGGCGCGGAAGCTTGTCGAACGGTTGGTCGGCTCGGGTGTCGAGCACCTGGTGCTGTGCCCCGGTTCGCGGAGCGCACCCCTCGCGTTCGCGTCGTACGACGCTGCGCAGGCGGGCCTGGTCACGCTGCACACCCGGATCGACGAGCGCACCGCCGGCTTCCTCGCGCTCGGCCTGGCCAAGGGCAGCCACCGCCCCGCCGTCGTCTTCTGCACCTCCGGCACCGCCGCCGCGAACCTGCACCCCGCCGTGCTCGAGGCCGCCCACGCCGGCGTCCCCCTGGTCGTGGTCACCGCCGACCGCCCCGCGTCGATGCGCGGGACGGGAGCGAACCAGACCACCGACCAGGTCGGCCTCTACGGAGAGGCCGCCCCGACGCTCGACATCGCCGCCGGTGAGGACCTGGTGTTCGAGGTGGGCGAGGGCCCGGTGCACCTGAACGTGCAGTTCGTGGAGCCGTTGGTGCCAGAGCCGGGCGGCGAGGAATTACCACGTTCACGTGGTAAATCGCCGCTCCACCAGCGAGATTTCGATGGTGAAGCGGGTAGTTACCACGTGAACGTGGTAAATCGCGACGACGCGTCAGCCACCACAACCCACCTCCCCACCGGCCCCCGCACGGTCGTCATCGCAGGCGACGACGCGGGGCCGCCGGCCCGCCAGCTGGCCGAGCACGCTCGCTGGCCACTCCTCGCCGAGCCGTCCAGCGGCTCCCGCACCGGGGACAGCGCGATCCGCACCTACCGGCTGCTGCTCGAGGGCGACCTCGGCGCGCAGGTGGAGCGGGTCGTCGTCCTCGGCCACCCGACGCTGTCCCGGCCGGTGGCCCGGCTGCTCGGGGGCGATCTCGGCAACGGGGTCGAGGTGGTCTCGGTGCCGCCGCGCGGGCGCTGGCGGGAGCGACCGTTCGCCGTCACGCAGCATGCCGACAGGGTCACAGCCGACCCGGACGAGACCGGCTGGTTCGCGGACTGGAAGGCCGCGGACGCGGAGGTCTCCCGCGCGCTCGACGCCCTCGTCGACGCCGACGGGCTGGGCCCGCTGGTGGTGGCCCGCGAGGTGAGCGGCGCCGTACCCCCGGGCGGGCAGCTGTTCGTCGGCGCGTCCAACCCGATCCGCGACCTCGACCTGATGGCCGCGCACTACGAGGTCGGCCGGCGCCGCAAGATCCTGGCCAACCGCGGCCTCTCCGGCATCGACGGCACCGTGTCCAGCGCGATCGGCGCCGCGCTCACCCGCCCGGGCGCGCGCAACCTGCTGCTGGTCGGCGACGTGACGTTCCTGCACGACTCGACCGCCCTCGTGCTCGGACCGGAAGAGCCGCGGCCGGACCTCACCATCGTCGTGGTCAACGACGACGGCGGGTCGATCTTCGCGGTCCTCGAGCAGGGCGACCCGTCGTACGCCGACCGCTTCGAACGGCTCTTCGGCACCCCGCACGGCGTCGACCTGGCGGCGCTGTGCGCCGCGACCCGGACGCCGCACTGGCGGGTGGAGTCGGTGCCCGAGCTCCGGCACGCGCTGGGCACCCCCAACGGCGGGATCGAGGTCGTCGAGGTGCGCTGCCGCCGCGACAACCGGCGGACCCTGGACGAGGCGATCCGGTCCCTGGCGCACACTGGACGCCATGCTGAGCCGTGACCTGGCCGTCGCGCTGCGCGAGGCCGGCCTGGGGTGGACGCCGGGCAACGGCGACCGTTTTCTGGTGCCCGACCGCGACCTCGACGACGACGTCTTCGTGCTCAGCGACATGGTGATCGAGTCGGCCCTGCTGCCCGACGGCACGCCGGTGCTCGCGTTCAACGGCACCACCGAGTGGGCGCTCGACGCGCTCGAGTCGTCGGAGGCGATCTGGGTGCCACGCGAGGACCAGCTGCGGGTTCTCCTCGGTCCGGCCTTCGAGGGCCTCGAGCCACTGCCCGCACCCGGCGGCGGTTTCGCTGTCCTCGCGGCCGGCGAACGGTACGTCGACGTGAACGCCGACGACGCCTACGCCCGGGCGCTGCTGGGCCTGCTCACCGGATAGTCCCGACCGAACGACATCCTCCGGCACCCGCTGGGGATGCCGTTTGGCCGGGACTATGCGTCACCCGAGGATTGCAGCAAGGGCGATCAAGCGACAGGCTCGGTGCCGGAGGAACCATCGACCCATGACCGCAACGGACACCTTCACGGCGTTCGTGGACGTCCTCGCCGACGCGCTGGACGACCACGAGGCCTCGGGGGAGGAGCTGGCAGGACGCCTGTACCTGTCGCGCTTCCACCTCGACCGGGTGGTCTCCTCGGTGGCCGGCGAGCCACCGCGCCGGTTCCGGCGCCGGATCCTGCTCGAGCGAGCGGCGTACCGGCTCCTGTCGACCCACCGCACCGTCCTCGACATCGCGGTCGAGGCGGGCTACGGGTCGCAGGAGGCGTTCACGCGTGCGTTCGCCCGGGCGTACGGCGATCCGCCGGCGCAGTGGCGCCAGCAGCCGAGGGCGATCCGGATCGAGGCGCCCAGCGGCGTGCACTTCCACCCACCCGGCAGCATCCGGCTGCCCGCACGAGACAAGGTGAGCTCGATGGACCTCCTGACCCGCATGGTCGAGCACCACGTCTGGCTGACCGGCGAGATCCTCCGGTGCGCCGAGCGCGTGTCCGACGCGCAGCTCGACGAGCCGATCGTGATCAACGTCGACGACGACCCCGACCCGCGCACGCTTCGCCGGATCCTGTCCCGGCTGATCGGCCAGATGGGCATGTGGAACGCCGCCCTGGACGACCGTTCCTACGACTGGACGGTCGAGGAGCACGAGTCGCTGTCCTCGATGCGGGAGCGGCTCGCAGCCGAGGGTCCGACGTACCTCGCCCACGTCCGTGAGGTGGTCGGGACGGGTCGTCTGGACGACACCTTCGTCGACGCGCTCTGCGAGCCCGCCCAGGTCTTCACGTACGGCGGGATGGTGTCCCACGTGCTCACCTTCGCCGCGCACCGGCGCACGCTCGCCGTCCTCGCCCTCAACAAGCACGGCGTGACCGACCTCGGGTGGGGCGACCCGATGCGCTGGGTGGCGGAGACACCGGCCTGAACCTTGACCATCCAGCCGCGGGTGCGACTAGGTTCGGGGGATGGGGATGTTCCGACGACGGCGGCGCGCCACCGCCCCTGACCGGGCGCTGGAGCCCGATCCCGGCCTCCCCATGTTCGGGTCCGGCGCCCAGGCGGCCAAGTTCGCCTCCCTCGCACGGGAGGTCTTCGCCGAGCACGGCATCGAGTGCACGTACGACGACGGCTACCTGCGCGGCACCGACGGCCGGAGCTACGGGCTGACCAACGTCGCGCTGGTCGCGGCCAACGAGGCCGAGCGTGGTTGGCGGGTGCTGCTGTCCCAGCACGTCGACGGCATCGTCGCCGCGCACGCGACGCCCAAGCAGCGCGACCTCGAGACGGTGCGCAACCGGCTGTACCTCCGGCTCTGGGCGACCGACGACCTGCCGATGCGGCCCGACTCCGCAGAGGCCCTCGGCGACGGACTGGTCGGGCTGGCCTCGATCGACCATCCCGAGCACGTCGAGACCCTGGCCGGGGCGCACGACATCGAGCTCCTCGGCGGCTGGCCCGGCGTCCGCGACGCGGCTCTGGTCAACCTGGCCCGGCTGCACGCCGACGACGTGGTCCCTCTCGGCGACGACGTGGAGTCGCGCGTGCACCTGAGCATCGGCGGTTTCTTCAACGCCAGCAGGGCGTTCACGATGAGCCACCTCCTCCGCGAGGACTTCCTGATCGAGGCACCCGCACACGGCGTCCTGTTCGTCGTGCCCAACCGGCACCTGATCGCCGTGCACCCGGTCACGGGCATCGGCATGGTGACCGCGACGACCACCCTGATCCGTGTCGCCCAGGGCGAGTACGACGTGCCGGGATCGATCAGCCCGCACGTCTGGTTCTGGCGCGACGGCGAGGTCCAGCAGGTGACCCGGCCGGCCGAGGAGTCCACCGTCGAGCTCCACGTGGAGGGCATGCTCGAACAGGTGATGCGCGAGGTCGGTCTGATCGAGGACGACTCCTGACCGGAGTGCTGGGAGGATGTGCCGGTGCACATCGCCATCGGCCTGGTCGTCCTGGTCGCCACGGTCATCGCGGTCACCGCGCTCTGCAAGCGCTTCGACCTCTCCTCGCCGCTGGTCCTGATCGTCGTCGGCATCGTCGCGTCGTACCTCCCGTTCGTGCCCGAGGTCACGCTCGAGCCTGAGGTGGTGCTGGTCGGGCTGCTGCCCCCGCTGCTGTACTCCGCGTCGTTGACCACCTCCCTCGTGGACTTCAACGCCAACAGGCGCTCGATCCTGCTGCTCTCGGTCGGCCTGGTCGTGGCGACCACGCTGGGCGTCGGCGTGGTCGCGCACTGGCTGGTCCCCGACCTGTCCTGGAAGCTCTCGTTCGCGATCGGGGCGGTGGTCGCCCCACCCGACGCCGTTGCCGCGACCGCGATCGGGCGCCGGATCGGGCTGCCGCGCCGGATCGTGACGATCCTGGAGGGTGAGTCGCTGCTCAACGACGCCACGGCCCTGGTCGCCCTGCGCACGGCACTGGCGACAGCCGTGGCCTGGCAGTTCGTGGCCCGCGACTTCGTGGTCGCTGCCGGGGGTGGCGTGCTGGTCGGGCTGCTGGTGTTCCTGGTGGTCGCCAAGGTGCGCCGCCGGCTGACCGACCCGCTGCTCGACAGCGGGCTCTCGTTCATCACCCCGTTCGCGGCGTACGTGGCGGCCGAGGAGATCAACGGGAGCGGCGTGATCGCCGTCGTGGTCGCGGGCCTGCTGCTCGGTCACAAGGCGCCGATCCTGCAGACGGCGCAGTCCCGGATCCAGGAGCGGATGAACTGGGCCACGATCGCGTTCCTGCTCGAGTCGGCGGTGTTCCTGCTGATCGGGCTCCAGGCCAGCTCGATCATCAGCAACGTCGCCAGCGAGGAGGTGAGCCAGGTCCGGGTCGTCGTCGTCTGCGCCGCGGTGCTGCTCGCCGTCATCGTGATCCGGATGGTCTGGGTCTTCGGCGCCCGCTACCTGCTGATCCGTCCGGGTCCCGACCCGGCGACCCGCCGTCGTCCGCCGTGGACCTTCACCGCGATCATCGGCTGGGCCGGGATGCGTGGCGTGGTCACGCTGGCGGCGGCGTTCGTGATCCCGAAGAGCGTGCCGCACAGTGAGCTGCTGCTGCTGATCGCCTTCACGGTCACCGCGGGCACCTTGTTCCTCCAGGGGCTGAGCCTGCCCTGGCTCGCGCGGCGGCTGCGGGTGCCGTCGCCCGATCCCCTCGCCGACGCCCTGGCGCGGGCCAACCTGCTCCAGCAGGCGTCGCAGGCCGGGTACGCCGCGCTCGAGGAGATCGGCGAGGACGACCCGTACGACGTGCGCTCCCAGATCGAGGACCGGCTCGAGCGCCGCAACTTCTCCGCGTGGGAGTCGCTGGGCGCGAGCGAGGACGAGACGCCGAGCGAGGCGTATGCCCGTCTCCGGCGGGAGATGATCAATGCGGAGCGCAAGCATGTGCTGGAGGTGCGCAGCACCGGCTCCGTTGCCCACGAGGTGGTGCGGCAGGTGCTGGCGATGCTCGACGTCGAGGAGTCCATGCTGGAGTACAGCGTTCGGGAGAGGGCCGCGGTGCGTGCCGCCGCCCCGGTGTCTCTCGAGGGCGACTGCGAACACCTGCGCGAGGTCCCGCACCCGGTCGAGCCCAGCTCGCCCGGCGAGTGCCGCACCTGCCGCGAGCTGGGCATGGTCTGGGTGCACCTGCGGATGTGCGTCGGCTGCGGCAACATCGGCTGCTGCGACTCCTCGCCCGGCCGGCACGCGAGCGCGCACTACCGCGAGTCCAGCCACCCGGTGATGCGGTCGGCCGAGCCGGGCGAGGACTGGCGCTGGTGCTTCGTCGACGAGGTCACGGGATGACCGGGTGATCCACTGGCTGGGGGAGCGCAGCGTCGCACAGCTGGTGCTCCTGACCTTTCTCGTGCTCTTGGTGCTGGCGATCGGCGCCGGCCTCCTCACCCGCGTGCTGGTGCGCCGGGGGCTCCACACGCCGTTCGGGATCCGGCACGTCAACAACCTGACGCAGCGCTTCGTCGACGTGGTCAAGCGGCCGATCACGATCGCGGTGCTCGACGAGGTCGCCGACGTGATCCAGACCGGCCACTACACGAAGAACATCTCCGCCGCCCTCGTCGAGAACCACGACGAGCTCAAGCGGCTGGTGGCCGAGAAGGTGCGCCAGGACCCGAGCCTGCGGGTCGTCGGCCGGCTGCCCGGGTACGACGCGGTCGTCGGCCAGGTCAGCGAGACGACGCTGCGGGTGCTGATCGAGATGCTCGGCGACCCGCGGATGGACGAGCTGGTCTCCGACCTGCTGCGCCACAACCTCCAGCAGATCAAGCTGGCCGTCCGCGAGCGGCAGAACGAGAACGTGCCCGTGCACACCCCGCCCGACCCGTCGCCGATGGTGCGTCGTCGACGTCCTCACTGACATCCTTGCGCGGTGCTGACCAAGCGAGTGCGGATGCCCGCCGTACTGCGCGACGAACCGCAGTACCGGCTCCTGTTCAGCAGCCAGGTGCTCTCGATCCTCGGTGACCGGGTCACCCAGATCGCGCTGCCCTTCGCGGTGCTCTCGATCGGCGGCGGGGTGAAGGAGGTCGCGTTCGTCTCGACCGCCCAGTTCCTGCCGTTCGTGCTGCTGGCGGTCCCGGCCGGCGTCTGGGCCGACCGGCTGGACCGGAAGCGGATCCTGATCGCCTCCGACGCCGTACGCCTCGTCTGCCAGGTCGTCGCCGCGACCCTGCTGCTCACGGGCACCGCCGACGTCGCGCACCTCGTCGTGGTCGCGGCGGTGTTCGGCGCTGCCGACGCGTTCTTCGCGCCTGCGTTCAGCGGCCTGCTGCCGACGACGGTGAGCCCGGCCAACGTGCAGCCGGCGAACGCCCTGCGCGGCCTGACCTACTCGGCCGGCAACGTCGTCGGGCCGGCGATCGCCGGGGTGCTGATCGCCTTCGCGGGCGGGCCGGGTGGAGCACTCGTCTTCGACGCCGCGACGTTCGCCGTCTCGCTCGTGCTGCTGGTGCCGCTGAAGCCGCGCGTCGTGGAGCGGGCGATGGCCGAGGAGGACCCGACCGCCACGACGACGCACTTCTGGGCCAGCCTGCGGGAGGGCTGGGCCGAGGTCCGGAGCCGCAGCTGGGTGCTCGGGTTCCTGGTGGGAATGGGCTCCTACCACGTCGTCGTGCTGCCCTCGATCTTCGTGATCGGGCCGGTGCTGATGGCCGAGGAGTACGACGGCGCGCAGTCGTGGGCGCTGATCACGGTGCTGTTCGGGATCGGCAACATCCTCGGGGACCTGCTCCTGATGCGCTGGCGGCCGAAGTTCGCCCTGCGGATCGCGACCCTGGCGCTGGTGGGGTCGTCGATGCAGGCGGCCTTCATCGGCAGTGGTCTGGGGGTGTGGTCGATCGGGCTGCTCGAGCTGCTGACCGGCGTCTGCGTGACCTGCGCATTCACTCTGTGGGAGACGTCGCTGGGGGAGCACATCCCCGAGCGGTCCTTGTCGCGGGTGTCGAGCTACGACTACCTGTCCAGCGCCGGCCTGATCCCGCTCGGCAACCTGCTGGCGGGGCTGGCGACGGTGGGCTTCGGCGTGCGCCCGACCCTGATCGGGATGACCGTGATCGGGGTCGCGATCTCTCTCGCCGTCGGGGCGATACCGGCCGTGCGGCGGCTGCCTAGGGTGGCCGCATGAGGATCACCAAGTTCGGCCATGCCTGCGTCCGGATCGAGCACGACGGACAGGTGCTGGTGCTCGACCCCGGCAGCTTCACCGAGCGGGAGGCGATCGACGGCGCCACCGCCGTGCTCATCACCCATGAGCACGCCGACCACGTCGACGAGGGGCACCTGCGCGCGACGGACGCCCCGATCTTCACGATCCAGGCCGTCGTCGACCGGCTGCCCGCCGATCTTGTCGAACGCGCGACCGTCGTCGCCCCGGGCACGTCGTTCGACGCGGGGCTGCCGGTGACGTCCGTCGGTGAGCTGCACGCGGTGATCCACCCGTCGTTCCCGCGGTTCGACAACAGCGGCTTCCTGGTGACCGCGGGCGACGCGACGATCTATCACCCGGGCGACTCGTTCGAGCTGCCCGCAACTCCCGTCGACGTGCTCTGCGCCCCGGTCAGCGGCCCGTGGCTCAAGCTTGCCGAGATCCTGGACTTCGGCAAGGCCGTCGGTGCGCCCCAGACCCTGGCGATCCACGACCGCCTGCTGAGCGACATCGGCCTCGGCATGGTCGACCAGCGGATGGCCGGCTTCCTGGAGGGCGTCGGCACCTACCACCGGGTGGCCGACGGCTCCGACCTGTAGTTGGTCGGGACGCTGACGCCGGGAGCCATCCGCTGGAGGGCGGCGCCGAAGCCACCACGCCATCGTTCGGGCGACCGAGCAGCATCGGGTCCGTACGATCCTGACGGTGGGCGTCAAGAACTACCTGGTCGAAGGCGTTTCCGGCACGGGCAAGACGTCGGTCTGCAGGGAGCTGCAACGACGCGGGTACGACGCGATCAACGGTGACAACGAGCTCGCCTTCCAGGGAGACCCGCAGACCGGCGAGCCGACGGACGGGGCGGCGCACGAGCACCACCTCTGGGATGTCGACAGGGTGAAGGAGCTCGTCGCGAGCAACGATCAGCCGGTCACGTTCTTCTGTGGGGGCTCCAGGAACTTCGCGTCGTTCATCCACCTGTTCGACGGCGTCTTCGTCCTGGAGATCGACCGCGACACGTTGGACCGGCGGCTGGCCGAGCGGCCGGAGGACGAGTGGGGCGGAAGACCGGCCGAGCGGGACCTCATCGTGCGACTGCACGAGACCAAGGAAGACGTTCCCCACCGCGGCGCCGTGGTCGACGCCACCGCACCCCTCGCACGCGTCGTCGACGAGATCCTCCGTCACACCGGCGCCTGAGCCGCCGCGTGCCGCTACCCGACCTCGAACCTGCGCGACGCTGACCAGGCCCCGGCGGTGCCGGAGGCATCGGTCGCCCGGACCCGGAACCACATCCGTGCGGCCGGAAGTGTGCTCACCGAGTACGTCGAGGAGGTCACGCTGCGAGCGACGGTCGGGGAGGAGAACGAGCTCTGGTCGTCGATCTGGATCAGGTAACCGGCAGCGCCCGTCACGTCCGTCCAGTCGAAGGTGATCGTCTGTCCGCGGGTGAAACGGGCGTCAGCGGCCGGCGACCTCAGCGCCGGAGCAGCCAAGGTGGTGGTCGTGGGCGGTCTGACGGTCAGGGTCGCACTGCGGGTGACCCCGCCTGATGACCCCGTGATGCGCACCGTTGTCGAGGACGCCACGGAAGACGTGGTCACGGTGAAGGTCCGGCTGCTCGTTCCGCCCGGCACCGTGACGCTCGCGGGAGTGGTGGCCGCCGACGAGTCGTCGGACAAGGTCACCACCGTTCCGCCTGCGGGGGCCGTGCTTCCCAGAGTGACCGTTCCGGTCGTGGAGCCGCCCCCGGTCACACTGGTCGGGCTGAGCGACAAGCCGGTGAGCCCCGAGACCGCCCGGGTGATGCTCAGGGCTGCGAACTCGGTCACCGAGTCGAGGGTTGCCGTGAGCTGGACCGTCGTGTTGTCGACCGCGGAGGTGGTCACCGGGAAGGTTGCGCTCGTCGCTCCGCCGGGCAGCTGGACCGACGCCGGCACGGACGCGGAACCCGGCAGACTGCTGCCCAGGCTCACGGTCGCGCCGCCGGCCGGCGCCGGGCCGGCGAGGGTGACCGTGCCGGTCGCGGTGCTCCCGCCGGGGACGCTGGTCGGGCTCACCGACAGCGAGGTCAGTGCCGGCAGCGACGGGGACACCGTCAGCTCGGCCGAGCGTGAGACCCCGCCCCCGGTCACGGTGATCGTGACGACGCGCGACGTACCGCCGGGATGGGCGACGATGTCGAACCGCGCGAGATCGGTCGAGGCGGGGACCGTCGCGAACTCGGGCACGGAGGCGACCGCGGGGTTGCTGCTGGTCACGCGCACCAGCTGGTCGTGTCCGAGGATCTCGGACGGCGGGATCGTGACCTGACCCTGTGAGGTGCTCGACGTCTGGGCCGGGACCAGGGTCACGCCGTCGAGCTCCGGTGAGGGCGTGAGCGTCAGCGTCCAGTGTGCGGTGGCGCCGCCCGCCCGGGCGGTGATGGTGACGTGGGTGGACCTCGAGACCGGGCTGGTCCCGATCGGGAAGGAGTCCCCGCCTGCCCCGGCGGGGATGGTGAAGGTCGCGGGCACGGTCGCCGAGGGGGACGAGCTCGACAGGCTGACCGGGAAGCCGCCCGGCGGGGCGAGCCCGTCGCAGAACCCGGCGAAGCAACCGACCTCGAGATCGACGATCCCGGTCATGTCGGCACCGCCGGTTGCCTTGACCGGGAAGAGCTGCAGCGGCGTGTCGTTGAGCGTCGGCGGCAGCAGGGTGATCGTGCTGGACGCTGAGGTCCCGTTGTACGTAGCGGTCAGCGTCACCGGGGTCGGCGACGTGACGAACCCGACCCGCATCCCCCTCAGTGAGTTGGGGAAACCGGTCGGCGCCACGAGCACCGGCACCGACGAGCTCCCCGCGGGGACCTGCCGTGAGGCAGGCAGCTCCGGCAGGAGGTCCGGCCGGTCGGTCGACAGGGCCACGGTGGCACCTCCCGACGGTGCGTTGCCCGTGAGGTCAAGGCTTCCCCTGGCCTCCGCGCCGCTGAACACGCGGGCAGGGAAGGTCGCGGTCGAGATGCGCAGCGGTGTGGGGGAGAGCGAGAACGTACCCGTCGCCGACCAGGCGGTGTAGGCCTCGGTGGCACCGACGTACCCGTGCTGTGAGCGCACCCGCCAGAACTTCGTCCCTGCGGTCAGGGTCGGGACGACCAGACGGTTCTCCGTGCTCCGGAAGCTCTTCTCGATCGTGGTGAACGACGAGCTCGACGAGACCTGGATCTGGTAGCCGTCGTCCTGGTGGTTGGGCACGTCGGTCCAGGACAGGGCGACCGGCAGCTGTGCGGCCGAGCCGTTGGCGGGACCCTGCAGCAGCGGCGCGGCCGGCAGCGGGTTGCTGTCCTGGACGCTGAAGCTGACGAGGTTGGAGGGCAGCCCCATCAGCCCCTCCGCATCGACCGCGAGGACGCGGGCCTGGAAGCTCCCCTGGTTGCCGGAGTTGAGGGAGATCCGCTCGGTGGTCCCGGGGAGGTTCACCTGACGCACGCGGGTGTCCACCGGGAAAGCGGGATCGGTCGACTCCTGCAGGACGTAGCTGACTGCTCCGGGCACGGCCGACCAGGAGAACGTGATCGTCTCCAACGGGTGGAACCGGGTGGCGCCTGACGGTGGGGCGAGCACCGGAGCGGCCGGCGCCGTGGGGCCGGCGCCGGTCACGGTGAAGCTGCGCGACGACGACCAGACCCCTGGTTCGAGGTCGCGGCTCACCGCCTGGACGCGCCAGAAGTAGCTGCCCTGTGCCAGGCCGCTCACGACGTCCTCGGTGGTGGCCACGCCGGAGACCAGCACCGGGTTCCGCTCGATCACCGAGGTGAACGCGGCCGTCCGGCTGACCTCCCAGTTGTAGCCGCCCACCGTGTTCGGGGCACTGGTCGGCGCCCAGGTGATCGTGACCGGGAGCGTGACCGAGGCGCCGTCCGATGGCCCCAGCAGCGTGGGCGCGGCCGGGGCGACCGCCACCGACTCGGCTGTCCAGGCCAAGGACAGCGCGACGACCAGCACCGCCACGAGGCACGACGACAGAGCGCTTCTCACGCGGTTCCGGCGCATCAGCGCACCCACTCTCTCGTCCGCCGAGATGTTGGGCACCGCCGCGAACGCAGGGGGGGTGGGCCGGCGGCGGTGACCACTCAGGACGTTAGGGGCCCTCGGAAGCACCGTCGATCGGACCTTGGTCGTAGTACCTCGGCGCCGACACCGATCCAGGAGCGACCCCGCGACGAACCACATCGCGTCGTCCCATTCTTCTGGAGCATCTCGTGCGCAAGCTCGTGTCCCTCGTCGCCGTGGCCTTCGCGGCGTGCGCCGCGGTGGTCGCGCTGCCGACGGACGCTCCGGCACGCGTGCACGGCACGTCGTACACCGTGCTCCAGATGAACCTCTGCCTGTCGGGCCTCGCCGGCTGCTACCCGCGCACCTCCTACCCGGCCGTCCTCGACGAGGCCGCGGCCCAGGTGGTCGATCACGAGCCGCAGGTGGTGACCCTGAACGAGACGTGCAGCGGCGATGCGCGAACCATGGCCACGCGGACCGGCTACCACCTGCGCTTCGCCGCCGTCCGCTACGGAGCGTCAGCGCTCCCCTGCGTGAAGCCCGGGGGTCGGGGGGTCTTCGGGATCGCAGTGCTGACCAAGGCCCCGATCGTCTCGTCGCGGGACCGCGCGTTCAGCGTGCAGGCGAACTTCGAGCAACGGCGCTGGGTCTGCGCCTCGACCACCGACGACGTCACCGCCTGCACGGCGCACCTGGGCACGCGTGGCACGGCACGCGAGCGCACGACCAACGACGCCGAGTGCCGCGAGCTGCGCGGCGTCCTTGCGGGGTACGACGCGACCGGCACCACCGTCTTCGGCGGCGACGTGAACCGGCAGGCGTCGTGCGCACCTCCGGCCATGTGGGCCACGGAGGACGGTGCCGCCGCACAGCTGTCCGGCATCCAGCACGTCTACGGCAGCGCCACGCTCGATGCGCCCAGCGCCCGGGTGACAGCGGCCGTCCACACCGACCACGACTTCCTGCTCACGGCCGGTCGGCTCTACGCTCGACCTCGTGGCGAGCGTTGATCCCGAGGACGACACGATCAGGCGGTTCGTGGCTCTGCACTACCGCTACGACCCCGCGCGCCACGAGCGTCGAGACGTCGTGGTGGCGGCGTTCGAGAAGGAGCACGAGCTGGTGGCGTTCCTGTCCACCGAGAGCGCCGGGCTGCAGGCTCGTCAGGCGGCGGGCGATGCCGACGGCCACGAACGCATCACCGGTGTCGTCCTGGAGTCGGGTGACCACGAGAGCGCGCAGGACCAGCGGCTCCGCCGTCGCGCCGTCCAGCACGGGGTGTGGCCGACCGACCACGACCCGGAAACCACCGCCTGAGACTCAGCCGGCCGCGCTGCTCAGCGCCTGCTCGAGCGTTCGAGCCGGGTGCCCGGTCAGCCGCTCGACGTCGTCGGTGACGCGCGCGACCTCGCCGTTGCGGATCGCGGTGTAGGTGCTCACCCAGGCGTCCAGCTGCCACTGCTCGGCGCCGTACGACGAGCGGGACGCATAGGCCTCGTCCACGGTCTCGTCGTGGAAGCTCAGCTCGCGATCCAGGACGGCGCCGGCGCGAGTCGCCACCTCGGTCAGGGTGAGGGCCTCCGGCCCGGTCAGCTCGTACGTCGACCCCGCGTGCGACGGGGGGTCGCGCAGCACCACAGCGGCGACGTCGGCGACGTCGTAGCGGGCAACCGCGGCGACCCGACCGTCACCGGCGGGCCCACGCAGCACGCCCTGCTCGTCGGCGAAGAGCGGCAGCAGGTCGGCGTAGAAGTTGTCGCGGAGCAGCGTGTGGGCCATCCCGCTGGCCTTGATCGCCTCCTCCGCGTCGGCGTGGTCGCGGCCGAGCGTGAAGTCGGCGTCGGGCGCGGCGCCCGCGAAGGACGTGTAGACGATGTGTCCGACCCCTGCCTGCGCAGCGGCGTCGATGAACGCGCGGTGCTGGTCGCGGCGGTCGACGGCCTCGGCGCCCGAGACCATGAACAGCGTGTCGACGCCCTCGAGCACGGCCGCCGCCCCCGGCTCGTAGGACGCGACGCGCACCTCGGAGCCGGTGATCGACGGCGCCCGCGAGGCGTCACGCACCAGGAGGATCGGGGAGAGGTCGGCGAGCAGCGTGGCGACCCGGCCGCCGAGGTGTCCGGTGGAGCCGGTGAGTGCGAGCGTCATACCCCGGCCAACCCGCGACGCACCGCGTGGATTCCCGGTCAGTGGCCCGGTGTGAACCTGATCGGGTACGACACCGGTCCGGTGTTGCCCGAGACCGGCAGCCAGCGGCCGGGTCCGTCGGCCACGGCGTCGGGCATGCGTCTCGCCAGCTGGGGAAGGGCGACGGCCATGTCGGTGCGGGCCACGAAGTGCCCCAGGCAGTGGTGCACGCCCGAGCCGAACCCGAGGTGCGGCGGACGCAGCGCAGTGATGTCGAACGACGGGTCCGGCATCGCCGACGGGTCGGTGCCGGCCGCGTGCGACAGCATCTGCACGATGCCTCCGCGTGGGATGTGGAGTCCCTGGAACTCGACGTCCTCGACCGCCTCCCGGGTCACCCAGGTGACGGTCGGGTTGACCCGCATCACCTCCTCGACGCACCTCTCCCCGAGCTCGGGCTTCTCGCCGAGCAGCCGCCACTGGTCCGGGTGCGCGAGCAGCGTCTGGAGCGCCAGCCCGAGCTGGTTGCGCGTGGTCTCCATGCCGGCGAAGGCCAGGAAGACCAACGCCACGCCGAGCTCGTGCCGGCTGAGCCGCCCACCGCCCTCCTCGTCGACGGCCTGCACCAGCGTGGTGACCAGGTCGTCCTGCGGGTGCGCGAGGCGGTCGGCGACGACGCCGTCGAGGTAGGCGTGGAGGCCCTCGAGCGCCGCCTCGATCACCGGCAGGTCGTCGGCGACTCCGATGCCGAACGACTTGCCGAGGTCGTCGGCCCAGTGCGCGACCTCGGGCCAGGCATCCTCCGGCAGCCCGAGCAGCACGCAGATGATCCGGGAGGCGTACGGCTCGGCGAACTGCGAGACGAACTCGACCCGGCCCTCGTCGGCGAACCCGTCGATCAGCTCGTCGGCCAGGGCTTGGAAGCGCGGCCGCATCGTCGCGATCGTCTTGTTGCGGAAGGCCGGCATCAGCAGCCGTCGGATCCGGCTGTGGTCGTCACCCTCGAGGCTGAGCAGGGTCTCCTGCCACCAGTCGCTGAACATGCCGGAGTGGATGCCGTTCTGCGCCGGCCAGCGGGCGTTGCCCTGGCGGAAGCGACGGTCCTTGAGCAGGGCGCTCACCTCGGCGTAGCGCAGCACCGCCCAGCCCCAGTTGGTCTCGACGTACCAACTCTCGTCGCGGGCGTCGTGCACGCGTCGCGACGTCACGTCGAACGACGGGTCGGACAGGTCGAAGCGGTCCATGACCGCATCCTGCCGCTACTCGCTGAGGGCGTCCCGCACGGGCACCAGCTTGGCCTGTGCCTCGGCCAGCTCGGCCTCCGGGTCGGAGCCGCCGACGATGCCGCAACCGGCGAACAGCCTGACCGTGTCGCCGTGCAGCTCGCCGGACCGCAGCGCGATCCCGAACTCCCCGTCTCCGCGGGCGTCCATCCAGCCGACGGGCGCCGCGAAGCCGCCGCGGGGCATGCCCTCGATCTCCGAGATCAGTGCCACCGCGGCCTTGGTCGGGGTGCCGCCCACGGCGGCCGACGGATGCAGTGCGGCGGCCAGCTCGAGCGCGTTGGCACCGGCCCCGTTGTGCAGGTTTCCGTTCAGCCGGTCGTGCGCCTGGTCGTGCACCACCGCGGTCACGTCGGTGGCCAGGTGCATGACGTTGGGCAGGTGCAGCACGAAGGGCGCGTCGGGCAGGTTCATCGAGTCGCAGTACGGCGCCAGTGCGTCGGCGACCGAGCGCACGGCGTACTCGTGCTCCTCGAGGTCCTTCGACGAGCGGGCCAGCGTCGCGGCGAGGGACAGGTCGCGCTCGTCGTCACCGGTGCGGCGGATCGTGCCGGCCAGGACGCGGGAGGTGACCAGGCCCTTCTCGCGGCGCACCAGGAGCTCGGGCGTGGCGCCGAACATGCCGTCGACGTGGAAGGTCCAGCACATCGGGTAGCTGGCGGCCAGCCGGCGCAGCGGCCAGCGGACGTCGATCGGTCCGGGTGCGGTCGCGATCAGGTCGATCGCGAGCACCACCTTCTCCAGGTCGCCGGCGTCGATCCGGGCCACCGCGTCGGCGACGACCGTCTCCCAGACAGCGCCGCTCAGGGCGCCGTCGGAGAACGAGACCAGGCCGGGCGACGGGGGAACGGGCTGCGAAGTGGGCTCGGGCGCCTCGGCGAACGGAGCGTCGTCGGTGCTGATCGTGGTCATCCAGGCGGTGCCACCGCGTCGACCGACGACCACTCGCGGCACGACGACCATGGACTCACCCGGCTCGTCGGCGAAGCCGAAGGTGCCGAAGCAGACCAGGCCGCTGCCCGGGACGTCGACGCCGTCGCGGACGACCGCCGCCTCGCACACCGCGCGCCACCAGGCCGAGGCGTCCTCGAACCGGTCGGCACCCGACGTGCGGCGCACCGCGGCCACGCCCCAGCCGACGACGCCTTCACCGCGACGCAGCCAGACCAGCGGCCCGGGGTCGGCGGTGGGTTCCGGCAGCAGGTCGACCAGTGAACCGGGGTCCGGGATCTCGACCGTGCGAGCCACCAGGCGCTCGACCCCGGCGTCCGCGCGGTCGGCGGTGGAGGCACTCGTCACGAGGAAGGAGCGTACGCGTGGCCCGAAGAGGTGCCCGCAACGAGGGTCGCCCTCAGGACCAGTACACGACGACCTTGTCCCCGGTGCCGACCTGGCCGAACAGCGACTTCACGCCGTTGTAGTCGCGGACGTTGACGCAGCCGTGCGAGGCGCCGTAGTAGCCGCGTGCCGCGAAGTCGGAGGAGTAGTGCACGGCCTGACCGTTGCTGAAGAACATCGAGTAGGGCATCGCCGAGCCGTACAGCTTCGAGACGTGGGTGGCGTCCTTCCAGTAGACGTGGAAGAGGCCCTCCCGGGTCGGGGCGTACGACGCGCCGAACCGCACCGCGAGGGTCGAGCGGACCTTGCCGTCGACCACCCAGCGCAGCGTGCGGCTGGTCTTGTCGATGCAGACCGCGCGGCCGGTCAGGCAGCGGGAGTCCAGTCCGGCACGGGTCGACGCGCTGCCGACCGCGATGTTGTGCAGCTCGTCGCTGGTCGGCGTGCGGGTCATCGCGAGCAGCCGGTCGAGGGTGCGCTGGTCGACGTTGCCGGTGACCGGGATCTTCCGCTTCGCCTGGAAGCCCTTGACCGCGCCCGTGGTGACCGGGCCGTAGGTGCCGGTGACATCCGCGTAGTACCAGGAGATCTGCTTGAGCCGGGCCTGCAGGTCGCGCACCCGGTCGCCCGAGCTCTGCTGCCCCAGCAACGTCTTGCCGGCCCGCAGCACCGGCTCCGGCTTGGGTTGGGGCTTGGGCTTCGGCTTGGCGGCCGGCTTCGGCGCAGGAGTGGGCGTGGTGCTCGCCCGGGGTGCGGGAGTGGGGGTCGGCGTCGCCTTCTCGTGGGCGAGTGCGGCCGTGGGCTCCTGGGAGGACAGCTGGGCGCTCGCCTGGCCGACGCCGTACGCGAGCGCGAACGAGCCCATCAGCAGCGCGAGGACCATCGCACCGATCGTTGACTTCTTCATCTTCTGTCCCACCCGTCACATCGTTCCCGCAATTCACGCTGACACCCGTATTGACGCGCCGGGAGCCGGTTTGGTTGTGACGGGTTCCCGCCGTTCGGAGCAACCTGCTCGCCCACCGGGAGAAAGGTGTCCCTAGGCTTTCCGTGTGACCCGAGCCGACCTCGACAAGCAGCCCGCCGACGTGCGGGCGATGTTCGACGACGTCGCCCCTCGTTACGACCTCACCAACGACGTGCTCTCGCTCGGCATGGACCGCCGCTGGCGGCACGACGTGATCGATGCGGTCGACCCGCTGCCCGGCGAGCGGGTGCTCGACCTCGCAGCCGGCACGGGCACGTCGAGCCAGCCGTTCCTCGACCGCGGCGCGAGTGTGGTGCCGTGCGACTTCTCCGTCGGCATGCTGAGGGTCGGCAAGCGACACCGCCCGCACCTGCCGTTCACGGCGGGTGACGGTACCCGGCTCCCGTTTGCGGACGGGACCTTCGACGCGGTGACCATCTCCTTCGGGCTGCGCAACATCGTCGACCCCGACGCCGGCCTCGCCGAGCTCCGCCGGGTGACCCGTCCCGGTGGACGGCTGGTCGTGTGTGAGTTCAGCTCCCCGACCTGGGCGCCGTTCCGCACCGTCTACCTCGAGTACCTGATGCGCGCCCTGCCGCCGCTGGCTCGGGCGGTGTCGTCGAGTCCCGACGCCTACGTCTACCTCGCCGAGTCGATCCGCGCGTGGCCCGACCAGCGCGGGCTCGCGGCCCGGATCGGGGCCGCCGGTTGGCGCGACGTGAAGTGGCGCAACCTCACCGGCGGGGTGGTCGCGCTGCACCACGCCAGAGCCGGGGTCGGGGCGTGAGAGGGCGGTTAGACCGGCGGCGCGGCGCCGCCCTAGACTGTGCCCTGCGCCACCTTTCGTGAAGTAGTTCACAAGGTCACACACGAAGGAATCGTCACCGACGGATGACGTAGCGCAACGTTCAGGAGGAGTGCGATGGAGCTGTACACACCGGTCCTGGCCCTGGCGGTCCTGGCGGCCGGCTTCGCGATCTTCTCGGTCGTGGTCTCCAGCCTCACCGGCCCGAAGCGCTACAACCGGGCCAAGCTCGACTCCTACGAGTGCGGCATCGAGCCGACTCCGCAGCCCGTCGGCGGCGGCAAGTTCCCGGTGCGGTACTACATCACGGCGATGATGTTCATCGTCTTCGACATCGAGATCGTGTTCCTGTACCCGATCGCCGTCGCGTTCGACCAGATGAAGCTGTTCGGTCTGATCGAGATGGTGCTCTTCATCATTCCCGTCTTCATCGCCTACGTGTACGTATGGCGACGCGGCGGACTCGACTGGGACTGAGAGGCTGTTTTCTAGTGGGGATTGAGGAGAAGCTTCCGAGCGGCGTGCTCCTGACCACCGTCGAGGGTGTCGCGGGTTACATGCGCAAGGCCTCGTTCTGGCCGGCCACCTTCGGTCTGGCCTGCTGCGCGATCGAGATGATGACCTCCGGTGGTCCGAAGTACGACCTGGCCCGGTTCGGCATGGAGGTCTTCCGCGCCTCCCCGCGCCAGGCCGACCTGATGATCGTGGCCGGCCGCGTGAGCCAGAAGATGGCCCCCGTGCTGCGCCAGATCTACGACCAGATGGCCGAGCCGAAGTGGGTGCTCGCGATGGGCGTCTGTGCGAGCTCCGGCGGCATGTTCAACAACTACGCGATCGTCCAGGGCGTCGACCACGTGGTCCCGGTCGACATGTACCTGCCCGGCTGCCCGCCACGGCCCGAGATGCTGATCGACGCGATCCTCAAGCTCCACGACCAGGTGCAGCACGGCAAGCTGGGCAGCAACCGGCTCGCCCAGATCGAGGAGCTCGAGGACGTCGCGCTCAACGCGGTGCCGACCTCCGACCAGCAGGGGCTGCTGCGATGACCGACCGGCCCAAGGACGTCGAGCGCGCCGGCAGCCAGGACCCGACGCTCGACACGGTCCGCCCCGGCTCCGGAGAGGCGGTCGGCACCCGCGAGGGCATGTTCGGCGTGCGCGGCTCCGGTGACACCTCGGGCTACGGCGGGCTGACCCGCACGGTCGAGATGCCGGGCGAGACCAAGGCGCCGTACGGCGGTTGGTTCGACGAGGTCGCCACCGCCCTCGACAGCGGCTCCCGCGACGCCGGCCTGGACGCGGCGTACGAGAAGGTCGTCGTGCACCGCGGCGAGATCACGTTCTTCGTCCGCCGCGAGGACCTGACGACCGTCGCCCGGCTGCTCCGCGACGACGAGGCCCTGCGCTTCGAGTTCTGCTCGGGCGTCAGCGGCGTGCACTACCCCGAGGAGACCGGCCGCGAGCTGCACGCGGTCTACCACCTGCTCTCGATGACCCACAACCGCCGGATCCGGCTCGAGGTCACCTGCCCCGACGCCGACCCGCACATCCCGAGCATCGTGGCGACCTACCCGACGAACGACTGGCACGAGCGCGAGGCCTACGACTTCTTCGGCATCGTGTTCGACGGCCACCCGGGCCTGACCCGGATCCAGATGCCCGACGACTGGCCGGGCCACCCCCAGCGCAAGGATTACCCGCTGGGCGGAATTCCTGTCGAGTACAAGGGCGCCACCATCCCCCCGCCCGACGAGCGGAGGTCCTACTCATGAGCACTCACACCCCAGACGCCGGCACCACCGACCCCTACGCCGCCACCGAGTCCGAGACCACCGAGGGCCGGGTCTTCACGGTCACCGGCCAGGACTGGGACTCCCTGGTCAGCGGCATCGCCGAGGAAGGCGACGACAAGGTCGTCGTCAACATGGGGCCGCAGCACCCGTCGACCCACGGTGTGCTCCGGCTGATCCTCGAGCTCGAGGGCGAGACAGTCACCGAGGCCCGGTGCGGCATCGGCTACCTGCACACCGGCATCGAGAAGAACATGGAGTACCGCTCCTGGGTGCAGGGCACGACGTTCTGCACCCGGATGGACTACCTCAGCCCGTTCTACAACGAGGCGACGTACTGCTTCGGGGTCGAGCGGCTGCTCGACATCGAGGACGACATCCCGGAGAAGGCCCGCGTCATGCGGGTGCTGATGATGGAGCTCAACCGGATCTCCTCCCACCTGGTCTGCATCGCGACCGGTGGCATGGAGATCGGCGCGCTGACCGTGATGACGATCGGCTTCCGCGAGCGTGAGCTGGTGCTCGACCTGTTCGAGACGATCACCGGCCTGCGCATGAACCACGCGTTCATCCGCCCCGGCGGCGTCGCCCAGGACCTGCCCGCTGGCGCGCTCGACGACATCCGCACGTTCATGACGCTGATGAAGAAGCGGCTTCCGGAGTACGCCGCCCTCTGCAACGCCAACCCGATCTTCAAGGCCCGCCTCGAGGGCGTCGGCCACCTCGACCTCGCCGGCTGCCTGGCGCTCGGCCTTTCCGGGCCGCCGCTGCGTGCGACCGGCTACCCGTGGGACCTGCGCAAGACGCAGCCCTACGGCGGCTACGAGGAGTACGAGTTCGACGTCTGCACCTGGGACACTGCCGACGCCTACGGCCGGTTCCGGATCCGGCTCGACGAGATGTGGGAGTCGCTGCGCATCGTCGACCAGTGCGTCGAGCGGCTCTCGGCCCTCGAGGGCGCGCCGGTGATGGTGGCCGACCGCAAGATCGCCTGGCCGGCCCAGCTCGCGATCGGCCAGGACGGCATGGGCAACAGCCTCGACCACATCCGGCACATCATGGGTGAGTCGATGGAGGCCCTGATCCACCACTTCAAGCTGGTGACCGAGGGCTTCCGGGTCCCGGCCGGCCAGGCCTACGTGCCCATCGAGTCGCCCCGCGGCGAGCTCGGTGCCCACGTCGTCTCCGACGGCGGCACCCGGCCCTACCGCGCCCACTTCCGCGACCCGTCGTTCACCAACCTGCAGGCGACCTCCGTGATGAGCGAAGGCGGCCAGGTCGCCGACGTGATCGTCGCGATCGCCTCGATCGACCCCGTGATGGGTGGGGTTGACCGTTGAGCTCGTATCCTCGCCCGTGGTGGGTAACGGTCGGTGGTCCCGGTCGCAGGTGGTCACCGTTCGTGGTGGCGGAAGGCGGTGGTCCAGGTGACTGCGCTCCCGGAGGCTGGGCTCGACCCGGCGACGTACGCCGAGCTCGAGGAGATCGCGGCTCGCTACCCGCAGAAGCGGTCCGGGCTGCTGCCGATGCTCCACCTCGTGCAGTCCGCCGAGGGCCGGATCACGGCCGCGGGCATCGAGGCGTGCGCGCGGATCCTGGAGATCAGCGCCGCCGATGTCAGCGGTGTCGCGACCTTCTACACGATGTACAAGCGTCGCCCGGTCGGCGACTACCACGTCGGGGTCTGCACCAACACGCTCTGCGCGATCATGGGCGGCGACGCGATCTTCGACCGGCTCAAGGACCACCTCGACGTCGGCAACGACGAGACCACCGAGCTACGTGCCCAGGACTCCAGCACAGTCACCCTCGAGCACATCGAGTGCAACGCGGCCTGCGACTACGCCCCGATGATGACCGTGAACTGGGAGCTCATGGACAACATGACGCCCCAGTCCGCCGTCGACCTCGTCGACGACCTGCGCGCCGGCAAGAAGGTGCGCTCGACGCGCGGCCCGGCGATCTGCACCTGGCGCGAGGCCGAGCGGGTGCTCGCCGGCTACAACGACGGGCTCGCCGACATGGGCCCGACGGCCGGTCCTGCGTCCCTGGTCGGGCTCGAGATCGCCCGCGAGAACGACTGGAAGGCTCCGGAAACGGAGCAGGGTGCCACTCGGAAGGGTGGCACCAAGCAGGAGGCGGCCGCGACCGCCGACACCTCGCGGGCCGAGTCGGAGACCGAGGTCGAGGCCTCACCGGCCGAGGTGAAGCACGAGGACTCGACCGAGGCCAAGGGCAGTGACGGATCCAAGCACGGGGAGGGCGACGCGTGAGCAAGGCTGAGATGGGCACTCTGACGCCGGTGCTCACCGACAACTGGGACGCACCGCACGCGTGGACGCTGGCCGCCTACGAGGACGGCGGCGGCTACGGCGCGCTGAAGACGGCGCTCGGCATGGCCCAGGACGACGTGATCGAGGCGGTCAAGTCCTCCGGCCTCCGCGGCCGTGGCGGCGCCGGCTTCCCGACCGGCATGAAGTGGGGCTTCCTCCCGCCCGACGAGGAGGGCAAGCCGGCCAAGGACCGCTACCTGGTGGTCAACGCCGACGAGTCCGAGCCGGGCACGTGCAAGGACGTCCCGCTGATGATGGCCAGCCCGCACACGTTGGTCGAGGGCGTGATCATCAGCTCCTACGCGATCAGGGCGCGGCACGCGTTCATCTACGTGCGGGGAGAGGTGCTCCACGTCGTACGACGCCTGCAGAACGCGGTCCGTGAGGCCTACGAGTCCGGCTACCTCGGCACCGACATCAACGGCTCGGGATATGACCTCGACGTGATCGTGCACGCCGGCGCCGGCGCCTACATCTGCGGCGAGGAGACCGCGCTCCTCGACTCGCTCGAGGGGCGACGCGGCCAACCGCGCCTCCGCCCGCCCTTCCCCGCGGTCGCCGGCCTCTACGCGAGCCCGACCGTCATCAACAACGTCGAGTCGATCGCGTCGGTGCCCAGCATCATCGCCAACGGCGCCGACTGGTTCTCCTCGATGGGCACCGAGAAGTCCAAGGGCTACGGCATCTTCTCCCTCTCCGGGCACGTCAAGAAGCCCGGCCAGTACGAAGCCCCGCTCGGGATCACGCTCCGCACCCTGATCGACCTCGCCGGTGGCATGCGCGAGGGTCACCAGCTCAAGTTCTGGACGCCGGGCGGCTCCAGCACGCCGATCCTGACCGCCGAGCACCTCGACGTGCCGCTGGACTTCGAGGCGATCGGCGAGGCCGGCTCGATGCTCGGCACCCGGGCGCTGCAGATCTTCGACGACACCACCTGCGTGGTGCGCGCTGTGCTCCGCTGGACCGAGTTCTACAAGCACGAGTCCTGCGGCAAGTGCACGCCGTGCCGCGAGGGCACGTGGTGGCTGGTGCAGGTGCTCGCGAAGCTGGAGCAGGGACAGGGCAGCGAGTCCGACCTCGAGCTCCTGCTCGACCAGTGCGACAACATCATGGGCCGCTCGTTCTGCGCGCTGGCCGACGGTGCGGTCAGCCCGATCACGTCCTCGATCAAGTACTTCCGCGAGGAGTACCTCGCCCACCTCGAGCAGGGTGGCTGCCCGTTCGACCCGGCGCGGTCGACGATCTTCGAGCCCGAGGGGGCTTCCGCATGACGGCTCAGAAGTCAGAGGTCTCGGCAGGCTCGACCAACGGGGACCTCGAGAAGTCCGACCTGGTCACGCTGACCATCGACGGCATCGAGGTCAGCGTCCCCAAGGACACCCTGGTGATCCGGGCCGCCGAGGAGATCGGCGTCCAGATCCCGCGCTTCTGCGACCACCCGCTGCTCGAGCCGGTGGGCGCCTGCCGCCAGTGCCTGGTCGACGTCCCCGACGCGGGCAACGGCCGCGGGATGCCCAAGCCGCAGGCGTCGTGCACGATCACGGTCGCGCCCGGCATGGTGGTCAACACCCAGGCCACCTCGAAGGTCGCCGACAAGGCGCAGCAGGGGATCATGGAGTTCCTGCTGATCAACCACCCGCTCGACTGCCCGGTCTGCGACAAGGGCGGCGAGTGCCCGCTGCAGAACCAGGCGATGAGCAACGGCCGTGGCGAGTCCCGCTTCGACGTCAAGAAGCGCACCTACCCCAAGCCGATCAACATCTCCGCGCAGGTGCTGCTCGACCGTGAGCGCTGCGTGCTGTGCGCCCGCTGCACCCGGTTCTCCGAGCAGATCGCCGGCGACCCCTTCATCGCGCTGATCGAGCGCGGCGCGCTCCAGCAGGTCGGGATCTACGAGAAGCAGCCGTTCGAGAGCTACTTCTCCGGCAACACGATCCAGATCTGCCCCGTCGGCGCGCTGACCTCCGCGGCGTACCGCTTCCGCTCGCGGCCGTTCGACCTGATCTCCACGCCCTCGATCGCCGAGATCGACGCCTGCGGCGCCGCGGTCCGGGTCGACCACCGTCGTGGCAAGGTGATGCGTCGCCTCGCCGGCGACGACCCGCAGGTCAACGAGGAGTGGATCACCGACAAGGACCGCTTCTCGTTCCTCTACGCACGCCAGGCCGACCGGCTCACCACGCCGCTGGTCCGCGACGACCCTCAGCCCGACGGAACCGTCGGCGAGCTCCGCGTCGCATCGTGGCCCGAGGCCTTCGCCGTCGCCGCCCGCGGGCTGCAGGCGGCCGGCGCCGTCGGTGTGCTCACCGGTGGCCGGGTGACCGCCGAGGACGCCTACGCCTACTCCAAGTTCGCCCGGCTCGCGCTGGGCACCAACGACATCGACTTCCGGGCCCGTCCGCACTCCGCGGAGGAGGCGGCGTTCCTGGCCGCCGAGGTGGTCGGCCGTCGCGTCGTGTCGTACGACGACCTCGAGTCCGCGTCCGTCGTGGTGCTCGCCGGCCTGGAGCCCGAGGACGAGGCCGGCTCGCTGTTCCTCCGCCTCCGCAAGGCGTCCAGGAAGCACACCCGCGTCGTGTCGATCGCGCCGTACACCTCGCCGGGGCTGCGCAAGATGCGCGCCACCCTGATCCGCACCGCCCCGGGCGACGAGCCCGAAGCGCTCGGCGCGCTGGTCACCGACCCCGAGGTGATGCTCGACGCCGGCGGCGTGATCCTGGTCGGCGAGCGGCTCGGCGCCGTCCCCGGTGCCCTCGGTGCCGCGGCCGACCTGGCGCGCACCTCGGGTGCCCGGCTGGCCTGGGTGCCGCGACGGGCGGGTGACCGCGGTGCCGTCGAGGCCGGGGTGCTGCCCAACCTGCTGCCGGGTGGGCGTCCGGTCTTCGACTCCGCCGCCCGCGCCGACCTGGCCGGCCACTGGGGCGTCGCCACCCTGCCCGACGGGGAGGGACGCGACGGCGACGCCATCGTTGCCGCTGCGATCTCCGGCAAGATCGGCGGGCTCGTGATCGGCGGTGTCGACCCGGGTGACCTGACCGACCCGCAGGCCGCACGGGCCGCGATCGAGGCCGCGTCGTTCGTGGTCTCGCTGGAGATCCGCGCGTCGGAGGTGACCGAGGCCGCCGACGTGGTGTTCCCCGTCGCGCCCGTCGCCGACAAGTCCGGGGTCTTCGTGAACTGGGAGGGCCGCGTGCGGTCCTTCGGCCAGGTGCTGCAGGCGCCGGCCTCGCTGCCCGACCTCCGGGTGCTCGCCGGCATCGCCGCCGAGATGGGCATCGAGCTCGGCTTCCGCACCGTCGGCCAGGTCCAGGCCGAGCTCCGCGAGCTCGACCCCTGGAACGGCGACCGCGACCCGCTGTCGGCCCTGCGTCCCCGCGCCACCGAGCCCGGCGAGGGCTACCTGCTGGCGTCGTGGAAGCAGCTGCTGGACGACGGCCGGATGCAGGACGGCGACGACCACCTGCGTGCGACCGCCCGCCGGCCGGTGCTGCTGGCCAACCCGGCCACGCTCGCCGAGGCCGGCGTGGTGCCCGGCGACACGGTCACGGTCACCGGACCGCTGGGCTCCCTGGAGCTCCTCGCCGGTGAGGCCGATCTCGCCGACGGCACGGTCTGGGCGCCGGCCAGTGCCCCCGGCGCCTCGGTGCGCCACCGGGTCGGTCCGGCCGGCTGCCGGGTCACCATCAGGGGAGGTGCGGCATGACCCCGCTCGTGCTCGACGCGTTCGGCCACGACCCGTTCTGGGTGGTGGCGCTCAAGGCGGTGCTGATCTTCGTCGTCCTGGTGCTGCTCACGCTGTTCAACATCTGGTGGGAGCGCCGGGTCGTGGCCCGGATGCAGCACCGGATCGGGCCCAACGTGCACGGCCCCTTCGGCCTGCTCCAGAGCCTGGCCGACGGCGTGAAGCTGGCGCTCAAGGAGGACATCATCCCGAAGGCCGCCGACAAGGTGGTCTTCATCCTGGCGCCGGTGCTGGCCGTGATCCCCGCCTTCATCACGTTCTCCGTGATCCCGTTCGGCCCCACCGTCAGGATCCCGTGGAGCGACATCACGACGCCGCTCCAGCTGACCGACATGCCGGTCGCCGTCCTGTTCGTGATGGCGATCTCCTCGATCGGCATCTACGGGATCGTGCTCGGTGGCTGGTCCTCCGGGTCCACGTACTCCCTGCTCGGCGGTGTGCGCTCGAGCGCCCAGATGATCTCCTACGAGGTCGCGATGGGCCTGGCCCTGGTCGCGGTCTTCCTGTACGCCGGTTCGATGTCGACCAGCGAGATCGTCGCGTCGCAGCAGAAGCTGTGGTTCGGCCTGTCCCTGCTGCCGAGCTTCGTGATCTACACGGTCGCCATGGTCGGCGAGACCAACCGGGCGCCGTTCGACCTCCCCGAGGCCGAGGGTGAGCTGGTGGGCGGCTTCCACACGGAGTACTCGTCGCTGAAGTTCGCGCTGTTCTTCCTCGCCGAGTACATCAACATGGCGACCGTCTCCGCGCTCGCGACCACGATGTTCCTGGGCGGCTGGCGGGCACCGTGGCCGCTGTCCCTGTGGCACGACGCCAACACCGGCTACTGGCCCGTGCTCTGGTTCTTCGCCAAGGTCCTGATCTTCATCTTCGTCTTCATCTGGCTCCGTGGCTCGCTGCCGCGGCTGCGCTACGACCAGTTCATGCACTTCGGCTGGAAGGTCCTGATTCCCTTCGCCCTCGGCTGGACGGTGCTCGTCGCCGCGGTCCGGGCGATCGACAACACGGGCGGGTTCGACCGCAGCTGGCTGGTCGTGGGCGCCGTGATCCTGGCGGTGCTGCTCGTCGCGACCTTCTTCATCCCGGAGAAGGCCGAGACCGAGGCCGAGGCAGACGACCAGCCCTTCGACGCGTTCGCGGGTGGATACCCCGTGCCGCCGATGCTCGAGGGCATCCCGGTGCGGGGCCCCGCAGGTAAGGAGCACTGATGGCTTCCATCAAGGAGACCTACTGGGACCCGGTGGCCGGGTTCGGGGTCACCTTCCGCACCATGTTCAAGAAGGTGGTGACGGAGCAGTACCCGTTCGTCAAGGAGAAGACGGCTCCCCGTTTCCACGGCCGGCACCAGCTCAACCGCTGGCCCGACGGGCTGGAGAAGTGCATCGGCTGCGAGCTCTGCGCCTGGGCCTGCCCGGCCGACGCGATCTACGTCGAGGGTGCGTCCAACAGCGAGGACGAGCGGTTCTCGCCGGGCGAGCGCTACGGCAGCGTCTACCAGATCAACTACCTGCGCTGCATCCTGTGCGGGCTGTGCATAGAGGCGTGTCCCACGCGCGCCCTCACCATGACCAACGAGTACGAGCTCGCCGACGACAACCGGGCCGACCTGATCTACGAGAAGTCCGACCTGCTGGCCCCGCTGCTGCCCGGCATGGAGCAGCCGCCGCACCCGATGCGGCTCGGCGACGACGAGGGCGACTACTACCGCGGCACCCTGTCCTCCGTCCGTCGTGACGGGGGTGACCAGGCGTGATCGCGTTCTGGGTCCTCGCCCCGATCATGGTGGTCTGCGCCCTCGGCATCCTGTTCGCCCGCAAGGCCGTGCACTGCGCGTTGCTGCTGGCGGTCGTGATGATCTCGCTTGCCGTGCTGTACGCCGTCCAGGACGCTCCGTTCCTGTTCGCGGTGCAGATCATCGTCTACACCGGCGCGATCCTGATGCTCTTCCTGTTCGTGGTGATGCTGGTCGGCGTGGACGCGTCCGACTCGCTGGTCGAGACGATCCGCGGCCAGCGGGTGTTCGCGGTCATCGTCGGGCTGGCGTTCGCCGGCACCCTGACCCTCGGCGTCGCACAGGTCTCCATCGGTGCCATTGCCGGCCTCGACAAGGCCAACGCCGAAGGCAACGTGCAAGGGATCGCGCAGATCCTCTTCACCCGCTACGTGTTCGCGTTCGAGGTCACCTCCGCGCTGCTGATCACGGCCGCCCTGGGCGCCATGGTGCTCGCGCACCGCGAGCGGACCGCGCCCAAGCTCGGCCAGGCCGACCACGCCGCCCAGCGGATGCGCGACTACGCCGAGAGGGGTGCGCACCTCGGTCCGCTGCCTCCCCCCGGCACCTTCGCCCGGCACAACGCGGTCGACACCCCGGCCCTGCTGCCCGACGGCACGGCCGCCCCCGGCTCCGTGTCGCGGGTGCTCGCCGCGCGTGGCACGGTCCGCTCGGCGCCCTCGCACGACGTCGAGGAGCTCAGCGGCTCGATGGGCGACCAGCCCCACGGTCTCCAGCGAGCAGACGACGAGGGGGACGTCCGATGAGTGCGACTCCGTTCATCATCCTGTCCGCGCTGCTGTTCTCGATCGGCGCGGTCGGGGTCCTGGTCCGTCGCAACGCGATCGTGGTGTTCATGTGCGTGGAGCTGATGCTCAACGCCAGCAACCTCGCGCTGATCACCTTCGCCCGCGTCAACGGCAACCTCGACGGACAGATCGCGGCCTTCTTCGTGATGGTCGTCGCTGCCGCCGAGGTCGTGGTCGGGCTCGCGATCATCATGACCATCTTCCGCACCCGCCGCTCGGCCTCGGTCGACGACGCCAGCCTCCTGAAGTACTGAGGTGCTCCACGTGACTTCGCCCCTGCTCGCGCGCCTGGCCGAGGAAGCCGTCCCCGTGATCCACCCGACCGGCGCGGACGGCGCGTTCAGCCTGCTGTGGCTGGTGATCGCTCTGCCGGCCTTCGGTGCCGTGGTGCTGCTGCTCGGTGGCCGTCGCACCGACAGGTGGGGCCACCTGCTGGGCGTCGCCACGGTCGGGCTGTCGTTCGTGCTCAGCCTGGTCATGTTCTTCGCGCTGCTCGGCCGTGACCAGGGCGACCGCTCCGTCGGCCAGCACCTGTGGAACTGGTTCACCGCCGGGAGCTACACGGTCCGCCTCGACCTGCTGTACGACCCGCTGTCGGCGCTGTTCCTGCTGCTGATCACCGGGGTCGGCGGGCTGATCCACGTCTACTCGATCGGCTACATGGAGCACGACGCCCGGCGGCGTCGCTTCTTCGGCTACCTCAACCTGTTCATCGCCGCCATGCTGACGCTGGTGCTGGCCGCCGACTACGTCGGGGTCTTCCTCGGCTGGGAAGGCGTCGGCCTCGCGTCGTACCTCCTCATCGGCTTCTGGCAGCAGAAGACCACCGCCGCGGTCGCGGCCAAGAAGGCGTTCGTGGTCAACCGGGTCGGCGACATCGGGATGGCGCTCGGCATCGGCCTGATGTTCGCGACCTTCGGCACCACGTCGTTCGCGGGCATCTCGGCGCTCGGCAGCGAGGCCTCCGAGGCCGCCGTCACGGGCATCGGCTTCCTGCTGCTGCTCGCCGCGTGCGGCAAGTCGGCGCAGTTCCCGCTGCAGTCCTGGCTGCTCGACGCGATGGAGGGCCCGACCCCGGTGTCGGCACTGATCCACGCGGCAACGATGGTCACCGCGGGCGTCTACCTGATCACCCGCTCCAACTTCATCTTCGAGCACGCGCCCCACGCCCAGACCGGTGTCGTGGTGGTCGGCTGCATCACGCTGCTGATGGGTGCCGCGATCGGTTGCGCGAAGGACGACATCAAGAAGGCGCTCGCCGGCTCCACGATGAGCCAGATCGGCTACATGATCCTGGCCTCCGGGCTCGGTGTCGCCGGCTATGCCTTCGCGATCTTCCACCTCCTCACGCACGGCTTCTTCAAGGCGAACATGTTCCTCGGTGCCGGCTCCGTGATGCACGGCATGGACGACGACGTGAACATGCGCCACTACGGCGCGCTCCAGAAGGCGATGCCGGTCACCTTCCTGACGTTCGCGATGGGCTACCTCGCGATCATCGGCTTCCCCGGCTTCTCCGGCTTCTGGTCCAAGGACAAGATCATCGAGACGGCGTTCGCCCAGAACTGGCTCGTCGGCCTGTGCGCGCTGCTCGGTGCCGGCGTCACCGGCTTCTACATGACCCGGCTGATGCTGCTCACGTTCTTCACCGGCAAGCGCTGGGAGAAGGACGTGCACCCGCACGAGTCGCCCAAGGTGATGACGGTCCCGCTGATCGTGCTCGCGGCGCTGTCTGCGGTCGGTGGCCTGCTGCTGCTCGGCGACTGGATCGTCAACTGGCTCTCGCCGGTCGTCGGCGTGCACGGCGAGGAGAACCTCCCGATGCCGGCGATCGTGCTCAGCCTGCTGGTGATCGTGGTGGTCGCGATCGGCATCGCCGCCGCCTGGTTCCTGGTCGGCAAGCGTGAGGTGCCGCGCGAGGCCCCGAGCAAGGTCTCCGTGTTCACGAAGGCAGCCCGCGCCGACCTCTACGGCGACGCGTTCAACGAAGAGTTCCTGATGCGTCCCGGTGACCGGTTCGTCAGCGGGCTGTCTGCCTTCGACACCCGTGGTGTCGACGGCGCGGCCGAGGGCACCGCGGCCGGGTTCGCCGGCATCGCCAGTGGCCTGCGCCGGCTGCAGAACGGCTACGTCCGCTCCTACGCCCTGTCCCTGCTCGGTGGTGCCGCGCTCGTGGTGCTCGCCCTCCTGGTGGTGAACATCTGATGCCGTGGTTGACCGTGCTCATCGCCGTCCCCGTGGTCGGCTCGATGCTCGTGGTGCTGTCGCCCACGCGCGTCAACACGACACTGTCGAAGCAGATCGCGCTCGGGATCTCCCTGCTCACGCTGGTGCTCACGATCGTGGTCGCCGTCCAGTACGACGCCAACGGGGGCATGCAGTTCACCGAGGACGTCACCTGGATCAAGTCCTTCGGCGCCCACTACGCTCTCGGGCTCGACGGCCTGGGCCTGGCCCTGGTCGTGCTCACCGCGATCCTGACCCCGGTCGTGATGATCGCCAGCTGGCACGACGGTGACGACGGCCGCTGGAGCGCCAGCGCGTTCTTCGCCTGGATGCTCGGGCTCGAGGGGCTCGCGATCGGCGTCTTCGCGGCGACCGACGTCTTCCTCTTCTACGTGCTCTTCGAGGCCACGCTGATCCCGATCTACTTCCTGGTCGGCGGTTGGGGTGGCCCGCAGCGGGCCCGCGCCGCGGTCAAGTTCCTGGTCTACTCGCTCGCCGGCGGACTGGTCATGCTCGCCTCGGTGATCGGGCTCTACGTGGAGAGCGCCAAGGCCGGCTCCCCGTCGTACCTCGTGAAGGACCTGGCCGGACTCGACATCTCGACCACGACCGGCCGCTGGCTGTTCGTCGGGTTCTTCATCGCGTTCGCGATCAAGGCGCCGATGTTCCCCGTGCACACCTGGCTGCCCGACACCACGCAGCAGGCCACGCCCGGCACCTCGGTGCTGCTGGTCAGCATCCTGGACAAGATCGGCACCTTCGGCATGGTGCGGTTCTGCCTGGGCATCTTCCCGGAGGCCTCGACCTGGGCGACGCCCGTGGTCGTGGTGCTGGCCGTGGTCAGCATCCTGTACGGCGCACTCGTGGCGATCGGGCAGGACAACATCTCGCGGCTGATCGCGTTCACGTCCGTGTCGCACTTCGGCTTCATCGTGCTCGGCATCTTCGTGTTCAACAGCCAGGGCCAGAACGGCGCGAACCTCTACATGTTCAACCACGGGCTGTCGACGGCCGCGCTGTTCCTGGTGACCGGCTTCCTGATCAAGCGGCAGGGCTCTGCCCTGATCAGCGACTACGGCGGTGTCGAGAAGGTGGCACCGGTCCTGGCCGGGTTCTTCCTGGTCGCCGGTCTCTCGTCGCTGTCCCTGCCGGGGCTGGCGCCGTTCGTGTCCGAGCTGCTGGTGCTGGTCGGCACCTGGAGCCACTCGCCGGTGGCGGCGTCGTTCGCGGTGCTCGGCATCGTGCTCGCGGCGCTCTACATCCTGCTGATGTACCAGCGCACGATGACCGGTCCGGTCCGTCCGCAGACCGCGCACATCAAGGACCTGGTGCCGCGCGAGATCCTTGCGCTGGCGCCGCTCCTGGTGCTGATCGTGGTGCTCGGGTTCTATCCGAAGCCGCTGCTGTCGGTGCTCAATCCCACTGTCCACGACACGCTCAGCCATGTCGGCAAGAGCGACCCGGCCCCGGCGGTCGACGCCGGCGCCGGTGAAGGGAGCAGCAAGTGAGCGTCCCGTTCGTGGTGACCATCAACACTCCGCACATCGAGTACTCCCTCGTCGCGCCGCTGCTGATCGTGCTCGGCACGGCCACGCTCGGCGTGCTGGTCGAGGCGTTCGCGCCGCGCCCTCGTCGCTACCTGATCCAGGTCGTGCTGGCGCTGGTCGGCCTGCTCGCCGCCGGCGTCGACACCGTGCTGGTCGCCCGCGACCTCGGCATCCTGGCCGGGACGAGCAAGACCGGCAAGGTCGTCGCAGAGGGTGCGCTGGCGATCGACGGGCCCTCCCTGTTCATGTGGGGCCTCGTGATCGGGCTGTCGCTGCTCAGCGTGCTGCTGTTCGCCGAGCGCCGGCTCGAGGGCGGGGTGACCGCGTTCGCGGGCCAGGCCGCCGCGCTGCCCGGCACCGAGGCCGAGCGCCAGGCGTCGACCCAGGGACTCGAGCACACCGAGGTCTTCCCGCTGATGATGTTCGCGGTCTCCGGGATGATGATGTTCCCCGCCGCGAACGACCTGCTCACCATGTTCGTCGCGCTCGAGGTGCTCTCGCTGCCGCTCTACCTGCTCTGCGGACTGGCGCGTCGTCGCCGGCTGCTCAGCCAGGAAGCCGCGATGAAGTACTTCCTGCTCGGTGCGTTCAGCTCCGGCTTCTTCGTCTACGGCATCGCGCTGGTCTACGGCTACGCCGGCTCGATGGGCTTCGCCGAGATCGCCAACGCGGTCTCCAGCCGCACCGACGGCAACGTGCTGCTGCTCGGCGGCATGGGCCTGATGGCGGTCGGGCTGCTGTTCAAGGTGGGTGCGGCGCCGTTCCACTCCTGGACCCCCGACGTCTACCAGGGCGCGCCCACCGCCGTGACCGGCTTCATGGCCGCCTGCACGAAGGTGGCCGCGTTCGGCGCGATGCTCCGGCTCTTCTACGTAGCCTTCGGCGGCGCGCGCTGGGACTGGGCGCCGATGTTCTACGTGATCGCGATCCTGACCATGGCGGTCGGCTCGATCCTCGCGCTCGTGCAGACCGACATCAAGCGGCTGCTGGCCTACTCCTCGATCGCGCACGCAGGCTTCCTGCTCACCGGCTTCGTCGGTGCCCGTTCGCTGAACCTGATCGGCGAGAACGACATCAGCGCGGTCCAGGCGGTGCTGTTCTACCTGGTGACCTACGGCTTCATGACGATCGCCGCGTTCGCGATCGTCACGGTGGTCCGCGACGCCGGCGGCGAGGCCACGCACCTGTCCCGCTGGGCCGGGCTCGGCCGCACCTCGCCGGTCCTCGCCGGCACCTTCGCGTTCCTGCTGCTCGGCATGGCCGGGATCCCGCTCACCAGCGGCTTCACCGGCAAGTGGGCGGTGTTCGCGGCGGCACTCAGCGTCGGCGCCTGGCCGGTCGTGGTGGTCGCGGTGCTGCTCTCGGCGGTGGCAGCGTTCTTCTACGTGCGCGTGATCGTGCTGATGTTCTTCTCCGAGCCCGTGGGGGAGGGTCCGACCGTTGCGGTGCCGTCGGTGATGACGATGCTGGTGATCGCCATCGGCACGGCGGTGACCCTCGTGCTGGGCGTCGTACCGGGCCCGGTGCTCGACGGCCTCGGCAACGTTGCACAATTCATCAGGTGAGCACGACGTGACCGACACCCTTGCCCTCCCGGTCCTCAACGAGGACCTGGCCGCACGGTTGCGCGCCCGGATGGCGGAGGTCGAGCAGGCGCTGCTGCGGCACTCCGTGAGCGAGGCCGCCTTCGTCACCGATGCCGCCCGGCACCTGATGGACGCCGGCGGCAAGCGGGTGCGTCCGCTGCTGGTGCTGCTCGCGGCCGAGGCCTCCGAGCACGAGCGCACGCCCGAGGACGACGAGCGGCTGCTGATGGCGGCCTGCGTGGTCGAGCTGACCCACCTGGCCTCGCTCTACCACGACGACGTGATGGACGAGGCCGACCTGCGTCGCGGCGCCGAGTCCGCCAACGCGCGCTGGGACAACCACGTCGCGATCCTCACCGGTGACTTCCTGTTCTCGAAGTCCTCTGGGCTGACCGCCGAGCTCGGGCCCGACGCACTCCGGATCCAGGCCCGCACCTTCACCGCGCTCGTCGAGGGGCAGATCCTCGAGACGCTCGGGCCCGGCCCCGACGACGACGCGCTCGAGCACTACCTCCGCGTGGTCGCCGGCAAGACCGGCGCCCTGATCGCCACCTCCGCCCGCTACGGCGCGCGGTTCGGCGGGGTGCCGCTGGAGGTCGAGGAGGCGCTCACGGCCTACGCCGACAAGATCGGCGTCGCCTTCCAGCTCGCCGACGACATCCTGGACGTCGCCTCCGAGTCCGAGGAGTCCGGCAAGACCCCCGGCACCGACCTGCGCGAGGGGGTGCCGACGCTGCCCGTGCTGTTCGCCCAGCGGTCCACCGACCCCGGCGACGCCCGGCTCCTGAAGCTGCTGGCCGCACCGCTGACCGACGACGCCGACCACGCCGAGGCGCTCGCGCTGCTGCGGGTGCACCCGGCGATGGACGAGGCACGCGCCTACGTCGCCGGTCTCGCCGTCGAGGCGAAGGAGCTGCTCAAGGTGCTTCCCGACGGTCCCGTCCGCGAGGCCTTCGACACGTTCGCGGACGTGCTCGCGGACCGCTCCACCTGAGCGATCGACCGCTAGGGTTCCCGCCAGAGGCCGCGTGCACGCAGACGCGTCCGACCGCGACGAAGGGAATCTCGGCATGTCCGACCAAGGCTCGATGCCCCCGCCGCCCCCGCCCTCCGGAGGTGGCGGCTACGGCGCCCCGCCTCCCGGTGGTGGCTACGGCGGACCCCCTCCGCCCGGCGGCGGCTACGACTACGGTCCCGGCTACGGCGCCGTACCCGTCGGCACGAACTCCAAGGCGATCTGGTCCCTGGTGCTCGGCATCCTCGGGCTCCTGTGCTGCGGCTTCTTCGCCGGCATCCCGGCGATCATCCTCGGCCGGATGGCTCAGGGCGAGATCACGCGCACCGGCCAGCAGGGCAAGGGCATGGCGACGGCCGGCTTCATCCTCGGCATCGTCGCCTGCGTGCTCGGCGTGATCTCGGCGATCCTGTTCGCCACCGGTTCGATCAGCTTCTCGGGCAGCACCAGCCCCTGACGGACGCGCTTGCGGGGTGCGGGCCGAGCCGGTCCGCACCCCGGAGCACGCTCAGATCGCGCAGGCCTCGGCGGTGAGCCGGAGCTGCTGGCGGCGGTGCCGCAGGGCCTCGACGGTGAAGATCACCAGCGCCACCCAGACCAGCGCGAAGCCGACCCAGCGCATCGGGGTCATCGACTCGTGGACGATGGCCACACCGATCACGAACTGGATGACCGGCGCGAGGTACTGCAGCAGCCCGAGCGTGGTCATCGGCACCCGGATGGCGGCCGCGCCGAAGCACAGCAGCGGGATCGCGGTGACCACGCCGGTCGATGCCAGCAGCAGCACGTGCCCGATGCCGTCGCCGAGGAAGTGAGCGTCGCCGCGGACGCCGAGCCAGATCAGGAAGGCGAGCGCGAACGGCGCCAGCACGATCGTCTCGAAGGTGAGGCTCTCCACCGCGTCGACGTTGGCCTGCTTCTTGGCCAGACCGTAGGTGCCGAACGAGAACGCCAGCAGCAGCGCGATCCACGGCGGCCGCCCGTACTCCACGGCCAGGCCGACCACCGCGGCCGAGGCGATCGCGATCGCGAACCACTGCAACCGGCGCAACCGCTCGCCGAGGATCAGCACGCCCATCAGCACGGTCACCAGCGGGTTGATGAAGTAGCCGAGCGACGTCTCGACGACCTTGCCGTGGGTGACGCCCCAGATGTAGCCACCCCAGTTCAGCGTGATCACGGCCGAGGCCAGCATCAGCAGGCTGCGCTTGCGCCGGTCGCGGACGATCGCCATCAGCTGCGGGGTGCGTCGCAGGATCACGACCAGCGCGAGCATCGTGACCAGCGACCAGCAGATCCGGTGCGCCAGCACCTCGAACGCGGTCGACGGCTTCAGCAGCACCCAGTAGAGCGGGAACACTCCCCACAGGCCGTAGGCAGCGACCCCGAGTGCGAACCCGCGCGCCTGCTCGTCTCGGGCGGGTGCGGCGTCCTGGCCGCGTGTCCGCTCCAGGCTGTCCGTCACCCTGGGAGCGTATCTCCGGGCATCACCTCATCGGTCGGGGCGTCCTAGGATCAGCCCGTGCCGAACTACGGAGACCTTCAGAACGAGATCTACCTCGCCGGCCTTTCCGGCACGGTGCCGTCGCTGCCGATGACGTTCTCGGAGCTGGAGCGTCGAGCCGAGCTGACCATGCATCCCGGCACCTGGTCGTACGTCGCCGGTGGCGCGGGCGACGAGCACACGCAGCGCAGCAACCGGAGCGCGTTCGACCACTGGGGGCTGGTGCCCCGGATGCTGCGCGCCACGACGGAGCGGGACCTGTCGGTGGAGCTGTTCGGGATCTCGCTGCCGACCCCGCTCTTCCTGTCCCCGATCGGCGTGATCGGCATCTGCACGCAGGACGGCCACGGCGACCTGGCCACGGCGCGGGCCGCAGCCTCGACCGGCGTACCGATGGTCGCGTCCACCCTGACCGAGGACCCGATGGAGGACGTGGCTCCGGCGTCCGGCGAGACACCCGGGTTCTTCCAGCTCTACTGCCCGACCGACCCGGAGGTCGCCGAGAGCCTGGTCCGACGGGCGGAGCGGGCCGGCTACCGCGGCATCGTGGTCACCCTCGACACCTGGGTGACCGGCTGGCGGCCGCGCGACCTGGCCACCTCGAACTTCCCGCAGCTGCGCGGGCGGTGCCTGGCCAACTACTTCACCGACCCGGTGTTCCGCAGCCGGCTGGAGAAGCCGCCCGAGGACGACCCGGGGTCCGCGATCCTGACCTGGGCGATGATGTTCGGCAGGCCGCTGGCCTGGGACGACCTGGCCTGGCTGCGCTCGCTGACCGACCTGCCGCTGGTGCTCAAGGGCATCTGCCACCCCGACGACGCGCGGCGCGCGGTCGACGCGGGTGCCGACGGCATCTACGTCTCCACCCACGGAGGCCGCCAGGCCAACGGCGGCCTGGCCGCCATCGACTGCCTGGCCGACGTGGCCGCTGCGGTCCCGGACGTGCCGGTGCTCTTCGACTCCGGTGTGCGCTCCGGGTCCGACGTGGTCAAGGCGCTGGCCCTCGGCGCCAGCGCCGTCGGGATCGGTCGTCCCTACGCGTACGCCGCCGCGCTCGGTGGCACCGACGGCATCGTGCACGTGCTGCGCACGATCCTGGCGGAGGCCGACCTGCTGATGGCGGTCGACGGCTACCCGACGGTCGCGGACCTCGACCCGGAGGCGATCCGTCGCACCTGACCCCAACCCGCTGACCCGGCGCAGATGGCGGTGCTGGGTGTGCTGACCCGGCGCAGATGGCGGTGCTGGGTGCTGCTGACCCGGCGCAGATGGCGGGCGTGCGCACTGTCGAGCGCGCGCCTGCTTGGGTGCTCAGGCAGGGACGCATCAACCATCTGCGTCGGGTCGCCGGGGGTGGGGTGACCATCTGCGTCGGGTCGCCGGGGGTGGGGTGACCATCTGCGCCGGGTCGCCGGGGGTGGGGCGACCATCTGCGCCGGGTCAGCGGGGGTGCGGGTAACGTCCGAAGCATGAGCCTCTACGTGACGACCAACCCGGCAACGGGCGAGACGCTGGCCGAGTTCGACACCCTCGACGACGCCGGGGTCCAGGCGGCGATCGGCCGCGCGCAGTCCGGCTACGAGTCCTGGCGCTCGACCTCGCTCGAGGAGCGGGCCGACGTGCTGCGTGCGGTCGCGGCGGCGTACAAGGAGCGTGCCGACGAGCTCGCCCGCACCGTCGCCACCGAGATGGGCAAGCCGCTGCGCGAGGCGATGGGCGAGCTGACCCTGTGCTCGATGATCTACGCCTGGTACGCCGAGCAGGGGCCGGCGCTGCTGGCCGACGAGCAGCTCGACGCGATGGGCGCGGAGTCCAGCGTCGTACGACGTTCACCCGTCGGCGTGCTGCTCGGGATCATGCCGTGGAACTTCCCGCACTACCAGGTGGCCAGGTTCGTGGCGCCGAACCTGATGGTGGGCAACACGATCCTGCTCAAGCACGCCCCGATCTGCGCCGGATCGGCCCTCCTGATCGAGGAGGTGCTCCACACCGCAGGTGTGCCGGCCGACGCCTACGTCAACCTCTTCGCGACCAACGACCAGGTGGCGGACGTGATCGCCGACCCGCGGGTGCAGGGCGTCTCCCTGACCGGCAGCGAGCGGGCCGGCGCGGCCGTGGCGGAGATCGCGGGACGCAACCTGAAGAAGGTGGTCCTGGAGCTCGGCGGGTCCGACGCGTTCATCGTGCTCGGCTCCGACGATCTCGACTCCGTGGTCAAGGCCGCGACTCGCAGCCGCACCGCCAACAACGGCCAGGCCTGCAACGCCGCCAAGCGGATGATCGTCGTCGACTCCGTCTACGACGAGTTCGTGGACAAGCTCAGCGCATCGTTCGAGAAGCTGTCGCCCGGCGACCCGCTGGCCGACGGCACCCGGATCGGCCCGATGTCCTCGCAGGAGGCCGCTGACGGGCTCCTCGAGCAGGTGTCCGACGCGGTGCAGGCAGGTGCGACCGTCCGCGCGGGCGGTACGGCGGTCGACCGTCCGGGCGCGTTCGTGCAGCCCACGGTGCTGACCGACGTGACGCCCGAGATGCGGGCGTGGTCCGAGGAGCTCTTCGGCCCGGTCGCGGTCGTCTACAAGGTGGCCGACGCCGACGCTGCGGTCGCGCTGGCCAACGACTCGTCCTACGGGCTCAGCGGCTCCGTCTGGTCCTCCGACGCCGACCTGGCGCGCGAGACGGCCGACCGGCTGGAGGTCGGGATGGCGTTCGTCAACGAGCACGGCACGTCGCTCCCGGGGCTACCGTTCGGCGGTGTGAAGCGCTCCGGTTTCGGCCGCGAGCTCGGGCCGTGGGGCATGGACGAGTTCGTCAACAAGAAGCTGGTCCGGGTCTCCCAGCAGTAGGTTGGCTCGATGTCACCGACCTCTTACACCGTTGAGCGTTCGGCCGTCGTCGCGGCGCCGGCCGAGGCGATCTACCCGCTGCTGGTCGACTTCCACGAATGGCCGCGCTGGTCACCGTGGGAGGACGTCGACCCCGACATGGACCGCACCTACGGCGGCCCTGCGTCGGGTGTCGGCGCGAGCTACGCGTGGCAGGGCGACCGCAAGGCGGGCGCCGGCTCGATGGAGATCACCGAGGCGACGGCGCCGACGTCGGTCGGGCTGCGGCTGAGCTTCCTCAAGCCGTTCAAGGCCGAGAACCGGATGCTGCTCACCCTCCGCCCGGACGGCTCCGGCACCCGGGTGACCTGGCGGCTGGACGGCGAGGCGGGCGGGGTGATGAAACTGGTCGCGCGGTTCGGCATGTTCGACCGCTGGGTCGGCAAGGACTTCGAGAAGGGCCTCGCCCGGCTGCGCGCCCAGGTGTCCTGACTTGACGGTGGACGGAGCGGCTAGACGACGGTCCAGGTGTCCGAGCCGGAGATCAGCGAGCCGAGCGCGGCGGTGGCGTCGTCCTGGCCCTGGGCGGCGGTGACGATCTGCTGCCGCGCCTGGTCGTCGTACGTCGGCCGCTCCACCTGGCGGAAGATCCCGATCGGGGCGCGGTGCAGGACACCCGCGTCGGTCAGCCGCGACAGGGCGAACGCGGTCGTCGGGTCGCTGGCGTGGGCGTCGTGGACCAGCAGGTCCGACTCGTGCACGTCGGCCACCTCGACCGAGAACACCTGCCCGCTCTCCTTGTCGCGGACGACGCCGTACTGGCCGTCGGTGCCGAAGCGGATCGGCCGCCCGTGCTCGAGCGGGATGATCGCGTCGGCCTTGGTGTCGTTGTTCTTGATCGCGTCGAACGCGCCGTCGTTGAAGATCGGGCAGTTCTGGTAGATCTCGACCAACGCCGTGCCGCGGTGCGCGGCGGCCGCCGAGAGCACCGAGGTCAGGTGCTTGCGGTCGGAGTCGATGGTGCGTGCGACGAACGTGGCCTCGGCGCCGAGCGCCAATGACACCGGGTTGAACGGGTAGTCGACGGACCCGACCGGCGTGGACTTGGTGACCTTGCCCGGCTCGGACGTGGGGGAGTACTGACCCTTGGTCAGGCCGTAGATCCGGTTGTTGAACAGCAGGATCGTCATGTTCACGTTGCGGCGCATCGCGTGGATCAGGTGGTTGCCGCCGATCGACAGCGCGTCACCGTCACCGGTGACCACCCACACCGACAGGTCCTCGCGCGCGGTGGCCAGGCCGGTCGCGATCGCCGGCGCACGGCCGTGGATCGAGTGCATGCCGTAGGTGTCGAGGTAGTAGGGGAAGCGGGACGAGCACCCGATGCCGGAGACGAAGACGATGTTCTCGCGGCGCAGCCCGAGCTCGGGCAGGAAGCCCTGCACGGCGGCGAGCACGGCGTAGTCGCCGCAGCCGGGGCACCAGCGCACCTCCTGGTCGGAGGTGTACTCCTTGCGGTTCTGCGGCTCGTCGTTGGTCGGCACACCGCGCAGACCCGGGAACGGCAGCTCGGCGGTGCTCATCTGACACTCTCCTTCTCGGTGGGCTCGACCATCGAGGGCTCGTCGTCGCCTGTGGTCTCGATCAGGTTGGTGATCGCCTCCGCGAGCTCGGCCGCCTTCAGTGGCAGCCCTCGCACGTGGTTGTAGCCGACCACGTCGACGAGGTACTTCGCGCGCAGCAGCATCGACAGCTGGCCGAGGTTCATCTCGGGCACGAGGACGGCGTCGTACCTCCTGAGGACCTCGCCGAGGTCTTTCGGGAACGGGTTGAGGTGCCGCAGGTGGGTCTGCGCGACCGACAGCCCGGCCTTGCGGACCCGGCGGCAGGCGGCGCCGATCGGGCCGTACGTCGAGCCCCAGCCGAGCACCAGCACCCGCGCGTCACCGGTGGGGTCGTCGACCTCGAGCGGAGGCAGGCTGTCGGAGATCCGGTCGATCTTGGCCTGACGGGTGCGCACCATGAAGTCGTGGTTGGCCGGGTCGTAGGAGATGTTGCCGTGCCCGTCGCCCTTCTCCAGCCCGCCGATGCGGTGCTCGAGGCCGGGGGTGCCGGGCACCGCCCACGGGCGGGCCATCGTCTCCCGGTCGCGGAGGTAGGGCCAGAACTCGGGGTCGCCCTTGTCGGTGGTGTGGTTCGGCTCGGTCGCGAACGCCGGATCGATCCTCGAGAGCTCGGTGAGCTCCGGGATCCGCCACGGCTCGGAGCCGTTGGCCAGCATGCCGTCGGAGAGCAGCATCACCGGCGTGCGGTAGGTGATCGCGATCCGGGCCGCCTCGAGGGCAGCGTCGAAGCAGTCGCCGGGCGACTGCGGGGCCACGATCGGCACCGGCGACTCGCCGTTGCGGCCGAACATCGCCTGCAGCAGGTCGGCCTGCTCGGTCTTGGTGGGCAGGCCGGTGGAGGGACCGCCGCGCTGGACGTCGACCACGAGCAGCGGGAGCTCGATCATCACGCCGAGGCCGATCGTCTCGGACTTCAGCGCGAGGCCGGGGCCGGACGTCGTGGTGATCCCGAGAGCGCCGCCGAACGACGCACCGAGGGCCGCTCCGACGCCGGCGATCTCGTCCTCGGCCTGGAACGTGGTCACGTCGAACCGCTTGTGCTTGCTGAGCTCGTGGAGGATGTCGGAGGCCGGCGTGATCGGGTAGCTGCCCAGGAAGAGCGGGAGCCCCGACTGCACGCCCGCCGCGACCAGGCCGTAGGCCAGCGCCAGGTTGCCGGTGATGTTGCGGTAGGTGCCCGCGGGCATCGGGGCCGGCTTGATCTCGTACTGGACGACGAACGCCTCGGTGGTCTCCCCGAAGTTCCAGCCGGCCCGGAACGCCGTGATGTTGGCGTCGCGGATGTCCGGCGCCTTGGCGAACCGGCGCTCGAGGAAGCTGATCGTCGACTCGGTCGGGCGTCCGTACATCCAGGACAGCAGGCCGAGCGCGAACATGTTCTTGGAGCGGGCGGCGTCCTTGCGGGACAGGCCGAACTCCTTGACCGCGGCGACGGTCATGCCGGTGAGGTCGAGCGAGGTCAGCGCGAAGTCGGTCAGGGTGTCGTTCTCGAGCGGGTTGTCGACGTAGCCCGCCTTGGTCAGGTTGCGCGCGGAGAAGTCGTGGCTGTCGACGATGATCGCCGTGCCCGGCTTCATGTCGGCGAGGTTGGCCTTGAGCGCGGCCGGGTTCATCGCGACCAGCACGTCGGGCGCGTCGCCGGGGGTCAGGATGTCGTGGTCGGCGAAGTGCACCTGGAACGACGAGACGCCGGGCAGCGTGCCCTGGGGCGCGCGGATCTCGGCGGGGAAGTTGGGCAGGGTCGACAGGTCGTTGCCGAACGCCGCCGACTCCTGGGTGAACCGGTCACCGGTCAGCTGCATGCCGTCACCCGAGTCGCCCGCGAACCGGATGATCACCCGGTCGAGCTGCTGGACCTGCTTGGTCACCGTCTGCTGCCTCTTCCCACTGTGGTGCGTGCTCCCTGGCGCCCGCCCTTGCGGGGCGGCACGACTCACCACGATATCCCCGCCGCAAGCCGGGGCGGAGCCCGTCTCCGCCTGCGGTCGGAGACAGGCAGCGGGCAGGGCGCACGACGTGACGAAGCGCACGTCGACAGGCACGTGCGAGCGCGGGGAACCGCCCCTCTGAGCTGTCAGGTCCTCTCGGCGACGCGCCGGGTACCGAAGCGATGTGCGTCTCTCTTTTAAATGTAGTAAATTACTCATCAATAGTCAGTAACTCGGGTACTGCCTCCCTCGAGCACGAAGGAACACCAGACGCATGTCGATCACGTGGAAGACCCCCGCCGTACGCCCCCTGATCGGGGTGGTTGCCGGAGTGGTGGCCCTGACCGGATGTGCCACCGCCGGAGGTGGCAGCAGCAAGTCCGACGAGGTGAGCATCGTCGGCTTCTCCGTCATGAAGACCGCCAACGAGCAGGTCCTCGAAGACTTCAAGAAGACCGACGCCGGCAAGGGCGTCACGTTCAAGACCTCCTACGGCGCCTCCGGCGACCAGAGCCGTGCGGTCATCGCGGGCCTCAAGGCCGACGAGGTCCACCTCTCCCTCGAGCCCGACGTCACCAAGCTGGTCGACGAGAAGATCGTCGCGGACGACTGGAAGTCCGGCCCCAACAAGGGCGTCCTGACCCAGTCGGTCGTGGCGATCGTGGTCCGCAAGGGCAACCCGAAGGGGATCAAGAGCTGGGACGACCTGGTCAAGCCGGGCGTCAAGATCGTCACCCCCAACCCGGGCTCGTCCGGCTCCGCGAAGTGGAACATCCTCGCGGCGTACGGCCACGTCCTCGCCCAGGGCGGCAACGCGGGCGACGCCCGGGCGTACCTCGCCACGTTCCTGAAGAACGTGGCGGCGCTCCCGGGCTCCGGCAAGGACGCCACCACGGCGTTCGAGGGTGGCACGGGTGACGTGCTGCTGTCCTACGAGAACGAGGCGATCGAGGCCCGACAGGCCGGCGCCGACTTCGACTACGTGATCCCGGACCAGACCCTGCTGATCCAGAACACCGCTGCGCTCACCACGGACGCGAGCAAGGCCGCCAAGGACTTCCTCGACTTCCAGCTCAGCAAGCAGGGCCAGACCGACTACGCCAAGCAGGGCTTCCGCCCGCTCGACGAGAACGTGAAGGTCGACGTCGACGGCGCGAACAGCCCGAGCGACCCCTTCCCGACGCCGAAGACGCTGCTGACCATCGACGGCGACTTCGGTGGCTGGGGCGAGGCCAACACGAAGTACTTCGACGAGAAGTCCGGCATCGTCACCAAGCTGCTGGCGGCGTCCGGCAAGGCCTGACCTGTGAGCACAGCTGAACTGAGCTCCGTTCCGGGCTCGACGCGCAAGCGTCGGTCCCGGAGCCGCAGGGCTCTCGGCGCGGGGTCCACGCTGGGCCTCGGCATCTCCATGATCTGGTTCAGCCTGCTGGTCCTGATCCCGCTGGTCGCGGTGCTGATCTCCGCGGCCGACCTCGGCATCGGCGGCTTCTGGGACGTGATCTCCGGACCGCAGACCGCGGCCGCGCTGCGGCTCACCGTGGCCGAGGCGCTCGGCGTCACCCTGGTCAACGTCGTGATGGGCACCGCGCTCGCGTGGGTGCTGGTCCGCGACCACTTCTGGGGCAAGCGGCTGCTCGACATCGTGATCGACGTGCCGTTCGCGCTGCCCACGATCGTGGCCGGCCTGGTGCTGCTGTCGCTGTACGGCCCCAACTCGCCGCTGGGCGTCAACGTCGCCAACACCCGGATCGCGGTCTTCCTGGCCCTGGCGTTCGTGACCCTGCCGTTCGTGGTGCGGACCGTGCAACCCGTGCTCGAGACCCTCGAGCGCGACACCGAGGAGGCGTCCGCGTCTCTCGGTGCCAGCCGGTTCGTCACGTTCCGGCGGGTGATCCTGCCGTCGCTGACGCCGGCCATCGCGGCCGGTGCCGCCCTGTCCTTCGCGCGCGGGATCAGCGAGTACGGCTCGCTGGTGCTGCTCTCCGGCAACCTGCCCGGTCGCACCGAGGTGGCGTCCGTGCGCGTCCTGACCTACATCGAGAACGGCAACAAGGAGGCGGCCGCCGCGGTGGCCGCGATCCTGCTGCTGGTCGCGCTCCTGGTGATCGTGATCCTCGACGTCCTGCAGAGGAGGCTTGCTCGCCGTGGCGACTAGCTATGCAACCGACCCGGCCCCGGTGCGGTGGGGCCTGCGGATCGTGACCGTGACCTACGTGCTCCTGCTCGTGGCGTGGCCGACCGCGCTGGTGTTCAAGAACGCCCTGGCCGACGGCGTCGGCGCGATGTTCGCGGCGTTCGGCAACCCGGAGATCTCGCACGCGCTCTCGCTCACGGCGACGATCACGGTCTGGGCGGTGCTGATCAACCTGGTCTTCGGCCTGACCATCTCGATCCTGCTGGTGCGCTACGACTTCTGGGGCAAGCGCGTCCTGTCGGCCCTGCTCGACGTGCCGCTCTCCATCTCGCCGGTCGTGGTCGGCCTGGCCCTGGTGCTGGTCTACAACGGACGGGACGGCTGGTTCGGCCCCGGACTCGAGAACGCCGGCTTCCAGGTCATCTTCTCCACCCCCGGCATGATCATGGCGACCGTCTTCGTGGCGCTGCCGCTGGTGATCCGCGAGGTGGTGCCGGTGCTCGAGGAGATCGGCGACGACCAGGAGCAGGCGGCGCGCAGCCTGGGCGCCAACGCCGCGCAGGTGTTCCGCCGGATCACGATGCCCGGCATCAAGTGGGCGCTCGTGTACGGCGTCGTGCTCAGCCTCGCCCGCTCCCTCGGCGAGTTCGGCGCGGTGAAGATCGTCTCGGGCAACATCACCGGCCAGTCCCAGACCGCCACGCTCTCCGTCGAGGAGACCTACCAGAACTTCCAGCAGGGGGCGTCGTACAGCATCGCCGCCCTGCTCGCCTTCGCCGCGATGGCCTGCCTGGTCGTCGTGTCGATCCTCCGCCCGAAGGAGCACAAGGAATGAGCATCAACGTCTCCGGCGTCACCAAGAAGTTCGGCGACTTCGTCGCCCTGGACGACGTCTCCGTCAACCTGCCCACGGGCCAGCTCACCGCGCTGCTCGGCCCGAGCGGTGGTGGCAAGTCGACGCTGCTGCGGATCATCGCCGGGCTCGAGAACTCCGACGCGGGCACGGTCACGATCGAGGGCAACGAGGCGACGCACCTGCCGCCGCAGAAGCGCAACGTGGGCTTCGTGTTCCAGCACTACGCGGCCTTCAAGCACATGAGCGTGGCCAAGAACGTCGCGTTCGGCCTCGAGATCCGCAAGCGACCCAAGGACGAGGTCAAGCGCCGGGTCGACGAGCTGCTCGAGCTGGTGCACCTCAGCCAGTTCTCGCACCGGCTGCCCTCGCAGCTCTCCGGTGGCCAGCGGCAGCGGATGGCGCTCGCCCGCGCCCTCGCGGTCGAGCCGTCGGTGCTGCTGCTCGACGAGCCGTTCGGTGCGCTGGACGCCAAGGTGCGCAAGGAGCTGCGCGACTGGCTGCGCCGGCTGCACGACGAGGTGCACGTCACCACCGTGTTCGTCACGCACGACCAGGAGGAGGCCCTCGAGGTCGCCGACGAGATCGTGGTGATCAACGACGGCCGGATCGAGCAGATCGGCTCGCCGGACGCGTTGTACGACGACCCGGCCAGCGACTTCGTGATGAGCTTCCTGGGCCCGGTCACCACGCTCGAGGGCAACCTGATCCGCCCGCACGACATCGAGGTGTCCACGCACAGCCGGATCGCGGGCGCCGTCGGCGGCGTGGTGACCCGGATGGTGCGGGTCGGCTTCGAGGTGCGGCTCACGGTCCAGGTCGACCGGCCCGGTCACCCCGAGGTCGCGGCCACGGTCACCCGCGCGCACAGCCGCAACCTGGCGATCGAGGAGGGTGCCCGGGTGTGGCTGACGCCGACCCACGGCGCCCCCGTCGTACCTGCCATGGCGAGCGCACACCCGGCCGACGTCGAGATCGCGGTCTGAGCGCCGGATGACATGCTGCCCGCATGTCGCCGGCGCCCTTGCCCCTCTCTGACCCGGCGCCGCTGCCCGCCACCATGCGGGCTGCCGTCATCCGCGGCCACGGAGGTCCCGAGGTGATCGAGGTGGGCGAGGTCCCGGTGCCTCACCCCGGTCCCGGAGACGTGCTGGTGCGGGTCAGCGCCGCGGGGTGCAACAACACCGACCTCTGGACCCGTGAGGGCTCCTACGGCACGGACGTGAAGGCGGGCTGGCTCGGTCCGCTCGACTTCCCGCGGATCCAGGGGGCCGACGTGGTCGGCACCGTCGTCGCGTCCGGAGACGCGCAGCATGAGGTCGCGGTGGGAGCTCGGGTGCTCGTCGACCCGGCGCTGTACGACGGCCCCGGGCCCGACGCCCGACCGGTCGACGTGCTGGGGAGCGAGCGCGACGGAGGGTTCGCGCAGTACGTCGTGGTGCCGGCCGAGCACGCCCACCCCGTGGACGGGTCACCGCTGGGCGACGTGGAGCTGGCGGCACTGCCCATCGCCTACGGCACCGCGCTGGGGATGCTCGAGCGCGGTGCGGTCGGGGAGGGGCACACGGTGCTCGTCACCGGCGCCTCCGGCGGGGTGGGACTCGCAGCGGTGCAGCTTGCTCGTGCTCGCGGAGCCCGCGTCGTCGCCGTGTGCAGCGGGGACAAGGGCGATGCCGTGCTCAACGCGGGGGCAGACGAGATCGTCGATCGGCGACGAGGACGCGTGGTCGACGACGCAGCGCGGGCGTCGGCGAGCGGCTACGACGCCGTCGTCGACGTCGTCGCCGGTCCTGTGGTGGGGAAGGGGCTGGGTCTGCTCAAGCCGGGTGGGTGCTGGATCGTGGCCGGTGCGCTGGACGGGTGGGCAGTCGACCTCGACGTACGACAGCTCTACCTCTCCAACCTGGCGCTGGTCGGGTCGACGATGCACACGCCGCGCATCTTCGGCCTGCTGGTCGACCTCGCGCGCCGGGGCCAGGTGCGGCCGGTCATCGCGCAGCGGTTCTCCCTCGAGGAGGTGCCGGCGGCGCAGCAGGCACTGGCCCGGCGCCGGCACGTCGGCAAGCTCGTGGTCGTCCCCTGACCGGACCTTCCGAGCACGACTGTGCGATCAGCGGCTCTCACAGCGCCGCTCCTGCGGCATAGGCGGGCGTGTGGCTGCTGAGGGTGTGACGGCTCAGGCTCCCTGCGCATCGCCACGTGAGGTGGTGTCGGTGAGGCGCGACGGTACGTGCTGTCGCAGGAACGCGATCTGGTCTGCGACGACGCGGTCGAAGGCGTCGCCGATGTAGATGTCGAAGTGTCCGGCGTCGTAGCGGCGAACTTCTCCCTTGGGTGCCTTGGCGGCGTGCCGCAGGGTGGCTGGGGCAGGTGCGACGGTGTCGCGGTCGCAGACGCAGAACAGTGCTGGCTTGGTGAGGTCCTTGGTGCGGCGTCCTGGTCTGGCGAGGGGCACGGCCAGTCCGATGCGGGCCGGGACCTGGGACCGGTACTCGGCTTCGGTGAGGCCGGATGCTTCGAGCAGTTCGAGGACTCCTTCGGAGACGTCGTCGGCGCTCATCAGTCCGACTTCGCCGGGGCGGGCGGCGACAGGCACTCGCACGGGTTCGCGTCCGGTCACGGCCGCAAGGAGATCGCGGACCGCTGCGCCGGTCAGGCGAGCAGCCGCTCTGGGCGGAATCTTCGCCAGTGACGCGAAGCCGTCCGTGAAGGGGCACTGCGAGATGGAAGCAGCGATGGAGGGGTCGTCGGCGGCGGTGACGATGGCGTGTCCGCCACCGAACGAGGTGCCCCAGGCGACCACCGAGGTCGGGTCTACCTCGGGCAGGGTGCGCACGAACGCGACCGCTGACCGCCAGTCTTCCCGTTGCCGGGGGATGCTCAGCAGTTCCCGCGGCTCGCCACCGCTCTCGCCGAAGTGGCGGTAGTCGAAGACCAAGCAGGCGTACCCCTCGGCCTGGAAGCGCTCGGCGAACGCAGCCAGGCGCATCTCCTTGATGGCACCCAGTCCGTGTCCCATCACCAGGACCGGCACGGGGGTCTTCCGGGTCGCACCCTCAGGCAGGTACAGCCAGGCGTGACACCGTTCCGCTTCGGACGGGAAGAACAGCTCTCGACGGTCACCCACGACAAGCCTCCTCTTGATTGGTATACAAGAGAGAGTGACAGTGCTCTTGAATGCCTGTCAAGATGAGGGGGTGCCACGCAATCGTCACGACCAGACCAAGCAAGCCAAGCGCGACGAGATTCTCGCCGCCGCCAGTTCGCTGTTCCTCGCCGAGGGCTACGACGGGGCGTCGATGGGCAAGATCGCCGCCGCCGCCGGACTCACGCCGAACACTCTGTACTGGTACTTCGGCGACAAGGACGAACTCTTCGTCGCAGTCGCCGACGCCTACCTCGACCTACTCCTCCAGCAACACGCAACCGTCGCCGAACAGCCCCTTGCGGAGCAGTTCGTGTGGCTCGTCGAAAACCTGAGACCCGTGCGTCACCTGGTCGCCACCGTCCACGCCCGCGTGGCACGGTCGTCGCGCATCGCAGAATGGCACGCCGGCTTCCACACGCAGATGGAAGCCCTGTTCGAGGACCAGTTGACCATGGAGGTCTCCGGTGCCGAACGCGACGCTGAGGCCGCGGTCGTCACCTTCGCCCTCGAAGGAGCCGTCACCCACGACCTTGACGCGGCAGCGACAACGGACCTGTGCCACTCCCTCGCGCAACGACTCGTCGCGCTCTGACAGACCTCCAGCCCGGCGTCCGCTCATCGGCATGCCGGTGATCGGTGGTGTGGTTGTTCATGACGCTTCGCCGTTCCTGAGCTCGGTGAGGAGCTGGCCGAAGCGCTCGGCTCGATGGCCTTGACCCTTGACGGACAGCGTGCTGACCAGCGCAAACAGCCCAGATCAGCGGTAGTTGGTGAACTGCACCGCGAATTCGTAGTCCTGTGCCTTGACCAGCGCCTGCACGGCCTGGAGGTCGTCGCGCTTCTTGCTGCTGACCCGGAGCTCGTCACCCTGGACCTGCACCTTGACGCCCTTGGGGCCCTCGTCGCGGATCAGCTTGCCGACCTTCTTCGCATCATCGGAGGAGATGCCCTCCTTGAGCGCGATGCTGATCTTCGACTCACGGCCCGAGGCGCGCGGCTCGCCGGCGTCGAGGATCTTCAAGGACTGCTGGCGCTTGATCAGCTTCTCCTTGAACACGTCGAGCACCGCGGTCGCGCGGTCCTCGGCGTTGGCCGAGATCTCGATCGCCTCACCGGACCACTTGATCTCCGCCCCGGTGCCCTTGAAGTCGTAGCGCTGGGTGATCTCCCGCGCCGCCTGGCTCAGCGCGTTGTCGACCTCCTGGTGGTCGATCTTGCTGACGATGTCGAACGACGAGTCGGCCACGAGACGGCCCTCCTGTAACGATTTATCCCTGACGGTGGTGCTGCGCTATCCTCGGCGCTGCGCTGTCGCCACACTACTGCGGACGACGAGCACGGCAGGTTGCCCGAGCGGCCAATGGGAGCGGACTGTAAATCCGTCGGAGTATTCCTTCGCAGGTTCGAATCCTGCACCTGCCACACCCTGCTCCCGCCGTCACTGACGGACGGGAGCAGCGTCGTCTCGGGGACGGTGCGGGGGCGCGTCCGACTCGGCGTAGAGCGGCGACGTCTTCGAGGACAGCAGCTCGATCCGCTCCTCGGGCGTGAGCGCCTCGACCTGGGGGACCACGTCGATCGGGTGTCCGGTGATCTCGGGCGCGTCGGCGACGGGTACGACGGAGTGCACGATCCGGTCGTCGTACACGTGGAGCACGTTGACCGCCTGGTGCCCGTCGACCCCGGAGTCGAAGCGGGCCAGCGGCGCCGGGTCGGAGGTGTAGCAGGTGGCGGACGCGACGGACACCGGGATGCCGGCGAACGTCGAGTGGCTGGAGAAGTGCAGGTGCCCGGCGATGATGGCGCGGACGTCGGTGCCGAGGAGCACGTCGGCCAGCCGCTGCTGGTCGTGCAGCTCGATCAGCTCCGCCGCGCGCAGCATCGGCACCGGGATCGGCGGGTGGTGCAATGCCAGCACGGTTCCGTGGGGCGCGGGAGTCGCGAGCACGTCGGCCAGCCAGGCCAGCTGGTCGTCGCCGAGGTCACCGTGGTGGTAGCCGGGCACGCTCGTGTCGAGCGACACGACCCGGAGCCCGGCCACGTCGTGCACCCGGTCCTGCGGGGCGTCGCTGTCGGCGTCGTACAGGCCGCGGGCGTAGGCCGCGCGCTCGTCGTGGTTGCCCATCACCCACACCACCTGCGCGCCCATCGCCGCCGCGGCGGGCTCGACCATCGCCCTGAGCGCCGCGTAGGCCGACGGCTCAGCCTTGTCGGCGAGGTCACCGGTGAACACCAGCGCCTGCGGTGGCGGGTCGATCCGGGCCAGCCGGGCCAGCGCCTGCCGGAGCCCGGCCGCGGTGTCGACGACCCCGCACTGCAGGGCACCGTCGGCGAGCAGGTGGGGGTCGCTCAGGTGCGCGACGACATGACCGGGAGCGGGGTACTGGCCGAGCTGCACGGCAGCAGGCTAGCCCCACGCTGGCCCCAGGCTTCCTTCTCCCGGGACCTCCGGCGAGACTGGGGCACATGGCACCCGAGCACCCACTGGCCCTGTTCGACACCGACTCGCTGATCAGCGAGGAGGACCGCGCGATGCGCGACACTGTGCGCCGGTTCGTCGACGAGCGGATCCGGCCCGACCTGGCGGAGTGGTACGAGAGCGGTGAGGTGCCTGCCCGCGAGCTCAGCGTCGAGCTCGGCAAGCTCGGCCTGCTCGGCATGCACCTGGAGGGCTACGGCTGCGCGGGCACCAGCGCGACGGCGTACGGACTGGCCTGCATGGAGCTCGAGGCCGGTGACTCCGGGCTGCGGAGCCTGGTCTCGGTGCAGGGGTCGCTGGCGATGTACGCGATCTGGAAGCACGGCTCCGACGCGCAGAAGGACGAGTGGCTGCCGCGGATGGCGCAGGGCGACGCGATCGGCTGCTTCGGGCTGACCGAGGCCGACTTCGGCTCGAACCCGGGTGGCATGCGCACGCGCGCGAAGAAGGACGGCGACGACTGGGTGCTCAACGGCTCGAAGATGTGGATCACCAACGGCACCGTCGCCGATGTCGCGATCGTGTGGGCGCGCTCGGAGGAGGACGACAAGATCCGGGGGTACGTGGTCCCGACCGACACCAAGGGGTTCGCGGCGACCGAGGTCAAGCGCAAGATGTCGCTGCGGGCGTCGGTCACCGCGGAGCTCACGTTCGACGACCTGCGGCTGCCGGCCGATGCGATGCTGCCCGAGGCGTCAGGCCTCTCCGGTCCGCTGTCGTGCCTGACCGAGGCGCGCTTCGGGATCATCTTCGGTTCGCTCGGCGCCGCTCGCGACTGCCTGGAGACCGCCATCGCCTACGCCCAGGAGCGCGACATCTTCGACAAGAAGCTGGCCGCCTACCAGCTCACGCAGGCCAAGCTCGCCGACATGTCGCTCGAGCTCGGCAAGGGGATGCTGCTGGCGCTGCACATCGGCCGGCTGAAGGACGAGGGGAAGGTCAAGCCCGAGCAGGTCTCCTACGGCAAGCTCAACAACACCCGTGAGGCGATCAAGATCGCGCGCGAGTGCCGGACCATCCTCGGCGGCGCCGGGATCACGCTCGACTACCCGATCATGCGGCACGCCAACAACCTCGAGTCGGTGCTGACCTACGAGGGCACGGCGGAGGTGCACCAGCTCGTGATCGGGCAGGCGCTGACCGGGGAGTCCGCCTTCCGCTGAGCGCCTGCACGCCGGTCACCGACGTCGTCGCTGACCGGTACAGCGCTCCAACCTTTTCCCCAGATGCGGTCCCTACGTTCGTGAGCGGGTACGCGGGGGGACTGCGGCCCAGGGGCGAGGGCACAGGATGTCGCAACAGGTGGGGACGGTCGGCGCAGACCTGCGTCGTGCTCAGGTGCGCCTGCTCGCCTGGCTCCTGGTCGCCCTCGTCGTCCTCGGCGCTGCCGCCGGCCTGGCGCACGCGGTCGCGGACCGCGACGGTCTGCCGGGGCACACCTCGGGATCCGCCGCGTACGGCGTGCACGACGTGACTCCGGTCCCGTTCGGGACCGTGCAGGTCTCCGACGTCGGAACCGTCAGCGGAGTCACCCATCGCGCCCTCGCCGGCTCCACCCACGGGGTGAAGTCCTACGTCGACGGTGCCCACGCGACCGTCCAGACCTCGCTGCGGGTCAGCAACACCAGCGCCCACCACTACCTCTGGCACGTCGACCAGTTCCGGCTCCGGGTCACCCGTGACGGGAAGTCCACGTTCCGGCGCCCCGACGGGGGCAACCTGCCCGACACCCTGCTGACCGCCCACACCGGTCTCGCCGGCCATCTCGACTTCACCATCCGTCGCAAGGGCGCCGCACTCGCGCTCGTCTACCGGCCCTCGGGAAGCGCCGGCCCCATTGTCATCGACCTCGGGAGGGCGGCGTTCGACGCACGTGCTCCCGGAGGCCACGTGCACTGACGCCTAGCAGGAGAAACCGCATGAACACGAACGCCGCTGCCCTACCCGCTCCGGGACGATCCACCACGACGGTGACGGCGATCCACGTTCTCGCGCTGGTCCTCGCGGCGTCGTGGTGGCTGGCCCGCGACAACGCGTGGATCCAGGTCGCGGCGCTCAGCATGCCTCTGGTCGCCGTGGCGGTCTGGCTCACCCGGCTCGGGCTGGACCGGCTGACCTCGGTCCTCGACGACCTGCGGCTGGAACGACTGGTCTGGATCTGTGCCACGGCGGTGCTCGGCGCCGTCGGGGTGGCTGCCACCAGCGCGGTCCTCTCCACCACCCCGGTCCCGGACGGGAGACTGTCCGAGATCTTCCTCCGCACCTTCCTGGCGCTGCCGGTGGCGCTCGCCGCCTCCCTGCTCGCCACCGTCGTCTCGGAGGTTCGTGTGCCGGACCGCCGGACCCTGGCACTGCGCTTCCGCAACCTGGCGATCGGGGTCACGTCGGGCACCCTGCTGCTCGCCCTGGCCGGGCTCGTCGCACCCGCGCACGCCGTGGTCGCGGCAGCCGCCGACGAGGGGCCCTGTCCCGTCGGTGCTCCTAACAAGAGCTTCGACGTCCAGGCGATCAACGTCGACATCCCGCTCAACCGCTTCGGGGACCACGACCCGAAGGGCCGCATGTACGTCCTGAGCAACAAGATCTCCGACGTGCGGGCCGAGGAGGAGAGCCGTGCGGTGTCCATCGGCCTGCGGGCCGACCCCATCCAGCCGCTGGTGATCCGCGCCAACGAGGGTGACTGCGTCACGATCAGGTACACGAACAACGCCGACGGCGGCCCGTTCGGCCTCCACGTCGACGGTCTCCCGTTCGCCGCCGGTTCCCTGGAGGCCGTCGGTGCCAACGCCGTCGACGAGCCGGCCAAGGGCGAGCATCGCACCGACACCTACTACGTACCGGTGAACCGCACGCTCGAGGGTTCGCACTACCTGCACCCCGGACCCGGTTTCCGTGCGTTCGTCAACCACGGCCTGTTCGGCGCCCTGGTGGTCGAGCCTCCGGGTTCGACGTACCTCGACCCCAACGCCGCGGACGAGGACCACGCCCGGCCGCTGGAGTCCGGCTGGGAGGCGATCATCCGGCCGGAGGGCAACAAGGAGTTCCGCGAGAACGTGCAGCTGTACCACGAGGTCGGCAACGAGTCCGAGACCGATTCCGTGATGCGCAAGAACGGCTCGTTCCTGCCCCTGGTGGATCCGCACACCGATGCCTACCGTCCTGGCACCCGGGCATTGAACTACCGCAGCGAGCCCTTCTTCAACCGGCTCGAGCTCGCGCCCCGCCAGGAGGCGCACTCCTACGGCTCCTACACCTTCGGGGACCCGGCCACCCCCATGCCGCGCGGCTACCAGGCTGACCCGACCAAGTTCCGGATCCTGCACGCCGGATCGGAGATGTTCCACGTCTTCCACATGCACGGTGGCGGCATCCGGTGGCGCTTCAACCCGGTGGCCGACTCGACCTGGGACTACACCGAGACCGGCCTGAAGAAGCACCCGCGGGAGCAGACCAACTCCGAGCGGCTGGACTCGCAGTCCTTCGGCCCGGGCGAGTCCTACAACCTCGAGATCGAGGGCGGTGCCGGCGGCGTGCAGCAGGGCGCGGGCGACTTCCTGTTCCACTGCCACATCGCCGAGCACTACGTGGCGGGCATGTGGTCCTTCTGGCGGGTCTACGACACCCGGCAGCCCGAGTTCGCCCCGCTGGCGGACCGGACGGCACCGCCGACTCCGGTCGACTCGACCCAGCTGATCGGCACCGACGTCGGTAGCCCCGGCCACAAGACCCACCTCACGGCCGACAACATCGACGCCTGGATCCGGCCCCAGCTGCCGCCCCAGGGTGTCTCCACGAACTCCCAGGACGCCTCGGTGTGGAACTGGACCACCAACTCGAAGAACCGTCAGCAGTACCTCGGCGAGCCCGAGAAGACCAACGCCTACGCCGACTACTACAACGACCCGAACCAGCCGGGCCATCCCTCGGCCCTGCCGGTCGACCGGTTCGTCGTGCACCGGCCGGTGATCCTGTTCAACCCGGACAACGGCAGACCGGCGTTCCCGCTGCTGCGGCCGCACCTCGGCAAGCGTCCGCCGTTCTCCCCCAACGGCCACTCGGGGGCGCCGTACCTCGGCGAGACGGGAGCGACCCAGCAACCCGCGACGGGGGTGGATCCGTACGCCGAGCGCGATGACGCGATCTGTCCCACCAAGCAGGCCAACGGCGATCCGACCCGGCTGCGGAGGTTCAACGTGGTCGCGATCGAGCAGGCGGCGAAGCTCAACGCCCATGACACCGACCCGGTCGGCATGGTCTACGCGCTCGCCCACGACAAGGCAGCCATTCGCAGCGGTGCCAAGCCGGTGGAGCCCCTCGCGATCCGGTCCAACTCGGGCGAGTGTGTCGCGGTGACGCTCACCAGCGAGCTGACGGACAAGAACGCCACCGGCCACTTCTCGATGGTCAACATGCACATCCACCACGTGCAGTTCGACACCCAGGCATCCGACGGCGTGATCACGGGCATGTCGTACGAGCAGGCGGTCCGGCCCTACAAGGCGGTCGACCCGACCCTCACCCTGGACGCGCACGCCGGCGACACGGTGCTGCACCTGGCCAGCGTCACGAAGTTCCACGTCAACGCCGCCATCGGCATCGGGCTGGGCACCGAGGGTCCGGACACCGCGCCGGGCGAGACGTCCAACCCGGTGTCCGGACGCGGGCCGGAGATCCGCACGATCACCGCTGTCGACCGCGCCGCCGGCACGGTGACACTGGACCGCGGGCTGGAGATCGACCACCCGGCCGGCCAGTGGGCGGGGACCGAGTTCACCCAGTACCGCTGGTTCCCGGACGTGGACCTGGACAACATCTTCTGGCACGACCACGTCGACGGCATCCACACCTGGGCGCACGGACTCGTCGGCCAGCTGATCACGGAGCCGGCGGGGTCGACGTACCACGACCCGCGGACCGGGGGCGAGGTCGACTCCGGTGCCATCGTCGACATCCACACCACGAAGGCGCTGGCGCCCGCGGCGGGAGTCAACGGCAGCTTCCGCGAGCTCGCGCTGTGGACCATGGACAAGGGCTTCGCCAAGGTCGACGACTCGATGCTCAACCTGCGGTCGGCGCCGCTGAAGTACCGCGGGCGAAGTACGACCGCGCCCGGAGACCCCACACAGAGCTTCAGCTCGTACCTGTGGGGAGACCCCGACACGCCACTGCCGCGCGCGTACGCCGGTGACCCGTTCGTGATCCGCACGGTCAACGTGGGTCCGACCGTCGACACGCTCCACGTCGACGGGCACGACTTCCTGATCGAGAACCGCTACACGAACCCGAACAACATCACCGACAGCGGTTCGACCGACACGATCCACTACGGGATCTCGGAGAAGTTCTCGCTGATCCTCCGCGGCGGTGCCGGGGGCACGAACAAGCTGCCGGGCGACTACCTGTACTTCAACGGGATCGACCGCCGGATCACCGACGGTGCGTGGGGCCTGATCCGCGTGCTCAAGGGCCGCGTGCCGAGCACTGACCAGTCCGACCCCGACTACCTCCAGCCGCTGCCCGACACCACGGTCGGGGACGGCCCACCGGTGCCGTCACGGCCGATCGGAGCCGACGGACGTCCCCCGGACGAGTACACCGGCTACAGCCCGTGTCCGGCCAGCGCGCCGCGCAAGTCCTACGACGTGACCGCGATCCGGAAGACCAGCGCCACGAACGCGCTGCGCTACGCCTTCGTGCCGTCCGGTTGGGCGAACCGTCCCGACGCGGGAAGCGCGCCGCTGACCATGCACCTGGTGGCAGGTGACTGCATCACCGTCAAGGTCACCAACTCCGCGAAGGTGCCTCGGATCGGGTTCCACCTCACGGGCCTGGCGGCGAGCACAGCCTCGAGCGGCACCAGCGCCGGCTACAACGGCGACGGCTCGATCCCCAACGGCGGGAGCAGGACGTTCACCTACTTCGTGGACAACCCCCGGTTCACCGCGGGCGCCATCGGCTCCCTGTCCGGCTCCAGCGTGGACAAGCGCGGGCTCTACGGGATGTTCAGCGTCGCGCCCGCAGGCTCGACGTTCACCGACCCGATGACCGGGCGAGAGTCCGATCCGGTGACCGGGTTCCCGGCCGACTTCCTCGAGTCCGTGGACGTGCATGCCCCGATGGGGATGAGCTACCGCGACTTCTCGCTGATCCTGTCGGACAACGAGAGCATCCTGGGCGCCAGCTTCATGCCCTACCCGGCGTTCGTGAAGGATCCGGCCGAGGAGGTGATCAACTACCGGCACGCTCCGGTCGACGACTCCCTCGCGGGCGCCTTCAGGTCCGGTGCCACCGATCCGGCCACCCCTGTGCTCCGTTCGTACGTCGGCGACAAGGTCGTCGCCAACGTGCTGGTCGCACCGGGGAGCGAGCAGATGCACGCCTTCAACCTCGGGGGCCGCACCTTCGCGACGGACGCCCGGATCCCTGACTCCAACCAGGTCACCACCAAGGGGGTCGGACCCTGGGAGGTGATGACCGCGGTGCTCAACGGCTCCTGGAGCGATCGACCCGGGGACTACTTCTACGGCGACCGGTCGCGTCCCTACACCGAGGCCGGGATGTGGGGTCTGCAACGGGTGCTCGACGCGCCGGCAGCATGCCCGGCCGTCGGCAGCGGAGCCCTCCAGTGTCTGCCCACGGGGTGACCCGGCTGTGCGGGGGAGGGGTGGCCGGTCCCGGTCGGCAGCGCGGGGCCGGGTCGTCGCGGGTGTCGGCGCCGTCGCGGCCCTGCTGGCGATCGTTGCGGTGCTCGGTTCGGCGGCTCCGGCGTCGGCCCACGCCAACCTCGTCAGCAGCACCCCCACCGCGGGTTCCGTGGTGCAGAAGGCGCCCGCCGAGGTCCGGCTGACGTTCTCGGAGCCGGTGGAGGTGGCCAGGGACGCGGTCGTCGTGGTCGGCCCCGACGGTCAGCCGCTGGCCGGGCTGCGTCCGGCCACCGACCCGAAGGACCGGACCTCGGTGGTCGTCGCACTGCCCGACAGCCTGTCGTCCGGGACCTACCGGGTGCGCTACCGCATCCTCTCCATCGACGGGCACGTGGTGCCCGGCGAGATCCGGTTCGGGCTGCGCAGCGCGTCGTCGCCGCTCGCGTCAGGCACCAGTGGGGGTGGAGCAACGGCGGTCTCCTCGGTCGCGCCGCGAGCGGTCGCGGCGGGCGGTGCCCTCACCCTGGCCGGCCTGCTCGCGTATGCGCTGCTGATCGTGGCAGCGGCCCGGCGACGGGTGCCGGAGCCCGTCGGCGCCCTGCTCGCCCACGACACGATGGCCCGCCTCCGGACACCGGTGCTGGTGACGCTCACGTGTGCCCTGGCCGGCAGCGCGTTCACCGCGATCGAGACGGTCACCGCGACCACCGGTGACCTTCGGCCCGGTGACCTCGGCGAGCTGCTCACCAGCACCCGCACCGGCGTGCTGATCCTCGCCCGGCTGGTACTGCTCCTGCTCGCCGGGCTGCTGTTCGCCGCCTCGACGCGCCGGAGCACCCACGTCCACCGGCGACCAGACCCCCTGCTCGTCGCCGGGCTCGTCTCGTCGGTGCTCGCGCTGCTCACGCTGGCCCTGTCGGGGCACAGCGCGGCGGTGCCGGCCGACCGCGGTGTCGCGGTGGCGTTCGACGGCCTGCACCTGGCCGCCGTGGCCCTGTGGATCGGAGGCCTGCTCGGGCTTGCCGTGGTCGGGATCCCCTCAGCCCGTACGGCCGGCGGGGGCAGTCCCCGGGTGACCGGTGAGGTCGCCGCGGCGCTGGCTCGTTCCTTCTCCACCTCGGCGCAGCTGGCGATGCTCGCGGTACTCACCACGGGCGGCTACCTCGCGCTCCTGCAGGTCTCCGCCGTGCACGAGCTGACCGCGACCACATGGGGGCAGGCGCTGACCGTCAAGGTCGCGCTCTGGGTCACGTTGCTGCTGGTCGCCACCCTCAACGCGGTCACCATCGTGCCCCGGATGGCCGACCGGGCCGCGCGGAGCCACCAGCGCTGGGCCGCCGGTGCGGCCCTGGCCTCTGCGGCACGGCTCGAGCTGGTGGGCGGCCTGGTCCTCGTCGTCGTCGCGTCCCTGATGGCTGCCTCCCCGCCCCCCGATGCGGTGTCCGCGGCCTCCGGCTTCGCGGCCACCACCCAGGTCGAGCGGGCCAGCACGATCGCGAACACGTCCGGGAGCGGCTACGACGTGCGGGTGCGCACTACGCGGGTGGTCACCGGTGGCATCCCGGCCGCGGTGTTCCGGGTGCGGCTGTCCACGGAGGGAACGCCGGCGAGCTCGCCCGACGCCGACGCCGTCCTGCGCGGTGGCGACGGCGTCGACCGGGGGCTGTCCCTCCGGCTCGTCGGAGCCGGGGTCTGGATCTCCGACCGGCTCGCCGTGCCCCCCGGTCGCTACCGCCTGACACCCCGGTTCGTCCGCGCCGGGGACCAGGTCGCGCTGCCGGTGGCGGTGAGGGTGCCGTGACCAGACGCCTGCTCCTCGTGGTGCTGGCCGTGCTGGCTTGTGCGATGTGCGCCGCCGGTCCCGCGTTCGCGCACGTGGAGATCGGGCCGGAGCAGGTCGCCCCGGGTTCGTTCGGCACCTACACGGTCCAGGTGCCCAACGAGAAGGACGACGAGGACACGATCGGGCTGGACCTGGCGCTCCCGCAGGGGTTCCTGCTCGAGAGCGCCGAGTCGGTGCCCGGCTGGCGCACCACCGTGGACGTGAGCGGGAACGGCACACCCGTCGCCGTGCACTGGCGAGGCGGGCACCTGGCACCGCACACCTTCGGTCAGTTCGCGATCACCGGGAAGGTGCCGAAGCAGCCGGGGACGCTGCGCTTCCCGGCGGTTCAGCGCTACGAGACCTCGACGGAGTCGTGGAACGGCGCCGAGAGCTCCGAGCACCCGGCGCCCACGCTCGTCGTGTCCCGCACGGCACCGGCGACCGGGTCCGGGCGGGTGCCGTTGGCGAGCACCCCGGACCAGGTCGGGGTGACCGGCGGACAAGCGGGAACCGACGCGCTGGCCCGCGCGCGGGCAGACCTCGCCGTGATGCTGGCCCTGGCGTCGCTGGTGGCGCTCGCCGGCCTCGGCGCGCTCACCCTGCTCCGCCGGCGGGTCTCTCCGGCCAGGACCGACGACCGGGCCCCAGCGCCCCTCAACGGCTCGTCGTCGGCAACCCGGCGGCCCCGTTCGCGCCAGGGCCGGTAGCCCGTGTGTCGGCTGCGGCAGCGTGGCACGCTGGTGCCGTGACCGGCGTGGAGATCATCGAGCCGCGCGAGGTGCCGCTCGGCGGCCTCCGCGCGATGAACGTACGCCGCACGCTGCCGACGCGTGGCCGCACCATGGTCGGCGCCTGGTGCTTCCTGGACCACTACGGGCCGGATGAGGTCTCCGACACCGGCGGCATGGTCGTCTCCGCACACCCTCACACGGGGCTGCAGACCGTCAGCTGGTTGTTCTCCGGCGAGATCGAGCACCGCGACAGCGCCGGCCACCGGGCGATCGTGCGGCCGGGCGAGGTCAACCTGATGACTGCCGGCCGGGGGATCAGCCACACCGAGGTGTCCACCCACGGCACCGCGACCCTGCACGGTGCCCAGCTCTGGGTGGCGCTGCCCGACGCCGGCCGGGATGCCGCGCCGGGGTTCGAGCACTACGCCGCACCGCCGGTGCGCGGCGAGGGCTGGACGGCGCGGGTGTTCCTCGGTTCGCTGCTCGGCGACTCCTCGCCGGTCGCGACGCAGACGCCGTTGCTGGGCGCGGAGCTCACGCTCGCGGCCGGCACGACGCTGGTGGTCCCGGTCGACCCGTCGTACGAGCACGGGGTGCTGGTCGACGTCGGTGCGCTCACCCTCGACGAGACGTCGGTGAAGCCGTCACAGCTGGCCTTCGTTCCCGTGGGTGCCGAGCGGCTGGTGCTGCACGCCTCCGACGACACCCGGCTGCTGCTGATCGGCGGCACCCCGCTGGGGGAGCGGATCGTGATGTGGTGGAACTTCGTGGGTCGCGACCACGACGAGATCGCCGAGCACCGGCGGCAGTGGCAGGCGCTCCTCGCGGGCGAGGAGCAGGACCGGTTCACGCTGCCCGACGACGATCGCTACCCGGAGATCCCGGCTCCCGACCTGCCGCGCGGGGTCCGGCTGACGCCACGGGCATGAGACGAGTGTCCGTGCCGTCGGCGCGGGGTCCTAGGCTCGGTCCGTGACGGACTACCAGGTGACCTACTGGCGCGAGCTGCCCTCGATGGTGGTCGCGCGCGCAGGCGAGACGACGACGAAGGCGCTGCTCGCGCCGCGCTTCCAGGAGGCGATCGACGAGGCCGCGATGCGGCTCGGCGACACCGGCAGCGACGACTACCTCGCGGGCTGGCGGCGCAGCGACTGGACGGCCGACGAGGCGGAGCCGCCGGCGGTGCTCGACCGGGTGACCGCCGAGCTCGAGGCCGACTGGCCCGACGACCGGGTGTCGGCCTACCTCGACGACCTCGGAGCGCCGGCATGAGTGCCCTCACCGAGCTCGCCCAGCGCGGCGCCGTGGTCATCGACGGAGGCATGGGCACGCTGCTGCAGGACCTCGGTCTCGACGACGGCGGCTCCGGCGAGCTGTGGAACGTCGACCGCCCCGACGACGTACGCGGTGCGCACCAGGCCTACGCCGACGCCGGTGCGCAGATCCTGACCACCAACACGTTCGGCGGCACCAGGCCCCGGCTCGACATGCACGGCCTCGGCGACCGGGTCCACGAGCTCAACGAGGCGGCCGCCCGGCTAGCCCGCGAGGTGGCCGACCGGCACGACATCCTGGTCGCCGGAGACCTCGGCCCGACCGGCGAGCTGATGGCACCCCTCGGCACCATGGACGCCGCCGAGGCGCAGGCGATCTTCGAGGACCAGCTGACCGGGCTGCGCGACGGCGGCATCGACCTGGTGCTGATCGAGACGATGAGTGACCTGGCCGAGGTGGAGGCGGCGGTGGCCGCGGCCCGCGCCGTCGTACCCGACCTGCCGATCATCGCCACGCTCAGCTTCGACACCAACCTGCACACGATGATGGGCGTCCGTCCCTCCGCGGCGGTGGCAGCCCTGGCAGCGGCCGGGGTCGACGCGGTCGGCGCCAACTGCGGGCGCGGCCCGGGCGAGATGGCGCAGATAGCGGCCGAGCTCGCAGACGCCCGACCGGAGGGGCTCCTGCTGGTCGCCCAGTCCAACGCCGGGCTGCCGCAGGTGGTGGGCGACCACTTCGAGTACGACGCGTCGCCGGCCGACATGGCCGAGCACGCCAGCGACCTGCGTGCGCTCGGGATCGACCTGATCGGCGCCTGCTGCGGCTCGACGCCGGAGCACACGGCGGCGATCACCAAGGCGCTCGGGTGACCGAAGGCCTTCCGCCGCTGGTCGGGGAAGACGGCATCGCCCGGTGTCCCTGGGGTGGCTCACCGGCGATGCTCGACTACCACGACACCGAGTGGGGGATGCCGGTCGCCGGTGAGACTGCGATGTTCGAGCGGCTCAGCCTCGAAGGGTTCCAGGCAGGCCTGTCCTGGTTGACGATCCTCAACAAGCGCGACCGGTTCCGTGAGGTGTTCCACGGCTTCGATGCCGATGCCTGTGCCGCCCTGACCGACGACGACGTCGAGCGCCTGATGCAGGACACCGGCATCGTGCGCAACCGTGCCAAGATCCTGGCCACCCGCAAGAACGGCGCGGCCGTCGTACGCCTGCGCGAGGACGACGGGCTGGAGCAGTTCGTCCGCTCGTTCCGGCCCGAGCAGACGCCCGCGCCGCGCACGACGGGGGAGGTGCCGACCGTTTCCGCGGAGTCCAGGGCGCTGTCCAAGGCGCTGCTCAAGCGGGGCTTCGGCTTCGTCGGGCCGACCACGATGCACGCGCTGATGGAGGCGACCGGCATCGTCGACACTCACCTCGTGGGCTGCCACCGCCGCGGTCTCAGCGGGGAGTGGCCCGCGTAGCCGAACGGTCAGTCGGTCGCGGCCTGAGCCGCCCGCTGCGCGGCGCGCGCCTCGGCCCCGGCCGAGGTGGCCCGGAGCTCGACCTTCGGCAGGAGCAGCAGCACCAGGAACGCGATCGCCATCACGCAACCGCCGCCCAGCAGGACCAGGCTCATCGAGTCCGCGAAGCCGACCTGGAACGGATGCGCCAGCACCGCCGGGAAGGTGTTGATCACCGACGAGTTGTCCTGCACCTGGTTGAGCACGCCACCGCCTGACCGCAGTGACTGTCGCAGCGCCACGTTGTCCGGGTCGGCCAGCGCCCGCTGGAACGCCGGGTCGCCGCTGGCCGCGGTGAAGGCGCTCTTGATGTTGTCGCCGAGCGTGCTGAACAGCAGGGACAGGAACACCGCGACGCCGAGCGTGCCTCCGAGCTGGCGGAAGAACGTGGCCGAGCTGGTGGCCACGCCGATGTCGCGGGGGGACACGGCGTTCTGGATGATGATCGTCAACGGCTGCATGCACTGGCCGAGCCCGAGGCCGAGCAGCAGCATCCCGCCCATCACCCAGACCAGGCTGGTGTCCGCGGAGACCAGCGAGAGCAGCAACATCGCCACCGCCGCCGTCGCCGAGCCGACGATCGGGAACATCCGGATCTTGCCGGTGCGCGAGGTGATCTGGCCGGTGATGATGCCGGCGCTCATCATGCCGACGACCATCGGCAGCATCATCAGTCCGGCCTGGGTCGGCGAGGAGCCGTGCACGATCTGCATGTACTGCGGCAGCACGGTGATCGCGCCGAACATCGCGGCCCCCACCACCACGCTGGCCGCGATCGTCACCGATGCGGCACGTAGGTGGAACAGGCGCAGGGGGATCAGGGCGCTCTCGCCCATCCGCCTCTCGACGGCGAGGAACACCGCAGTGCCCAGGCCGGCCAGGGCGTAGCAGGTGATCGACCGGGCGGACGTCCAGCCCCAGTCGCGGCCCTGCTCGGCGACCAGCAGCAGCGGGACGACGGCGACCACCAGGCTGGTGGCGCCCCACCAGTCGATGCGCGCTTCGCGCGGCTCGTGCCGGAGGTGCAGGTTGCGGTTCACCACGAACAGGGCGGCGATCCCGATCGGCACGTTGACCAGGAACACCCAGCGCCAGCCGGTGATCCCGAGGATCGAGTCGGTGCCCGCGAACAGGCCGCCGGCCACGGGGCCGAGCACGCTGGAGGTGGCGAAGACCGACATGAAGTAGCCGGTGTACTTCGCCCGCTCGCGCGGCGACACGATGTCGCCGATGATCGCCAGGACCAGCGTGAACAGGCCGCCCGCGCCGAGCCCCTGCACTGCGCGAAGGCCGGCCAGCATGTACATCGACGTGGCGAACGAGCACGCCGCAGACCCGACGATGAACAGCGAGATCGCGAACAGGAACAGCTTCTTGCGCCCGTAGAGGTCGCCGAGCTTGCCGTAGATCGGGGTCGTGATCGTCGAGGTGATCAGATAGGCCGTGGTCGCCCAGGCCTGGACCGACAGCCCGTCGAGGTCGTCGGCGATGGTGCGGATAGCGGTGCCGACGATCGACTGGTCGAGCGCGGCCAGGAACATCCCGAGCAGCAGCCCGGACAGGATGGTCAGGATCTGGGCGTGCGTGTACTCGTCGGACGCGGCGTCGGTCGGCGTGGCTTGCTCAGCCGACATGCGCCAGCGCGTCCCGCAGGGCGGCGAGCACCAGGAGGGCGGCCTCGGGCCGGGCGTTGCGACCCATCAGCCCGATCCGCCAGACGGAGCTCGCGTAGGCACCGGCCCCGGCGCCGATCTCGATGTCGTGGCGCTCCAGGAGGTAGCGGCGTACGGCGGCGGAGTCGACGCCGTCGGGCACGTTGACGGTCGTCAGCTCGGGAAGCCGATGCCCCTTCTCCGCGAACAGGGTCAGCCCCATCTCCTCCAGACCGTCCTGCAGGAGCCGACCGGCCTCGGCGTGCCGGGCCCACACCGCGTCGAGACCCTCGTCGAGGATCCGGCCGAGCGCGGCGTGCAGGGAGGCGACCATCGCCACCGGAGCGGTGTGGTGGTAGGTCCGGCCACCGGAACCACTGGCCTCGCCGACGTAGCCGCCGAGCAGGCCGAGGTCGAGGTACCAGGACTGCGGCTTCTCGACCCGGCGCTCGAACGCCCGGTCGTTGATCGTGAACGGTGCCAGACCGGGCGCGACGCCCAGACACTTCTGGGTGCCGGCGTAGCCGACGTCGATGCCCCAGTCGTCGGCCCTCAGCTCGATGCCGGCGATCGAGGTGACCGCGTCGACCACGAGCAGCGCGTCGCCCTTGCCCGCGCCCAGCGCGGCCACGTCGGACCGGACGCCGGTCGAGGTCTCGGCGTGCACGGCGGCGATGATCGCCGGAGACGGGTGGGCGTCCAGCACGCGCTGGACGTCGACCGGGGTGCCCCACTCGTGCTCCACCGGGACGACCTCCGCGCCGCAACGCGCAGCGACGTCGCACATCCGCTGGCCGAACAGTCCGTTGACCGCCACCACGACCACGTCGCCGGGGTGCACGGTGTTGACGAAGGCCGCCTCCATGCCGGCCGAGCCGGTCGCGGAGAGGGGAAGGGTCCGCGCGTTCGTCGTACCCCACGCCTGGCGGAGCCGGTCGCAGGTCTCGTCCATCAGGTCCAGGAACAACGGGTCCAGGTGGCCGAGCAGCGGCAGGCCGAGTGCGGCCGTCGCCTCCGGGTAGGGGTTGCTGGGTCCGGGCCCGAAGAGATGACGTTCCGCAATCATGCTTCGACGCTACCGCCCACCACCCTGACCCGGCGCAGATGGTGGCTGCCCAAGCGCTGACCCGGCGCAGATGGTGCCGCTGCCCAGAGCGCTGACCCGGCGCAGATGGTGGCTGCCCAAGCGCTGACCCGCGCAGAGACATGCCTCGGTAGTGACAACCATCTGAGCCGGGTCGGCGGTGGCTCCGCCAGGCCACCATCTGCGCCGGGTCGGCGGTCAGAGGACGGCGCCGGGGTTGAGGATCCCGTCCGGGTCGAGGGCGTCCTTGACGCGGTGGCTGAGAGCCATCACGTCGGGCCCGAGCTGGGCGGGCAGCGCACCCTTCTTGGCGCGGCCGACGCCGTGCTCGCCGGTGATCGTGCCGCCGAGGCCGATCGCCAACGCCATCACCTCGTCGAACGCGACCCGGGCGCGCTTCTCCACCTCCGGGTCGCTGGGGTCGAACACGATGATCGGGTGCGTGTTGCCGTCGCCGGCGTGGGCGACGACCGGGATCTGCACGTCGTGCCGGGCGGCGATCTCCGCGATCCCGTCGACGAGGTCGGGCAGCAGCGGGATCGGTGCGCCCACGTCCTCGAGCAGCAGCGTGCCCTTCAGCTCCAGGGCGACGAACGCGTTGCGCCGGGCGGACACGAACATCTCCGCCTCTTCCGGGTCGGTGGTCACCACCACCTCAGCGGCGCCGGCGGCCTCGCAGGCGCGCTCCATCACCTCGAGCTCGAGCGCCCGCGCCTCGCCGGGTGCGTCGGACTGGGCGACCATCAGGGCGCCGGCGTTGCGGTCGAGTCCGTGGGCCTTCCAGTCCTCCACGGCGTTGATCGAGGCGTTGTCCATCAGCTCCATCATCGAGGGCCGCACCTTGGCGCCGATCGCGACGACCGCGCGCGACGCGTCGGTCATCGAGCCGAACGAGGCGACCAGCGTGGCCCGGTCACCCTGCGCGGGGACCAGTCGGAGGATCGCCCGGGTGACGATGCCGAGCGTGCCCTCGCTGCCGACGAAGAGCTTGAGCAGCGACAGACCCGCCACGTCCTTGATCCGCTTGCCGCCGAGGGTGACCAGGGTGCCGTCGGCGAGGACCACGTCGAGGCCGAGCACGTAGTCGGTGGTGACGCCGTACTTCACGCAGCACAGGCCGCCCGCGTTGGTGGCGACGTTGCCGCCGATCGAGCAGATCTCGAACGACGAGGGGTCGGGCGGGTACCAGAGACCGTGCTCGGCGCACGCCGCCTTCACCTCGGCGTTGAGGGCGCCGGGCTCCACGACCGCGACCCGGCAGGCGGCGTCGACCTCGATCGCGCGCATCCGCTCGAGGCTGATCACGATCCCGCCGTCCACGGCCGACGAGCCGCCGGAGAGGCCGCTGCCCGCTCCGCGAGGCACGACGGGCACGCGGTGCGCGGCGGCCCACCGGACCGCCGTCTGCACCTGGCCGGCGTCCAGCGCGCGGACCACGGCATCAGGAGTGCCCGCGCTCGCGTCACGGGACCAGTCGTGCCGGTAGCGCTCCAGGTCGTCGGGGTCGGTGAGGACCACGCCGGCGGGCAGCGCGTCCACGAGTTCGGTCAGGACCTCGAGTGCCATGACCCCACTCAACCACCCGTCAGGTCTTGAGGTAGGAGAGAACGGCCAGCACCCGGCGGTGGTCGTCCGGGGTGTCGAGCAGACCGAACTTGCCGAAGATGTTGCGGACGTGGCCCTCGATCGACTTCGTGGACAGCGACATCCGCTCCGCGATCGCGGCGTTCGACCGGCCCTCGGCCATCAGCCCGAGCACCTCACGCTCGCGCTCGGTCAGGTCGTCGACCGGGCTCGAGATGCGCGGCCGCTCGACCAGCCGGGACACCACCTCGGGGTCGATCACCGAGCCGCCCGCGCCCACCCGTCGTACGGCGTCGGTGAACTCCTGGACGTTGGCGACCCGGTCCTTGAGCAGGTAGCCGAGCCGCGAGGCGCCGGCCGCGACCAGCTCCAGCGCGAAGTCGGTCTCGACGTACTGGGAGAGCAGCAGCACCGCCACCTCGGGGAAGCGCTCGCGGATCCGGTGGGCGGCCTTGAGGCCTTCGTCGGTGTACGTCGGTGGCATCCGGATGTCGGTGACCACCACGTCCGGCGGGTCGAGCGCGACCGCGGCGACCAGGTCCTCGCCGTTGCCTGCCTGGGCGATCACCTGGAAGCCGGACTCCTTCAGCACCCGGACGACACCTTCGCGCAGCAGCACCGAGTCGTCCGCGACGGCGACCCGCATCGCACCGGGGGTGGACATCGCGGCGAGACGACGGGTCGGGTCGTCGGCCGGCCGGATCCGCATCACCGGCACCGAGTCGCGCAGGCCCTTCATGCGGGTCTCGCCGCGGTCCTGGTACTCGATGCCGTCCAGCGGACCTGCCAGGTGCGTCGCGATCGTGCTGGCCAGGATCTCGCCCGGCGCGGCCAGGCTGCAGAGTCGAGCGGCCAGGTTGAGGGCGCCTCCCCGGTAACCGCCCTCGACCGGCACCGCTTCCCCGACGTCGATCCCGATCCCCACCAGCAGCGGCATGTCGGCGTCGCTCACCGCTTCGGTCACGAAGCGCTGCTGCAGCACACTGGCCGCCCGGATCGCATCCCGCGCGGAGCCGAACACGGTCAGCGCCTCGTCGCCACGGAGCTCCAGCAGCTCCCCGTCCTCCGACTCGACGACGTCGCGCGTGATCCGGGCGAACTCCGCCGCGAGCCGGCCGGCCGCCTGGTCGCCGTACGTCTGCGTGTAGCTGGTGTAGCCACGGACGTCGGCGATCATGAAGGTCCGGATCGCGCCGCCGGTCACAGTGCGGGCTCCGCGACCCGCACGGACGCGGCCTCCTCGACCACTCGCGCGGGGACCGGCACCACGACCGGTATGACGCAGGTGACCCGGGTGCCCCTCCCCGGCGGGCTGTCCACGGCGAAGGTGCCGTCGACCACGGCGACCCGGTCGGCCAGGCCGAGCAGGCCGGTGCCCTTCGCCGGGTCGGCGCCGCCCTGGCCGTCGTCGGCGACCTCGAGGCGCACGGTGTCGGACCGGTCCTCGAGGGTGACCCGCACGACCCGCGCACCGGCGTACTTCGCGACGTTGGTGAGGCTCTCGGCCACGACGAAGTAGATGCTCCCCTCGACGGGACCTGACAACCGTCGGCTCACCTGGTTGTCCACGACCACCGGCACCGGGCACCGCTCCGCGAGAGAGGTGAGCGCCGGCCCCAGGCCACGGTCGGTCAGGATCGCCGGGTGGATCCCGCGGGCGAGCTCGCGGAGCTCGGCGATCGCCCGCTGGAGCTGGTCGGCGGCCTCGCGCACCGACGCCGCCAGCACGTCGCGGTCCTCCTGCGCAGCGGCCATCCGCAGCATCAGCGCAACGGCGACCAGGTTCTGCTGTGCACCGTCGTGCAGATCGCGCTCGAGCCGGCGCCGCTGGTCGTCGGCGGTGCTGACCAGTCGTTGACGCGAGGCCTGCAGGTCCTCGACCAGCCGGAAGTTGCGCAGCACCAACCCGGTCTGCGACGCCACGTGGCTGATCACCTCGTCCTCACCCGGGGTGATCGACTCTCCAGCCTGCTTCGTGACGACCACCAGGCCGAGCAGCTCGTCACGGTGCCGGACCGGCGCCACCCGGTCTCCCGGTACGGCGCCCAGCACGTCGGCGTCCGTGGCGGCGCCGATCTCGTCGGGTGCGTCCTGCTCGGGCCTGGTCGGCCACGCTGCCTCGAGGCTGAGCCGACGGTCGGCGCGCAGCCAGATCTCGACCCGGGCGCCGCCGAGGCACTCCGAGAGGGTCTGTGCGACGCGGGGGAGGAGCTCGCCGGTGGTGTAGCGCCCGGTCATCCGCACCGCGAAGTCCGAGAGCACCTCGTACGGCGTGGCGCGGGACCCGTAGACGAGCCGGTTCACCCGCCGCTGCAACCACAGCCGGGCCGGCTGGAACGCGATCGCGATCACGGCCGTGGCCGCCACGGACAACCACTCGGAGGCGTTCTGCTGACCGATCAGCGCGCCGAAGCCGATCACGATCGCCACGTAGGTGCCGGTGATCATCAGGCCGAGGAGCGCCACCTGGAGTCCGCGGCTGATCAGCGCGTCGATGCCGTAGAGCCCGTGCCGCGAGATCGCGATGCCCACCGCGATCGGGATCAGTCCGAAGATCTGGAACGCCACGGTCTGCAGCGCCAACAGCCACGGCTTGTCCTCGCCGCCGGACCGGCCCACGCCGGTGAAGGTGGCCACCATCGCAGCTGCGTAGACGACGCCGATGATCGCGCCGGCGGTCATCAGCCACTTCAGCTGCACGCGTTCGATCCCGCTTGCCCGGCGGAAGCGCCCCACCATGGCGGCGGCTGCCGCCAGGATGCAGATCGGAAGCATCGGCACGGACGACGCGAGCAGCACGATGAGCACCGTCTTCCCGCCCTCGATCCCGAGCGGGTTCCGGTCGATCGGGACGACCTGGTCATCGACCGGGCCCGGGACGAGAATGATCGCGAGCGTCCCGACGACGGTGGCGACGACGGCCAGTCGCGCAATCCACCGCCACCGTCGAGATGGCAGCCGACCGTTCGGGAACAGCAGCAGCACGAAGACACCCATCAGCGTGATCGGCGGGAACCAGAGGGCACCGTTGATCGCCGCGGCGGCCTCACCGTCCGTGCAGACCGGGTGACACGGAGAGTGCCAGGACGGAGTAGGACCCGATCAGCGCGGCGACGGCCCAGGTGAAGCCGATCGCGTGCATCAGCCAGCCGATCCGGTTGCGCGGCTGCTGCTGGGTGATCAGCAGGCCGACGAGCGGAAACAGGCTCAGCAGGACCGTCTCGCCGAGGCTCTGCCAGAACCCGCTTCCTCCCCAGTCGCGTGTGCTGCTCGTGCTCAGCGCATCGACGACGCCGGTGAGCGCGATGGAGACGACGAAGATCAGGGCGGCTGCCCAGCTCCACCGGCGAAGTGCGCGGTCAGTCAGATGCAGTTGCATGGGGCGCTCCGTTCGCGAGCACCAGGGCCAGGTTGGGCCCGGACAGCTCGTCCTTGGTGATGAAGCCGACGGCGCCCGAGTCGTCGATCAGGTCGCCGTACTCCGCGGCGGTCCGGCTCGAGACCAGGACCACGCGACCGGCCAGTCCGTCCCCGACGATCTGCCGGCTCACGTCGAAGCCGGTGGTGTCGGGGAGCTGGACGTCGAGGACGACCAGGTCCGGGTGGAGCCGGCCGGCCTCGTGCACAGCGGTGGCGCCGTCCCCTGCCTCGCCCACGACGGCGTACCCGGATGCCTCCAGCAGCATCCGGGCCGTCGAGCGGAAGAGCTCGTGGTCATCGACGATCAGGGTGGTCAGCGCCATGTGTTCATGGTGCTCCCGGCGCGGCCCGGCGGCCAGAGAGCCAACCCTGGAGTTCGACACCCGCGACGAGGGTTAACCCTGACCCGATCGCTAGGTTTGCTCCATGACGACGTCCGGCACCCGGGTGCACGCCTTCGGTGACGACGCCCTCGGTGACGACGACGCGGTCGGGCTGGTGGCCCGGATGCGCGACGGGGAGGTGAGCGCGGCCGAGGTGGTCGCCGCCGCTGTTGCCCGGGCCGAGCAGGTGCAGCCGAAGCTGCACGGTCTCAGCTACCAGGCGTTCGACCGGGCCCGGTCGGAGGCACGCGCGCCGCGTCCCGGTTACTTCTCCGGGGTCCCGACCCTGATCAAGGACAACGTCGACGTCGCCGGGATGCCGACCCAGCACGGCTCGCGGGCCTGGGTGGCGCGACCGGCTAAGCACGACGGCGACGTCGCGCGGGTGCTGCTGGGCACCGGCCTGGTGCCGCTCGGCAAGACCCAGCTCTCGGAGTTCGGCTTCAACGCCAGCGCGGAGTTCCCGGACGACGAGCCGGTGCACAACCCCTGGCACACCGGCCACTCGTCGGGCGCCTCGTCGGCCGGGTCGGCGGCCTTCGTCGCGGCGGGCGTCGTACCCCTGGCGCACGCGAACGACGGTGGCGGGTCGATCCGGATCCCGGCGTCGTGCTGCGGCCTGGTCGGGCTCAAGCCCACCCGCGGCCGGACCCCCAACGACAAGCTGATGCGCGACATGCCGGTGAAGATCGTGTCCGACGGCGTGGTCACGCGCAGCGTCCGCGACACCGCCGTGTTCTACCGCGAGGCCGAGAAGATCTACCGCAACCTCGAGCTGCCGCCGATCGGTGACATCCGCGGCCCCGCCCGGCGCAGGCTGCGGATCGCCGTCGTCGCACAGTCCGTGGAGGGCCGCGAGACCGACCCGGAGTGCGTCGACGCGGTGGAGGACGTCGCGAAGCTGCTGGAGGGTGAGGGCCACCATGTCGAGAACGCTGTGGCCCCGGTGCCGGACTCGTTCGTGGCCGACTTCACCCTCTACTGGGCGATGCTCGCCGGGTTCATGAACGGCGCCGGCAGGTTCACGATCGACCGGGCGTACGACGCCACTAAGACCGACAACCTCACCCGCGGACTGGCCCGGGACTTCCGGCGCAAGGCCCACAAGCTGCCGTTCGCGATCAGGCGGCTGCGGGCCAGCCAGCGCACGTCGCGCCGCTTCTTCGAGCAGTACGACGTGGTGCTGTCGCCGACACTCGGACACCCGACCCCGCTCCTCGGCCACCTCCACCCCGGCCAGCCGTTCGAGGACCACTTCGAACGCCTCCAGGAGTGGGTCACGTTCACCCCGCTGCAGAACGCGACCGGCGACCCGGCGATCTCGCTGCCGACCGGCATGTCCGCGGCCGGCACCCCGATCGGCGTGCACCTGGCGGCGCCGCAGGGCCGGGAGGCGACGCTGATCGAGCTGGCCTACGAGGTCGAGGCCGCCCGGCCGTTCGCCCGGATCCAGGAGTAGAGCCGTGCTGACGTTGGGACACCGGTCCTTCCCCGACCACGCGCTGCTGGTGATGGCGATCGTGAACCGCACCCGCGACTCGTTCTACGACCGCGGTGCCACGTTCGCCGAGGAGGCCGCACTGGAGCGGGTCCGCGAGGCCGTCGAGGCCGGCGCCGACCTGGTCGACATCGGCGGCGTGAAGGCCGGACCGGGCGAGGTGGTCGACGTCGAGGAGGAGATCCGGCGCACCGCACCGCTCGTGGCGAAGGTCCGCGCGGAGTTCCCCGACCTGGTGCTCAGCGTCGACACCTGGCGCGCGGAGGTGGGTCGCGTGGTCTGCGCCGAAGGGGCCGACGTCCTCAACGACGCGTGGGGCGGTCACGACCCGGGTCTGCTCGAGGTCGCGGCCGGGTGCGGGGCGTCGTACATCTGCACGCACACGAACGGCGCCACCCCACGGCAGCCACCCCACCGCGTGCAGTACGACGACGTGGTGGCGGCCGCGATCTCGGACACCGTGGCGCTCGCCGAGCGGGCTGTGGCGGCCGGCGTCACGCGCGAGCGGCTGCTGATCGACCCGGCGCACGACTTCGAGAAGAACACGTGGCACTCCCTCGAGCTCACCCGCAGGCTCGACGAGATGGTGGCGACCGGCTGGCCGGTGCTGGTCTCCCTGTCCAACAAGGACTTCGTCGGCGAGACGCTCGACCTGCCCACCGACGAGCGGGTGACCGGCACCCTGGCTGCGACCGCTGTCTCGGCCTGGCACGGCGCCCGCGTGTTCCGCGCCCACGAGGTGCGGGAGACCCGGCAGGTGCTGGACATGGTCGCCTCGATCTGTGGCCAGCGTCCCCCGGCCCGGGTCGTCCGGGCGCTGGCGTGACGTCGTGATCGTCGCCGCTGCCGTGTGCCCGCACCCGCTGCTGATGTTCCGCGAGCTGGGCGGGATCGCCGACCCGGTCGCCGACGCCCGCACAGCGTCGCTCGCCGTGGTGCGCGCCGTCGCCGCTGATGCCGACGAGGTGGTCGTCGTGTCCGGCAGCGACGTCTTCTTCAGCTCGCCACAGGTCGGCTCCGAACCCGACCCGTTGGGCATCCGCGTGGGGCGGCGGCTGCTGGCCGACGCAGGCGAGATCCCGCCCGGTGACGACGTCGTGGTCGACGCCGCCGCGTCCGCCGAGGAGGCAGCCGCACTCGGTGCCTCGCTGAACGAACGCCCGGGTCGCACCGCGCTGCTGGTGATGGGCGACCTGTCCGCCCGGAGGGCGTCCGAGGGCGGTCCCGGCACGTACGACGAGCGCGCGGCCGCCTTCGACACCGCCGTGGAGTCGGCTCTCGGCAGCGGCGACCCGGGGGCGCTCGCCGCGCTCGACGTCACACTCGCCGACGACCTGCTGGTCGCCGGCCGGGCCGCGATCCAGGTGCTGTCCGGCCTGGCTGCGCCCAGGTCGGCGGCGGTGACCTACGCCGCGGCGCCGTACGGAGTGGGCTACGTCGTGGCCCGGTGGACGTTCGGTGGTTGAGGAGCGAGCGAAGCGAGTGTCTCGAAACCTGGGGCGGCGCGGACTGATGTCCGCGGGGGTCGGTGCCGTCGTGGCGGCGGTCGCGGGAGGGGGTTATGCGCTGACCCGTGAGGACCACGGCCCAGCCGGTCGGATCCCCGACGTCACCCCCGGGCGTCTGGTCGGCGGCACCTTCCGCTCCGCCAGGCGTGGTGGACGGAAGACCTCGTGGACGCTGGCCCACCCGCCCGGAGGCGGCGATCGCCTGCCTTTGCTGGTGTTCCTGCACGGGCTGCACCAGGACCACCGCACCGCGTTCGGCGACCGGCTCGGGCTGGACCGCTTCCTGGCCGCGTCGGTGGCGGACGGAGGCCCGCGCTTCGCGATCGCGTCCGTCGACGGCGGGACGACGTACTACCACCCGCGCCCGGACGGCGAGGACGCCGGCGCGATGGTGCTCGACGAGCTGCTGCCGCTGCTCGCCGGCCGCGGCGTGCGCACGGACCGGATCGGCCTGATGGGTCTCTCGATGGGCGGGTACGGCGCCCTCCGGCTCGGCGGCCTGCTCGGACCGCGCCGCTGCGCCGTGGTCGCGGCGGAGAGCCCGGCGATCTGGACCCCCGGCTCGACAGCCTCTGCGTCCGGTTTCCACGACGACGCCGAGTACCAGCGGTTCACGGTCTTCGGACACCAGGCCGACCTGGCCGGCATCCCGGTGCGCCTCGACTGCGGCACCGACGACCCGTTCCACGACGCGACGAAGGCGTACGCCGCCGGCTTCCCGTCCTCCCAGCACCCGGTCGTCGGCTTCCAGCCCGGTGCCCACGAGATCGGCTACTGGCGCCGGATGGCCCCCGCCCAGCTCGCGTTCGTGGGGAAGCACCTGGGGGTGTGAGCGGGTGCGTCGATTCCCAACAAGTGCGTAGCCATGACACGACATTCGGCGAATTCGGTGCGATTTCCCAGCAACTGTCGGGAAACCGCAGCCACCCTCAGCGCCCGCGCACCACCAGCAACGCCTGAGCAGACCGCCCGACCAGGCCCCGCTCGTCGTACACCTCCGACGTGGCGACTCCCACCGCGCCGGGACCTAGCGAGGTCTCGGCGACCAGGCAGACCCACTCACCCACTGGCGGCCGCAGCACGTGCACGGTGAGCTCGGTGTTCAGGAACGCCCAGGTGTCGGCGTCCACCGCGGCGGACACCCCCGAGGCCGAGTCGACGCAGGTCAGCAGCCGTTGCACGCCGGACATCTCCTCGCCCGGCACCAGCGGCACCTGCGGCCGCATCCAGACCGTGCCCGGTCCCTGCCGCGTGACCGCGCCCTCGATCCAGCACCACTCGATCGAGTCCAGGTAGCCGGCGCGGTTCCAGGTGGTCGGCGGCTCCTCGTGGTGGCCGTCAGCGGGCACGTGGGGGAGCGGCACCTGGTCCTGCACCGGCCCGTCCTCGGAGGCGGGGAACGTCCAGGCCTGCGCGCGGGCCACCGTTCGGCCGGACTCGACGTCGTCCATCGTCGCCTCGATCAGGGCCACCGACCGCCCCGGACGTACGACGCGCGAGCCGATCGCGAGCGGGCCGACGGGGATCGGTCCGAGCAGGTCCATCGCGAACCGGCCGACCACCCGACCGGGCTCGGTCAGCGCCTCGACGGCCCGCCCGAGCAACGCCGCCGGTGGCCCTCCGTGCTGGGCGCGATCGGTCCACGGACCGGCCGTCTGACGCGTCGATCCGAAGCGCTCGCGACCGTCGTCGGAGACGCCTTCGGGCAGGTAGTAGCTGGACCCGGATTCCGATTTCACGTTCCTCCTCGGGGCTGTGTATCCTTGCTCGTCGGCGCGGCGAGCACTCGTCACGCATGCCCCTTTAGCTCAGTCGGTAGAGCGTCTCCATGGTAAGGAGAAGGTCTACGGTTCGATTCCGTAAAGGGGCTCTGAGTCCGGGGTGTCGGCCGGGAATGTTCCGGCCCGGCACCCCGTTCCCATGGCGGGGTAGCTCAGGTGGTTAGAGCACACGGCTCATAATCGTGGTGTCGCGGGTTCGAGTCCCGCCCCCGCTACAGGTACCAGCGCGAACAGCAGTACAACCCAGGAAGAGGCACGAACAGTGGCAGCCAAGAGCTCCGATGTCCGCCCCAAGATCACCTTGGCGTGCGTTGACTGCAAGGAACGCAACTACATCACGAAGAAGAACCGCCGCAACGACCCCGACCGCATGGAGCTGAAGAAGTTCTGCCCGCGTTGCCGGACGCACACCGACCACCGCGAGACCCGCTGACCACCCAGCTCTCGTACGACGGGCGCCGCAGCTGCACGACAGCTGGCGGCGCCCTGTCAATTGCCCGTCCATTGGTAGCGTCGCACCCGTGGTCGATCCCTCGCTTGCCGGACGCACGTTCCCACCCACGGCGCCGTACGACGTGACCGCGGACCGTGTCCGTGCGTTCGCCGACGCGACCGGCACGCCGTGGGCCGCCGGTGACCCGGCTCCGCCGACGTACCCGATCGTGGTCGCCTTCGCCGCCATGCAGGAGCTGATGCAGGACCCCGATGTCGGCATCCAGCTGCAGCACGTGATCCACGGCGAGCAGCGGTTCGCCTACCAGCGGCCGGTCGTCGCCGGCGACGTGCTGACCGCCACCCTGACCGTCGACTCGCTGCGCCAGATCGGCGGCGCCGACATCATCGGCACCACCAGCGCGGTCACCGACGCCGACGGCGCGCTCGTCTGCAGCGCCCGCGCCACCCTCGTCCACACGGCAGGCGCGGCATGAGCCTCGAGCCCGGCACCGAGCTGCCCACCCAGACCTACACCGTCACCCGCGCCGACCTCGTCGCCTACGCCGCAGCCAGCGGCGACCAGAACCCGATCCACCAGGACGAGGGCGTGGCCGTCTCCGTCGGCCTGCCCGGCGTGATCGCCCACGGCATGTACACGCTCGCTCTGGCTGCCCGCGCTGCCGACTCGTGGGCGGGAGCGCCCGGCCGGGTGGTCGAGCTGGGCGCGAAGTTCACCAAACCGGTGGTCGTGCCCGCCGGTGACGAGGGCGTCGAGGTGGTCGTGGCCGGCGTCGTGAAGAAGGTCGACGACGGCCTCACCACGGTCGGCATGACCGTGACCTGCGGCGACGACAAGGTGCTCGGGATGCCGACGGCGGTGCTGCGTGGCTGAGCCCGCCACGCGCTGCCCGCCCTACCCGCCCGTCCTGCTGCGCGACGTCACCACCCTGCGCCTCGGCGGACCGGCGGACCGGGTGGTCACCGCCACCTCCGACGACCAGCTCGTGGAGGAGGTACGACGCGCCGATGCCGACGGCTCTCCGCTGCTGCTGATCGCCGGTGGCAGCAACGTCGTGATCGCGGACGATGGCTTCCGCGGCACCGTCGTCCACGTCGCCACCCGGAGCGTGGTCGGCGAGAGCGACGCGTGCAGCGGCGCCACCGTGGACGTCGCCGCCGGGGAGAGCTGGGACGAGCTCGTGGAGACGGCCGTCGACAACGGCTGGACCGGCATCGAGGCGCTGTCCGGCATCCCGGGCTCCGTCGGCGCGACGCCGATCCAGAACGTCGGCGCCTACGGCCAGGAGGTCGCCCAGACCGTCGCGCGGGTCCGCACCTGGGACCGGCTCGAGCAGCGGGTGACCACGCTCGCCGCCGCCGACTGCGGCTTCGGCTACCGCACCAGCCGGTTCAAGGCCGAGCCCGGACGCTACGTCGTGCTCAGCGTGCGCTTCCAGCTCCCGCTGGGCGACCTGGGTGCCCCGGTCAGGTACACCGAGCTGGCCCGTGCGCTCGGTGTCGAGGTGGGGGAACGGGTGCCGATGACCGAGATCCGCGAGGCCGTCCTCGGTCTGCGCCGGGCGAAGGGCATGGTCCTCGACCCGGACGACCACGACACGTGGAGTGCCGGGTCTTTCTTCACCAACCCGGTGGTCGCAGCCGACGGCGTACCCGACGGCGCGCCGGCCTGGCCACAGCCCGACGGCGGCGTCAAGACCAGCGCCGCCTGGCTGATCGAGCAGGCCGGGTTCTCCCGGGGCTACGGCACACCGGGACCGGCCTCGCTGTCCACCAAGCACACGCTCGCGCTCACCAACCGCGGCTCGGCGACGACCGCCGACCTGCTCGCACTGGCCGGCGAGATCCGCCGTGGCGTGCAGGACCGGTTCGGGATCGTGCTCGTGCCCGAGCCGGTGCTCGTGGGCTGCGAGATCCCGGGCTGAGCACCGTCCGGATCAGTACTGGCTGGTCACCGACGAGGTGCTGTCGGTGGCGAATCCGACCGCGAGCAGGCCGATCACGGCGATCACGGCGACCACCAGCAGTGCCGTGCCGATGATGCCCATGATGAAGCCCGCCTGCGCGTTGCCCTCACCGCCGAGCTGACCGTGCGACGCCGCGATCTCGCGCTTCACCCGGGCGCTGATCGCCCAGGCGAAGGGGGAGACGAGCAGCGGCAGACCGCACAGGCAACCGCCGATCAGCCCGACCAGGCCGAGCACCAGCGCGGTGGTCGACTGCGGGTGGTTCTGCACCTGGTAGCCGGTGTAGCCCGCGTACTGCTGCCCGTACTGGCTGCCCGTACTGCTGGCCCGGCTGCTGCCCCGGTTGCTGCGGGCCGTAGGGCTGCTGCGGCTGCTGGTACTGCCCGTAGCCACCGGTGCCGCCGTAGGCCTGGAGCGGGTCCTGCGGCGGCGGCGCCTGGTAGGTCGGCGGGTCCTGCGGTCCCGCCGGCGGGTCCGCGGGGGCAGCGGGCGGCGGCTGCTGGGGGTCCGGCGACGACGCCTGCTGGTTCGCCTCCTGCTGGAGCCGGGCCTGGTCCTCGAGCGCCTTCTTCTCCCAGTACCCCATCTCCTCGCGCTGGATCGGCGCGGTCTCCTCGACCCCGGTGGGCTGGGCCGGCTGGTCGACCGGTGCCTCTGGCGGGGTGGCCGGCTGGTCGGTGGGGGTGCCCGACTGGTCGCCCGACTCGTTCGGCGGCTGGGAGAACGGGTCGTCCGGGTTCGGGCCGGGGTACTGGGTCATGCCCCGGATTGTGCCAACCAGGTGTCGACGGCGAACAGCCAGTCCGACTTCTGCGTGTCGGAGGCACGCGAGGCGCGCAGCGACATCCGGGCCAGCTCGGCCAGCTCCTCGTCGCTCAGGCCGTGCGCGGCGCGCATGGTGGCGTACTGACCGGCGAGGCGGGAGCCGAACAGCAGCGGGTCGTCGGCGCCGAGCGCGACGGTCGCTCCGGCGGCCATCAGCTCGGGCAGCGGCACCGAGGTCAGGTCGGAGTAGACGCCCAGCGCCACGTTGGAGGTGGGGCACACCTCGAGCGCGATCCCGGCCTCGACCACCCGGTCCAGGAGCGCCGGGTCCTCTGCCACCCGCACCCCGTGGCCGAGCCGCTGGGCGTGGAGGTCGTCGAGGCAGGCGCGCACGCTCTCCGGTCCCAGCAGCTCGCCCCCGTGCGGGTCGAGCATCAGCCCGGCCCGCTCGGCGATCCGGAACGCCGGCGCGAAGTCGCCGGTGCGGCCGCGCCGCTCGTCGTTGGAAAGCCCGAAGCCGACCACGCCCCGGTCGACGTACTGCGCGGCCAGCCGGGCCAGCGTGCGGGCGTCGAGCGGGTGCCGGGTGCGGTTGGCCGCGACCACCACCGCGATCCCCAGGCCGGTACGACGGGCGGCGTCCGCGACGGCGTCGAGGACCAGGTCGGTGAACGCGGTGATCCCGCCGAAACGGGCCGCGTAGCCGCTCGGGTCGACCTGGATCTCCAGCCAGACGCCCCCGTCGGCGACGTCGTCCTCGGCGGCCTCGAGCACCAGCCGGCGCACGTCGGCCTCGGTCCGCAGCACCGACCGCGCCACGTCGTACAGGCGCTGGAACCGGAACCAGCCCTTCTCGTCGGCCGCGGAGAGCACCGGTGGCCAGTCCTCGACCAACGCGTCGGGCAGGTGGATGCCGTCCCGCTCGGCGAGCTCGATCAGGGTCGTGTGCCGCATCGACCCCGTGAAGTGCAGGTGCAGGTGCGCCTTCGGGAGCGTCCGGAGGTCGCGGCGACTCACCGGGTCACGCGAACAGCTTCTGGAGCCGGGTGATCCCCTCGGCCAGGTCGTCGTCGCCGAGCGCGTAGGACAGCCGCAGGTAGCCGGGCGACCCGAACGCCTCGCCGGGCACCACCGCCACCTCCGCCTTGTCCAGGATCATCTCGGCCAGCGCGGCCGAGTCCTGCGACGTCACGCCGTCGACCTCACGCCCGAGGAGTCCCTTGACCGAGGGGTAGACGTAGAACGCGCCCTTCGGCTCCGGGCACATCACTCCGTCGATCTCGTTGAGCATCGAGACGATCAGCTTGCGACGCCGGTCGAAGGCCAGCTTCATCTCGTCGACCGCGGTCAGGTCACCGGACACGGCCGCGATCGCTGCTCGCTGGGAGACGTTGGCGACGTTGGACGTCGCGTGGGACTGGAGGTTGGTCGCCGCCTTGATCATGTCCTTGGGGCCGATCGCCCAGCCGACCCGCCAGCCGGTCATCGCGTAGGTCTTGGCGACCCCGTTGACCACGACGCAGTTGTCGGCGAGCTCGGGGCACAGGACCGGCAGCGACCCGGTCTCGAAGCCGTCGTAGACCAGGTGCTCGTAGATCTCGTCGGTGATCACCCAGAGCCCGTGCTCCTCCACCCAGGCGCCGATCGCCTTGATCTCCTCGACGGAGTAGACCGAGCCGGTCGGGTTGGACGGCGAGCAGAACAGCAGCACCTGGGTCCGATCGGTGCGCGCCGCCTCGAGCTGCTCGACGGTGACCTTGTAGTCCTGCGTCTCGTCGGCCAGCACCTCGACCGGCACGCCGCCGGCCAGCCGGATCGACTCCGGGTAGGTGGTCCAGTACGGCGCCGGGAGGATCACCTCGTCGCCCGGGTCGATCAGCGCCGCGAACGCCGCGTAGATCGCCTGCTTGCCGCCGTTGGTCACCAGCACCTGGGCCGGCTCCACGGCGTAGCCGCTGTCGCGGAGGGTCTTCTCGGCGATCGCCTTCTTCAGCTCCGGCAGCCCGCCGGCCGGCGTGTATCGGTGGTTCTTCGGGTCTCGGCACGCCGCGACGGCGGCCTCCACGATGTAGTCCGGGGTCGGGAAGTCCGGCTCACCGGCACCGAAGCCGATCACCGGTCGGCCCTCCGCCTTGAGCGCCTTGGCCTTCGCATCGACCTTGAGCGTGGCGGACTCGGCGATGCCGCCGATCCGGCCGGAAACGCGGTGCAGGGTGGGCGACGTGGGGGAGGAGCTGCTCATGCCGCCATCGTAGTGTCGGTGTCAGCCCGGTTTCCGGTCCGGGGCACGGGCACCCGGGGAGGCCCTCCCACTCGGTTCGACTTGCCCTCCGGTTCCCCCGTACACTTCCTCTTTGGTGGTTCTCACCCTTGATCGTCATGCCCAACCTCCGCCACCGGCGGTGCGGCGCGCGGGTCGCGGGTGTCCGCCGTAGGGCACTAGCTCAACTGGCAGAGCATCGGTCTCCAAAACCGAAGGTTGGGGGTTCAAGTCCCTCGTGCCCTGCGAGAGAAGATCAACACAAGCAGTTCGGTGAGTTGGAGGAATCGTGACGGACAGCAAGTCGGTACGCGCAGCGGGAAACCGTGAGCGGACCAGCCCGGTCACGTTCTACCGCCAGGTCGTCGCCGAGCTCCGCAAGGTCGTCTGGCCGAGCCAGCAGCAGCTGATCACCTACTTCATCGTGGTGGTCGCGTTCGTGCTGCTGGTGATGGGGTTCGTGTCGTTGCTCGACCTGGGCTTCGGCAAGCTGGTCTTCAAGGTCTTCGGCTAGAGCAGACCACAGCCCGGCCACGCGCCGGAGCACCACCCGAGAACTGACGAGAAGGTGACGGAGTAACCGTGTCGCAGCAGTACGACGAAGCGCCCGCCGAGACCGAGGAGGTCACCGGCCAGGCCGTCGACGAGTCCCCCGAGGTCGCCCACGAGGACACCTCCGAGGACGCGCCGATCGACGTCGCGCCCGAGGAGACGCTGGCCGAGCGCGTGACCGAGCCGTCCGACCTGCCCGAGGAGCCTGCCGACGAGGCGACCGAGGACTCCTCCGAGGGCGTCACCGTCGACGAGGCGACCGGCGAGATCACCGCCACCGACGCCGACGCGGACCCCGAGGGCGGCGAGTCCGTCGTCGACGTGATGGAGGAGTTCCGCGAGTCGCTGCGCACCAAGCCCGGCGAGTGGTTCGTGGTCCACACCTACTCCGGCATGGAGAACCGGGTGAAGGCCAACCTCGAGAACCGCACCACCTCGCTGAACATGGAGGACTACATCCACGAGATCGTGGTCCCCACCGAGGAGGTCGCCGAGATCAAGAACGGCCAGCGCAAGATCGTCAAGCGCACGGTCCTCCCCGGCTACGTCCTGGTCCGGATGGACCTCACCGACGAGTCCTGGTCGGCGGTGCGGCACACGCCGTCCGTGACCGGCTTCGTCGGCCACAGCCACCAGCCGATCCCGCTGAGCCTGGAAGAGGTCGAGAACATGCTCGGCCCCGCCGTCCAGGCGAGCGCCGAGGCGGCCGCAGCCTCGCCGTCCGGTGGCGGCACCGCCACCGCGACCCCGCGCAAGCAGGTCGAGGTGGCCGACTTCGACGTCTCCGACTCGGTGATGGTCGTCGACGGGCCGTTCGCGACCCTGCACGCCACGATCACCGAGATCAACGTCGAAGCCCAGCGGGTCAAGGCCCTCGTCGAGATCTTCGGCCGGGAGACCCCGGTCGAGCTGAGCTTCGGCCAGATCCAGCGCGTCTGAGCGGGGCCTGCTCCGATCAGGGCACGCGCTGAGGTCGATGATCGCGGCGCGTCTCGAAACCCAGCACCACCAGTAGATGTGGCAGGGGCAACGGCCCCGTCAGGACCACGAGAAAGAGAGAAACAAGAACATGCCTCCCAAGAAGAAGAAGATTGCTGCTCTCGTCAAGGTGCAGCTGCAGGCCGGGGCGGCAACTCCTGCACCTCCCGTGGGCACCGCGCTCGGTCCCCACGGCGTGAACATCATGGAGTTCTGCAAGGCCTACAACGCAGCCACCGAGGCGATGCGCGGCAACGTCATCCCGGTCGAGATCACGATCTACGAGGACCGGAGCTTCGAGTTCATCACGAAGACCCCGCCGGCCGCGGAGCTGATCAAGAAGGCCGCCGGGCTCGCCAAGGGGTCCGGCGTCCCCCACAAGGACAAGGTCGGCAAGCTGACCAAGGACCAGGTGCGCGAGATCGCGACGACGAAGCTGCCCGACCTCAACGCCAACGACATCGACGCGGCGATGAAGATCGTCGAGGGCACCGCCCGCTCGATGGGCGTCACCACCGACTGACCGCACCACCCCCGGCAACGCCCGGGGCACCACCCGCCAACACCCTGTGGCAGAGCCGCGCTGGCTCGTCGTACACCACATCTGGAAAGAGAGATACAGCCATGCAGCGCAGCAAGACCTACCGCGCGACCGCGGAGACGTTCGACAAGGACGAGCTCTTCGCCCCTCGCGCCGCGATCAAGATCGCGACCTCCGGCACCAGGAAGAAGTTCGACGAGACCGTCGACGTGGCCATGCGCCTGGGTGTCGACCCGCGCAAGGCGGACCAGATGGTCCGCGGCACCGTCAACCTCCCGCACGGCACCGGCAAGACCTCCCGGGTCCTGGTGTTCGCCAACGGCGACAAGGCCGAGGCCGCACGCGAGGCCGGCGCCGACATCGTCGGTGGCGACGAGCTGATCGAGAAGGTCAACGGCGGCTGGCTCGAGTTCGACGCCGTCGTGGCCACGCCCGACATGATGGGCAAGGTCGGCCGCCTCGGCCGGGTGCTCGGCCCGCGCGGCCTGATGCCCAACCCGAAGACCGGCACGGTGACGCCCGACGTCGCGAAGGCAGTCTCCGACATCATGGGCGGCAAGATCGAGTTCCGCGTCGACCGTCACGCCAACCTTCACTTCATCATCGGCAAGGCGTCCTTCTCCGAGCTCCAGCTCGCCGAGAACTACGCGGCGGCGCTCGAGGAGGTGCTGCGGCTCAAGCCGGCCAGCTCCAAGGGCCGCTACATCCGCAAGATCACGGTCTCCACGACCATGGGCCCCGGCGTCCAGGTCGACCCCAACCGCACGCGCAACGTCGCGGCGGAAGACGAGGCCTGAGCACGCGCAACGTCGTACGACGACGGCCCGGCACCGACGAGGTGCCGGGCCGTTCTCGTCACCCGACGCACCCCACCGATTTGGCTCGGAGCCACCCCGTCTCGTATCCTGATCCGCGAAGCCGAAGACCGCCGGTCGTCGCCCCCGGGTGACAGAAGGTCCCGCACAGCGGGTGACCTGCGCAGGTGACAGTGAGTTCCCGACCATCTGGTCGTCGTACGCCCTGTGCCCTGTGTCGTTCACCCGGGCCGGGGCTCTCTTCATCTCCGGTCCTTCTGCTTCGCCCGCTGCGGACATCCCGTGGTGGGTGCACCTCACATGCAGAGTTGGAAGGAGACCCATGGCGCGGCCAGACAAGACAGCAGCCGTGGCGGAGATCGTCGAGCAGTTCAACGACTCCGCCGGTGCTGTGCTGACCGAGTACCGCGGTCTCACCGTGAAGCAGCTGCGAGACCTGCGGCAAGCCCTCGGCGAGAACGCCAACTACGCCGTGGTCAAGAACACGCTCACCCAGATCGCCGCCAAGGAGGCAGGTGTCGAGGGCTTCGACGCCCTGCTCACCGGTCCGACCGCCATCGCCTTCATCAACGGCGACCTGGTCGAGGCGGCGAAGGGTCTGCGTGACTTCGCCAAGGCAAACCCCGCCCTCGTGATCAAGGGCGGATACGTCGACGGTGCCCCGATGGACGCGAAGGAGATCGCCAAGCTGGCCGATCTCGAGTCCCGCGAGGTGCTCCTGGGCAAGCTGGCCGGCGCGATGCTGGCCTCGCTGAGCCAGGCCGTCTACCTCCTCAACGCCCCCCTCGCCCAGGCCGCCCGGCTCGCCGGTGCGCTCCAGGCGAAGGCCGAGGAGGACCCGTCGATCCTGGGTGGTGGCGCCGGAGAACCGGCCGCCCCGACCGAGGAGACCCCGGCCGAGGAGGCGACCCCCGAGGCCGCCGCCGAGGCCATCCCCGAGGCAGCAGCCGAGGAAACCACCGAGGACGCCCCCGCGGAGACCGCGGAGTCGACCGAGGAGACCACCCCGTAAATCAGGCGAGGCCTGACCGGGCCGACGACCAACACCCCGGTGCCCCTGGGCACCACCAACGAAAGGTTCAGCCACCATGGCGAAGCTCAGCACCGCAGAGCTGCTGGACGGCTTCAAGGAGATGACCCTCCTGGAGCTCAGCGAGTTCGTGAAGCAGTTCGAAGAGACCTTCGGCGTCACCGCCGCCGCGCCCGTCGCGGCCGCACCCGCCGCCGCTGCCGGTGGCGCCGCCGCCGGTGACGAGGCCGCCGCCGAGCAGGACGAGTTCGACGTCGTCCTCGAGGCCGCCGGCGAGAAGAAGATCAACGTGATCAAGGAGGTTCGTGCGCTCACGAGCCTGGGTCTGAAGGAGGCCAAGGAGCTGGTCGAGGCCGCTCCGAAGGCCGTCCTGGAGAAGGCCACCAAGGAGGCCGCCGAGAAGGCCAAGGAGGCCCTCGAGGGCGCCGGCGCCACGGTCACGCTCAAGTGACGTCTCGCTGAGACTCCGAGACGGCCGTCCCGCTCACGCGGGGCGGCCGTCTTGCTTGTCCGGACGTGTGGCGACGGTCACCTGACGGTCGGCGTTGGCCTAGGGTGACAAAGTCGCAACGGATGTACACCGAAGGCTGGACATCCGGGCGTATTTCTGCGAACAATCCGCGTAACTTAACTCCCGAGTAGTCGTTGTTACGACGGGGACACCTGTGTGCCGCACGCATGACACACAGCAGCAACGCACGGGAGAGGGAAGAGGGTCGGCATGGGCACACAGATCGAAGTCACCGATCTCACGAAGTCCTTCGGCAAGCAGCTGATCTGGGGCGACGTCACGCTCACCATCCCGGCGGGCGAGGTCTCGGTCATGCTCGGCCCCTCCGGCACCGGCAAGTCCGTCTTCCTCAAGGCACTCATCGGGCTGCTGAAGCCCGACCGGGGCAGCATCATCATCGAGGGCACGGACATCGCCACCTGCCCCGAGAAGGAGCTCTACGAGATCCGCAAGCTGTTCGGCGTGCTGTTCCAGGACGGCGCCATGTTCGGCTCGATGAACCTCTACGACAACGTCGCCTTCCCGCTCCGCGAGCACACGAAGAAGTCCGAGTCGGACATCCGTGGCGTCGTGATGGAGAAGATGGAGCTGGTCGGCCTGGTCGGCGCCGAGGACAAGCTCCCCGGTGAGATCTCCGGCGGCATGCGCAAGCGCGCCGGCCTCGCCCGCGCTCTCGTCCTCGACCCCGAGATCCTGCTGATCGACGAGCCCGACTCCGGTCTCGACCCGGTCCGCACCTCGTTCATCAACCAGCTCTTCATCGACCTCAACGCCCAGATCGACGCGACGTTCCTGATCGTCACCCACGACATCAACACCGCCCGCACGGTGCCCGACAACATCGGCCTGCTCTACCACAAGCACCTGGCCATGTTCGGTCCCCGCGAGATGCTGCTGTCGTCCGAGGAGCCGGTCGTGCGCCAGTTCCTCAACGCCCAGACCGTCGGCCCGATCGGCATGTCGGAGGAGAAGGACGCCGACGAGCTGGAGGCCGAGAAGGACCTCGACATGCCGGCCCTGCCGCCGATCCCGATGCAGCTCGAGCCGTCCAGCGGCATCGCCCGGCGCAGCCAGCGGGAGCCGGGAGCCTGGTGCCGCGACAACAACGTCACGCCGCCTCCGGGTTCGTTCGAGCAAAACATGTCCCTGGCACCGGGGGCCTGACCGACTGATGGCTTCCCTGACCGCTTCGCGCGCGCTGGCCCCGATCGGGACCGCGGGCAAGCTGTTCGCGTTCGCGCTCGACGTGGGCCGCAACCTGTTCAAGCGCCCGTTCCAGCTGCGGGAGTTCCTCCAGCAGGCCTGGTTCATCGCGTCGGTCACGATCGTGCCGACCGCGCTGGTGGCGATCCCGTTCGGCGCTGTGATCGCGCTCCAGGTGGGCGGCCTGATCAAGCAGTTCGGCGCCCAGTCCTTCACCGGCTCCGCGGCGGTGCTGGCGGTGGTCCGTGAGGCGGGGCCGATCGCGACCTCGCTGCTGATCGCCGGCGCCGGCGGCTCGGCGATCGCGGCCGACCTCGGCGCGCGCAAGATCCGCGAAGAGCTCGACGCGATGATGGTGCTCGGCATCGACCCGATCCAGCGGCTCGTGGTGCCCCGCGTGCTCGCCTGCATGATGGTGGCGTTCTTCCTCAACGGCCTGGTCAGCGTGGTCGGTGTGGTGGGCGGCTACTTCTTCAACGTCGTGCTCCAGGACGGCACTCCAGGGGCGTACCTTGCCTCTTTCACGGCGCTGGCCCAGCTACCGGACCTCTGGCAAGGCATGGCCAAGGCGCTCGTCTTCGGACTGATCGCCGCCATCGTCGCCTGCTACAAGGGCATGAACGCCGCCGGCGGACCCAAGGGCGTCGGTGACGCGGTGAACGAGTCCGTCGTGATCACGTTCCTGCTCCTGTTCATCGTCAACTTCGTGATGTCGGCCATCTACTTCCAGCTCGTTCCACCCAAGACAGGGTGACCGGGATGGCCAACATCAAGTCGCTCTACGAGCGCCCGATGAAGACGATCGACAGCCTCGGCGAGGAGCTGTCCTTCTTCGTGCGCGCGCTCGCCTGGACGCCGCGTGCGATCAAGCGCTACAAGCGCGAGATCTTGCGGCTGCTGGCCGAGGTGACCCTCGGCAGCGGCGCGCTCGCCGTGATCGGCGGCACCGTCGGCGTGATCACCGCGATGGCGTTCTTCACCGGCACCGAGGTCGGGCTCCAGGGCTACGCGTCGCTCAACCAGATCGGCACGGCCGCGTTCTCCGGCTTCGTCTCCGCCTACTTCAACACCCGCGAGATCTCACCGCTGGTCGCGGG